>NZ_FNUC01000004.1:1200000-2400000 GCF_900106035.1 Jiangella alba
GGGGACGGCGCCGAAGCACAGTGCACGACTACGGAGGACGAAGAGATGACCGATGCCACCGTCGTGGCGGGCCTGGGGTGGCCCGTAGCCGGTGGGGTCGTCGCAATCGAGAGCGCTACGGGGGAACGGCGGTCGGCCAACGGCTGGCCGCTCATCAGTGGGACCATTGATCCGACGGGCGGACCGTCGAACCTGGAGCGTGAGATTTCGGTGAATGCGGGCGACCGACCGGCCGAACCGGCCGCGAGCACCCACGTACGTTCGACGGCCGACCTCGCGGACTTCGCGATGTCCGGCTCGCTGGCCGACCTGGACACCCCGATCGCCCGCGAGGCCGCCGTCGCGCTGATGGCGGTGGGCCGGCGCACCGCGCCGATGCCGAAGCCCGACCAGACGCGCATCATGGTCGTCGCGAACCAGAAGGGTGGGGTGGGCAAGACCACCACCACGGTGAACCTCGCCGCCGCACTCGCCGTCAGCGGCCTGCGCGTCCTGGTGATCGACCTCGACCCGCAGGGCAACGCGTCGACCGCCCTCGGCATCGACCACCACGCGGAGATCCCCAGCATCTACGACGTCATGGTCGAGGAGACGCCGATCGGCGAGGTCGTGCAGAAGGTCGAGGAGATCGACGGCCTGTGGTGCGTGCCCGCCACCATCGACCTCGCCGGTGCCGAGATCGAGCTGGTGTCGATGGTCGCGCGCGAGTCGCGCATGCGGAAGTCGCTCGACCAGCACCTGCAGGAGCCCGGCGTCGAGTACGACTACGTCTTCATCGACTGCCCGCCGTCCCTGGGCCTGCTCACGGTCAACGCGCTCGTCGGCGGCGACGAAGTGCTGATCCCCATCCAGTGCGAGTACTACGCGCTCGAGGGCCTGAGCCAGCTGCTCAAGAACATCGACATGGTGCGGGCCCACCTCAACCGCGACCTCGCGGTCTCGACGATCCTGCTCACCATGTACGACGGCCGCACGCGACTGGCCGCGCAGGTGGCAGACGAGGTCCGCCGGCACTTCGGCGACACCGTGCTGAAGACGGCGATCCCGCGCTCGGTGCGCATCAGCGAGGCGCCGAGCTACGGACAGACCGTGATGACGTACGACGCCGCCTCCAGTGGCGCGCTGTCGTATCTGGAAGCCGCGCGCGAGATCGCCGAGCGGGGAGCATCGGGCAGTACACATGGGGAGACGACACATGGCTGAGAAGAGGCGGGGGTTGGGGCGCGGTCTCGGCGCCCTGATCCCGACGGGGGAGCCGGCGAGTGGCGACGCGCTGCGTAAGTCGCCGGTCGACGCCTTCGTTCTGGGCGGTGGCCCGGCGTCCAACGGCTCGACGGCGCACGTTTCACGTGAAACGGAGCCGGACGACGACGAGCTGCTGCCGGTCGACGGCGCGACGTTCGCCGAGATCCCGGTCGACGCCATCGTGCCGAACCTCCGGCAGCCGCGGCAGGTCTTCGACGAGGACGCCCTGGCCGAGCTGGTGTCGTCCATCCAGGAGGTCGGTCTGCTGCAGCCGATCGTCGTCCGGCAGATGGAGTCCGGCCGGTACGAGCTGGTCATGGGAGAGCGGCGGTGGCGGGCGACCAAGGAGGCCGGCTTCCCGACCATCCCGGCCATCGTCCGCACCACGCGCGACGACGACATGCTGCGCGATGCGCTGCTGGAGAACCTGCACCGCAGCCAGCTGAACCCGCTGGAAGAGGCGGCCGCCTACCAGCAGCTGCTCGACGACTTCGGCTGCACGCACGACGAGCTCGCCGTGCGCATCAAGCGCAGCCGGCCGCAGATCTCCAACACACTGCGGCTGCTCAAGCTGCCGCCGCTGGTGCAGCGCCGCGTCGCCGCCGGCATCCTGTCCGCCGGCCACGCCCGGGCGCTGCTCGGCCTCGGCGACGGCGCCGCTCAGGAACGGCTGGCCCAGCGGATCGTCGCCGAGGGCCTCAGCGTCCGCTCCGTCGAAGAGATCGTGTCGCTGGACGACGCCGAGACGCCCAAGACGCGGGCCCGTCGCGCCTCCCGTCCGGTGGCGCCGCGGCTCGGCGACATCGCGGCGGCGCTCTCCGAGCGGCTGGACACCCGTGTGAAGGTCGACCTCGGCCGTTCCAAGGGCAAGGTCACCATCGAGTTCGCCAGCATCGACGACCTCGAGCGCATCGTGGGCACCATCGACCCCCGCATGGTGAAGGCCGTCCGCGACGCCAACGAAGCCGAGTAGCGCGCCGGCGGCCGACAGCTCAGCCAGGGCGGTGGGAGGGGGCGCCGTCAGGGGTAGGCTGCGGGCGTCCGAGCGAGGAACGAGCGAGGCGGGCGGAGACGGCGTCCCCTCCCACCGGCCGGACGCCTAAGCGCGGCGGTGCCGATCCACGGCCACGGCCAGCAGCTCCCGCGCCAGTACGCCGAGGTCGAGCCCGGCCGCCTGCACCGACTGCGGCAGCAGCGACGTCTCGGTCATGCCCGGTGCGACGTTGACGTCCAGCAGCCACGGGACGCCGTCGTGGTCGACGATGAGGTCGGTGCGGGACAGGTCGCTGAGGCCGAGCGTCTGGTGCGCCGCCACTGCCACCTCGGCCACGGCCGTCGCCGCGGCGTCGTCGAGGCGGGCGGGGACGAAGAACTCGGTGGTGCCGGCCGTGTAGCGGGCGTGGTAGTCGTACGTGCCGGACTCGGGGACGATCTCGACCGCCGGCAGCGCCGTCGGGCCGTCGCCGGTGTCGACCACGGACACCGCGACCTCGGTGCCGTCGATCCACCGCTCGATCAGCGCCCGCTCGCCGTACGCGAAGCACTCGACCATGGCCGCGGGCAGCTCGTCGGCCGAGCGCACCACCGTGGTGCCCAGCGCCGAACCGCCCCGGGCCGGCTTCACGACCAGCGGCAACCCGAGCCGGGCCACCAGTGCGTCGAGCAGCACACCGGCGCCCAGCTCGCGGAAGGTCGACTGCGACAGCACGGCCGACCCCGGCGTGGCGATGCCCACCCGTCGCACGATGGCCTTGGCCACCGGCTTGTCGAAGGCCAGCCGGCAGGCCGTCGGCGCCGAGCCGACGTAGGGCAGCCCGGCCAGCGACAGCACCTCCTGGATGGCGCCGTCCTCGCCGGAAATGCCGTGCAGCAGCGGGAAGACGACGTCGGGCGCGTCGCGGCGCAGCGACGCGAGGAGGTCGGCGTCGGCGTCGCGCTGTTCGACGTCGAGGCCCACCTCACGCAACGCCTCGGCCACCCGCCGGCCCGAACGCAGTGACACGTCGCGCTCGTGCGAGAGACCGCCGGCGAGAACGAGAACGCGGCCCAGATCGCTCATACTGGAACGAAACCCCTCAACTCTGGTCTGGCGCCGGTGCGTCGAGGCCGGGCCGCTGTGCGGCACCCCAGGCCCCGAACGTGGCGCGCAGTTCCATCTCCTGCTCGATGACCTGCGCCAACCGGCGCACGCCCTCGCGGATGCGCTCGGGCGTCGGGTAACAGTACGACAGCCGCATGGAGCGCGAGCCGAAACCGTCGGCAAAGAACGCGGTGCCGGGCACATAGGCGACCCGGTTGGTGACGGCGCGCGGCAGCATGGCCTTGGCGTCGATGCCGTCGGGCAGGGTGAGCCACACGTAGAACCCACCGGACGGCTGGGTCCAGTGCGCGCCGGCCGGCATGAGGTCGTCGAGCGCCTCGAGCATGGCGTCGCGGCGCTCGCGGTAGGTCTCGCGGAAGTCCTTGACCTGCGCCATCCAGTCGTGGCCGGCGAGGTACTCGGACACCGTGAGCTGGCTGAACGCCGGCGGGCAGAGCACGCTGTTCTCGGCCGCGAGCACCAGTTTCTCGCGGACGGCGTGCGGCGCGAGCGCCCAGCCGACGCGCAGCCCCGGCGCGAACGTCTTGGAGAACGAGCCCAGGTAGATGACCCGCTCGGCGTCGTCGGCCCGGATGGCCCGCGGCACCTCGCCGTCGAATCCGAGCAGCCCGTAGGGGTCGTCCTCGATGATGAGGACGTCGGCCCGGCGGCAGATCTCGAGCACCTGGGTGCGCCGTTCCGCCGTCATGGTGACGCCGGCGGGGTTGTGGTAGCTCGGGATGGTGTACAGGAACTTGATGCGCTTGCCCGCGGCGCGGACGGCGTCGATGGCCGCGCTCAGCCGCTCGGGCACCAGGCCGTTGTCGTCCATCTCGACGTGCACGACCGACGCCTGGTAGGAGCGGAACGTCCCCAGCGCGCCCACGTAGGACGGCGCCTCGGCGAGGATGACGTCACCTGGGTCGATGAAGATGCGGGTGACGAGGTCGAGCGCCTGCTGCGAGCCGACCGTGACGGTGACGTCGTCGGGGTGCGCCACGATGCCGACCGGACGCATGACGTCGCAGATCTGCTCGCGCAGCGCGGGATCGCCCTGGCCGGAGCCGTACTGCAGCGCCGCCATGCCCCGTTTGGTGACGAGGTCGCTGACCAGCGAGCCGACGACGTCGAGCGGCAGCCCGGAGATGTTCGGCATGCCGCCGGCCAGAGACACCACCTCGGGCCGGGACGCCACCGCGAACAGCGACCGCACCTCGGAAGCGGTCATGCCGTGCGTGCGGGTGGCGTAGCGGTCGACGTATGAGTCGAGACGTGAGCCCGTGGCGGCTGCTGCGTCGGTCGTCTTCCGGTGCGGGCTGGACTGCTGGCTCACGTACACACCTCCCGGGACAGGACCGACACAGACAGGGTCAACTGTGCCTCATCGCGACGTGGTGACGCGAATCCAATCCCGCAGTGTGAGCAGGCGTGTCATCCAGTGGCGAGGTCGTGGAACCGCAGCGCGCCGGTGGCGGCGTCCTCGCCCGAGGGCAGGTACACGCGCTGGATGGCGACCACGATGGCCTCGGCCACGACGTCGCGGAAGTCGGGGTCGGCCAGCCGGGCGGCGTCGCCGTCGTTGGTGATGTAGCCCAACTCGACCCGGACCGCGGCCATGCGGGTGTGCCGCAGCAGGTCCCACGTCTTCGGGTGCGCCCGGCAGTCGACGAGGTCGGTGCGGGCGACGATCTCGCGCTGCACCAGGCCGGCGAACTGCTCGCCGATGGCGCTGGCGGTGCCGGGCTCGCGGCTGCCGTAGAAGTAGGTGGCCACGCCGGCGGCGTCGGTGTTCGGGTGGGAGTCGACGTGCAGCGAGATCAGCAGGTTGGCGCCGGAGTCGTTGGCGAACGTCGCCCGCTCGGCTTCGGACGGAGACGCGTCGGCGCCCGGGCCCCTGGTGAGGTACGTCTGGACGCCGGTGGCCGTCAGCCGGCCCTCGATGCGGGCGGCGAGGTCCTCGACGACGGCGGCCTCGTCGAGACCGTTGGCGCGGTGTCCGCGGTCGGGACCGCCGTGACCAGGGTCGATGACGACGACCTTGCCCGGCAGCCGCTTGCCGGCCTGCCGCAGGGCCTCGACGGCGCGCAGGCTCTCGGGCCGCCCGCCGGTGACGATGGGCGCCAGCCGGCCGAGCGACTTGAACGTGCTGGGGCCGCAGGTGCCGTCGGCGGGCAGGCCGATGTTGCGCTGGAACTCGCGCAGGGCGTCGCCGGTGCGCGAGCCGAACACGCCGTCGACGCGGCCGACGTCGAAGCCCAGCTCGGACAGCCGCCGCTGCAGCGCGATGACGTCGTCGCCGGCCTGCGGATTGCCCACCACGTAGGACAGCAGGCGGTCGCCGAGCCGCCAGCGGGCTTCGTCGAGCACCCGGTACGTCGTGGCGTCGACGACGCCGGTGGCCGTGAGGCCGCGCTCCTGCTGGAACTGGCGTACCGCCTGGGCGACGTCCTCGTCGAACGTGCTGGGGCCGGGCGCGGTGTCGTCGAGGAGTCCGAGCTGCGTGAGCTTGGAGCGGATCTCCGCGATCGCCGGACCGGTGTCGCCCAACTGGTAGCGAAGCGAGGTCATCCGGGGGTGGTCCTTCCCTGGCCGAGGTTCTGACATCGGGCTGTACGACGTACCAGCTCCGTCGGTTCCCGTTTCACGTGGAACCCGCACAACCCTCCGCCACAGCTCGCGCCGATTCTACCCACAGCGGGCGCTCGCAACCGCCTCGCGGTCGGACCGGATTTCCGGCGCGGCCAGCGGAAATGACACCGGCCGTTCATGACGTTCCTGTTGCCGGTGTCATGTCTTGATCGCTATTGTCCCTGCATGAGCGGCTCGTTTCCCCGGACGGGCCGGCGCTTCACGGTCGGCTTGGTGAGCTTCGCAGTCGTGGTCGCATGCAGCGGCGACGACGGCAGCGGCGATCCCGCGTCCCCCACACCCACGGCTGCTGTCACGCAGGACGCCGCTTCGCAGGTGGAAGATCAGATTCGAACGACGTTCGAGCAGTTCATCGCGGCCGTCGTCGAGGCGCAGAGCGGTGCGGCCGACGATCCCGCCGCGCTGTTCGAGGGCTTGGCCACCGACGAGACCACCGAGCTGAACGTCGGCATCGCGTCGCGCTATGCCGACCAGGGCATTGTCCGCGTCGGCGAGCCAGTCATCAGCGATGTCAACGTCCAGGTGGTCGACCGGTCCGGGGTCGTCAGTGCCTGCATGGACGAGTCCGCGTGGGCGCCGCAGCTCACCAGCGGTGAGACCATCCCGCCCGCCGAGGAGCAGTTGACGCCGCATCCCGTGGTGTACGAGGTCGTCGAGTCCGAGGGCGGCTGGCTCATCGGTGACCCGATCGAACCTGGAGGGACCATCACATGCTGACCCCCCGACGCGTGTCCCAGGTCCTGACGGCGGTCGCCGTCCTGCTGGTCGGTCTGCTCGGCAGCATCGTTCCCGGTCAGGCGGCCGGCGTGCGCGCCGTCGAGCCCGCGTCCGACCCCTGCTATGTGTGGCTCGAGGTCAGCCCCGGCGTCTTCGAGTACGTCAACGTGTGCCCCGACCCGGACGAGGACGACAGCGGCGAGGACGGCGGCACCGGCGGCGACGGCCCGCGCTGCGACCTCACCGAAGAGCCGTACGACGAGTTCTGCCTCGGCACGAAGGCCTGCCGGGCCGACATCCCGTCGCCGTTGTCCGAGGACAAGTGGCCCGAGCACACCCGGCCGAGCCCCGACCACATCTTCACCTTCGTGCAGTGCCGCGTGCCTGGTGAGGAAGAGCTCTACGAGCGCTGGCGGTGGATCGAGCCGTACGAGGGCGCCCTCCCGGGCCTCGGCTGGCAGGCGCTCGGCCGGCTCGAGACGCCGCCGTTCACCATGAGTTTCAGCCCGGCCGGCCTGACCTACGTCGGCGCCGACACCCGGTACCTCCTCGACGGCCTCGGCGACGGCGAGATCATCGGCAGTGTGGCCGGCCCGCTGCAGGCCACCGGCACGCTCAGCCACGTCGAGATCGACCCCGGCGACGGATCCGATACCTTCGACTGCAACCCCGACCTCCGCTCGACCGCCTGCGAGCACGTCTACCTCGAGATGTCGCACGAGCAGACCGCCCAGGACATCGACGGCCACCCGGGCTTCGCCGCCCAGGCCCGCCTCGTCTACGACGTCACCTTCACCATGGGCGGCGTCGAGGTGAACCTGCCGGGCGTGCCCGACACCCTGGAGAGCCCCTGGAACGGCACCGTCGTCCCGGTCGGCGAGATCCAGGCGCTGGTCCAGAACCGCTGACGGCGGCCGTTACGCCGCGGTGGCGTACCGGTGGTCGAGGTAGCCGAGCAGGCTGCATACGAGCATGAGCGCCTGGACCGCATTGCGCCGGGAGAACTGCAGCGTGCCTACGCTGTGCGCCGTCGCGTGCCGGTTGAACGTCCGCGGGACGGGATCGCCTCTGTCCGCGAAGTAGCTCTGGTAGGCCGCCCAGATCGGGCTGAAGGCCAGCCATTCACGCACGGCGAGCTTGTCGTATCGCTCGGGGGTAGTGACCTTCTTGCTCGGCAGTAGTCCGGCCCGGTCCTCGGCCAGATGCGTACCCAGAATCGTGTCGAGAAGGTTGGCAGCGAGCGCCTGCGCCGTCTCGTGGTGGCCGGATTCGGTCGCGTCCAGCGCCCGTTCCGCAAACCGAACGTGGGTTTGAACCGGTCCTGACCTGCAGCTTCCGAGGTGACCACGGCAGTCAGCCACGATGGCACGCCAGCGCCGGCCGAGGATCTCACGTCTCTTTGCCGCCGACACCGCGCGAACGAGCTGCTCGGCGATCTCCGGTCGCGGTATGGCGTAGAGCGGGATGCCTTCGACCAGGATCACCTGCTCCAGTTCGGCGAGCCCGAGGTCCTCGATCGAACGGAGATTGGGCGGGTACGCCGCTCTCACGATGTCGACCTGCGGAAGGTGGATGAGCCACGTCGCCTGCGTCCGGGCGATCTGGGCGACGACTTCGGAAAGCTGGCGGTTCCACCAGAAGTCCGCCTTCGCCACAATGCCGGCGGCCTTCGTCAGGCCACCGAGGTCGAAGCCCTTCAGGACGTTGATGGCACCGACGTGGTCCAGCACGGTGAACGGCATCGGCGGCCGGACCAACTGAACGAGCCGCGCGGTCGTTGCCTGGAACTCACTGAGCTCGGACAGCTTGATGGTGGACTGCAGGGCACGCATGGCCTCGAGCGTGGGGGCCAACACGCGGCGCTCGGCCGGTGTCAGCTCGCGCATGACCGCCGAGTCGTCGTCATCCACGGAAGGATCGGTCTCCGACTCGGCGGTCACCTGCACGAGGCTATTGCGGCTAGAGGCGCTCCGGCACCCCGGAGTGCTCCGGCGCCGGGCTGGTGAGCTCGGCGATCAGCCGGACGGTGGCGACCTCGAGGTCGTCGCCGAGGTCGGCGCTGATGGCGGTCATGCGGGCGACGGCGTCGTCGATGCCGGGCCGGTTGCCGGCCAGGTGCTCGGCCTTGATGCGGTCGCGCCAGAGCAGCTCCATGCCGGGCTCGACCTGCAGGCCGATGGTCGACGCCTTGCGGGCGAGGTGGGCGTCGCCGCCGCGGAGGGCGCGCTGGGCGAGCTCGTGGGCGGTGTCGACGATGGCGGCGATCATCTCCTGCTTGAGGTGCTCGGCCCAGCCGTAGCGGCGCGGGTTGACGCCGGTGAACGGCTGGCCGCGGACCAGCTCGAGCGCCGCGACCAGCTGCTGCGTACCGGCCAGCGCGGGGTCGTCGCCGACCAGTGAGCGCCACTCGTCCCAGTCGGTGGTGACGCCGGGGTGGAACCGGTAGCCGGTGTCGACCCGCGGCAGGTAGTCGTCGCCGTGGGTGTCGCGGCCGAACCAGCGCCGCAGCTTGGAGATGGCGGTGTTGCGGGTGTTCTGGGTGACCCGGCTGCCCGGCCACATGGCGTCGTCGAGGGCGGCGTGCCCGAGGCCGGGGTGCAGCGCGATGAACGCCGCGATCTCGGTGAGCTGCCGGTACTTCGACTGCTCGACCGGCCCTTCGGCGTCGTCGACCTCGACCGGCCCGAGCAGCAGGACGGTGGGCCCGTCGCCCGGCACCCGGGGCGGCGCGGGCGTCAGGGGCGTCGCCGCGACCGGCGTCGCGGGCAGCTCGTCCGCCACCGGCTCGGACGCCGCATCGGGCGCGGCCAGGCGGTCGAAGTCGGCCTCGAGGCTGTCCAGCAGACCGGGACCGACGTCGCCCGGCTCGGGCTCGTCGGCGGGGCGGCCACCGGCGTCGATCCACGGCCGGGATGGCTGCGTCGTGACGCCCAGCAGCTCGAGGATCTGACGGTACTGGTGCTGGTCGAGCCGCTGCGGCTGGACGTCGACGCCCACCGGCTGCAGGACGGCGGTGTCGGGCTCGCCGGCGGTCAGCTCGAGCGACCACTGGCCCACGGCGCCGTGGCCGCTGGTGACGGCGGCGACGGCCACCCGCGGCAGCGACTGCACGAGTTCGGCCAGTTGGGCGTCCTGGTCGGGCCCGAGCGGCTCGCCGAGCAGCACGATCTCGGGCGTCCACGCGGCGACGGCGACCCCGCGGGCGCGTGCGTCGTCGAGCGAGTAGGCGCCGGACTCGGCCATGGCCACGCGGTCGTGCCGGGCTCGCGTGCTCAGCTCGGTGAGCAGGCTGCCGACCGACGGCAGGTAGCGGATGCGGCCGGTGTCGAGGCCACTGGCCAGCTCGGGGCAGGTGCCGACCAGCGTGACCTGGAGGTCGTCGGCCCACGGGCTGGTGGCCAGCTCGACGGCGAGTGCGGCCATGACCTCGCGGGACGGCTCGCGGTCGCCGACGACGGCGAGGGTGCCGAGCCGCTCGAGGTCGAGCAGCAGGTGGCCGTCCTCGGGGCCGTGCCCGACGGTGACCAGGCTCGGGTACGGCGCCGGCACGTCGCGCAGCGCGGCGGCGTCGAACGCGCGCCCGGCGGCGGCCGGCAGCAGCCACACGTGGGCCTGCTCGGTCGCGACGAACGGCGGCGGCAGCACGGCTTCGTCGGCGAGGTACAGCTCGAACTGCTCGGACGTGAGCCGCGCGATGCGCAGCGGGGGCAGCGACACCCCGCGCTGGGCGCAGTCGGCGGCCAGGCCGCGCAGTGCGACGTCGACCACCTCGACGCTCATCGGGTCGGCGACGCCGCGCAGCTCGCGCTCGGTGTCGGCGGCCGCGCCGGCGGGCATGGCGATGCGCTCGCCGGGCTCGCGTCGGCGCTGCTGGGAGCGGCGGCGGGCGGCGAGGAAGGCGAGCACCCCGGCGGCCAGCAGGGCGCCGACGCCGGCCGTGGTGCGGATGGGGACGTCGACGCCGTCGCCGACGGCCTGAGTCGCGGAGTCGCCCAGCTCGGTGTCTTCGGGCTGCTCGGCGGCCGGCGGCTGCACCGGCTCCTCGACCGGCGGCTGCTCCTCGACGGGCGCCTCCTCGGCCGGCGCCTCCTCATGGGGCTGCTCCGGTGCTGGCGGCTGCACCGGCTCTTCCGGTGCTGGCGGCTCGACCGGCTCGCGCGACACGGGGTCGCCGACCACTGGCGGCGTACCCGGTGCGCCCGGGACGGTGATGGTCCAGCCCGGCCGGATGAGGTCGGGGTCGGTGAGCCTGCTGCCGTCGGGCTGGACGGTGTCGCGGGAGGCCTCGACCAGCTCGGGATACCGTGCGCCGTCGCCCAGCCGCTGCTCGGCGATGCCCCACAGGGTGTCGCCCTCGGCCACGACGTGCGTGGCGGCGCCGGTGTCGGCGACCGTGACGGCGGACGGCGCGGGCTCGGGCGGCAGCAGCAGCTGCCAGCCGGGGTCGATCCAGTGCGTGTTGTCGAGCGCGCGGCCGCCGGGCTGCTCGACGCCGTAGTTGAGCTCGGCGATCTCCGGCCAGCGCGCGCCGTCGCCGAGTTCCTGCTCGGCGATGCGCCACAGCGACTCACCCCGCTGGACGGTGTGCGTGCGCTGCACCGTGGCCGGCTGGGCGTCGGTGTCGGGGGCCGCCTCTGTCGTCGCGACCTCGGACGCTGCCGGCGTCTGCGCCGTGGTGACCGGGGCCGGCTGCTGTGCGGGCGGCTGCACCGGCTCGGCGGCCGTGGCCACACCCACCGGCCCGACGACGAACGCGGCGGCCACGGCGGCGACCAGGCCGGCGGCGGCGCGCTGCTGCACGCGCAGGACGGGCAGCCGCGGCGCCTTGCGGCCGCTCAGCGCGGCCGGGATCTCGACCAGCAGGCCCGCGGCGAACGTGAGCCAGCCCAGCCAGCCGATGACGACCAGCGCCTGCAGGAACAGCGACCCGTCGTCGGGCTCGGTGAGCGCCGACGTGACGTCGTCCCAGCTGGGCACGGAGCCCGGGAACGGGTTGCCGGCGACGGCGATCAGTGCGAGCGGGATGCCGACCAGGACCGCGACGATGACGGCCAGCGCTCCCAGAGCACGCAGGACCGAGGCGGTCGTGCGCCGGGGGCGGGCGGTTCGATGGGTTCGAGGCACGGGGGTACTCCTCACTGTTCCGTACCGACGCCACGCGCGAGGCGAGCCTGCGCGCTGCCTGTGGCTTGGGACGTCGGGGGCCCGATCAGCGACAGGAAGACGTTGTCGTAGGTGACGGCGGTGTCGACCTGAACCGTCGTGTCGTTGACGCGGCGGCAGTCGGTGGCCTGACCGCCTGCCGCCGTGACATAGGTGGTGGCAGCGGTGCAGGCCCGGGCGAAGTCGATGGTCGGGTGCCCGGCGCCGTTGCCGTCGATGATGACCGCCTGCGCCGCCGTGCGGGCGGCCTCGGCGGCCATGGCGTTGGCCCGCTGCATGGCCCGGATCTTCCCGCCGCCGTCGACGACCAGCCCGATGGCCAGGAACAACGCCATGACGATGACGACCGCGAAGATCGCGACCGCGCCCTGCTCGGCGTCGGAGCGCCGCGCCCGGGCCGTCATCGGCGCATCCGGTAGGTGTCGAGCGGGCTCTCGACCGTCTCGGTGATCTCCCGCGAGCCGGGCAGGCCGGGGATGGCGAGGTCGGACAGCTGGACGCGGCAGGTGACCGTCGCCGACACCGTGGCCGGCTCGCCCGGCGGGCGGCTGAACTGGCTGGTGTCGATCTGCACCGACGGGCCGCCGACGCACCGGAGGTCTTGTCGCTGCAGCGACGCCTCGGCGGCGTTGCGGCCCTGCAGCAGCGCGTCGCTCTCGGTGCGGGCGATGGACGCGGTGCGTGCGGCCTCGGCGGCGGCGTGCTCGACCGAGCCACCGGCGATGGTGACCCGGCCGCCCAGCACCAGCAACGCGATGATCATCAGCAGGCCGGGCCCGACCACCGCCAGTTCGACGGTGGCGGAGCCGCGCTCACTGCGTGCTGCCTGCGCGGCCATGTCAGCCCGGCCCGGTGAAGCGCTCGACCGGACCGCTGGCCGACTGCGATACCTGGTGCCCGGACCAGCCGGGGAACAGGCTCTGTGACGAGCCCTGGACGGTGATGGTGACCTCGACGTCGCCACCGTCGCCGCTGACGGTGACGCTGCTGAGCACGCCGTCGGCGCCCGCCTCGGCGGCGAACGAGCGCGCCTCGGCGACGCCGGACGCGAGCGACCCGCCGTTGCCGGTGGCTGCGCGCACGCCTTCCTCGGCGGCGGCGAGCGCGACGTTGCGGGCGTGATACCACAACGCACCCTCGATGACGCCGAAGGTGATCAGCAGGACGACCGGGAACAGGACCACGAGCTCCAGCGTCGCCGCGCCTCGTTCGGGACGTCCGGGGAGACGGCGCCGGGTACGACGCCGCTGCCCGTCACGTGGCCGGCGGCTCATGACCTACTGGATCTTCGCTTGTTCGCGGTTGATGACGCCGATGATGATGCCCACCAGGGCGACGGCGGCGACGAAGACCGCGGCGGCGATGACGACGTACTCGAGCGTCGTGGCGCCCTGCTCGCGGCGGCGGTCGGTCAACTCGGAGTAGCGCTCGCGCAGCTCGGCGGACAGGACCGTCATCCATGTCTGGAGTTGCAGCATTGTCGTGTTCCTCTCGGGGGTGCGGGCTGTTCCCGACCCGTCACAGCTGTAGGCATGTCCGGGGAGACTTCTGTGACGTGTCAGGACCGGGGAATTCCTGACTGAGGAAATTACGGACAAAGAGTCATTCGAGCATACGCATCACCGTTGGAGCCGCGAGTAGAGCCATGAAAACCACGCCCAGAAGTGCGACGGGCATGACCATTCGTTCGCTGTCGGCATTGGCGCGGGCGTGCTCGGCCGACAGCATGGCGTCGCGCAGCCCGCTGGCACGGGCGCGCAGGCTCTCGTAGACCGTGGCGCCCTCTTCGCCGGACAGCCGCATGATGTCGGCGAGGTCGTCGAGGTCGCTGAGCCCGAGCTGGACCGAGAGCGTGTGCAGGCCCTCCCACGGCGTCGTGCCGGACCACCGGGCCCGGGCCAGCTCTTCGCGCAGCCGCTGGAACACCCAGGAGTCGCCCACCTCGGCGGCGTTCTCGAGCGCCTGGGTGGAACCGGCGCCGCCGGCCCGTTCCAGCGCGACGAGGTCGATGTAGGCGCCGAGTGCGCGGGTGAACTCCTCGCGGGCGTTGTTGGCCTTCTGCCGGGTCTCGATGTCGGGCAGGAACCACATGACGACGGCGAGGATCAGTCCGACGAACGCGGGCACCGTGAACGGCAGCGAGACGCCGGTGATGGCCAGCGTCAGCGTCAGGATGGCCGGGAAGGCCAGGCCGAGCAGCGCCCACAGCGCCTTCTCGCCGTAGTAGCGGTAGGCGGGGATGCGCAGGAGGTCCAGTTCCTGGCGCGGCAGCCGGAAGCCGACCAGCGTCGGCAGTCGTTGTTCGAGGAACCGGCCGAGGCGGTCCTGGAACAGCGAGCCCGACTGGGTGGCCTGCGGCTCCAGCGCGCGCGTGCTCTCGGTGCCGGTGTCGTGCAGCCGGCCGAGCGTCGCGCGCAGGTGCGGCTGCGCCGGGACCAGCTCGCGCACCACCAGCGCCAGCCCGAGCCCGGCCAGCGCGCCGGCGAGGATGCCCAGCTCCCAGATCATCGCGCCTCCGCCCGGGTCGGTCCGGTGGACGAGCGCAGGTCCCAGCCCATGATCCGCGGCAGCGGCCGGGGCCGGGTGATCTGCCGCATCCACAGCAGGCACAGCACGTAGCAGCTGAGCAGGACGATCAGCACGATCTGCCCGATGGCCGAGCCGTACGGCTCGATGTAGGAGCTGTTGAACGTCATGAAGGCGAGCACGACCAGCGTGATGATGGTGACCATGCGGGCCGTCGTGCGCGGCTTCGACCGGTCGGCCTCGATCTTGCGGCGCACCTGGACGTCCTGGGCCACCGTCGCCGCCAGCCCTTCCAGCACCGCCGCCAGGCCGGCGCCGCGCCGCGTCGCACCGAGGATCAGCGACGACGCGATGAGGTCGCCGGTGGCGTCGTCGAGGTCGTCGGCGAACGCGCGCAGCGCCGCCACCGTGGGCCAGCGGGCGCGCAGCCGCGCGACCAGCGTCGTCACCTCCGGCCGCAGCGCGTCGGGGGTCGACTTCATGGTGGCCGTGATGGCTTGCTCGAGGCCGACGCCGACGGTGAGCACGCCGGCCAGCGACCGCGTCCACTCCTCCATCGCCTCGAGCTTCGCGACCGGGGTGGCCGTGGCCGGCGGGGCGAGCAGTGCGGGCAGGCCGATCAGCGCGGCCGGTACCAGCAGCACGAGAATCAGCCAGCCGGTGAGCAGCCAGCCCACCATGCCGCCGGCGATGCCGATGCCGAGCAGGACGCGCAGCTGCCGGGCTGCCGCGTTGCGGCCGCCGGTCATGCTGACGAACCGTGCCCTGAGCCGCTGGCCGGGCGTGGCCGGACGCGCCTGCACCGGCTGCGGGATCAGCCCGAGCACGATCACGAGGATGCCGCCGAGCACCAGGATGGCCGCGAACGCCGCGGCGAAGGCCGTCACGGCACACCGCCGTGGTCGAGCAGCCGCGGGTTGAAGCCGACCCGCTCGAGGTCGCCCAGCCAGATCGGCGGGGTGCCGGGCACGGCGTGGCCGTCGGGGCCGGGCTGGAAGACGTCGGTGACGGCGGGCAGGCCGTGCTCGCCGGGCTCGATGGCGATGATCTCGCTGATGTAGCGCGATCGCTTGCCGCCCGAGTGGCTGTTGTCGACCAGCTCGATCTGGACGATGAGGTCGATGTGCTCGGCGATCTGCCGGTACGCGAACGACTCGGTGACGTGCTGGCCAGCCTCCATGGCGCAGGTGACCAGGCGCTCGATCGCCGCCCGCGCGGAGTGCGCGTGCGTCGTCGACAGCGAGCCGGCGCCGGACTGCATGGCCTTGAACATCGGCAGCACCTCGCGGCCGCGCACCTCGCCGACGATGAGCCGCGAGAGGTTCATCCGCAGCGAGTCGAAGACGAGGTCGTCGAGGGTGATCTCGCCGACGGCGCGGCCGTCGGGCCCGCGCTCGCCGCTGCCCGGTCGCGCCTCCCACGCCACGATGCGCTTGTGCCGCTCGGGCATGTCGTGCAGATGGAGCTCGTACTCGGTCTCGATGGTGCCGATGCGCTCCATCGGGTCCAGCTCGTTCGTCAGGGCCCGGACCAGCGTGGTCTTGCCCGCACCCTGCGCGCCGGAGACGACCAGGCTCTTGCGGGCCTGGACGGCCGTGGCGAGGAACGCCGCCGCGGCCGGACTGAGCATGTCGAGGTCGACGAGTTCCTTGATGCCGATGTCGGTGAGGCGGTGCTTGCGGATGACGGCGACCGGCCGCGGCGTGATCCACGCGGTGGCCGCCAGCCGCGAGCCGTCACGCAGCCGCAGGTGCAGCCGCGGGTTCGACGGCGAGAACGGCCGCTCGTTGGTGCCCGTGCGGGTGGCCAGGAACGACAGCGTCTCGATCAGTTCCTCGTCGCTGTCGGCCACCGGCGGGCCGTCGACGATGCGGCCGTCGTCGTAGATCAGGTGCACGTTGTCGTGCCCGTTGATCTCGATGTTCTCGATGCCGGGGTCGTCGACCAGCGGCTGCAGCCGGCCGAGCCCGAACAGCGCGGCCATGATGGCCTCTGCCAGCTGGATCTGCTCGTCCGGGGTGATGATCGGCAGGCCCTTGGTGAGCGCCCGCTCGGCGTGGTCGGCGAGCAGCTCGACGACGATGCTGCGGCCCAGCTCGCGCCGACCGGCGTCGTCGAGGCCCTCGCGGCTGCGCAGCGCGTGCGCCAGCTGGTCGGCGGCCTGCTCGCGGTAGGCGCGGACCAGGCCCCAGTCGACCTCGCCGCCACGGCTGGTCGGGCGCAGGATGCCGCCGCTGCGCTCGAGCGCCGTGAGGTCGTCGTCGGCGCGGCGGGCGTGCGCGCCGCTCGGCAGCGGGCCGCGGCCGCGTTGCGCCGAGGCGGAGGCGAGCCGGGCCTGCAGCGACCGGCGCAGGTCCGTCTGGCCCGGGCCGCTGAGCGAGTGGTGGGTGTCGCCCCACTCGTCGCCGTTGCCGTTGCCGTTGTCAGGCTCCGCGAACAGCGGCAGGTTCTCCAGGCTCGCCGCGGCGTTCGTGGGGTCAGCCATAGGTGTGCTCCTCCATCAGGGACTCCGCGGCCGGGGCCAGCCGGGTGCGATGGCGGTCGACCAGTTCGTGCACGGCGCCGATGACGACCCGCGTGCTGCGGAACAGCGGGGCCGCCGCGAATCGCCGTCCGTACGGAGCCCCGACGCTGAGGGAGTCGGACGCGGCCTGGTCCCACGCCAGGGAGGCCAGCACCGGGACGCCCAGGGCGGAGTGGATCTCGCGGGCGCGGTACGGCTGGCCCTCGCCGATGAGCAGCATCGCCAGCGTGTCGTCGCCCTGCCCCAGCTCGACGAGGTCTTCGCGCAGCACGTTCACCCGGGCTCGCGCCGAGCTGACGGCGGGCAGCGTGGTGCGCGTGACCAGCAGGACGGCGTCGGCGGAGCGCAGCAGCGGCATCGGGCCGTGCCGCATGCCCAGCCGCCCGGCGTCGACGATGACGTCGGTGCCGGTGCGTTCGAGGTTGGCCAGCACGATGCTCAGCGGCGACCACAGCTTGTCCATGCTGGCCGCCTGCTGGGCGTTGACCAGGCCGGGGACGAGCCGGACGCGGTTCTCGATGAGCGCGACCGTCTGGTCGTAGAACTTGTCGTCCAGCACGCCGCGGCGGTGCGCGACGGCCAGGCTGACCAGCCCGCGGTCGGGCGGGACGGTGCCGCGGAGGTACCCCGCGAGAATGCTGCTGCTGCCGGCGACGTCGGCCTCGACCAGCACGACCGGCCGCGGCCACAGCATGGCCATCGCCAGTGCCGTGGTCGTGACGCCGGGTGCGCCTCGTGCCGAGGTGAGAGCGACGACCGCCATCACTCACCTCCCGTCGCGCGCGACCCCAGGATGACGACGATGCGCCCGGTCGCGACGCGGGCGGCGAGGTCGGGAGCACGCACCTCGGGCACGACGACGTTGACCATGCGCTGGCCGGTCTCGTCGTCCGTCGTCGTCGACACGACCGTCGCCTCGATGGAGTCGGGCGTCGAGCTGGGTGGGTTGTCCTGCGGGTTCGGGGTGTCGACGATGCGGACGGTGTCGCCGGGGCGCAGCGGCTCGCTCGGCAGCTGGGCCGCCGTGACCGCGACGCCGACCATCGACTCGCCCTCGGCCGGCTGGATGGCGCCGCTGAAGGAGTTCGCGGTGACGAGCGTGCCGGCCGGCAGGTCGACGGACGCGTACTGGCCCACGACCTCACTGCTGCGCTCGGCGCGGATCGGGTCGAGCGCGGGGTCGGCGTTGATGCTCGCCGTCGTGAGGTCGTCCTCGGTGATCTGCTCGCCGCGTGCGACGTCGGCGCGCACCGCGAGGACGTCGACGGTGTCACTCATGCTCGTGGCCAGCCAGGCCGCGCCCAGGCCGCCGAGGGCGACCAGGGCCACGCCGAGACCGATCAATGCCGGCCGGCGGCGCTGCTTCGGCGGCGCGGCGACGGCCGGTTCCAGCTTGGCCTCGGCGATGTCGAACTCGTCGTCGAGGTGATCGGGTGCCGGCTGATGGGTGGGGGGCGAACTCATCGTTGCCGTCCTGCTTTGTCCGGGGAAGGTGTTGTTCGTGCTGCGGTGCTGCGTTACGTCGGGCTGTCCAGGTAGAAGGTGAGGGCCAGGGTCGCCAGCCGGCTGCGGGATCCGGCGCCGAGCTCGGTGACCAACCGGTCCAGGACCTCGTAGTCCTGTTCGTAGAGCCGGATGTTGAGCGGCGAGAGGGGCTGGGCCACGGGAAGCTGGGGCTTCGCCGTGCGGGCGGTGAAGAGTCGGCCTCCTATGCTGTTGGACTCATTGTGCTGTTTGACCAGGTGATCGTGGCCGGCTTCGATCGCATCGATGAGGATCTGCCCGTTCGACCGGCCCGACCTCTGGCGTTCCGCCGCCACCAACGACACCAGCGACGACGGAATGTGCACGACGCTCGGTTTGATGACGGGCGCGCTGTCGGCATCCACCACCGGATCCGTGCCCTGCCGCAAGAATTCAGTGGTTGGAGTGCTCTCGGTCAACGCCGGCCTCCTCGAGACACCTGCGAGGCCGTGCCCTGCACGGACGGCCTCGTGGCATGAGGGTATGTGACTGAGCCCACAACTGCATAGGGCGCGAATTGTTAAGTCTTGGCGAGCGTCTGGTGGCTGTATGACCCATGTATGGGCTCCGTCCGGGGCGACGCGAGCCTCCCTGCCGGCTCGGCCGTTCAGACGATCTTCACGGCTGACCAGTGGCGGCGCAACCCGAATGGCCCACTTCCATGATCATCCCGCGTCCCGAGTGACGGACGTGAACTGTGTACGCGCGTGATGCAGGGGTGCAGGTCATAGGTCTAGACCTCAGTCGCGGGTTGTCCCACGATGCGGGCGGTTTGCTGGGCCGTGTTGCTTCGGTTCGCCGTCTGCGCCGCCCTCTGGGCTGACGGGCGCCTCGGCGGCAGGATCGTCCAGACCTGACACGCGGGCCTGTGCCCCTGCCACTCGGGGACGCCGTTCGCGGTGCGGGCGCGCCTGGCTGACTCCGGCCCACACCGCTTGGCGACTCGACATCGTCGGTTGCCTTGCCGAGTACGTCCGCCGGCGGTGGTCAGCGCCGCCGTGCCCGCGTTGCCGGGTACCTCGCGCCTGCGGGCCGGCACCGACCCATGTCCGCCGACCGCAGCGACCCGCCGGCACATCGGCTCCAGCCGCTCAGCCACTGCCGGCGGACCCGCCGCCCCGGCCGGCCGAACCGCGCACGCTGGCCTGGCTGGTGGAATCGCGCGGGCCGCCGGTGGCGCCGGCCGCTCGCCGCCCTGGCTGGCGCAGCCGCCCGGGTTGCCGCCCGGGTTGCCGCCCGGATCGTCAGAGCTGTCGGCAGCGTCCGGGCCGCATGCGGTCCTGACTGGTGGAGCCGCCCGGGCCGCCGCCGGCGCCGTCAGAGCTGCCGGTAGCGCCCCGGCCGCCGGTAACGTCCGGGCCGGTCGCCGCCGTCCGTACCGGCCAAGCCCTCCTGACGGCCGCCAGCGTCGTCCGCGTCGCCGGCATCGCCGGAGCCGCGCGCGTCGTCCGACTCGCCCGGGCCATCGCCGGCGCCGTCGAGGAGGCCGGTCTCGCGTTGGTCGCCGGGAGCGTCCGGGTCGCGGACGTCCTCCCATGCGCCCGGGCCTGCGGCATCCTCGAGGCCGCCGGAAGCGCGCAGCCCGCCGGCACCGACCAGGCCGCCGCCGGCACCGCCGGGAGGCCGAGGCCGCCGCGGTATGCGGCACGTCCGCCAGGGCGCCACCCGGCCGGCGTCCATCGGGAACCGCCGCCGCCGAGCGCAGGCCTTGCCGCGCCGCCTGCGCCGGGGGCCGCTCACGCCGCCGCGGGGACGTCGGTGCGGAGGGCGCGCGCCACCTTGCGGATGGCGCGACTGGCCCGTTGCCGCGCCGCCGGCCAACTGAGCCCGTGCCGTTCGGCCGCCGCCGCGCCGCCCTCGGTGCCCGGGGCCGGCGTGTAGATGTCGAGGATCAGCGTGGCGTCGGCCGCCGTGATGGTGCCGTCGTCGACGGCCCACGTGAGGAGGTCGAGCAGTTCGTGGTCGGCGGTGGTCCGCTCGGACGGCGGCAGCGGCATGAGGTCGGCGGCCAGGACGTCGGGACTGGTGGGGGTCTCGCTGAGCTGATGGGTCAGCTCACCGGTGACGGCGCGCAGCGTCTCCATGGCGAGGTTGGCCGCCACCTTCACCGGCCGCCGCTCGATCGGATAGGTCGCGATGGTCGTCCACAGCGCGGCGACGGCGGTGTGCTCGAGCGCCGGCTTGGTGTCGCGGCCGGACCGCGTCATGGCGATGCGGACCGCCTTGCCGAGCATGAGCTGCAGGACGGTCCGCCCGGCCAGTGAGTCGCCGGCCTGGGCGAGGCGCAGCAGCGCGAGCAGGATGCGGTCGGCTTGCTCGGCGCCGGCCGCGGCGACGGCCAGTTCGACGTCCTCGAGGGCGAGGCAGCCGGACAACTCCGGGTGCCGGCGGGCCCACTGGGCGACCGCGGACTCGGTGCGCGGGTCGGCGCACAGCCCGCTCCATTCGGTGTTCAACCGGCCCACGAGACTCGCGTCGGCACGACGGCGGGCGCCGCTGCAGGTGACGTCGGGGGCGGTGGTGACGGGTGTCGGCATCGGGTGTCTCCTCCGGGGTGGATCGACGCTTCAACCGTGGTCGGAGGGGCTTGCCCTGGGTCTTGCCCGGACGGGTCGAGAGGCCGGAATTTCACTTGCCCGGTTGGGGAGTGTGCAGGTCAGCGGCTTGCCCGATGACCGTGATGATCCAAATGCCCGATCCGCCGCCGCAACCCGCCCCGATCACCCCGTCACAAGACGCCACCCCCCGGCACCTACGCAGACAACCGACCCGCCGACCGAGGAGCCCGAGATGACAGAGCGCTTCAGCAACCGGCAGTCCCTCATGGACGCGGCCACGGTGCTGGCGGCGCGACGGGCCATCGACCGGGAGCTCGCTCACCTCATCGCCGACCCCTTCGATCGCGACGCGGCCAAGCGGCTGCACGACGCGGTGGGCGCCAACGCCGACCGCGCGCAGGAGGCGCTCGAACGGCTGGTGCACGTGACGGAGCTACGCGAGCCGTGGGAGCCGGGCGTGGTCGGCACAGGCTCCGGTGCGGGCTCGGACGGTGAGGTGGCTCCTCCGTCCTCGAGCCCGCACCGGTACGACGCGACTCACGAGGAACCGGCGCCATGAAGATCAACTGGGGCTTCGGGCCACCGAAGGACGACGACGCCGGCGGGCGCAAGGCCCGCGGGCGCGGGGCCGGTCCGCGCGGCGCCGCCGCCGACTCCCCGGACACTGACACCGACGGCCCGCGGTCCGAGCAGCACACGTGGACCGGCGGCTCCCAGCTCGCCACCCGCATCGTCGTCGGCCTGCTGTGGGTCGCGCTCGTCGCCGGGCCGATGGCGCTGGCGCTGCAGGTGCTCATGCCCGAGAGCCGTCCCGTCGTGAACCAGGACGGCTACGTCGACCGCCTCGGCGAGGCCGCCGCCGTCAGCGAGTTCGCCGAGCGCGCCGTCGTCACCTGGCTCGAGACGCCGGGCGAGCAGTCCGACGAGCTGCGCCCCTACTTCGGCGACCTCGGGCAGAGCCGGCCCGACGTCCCGTGGACGACGTCCGGCTCGGCCGTCGCCGAGATCGTCAAGGACGACACCGGCCTCTGGGCGGTCACGGTGGGCGTCGACGCCGCCGAGGGCAAGCCGCCGGCCGACGCCGAGCCCGCGGCCGACGCGCCGGCCGAGCCCGCCGAGACCCCCGACGGCGACGCCGCCGAGGACGACGCCGACGCCGAACCCGTCGAGCGCATCACCTCCGGCCGCCTCTACTTCCAGGTGCCCGTCCTCTACGTCGACGGCGAGATGATCGCGCAGGCGCTGCCCGCACCGGTGCCGGCGCCCGACGAGTTCGAGCAGCTGGCCTCCGCCTACGACCACGGGCTCGCGGCCGACCACCCCGCGTACGCCCGCGTCGCCAACTTCCTCAACGCCATGCTCGTCAGCGGCGACCAGGCCTCGCTCGAGGCCTACAGCAGCCCGGGCACGTCGTTCCGCGCCCTGAACCCGGTGCCGTACGCCGGCGTCCAGGTCGACACCATCGTCGCCGCCGGCGGCGAGGCGCCGAGCGAAGAGCCGTCCGACGGCGAGACCACCGAGGTCCAGGCCAACGTCACGCTGAGCGGCTCCAACGGCGAGCAGCTCGGCGCCCAGTACTCCCTGGTGCTCCGTGCGCGCGAGGGCCGGTGGGAGGTGGCCCGGCTGCGCACGTCGCCCGCGCTGGCCGAGCCGGTCCCGCTGCCCGAGCCGGCGCCGGTCACCACCCCGACTCCTGGGACGAGCGGGACCTCGTCCCAGGGCCCAACGCCGACGAGGGAGGCCGAATCAGACCCACCAGCCACCGGGTCGACCACCGAGTCGCCCTAGCCGACCACGTCCACGCACCTCAGCCCGCACACAAGGAGAAGGAGCCATGAGCCTCATCACCGGACTCACGGCGACGGCACCCGACCTCGCCACCTCGTCCATCACCATCCAGGCCGGACTGCTCGACTGGACCACTGACACCGCCTCGAGCCTGCAGACGGTGCTTCGCGTGGTGGCCATCACCGTGGCCATCCTGTTCGTGGTCTACAAGGCCGTGAACTCGAAGTTCGCCATCGGCACCATCATCGTGTCCGCGCTCGCCGCCGGCGTCTTCATCTGGATCGTCTACAACGTCACCGCCCTGCGCGACACCGTCGGCGAAGACCTCCCCGGGTCGGCGCCGGTGTCACAGCAGGTCGACCTGACGTAGCCGCCCCCGCCCCCGGCCAGCCGCGAGAGGAGGTGACGATCGATGGCCGACGACCCCGAGGAACTCGAGACAGTCAAGTACTACACGCGGGCGCGCAAGTTCCCGCAGCTGCTCGGGCGCATGCCCGACGGCACGAAGATCCCCGGCGGGCCGTACACGGTTCAGCAGCTGATCGCGGCCATCCTCATCATCGTCATCGGCGGGCTGACCATCGACACCTGGGGTGTGTTCGGGGTCTTCGGCAACATCGCCCTGTTGTTCGGCACGGCGTTCGGCGCGGTCTTCCTCATCGGCCGGTTGCCGATGAACGGCCGCAACCCGCTGTACGCGCTGCTCGGCCTGTACCGCGTGCTGAACGCGCCCGCGTCGGGGCGGTACCAGGGCAAGCAGGTGCGGTTCCGGCGGCCGCGGCGGGTCCGCAGCCGCACGAACGTCTACCTCGGCCCGCTGCCCGGCACCGACCCGTGGAGCGGTCTCGAACCCGGCGTCGCCGTCGCCGCCGGTCGCGAGCTGCCCGACGGGTTGCGGCGTCGCCTCGACCGCACGCCCGAACCGGCGCCCGAGCCGCTCGACGATCCGCTCGCCGCGGTCGATCCGGCGCACCCGGGCGCGCCACTGAGCGGGGTGCAGGCGCTGCTGGCCCTGCTCCCGGCCGACCAGCACGACCAACCCGCGAGCGGACGCCGTCAGGCGTCACGTCAGCGGGGCCAGCAGCGCACCGCCGTCCGGCAGGGGAGCGGCGAGGTCAGCGATTCGTGGGGTGAGGACGATGCGTAGTCCGGCGCGGGCCATGGCCGGCCATCTGCTCTGGTCGCGGGGCGGCACGGTGTGGGCGACGTGGCGGCTGCAGGCGCTGCCGTACGGCTTCCGGCCCGACAAGGACAAACACGGCGTGCGGGCGGCGCACCAGGCGCTGCTGCGGGCGCTGCCGGGCGAGGCGCTGCTGGTGGGCGCCTGCGCGGCGCTCGATCCCGCGGCCATCGTCGAGCGCATGATCAACGGCATCCCGCTGGAACACTGCCCCGAGTGGGCGGCCGAGTGCGAGGCCACCCTCGACACCCTCGACGACCTCGCGCTGGGCCAGCGGACGTTCTGGCTGAGCGTGCCGCTGCGCAACGGCGGCCGGTTCGGCAACCTCAACGAGTCGTTCCGGGCCGCCGTCGACGACTTCCGCGACCAGCTGGCGCTGCCGCGGCACGGCATCTCGCCGGCCGAGCTGAAGGTGCGCACGGAACAGGCCCGCAAGGTCGAGCTCGGCATCCCCGCCGTGTTCCGGCCGCGCCCGGCCACCGTCGCCCAGCTGGTCTGGCTCTACCAGCACACGTTGCAGCGCGGGCTGTTCGCCGACATGGACCTCCCCGAGACGCGGGCCGACCACGAAGCCGCCGTCGTGCCCCGTCACGGCGTGCTCTGGCCCGACGCGCTGATCGACGAGGGCGGCCAGTCCGAGCTCGACCGCCGTCAGCTCAAGAGCTGGAACCCGCTGCGCCGCAAGTTCGTCAAGATCACCCAGCCCGACCACCCCGACGCCGTCTCCTACCAGGGGCTGCTGGCGCTGGCCGACACCCCCGCCGACGGCATGGTCTTCCCCGGCGGCGAGTACCTCGGCCGCGTCGACGACGCCGGCCTCGACGTCGACTGGGCGGTGCGGCTGCACACCCGCACGCGCGAAGAGGTCATCGCGCGCAACCGGCGCGCCGTCGCCAACCTCAACGACCAGTTCCTCCAGCAGGAGGGCCAGCTCGCCACCGGCATGCACGCCATCGAGCGGTCCGCACGCGACCTCGCCGAGTACGAGGCGCTGCTGTCCGCCGACGACCTCGAGGTCGAGGTCGAAGCCACGGTCATCTTCTGCGTCGCCGGGCGCACCGGCGAACAAGTCATGGAGCAGGCCAAGGAGCTGCAGGCGTTCTACGGCGCCTCCGGTTTCAAGCTGACGCACCCGCTGGGCAACCAGGAAGACCTCTGGTGGGCCATGCTGCCCGGCGCGCCGCTGTCCAAGTCGGTCCGCGAGTTCGGGCAGATCACCACGTCGCACTCCTTCTCCGCGTCGGTCCCGGTGGTCACCTGCGACGTCGGCGACAGCAAGGGCAGCCTGCTCGGCCTGAACATCTCCACCGGCCAGACCGGCGTCGTCCACCACGACCCCGCCGGCGCCACCACCAGGCTCGACGTCTCCGGCTCGCTGGCCATCGCCGGCGAGCTGGGCGCCGGCAAGTCCGTCGCGCTGAAGAAGATCGCCGCCGACACCGTCGACCGCGGCGGCCGGTTCATCGCGCTCGACCGCACGGAGTCCGGCGAGTGGGTGACCATGGCCCGCGCGCTCACCACGCCCACCGTCGTCTCCGTCGTCGACCCCACCATGAGCATGGACCCCCTCCGGGTGTTCGACCGTCACACCGGGTCGCGGGTCGCGCAGTCGTTCCTCACCCCGCTGCTCAACGTGTCGCCGACGTCCGAGCGCGGCGTGCTGCTGTCCGAGGTGCTGGAGGTCGGCTACCTCGCCCGGCACGGCGTCCGCGGCCTCGGCGACCTCACCAAGCACCTGCTCGAGAGCTGCACGCTCGACGGCGCCTACGAGCTGGGCCGGCTGATGAACGTGTTCGCCCGCAAAGAGTTCGGCCGGGTCATCTTCGACACCTCGCTGCCGCCGGTCGAGCTCAGCGACCGCGCCATCGTGTTCTGGACCCGCACGCTGGAACTGCCCGACCGCGACGAACTGCAGCACGCGCACCTGTTCGAGCAGCTGAAGCTGGAGAAGATCTTCGGCCGGGCCATGTACGCGCTGATGGCCAGCATGGGCCGTCAGGTCTGCTTCGGCGACCGGTCCGAGCTGGCACTGTTCATCGTCGACGAGGCGCACCACGTCACCGCGTCGCCCGAGGGCGAGCGCGAGATCACCGTCTTCGTCCGCGACGGCCGCAAGCACCAGGCCGCGGTCGCGCTGGGCAGCCACGACCCCGAGAGCGACTTCGGCGACGCCACCCTGCGCGGCCTCATCCCCACCCGCATCCTCATGCGCCACCGCGACAAGACGCTGGCCAAGCGCGGCCTCAAGTGGCTCGACCTCGACCCCGACGACGAATCGCTGGTCGCGCTGATCACCGAGCACACCAGCCCGGTCGGCCCCGACGGCGTCCCCGAGATGCGCCGCGGCGAGGCGCTCATGCGCGACGCCCTGGGCAACGTCGCCCGCATCAAGGTCATGCCGCCGTCCCGGCCCGAGCGGTTCGAGGCGATGAAGACGTCGCCGCCCGAGGTGCTGATCGGCGGCCACCGTCCCGGCGGCGCGCTGGGCGGGCGAGCGCCGCACGCCGGTGAGCTCGAGCCCGGCGACGCACCGCCCGAGCTCGAGGCCGGCCGCGCCGTCGGCTCGAGGCCCGCATGAGCGTCGTCGCCGGCGCCGTCAGCATCGCCGCCGAGGCCTGCCAGGTCCCCGGCGGCAACGGCCTGGGCGACCAGTTCATCAACCCGACGGGCAACTGCGAGCTGTCGGCGTTTCACGTGCAACTGTCGTTGGCCGGCGGCATCACCGACCCGTTCCACCTGATCTTCAAGGTGCTCATGACGATCACCTGGGCGATCTACCAGTTCCAGGTCATCGCGCTGGCGTGGGTCACCGACTTCGTGCTCGGCATGACCTGGCTCGACTGGTTCACCGGCATCGCCGGAGACTTCCAGGACTCCATCGCCGGCATGTTGTCGAACCTCAACATGTACGTCGCGATGCTGACGATCACGGCGTTCATCTGCATGCTCTGGATGGCCAGAGGCATGTGGGGGAAGGGCCTCGTGCAACTCCTGTTGTCGCTGATCATCGCGAACTATGCGGTGGCGGCCATCAGCTACGACAGCCAGCATCCCGACAACAACCTGGCGCCGATCAACCCCATCACCTGGCTGGTCGGCGACAACGACAGCCAGGAGGGCCTGCTCTACGACGCCCGCGACACCTCCCAGTACCTCGTCGGCCAGATCGTCAACGACGACGAGTACCTCGACGACCTGACCAATCCCGAGAACCAGCGGGTCAGTCCGGGCGAGAGCATCCTCAACACGTTCCTCTACCACCCGGCCATGCTGGTCAACTTCGGCTACATCCTCGAGGGCGACTGCGAAGAGGCCTACGTCGTCGCGCTGTCCCACGCCGGCAACAGCTCGTCGAAGGACGACCTCCGCGGCGACCTCGAGGACCGCGACCTCGCCGGCCGCGGGTCCGCCGCCGACGGCATCGACACCGGGTCCGAGCTGACCGACCCCGGCACCTGGTGGGGCGGCACCGGCGACGAGCCCGTCGACTACGACCCCGAGGTCTGGAAAGTGGTCGGCAGCTGCCTCAACGACGAGGTCGACACCTTCGCCAAGATGGCCCGGCCCGACAGCTGGATGGCGCAGTTCGCGATCCAGCCGGCCGTCACCATCCTCGCCGTGCTGATCCTCATCATCGCCGGCGTCGTGTTCATCGCCGGCCTCTCGGCGCTCGTGCAGTGCATCAAGCTGCTGGTCACGCTGCTGCTGGCGATTCTCCCCGGCGGCGCCAGATCGGTGCTGTGGCGCAACATCGGCCAGCTGTTCGCCACCGTCCTCATGCTGATGTTCTGCATCGTCTTCCTCGGCGTGTTCCTCCACGTCGTCACGGACATCATGGCGGCCGGACGAGCACCCACCGGCAACCCCGACGACCGCTCCGTCCGCTGGGCCGAGATCGGCAAGTTCCTGCTCATCGACCTGCTGCTGATCGCCGGCATCGTCCTCTTCTGGCGTGGCCGCGGCGCCGTCCACGAGACCAAGGACCGCGTCGCCGCCGCCATGGCGTCGAAGTTCAACTCTGGCGGTGGCGGAGGCGGCGGCGGGTTCGGCGGCGGCTCGTCCCTCATGCCGACAGGTGGCCCGGGCGGTGCCATGCGCCGTCTGAACGGCATCAACGCCATGGGCGACGCGGTCCGCAACGTCAAGGGCATCACGAAGACCGCAGGAATCGCCTGGGCCACCGGCGGCGGCTCCGTCCTCGCCAGGGGAGGCACGGCCGTCGCCAAGTCGACCGTCGTGCGCGGAACCCGCCAAGCGGCGGCCAACCGTGGGGGCCAACTCGTCGAACAGGCGCGGAGGCAGCGCGTCAAGCACCACCTGAAGCAGGGCAACCACGAGGCGGTCCACAAGGTGAGGACCTTCAGCCGGCGGGCTGAGGTCGCGCGCGCCGACCGCATGGACGAGGCACGGTTGCGGAAGTTCGACCGGCAGACCAAGCGGGCCGAGGTCGGAGCGCGCCTGACGAACGGCCGCCTCGGCGCCAAGAGGGTGAATCACGCCCCGGACCGGCGCACGGAACTGCAGTCCGATCTCGCGGCCAAGCGCCAGGCGATGCTGGACAGGCACACCGCGGAACGTGAGGCCGAGCGAGCGAGGCTGACCCCCGACCAACGACGCGTGGCCGAGGCGCGAGAAGACAGACTCAAGCAGCGCGACCTGTGGCGACAGGCGAGGCGCGATGCCAGATCACCGAAGCCGGGTGGTCAGTCCAATGGCTCGATGGACGGAGGAACGACTCGATGAGTCAACTCGACAGGTTGCGAGCCGGCATGCCCGCCACTCCAGAAACGGCGCGTGGTCCACGTGTGTCGCACCCCGACGCACGTGGGCGGCGCAGCGACGGCGACGAGCTGATCATCGAGGTGCTCGCCAAACTGGGTGCGGATCACGTGGCTGATGGCGACGAGATCAGCGGCATCTGGGAGAACGGTCTGTTCTTCTTCGGCACCTTGGGGGGTGCTCAGGCCGGCGAGGACGTCTTCCACATCCGCGGGGTGTGGGAACGCGCCGTGCACGTGGACGAGCTCTCCAAGGGCCTGATGTTCGCCAACGACTGGAATGCGGAACATGTCTGGCCCAAGGTGTTCGTCCAGCAGGACGAGACGGATCTCCTGTTCCATGGCGAGACCACCGCGGATCTCGGCGCCGACCCTTCGTTCGAACTCGTGGAGAAGCTGATCACGACGGCTGTCAGTGCGGCACTCGAGGTGTTCCACGTCGCCGAACGAGCGTTCCCGAATGCGCACCTCATCGCGGAGTCGCCGCCTGGCTGGCGCGACTGACAGCGAAGAGTGTTGTGCCTAGGGTTGTCACCAAGGTCGACGGTGAGATGAGGGACCCCCGGATGTCGGCATTGCAGGGAAGACGGGGCGATGCTCCCGATCGCCGCTCTACTCGTGCGCCGTCGAGGCCACACGATCCTGGGCCATCGGCATCCACGTTGGCCGGTCGGTTCGAGCCGATCCGGGGTACGGCCTGGCAGACGTGGGACGATCTCCCGTACCAGGTGCGCAGGGCACTGAAGGGTGCGCACTGCCTGCCGTCTGCCGAGTTCGTCGGCGGTGCTCGGCCACCGGCGCCGCCTGCCCACGACGACGACCGCATCGAGTACGCCGAAGCGTGGACCGTAGGCGAGGACTCATGGATCTTGATCGAGGGGCGCCGCCCACGAGCACTGCGGGGTAGCGCTGCTCGGCCATGGAACCTGACGGTGCGCCGCTACCGCTACGTCGGGGAGATCAAGAATCGGTGTGGGGCCGTTGCCGTCGATGCCGATGCGACCAGGGCCAGCGGCGAGAGACATGATCTCGACGACGAGCAGCCCTCCGTGCTCGACGTCCTGCCGGCAGCCGTGCGCGCCCAGCTGATGAACACCGTGCCT
Organism: Jiangella alba; assembly: GCF_900106035.1. Classification (GTDB taxonomy): domain Bacteria; phylum Actinomycetota; class Actinomycetes; order Jiangellales; family Jiangellaceae; genus Jiangella; species Jiangella alba. The sequence goes on from NZ_FNUC01000004.1 coordinate 1,229,836, forward strand.
GATCCTCGGTTCGAGGATCAGTTCCTGGTCCAGGATCGGCACAAGGGCCGGCCGTACAAGCACCGGGCGGGTGTCATCAGGGCATCGCCGAGGCAGATCATCGCCGTGCTGGCAACCCGGCAGATCGAGCAACGCCGCTCGGGTTCGGTACGCGAGGCGGAGAGACAGCTGGCGTCGGCCCCTTGGGACCTGCGGGCCCTCACGGCGCGGTTCGGGCGCGAGGAGGTCGTCACGCTCGAGGTCGTCGACGACGAGGTCGCACTCGACGGAGGCGGTGCGATCGCGCTGCCGCCGTCGAGCTCCGACGCGGGGCGGAGTGGCTGACGCGGTGCCCGACCTCGACTACTACGAACTCCTCGAGGTGCCGCCCACGGCGACCGCCGCGGAGATCAAGGACGCGTACCGGCGCGCCGTGCGCACGGCGCATCCGGACGTCGGCGGCACGACCGCCATGTTCCGCCAGATCACCACCGCCTACGAGACGCTGAGCGACCCGGTACGCCGGGCCGACTACGACGCGGGGCTGGTACACCCCGGTGCCCGCACCACCGATGTCTGGCCCGACGATCTGGACGCCGAGGCTCCCCAACCCGCAGACCCGGGTTGGGGACACGAGGCGTCGTGGGACGCGGCGGACGGGCGGCCGGACACTTATGTGGGCGACCCGGATGCGTGGATCCACGGGAGGCGTGGGCTCCTCGTCATCGAGCTGTCCTGGACGGTCGTCGCGGCCATCTTCGCCTTCGGCGTGGTGATCCTCCTCTACACGCCCGAATGGCTACGGCCCGGCGCGGCCGGTCCCGATCTGCTGTCCTGGTACGGCGAGCAGCCCGTTGTGCGCCTGGTCTCGGTCGTCGCCTACCTGGCGATCCTCGGATCGGTGTGGGCCGATTCGGCCCGTGCCCTCGTCGCAGTTCACGCCGCCTTCGCCCTGCTACTGGTGGGCTGGGTCGTAGCGTACTGGGGAATCGCGACGACACCGGAACGCTGGTGGTTCGGCGCCGGAGTCGTGCTGTGGCTGTTGTACAACGTCCTCCTGACCGCGACCGTCTATCTCTCCGGGGCGCGTGAGGAGTTCGCAGCGCATCGACGCCGATCAGATCCATCGCAGGTCAGTGACCTGACGCGGTGGGCGCGGACGGACGCGGGCGGCCGCGCCGTGCAGATCGGCTACGGCGTGCTCGCGGTCACGTTCGTGTTCCTGGCAGTGGTCCTGCTCGTGGCGAACGGCCTCATCCGGCCGGCGGCCGCCGGTCCCGACGCGCTCGACGTCGGGCTGCGGTACCCGCTCGCCGTGGCGATCGTGGTGGTGCTGTACGGCTATATCGCCTACATCTCGATCGGGCACCGCAGCGGCCTGGAGCTCGTGTTCGTTCCCGTGGCCATTGGCCTGCTCGCATGGCCGCTGGCGTACTGGGACCTTGCGACGACCAGCGAGCGGTGGCTGTTCGGCCTGGTCGTGGTGGCTTGGGCGCTCCACGTCGCAGCGATGTACGCGACCTCGTCGCTGATCGATCGGCGCCGGCCGACGCCGGAGTGGACGCGGTAGAGGCTGGCGGGCGGCCGGATCCCCCGCGCGCCTGATCCGTCCGCGGGCGACCTGTCACAGAACCACCCCGGCGACGACCTACACAGACGTCCGCTAGCAGCCGCCGTGGCAGGCGCCCGGATGGAGGGCGGGGTATGGCACAGGGTTCGGTCGCCGCCGGCGGGGCCGTCGTCGCCAGGCGCACCAAGACGAAGCCGGCGCGCACGCCGGGCGGCAAGGGCTCCGGCCGGGTCCGCAAGTGGATCCTGGGCATCGCGCTGCTGACGGTGTTCGGCGTCGTCGGCGCGGCGTCGCTGGCGTTCGTCCCCGTCGCGACGGTCATGGCGCTCTGGTGCGAGATCACCGACCGCGCGCCGCTGGCCGAGTGCACCATGACCCCCGGCGGCGACGTCTGCACCGGCGGTGCCACGCTGGCCAACGTCCCCGAGCCGTGGGCCGAGATCTTCACCTCCGCCGGCGACGAGTTCAGCATCGACCCCGCCTACCTCGCGGCCATCTACCTCACCGAGAACGGCAACACCTGGAAAGACCTCGACACCGACTGGCCGAGCTCCGGCTGCTGCTTCGGCCCCATGCAGTTCAACCTCGGCGCCGGCACCTGGGACGCGTACAAGTACAGCGCCGGTGGCGGTCCACCCGACTACATGGACCCCGGCGACGCCGTCTTCACCGCGGCGAACCTCTTCACCCATACCGACGGCGTCTACGGCAGCGTCACCGCCGAGACGCCGCTGGGCGACGCCGCCCGCTGGGATCCGGGCACCTTCGTCTACTCCGCCGCCAGCTACAACGCCGGACCGGCGGGCAACTGGAACAACGACGAGACCAGGCGCTACGTCGAGAACGTGCACGCGCTCATCTCGTCCAACTTCACCCAGGGCGGCACCGGCGACTACGGCCAGTACGCCACCTATCCGCCGCCGAGCGGCATGGGCATCGGCGAGGGCGGCGACGGCGACCAGGGCGAGGGCGGCGGCTGGGCCGGCTGCGGCGGCATCAGCGGCGGCGGCCTCGACGGCGTCGTGCGCATCGCGGAGCAGGAGTACGCCAAGGGCATCGTCGAACAGCCGCTGGGCAGCAACTGCGGGCCGACCATCACCGACACCTACATCGCCAGCGGCTGCGAGCAGTGGTGCGCCGACTTCGTCAGCTGGGTCTACCTCGAGGCCGGCATCCCGTTCCAACCCGAAGCCGGTACCCAGATGTACTTCTGGCGACATCAGTGGCAGATCCCGGCCGTCATCGGCATGAAGGCGTGGTTCGAGTCCGGCGGGCAGGGCCAGGAGTTCATCCCCGTCGGCAGCGCCGGCCCCACGAAGCCGCCCCGCCCCGGCGACGTCATGATCTACTCCGGGCACGTGAGCATCGTGGTCGAGGTCGACGAAGCCAGCCGCACGCTGGTCACCATCGGCGGCAACGAGAACGACAGCGTCCAGCGCTCGCCCGGCACGTTCAGCGTCGGGCCGAGCGGCCCGGTGCTCGGCTACGGGCGGATGAACCCATGACCCGGTCGCGCTCCTCGCTGCTGCTGGTCGCCGCCGCGGCGGTGCTCGCCGTCGTCGGGCTGCTGCTGGTGTTCGGCGGTGGTGGCGACGACGGCGATGGCGGCGGCCCCCCGGGTGGCGCCGCCGGCGTCGCGCCGAGCCCGGTCGAGTCCACCGACCTTGACCCGCCGGACGACGCCGCCGCTGGCTCCGAGCCGCCGGCCGCCCCGCCGACCGACGCCGCTACCAGCGACGCCGCCGACGAGCCGCTCGAGCCGTCCGACACCCCGACCGCCCAGCCGACCCCCGCACCCCGTCAGACCCCCACCCTCCCGCCGGGCATGCGCCAGCCCGAACCCGTCGTCGTGCCCGACCCCGCCGCCGTCGACGACGCCGACCCGACCGCCGTCGCCGTGGCCGCTCTGACCGCCGCCTACAGCTTCGACGCCGCGAGCGACGCGTCGGCCGAGGACGCCATGGCCCGGGTCCAGGCGTGGCTGGCCGCGCCGCACGACGATGCCGCCTACGACCTCGACGGCCTGCGGCAGGACGTCCAGCGCGACTGGGAGCAGTGGGCGCAGCACCAGGCGTTCGCCTCGATCAACGCCATCGACCCGCACACCACCGACGTCGACACCCCCGACACCGCGACCCGCGCCGAGCGCCGGTTCTACGTCCGCATGACGCCGATCGGCCGCGACGCGTGGAACGGCCCGCTGGTCGAGCACCAGTGGTTCGCGTTCCTCGCCCGTGCGTCGGCGGCCGAGCCGTGGCGCATCGTCGAACTGCAGACGCCGCTGGCGCACCGCTGACCCGGCGTCCCACCCTTGTCACAACACCCCGTCCGCGCGCACCTTCGACAGTGAGGACCGACAACGGAGAGGCAGTCCCGTGGCGCCACATGACCCGGCCGACACCTTCGCCGCCGCGTCCGGGCCGCCCGACGCTGACGGCAGCGACGACAGGTTCGCGTCGGCGCGCCCGGCCGAGCCCACCATCAAGGGCTTCACGCCGTGGCAGCTGGCCGCCAGTGCCGTCGGCGTCGTCTTCCTGGCCGTGTCGATGTGGGCCATCCTGGCCGCGCTCGACGAGCCCGACATCGGCGTGCTGTTCCTGCTGCCGACGCTGGCCTGTGCCGGCGCACTGTATGCGGTGTCGGTCCGGCGGCGGCTGCGCCAGAACGCCGTCACCGACCTCGCCGAGGCGCTGGTCCGGCACCTCGGCGTGCCCGACGCCTCGTACCTCGACATCGACGCGCGGCAGTGGCAGGGCGGCTGGGTCGGCGTCCCGCACGTGCTGAACATCCAGTACCCGACCGAGGTCGACGACTCCGCACCCGGCTGGGCCGCCGGCGTCGCCGAGGCCGTGCACCTGCAACTGGACGAGCAGTACACCGTAGGCCGCCACAACGTCCGCGGCCACCGGCTCACGCTGCGCGACCCCACGCGGAGCGCCGGTTCGCTCACCCCCGAGCCGGCCGCGCGCGCCGAGCGGGCCCGCGACGCCGTCCGCCGGGCCTTGCCCGACCACATCGCCCGGCCGGTGCCGACCCAGGCCGACCTGTCGTCGTGGCTGCTGCCGCTCGGCGTCGACGCCAGCGGCACGCGGGTCGGCTGGAACCTCGCCGCGCCGCAGGGACATCTGCTGGTGCTCGGGCGGTCCGGCGCCGGGAAGCGGGTGCTGCTCACCGGCATCGCCGTCGAGGCGGCCGCGCGTGGCTGGCCCGTGTGGATCATCGACCACCGCCGCGTCGACCTCCTCGGCGTGCGCGACTGGCCGAACGTGCAGATCGTCGCGTCCACGCTCGACGACCAGATCGTCGTGCTCAACCAGGCGTGGCGCGAGATGGAGGGCCGGGTGGCGCTGATCGAGTCCGGGTCCAGCCGCAGCGAGCTCGAGCCGCTGGTCGTCGTCGTCCACCACTTCCGCGAGTTCGCCACCGCCGTCGCCGACGCTGCCAACCGGGCCGGACAGAGCGCGGCCGCCGCGTCGCTGGCGCACGACCGCGTCACCGACCTGCTCCGCCACGGCCGCCAGGTGAACGTCTATCTCGTCCTCAGCATGCAGCGCGCCGACGACCCGCTGCTGCGTGACGAGCACCGCGACGACGTCGGCACCGTCGTGGCGCTCGGCCGCCTCGACAGCCGCGTCGCGTCGGCGCTGTGGGGCAGCGACCGCCCGACCGAGCCGGCCGAACCAGTGCCCGGCCGGGCCACCGTGCAGTCCGGCGACGCCACGCCGGCGCTGATCCAGTGCTACTGGACCCCCGACCCGCGTGAGGCGCGCCGCGTCAACGACGAGCAGGACCTCTACCTGCTCGACGCGCTGCGCCCCAGTGTCGTCACGCACCCCGTCCTGCACGTGCAGCGTTCCCGCGCGCTGGCCGACAGCCCCGAGGCGTCGTGGCGGGTCAACCTCAACGCCGACCTCGCCGAGGGCTACAGCGCCGGCACGTCCGGCCTCGCTGACTGGAGCCGCGCCCGCTCCTCCGGCGGCGGGTCGGCGGCGGCCGCGTCCACGCAGGTCGAGACCGCCGGCTGGTCCGAGATGATCATGGTGTCGCAGCTGCAGGCCGGCAGCCTCGCCCGCCTCGACGACGACACCGGCTGGGTCATCATCGAGCAGGTCGAGCCGGTCCAGAACGACGGCACCAAGCTGCAGCTCCACTGGCGCGGCAACGACGGCGCCGGGTCCCAGGTGGTGTCGCGCACGCGGGCGGTGCGCATCCGGCACCTCAGCGACGGCATCTACTGAGGGGCGCCATGGCCGACAACGTCTCCGACAACGACGTGTTCATGATGTTCCTGGCCGCGCCACTGGCCCTGCCGGTGGTGGCGCCGCTGGTGTTCAGCTCGTGGGACGAAGGCCGCGAGTGGATGATCGACCGCGGCTTCATCGCCTCCGCCGACGACGCCGTCTGGGAGGTCCCCGGCTGGGACGGCGCCGGCATCAGCGGTGCCCACGTCGTCCTGCTGGTGTGCCTGGTGCTGTTCGTGCTGGCGCTCGGCAGCATCCTGGCGCGGCGCAACCGCAACCGGAAGATCGACACCGAGGGCTGGGGCACCAGCTGACGTTCGCCCCTTCGGCGGCCGCCCTCCCTTCGCCGCCGACCCTGCCCGACCCGGCCGACTCGCAGGGCTGCGTACGTTCCGGTTGAGGGTCGGTCGACCGGCCGTGGCCCGTGGAGTTTGCGCGCCCACCAATCCCGCAGACCCGGCCGGCTCGCGGACCTGCTGCATCGGGCCCGCTGATCCCCACGCCGTCCGAGCTGGCCTGGCTTGCCCGGCCGAGCCCGCCGATCGGGCACGCTGATCCCCACGCCATTCGGGCCGGTCTGGCCGGCCCTGCCGAGCCCGCTGGATCGGGCTCGCTGGTCCGCGACGTCCGAGCCGGTGAGGCCCACACTGCTGGATCGGGCCCGCTGGTCCGCGGCGTCCGAGCTGGCCTGGTCCGCCCGTTCGCCGAGCCTTTCGGCCCGCGGCCGGTCGGCGAATCGGGCGACCGGCCGCGGGCCCCCGCAGCCGGTCGCTGTGCCCCGCGGCTGGGTCAGAAGACCTCTACCGTGACCGGCGCCCGGTGCCAGCCGAACGCCGTCGAGAGGCGCGCGACGGAGCCGGGGGTGCGCTCGGTCACCAGGCCGCCGGCCGCCAGCGTGGCCGCCGAGACGCCGCCGAGGTAGAGCGAGCCGAGCGCGCGGACGTCCAGGGCGAGGTCGGCGTCGGCGTCGGTGGGCGTGACGTCGGCCTTGGCGTCGTCGGCGACCAGCCGCCAGCGGCCGGTGTTGCCGGCGAACGTGGGGTCGGTGACCTCGAGCACGACGTCGACGGGCGCGGCGTAGCGCCGGGCGGCGAGCGCGCCCGCGACGTCGAGGATGCGGACCCACAGCGAGGCGCCGGCCGACCCGACCAGCGCGTCGGGGTTGTTGACCAGGTGCGGCAGCGGGTCGTCGACGGGGCCGTGGGCGTACTTGACCGTGCGGACGAGGTCGACCGAGGTCAGGAACCGCCAGAGCGCGGCGTGCGCCTCGGGCGTCTCGGCGAGCAGCTCGGTGACCCGGACCTCACCGTCGGGGCCGGTCTCGTTCCAGCCCGACTTGAGGCGGTACCGGGCGTAGCCGCGCACACCGCCGTCGTCCTCGTACACGACGGTGCGCTCGGACGACATGCCGCGCCGCCAGCCCTTCGGGTCGGCGGTGAGGTACTCCCACCACTGGCCCGGCCGGGTGGACAGGCCGGGACGCTGCACCAGCACGCGGTCGAACACCGCCCGGACGTCGTCGAGGACGTCGCGGGTGGCGGCCGTCCGCAGCCGCCCGCCGTCGGGCGTGCTGCCTCCGACGGTGATGTCGCGGCTGCCGATCTCGTACGACACCCGCCACGACGCCAGGCCGTAGCCGTAGCGCCCGTAGATGGCGCCCTCGCTGGCCCAGAGCACGGCGAGCGGCTCGGTGCCGCGGTCGTGCGCCTCGGTCAGCATGGCGTTCATGAGCGTCGTCAGCACGCCGCGCCGGCGGTGCGTCGACGCGACGCCGACCCCGGTGACGTGGGCGGCCGGGATGACGCCGCCGGGCACGCTGAGATCGCGCGTGAGGATGAGGCCCGAGCCCACGATGCGCCCGGCGTCGGTCATCAGTTGGGTGCGGCCGGGCTCGAAGATCATCCGGTTGTGGTCGGCGGTGTCTTCGTCGACGTCCTCGAGGAACGCGTTGGCGATGTGGGCTTCCAACTCGGCGTAGTCGGCGTCGGTGGCTGTGCGCAGGACCAGGTCGTTCGTCACCGTCCTTGTCTAGCGCATGCTTCCCGGCCGGGCCAGGGGTTTTCGGCGCGGCCGGGCCTGTGAGGTGACCGGATCTAGCGGCGCGGCCGGGTCAGGCGGTGCGGTGCTGGGCCTGACGTGCCTGTTGTTCGGCCTCCTCACGTTGCCGCTGCCGGTGCTCGGCGTTGTGTAGCGCCGCGGCGACCCCCTTGCCGGCCTCCTTCAGGAGCTTGACGATCTCGTCCCAGCGGGCGTTGAGTGCGCGGCTGGCCGTGGTGAAGGAGGACTCGATGGCGCTGCCGATGCGCTCGCGGATGGCGGCGTCGCAGGGGAGCGCCTGGCCGGTCTTCGCGGTGATGCGCTGCTGGACGGCAGTGAGGTCGGCGGCAGTGGCGTCACGGCCGCGCACCGCCGCGGCGACGGCGTCCTGGAGGGCCCGCTGCGACTCGCGCAGCAGGCGGATCTCCTCCTCGATGCCGCCGAGGGTGGACGGCGCCCTGGACATGGCTACCGCCGCGCGACGTGGACGGCTTCGCGGCCACGGTCGCGGACGGCGCGTGCGGCGGCCGGGATGACCTGGGCGAGCCGCTTCTTCACCTGCGCGAGGTTGGACGTGACCTGGCCGGCGCCCTTCGTGATCTGTTCGCCGTGGTCGAGGAGCTGATCGGTGCTGCGGCCGATCTGCTGCGCGCCCTCGGCGACGCCGTCGACCGCGCGTTCGAGGCGCTCGGCGCTCTGCCGCAGGCTCTCGGTGAACTGAGTGACCTGCGCGGCGATGGGCCGGATCTGCGGCTCGAACGCGCCGGCCAGGTCGGCGTCGCCGCGCTGGAGGTCGTCGCAGGCGGACTGCAGCAGGCGAGCGCCGTCCTCGGTGACCGAAGCGGCACGCTCGAGTTCTTCGAACTTCGCCCGTGCGTTGTCGGCCCGAGCCCGCAGCCGTTCCGCGGCCGCCTTGGCCTCCTCGGCCGGCGCGCGCAGGTCGTGCAGTGCCTCGATGGCCGCGTTGGCCTTCTGTTCCAGCTCGGTGAGCCCGCGCGAGGTCTCGTCTCCGCCGCGGGTCAGCCCGCTGGCGACGTCGATGAGGATCTCGCCCGATTCCTTGATGCTCGGCATGGCTGCCGCCCTTCTCGTTCTGGCCCCCACCTGCCGGGTCGGATCGGGCCGCTTACTTTCCTGTAGGTCGTTTTGAGCGGGCGAATGTGACAGGTGGCGCTGATATTTCAGAGGGCGCCGGCCGCGACGTTGGCCACCGTCAGGGCGAGCAGCGCCGCCCCGCCGATGCGCGCGCCGCACCTGACCAGCGCTGCTGCGTCCGGCCGGCGCGCGAGCCCGGCGCCTCGGCACACGCGGGGGAGCCGGCGGGCCGCGGCCACGCCCAGCCCGACCGCGACGACGGCCAGCGTGCAGACGACCAGCAACACGAGCGTCATGGCGGCGGACATGCGCGTGCCGGCGACGACCATGACGGAGGCCCCGGCCAGCCCTGCGCCCGCGACGGCGGTCGTCGTGACCCGCCGCGACCGTTCGTCGTGGGCGATGAGCCAGGTCTCGAAGTCGGTCTCGGCCAGCTTCAGCTCGTCGCGCCTGCGGCCGAGCGCGGTCAGGGCCACGCCGAGGTCGGCGCCGCCGGTGCGACGCAGCCGGTCGAGCGCCGGCGTCGGGTCGTCGACCGGGCGGGTGGTTCGCCGCACGACGGGCTCGGTGTGGACGGCGGTGGTGGCGCCGCCCGTGGGACCTGCCGTGCTGGCGCCGGCCGGGTGAGCGGCGTACAGGTGATCGGCGGAGGGGCCGTAGCCGGAGTCGACGCCGAACCTGTCGTCGACGGGTGGACGGTGGCCGGTGGGCGGACCGTGGTCTGGGTCGGTGTCGGCGCGCGATGAATGGTCGCCGGCGGTGCTGGCCGCCAGCCCGTATTCGGCAGCGGCGGTAGCCGAGGGACCGTTGCCGGTGGGCGGCGGACTGTCGTAAAAGGCGGGGTCGACGGGGTGACGGCCGGCCTTGCCGATGTCGGGGCGCGCGTCGTAGGTCCAGTCGGGCGGACCGTGGTGCGGACCGGCGGCGGGCGACGAGGGCCGGCCGGCGGCGTCGAAGGACCGGCGATCGTCGGGATGAGGGGTGGGGAGGTGACCGGCGGACGGGTCGGCGGGGGCGGGGCCAGGGCCGGGGGCGTTGCCGGGGTAACGGGCGGACGGGTCGGCGGCGGCGGGGTCAGGACCGGGACCGGGGTGCGGGTCGCCGGCGAGCGGATCGACGAGGGGGGCGGCAGCGCCGGGGGCGTGGGCGGGGTGCGAATGGTGGATGCGCGGGTTGGCGGGGTCGGGACCAGGGCGCGGGTAGCTGGCGAACGGATCGACGATGGCGGGGTCGGGACCAGGGCCGGGGTGCGGGTAGCGGGCCGACGGATCGGGGGTCGGGCCGGGGACGTGGTCGGGGTGCGGGTGGCCGGTCGACGGATGGTCGGTGGCGATGGCGGGGCCGGCGGCGGGGCCGGGATCCTGGTCGGGACCGTGGCCGGGGAGGGGCATGAGGCCGTACTCGGAGCGGACCGTGGCGCAGTGGGCGAGCCCGTCGTCAGCGGCGGAGGAGGCGCGATGAATGCCACGGAGCCGGGTGGCGGCGGTCTGCTCGCGCTGCTCGGTGTCTTCGCGCGTGCCGGCGTCGTCGTTGCGCAGCAGCTGCTCCGTGCTCTGCACCGACGACGTGAAGCGGGCCAGGGTGGCGCAGTAGGCGCGCATGGCCGGGGTGCGGGCGGGCGCTGCGGAACTCGGCGTGGCGGGGTCGCCGGTGGTACCGAACTCGACCTCGGCGGTCATGGCGTCGCTCCGAACCCGGTGGCGGGCGCCTCGCCAGCGCCGTGCGGCCCGGCGGCGTCGGGGGCAGGCCCGCCATGGGGTGCAGCCGGACGGGGATCGGGGAGGACGGCGCCGACCTGGAGGGGATCGAGCAGGACGGGGTCGGCGTCGCCGGCGAGGTCGTGGAACCAGAGGCGCCCACGCGACGCGGGGAAGGGTGGGCGGACGCGGAGGAAGGAGGTGGTGTCGATGAGGTCTCCGCCGGCGTCGGCCCGCAGCTGCAGCCGTTCGCCGTGCTGGCCGAGCTTGCGCATCCGGTCGGGGGTGTCGAGCCAGATGAGCGGGAACACCGACAACGCCGGCCCGGTGCCGCACAGCCAGCCTAGCGGGTGGGGCTCGTCGGAGTAGAGCGGCGCCTCGACGCCGGAGTACTGCAGGCCGAGGACGGCGACGAACACCGGGCCGGATGGGCGGGTGGCGACGCGGGGGAGGTCGTCGAGCTGGGACTCGTCCAGCACCTCGACCCGCGGGCCGAGCCATTCGACCACCTGGTCGAGGGGGCGGCGGCCGGGGATGCGCGGGGGCAGGAGATCGACGACGACGAAGCCGGCGTCGTCGGAACCGGGCTGCAGGGCGAGCCCGGCCAGCATGGCGCTGACGGCGCCGACGGCGTGGGCTTCGTCGCGGCCGGCCAGCAGCAGCCCGCGCCCGTCGCCGGCACGGGCCGGCACCCCCACCAGCGGCGGCGAGACACCCACGGGCGCGCCGACGTAGACGGTGGGCGAAGGGGCGGACGCCAGCACGGGCGCGGCGTCGGCCAGCTCGACGCCGCCGGTGCCGCGGCTGACGCGGATGCGGGGATCGGGGCCGAACCGGGCGACGACGGAGTCGCGGATGCGGCGGCGGTCGTCGGCGTCGAGCAGCCCGCCCTGAAACAGCTGGTCGGCGTCTCTGTCGCCGCGCGCGTGGTTGAGCACGCCGGAGCCGCGGCGGCCGGTGTCGAGGCGGTCGCGGACGGTGCGGTCGAGCAGCAGGCTGAGTTCGTCGGGCTTGCACCGCAGCCCGACCCGCAGCTCGAGCTGGTCGAAGACGGACGCCTTCTGGGCGGCCCGGCCGGTGCCGACGGAGTTGAGGCTCTGCGTGGCCAGCAGCACGTGGACGCCCTGGCTGCGGCCCTGCTTGACCAGGACGTCGAGGGTGTTCCAGGCGGCGTCCTCGGTGGGCCCGGCGAGCATGAGCTGGAACTCGTCGGCGACGAACAGCACCCGCGGCAGCACCTCACCGGTGGCCTCGCGGTACTGGGCGATGTTCTTGATCTCGCGGCCGCTGGCGGCGGACGCCTCTTTGAACAGCTGCTTGCGCTGGGCGTCGACGGCGGCGAGGTGCTGCAGGACGCCGAGCGCGAAGGTGGCGTCGGCCTCGATGCCGACGGCGCGCACGTGCGGCAGCGCGGGCCGCCCGGGCCGGGGCGCGTACTCGGCGAACTCGACGCCGGCCTTCATGTCGAGGAGGTACAGCTCGACCTCCTCGGGCGGGTACCGGTGCGCGAGCGCGTGGATGAAGGCGTGCAGCAGCGTCGTCTTGCCGGAGCCGGACGGCCCGACGACGATGCCGCCGATGGCCACGCCTTCGTCGTCGCCGACCGCGAGCTCGAGGGCGGAGCCGTCGGCGGCCTGGCCGACGGTGGCGGCGATGCGGGTGTGGGTGGTGCCGGCGCCGGGACGCTCGGCGGCCAGCAGGTCGCCGAGCACGACCGGGCGGTTGACGCCGCGACGGACCGCCGGGGCCAGGATGGTGGTGAGGAACCGGTGCTGCGCCGAGCCGGGTGGGTTGGGGCAGCGCACCCGCGCGTGGTGCAGCAGCGCCGGCGGCGACGACGCCCAGGTGGCGCCGCCCTCGTGGTCGACGTGCAGGTGTTCGGCGTGCTCGAGGAGGTCGGCGAGCGCGACGCCCTGCGGCAGCTCGCGCCCGGTGTCGATGACGGCGACCACGGCGACGCCGCAGCGGTTGCCCGTGCGCGCCAGCGACCAGAGCTGCTGGGCGTCGTCGGCGGTGAGGTGCGGGCCCAGCCCGGCCGCGAGCACCAGCGAGCACGGGATGCCCTGCGCGTTGCCCTCGCGCAAGCGGGTGACCAGGGAGTCGTCGTCGCCGAGCAGCACCTGGCTGTTGAGCCGGTGGACGTGCTCGCGCAGCGCCCGCAGCTCGGCCGAGACCTCCTCGTGGGTGGCCCGCACGCCGCCGGCGACCAGCGGCTCGGGCAGCCGGCTGAGGACGCCGAGGTTCTGCCCGAGCCCGCCGGGGTCGAGCAGGTGCAGCCGCAGCGAGCCGGGCAGCGCGGACGCGAGCGCACGGGTGACGAACGCCTGCGCGAGGTTGTGCGCCGGCGCGCGGCCGCCGGGTGCGTGCGTGATGACGACGTTGCCGCCGAGCGCGGGCAGCACGAACGGCAGCTCGACGATGTTGCTCGGCGACGCGAGCCCGAGCGTGGCGGCACGCACGACCTGGGTGACGTCGACGGGTTGGTCGTACGGCTCGGCCCAGAGCGGGGACTCCCAGCCCTCGTGCGCGTAGCCGGGGCCGCGGCCGAGCAGTTCGGTGATGTCGAGGCGGACGCGGTCGGCGGCGGCCAGCAGCGACGCGTGCGACCGGGCCTGCCTGCGCCGGGAGTCGCGGGCGATGGCCTGCTGGTCGTCGGCGAGCCGGCGACGTTCGCGCTCGGCGGCGGCGTGAGCCAGCGTGCGCAGGTGGAGTGCGGCGTCCTCGGTGGCCTGGACGGCGTGCGCCAGGGCGGCCGGGCCGTCGTCGTCGGGGCCGGGACCGCGGAGAAGACCGAGGTGGAGGGCGGATACGCGCATGCCTGCCCTTCCTGTCGAGTGCCTGTCCCCTACGAAAGTGCGCGGGATGGCCGGTTTGTGACCGGGAAGGGCGGAGGGATCTGCGGGGAGGGTCAGCGACGGGACGTGGCCGGCGACGGGGCGAGGTCAGCGGCGCCGAGGGATCTGCGGGACGCGGCCGGCGACGGGCCGGCGGCAGGGCCGGCGACAGGGTCAGCGGCGGGACGTGGCCGGGAACGACGCGGCCGGCCGACTCCGGGGTGTCGGCCGGCAGGAGGTGCTCGAGAGGGACGTGGCGTCATCCGAACGGACGACGGTCAGAAGAAATCGTCCTGACCGTCATCGGGAACTCGGACAAACCGTTCGATCATTTCCGCTTCGGTTTCCCATTCGGGATACTTGACCAAGATCGAACTGGTTACTATTCCGACCACCAGGCCCACTCCGAACACCCAGAGGTCCGCTGAGAACCAACCGAGCAGAGCAATGGCGCCGGCCGCCGTGAGCGCGCCTTGGCCCACGACCGTCGCCCAGCCGGCGACGTAGTCGTTGTCGCGGCGCCGCGCGATGAAATCGACCCCGCCGCACGCGAGGCCGACGACCGCCACGGGAATGAAGGCCGCATGAAGAGTGGCCACGCCCGCGAGGTCGGCGAGCGTCGCCAGTGCGGCCAGGACGATCGCCACGATCGAGGCGATCATCGTGCCGATACCGAGCAGCAACAGCTTGGTCTGCCGAACCGCCATCGAGGTGTAGGCCTCGACGGCGGCGTTCTCGGCGTTCACCAAATCGTCTCTGTATTCCATGTACACCTCTCGCCTGACGTCCCAGGAGCCCCGGTCACTGACACGGTAGGTGTCCGAGCAAGGACTTCCGTGACGAGATGATCCGGGAGAACTCGGCGCTCGGCAAACGGAGCGGCTCGTTTCTGCGGATACGACATTCAATGTCGGTTTCGGTCCTCAGGGCAAGAGGTCCGGAGCAAACTAGTACGCGATACAACGTGTTTTTCAGGCGATTGTGGCGGTTATGTCCGATTGATTTTTCGTCCGGATGGATGAGCGCGGCCGGCGTTCGGCCGATGCGGCGCCGAACGCGACGACGCCCGCCGGGCGGACCGTGGGGTCCACCGGCGGGCGCCGGGAGCGGCCTTCGGGCGGCCGCGGAGCCGCGTCGTCGACGGGCGGGCGTCAGCCCACGTAGTCGGCGAGGTCGTTGAGCAGAGCGGCCTTCGGCTTGGCGCCGACGATCTGCTTGACGACCTGACCGCCGGAGTAGACGTTGAGCGCCGGGATGGAGGTGATGCGGTAGCTGGCCGCGATCTCCGGGTTCTCGTCGACGTTGAGCTTGACGATCTCGAGGTTGTCCTGCGAGGCGGCGATCTCCTCGAGGACCGGGGCGATCATGCGGCACGGCCCGCACCACTCGGCCCAGAAGTCGACGAGAACGGGCTTGTCGCTCTGCAGGACCTTCGCGTCGAAGTCGGCGGTGGTGACGTGCTGGATGTTGCCCATGTGTGACTCCTTGATGGTGGGCGTTTCTCTGGTGACGGAGCTCGGTGTCAGCGGACGGCGAGCTCGGGCGTGGCGGCCTTCTCGGCGGCCTCGAGGTCGGCGAGGTACCGCTCGGCGTCGAGGGCGGCCTGGCAGCCGGTGCCGGCCGCGGTGATGGCCTGGCGGTAGATGTGGTCGACGACGTCGCCGGCGGCGAACACGCCGGCCAGCTCGGTCTTCGTGGTGGGCGCGTCGACCAGCACGTAGCCTTCGTCGTCGAGGCGCAGCTGCCCCTGGAACAACTCCGACCGGGGGTCGTGGCCGATGGCGATGAACAGGCCGGTGACGGCCAGCTCACGCTCGGCGCCGGTGACGGTGTCGCGCAGCCGCAACCCGCTGACCTTGTCGTCGCCGAGGACGTCGAGCACCTCGGTGTTCCACACGAACTCGATCTTGTCGTTCGCGAGGGCGCGCTCCTGCATGACCTTCGACGCGCGCAGGGAGTCGCGGCGGTGGATGACGTACACCTTGCGCGCGAAACGGGTGAGGAAGGTGGCCTCCTCCATGGCGGAGTCGCCACCGCCGACCACGGCGATGTCCTGCTCGCGGAAGAAGAAGCCGTCGCAGGTGGCGCACCACGAGACTCCGTGGCCGGACAGCCGCTTCTCGTTCACCAGACCCAGCTCGCGGTAGCGCGACCCGGTGGCGACGATGACGGCGCGCGCCCGGTGCACGTTGCCCTCGCTGTCGGTGACCGACTTCACCGGCCCGGTGAGGTCGGCCTCGACGACGTCGCGGGTGAGGATCTCGGCGCCGAACCGCTCGGCCTGCGCGCGCATCTCTTCCATCAGCGCCGGGCCGAGGATGCCGTCGCGGAAGCCGGGGTAGTTCTCGACCTCGGTGGTGTTCATCAGGGCGCCGCCCCAGCTGACCTCGCCCTCGATGAGCAGCGGTTCGAGCCGCGCCCGGGCAGCGTACACAGCCGCCGTGTACCCGGCCGGCCCGGAACCGATGATGATCAGGTCGCGGATGTCGGTCACGCCTGTGCCTTCCCTAGCGTCGAGGTAGTACATCTGCCCCAACGGATCCTAGGCGGTCGGCATTCCCGGCGGGGCGCTCACTCGCTCTTCGGGACCTCGACCTGCGGCTGCATGGTCTCGTTGGTCGTGGAAGCGCAGGTGGTGATCAGCCAGCCGTCGTAGGTGGCGGTGTCGTCGAGCACGACGAGCACGCCCGAGCCGACGTTGGTGGCGCCGACCAGCGGCAGGCCGAGCTCGTCGGCCAGTTCCTCGCCGCAGGTGTCGGGTCCGGCGGGGTCGGCGTCGCCCTGGACGACCTCGGTGACGGCGGTGATCAGCCGGGTGCGTTCGAGCGCCTCCGGCGCCGCCTCGACGGCCGCGGAGGAGGTGTCCAGCGGAGTCGACTGGGTGCCCTGCCGCGGGGCCGCGCCGGACGGCGCGGACATCGAGTAGCCGGGGGCGTCCTCGGTGTTGTCGCCGGCCTGGGCGTCGGCCGCGGCCGGCTGCCCGGCGCCGTCGCTGTCGTCGCCGCCACCACCGCCGCCACCGACGGCGACGTACCCGGCCAGGCCGAGGACCGCGACGCTCGCGGCGGCGGCCAGGCCCTGCGGCAGCCGGCGCCGGAACCACGCGACGGTGCCGCCGTCGGCCGCGCCGGAGTCGGCGGACGCGGCGGAGGCCGTGCCGCCGGACGCTCGCTCGGCCGCCAGCGCGTGCGAGATGCGCGCCGCCACGAACTCCGGGACCGGCAGCTCGGCCGGCAGGGCGCGCAGGGCGACGCTGACCTGGGCCAGCTCGTCGAGGGTGGCCTGGCAGGTGGGGCAGTCGTCGACATGAGCCTGCACCTCGCGCGCCTGGGCGTCGTCGAGGACGCCTTCGGCGAGGTCGGCCAGTACATGGGTAGGCGGATGGGCGCCGGCAGTGGTCACCGATGCTCACCTCCTGTTCCACGCGACGTCCCAGATGGGACGTCGCCACCGGCGCCTTGGTTCCCGGTGGTGCTCAGCCGGCCGGGGGCCAGCAGCGGGACGAGCTTGGCGCGGGCGCGGGCGCAGCGGCTCTTGATGGTGCCGACGGGGAGTCCGAGCAGTTCGGCCGCCTCGGCGACCGGGAACCCCTCGACGTCGACGAGGATGAGCGGCAGCCGCTGGTCGGCCGGCAGCGTGGCCAGCGCCTGCTCGAGGTCGACCCGCAGGGCGGTGCGCTCGGCGGGGTCGCTGGACGGTTCGGTGGCCGGTGCGACGCCCGGGATCTCGGTGCCGTCGAAGGCGACCGGGTCGGCGGGACGGGCGGCCTGGTGGCGGACGCGGTCGAGACAGGCGTTGACGACGATGCGGTGCAGCCAGGTGGTGACCGCGGACTCGGACCGGAACGACCCGGCCCGCCGGAACGCGTTGATCATGGCGTCCTGCAAGGCGTCGGCGGCGTCGTGCGGGTCGCCGAGCGTGCGCAGCGCGACCGCCCACATGCGGTCCTGGTGCCGCCTCACCAGCTCACCGAAGGCGTCGGGGTCGCCGTCGACGTGCTGACGCAGGAGTTGCTCGTCGGGCACCCGGGGACCGGGCGCGGACTGCGTCACCCGAGCACCTCCGCTTCGGCTATTCCGCTCCGGTAGTTGCCGTCGTCGGCAAGGGGCAACTGAGTGAACCACACGAGGAGATACCGAGTGCTCACCGCTTCGTCAAGTGTGCGGGTGACATTCTGCTCAGAGTCCTCGACGGTGTCGATGGCGGTCCAGCCGTCGAGATCGCCCGGAGCCTGGGTGGCGTCCTCGGGCGCGACCCGCAGTTCGAAGCTCGCACCGGAGTTGATCAGCGCCAGCCGGACCTCGCGCACGGACACCGCCTGCCCGAGGTCGAGGTAGACGCCGACGCCGTCCTTCTGCGCCTCGAGCGGGTCGTAGTAGTTGACGGTGGTCCAGGTGGTCTCGGGGTCGCCGTCGAAGACGTTGCCGACGTCGCTCGGGTTCTCCTCGCCGTTGCCGGCGGGGTCGTAGTCGGTGGCGGCGCTGACGGCGAGGGGCGTCGCCTCGGCGTCCGGAGTGTCCTCGGGCGGCGTCGTGGCGCCCTCGGTCGCCGAGGTGGACGGCGTGGAGTCGTCGCCGGCGTCGTCGATGGCGCCGAGGAGCAGTTGCAGCCCGACCAGCGTGGCGCCGACGAGCAGCAGCATGGCCGCCATGACGCCGAGCAGCCGGGCGGTGCGGCCGGACTTGCGCCGTTCCCGCAACTGCTCGACCCGGCTGGGTGGCGGCGGGACGTCGCCGGGTTCGTCGAGGAGCGCGGGCGGCGCCGCGACGACGGCTTCGTCGGCGACGACGGCGCGCTGCTGGTGGCGTGCGCCGTTGGCCAGCTCAGTCGCGACCTCGAGCGGGGTGACCAGCGAGGTGGCGTGGTGGCGGCGGGCGTGCCCGATGGCGCGGTCGGTGACGGCGTCGAGCAGGCGCGGCACGCCGGGGCGGACCTGGCGGGGCGAGGCGAGCCGGCCGTCGATGAGCGGCGCCGGTGGGAGCCCGCCGGGTGTGCCGACGGGCCAGCGGGCGGTCAGCGCGGCGTAGAGCACGCCGCCGATGCCGATGGCGTCGAGCTCGGCCGGGCGCGGGTGGGACGGGTCGGTGGGCGGGCACGGCGTCTGGGCGGCCCCACGCAGCGCGTACTCAGTCTCCAGGCCGGCGATCTTCACCGAGCCGTCGGCCGTGACGAACACCAGCGTGGGGTCGAGGTGGCGGTGCGCCAGCCCTTGGGCGTGCGCGGTGGACATGGCCTCGGCGACCTCACGCCCGACGGCGGCGGCCTGCTCGGGATGGAACGCACCGGCGTGCGCCAGCAGTGCGGCCAGGCTCTGCCCGGGCGTCCACTCGCGGACGACGTAGGCGACGTCGTCGTCGCTGCCGACGTCGAGGACGCGCAGGAACCGCGGGTCGGAGACGGTGGACGACACCCGCGCCGCGGTGGCGAACCCGCCCGCCCGCGGGTCGTCCAGCGCGACGGCCTGGACGAACACGGCCCGCCGCAGGACGTCGTCGACCGCCTGCCAGGACTGGACGCCGTCGGCGTTCTGCAGCAGCCGCTCGAACCGGTACCGTCCGGCGACCGTGCGCCGCTGTCCCGGCGCCGGACCGCGCGGCTCCGGCGGCACACCCGGCCGGGTGCCGGGCAGCGGCTGGACGACGCGCGCGCCCTCGCGGGCGGCGTCGAGCCCGAGCGCCGCGGCGCCGCCAACACCCGCGCGGTCGCGGTACCCGCCGGCATGGGTGTCGAAGAAGCTCGGCACGCCGGGCAGGGTCTCGTCGAGGAAGAACTCCGACGTCATGTCGGGGTCCATCGGGCGGCGGAAGATGCTGAGCGTGCCGGTCTCGACCGGGATGTGGTACTCGGCGGTGTCCTCGAGGAGGTCGCCGGGGTCGGCGGCGGGAGCGGCGCGGCCGCCGCCGCGCAGCCGGGCCAGCACCATGGCGACGGCGGTGCGCACCTCGGCCACCCGGAAGGCGTAGGCCAGGCCGACGAACGTCACGACGCCCACCGTGCCGCCGATGAGCAGCTCCAGCATGCGCGCGAACAGCGACGGCAGCGCGTCGCTGACGCCCAGGCCGGTCCAGCCGCGCCACACCAGCCAGGCCAGCCCGGCCGCGATGGCCGAGTGGATCAGCAGCCGGATGACGTGCTGCACCAGCTGGCTGCCGCCGAGCGTGCCGATGCGCTGCTGCAGCCGGACGGCGCCCACGGCGGCGCCGACGACGTACGCGACGCTGTAGCCGGCGGCCAGCGCCATGGTGACGTACTGGGGGCCGGGCGCGGCGATGGCGACGCCGACGGCGCCGATCATGATGACCGCCGACACCCAGATCTGGGTGTAGAACGGCGTCTTGGTGTCCTGCAGCGCGTAGAAGCCGCGCAGCACGAGGTAGTGGACGGTGAACGCGACCAGCCCGGGCATGAGCACGACCAGCGTCAGCGCCAGTCGTCCGGTCTGCCCGCCGGCCGACCCGTAGTCGAAGATCATCGCCGTCAGCGGGAACGCCAGCGCCGCCATCAGCGCGCCGAGCGGGATGATGACCGCCAGGCACATGCGCAGCGCCGCGACCAGCTTCTCGCGGACGTCGTCGAGGTGGCCGTCGGCGGCGAGGTCGGACAGCCGCGGCAGCAGCGCGGTGGCCAGCGAGACCGTGATGATGGAGTGCGGCACCATCATGATCAGCATGGCGTTGGCGTACACCGAGTAACCGGCGCCGGCGTCGCCCGCGCTGACGCTGCTGGCGCCCGACGCGACCTTCACGACCACCAGGTACGCGAGCTGGTTGACCACGACGAACGCGACCGTCCACAGCCCGAGCCGCACCGACTCGCCGAGCCCCTGGCCGCGCCAGTCGGTGCGGAACCGCAGCGAGAACCCGGTCTTGCGCAGCACCGGGATCAGCACGATGGCCTGCGCCAGCACGCCGACCGTGGACCCCAGCCCCAGCAGCAGCGTCTGGGTGGTCGTGAACGGCTGGAACCCCTGGGTGCCGTACACGAAGAGGAACACGCCGAACACCGCGATGGCCACGACGTTGTTGAGGATCGGCGACCACATCATCGGGCCGAACCGGCCCTTGGCGTTGAGCATCTGGCCGATCAGCACGTACAGCCCGTAGAAGAAGATCTGCGGCAGGCAGAACCGGGCGAACATGACCATGTTGTCGAAGTACGGCCGCATGTCGGGGTCGAGATAGCGGTCGTCGACGATCAGTTGCATCAGCCAGGGCGCGGCCAGCACCGCCAGCAGCGTCGCCAGCCCGAGCACCGCCACGGCCAGGCTGAACAGCCGCTGCGAGAACGCCTGGCCGCCGTCGGCGTCGTTCTTGATGGCGCGGACCAGCACCGGGACGAGGACGGAGTTGAGCACGCCGCCGCCGACCAGGATGTAGATCATGTTCGGCAGCACGTTCGGCACGTTGAACACGTCGGCCGTGGCCGCCGTCAGGCCGATGGCGGCCGCGATGACCGCGGCGCGCGCGAACCCGGTGAGCCGCGAGACCACGGTCCCGGCGGCCATGATGGCGCTGGAGCCCAGCATGCCGGAGCTGCGGGGCGGCTCTTGTGTCGCCGTCACCGCGCTGCCTCCTGGGTGGGCCTCGCCTCCGCGGGAAGCTCGTCGAGAACGCTACCTCCGGCCGGTTCGGGGGAGTCGTCGGGACGACGGCGGCGACGGCGCGGCCGCCGGCTGCGCAGCGTCCGGCGGACGATCGCGCCGAGGAACAGCGCGCCGGCCCCGCCGACGATGACCCAGCCGATGGTGCCGTACTCGGTGGCGTTGACGACGGTGGCCACCGGGTTCCCGATGGGCTGCCCGTCGTCGGTGGTCAGCTGCACCTCGATGGGGACCCGGCCGTTCGCCGCGGCCTGCGCGGTGACCTCGACCAGCTTCTGCTCGCCCGGACCCATCTCCTGGGTCTCGACCTCGGAGACGCGCAGGCGGTCGGGGTTCTCGGACTGCACCTGGAGCCGGACGTTGACGGCGTCGGGCAGGTCGTTGGTGACGGTGAGCGGGAACGAGCCGGTGCGGCTGGACAGCGTGACCGACTCGGGCACGGTGATGCTGACCCGCTCGATGCGCCGGGTGAGACCGTCGCCGATGCCCCTGGCGTAGGAGACCCCGGTGTCGGGGTTGTCGCGCCAGCCGGTGGACGCCGAGCGCAGGGTGGCGTGGTCGAGCGCGGTGGTCACGTCCTCGGGGTCGGCCAGCAGCGTGGTGTACTGCGTGGCGTCGTCGCGCAGCTCGGCGGTGGCGGCGACGTTGGCTTCCGGCAGCGAGGTCGTGCCCTCGGACGGCGTCGTCGAAACCTCCGGCGCCTCGCCCGCGCCGACGCGGTCGGTGAGGCCGACCGGCTCGACCCAGGTGCTGGACGTCCACGCGGCCACCAGGCTCTGCGGGATGGGTTCGGCCGGGCGCCAGCGCAGCGGCGGCGCGGCGACCAGCAGCGGCGGCTCGGTGTCGTCGTCGGCGGCGGCCAGCGCGACCATGGCGGTCTCGGCGATCCAGCGCTGCTGGAGGTCGGCGGCGCCGGCGGTGGGTTCGTCGGCCGCAACGGCGTCGGAGATGGCCGAGCTGAGCCCGGCGTCGGCGGCCACGACGCGCAGCGTCTTGTCACCGGCGGTGACCTCGCCCAGCGCGCCGGCCTCGCTGTGGTCGGCATCGTCCTGGTCGGTGGCCTGGACCGCGTCGGACGGGACGACGACGGTGCTGGCGCCGGCGTCGGCCAGCGTCGTCAGGACGTCGTCGGTGACGGCGTCGTCGAGCCAGGCGACGCCGGACGTGGCGGCCGGCAGCTGCTCGGCCGCGGCCTCGCTCGCCGCCAGCGACTGCTGACTCAGCGTGCCGGCCAGGGCGGCGTCGTGCTCGTCGAACGCACCGATGTCGGGCACCGCGTACGGCAGCGTCCAGACGTCGTGGTCCTGGGTGACCTCGTCGAACCGTTCGCGCCAGGCCAGGGCGGCGTCGGTGTTGGCCTGCGAGCCGTCGATGGTGCCCTCGGGCGTGACGACGCTGTAGCCGTCGGACAGGACGGACACGGTGTCGAGGAGGTCGGGGTCGACGGCCCAGGTGACGGGCGCCTCGGCGCCGGCGTCGAGGAGGGCCGACAGCGGCTCGTCGGGGCCCAGTTGCTCGGCCAGCGTCTCGTCGGTGAGGCTGCCGTCGGGCAGCAGCGCCGGCCGGGCCGCCAGCGGCCAGAGCACGGCGACCGGCACGGACGGCAGCTCCTCAGGGTTCTGGATCCAGGGCACGACGGTGCGCGACGTGAAGCGCGCGCGGTCGGTGCTGTCGAGCGGCGAGGCCAGGACGTCGACGCCGACGACGTACACGCCGTTGGCGTCGAAGCCCAGCTGCTCGCTGGAGATCGTGACGGTGAAGTCGGCGGCCTGGCCCGGTTCGAGGGTGGCGGCGAGGAGGTCGAACCCGTCGCTGTCGCGCGACCCCCAGTACAGCTCCTCGTCGGTGCCGATGGCGCGGATCTCGTCGCGCGACTCGACCCGGTTGGTGCTGAACCGCGGCAGCGCCTGGACGTTGCTCATCGGCTCGTCGCCGGTGTTGCGCACGGTGCCGGTGAGCGTGATGGCGTCGACGTCAGGGGTGAGGACGCCGGGCGAGACGCCGGTCAGGGCGGTCTCGGCGGTCAGTGCGCCGGCATCGGGCGCCGTCTCCTCGGCCGCGGCCGTGCCAGGGGCCAGCAGCCCCACGCCGATGACGGCGGCGGGAGCGCAGAGGGCGGCGAGGGCGCGGAGGCCGGGCAGCCTCATGACCCGTCCTTCCGGGTGCCGCCGGCTTCGGCGACGGTGCTCGCGGCGGTGTCGCCGGGCGAGTCCGGGAGCAGCTCGCGCAGCCGTCGCGCCAGCCGCCGTTCGGACGCGTAGCGCATCCGTCCGGCCAGCTCGTCCAGTGGCACCCAGGCCACTTCGCTCACCTCCACGTCGTCGGTGCTCAGACTCCCACCGGTGGCCTCGAGGAGAAAGTGGTGCACCGTCTTGTGGATCCTCCGATTGTCCGCCACGAACCAGTAGTCGATGTCGCCGACCGGGGTGACGACCCTCGACTGCAGACCAGTTTCCTCCGAAACCTCCCGCACTGCAGCTTCCTCGGGGGTTTCACCTGCCTCGACGTGTCCCTTGGGCAGCACCCACTCCAGCCGTCCGCGGCGGTCGATGCGGCCGATGAGGGCGACGCTCGACGGGTGCTCGTAGTGGTCGACCACCAGGCCCCCCGCTGAGGTCTCGCGGACGGTGCGCAGCCGCGGCCGGCCGGCCTTGCGCCGTCGCCGCGCTCCCCGACGTCGCCGATGGTGCGGACCGTCGGCTGGCGAGGACGGCGAGCCGGGCATACGTCCAGAGTAGCTGGGATGCGGCCGCATCCTGCGTAGCAGCGAAAGCGGTTGGGATCCCGGGGGTGTCGCCCCGTAGGCTGGTCCGTCGTGATCGGAACGAAGGAAGCGGCGAACCACGTGCTCTCGAAGGCGCAGCGGCAGGCGGTGCGGCAGTTGCTGCGCATCGCGCCCGTCGCCGACGAACTGGGCGCTCGTTTCCAGGCCGCCGGGCACGAGCTGGCGCTGGTCGGCGGCTCCGTCCGCGACGCCCTGCTCGACCGTCTGGGCCAGGATCTCGACTTCACCACGTCGGCCCGGCCCGAAGAGACGAAGCGCCTGCTCGCGGGGTGGGTCGACAGCCTGTGGGACGTCGGGCAGAAGTTCGGCACCATCGGCGGCACCAAGGACGGCTTCCAGATCGAGATCACCACCTACCGCGCCGACAGCTACGACCCCACCAGCCGTAAGCCGGCGGTCGCGTACGGCACGTCCATCACCGACGACCTCCTGCGCCGCGACTTCACCGTCAACGCCATGGCCGTGCTGCTGCCCGGCCGCGAGTTCGTCGACCCGTACGGCGGGCTGGCCGACCTCGGCAGCCGGGTCATCCGCACGCCCGGCACGCCGGAGCAGTCGTTCTCCGACGACCCCCTCCGCATGATGCGCGCCGCGCGCTTCGCGTCGCAGCTCGGCTTCGAGGTGGCGCCCGAGGTGGTCGCGGCGATGACCGACATGGCCGGGCGCATCGACATCGTCTCGGCCGAGCGGGTCCGCGACGAGCTGACGAAGCTGCTGCTGTCGCCGGCGCCGCGCACCGGGCTGACGCTGCTGGTCGACACCGGCATCGCCGGCCACGTGCTGCCCGAACTGCCCGCGCTGCGGCTCGAGATCGACGAGCACCACCGGCACAAGGACGTCTACGAGCACTCGCTGACGGTGCTCGAGCAGGCCATCGAGCTGGAGCGGCGGCTGCCCGGCGGCGGCCCCGACCTCGTCACGCGGATGGCGGCGCTGCTGCACGACATCGGCAAGCCGCGCACCCGCAAGTTCGAGCCCGGCGGCGGCGTGAGCTTCCACCACCACGACGTCGTGGGCGCGAAGCTGGCCCGCAAGCGGCTCACGGCGCTGCGCTACCCGTCCGCCGTCATCGACAGCGTCACCCAGCTCATCCAGCTGCACCTGCGCTTCCACGGCTACGGCGGCGGCGAGTGGACCGACTCCGCGGTGCGCCGCTACGTCCGCGACGCCGGGCCCGAGGTCGAGCGGCTGCACGTCCTGACCCGCGCCGACAGCACGACGCGCAACCGGCGCAAGGCGCTGGCCTTGCAGCAGTCGTACGACAGCCTGGAGAACCGCATCTCCCGGCTGGCCGAAGAGGAGGAGCTGGCCGCCATCCGGCCCGACCTCGACGGCAACCAGATCATGCAGATCCTGGGCATCCGGCCGGGCCCGCTGGTCGGCCGCGCCTACCACCACCTGCTCGAGGTCCGGCTCGACCACGGTGTGCTGTCCGAGGACGACGCGCGGGCGGAACTGCTGCGGTGGTGGTCCGAGCAGCCGGAGGCCTCGGCGTGAGAACGGGGCCCGCTCTCGCCGTCGACGCCGTCCTGGTGCTGGTGTTCGTGCTCATCGGCCGGCGTACGCACGACGACCCGCTGTCGCTGTCCGGGTTGGCGACGACGGCCTGGCCGTTCCTGGCCGGCCTGGCCGTCGGCTGGGCCGTGACGCTGTGGTGGCGGAGGCGGGGGGACGCCGGCCCCACCACCTGGCCCGCCTCGCTCGGCGCCGGCGTCGTGGTGTGGGTCGCGACGGTGGCCGTCGGCATGCTGCTGCGGGCCGCGTCGGACCAGGGCACGGCGCCGTCGTTCGTCGTGGTGGCGACGCTGGTGCTCGGCGTGTTCCTGGTCGGCTGGCGGGTGGTGGCGCGTCAGTTCCGGCGCGACGCGAGCAGCTCGTCCTCGGCGGCGTAGTCGTCCATCGCGTCGCCGTAGAACTGCGCCAGCAGCGGGAACGCCTCGCGCCACGGCCGTTCGGCGAGCTGACCGCGCAGCCAGGCCGACGTCCATTCGACGGCCTCGGCGTAGCTCGCGACCGGCGCGTAGCCCAGCTCCGTCGCCGCCGCCGTCATGGAGACGAGGAACGGGCGCGGCACCGACCACGGGGTGCGGCCCACCCGCGACTCCGGCGCGCCGTCCAGTGGCACCAGT
Organism: Jiangella alba; assembly: GCF_900106035.1. Taxonomy (GTDB): domain Bacteria; phylum Actinomycetota; class Actinomycetes; order Jiangellales; family Jiangellaceae; genus Jiangella; species Jiangella alba. The sequence goes on from NZ_FNUC01000004.1 coordinate 1,255,803, forward strand.
TCCGGCTCGTGACCGATGGTCGCGCCGACGGCCAGGACGATGTCGGCGACGGAGGGTGGTTCCGGGTCGCCGGCGTTGAGGACGCGGCTGCCCGGGCGCGCCGCCGCGAGCCGGACCAGCTCACCGAGATTCGGCGCACTCGTGGTGTGGAACCGGCTGCGGCCGCCGTGCGTCAGCGGGACACGCGGCCGGCGGTCCAGCGCGCGCAGCAGCGGCCAGACCTCGCGCGGGCTGGTGCTGCCCGGGCCGTGGATGGCGCACGGCCGCAGCACGGTGACCGGCAGCCGTCCGTCGTCGAGCAGGGTGTGCTCCAGCAGCATCTTCTGCGTCGAGTACGTGTCCGGGCCTGGCGGCACCGTCGCCTGGGTCTCCGGGACGGGCGCGGCGAAGCGCGGGAAGTCGTCCGGCCCGGTCGCCGCGTCCAGCGAGCGGCCCTCGTCGTCGGCGTACACCGAGGCGCTGGAGACGACGATCAGCGAGCCGACGTCGCCGGCCAGGCCGAGCAGCAGCCGCGCGTCGGCGTCGTCGTAGGCGATGGTGTCGAGCAGGACGTCGGCGCCGCCGGTCTCGCGCAGCACGCCGGCGAGGTCCGCGCGGTCGGCCAGCCGCTCGTCGACGCCGCGCCGGGCCCAGCCGGACGGCGCCGCGGTGCTGCCCCGGTGCACGGCCGTGACGGACCAGCCGTCGTCGAGCAGGGACTCCACGGCGGCCCGGCCGATCTGGCCCGTGCTCCCGACGACGATCGCGTGACCACTCATGGCGCCGACGGTAGCCAGCCGGCCGGGCGCCCGTCACCGTTCTCTGCCCGCGGCAGAGCTCTCACTCGACCGGCCGCAGTGCGGCGGACACCCGGACCACGCCCGCGCCGTACCGCTCGTCCAGCTGCTCCTGCTGTCCGTCGGCGACGAACACGTCCAGCGTCACCTGGCCGCTGACGAGGTCGAGTGCGGTGGCGGGCACGCCGGGGCCGGCGGCGACGATCTCGTCCTGGATCGCGATCAGCTCCTGCATGGTGCGCTCCGCCCCGGTGACGCAGAGCGGACCGCCCCAGAGGCCGCGCAGCGCGGTCTCGTGCCGCTCGAGGTCGCCGGTGAAGCTGAACGTGAGGATGTTGGGCCGGGCGAAACTGTCGATCCAGGTGCCGGCGAAGTCGGGCTGCGCGTACGCATAGTCCTCGGCCGCCGCGCGGCCCGCCTCGTTGGCGGTGGCGGCGTCGACGACGACCCAGCCGCCGGCCGGTGGCTCGCACGGCGGCGTGAAGTCGAGCACCGCGTCGTCGGGGAGCACCGGCGAGGTGGCGGCGCCGGACAGCGGCGGCTCGGTCAGCGTGAACGTGGTGCCGTCCCAGGTGCCCGTGACGGAGTAGAACCCCCAGGTGACGCCGTTGGCCGACTCGGCGTCGGGCGCCTGGTCCCAGTTCCAGCCGGCGATGTCGGGGCCGCCGCACTGCGGGGGATAGGACTCCGCCACCATGCTGCACAACTGCGGGCCGTGCCCGTAGCCCTCGAGGACGGTGAAGATCCCGGTGTAGAGCTGGCCGGAGTCGGCGGACGACGGGGCGTCCGACGGCGACGCGCTGCGTGGCGCCTCCTCATCGCCGCAGGCGGCGAGCAGCAGGGCCGCGACCGGCGCGGCGACGATCCACCCGAAGTGACGCATGCCACTTGGACGGCGCCGGCGGTCGCGACGTTCCGGCGCCACGCGTCAGTCCACCGGCTTCAGCAGAGCTTCGACCCGTACCAGGCCTGGCCCGTACTCCTCGTCGAGCCGCTCCTGCAGGCCGTCGTCGACGATCACCTGGATCCACACCGTGTTGGCCGGTGACTCGACCGTCCAGGCGAGGGCGTCGTGCGTGGCCGCGATCTCGGCGCCGGTCGCCTCCATCTCCTGCTGGCTGCGCGCGGCCTGGCTGACGCAGATGGCGCCGCCGTAGAGGCTCCGTAGCGCAGCTTCGTGGGTGGCGAGGTCGCCGGTGAACCGGAAGTTCACGATGATCTCCGCCGGCGCTGTCGCCGACCTGTCCTCGGGGGCGACGTGGCGGTCCAGCCATGAGTCGACATAGCCGGGCGCAGCCAGGGCGTACGCGTGGGCGCGGTCGAAGTCGGCCGCGTGCGTCAGCGCGCCGTCGAGGATCGCCCAGCCACCCGGCGGCGTCGGGCAGGAGGTGTCGAAGCGCTGGTTCAGATCCTCCGGCGGGCTGGCCAGTGGCGGTGGCTCGGCCGGCGCGGTGAGGGTCAGCGCGGTGCCGTCCCAGGTCCCCTCGATCCGGTAGTCGCCCCAGGTCACGCCGGCGGACGACTCCTCTCCACGCACGTCGTCCCAGGACCAGCCGCGCAGCTCGAACCCCCCGCCGCAGCCGGGTGGATAGGACTCCATGACCATCGAGCAGGCGTTCACGTCGCCGTCGCGTGACTCGATGACGGTGAACGTGCCCGCGTAGACCGTCGGCGCGTCGTCGGGCGGCACCGGCCGCAGCGAGGCGGTCACCCGGACGGTGCCGGGGCCGTACTCGTCGTCGAGGCGGTCCTGCAGGCCGTCGTCGATCAGGGCCTGGACGTCGACCACGTTCTCCTGCTGCATCACGGCGGCGGAGAAGATGCCGTGCTTGCCGGCCAGCTCCGCCTGGATCTCCTCCAGCCGGGCCTGTGGGTGCCGGGCCTCGGTGACGCAGAGCGCGCCGCCCCAGACGGCGCGCAGCTCCGCCTCGCGCGCGGCGAGTTCGCCGGTGAAGGTGATGTTGAGGATCGCCGCCACCGCTGCCTCCGGTGGTGGCGGGTCCGGCGGCTGCTCCACCTCGCGGTCGACCCAGAGGCCGCCGTAGCCGGGCAGCGTCGCGGCGTAGTCCCCGACGGCGGCGAGCGCCTCGGTGCTCGCGGTGGCGGGGTCGACGAACACCCAGCCGCCGGGCGGAACCGGGCAGGGCGTGGAGAGATCGGGGCCGGGTGGCTGCGGCTGCCGGCCGGACGGCTCGGCCGGGCCCGGCGGGGCGGTCAGCGTGAACTCGGAGCCGTCGAACGTGCCGGTGACCTGGTAGTCGCCCCACCTGACGCCGTCGACGGACTCGTGCTCGACGTCGGCCCAGTCCCAGTTCGGGATGTCCGGCCCGCCGCACTGCGGCGGCAGGCTCAGGAGGGTGCCGCCGGCACAGAGTTGCGGCCCGTGCTCGGCACTCTCGAGGACGGTGAACGTGCCGGTGTAGCGCGGCTCCGGCGTGGTGGCGGACCCGCCCGGCTCGGCGTCGGCGGCCGTGCACGCCGTCAGCCCGACGACGACGCCCGCCAGCCACCCCCTGTGACGCATGTCACTAGGACGGGCGACGCGCGCGGGAGGTTCCCGGCGAAACGGGTCAGGTCTGCTGGATCAGCGACATCGCGTGCTCGACCAGCGTGACGAGCACCACCTTGACCGACTCGCGGTCGCGCGCGTCGGTGACGACGAACGGGACCTCGGGGCCGACCTGCAGGGCGTCGCGGACGTCCTCGACGTCGTGCTCCTGGATGCCGTTGAACGCGTTGAGCGCGACGACGAACGGGATGCCGCGCTGCTCGACGTAGTCGATGGCGCCGAAGCAGTCGGCCAGGCGGCGGGTGTCGACGAGCACGACCGCGCCGATGGCGCCGCGGGTGATGTCGTCCCACATGAACCAGAACCGGTTCTGGCCCGGCGTGCCGAACAGGTACAGCACGAGGTCGTCGGCCAGCGTGATGCGGCCGAAGTCCATGGCGACGGTCGTGGTGCGCTTCTCGGGCAGCATGGAGAGGTCGTCGACGCTGGTCGAGGCCTCGGTCATCAGTGCCTCGGTACGCAGCGGCTCGATCTCGCTGACCGCGCCGACGAACGTCGTCTTGCCCACGCCGAAACCGCCGGCCACGACGATCTTGACCGACAGCGCGTCTTGGTCGGCCTGTGTGCCGCCAGACACCTCAGAGTCGACGAAGGCCATCCCTCACCCTTTCCAGCACGCTCAGATTACGAGCCGGCTCCTCGGAGCCGGCGAACGCCGCATGCGGGTCAGCGACCCGCACCAGTCCTTCGGTCTCGAGGTCCGCGACGAGCACGCGGGCCACACCGAGTGGCATCGAGACGATTGCGGCCACCTCGGCCACGGACCGTGGCGAGTGGCACAGCCGGAGGATCCGCTCCCGTTCCGGCTCCGGGTCGGAGCCGTTGGTGCGGCCGTCCTTCGTGGTGGAGACGAGGGCCTCGATGGCGATGTCCTGCACCGGGCGCGTGCGCCCACGCGTCGCAAGATACGGCCGTACCCTCCGGCCGTCAGGTGCCGGCATCGTTACCTCCAGACCATCGTCGGATCGCGGATCTGCGCGGTGCTGACCCGATCCCTACCACATCCGGCGCTCGTGCACGTCGATTCTCACCCGACCCGGGTGGCCGGGTTGAGTACGGCGCCCACGCGTTCGACGAGCAGCGCCATCTCGTAGCCCACCTGACCGAGGTCGGCGGTGGAGGCTGCCAGCACGGCCAGGTGCGCGCCGTCGCCGACCGCCATGACCAGCAGGAAGCCGTTGCTCATCTCTACCAGGGTCTGCTGGACCTCGCCCGCGCCCAGGATCAGCGAAGCGCCGACCGTGAGGCTGGCCAGTCCGGACACCACCGCAGCGAGCTGCTCGCCGCGTTCACGCGGCATGCCCGTGGAGCCGGCCAGGTGCAGACCGTCGGCGGATACCACGACCGCGTGCGCGGCGCCAGTGGTGCGGTCGACGAAACGGTCGAGCAGCCAGCCGAGCTCGTCGCTGGAGGCGTTGGTCACGAATCGCTCCTTTCGGGGTCGCTGGGCCGCTTGGGTACCCAACCACCGGTTTCCTCCCGACCGCGCCCGACACCTCGCTGCAGGCTGGCCAGCGTCGAGGCAACGTTACTCGCGTCCTTGGCCGCCGCGGCAGGGCGTCGGGTCCGTTCGGTCTCGTTGAGCTCGCCGATGGAGCCGGGCACCAGCGAGGCGCCGCGGCGCCGCAGCGGCAGGCCGGACGCGCTGAGCGCGGGCTCGGCCTCCGCGACCGGCTCGGGCACCGGCGGCGGCGGCGCCGTCTCGCGGCTCGCCCAGCCCGAACCCACCGGCGGCGACGTCTGGATCGGCTCGGTGTCGCGCTGCCCGGCGCGGGCGCTGGCCGCCTCTTCGGCCGAGCGCAGCGCCTCGGCGGCGCGCCGCCAGCCTTCGTCGGCGGGACTGGACCAGTCGTCGGTGGACGACTCGCCGGACCGGCTGAACCAGGCGGAGGCGACGGAGTCGTAGATCGGCGAGTCGCTCTCCGGCAGCACCGGCTCGGGTGCGCGCAGCGAGGAGCGGGCGGCCGGCGCGGCGGGCTTGGCCGGTGGCGGGGCCGCCGGCGGGCGGATCTCGGGCCGCGGCTCCTGACGGGGCTCGCGGGTCGGCAGCGCCGAGCCGGTGCTGCCGTTGGTCAGCGGCTGCCGCCAGGCCTCGTCGGGCCGTGTGCCGTGGTCGGTGGTGACGCGACGCTCGCCGGTGTCGGTGAGGCGGCGCTCGCCGGTCTCGGCCGGCTTGTGCTCACCGGTGTCGGCGACGGCGTGCTCGCCGGTGTCGTAGCGGGTCTCGGCCGTGATGGGCGCGATGCGCGACTCGCCGGTGTCGGGACGCAGCCGCGACTCCTCCGGGCTGGGCCAGGTGGGCCGGCCGGCGTCCATGGTGGGCGCGGGCTCGGGCGTCGGCCGCGGCAGGTCGGACGCCTCGACCGGGATGCGGGTCTCGTCGGGACGCTCGCCGCGGCGGGGCAGCCCGGACGTGGCCGGCGCGGTGATCGACGGCAGCGACGGCGAGGAGTCGTCGCGGCGGAACGGCGCCGGGCTCGGGTCGAGGTTCCACGAGTCGTTCAGGCCACCGGCCGGCTGCGGCGCCGCCGGCTCGGCCGGCACCGGCGGGATGACGCCCTCGCTGGTGTCGAGCGGGGAGAGGATGAGGTGCGCCGGGAGGTCGACCTGCGCGGCCGTGCCGCCCTCGGGCACCGGCTCGAGCCGCACCTGGATGCCGTGCTTGGCGGCCAGGCGCGCGACCACGTAGAGGCCCAGCGTGCGGGACGCCGCGACGTCGATGTCACCGACGTTGCGCAGCCGCTCGTTCAGCTCCTCGAGCTGACCGGCCGGGATGCCCAGGCCGGAGTCGGTGACCTGCAGGCGCAGCCCGCCGCCGAGCAGCGGCTGGCTGGTGACCCGGACCGGCGTGGCCGGCGCGGAGAACTCGGTGGCGTTGTCGATCAGCTCGGCCAGCAGGTGGGCGATGTCGTCGACGGCGCCGGCGGTGATGAGGTCGGTCGGCATGACGCCGAACTTCACCCGCGGGTACTGCTCGACCTCGCCGACCGCGGTACGGACGACGTCGAGGACGCCGGCCGCGCTGGTGTGCTTGCGCATCTCCTCGACGCCGGCGAGGACCAGGAGGCTCTCGGCGTGCCGCCGGACGCGGGTGGCCATGTGGTCGATGCGGAACAGCGTGCTCAGCTGGTCGGGGTCGCGCTCGCGCTGCTCGAGGCCCTCGATCTCGCCGAGCTGGCGGTCGACCAGCGACTGGGTGCGGCGGGAGAGGTTGACGACGATGGTGTCGAGGTTCTGCCGCAGCAGCGCCTGCTCGGCGGCGACCCGGACGGCGGTGGAGTGGACGTCGTTGAACGCCGTGGCGACCTGGCCGATCTCGTCGCGACCCTCGGCCGTGACGGCGTCGGGGAGGTTGCGGGCGACCGCCGGGCCGTCCTTGTGCACCCGGTCGACCAGCGCCGGCAGCTGGGTCTGCGCGGTCTCGAGCGCCGAGGCGCGCAGCCGGCGCAGCGGGCCGATGATGGAGCGCGCCACGACGATGGCGAGGTAGACGGTGAGCGCCAGGACGGCGAGCACGCCGAGCGCGCTGAACAGCGCCGTGACGCGGGCGCTGTCAGTGCGGTCGGCCGCCAGCGCCAGCACGCTGTTGCCGGTGTCCTGCTGGATGTCGCGCAGGGCGTCGAGGCGCTGCGTCGACAGCTCCCACCACTGCTGCTTGTCGATGCGCGGCAGGGCGAAGTCGGAGATGTCGGTGCGGGCCTGGGCGAGCTCGCGGTTGGCGACGTAGATCTCGTTGGAGTAGATGCGCTGCTGCTCGGTGAAGCCGAGGGCGCGGAGGAACCGGCCGTCCAGCAGCATGGCCTGCTCGCCCTGCAGCGCCACGGCCTGGTCGCGATCGGCCTGCGAGGGCGCGACCTCGGGCGTCATGAAGTAGGCGACGATGCCGCGCTCGAGCGACGCCGACTCGACCGCCTGGGCGACATCGGCCAGCGCCGAGATGCGGCGGGCCAGCGCGGGGTCCTCGGTGCCGGTGGCGGCGGCGGTGGCCAGCCGCTGCAGCACCTCGGCGAAGCGGTGGTAGCCGGCGGTGCCGCCGTCGTTGAAGGCCGGGTCCTTGGCGTCGCGCTGGATGCGGTAGTTCGACTCGTTCGTGGTGCCGCTGAGCCGGTCGACCTCGGTCTCGTACTGCTCGACCGCGGCCGCATAGGCGGAGCCGAGGTCGTCGCCGCGGTGCTCGTCGATCTCCGCGTTCAGGGCGGCGATGGCGGCGTCGGTGGCCTCGCGCGCGGTGTCGACCGACGCCGGCTCGGTGCCGCCGCCGTCCGCAAGGCCGGTGACGTCGCGTTCGTCCTGGACCGCCTGCAGCGCCTGCAGCGCCACCATGCCGACCTCGGCCAGGCTCTCGGTGCGCGAGGCGGACGAGGCGTCGTCGAGCGAGTTCTTGAAGAACAGGGTGCCGAGCACGAGCGTGCCGAGCAGCGGAAGAAGGACCAGTGCGGCGACGCGCGACCGGACGCTGCGGTCGTGCAGGAAGGACTGCCAGAACGACCGCGAGCGCGCGCCGTCGCCATCCTTCGCGCGACCGGACTTCACGGCTGGGCGCTGGTCTGCAGGGCGCAGATTCGCGCGCGCCCGCTTCGTGGCGCCGTCGTTGCTACGGCGTCCTCGGGCGGTCCGCGTCATCGATGTTCCTTCCTCTGTCGTCCCCCATGGCCGCTCGCCTGTGAGCGACTCAGGCCCCTTCGTGGCCGCCGTCGTGCTCTGGGACGCACTCGCGCCGCTAGACGACGCTTGCTGCCCGGCAGCGTTCTGTCAATAGGCGACCGATGGGTGAAACACCTCAATCTGGCACACGATCCCACCGGAGCATGACGGAAATGGTAGACGAGCCACGTCAAACTGCCGCACCGGCGACGGGATTCTCATCTGTGGGCGGACCAGTGATCATGGCTGGTGGCCCGTTCGGACGACCCGGGGGTCGTCCCAACGCCCGGTGCCCGGACGCGGCGGAGCCGGCACCCCGCGGGGCGCCGGCTCCTCGCCACCCGTCGCCGGGTCAGCGCTCGATCTCACCGCGGATGAACTGCTCGACCTTCTCGCGGCAGACGTCGTCGGAGTACTGCTCCGGCGGCGACTTCATGAAGTAGGACGACGCCGACAGGATCGGCCCGCCGACGCCGCGGTCCATGGCGATCTTCGCCGCACGGAGCGCGTCGATGACGATGCCGGCCGAGTTCGGGGAGTCCCAGACCTCGAGCTTGTACTCCAGGTTCAGCGGGACGTCGCCGAAGTTGCGGCCCTCGAGCCGGATGAACGCCCACTTGCGGTCGTCCAGCCACGCGACGTAGTCGGACGGGCCGATGTGCACGTTGCGCGGCTCGAGGCCGTCGACCAGCTGCGAGGTGACGGACTGCGTCTTCGAGATCTTCTTGGACTCCAGCCGCTCGCGCTCGAGCATGTTCTTGAAGTCCATGTTGCCGCCGACGTTGAGCTGGTAGGTCCGGTCGACGGTGACGCCGCGGTCCTCGAACAGCTTGGCCAGCACGCGGTGCGTGATGGTGGCGCCGATCTGCGACTTGATGTCGTCGCCGACGATCGGCACACCCGCGGCGGTGAACTTGTCCGCCCACTCCTGGGTGCCGGCGATGAAGACCGGGAGGCAGTTGACGAAGCCGACGCCGGCGTCGATGGCGGCCTGCGCGTAGAACTTCGCGGCTTCCTCGGAGCCGACCGGCAGGTAGCAGACGAGGACGTCGACCTTGGCGGCCTTCAGCGCGGCGACGACGTCGACCGGCTCGCTCTCGTCCTCGACGATCGTCTCGCGGTAGTACTTGCCCAGGCCGTCCAGCGTGTGGCCACGCTGCACGACGACCCCGGTGGGCGGCACGTCGCAGATCTTGATGGTGTTGTTCTCGCTGGCGCCGATCGCGTCGGCGAGATCCTGCCCGACCTTCTTGGCGTCGACGTCGAACGCGGCGACGAACTCGACGTCACGGACGTGGTAGTCGCCGAACTGAACGTGCATCAGGCCGGGGACCTTCGTCGCCGGGTCGGCGTCACGGTAGTAGTGCACGCCCTGCACGAGCGAAGCGGCGCAGTTACCCACGCCGACGATGCCAACACGAACCGAGCTCATCGGCCGTTCTCTCCTTCGATTCCGGTGGGGGGCGCCGGTGGCTCACCGGACCCTGGGGTGGGCGTGGCGCCCATTGGCCTGCCGATCGAGCGCTGTTCGGCGCTGATCAGGTCGTCGAGCCACTTGACCTCGCGCTCGACCGACTCGAGGCCGTGCCGCTGGAGTTCCAGCGTGTAGGTGTCGAGTCGCTCTCGGGTGCGCGACAGTGCCGAGCGGAACTGGTCGAGCTTCTCCTGCAGCCGGCTGCGCCGGCCGATGAGGATCCGCATGCGGGTATCGGCGTCGGCCCGGCCGAAGAACGCGAAGTGCACGCCGAAGTGCTCGTCGTCCCAGGCCGAGGGCCCGGTGTGTGCGAGCAGGTCGGCGAAGCGCTCCTTGCCCTCGGGCGTGAGCCGATAGGCGATGCGGGCACGGCGCCCGCTGCGGTGCGGGCCCGTCGTCACCAGCGTGTCGACGGGCTCGTCCTCGGCCAGGTAGCCCTGCCGCACCATCGCCTTCAGAGTCGGATACAAGGTGCCGTACGAGAACGCTCGCCCCCACCCCAGCAGCGAGTTCACCCTCTTGCGCAGCTCGTAGCCGTGCAGGGGCGCGTCGTGCAGCAGGCCCAGGATGGCCAGCTCCAACGCGTCTGCACGCTTGCCCACGAGGTACGCTCCCTTGCATCATTGTCAGCTCGATGTATCGAACCGATACATCAGGACGATAGGACGTCTGGGGCTCGAACCGCAAGTGACCCGTCGACATCGGCGTGACGGGTGTGACGGCTGTGCCGTCACAGCAGGTTTGAAACCCCCGAGGCGGGAGCAGGATTGGCGTGATCGACCATGGAGCGTCGTAGGCTCTGCATGACTCCGGAGCGCCTCATCGCGCGCACCGGACTGCCGATGTCCCCGACCCGACCGGGAACTCAGTGACGAACCAAGGGCGCCGCCGCGCGGGTGACCGCGCGCGTTCGGCCGCGTCCAAGGGCGCGGCCCCCAGGACCGCCGCCTCCGCGGGCGCGGTCTCGTCGTCGACCCCTGACCGCCGCGGCGGGGGCCGGCGCTATGCCGCGGGCCGCGGCGGCAACAAGAAGAACGGCAAGGGCCGCCGCAAGGGCTGGCGCAGGTTCGTCTCCTGGAAGGCCTTCGGGCTCTACGCGCTCGGCATGATGCTGCTCGGCGTCGCCGGCATCAGCATCGCCTACGCCATGACGGACATCCCCGAAGCCAACGCGTTCGCCCGGTCCGAGGCGACCATCGTCTACTGGAACGACGGCGAGACCGAGCTGGGCCGGTTCAGCGCCGAGAACCGCGAGACCGTCGACATCTCCGACATCCCGCAGGCCTGCCAGGACGCCGTCGTGGCCGCCGAGGACCGCAGCTTCTACGACAACAACGGGTTCGACCCGGTCGGCATGCTGCGCGCGGGCATCGGCTACATCCAGAACAACGGGTCGACGGCGGCCGGCGGTGGCTCCACGATCACCCAGCAGTACGTCAAGAACTACTACCTGACGCAGGACCAGACCCTCACCCGCAAGGTGCAGGAGCTGTTCATCTCGGTCAAGATCGACCAGCAGCTCGACAAGGACGACATCCTGGCGTCGTACCTCAACACCATCTGGTTCGGCCGCGGCGGCGTGTACGGCATCCAGACCGCGTCCCGCTCCTACTTCGGCGTGCCGGTGTCCGAGCTCGACACCGCCCAGTGCGCGGCGCTGGCCGGCATCCTGCGCTCGCCGACCCGCTACGACCCCACGCTGGGACCGGAGAACGCCGAGCGGTACCAGCAGCGGTTCTCCTACGTCGTCGACGGCATGGTCGACATCGGCACGCTCGACGCCGCGACCGCCGAGACGCTGGTGCCGCCGGAGGTCGTGCCCGAGCAGAAGACCAACCGCTACGGCGGCCCGAACGGCTACCTGCTGGCCCAGGTCCGCGACGAGCTGATCGACAACGGCTTCACCGAGGAAGAGATCGACACCGGCGGCCTGCGCGTCGTCAGCACGTTCGACCCGCAGGCGCAGTCCGCCGCCATCCAGTCCGTCGAGGCGGAACGACCGCAGGAGCACGCCGACGGCGTCCGGGTCGGCCTCGCCGCCGTGACGCCGGGCGACGGCGCCGTCGTCGCGATGTACGGCGGTCCCGACGCCGTCGACCAGCCGTTCAACGACGCGCTCGACGCCTCGGTGCAGGGCGGATCGACGGTGAAGCCGTTCACCCTGGCGGCCGCGCTGGAGCAGGGCATCTCGCTGGAGAGCCGCTACTCCGGCAACACGCTCACCGACCCCATCCTCGGTCCGCCGGTGCACAACCAGGACGACAAGGAGTACGGCGAGGCCATCGACCTCGTCACGGCCACCGAGAACTCCATGAACACCGCGTTCGTCGACCTCGCCATGAACATCGGCCCCGACAGCATCGTCGACGCCCAGCTGGCGTCCGGCCTGCGCTACGCGGCCGACGAGGAGACGCAGCTGCGGCAGGACCCGCGCGTCACCATCGGCATCGGGCACGTCCGGCCCATCGACATGGCCGAGGCGTACGCCACGCTGGCCGCGGGCGGCCGGCACGCCGACTGGTACACCGTCCGCTCCGTCACCGAGCCCGGCGGCAACGTCCCCTACCGCGTCGAGCCGGCCCCCGAGTCGGTGCTCGACCCCGGCGTCGTCGCCGACACCACGTTCGCGCTGAGCCAAGTGGTGCAGAACGGCAGCGGCCGCGAGGCGCAGAACCTCAACCGGCCGGCCGCCGGCAAGACCGGCACCCACGAGGACCTCACCGCCTGGTTCTCCGGCTACGTGCCGCAGCTGTCGGCCAGCGTCGTGATCTTCCGGGGCGAGGGCGAGACCGCCGGCACCGTCTCGCTCGACGGCGTCGACGGCATGGACACCTTCACCGGTGGCGCCTTCCCGGCCCGCATCTGGACCGCGTTCATGGCCGGCGCGCTCGACGGCATGGAGATCCAGGAGTTCCCCGAGCCGGCCGAGGTCGGCGACGCGGTCAACCCGTCGCCCACACCGACGCCCACCCCGACCGAGACCCCGGACGAGGACGAGAACGGCGACAACGGCAACGACAACGGGAACGGCAACGACGGCGGGAACGGCGGCGGCAACGGCGGTGACGACTCCGGGTCCGACGAGTCCGGCGACAACGGCGGCGACACGTCCGGCGACACCGGTGGTGACACCTCCGGCGAGACGGGCGGCGACGAGTCGGGCAGCGAGTGGTCCGGCACCGACGGCGGAGCCGGGGGCGACACCGGCGGCACCCCCACCGATGAACCGACCGACGAACCGACCAACGGCAATGGCAACGGCAACGGCGGAGCCTGGGGCGACGGCGGCGCCGACCGCTGACCGGCCGCGGCCGGTCGAGGACACCCCCTAAGCTGTCGACTCGTGTCGGTGACGCCGGAGCGCCGCGCGGCCTCCGCCGCGCCCAGTCGTGACGACCCCGTCGTCGCGGGCCTGAGCGAGGCGGTCGGCGGGCCGTTCGGGCGCCGGGCCGCCCCGCCACAGCGGTGGTGGGGCCCGGTCCGGGTGGCGCTGCTGGTCGCCGTCGTCGTGCTGGCGCTCGGGCTGCTGGCCGACCAGCCGTGCCGGGCCACCGGCTGGGCCGACCGCGCGGACCGGTCCATGTGGACGTCGCTGTGCTACAGCGACGTCGCGTTCCTGTACCGCGAGCGCGGCTTCGCCGACGGGCTGCTGGCCTACCGCGACAGCCTGCTGGAGTATCCGGTGCTGACCGGCGCCGTCATGCAGGTGACGGCGGTCGTGGCGGGCGGGCTGTACGACGCGTTCGGCGGTGGCGGCGACCTGGCGCCCGCCTTCGCGGAGAGCGTGGTCTTCTTCGACCTCACCGCCGGGCTCATGGCCGTGTGCGCGCTGGGCGTCGTGGTCGCGACGGCGCGGACGGTGCCGCGCCGGCCGTGGGACGGGCTGCTGGTGGCGGCGTCACCGTTGCTGCTGCTCAGTGCCTACGTCAACTGGGACCTGCTGGCCGTGCTGGCGACGTCGCTGGCGATCCTGGCGTGGACGCGGGACCGGCCGGTGCTCGCCGGGGTGCTGATCGGGCTCGGCGCCGCCACGAAGCTGTACCCCGCGCTGCTGCTCGGCGTCCTGGTGCTGGTGGCGCTGCGGTCGCCGGACCGGAGGGCGGCCCTGCGCGACGCCGCGCTGGCCGTCGTCGCCGCCGTCGTCGCGTGGTGCGCGGTGAACCTGCCGGTGGCCTGGTGGGCGCCGCAGGGCTGGCGGGAGTTCTTCACCTTCAACGCCGAGCGTGCCGCCGACTTCGGCTCCACCTGGTTCGCGATCGGCCTGCTCCGGCCGGGCCTGCTGCCCGAGTCCGTCGACGACCTCGCCGTCGTGTCCGCGGCCGTGCTGCTGGTGCTGATCGCCGCGCTCGCCCTCACCGCGCCCGCCCCGCCCCGCGTCACCCAGCTCGCCTTCCTCGCCGTCGCCGCGTTCCTGCTGGTGAACAAGGTGTGGTCGCCGCAGTACTCGCTGTGGCTGCTGCCGCTGGCGGTGCTCGCGCGGCCCCGGGTGCGCGACCTCGTCGTGTGGCAGCTGGCCGAAGGCGTCTACGTCCTGCTGCTGTGGCGGTTCCTGGCCACCCTCTACGACCCGTCCGCGCCGCTGCTGACGAACCACCAGTACGCGCTGGCCGTCCTGCTGCGGATCGCCGGGCTGCTCTGGCTCGTTGTGATGGTCGTGCGCGACATCCGCCGACCCGAGGACGACCCCGTCCGCCCGTTCCTGACGCCAGGCGACGCCACCGCGCCCCGGCACCGTCGGCGGGAGGCGACGGCATGACGGCCCGGACGCTGGCCGAGCGGGTCCGCGGCGTCGACCGCGACGCCCTCGGCATCTGGCTGGCCACCCGCGTCTCGATGTGGATCACCGCCGGCGCCACCGGCTGGATGTTCGTCGCCGCCGGCCAGGACGTCGTCCCCGCCCTGGACCGGTGGCAGCAGTGGGACTACTGGCACTACCTCGGCATCGCGCTGCACGGCTACGGCGGCCAGCCCACCGGCGTCCCCAACGAGGCGTTCTTCCCCGGCTTCCCGGCGTTCCTCTGGCTCGGCAGCGAACTGGGGCTGCGGCACGTCGCCGCCGGGCTGATCGTGTCGCTGGTGGCCGGCGCCATCGCCGCCGTGGCGCTGGGCCGCATCGGCGAACTGGAGGGCGGCCAGCGGATCGGCCGGCTCACCGTCGTCGTCTGGGCCGTGTCGCCGTCGGCGGTGTTCCTCGCCGCCCCGTACACCGAGGCACTCTTCCTCGCCTGCGCGTTCCCGGCCTGGCTGGCGGCGCGACGGCAGCACTGGCTGGCGGCCGGCGTGCTGACGGCGCTGTCGTGCACGGTGCGGGTCAGCGGTGTGTTCCTCGCCGTCGCCGTCGCCGTCCAGTGGCTGACCACCCGGCGCGAGGCCGTCGAGCGGTCCGGCCGGCCCTGGTGGTCCGGCCTCGGCTGGCTGTTCCTGCCCGCGCTGCCGCTGCTCGCGTGGTCGCTCTACCTCGAGTCCGAGACCGGCGACTGGCTGGCCTGGCTGCACGCCCAGGCCGAAGGCTGGGACCGCCACTTCACCTGGCCGTGGACGTCGCTCGACACCACGTGGCAGGCCGCGTTCGGCGGCACGCAGTCGCCCGGGTTCGCGTGGATGTTCCGTGCCGAGATCGTCGCCATGCTCGTCGGCGTCGTGCTGACCGGCGCCCTGCTCTGGTGGCGCCGCTGGGGCGAGGCCACGTGGATCGGCCTGCAGGTCATCGCCTTCGGCACGTCGACGTGGTTCTTCTCGGTGCCCCGGGCCACGCTGCTGTGGTGGCCGCTGTGGGTGACGATCGCCCTGCTGGCCGCTCGGCGACGGTGGGTTCTGTGGGCCTACCTCGCCGTGTCCGTGCCGTTGATGTCGGTCTGGGCGGCCGCCTATCTGACGGGTCGCTGGGCGGGCTAGTCGTCTGGCTCGGTCCGCCCAGGCTCGGGCCGCTGTCGTCCTCTGGCCGTTAGTCCCAGGCGAGGGCGTCGAAGGACGTCGTGGTGAAGCGGACCTCGACGTCGAGTTGGTCGCCGACGGTGGGCGGCTCGACGTCGGCGGGGAGCCAGATCATCGAGCACTGCATGTGCGGCGGCTCGGCGAACCAGCGCTGCTTGCCGGCGACGCGGAAGGGCGACAGCGACCGTCCGCCCGCCTCCAGCCCGCCGCGGGCCAGCGCCGTCGCCCGCTGCCGCAGCGAGCTCGCCGCGACCGGGGCCTGCAGCGCCACCCCGTGCGCCGTGCCGCCCGCGACCACCACGACGGCGCCGTCGCGGCGGGCCCGGCGCTGCCGGTAGCCGTACGTCTCGCCGCGCCGCACCCGGTGCACGTCCAGCACCGTCGCCCGGGGGGTCAGCCCGGAGCGGTCGCCGAGCCAGAGCGCCGTCGCCACCCGCAGCCGCACCTCGGCGTCGGTGTCGCGGCCGACGGCCGCCGCGCGCTCGGCGCCCAGGTGGCTCGCCCAGACCGTCCGCGCCGCCGTCGGGACCGCCTCGAACGCGCGCCGGGCCAGCGTCGTCGCCTCGGCGGTGTGGTCGCCGGCCAGCGGCAGGTGCAGCGCGAACCCCTCGAACCGCACGTCGTCGAGCAGCTTCGCCGTCTCGGCCAGCTCGCCGGGGTCGATGCCGTGCCGTCGCATGCTCGTCAGCACCTCGACGACCACCCGCGGCCGGGCGGCGCCGGCGGCCAACTGGCGCAGGTCCTCGAGCCGCGAAACGGTGTGCACGACACGGTCGTCGCCGACGGCGCCGGCCAGCCACGGCCGCCACGGCGACAGCACCAGTAGGTCACCGCCGAACTCGGGGCCGACGGCGGGCAGCTCGTCGTAGGTGCCGACGGCGAGCGTGGCCACCCCCAGCCGGGCCGCCTCGGCCGCCAGCACGGCGTTGCCGAAGCCGTAGCCGTTGCCCTTGGTGACGGGGACGACGGTGACGCCCGCGGCGGAGGCGTCCTGGACGTAGCGGCGCACCCGGCCGCGCCACTGGTCGGCGGCGATGTGCAGGGTCAGGGACACGCGGTCAGCTCCGGCGCTTCATGTAGAGGTCGAAGGCGGAGTAGAGGACCCGCGAGATCGGCAGGTCCCACTCCCCGACGTACTCGACCGCGTGGCCGCCGGTGCCCAGCTTGAACCGGATGAGGCCCGCGTGCGGGTCGTCCTCGGACAGCGTGTCGGTGATGCCGCGCAGGTCGTAGACGGCGCACCCCTCGGCCAGCGCGTCGCGCATCATGCGCCACTGAATCGCGTTGGAGCCGCGGACGTCGCGCTTGGTCGTCGTCGAGGCGCCGTAGGAGTACCAGGCGTGCGTGCCGACGCGGGTCATGGTGGCCGCCGCGACGAGGTCGCCCTCGTGGTGCGCCAGGTAGAGCCGCAGCCGCTCCGGCGCCTCGCCCGTCATGGCCGCCCACATGCCCTCGAAGTACGACAGCGGGCGCGGCGTGAACGCGTCGCGCTGGGCGGTCTCGGCGTAGATGCGGTGGAACTCCGGCAGGTCGGCGACGGTGCCGAGCGAGACGACGACGCCGGACTTGTCGGCCTTCTTGATGTTGCGTCGCCACAGCTGGTTGAAGCCCTTGAGGACGTCGTCCTCGGACCGGCCCTCGAGCGGCAGCTGGAACACGTGCCGCGGCTGGCCGGCGGCGAAGCCGTCGACCTCGGCCGGCGGGCGCCAGCCCAGCGCCGTCAGCTGCTCGGCCAGCGCGGTGCCCGTGGCGGTGGTCTCGTCGGCAGGGACGTCGCGCAGCCGGGCGACGCCGGGGTCGGCCAGGGCGCTCTTCAGGGTCGCGTTGGACCAGCGGCGGCCCACCACCCTCGGCCCCATGCGCAGGCCGAACGCGCCCTGCGCCTTCACGTGCTCGACCAACGGGGCGAGCCAGCGCTGGAGGTCGCCGACGGCGGAGATGCCGTCCCAGTCGATGCTCGGGCCCTCGGGGACGTAGGCGAGATAGCGGCGCACCCGCGGCGCTTTGCGGTACAGCACCAGCGCCACCCCGACCAGCTTGTCGCCGTCGAACCAGCCGACGGAGCGGGACCGCCAGTCGCGCTTGACCACGCCCCACGCCGGTGTCTGGAGGAAGCTGACGGAAGGCCGTTCGGCGATCGCGGCGAGATGCTGGTCGCTCGTGATCTCTCGGACGGTGAGGGCGGAGGAGCGTGTCACGGGGCGAGGGTACCCGGTTCGCGTGCGGACCCGAGAACGATCACGAACGTCCGGGAGTGTCCGGTTGTGCCGGGCGGGTGAACTCGGCGTCGATCTCCAGCACGACCGTCTTGCCGATCAGCACCCCGCCGGTCTCGAGGGCGCGGTTCCACGTGAGGCCCCAGCGTTCGCGGTCGATCTCGGTGCGCGCGCTGAGCCCGACGACCTGCGCCCCCCACGGGTCGAAGCCGACGCCGTCGAAGCTGGCCCGGAACTCCACCGGCCGCGTGGTGCCCCGGATGGTGAGGTCGCCGGCCAGCACGAACTCGTTGCCCTCGACGTGCGCGATGGTGGTGGACCGGAAGGTCAGCTCCGGGTGCTCGGCGACGTCGAAGAAATCGGGCGAGCGCAGCCGCTGGTCGCGGTCGTCCTCGCCGGTGGACAGGCTGGCCGTGCCGACGACGACCTCGACCTGCGACGCGGTGGGGTCCTCGCCGAGGGTCAGCGTCGCCCGGACGTCGTCGAAGCGGCCCTTGATCTGCGTGAGCATCAGGTACCGGACGGCGAACGTCACGTCGGCGTGCTCGGGGTCGAGCGTGAAGACGCCGGCGGCCGGCACCGTCAGCCCGTTCCACGGGTGCACGTTGCGGGCGATGTGTGCCTCGGCCATGGCCTGCCCTTTCTCTGACAAATGTGCGTCAACATTCAATATTTTGCGCCGTCAACCATTGTTAGCATCAGCATCTATGGCGACGACGCGAATCATCGACGACGACCGGCTGACCGCCGTCGGCCTGCTCGTCGAGGTGCACCGGGGGCTGACCAACAAGTTCGCCGCCCGCCTGGGCCGCCACGGCCTGTCCGAGAACGAGCTGGAGATCCTGCTGCGGCTGGGTCGCACGCCCAACTGCCAGCTGCGCATGAGCGACCTCGCCGCGCAGACCAGCCTGACCACCAGTGGCGTCACCCGCGTGGTCGACCGGCTGGAGCGGGCCGGCCTGGTGGTGCGGGCCAGCTGCGACACCGACCGCCGCGGCACCTGGGCCGTCCTCACCGACACCGGCCTCGAGCGGGTCACGGCCGCCGTCGCCGACCACATCGAGGACGTCGACCGCTGGTACACCGGCCTGCTGACGCCGGAGCAGCTGCAGGCCCTGACCGAGGCCCTGCGCATCGTCCGCGACACCGTCCGGCCCGAGGCCGTCGCCGGCGTGGCGGAGGCGGCCCGGGCGCGGCCGCACGTGGACGCCTGACCGGTCGGCAGGCCCCCGCCCACCTCGAACTGGCGCGCCGACGCATGGCCGCTAGCGGGTCTTGACGTGGTCGAGGAGGTAGGCGACGTCGGCCGCCTGGCCCTCGGCCGGCGTCTCGACGATGGCGTCGGTGCCCGCCGCCTCGATGACCGCGACGATGGCCTCGCCGCCGATGCTGCCGGTGCCGATGGTGGCGTGGCGGTCGGCGCCGGAGTCGAACGGGTCGCGGCTGTCGTTGGCGTGCACGAGGTCGATGCGCCCGGTGATGGCCCGCGTCTTCTCCACCATGTCCTCGGGTGCGATGCCGGCCGAGAACGCGTGGCAGGTGTCGAGGCAGAACCCGAACCCGAACTCGCCGACGGCGTCCCACAGCGCGGCCAGCCGGTCGAGCTTGCGGGCCATGGCGTAGTCGCCGCCCGCGGTGTTCTCGATGAACACCGGCACCTTCGCGTCGAGCTGCTCGGCCGCCTTGCGCCAGTTGTCGACGCCGGTCTGCGGGTCGTCGCCCTTCAGCACGTGGCCGCCGTGCACCACCAGCCCGGCCGCGCCGACCTGCGCCGCGACGTCGACGTGCTGCTGCAGGATCTTCCGGCTCGGGATGCGGATGCGGTTGTTCGTGGTGGCGACGTTGACGACGTACGGCGCGTGCACGTACACCGTCAGCCCCGCCGCCTCGGTGTCGGCCTTCAGCGCCTCGGCTCCGCCTGGGTACGCCAGCTTCGGCGCCTTCCAGTCCTGCGGGTCGCCCAGGAAGATCTGCACCGCGCCGGCCCCGGTGGACTTCGACGTCGAGATGGGATCGCCCAGCTTCACGTGGGCTCCGATGCGCTGCTCAGCCATGCCACAGAACGCTACCGCTTGCCGCCGACAGCTTCTCTTGCTCGTCGGCCGAGGGTGCGGGCCGCTGTGCGCGCGCCAGTAGGGATGCCCATCGCCCACCACCGGCGCACGCCGTCGCCCTTCGCCCGGCCTCCACGCGCGATGGCCGCTGCGGTCGTCCTCGTAGGGTGCAGGGGTGAGCGGCGAATCCAGTTGGCGGGAGCGGCGGGGTGACGTCGTCCGGGCGCAGGCCGAGGCGCTGGCGCGCAAGCAGGCGGCCGAGACGGAGCGGGCGAAGGAGATCGTCGCCGAGTTCGTCGCGGCCATGACGTCCGCCGGCATCGCGCCGGGGCCGTTGCGGGCGCGCGCCGCCGACGGCGCCGTCCGGTACAAGACCGGGCTGCGCGGCTGGTACGTCCGCCGCAACCAGGCGATGGCGGTCGGCGAGGACGGCGGGTTCTACCTGATGGACGTGCCCCGGTCGGCACGGTCGCGGCTGGCCGGCGTGCGCATCGCGCCGTCCGATCCGCCGCTGCAGGTGGGCGTCGGCGCCCGGGACGGCGAGTCGATGCCGCTGGAGCGGTTGCTGCGGCAGCGGCTGGAGGCCGGGACCGATTTCTGACGGTTCGTGAGCGCAGGTCAACCCCTGTGGATGACGGAATCGGCGTTTCGGCTCAACGCTGGTAACCTTGCCTGCGGCCTGGTCGTGCACGGACCTGTGTGCATCCGACCGGGCCATCGACGTTCAGCCCTCCTGCCACGGAGAGACCGTGGCCGCGAAGACCACAGGAGGTGATCCGGCATGCGTCGCTATGAGGTCATGGTGATCCTGGACCCCGAGTCCGAGGAGCGCACCGTGCAGCCCAGCCTCGAGCAGTACCTCGGGGTCGTACGTGAGGCCGGTGGCTCGGTCGAGAAGATCGACATCTGGGGCCGCCGCAAGCTCTCGTACGAGATCAGCAAGAAGAGCGAGGGCATCTACGCGGTGCTCGACGTCACGTGCGAGGCCGACACCGTGGCAGAGCTCGACCGCCAGCTCGGACTCTCCGAGACGGTGCTGCGTACCAAGGTCGTTCGGCCGGAAGCCCACTGAGAGGGACCACCCATGGCAGGCGAGACCGTCATCACGGTCGTCGGCAACTTGACCGACGACCCTGAGCTGCGCTTCACGCCCAGCGGCGCCGCGGTCGCGAACTTCCGCGTCGCGTCCACGCCGCGCACGTTCAACCGGCAGACCAGCACGTGGGAAGACGGCGATCCGTTGTTCCTGTCGTGCTCGGTGTGGCGCCAGGCGGCCGAGAA
This sequence comes from Jiangella alba, assembly GCF_900106035.1. Classification (GTDB taxonomy): domain Bacteria; phylum Actinomycetota; class Actinomycetes; order Jiangellales; family Jiangellaceae; genus Jiangella; species Jiangella alba. The sequence continues at coordinate 1,276,751 of NZ_FNUC01000004.1, forward strand.
CGCCGCCGAGTCGCTGCAGCGCGGTATGCGGGTCGTCGTGACGGGCCGGCTCAAGCAGCGCTCGTACGAGACCCGCGAGGGTGAGAAGCGCACGGTCATCGAGCTCGACGTCGACGAGATCGGCCCGAGCCTGCGCTACGCCACGGCCAAGGTCACCCGGACCCAGCGGTCCGGCGGTGGCGGCGGCGGTTTCAGTGGCGGTGGCCAGCCCTCCGGCGGTGGCAACGACCCGTGGGCCACCCCGTCCGGCGGCGGTGCGCCGCAGCAGGGCGGCGGCGGCAACGACCCCTGGGGTGCGCCGGCCGGACCCTCGTCCGACGAGCCCCCGTTCTGATCACCAGGTAATCAGCGTTCCGGGGCGGCTCTGGAGGCCACCCCGTTCGGGAACGCGCCCGTCAACCCATCCCGGTCAGCCGCGGCCAGCGAGGCGACCGGGCTCCCCGAAGGAGGAGCACCACGATGGCAAAGCCCCCGCTGCGCAAGCCGAAGAAGAAGGTTTGCGCCTTCTGCAAGGACAAGGTCGACTACGTCGACTACAAGGACACCTCGCTGCTGCGCAAGTACATCTCCGACCGCGGCAAGATCCGGGCCCGTCGCGTCACCGGCAACTGCACGCGCCACCAGCGCGACGTCGCCACGGCCATCAAGAACGCCCGCGAGATGGCGCTGCTGCCGTACACCTCGACGGCTCGCTGAGGGGAGAGGACGCCATGAAGCTGATTCTCACCCAGGAAGTGCCGGGGCTCGGTGCCGCCGGCGACGTCGTCGAGGTCAAGGACGGCTACGGCCGCAACTACCTCGTGCCGCGTGGCTTCGCGATCGCGTGGACCAAGGGTGGGCAGAAGGAGATCGACTCCATCCGCCGCGCCCGCTCGGCCCGCGAGTTCGCCGACCTCGACTCCGCTCGCGCGGTCAAGGCCCAGCTCGAGGGCACGGCCGTGAAGCTGGTCGCCAAGGCCGGCGACTCCGGTCGCCTGTTCGGCGCCGTCACCTCGGCCGACATCGCGACGGCCGTCACGGCGTCCGGTGGCCCGGCCATCGACAAGCGCCGCATCGAGGTGGGCAGCCCGATCAAGACGGTCGGCACCCACAGCGTCACGGTGCGGCTGCACCCCGAGGTCGCGGCGAACGTCGCGCTCGAGGTCGTCCCGGCCTGAGATACGTCTCACCGGAGGCCCGCGCGCCGGCAGCAATGCCGGCTCGCGGGCCTTTCGTGCATTCGCACCAGGCCGTTGACGTGGAACCTTTCCCGCATCTGGGTACGTTCACTGCACGACCCCCCCACGATGACGGAGCCCCATGCTCGACCGAGACCCTCGCAGCACGCGAACGCGCATCCAGAACGTCGCGCTGGAGCTGTTCGCCGAGCAGGGCTACGACAAGACGTCGCTGCGCGAGCTGTCCGAGCGTCTCGGCATGACGAAGTCGTCGCTCTACTACTACTTCAAGAGCAAGGACGACATCGTCCAGAGCCTGGTCGACGACCTGCTGACGGCGGTCGACGAGGTGGTCGACTGGTCCCGTGGCCAGCAGCCGACGGCCGAGAGCCGGCGCGAGCTGATCGAGCGGTACGCCAAGGCCATCCGCGGGCAGGGCACGCCGCTGCTGCGGTTCCTGATGGAGAACCAGCCCGCGCTGCGCATGCACGCGTGCGGCGACGCGCTGAGCCGGCGCATGCGGGTGCTGCTCGACTTCGTCGTCGACCCGCACGACCCGCTGCCGGTGCAGCTGTGCGGGCGCATGGCGTTCTTCGCGCTGCACGGCGCCCCGATGATCATGACCGACGCCGAGGCGACCACGGACGAGATCTTCGACGCCGCCTGCGCGGTCGCGCTGTCGATGCTGCCCGACGACGACGGCGAGCGCCCGCTGGTCTGACGGCGCCTGCGACAATCGGGGGCGTGGGAGCGCTCCGGACCATCGTCGCGCCGCTCGCCGGGCGCCGGTTGGTCCGCCGGGGCGTGCATCTGCTGCTCGGCGGCGTCATCGTGCTGCCGTACGTGCTGCTGATCGTCGCGTTCGTGCAGTTGTTCACCGAGCCGGGCACGCCCTATGTCCCGGCCGGGGTGCTGGCGGCGGTCACGTTCGTCATCGGCACGGTGCCGCCGTTCCTGCCGGCGATGCGGGCGCTGGAGATCACCGCGACCCGCGGCCTGCTCGACGTCGACCTGCCCGATCCCGCCGCCGATCCGCCGTGGGAGAGCCGGCTGTTCGGCGCCGGCTGGTACGTGCTGCACCTGCTCAGCGGCGGCGTGGCGATGGCTGCGGTGCTGTTCTCGGCCCCGACTGCGGTGCTGCTGGTGGTGCGCGGGCTGGGGCTGGACGACGGTGCCGGCATCGCCGGGCTGGCGCTGCTCGACGACGTCGGCGGGGTGTGGGCGGTGCTGGCCGGCCTCGGGCTGGTCGTCGCCACGGCGTACCTGGTGGCCGGGCTGGGCGCGTTGCTGGCGTGGTTCGCGCCGCTGCTGCTGGGCCCGTCGCCGGCCGAGCTGCGGCTGGCCATGGAGGCGCAGGCGCAGGAGTTCGCCGAACGCAACCGGCTGGCCCGCGACCTGCACGACTCCGTCGGTCACGCCCTGACGGTGACGACGCTGCAGGCGGCGGCCGCGCGCCGGGTCCTCGACACCGATCCCGAGTTCGCCCGCCGTGCGCTGGTCGCGGTCGAGGAAGCCGGCCGGGCCGCCATGGAGGACCTCGACCACGTGCTCGGTGTGCTCCGCGCGGGCGGCACGGCCCCGGACGACGCCGCGTCGCCGCAACGCACGTTGGCCGACCTGCCGCGACTGATCGACGACACCCGGACCACCGGCATGGACCTGGAGGCGACGGTCGACGGCGACCTCGCCGCCGTGCCGCCGGCGCTGTCGCGCGAGGCGTACCGCATCGTGCAGGAGGGCCTGACGAACGCGGCCCGGCACGCGGCGCACGTGCCGGTCCGGCTGCGGGTGGCCGCGACGGCGGACGGTCTGGACATCGACGTGTCGAACCCGCTGCCCGACGGCGCGCCGTTGTCGCCGCGGGCCAACGGTGGCCGCGGGCTGCGCGGCATGCGAGAGCGCGTGCGGTTGCTGCGCGGAGACCTGTCCGCGCAGGCCGCGGACGGGGAGTGGCGGGTGCGGGTGCACCTGCCGGGGCGGGAGGGCCGGTGACGGACGAGATCACGGTGCTGCTGGTGGACGACGAGCCACTGGTGCGGGCGGGCCTGCGGGCCATCATCGACGCCGAGCCGGACCTGCGCGTCGTCGACGAGGCGGCCGACGGCGCGGAGGTCGGGCCGCTGGTGACGCGGTCGCGACCGGACGTCGTGCTGATGGACGTGCGGATGCCCGCGGTCGACGGCATCCAGGCGACGCGGCTGCTCAGCCGCCGCGACGACGCGCCGCGCATCCTCGTCGTCACGACCTTCGAGAACGACGACTACGTGTACGAGGCACTGCGCGCCGGTGCGCACGGGTTCCTGCTCAAGCGGGCCCGGCCGGAGCAGATCGTGCAGGCCGTCCGGACGGTGGCCCGCGGCGACTCGCTGCTGTTCCCGGCCGCCATCCGTGGCCTGGCCGCGTCGCACGGCGGCAACGGCGGCGACGCGCTGGCCGGCGCCGGGCTGAGCGAGCGGGAGGCCGAGGTGCTGCGGCTGATGGCGGCCGGCCGGTCCAACGCCGAGATCGCCGCCGAGCTCGTCGTCGGCATCGAGACGGTGAAGACGCACGTCGGCAACGTGCTCACCAAGCTCGGCGTCCGCGACCGCACCCAGGCCGTCATCGCTGCCTACGAGTCCGGCTTCATCAGCCCTCGTTGATTCACCCTGGCGAGGGAGGCGGTTCACCGGGCGGCGGGAGGCCGCGGCCGTCGTCCACGGGCGAAGGTCGAGACATGAACTCGACGACGATGACGGCCGCGGAGCGTGGCCCGGCCCGCACCGGTGTGCTGCGCCGCTGGCCCGAGTGGGCGCCGTGGGCCGCGACGCTGTGGGCGCTCGGCTACGGGCTGACGGCGCTGGGCTGGACCCTCACCGGCGCCGGCTTCCCGGTGGGACGGGCCGACCCGGACCGCCAGATGTCCCTGCTCGGCGGTGTGCCGGCCGACGTCGGTGCGCCGTTGTTCGCGGCGGTCGCGCTGGCCGCCGCCGGCACCGGGGCCGTCATGGCCCGGTACCGTCCCGGCGCACCGGTGCCGCGCTGGTGGCGGCGGTTCGCCGTCGGGTTCGGCGGTGCGCTGACGGTGGTCCTGCTGGTGGTCGTGCCCGACACCCGCATCCTGGCCGTCGCCGGGTATCTGCCGATGATCCTGGTCAAGGCGCCGTTCGACGCGGAGATGCGGGGACAGGTCGGCGACGCGCTGGGCGTCGAGCACCTGCACCAGGTGATCGCGCTGGCCGGCGGGTTCCTGTGGGCGGCCGCGACCGTCGCCTACGCCCGGCGCACGGTGGGCAGCTGCGCGCGCTGCGGGCGTCCGGACCGGTCGGCGACGGTCGCGGCGGTGCTGCGCTGGGCCCGTCCGGCGGTCTACGTGGCGGCGGCGATCCCGGCGCTGTACGCCGTCACCCGGTGGATCTGGGTGGCCGGCGTCCCGCTGGGCATCGACGCGCAGGTGCACGAGGAGGGCATGGCCGACGGCTCGCTCTGGGCCGGCGCCTGGCTGGCGTCGTTCGCGCTGGTGGGGACGGTGCTGACGCTCGGCCTGGTGCAGCGGTGGGGCGAGGTGTTCCCGCGCTGGATCCCGGTGTGGCGTGGCCGCCGGGTGCCGGTCGGGCTGGCCGTCGTCCCGGCGTCGGTGGTGGCGGTGCTCGCGACCTCGGGCGGGCTGGGGCTGATCCGGGTCGGCCTGTCCGACAACCTGATCACCAGCGACGACTGGGCCGCCGTCGGGCCGGCGCTGCTGTGGCCGGTGTGGGGCGTGGCGCTGGGCTGGGCGACGCTGGCGTACTGGCTGCGCCGCCGCGGCCGCTGCGCCGACTGCGGCCTACGATGACGGCATGCTCATCGCGTTCTCCGTCGCACCGTCCGGCACCGGCGAGTCCGTGTCCGAGGCGGTGGCCGACGCCGTCGCCGTCGTCCGTGCCTCCGGGCTGCCGAACAGCACCGACTCCATGTTCACCACCATCGAGGGCGAGTGGGACGAGTGCATGGACGTCGTCAAGCGCGCCTGCGAGGCGGTCGGCCGGCACGGCCACCGCGTCAGCCTGGTGCTCAAGGCCGACATCCGGCCCGGCCACACCGGCGAGATCACTGGCAAAGTCGACCGCCTCGAGGCGGCGCTGGCGCGCAAGCAGGCTCAGTAGCCGGTCCCCGACTTCACCCGGCGGCGCTCGCGCTCGTGCAGCCCGCCCTTCGCGTCCAGCGTCGTGCACGCGTGCGCGAGGTCGTCGGCCAGGGTGTCGGCCAGGGAGCGGCCGAGGGTCTGCTTCACCAGCGCCCGCATGATCGTGACGTGCTCGGCGTTCGGCGGCAGTGAGTAGGCCGGCAGCATCCAGCCGTGCTCGCCGGCCAGCTGACCGGCGACGTCGAACTCGTCGTAGTCGTGCTCACCGGTCAGCCGGAACGCCACCAGCGGCAGCTGCTCGGCGTCCGGGTGCCCGACCAGCTCGAAGTCGCCGGCGTCGACGATCCGCTCGGCCAGAGCCTGCGCGTTGGTCTGCATCGTCTGCATGATCGCGCGGTAGCCGTCGTGTCCGTAGCGCACGAAGTTGTAGTACTGCGCGAGCACCATGCTGGCGTTGGTGGAGAAGTTCAGCGTGAACGTCGCGTCCTTCTTGCCCAGGTAGTTCTCGTAGAAGACGAGATCCTCGGCGAGGTCGTCGTCGCCGCGGAACACCAGCCAGCCGATGCCCGGGTAGACCAGCCCGTACTTGTGCCCGGACACGTTGATCGAACGCACCTGCTCGAGCCGGAAGTCCCACTTCGTGTCCGGATAGAGGAACGGCCACACGAACCCGCCGCTGGCCGCGTCGACGTGCAGCGGGACGTCCAGCCCCTTCTCGTCGCGCAGCCGCACCAGCAGGTCGTTGATGCCGGAGATGTCGTCGGAGTGCCCGGTGAACGTGGTGCCGAGCACCGCCGCGACGCCGATGGTGTTCTCGTCGACGTGCGGCTCGACGTCGCTCGGGCCGATGGTGAGGCGGTCCGGGCGCAGCGGGATGATCCGCGGCTCGACGTCGAAGTAGCGGCAGAACTTCTCCCAGACGACGTGGACGTCGCCGCCGAACACCAGGTTCGGCCGGTCGGTGCTCTGCCGCGCCGCCTCGCGCCGCTGCCGCCACTTCCACTTCAGCGACAGCGCGCCGAGCATGATCGCCTCGGACGAGCCCTGCGTGCGGGTGCCGGTGGTCGGGCCGGGCGCGTGGAAGAGGTCGGCCAGCATGCGGATGCAGCGCTGCTCGATCAGCGCGGTCTGCGGGTACTCGGCGTGGTCGATGTAGTTGCGGTGCAGGTTGTCGGCGATGACGCGCTGCGCCTCCGGCTCCATCCACGTCGTCACGAACGTCGCGAGGTTGCGCATCGGGATGCCGTCCAGCACCAGCTCCTCGCCGACCAGTCGCAGCGCGTCGACGGCCGGCATGCCCTGCTGCGGCAGCCGGTCGTCCGGCGCTGGTCGCTGCAGGAACGTGTTGCCGTAGCGGTCGTCGTAGGTGTCCGGATGCGTGACCATGCCCCGACGCTAGGAGCCGTGCGCCGCCGCGGATTCACCCGGAACGGATGAGAACGCTCAGCCGCGGCGGAAGATCTGGGCCAGCACCCGCAGCGCCAGGATCGCGCTGATCACCAGCATGTTGTAGCCGATCAGTTCGTACAGCCCGACGTCCTCGGTGAGCTGTGGCCCGCTGCCGGTGCCGATCAGCAGCACGGCCATGATGCCGGTGGTCGCGGCGAGGAAGGTCAGCAGCACCTCGTGCAGCATCGTGGTCAGCACGGCGCGGTCGCGTTCGTCGGCGAGCAGCCTGATGTTGATGCCCAGCCGGCCGTGCTCGGCGGCGCTGGCGATGCGCTCGACGCGGCGCGGCAGCCGGCGCAGGATCGGCAGCAGTGCGGCCAGCTCCTCGGTGACGGCGCGCTTGAGATGCTCAGGCCCGTACTGCTCCTCGACGTAGCCGCTGGCCAGCGAGCGGGCGCTGCCGATGAGGTCGAACCGTGGCGTGAGTCGCGTCAGCGTGCCTTCGGCCGTCGCCAGCGCGCGGAACACCGCGGCGATCTCCGGCGGGATGGCCAGGCCGTGGTCGGCGACCACCCGGAACAGGTCGCCGAACATCCGGACCCCGGTGCTGGGCGTGCCGGACGTGTGCCGGGCCATGAACCGGCCGATGTCGCGCTCGAGTTGCTGCTGGTCGATCTCGTCCGGCCGCGGCACCAGTTCCAGCAGCGCGTCGCTGACGGCGAGCGGGTCGCCCCGGTCGACGCCGACGAGCAGCCGTTGCAGCGCGTCGCGCAGGGCGCCGTCGAGCCGTCCGACCGAACCGAAGTCGAGCAGCCCGAGCCGGCCGTCGTCGAGCAGGAAGATGTTCCCGCCGTGCGGGTCGGCGTGGAAGATGCCGTCGAGGACGATCTGGCGCAGCAGGCAGTCCAGCAGGGTCGTCGCGAGCGCGTCGCGGTCGAAGTCGTGCTGCCGGATGACGACGTCGGCGCGGTTCAGCGGCGTGCCCTGCAGGCGGTCCATCACCAGCACCCGCTCGGTGCACAGCGCGAGGTGCGGCTCGGGCAGGACGACGTCGGGCTGCCGGCTCGGCGCCGTGGCCACGGCGGTGATGTTCTCGGCCTCGATGCGGTAGTCGAGCTCCTCGCGGATCGCCTCGGCCAGGCCGGCGGCCAGCGGGCGGACGCCCATGCGGCGCCCCCACCGGGTGCCCGACTCCAGCCGGGCGGCCAGCCGTGCGGCGATGTCGAGGTCGCGCTCGACCACCGGCCGGATGCCGGGCCGCTGCACCTTGACGACCACCTCGGCGCCGCTGTGCAGCCGGGCGAGATGCACCTGGCCGACGGACGCGGCCGCCAGCGGCTCGCGGTCGAACTCGGCGAAGACGTCCTCGACCGGCGCGTTCAGCTCCGCGACGATGACCTTCTCGACGTCCGGCCACGGCACCGGTGTGGCGTCGTCCTGCAGCCGGGCCAGCTCGTCGGCCACCTCGGCCGGCAGCACGTCGCGGCGGGTGGCGAGGATCTGGCCGAGCTTCACGAACGTGACGCCGCCCGCGTTCAGGGTGTTCGTCAGCGCCCGGCCCAGCTGGGACCGTCCGGACGGCACGTCCAGGGCGCGGTCGCGGGTGCCGCGCAGGTACGACCCGAGGCCGTGCCGCATCGCGATGCCGATGATCTGCCAGTACCGCCGGGTGCGGCGCAGCCGGCCCAGCAGCCCGCGGCCCCACACCAGCGCCGGCGGCAGCGAGCCCATCGGCACGAACGCCTCGATGACCACGAGGAACGCCATCGACGCGAGTACCGTCAGCACGCTGCCCAGCAGCGCGAACCAGAAGACGACCCAGCCCTCGCCCTCGCGAGGGATGCCCTGCGGCGACAAGGTGAACTGGCCGAGCAGCGCGTACATGATCAGCGGCCCGACGATCATGGCGAACGCGCCGGTCAGCAGCAGCCGGAACAGCCCGAGCCGCACGCCCAGCAACCGCTGCGCGATCAGCCCGAAGACCAGCGCCGTCAGGATCGAGAAGGTCGCGACGATCGGGAACGTCAGTACATCCACGGCCGCCAGTGTTCCAGGCCGATCCCGAGCCCGCCCTCAGACGACGCCGTAGAGCCGTTGCGTCCACTGGGTGACGCCGACGCCGTTCGCGTCGGTCAGCTCGACCTTGACCGAGACGTACCCGCCGGCGGCCGGCCGGTTGTCGACGGTCGCGACGACGGTGTCGCCGTCCAGCGTCGCGGGCACCTCGGCCCAGGTCTCGCCGTCGTCGTAGGACACCCAGGCGGCGGCGCCGGTGAGCGCGCCGTGCTCGTACGACGGGGTCGCCTCGACGCCGACCTCGACGCGGTAGCCGTCCACCGCGGCGGCCCGGTTCTGCGCGTCGACCTCGACGTCGTACGTGGGGAACAGCAGCGGCAGCGCGCCGGCGTCCGCCGCCGACGACGTGAACCGCCAGCTGGTCTGGGTGAACAGCGGCGACGCCCAGGTCGAGTGGCCGCGGTCGTACCGGACGAGGTCGTAGACAAGCTCGAGGTCGGTCGCGGCGGCTGGGACGTCCCACTGGCCCTGGCCGTAGAAGCCCCACGCGCCGAGCGACTCGCCGCCGGCGAACAGCTCCATGCTGCCGAGGTCGTTCAGCCCGTTCCACGCGAAGTGGCCGGGCTGGCTGTCCGCCCACGCGGGGAGGTTGGTCCAGATGAGGTTGCCGATGCGGCCGGACGGGTCGTACGTGCCCAGCGCGTCGGCCGGGACGGCGGGCCGCAGCCCGGCGCCGTACCAGGTCTCGGCGGTGGTGCTGCCGGGGTCCAGCGGCCTGGTCGCCGACGACATCGGCGTGCCCCAGTACCACATCGTGCCGTCGGGGTGGACGACCGTCTGGCGCACCGGCACGTCCGCGGTGACGTACGACCTCCGGGCGCCGGGCGCGTCGAACTGGATGACGTCGCCGAGCGGGACGAACGCCTCCCGCTGGGTGCTGTAGGCGTCGAGGTACTGCGCGTACCGGTCCGGCCCGCCGGGCGTGTTGTACGTCGAGTCGATGCGGGCCAGCCGGTCCTGCTCGACCCGGTGGTTGACGTCGCGCGTCGTGATCGCCCCGGTGTGCGGGTAGACGAGGTGGTAGTCGGTGCCGCCGTCGGGCGTCGTGTAGAGCCACGACTCCGTCACGTCGAAGGCGCCGCGCTCCACGTCGGCCATCCGGCCCAGGTACAGGGTGTCCATGCCCTCGCGGAAGTAGCGGGTGTTGGACAGGATCCAGTTGTCGACGATCCGGGCGTACGACACGCTGCCGCTGTGCATCCGCATCGGCTGGTCGGTGCGCACCTTCACCGGCAGGGCGCGGCGGGCGTCCAGCGTCACGGTGCGATCGCGCAGCAGCTGCAGCTCCGGCTCGGCCAGGAACGCCGCCTCGGTGACCTGGAACGTCTCGGGGTCGATGACGGCGACGGTCGAGGCGATCGAGTACGTGCCTGCGCGCAGCCGCAGCGTGACGTTCTCGCCGTCGAGGCTGATGCGCTGCGCGGCGATGCTGTCCAGGTCGAACACGTCCAGCGTGCTGCCGTCGCCGGCCGGCTTGCCGTCGCGGCCGAGCACCCGGAAGGTGACCTCGACCTGCTGCGGCTCGGCGTAGGCGCCGATGGGGGTGACGACGGTGGCGTCGCCGTCGCGCGCGACCAGCCGGAGGCTGACGGCGCCGTAGTGCCCGTAGTCGAGGACCGACGGGTCGAACGTGACGGGCAGCGCGGCGGTGCCGCCGGCCGGGACCGTCAGCGTCGTGGCCCCGAGCGTCGTCGCGTCGTCGGGCAGCGCGGCGCCGTTCTCACCGCGGGCGTCCAGGGTGAACGTCAGCGTCGCGTCGGCGCCGCCGGTGTTCGTGTAGACGACGTCGGTGGTGACCGCCTCGGACGGCTCGTGCGGCCAGGCCAGCGTGCCGAGATCGACCGTGCCGGGCCCGCTGAGCTGCACCGTCGCCGCCTTCGCGACGTCGAGGATGCCGGCGCCCTGGTCGTAGACGTCGGTGTCGTTGTCCGGGCGGACGGTGCTCTGCAGGGCGGCCTTCACCTGCTCGCCGGTCCAGTCCGGGTGCGCCTGACGGACGACGGCCGCGGCACCGGCGACGTGCGGGGTCGCCATCGACGTGCCGCTCATGTTCGTGTACGCGGCGTCGCCGCGGCCGCCCGCGCGGGCGGCCGTGATGTCGACGCCCGGCCCGGCGATGTCGGGCTTGACGGCGCGCGTCACCGCCACCGGCCCGCGGCCGGAGAAGCTCGCCGTCGCGTCGTCGAGGTCGACCGCGGCGACGGTCAGCGCGCTGGCGGCGCAGCCCGGGCTGGTGACGGTCTCGGCCGGGCCGCCGAGGTTGCCGGCCGCGATGACGAACAGCGTGTCCGACGCCGCCGACAGCGCGTCGACCGCCTGCACCATCGGGTCGTCGCAGGCGCCCAGCTCGTTGTTGCCGAGGCTCATGTTGACGACGTCGGCGCCCTGCTCGACAGCCCACTCCATGCCGGCGATGATCCACGACAGCTCGCCGAAGCCGTCGTCACCGAGCACCTTGCCGACCAGCAGGCCCGCGCCCGGCGCGACCCCGCGGTGGCTCCCGCCCGACGCGGCGCCGGAGCCGAGCACCGTCGACGCGACGTGGGTGCCGTGTCCGTCGCGGTCCACGGTGTCGGGGCTGCCGGTGAAGTTCTCGGCCGCGACGAGCGCCTCGGCCACGTCCGGGTGCTCGGCGTCGATGCCGGTGTCGAGAACGGCGACGGTGCTGCCGGCGCCGTCGAACCCGGCCGCCCACGCCTCCGGCGCGCCGACGTAGGGAACGCTCTCGTCCAGCACCGGCGCGACCCGTGCGTCCAGCCAGATCTTCTCCACCTGCCGGCCGAACGCCGTCGGCTGCGGCACGACGGCGTTCCAGACGGACTCGGTGGCGTCCTTGTCCGCGTCGAGGACGTCGGCGCCGATCGACGGCAGGCTCGCCGTCCGCTCCGTCCCGTCGGGGAGGGCGGCGCCGCGGGAGGATGCGGCGCCGCCGGCATAGGTGACGATCAGCGGGATGCTGCCGGTCGACGCGTCGTCCAGGCCCTGCTCGACCAGCCCGGTGACGTTGAACAGCTGCCGGTCGACGCGGTTCTCGGCCAGCGACTGCTCGGCCGACGCCGGGATGACGTACACGTCGTCGCCCTCGGTGCGGACGTCGTAGCCGCCGGGATCGTCGGACTGCACCCGCACGGCCGGCGCGTCGCCCCGTCCGTACGTCAGCACGGCGACATCGCCGGTGATCAGCGTGACGGTGCGGACGCCGCCGGCCTCGACCCCGTCCGGGAGCTGCGGCAGCGGCGTCGCCGGCGGGTCGTCCGCGGGCGCGGCGGCCTGGCCGGACAGGGGGAGGGTGGCCAGCGCGAGGGCCAGGGCGGCGGCGGTGCGGCGGAGGGCAGGCACGGTTCGGCCCCGCTTTCGGGAGGGAGACGGAACATTCGTAAATCTGCCACGATTCAGGACAATGCATACTGGCGCGAATGCGCCATGACCGGTATCCGCCAGCGACGACCTGGGGGCTGAGGAGGCATCGTGTTCGATGTGCTCGGGCTGGGTGATGCGGAGGAGTCCGCCTATCGCGCGCTGGTCGAGGTGCCGTCGGCCGACGTCGCCGCCCTGGCCGCGCGGCTCGGCCTGCGGCCCGGCGAGGCGGCGACGGCGCTGGCGTCACTGGAGCGCCGCGGCCTCGCCGCCCGGTCCAGCGCCAGCCCCGAGCACTACGTCGCCTCGCCGCCGTCCGTCGCGCTGGCCGCCCTCGTCGTCGACCGGCAGGAGGAGCTGCGCCGCGCCGAGGTCGAGATCGCCGCGCTGACCGAGGCGTACCGGCGCACCGAGTCCGACCGCAGCGTCGGTGACGTGGTCGACGTCGTCTACGGCGCGCAGGCCGTCGCGCAGCGGTTCATGCAGCTGCAGGCGTCGGCCCGGTCCGAGGTGCTCGGGCTGACGAAGGCGGAGGTCGTCGCGATCTCCGGCGAGGAGAACACCGCCGAGGAGGCCGCCGTCGAACGCGGCGTCAGCTTCCGCGTCGTCCTCGAGCGGGCCGCGTTCGACCGTCCCGGCTTCGCGACCGCCGCCGAGGCCGCCCTGGCCGACGGCGAGGAGGTGCGGGTCGCGTCCGTGGTGCCGATCCGCCTGCTCGTGGTCGACCGGCAGATCGCGCTGGTGCCGCTGGTGTCCGGCGAGGCGCGGGCCGTCGGCGCGCTGCTCGTGCACCAGAGCGGCCTGCTCGACGCGCTGATGGCGCTGTTCGACAAGGTCTGGGACGAGGCGGTCCCACTGGTCCTCGGCACCGGCGGGGGCCTGGCCGAGCGGCCGCCGTCGGGGCTCACCACCCTCGACGCCCGGATCTTCGGGCTGCTGCTGGCCGGGCTGACCGATCAGGCGATCGCGAACATGCTGGACATGTCGCTGCGGACGGTGCAGCGGCGGGTGCGCGCCCTGATGGACGCCGCCGGCGCCGACACCCGCCTGCAGCTCGGCTTCCAGGCCGCGAAGCACGGCTGGGCCTGAGTCCGGCTCACCGGACCGCGCCGGTGACCATCCAGGTGTCGCTGCGCTCGCGCAGGGCCAGCGTGACCAGCCGCACCAGCATCCAGACGCCGATCGCGCCCCAGAGCCACATGATTCCGGCCTGCTCGGACAGGTCGGCGACGGAGACGGCCCAGGCCGCCGGCAGGAACGCCACCACCGAGAGCACCGACGCCCAGGCCAGGTAGCGCCCGTCGCCGGCGCCGATCAGGACGCCGTCCAGCACGAACACCCACCCGGCGATCGGCTGCATCGCCGCGGCCACGACCAGCGCTGCGAACAGCAGCGTCCGCACCTCGGGGTCGGACGTGAACAGCCGCGCGTAGCCGTTGCCGATGACCAGCAGCAGCACGGCGAGCGCGAACCCCGACAGCACGCCCCACTGCACCATGCGACGGGTGATCGACCGCGCGCCGTCGACGTCGCCGGCGCCGAGCGCCCGGCCGACCAGCGCCTGGGCGGCGATCGCGACCGCGTCGAGGATGAGCGCCAGCAACGTCCACGTCGTGAACGCCACCTGGTGCGCGGCCAGCGCCGCCGTCCCCAGCCCCGCCGCCACCACCGTGATGACGATGAGCGCGGCCCGCATCGCGACCGTCCGGACGATCAGCGGGACGCCCGCGCCGAACGCCTGCGCGACGCCGCGCCCGTCCGGCCGCAGCCCGACGCCGGCCCGCCGGGCGCCGCGCGCGACGACCCGGATGAACACGGCGGCCATGCCCGTCTGGGCGAGGACGGTGCCGAGCGCGGAACCGCCGATGCCGAGGCCGAGCCCGTACACCAGCACGACGTTCAGCACGACGTTCGCGACCGCGCCCGTCACCGCGACGTAGAGCGGCGTCCTCGTGTCCTGCAGGCCGCGCAGGACGCCGGTCGCGGCGAGGACCAGCAGCATCGAGGGGATGCCGAGCAGGCTGATCCGCAGGTACGTCTCCGCGTGCCCGGCCACGTCGTCGCCCGGGCCGAACAGCGACACCACCCACGGCGTCAGCGGCCAGCCGGCCGCCACCGTCGCGACGCCGATCAGCACGGCCAGCCAGCAACCGTCGATGCCCGAGCGCAGCGCCCCGGCCTGGTCGCCGGCGCCCAGCCGCCGCGCCACCGCGGCCGTCGTCCCGTAGGCGAGGAAGATCGACACGTTCACCAGCGTCGCCAGCACCGTCGCCGCGATGCCGAGGCCGGCCAGCTCGGGGGTGCCGAGGTGGCCGATGATGGCGGAGTCGGTCAGCAGGAACAGCGGCTCGGCGACGAGCGCGCCCAGTGCGGGCAGCGCGAGCCGCAGGATCTCGCCGTCGGCTGCGTGCCGGCGGAACGGATGTCGAATCATGGCAGCACCGACGGTAGGGGTGACACCTGTCATCACGTGACCGGCGTCTCGCTATTTGAGATCTTGCCCTGTGGATCTCCGTCCACACCCGGTGGACGACGAATTTCGCGTGTGACCTGTCGTTTCGCGGACGTTGTGGACAGTCGGCAGGACCTCCGTCCCCAGGGTTGTCCACAGTTGGGGATGATCGTTTACGGGGCGCCTCCACAGCCGGTCCACAGCGCCTGTGGATCATCGACTTGGCGACGCGCCGAAGCGGGACATAGGTTCGCCGAACAGCCCGGTGGCTGTTAGAACATATGTATGCACCATCCGGTGCCGAAGGGGTGTGCGTGAGCGTCGCTGAGCTACCGGATCGGCGGGAAGAAGCTCCCGCCGACTACGGTCGCACGCCACCGCAGGACGTCGCCGCCGAGCAGTCGGTGCTGGGCGGCATGCTGCTGTCCAAGGACGCCATCGCCGATGTCGTCGAGATCATCCGCGGCAACGACTTCTACCGGCCGGCGCACGAGGCCGTCTACGAGGCGGTCATCGACCTCTACGGCCGCGGCGAGCCCGCCGACGCCGTCACCGTCGCCGCGCAGTTGCAGAAGCGGGGCGAGCTGGGCCGGGTCGGCGGCGCGCCGTACCTGCACACCCTCGTCTCCTCCGTGCCGTCGGCGGCCAACGCCGGCTTCTACGCCGAGATCGTCCGCGAGCGGGCCATCCTGCGCCGCCTCGTCGAGGCCGGCACCCGCATCACTCAGATGGGCTACGGCGACGACGGCGACGCCGACATGATCGTCGACCGCGCCCAGGCCGAGATCTACGCCATCACCGAGAAGCGCTCGTCCGAGGACTACCACCCGCTCTCCGAGATCATGGAGGGCACGCTCGACGAGATCGAGGCCATCGGCTCGCGCGGCGGCCAGATGGTCGGCGTCCCCACCGGCTTCACCGACCTCGACGCCCTGACGAACGGTCTTCACCCTGGTCAGCTGGTCATCCTGGCCGCTCGACCGGCCGTGGGCAAGTCGACCCTGGGACTGGACCTCGCCCGGGCGGCGTCCATCAAGCACGGCCTGACGTCGGTCGTCTACTCGCTCGAGATGGGCCGCAACGAGATCACGATGCGCCTGCTCTCCGCCGAGGCGAAGGTCCCGCTGCACCACATGCGCTCCGGCCAGATGACCGACGACGACTGGAACCGCATCGCCCGCAGCACGGGCGAGGTGTCCAGCGCACCCCTCTACATCGACGACTCCCCGAACATGACGATGATGGAGATCCGCGCCAAGTGCCGGCGGCTCAAGCAGCGCAACGACCTCCGCCTCGTCATCATCGACTACCTCCAGCTGATGACCAGCGGCAAGCGCGTCGAGAGCCGCCAGCAGGAGGTCGCCGAGTTCTCCCGGGCGCTCAAGCTGCTGGCCAAGGAGCTCGAGGTCCCCGTCATCGCGATGAGCCAGCTCAACCGTGGCCCCGAGCAGCGTCAGGACAAGAAGCCCATGCTGTCCGACCTGCGCGAATCCGGCTCGATCGAGCAGGACGCCGACATGGTCATCCTGCTGCACCGCGAGGACGCCTACGAGAAGGAGTCGCCGCGCGCCGGTGAGGCCGACTTCATCGTGGCCAAGCACCGTAACGGCCCCACCGCCACCATCACGGTCGCCTTCCAGGGCCACTACTCCCGCTTCGTCGACATGGCCCAGTGAGGCCGGTGCGGGAATAAGCGGACGGCTGGGCGCGGCTGGCCTGTCTGTGACCGCAGCCCTGCCGAATGCCGCCACCGACCCGGGTGGGGCGGTGGCCCGCTGGGAGATGTCCACCGTCCGCCGCGTGCGACTGACCACCGCTGAGCCGCTGGCCGACGCGCCGGGGTCGATGTGGGCGTTGGTCTGGGAGGGGGCCGTCGACGTCGAGACGGCGGTGGGGAGGCGGCAGGTCGGGGCGGGCGACGCCGTGTATGTGGGGGCGACGACGGCGTTCCGGGTGGTGGCGACGGAGCCGGCGTTCGTGCTCGTCGCCGACCTGCGGCTGGTCGTGCCGGCGCATCCGCTGCCGAGCCCGCTGGTGGTGACGGCGTTCAGCGACCGCCACCGCGGCGTCACCGGCCTCGTCATGACCTGCCCCATCGACGACGGCTGCCATCCGTCGCTGTTCGTGGCCAGCTACGCGGGCCTGGTGGGCGCCGCGATGACGGCGTCCTGGCTGGAGGACGTGCCCCCGCGCGCGGACGACGCCGGCGGCGACGAGCAGGTCGCGACGGTGGTGGCGGCGCTCGTGGCGCACTCGGGGGAGGGGTGGACGCTGGACCGCATGGCCGGTCTCGTCCACCTGTCCCGTTCGGCGCTGACCGACCGGTTCCGCCGCGTCACCGGCCGCAGCCCGATGCGGGTGCTGCGCGACGTGCGGATGTGGGAGGCACGACGCAGGCTCGGCGGCGGGCAGGCGGTCACGCAGGTGGCGTACGCCGTCGGGTACGGGTCGGTGGCCGCGTTCAGCCGCGCCTTCTCCGCCCAGCACGGCGTCGCGCCGCAACGGTGGCGCGACCGCTCAGCGGGCCGGGATCCGCAACAGCGCGAACCCCACCCCGGCGGCCACGGCGGCAGCGGCGCCGACGACGAACGGGACCCCGACGCCGTAGGCATCGAGCAGGGCGCCGCCTGCCGCGGAGCCGAGCGTGATGGCGACCTGGAACGCGGTGACCTGCAGCGACATCGCGGACTCGACGCGTTCGGGTTCGACCCGCGCCACCCAGAGCTGGGTCGCCACCGGCACCATGTTGAACGCGAAGCCCCACAGCACGACCGCCACCGTCAGCAGCGGTAGCGCATCGGCCGTCGCGACCAGCAGGCTGACGCCGAGCAGCATCGGCGCGAGCGCTGCCAGCAGCCGCAGCCGGACGGCGGCCGCGCCGGCCACGATCGTCCCGGCGACGCCGCCGGCGCCCCAGGCCAGCAGCAGCCACGTCGTGGCGCCGGGGTCCAGCCGCTCCGTGGCGACGCGGATGTACGGGTACGCCGCGAAGTTGCCGAACGCCACCAGCACGACGCAGCCGATCCCGGCCATCAGCCGGCGGTGCCGGAGCGCCTGACGCAGCATCCGGATGCCCGCGGACGGGTGCGCCGGGACGGGCGGCAGCGTGCGGGCGAGCCCGGCGGCGGCCAGCAGGCCGAGCACGGCGGCCCCGCCGAACGCGGCCCGCCAGCCGACCACGTCCCCGACGACGGCGCCCACCGGCACGCCCACGACGGTCGCGACGCTGACCCCGAACGCCATCGCCGACGACACGGCCCGGGCCCGCCCACCCACCGCCGACAGTCCGGCCCCGAACGCGAACGACCAGTACCCGGCGATCGCCACCCCCAGCAGCAGCCGGCCGGCCAGCAGGACGGCGAAGTTCGGCGCGACCGCCACCGTGAGGTTCGCCGCCGCCCCGACGAGCAGCAGGCCGACGAGGACGGTGCGCCGGTCGGCGCGCGGCAACACGACGGCGATGCTCGGTGCGGTGACGGCGCCGGCGATCGCCGTGGCCGCGACCGCCAGCCCGGCGACCCCTTCGCTGACGCCGACGTCGGCCGCGAGGGCGGGCAGCACGCCAGCCGGCAGGAACTCGCTCGCGACCAGCATCGCGATACCGGCCGCGAGCGCGACGACGGGCGCCCAGCGGGGCCGGTCGGTCAGGGCGGCGGACGGCGCCGGCTGGGCGCGCGGGGACGGGGAGGCCACCCACCCACCCTCCGCCCCGGCGGCCGCCGCCGGTTGATCCCGCGACCGGGCCCGTTGATCCCGCGGCCGGTCGATCCCGCGGCCGGTTGATCCCCGGCCGCTACAGGCCGGACGCGTCGACGAGGCGCTGGCCGACGGCGCGGGTGGTGTGCCGCAGCTCCACGCAGCCGACGACCCGGAACGCCACCGGCAGCCGGGCCAGTTGCTCGGCGTACCACCAGGGGTTGCTGGTGCTGCCGGTCAGCCGGGTGGTGTCGTCGTCGATCGCCTCGAGGGTGCCGAGCATGGGCGCCACGCACGGCCGCACCTTCTCCAGCGGCCCTTCGATGATCACCTCGGTGTCGAACTCCCAGCCGCGCGCCAGGTGCGCCTCCAGTTCGGCGACGGCGTCGAGGCCGGGCGGCGGCGTGAACGGCGTCGTCAGCACGGACACCGACGTCACGCGGTCGATGCGGTACGCGCGCCGGGCGTCGGCGCCGTGCGACCAGCACAGCAGGTACCAGCGGCCGTGCCGGACGACGACGGCCCACGGCTCGACGTCGGCGGTCCATTCGGAGCCGGCCTCGGAGCGGTAGCTGAGGTGGACGCGGCGGCGGTCGGCGCAGGCCTGGACGAGCGTCGTCGCCGTCGACGGGTCGGGTCGGGCGGCCGCGCGGTCCGGTGCCGGGGCGGTCGTCCGCCGGACCGCCTCGGCCTGTTCGGCGATCGGCTCGGGCAGCGCCCGCAGCAGCTTGCCCAGTGCGCTGCCGACCGGGTCGGCGGCGTCGGCGGCGTCGTGGTGACCGTCGAGGACGGCCATGACCAGGCCGAGCACCTCGGCGGCGGTGAACAGCAGCGGCGGCAGCCGGACGCCGCGGCCGAGCCGGTAGCCGCCGTACGGGCCGCGGGCCGACTCGATCGGCAGGCCGGCTTCGCGCAGGATGCCGACGTAACGGCGGGCGGCCCGCTCGGTGACGCCCAGGGCGTCGGCCAGCCGGTCGGCGGTGATGCCGGGGCCGGACTGGATGAGTTCGAGGGCGAGCAGCGCCCGCGCGGTGGGGCTGGCGTCGTGCGTCATCGCAAGATCTTTCCGGATCCGGAAGCGGAACGTCCGGAATCGACTCTAGCGTTCCGGGCATGGACCTACAGGACATGACCGTCATCAAGGAGTCGATGGCGGGCGACGAGGTCGAGATGCTGATGTTCGCCCTCGAACGCGCCCGGGCACAGTTCGCCTGGAAGTGCGACGGCCTCGACGCCGACGCGCTGAACACGACGCTGCCGCCGTCGGCGATGACGCTCGGCGGGTTGCTCAAGCACGTCGCGCTCTGCGAGGACCTGCGGATCAACGAGTTCCTGACCGGTGACCACCTGCCCGAGCCGTGGAAGCAGGAGCACTTCGACGCCGACCCCGAGTGGGCCTGGCACTCGGCGGCGGACGACACCCCCGACGAGCTGTACGCGTTGTGGCGTGCCTCGGTCGAGCGGTCCCGGGCGGCGTGGGCGACGGTGCTCGCGAACGGCGGCGGCCTGGACCAGCCGTCGATCTTCACCACTCAGGCCGGTGAGCATCCCAACCTGCGCCGCGTCCTCGTCGACGCGGTCGAGCACTACATCCGGCACGCCGGGCATGCCGACCTCCTCCGCGAGAACGTCGACGGCCGCGTCGGCGAGGACCCGCCGCAGCCGTCGGCGTCGTGAGGGAGCCGATCGACGCAGGTCAGGTGCGGGTGGTCCCGGCGAACGAGGCGTCCTGGCACGACCTGACGCTCGTCTTCGGGACGGCCGACTACGCGGCCCGCTGCCGCTGCCAGTGGTTCAAGGTCGAGGGGTGGATCTGGCGCGACTCGACGCTGGACGGACGGCTCGCGGCGCAGGAGGAGCAGACCCACTGCGACGAGCCGGACGCGCCCGAGACCAGCGGTCTGGTCGCCTACGTCGACGGCGAGCCGGCCGGCTGGGTGGCGGTCGAGCCGCGCCTGAACTACCCGGCACTGTTGCGCCGTCGCAGCCCGGTGGTCTGGCGGGGCCGCCACGAGGACCCCGACGACGCCGGCGTCTGGGCGGTGACCTGCGTGATCGTCCGCAAGGGCTACCGTGGCCGCGGCCTGATGTACCACCTCGCCGCGGCCACCGTCGGCCACGCCCGCGACCGCGGCGCCCGGGCGCTGGAGGCGTACCCGATGCTCACCGAGCCGGGCAAGGAGATCACCTGGGGCGAGCTGCACGTCGGCGCCCGGCAGGTGTTCGAGGAGGCCGGGTTCACGCAGGTCAGCCACCCCACCAAGCGTCGTGTCGTGATGCGGGTGGAATTCGGCGCATAGGTGTGTCGGATCGAGGCCGTCCCGTTCGTCGTGGGGGCGTACCGCGAAGATGACAGCATCCATGCGAAGGAGAACCCGCCATGAAGTACCTGATGCTCGTCGGCACCGACCCCGACCACTCCGAGACCGACGCCGCGGCAGCTCCCGACATCGAGGAGTGGTTCGCCTACGTGACGGGCGCCGGCAAGCACGTCGTCGGTGACCGCCTGCGCCCGTCGTCCGCCGCGACGACGGTCCGGGTCCGGGGCGGCGAGCTGCTGGTCACCGACGGCCCGTTCGCCGAGACCAACGAGTGGATCGTCGGCTTCGACGTGCTCGACTGCGCCGACCTCGACGAGGCGATCGAGATCGCGTCGAAGCACTCGATGGCCTACACCGGGCGGCTGGAGCTGCGCCCGTTCTGGCCCCTCGACGGGTGACGGACGCCCGCGCGGCCGTCGCCGATGCCGTCGCCGCCGAGCGGCTGCGCATCGTCGCCGCGCTCATCCGGGTGACGGGCGACTTCGACCTCGCCGAGGACTGCGTGCAGGACGCCGTCGAACGGGCGCTGGCGCGCTGGCCGCTCGACGGCGTCCCGGACCACCCGGGCGCCTGGCTGACGACGACCGCCCGGCGCCGCGCCGTCGACGTCCTCAGGCGGCGGCAGACCGAGCGGGCGAAGCTGCGCGAGGCGCAGGCGCTGGCCGAGCTGGCCCGCGACCTCACCGGCGACGACCCCGGGCCGTATGGCGACGACCGGCTGAAGCTGCTGTTCACCTGCTGCCACCCGGCGCTGCCGATGGCCGGCCGGGTGGCGCTGACGCTGAAGTCGGTCGCCGGGCTGTCGACGCGGCAGATCGCCCGCGCGTTCCTCGTCAGCGAGGCGACGATGGGGCAGCGGCTGCTGCGCACGAAGAACAAGATCGAGCACGCCGGCATCGGCTTCCGGGTGCCCGAGCCGCACCGGCTGGCCGCCCGCACGGACGCCGTCCTCGCCGTCGTCTACCTGATCTTCACCGAGGGGTACGCGATGCTGCACGACGACCTCGCCGCCGAGGCCGTCGAGCTGTCCGGGCTGGTCGCGCGGCTGCTGCCCGAGGACGACGAGGCGCTGGGACTGCACGCCCTGCTGCTCCTGCAGCACGCCCGCCGCGCGGCCCGGACCGACGTGGACGGCGACCTGGTCACGGTGGAGAACCAGGACCGCGGCCGCTGGGACCACGACGCGATCGAGGCCGGGCTGACGGCGCTCGCGGCGGCTCGCGCGACCGGCCGGGCGCCCGGGTACTACCGGCTGCAGGCCGAGATCGCGGCGCTGCACTCCACCGCCGTCCACCCGGACGCGACCGACTGGGTCCGCATCGTCGCCGCCTACGACGCGTTGCTCGCGCTGCGCCCGTCGCCGGCGATCGAGCTGAACCGGGCGGTGGCGGTCGGTTTCCGGGACGGGCCGGAGGTCGGGCTGGCCGCGGTGGACGGCGTCACGGACCACCCGCTGCTGTCCGCCGTCAGGGCCGATCTGCTGCGCCGGGCCGGACGGCGCACCGAGGCGGCCGCGGCCTACCGCGACGCCGTCGCCGCCGCCCGGACCGAGCCCGAACGGCGGCTGCTGGAACGCCGCCTCCGCGAGGTCAGTGGTCCAGCCGCCGATAGTTGACGACGAAGTCGGTCGCCCACACCCGGCCGTCCGGAGAGGCCTCCCAGCGTCCGTCGATCGTCGCGCCGTCGCCGGCCACCGTGCCCTCGAAGCGCTGGTGGAAGTTCTCGCCGGGGCGCGAGGAGAGGGTCCACCGGCCGCCGTCGAAGGCCATCGCGTAGACACGGGCGACGCCGCGGGAGTCGGTGTAGAGCATCGTGTAGGCGCCGGAATGGTCGTCGACGCCGATGACGGCCTCGGTCCAGTCCGGGGCCAGGCCCTGCCACTCGGGCACGACGAACGTCTGCGGGTCGGTCCGCTGGGCCAGGAATCCGCCGTCGAGCCGGCGGAACGTCGTGGTGGCGGTGCTCATGAGCCGGTCGTCGATGGTCGCGGTGAGCTCCCACGAACCCACGAGGACGTCGAGGCGGGCCAGCCGAGGATTCACGGTGATGTCCATGACTCCTCAGACTGGCCCACCGGGCCGAATTCATCGAGGGCTCAGCCCACCATCGCGGGCCCGCGCTCGGCCGGCACCTCCTCCACCCGGCGCGTCGGCTGCGGCGACGGCGCCGACTCGGTGAGCGCCAGCCGGTCGTGCACCCGGCGCAGCGGCCGCGGCAGCCACCAGTTGCCCTTGCCGAGCAGCGTCATCGTCGCCGGGACCAGCAGCATCCGGACCACGATCGCGTCCAGCGCGATCGCCAGCACCAGCCCCAGCCCGATCGCCTTGATCGGCGCGAACCCGCCGAACACGAACCCGGTGAAGACGACGCCGATGATCAGGGCGGCCGCGGTGACGATGCCGCCGGTGCGCTGCAGCCCGGCGACCACCGAGCCGTGCGCGCCGTCGCCGGCCAGCCAGCGCTCGCGGATCCGCGACAGCAGGAACACCTCGTAGTCGACGGACAGCCCGAACGCGATCGCGCCGACCAGGATCGGGACGGTCAGGTGCAGGTAGCCGAGGCCCTCGCTGCCGAGCAGCCCGGCGAGGTGACCCTGCTGGAAGACCCAGACGACCACGCCGAGGGCGGCGCCGATGCTCAGCAGGTTGGTGAGGATCGCCTTGATCGGCAGCAGGATCGACCCGGTGAACGCGAACAGCAGGGCCAGCGTGCCGATCGCCACCAGCGCGATCGCCCACGGCAGCCGGTCGCCCAGCATCGCCCGGTAGTCGACCAGCGTCGCGGTGTCGCCGCCGACCTGCACCTCGTAGGGCAGGTCCAGCGCGCGGATCGACCGGACGGCGTCCTGCGCGGCCGCGCCCTCGGCGTCGCCGGACGGGGTCGCGGCCAGGCCGGTGAGGTCGTCGGTCAGCGGGACGACCTCGACCGACTCGATGCCGGGGAGATCCGCGACGGTCTCGCGCAGGCCCTCGACGGCGTTCTCGGGCGCCGACGCGACGATCTCGATGTCGCCGGCCCAGCGGGCCTGCTCGGGGAAGTGGGTGGTGAGCTGCGTCCACAGTTCGCGGGTGTCGGTCGACGCCGGCAGCATCCGCGGGTCGCCCTGCGAGATGTGCAGGTCCGCGACCGGCGCCGCGAGCGTGACCAGCGCGGCCGCCGTCGTGACCAGCGTCAGGACGGGGCGCTTCTGCACGCCGCGGGCGACCCGGGCGAACACGCCGTCGCCGGTCTTCTCGCGCGACGGCGAGACGCGGTGGCCGAACTTCGCCAGCATCGCCGGCAGCAGCGTCAGCGCGGCGGCCATGTCGGCCAGCACGATGGCGGACCCGGCCAGCCCCATCGAGCGCAGGAACGGGTCGTTGAAGACCACCAGCCCGGCCAGCGCGACGGCCACCGTCAGCCCGGAGAACACGACCGTCCGCCCGGCGGTCGCCGAGGTGCGCAGCACGGCCTCGCGCACGTCGGGCGCCGTCCGCCGCTCCTCGCGGAACCGGCTCACCATCAGCAGCGCGTAGTCGACGGCGAGCCCGACGGCCAGCATCGTCGTGATCTGGATCGCGTACACCGAGACGTCCGTGACCTGGCTGAACGCGAACAGGATGCCGAACGTCGCGCCGACGCCGACCATCGCGATCAGCAGCGGCAGCCCGGCGGCGAGCAGCCCGCCGAACACCAGCAGCAGCAGGATCAGCACGACCGGCATGGACAGCATCTCCGCCCGGGCGACGTCCTCCTGGGCGGTCTCGGAGAACTCGACGTCGGACAGCGGGCCGCCGGCGACCACGACGGACGTGGCGTCGATCGACTCCAGCCGCTCGGCAGCGGCCGACGCCTCGCCCTCGCCGTCGTCCTCCAGGCCGGGCGAGAGCGCGATCTCGACGAGGGCCGCGTCGCCGGACTCCGACGGCAGCGGCGGCGAGACCGAGGCGATCCCGGGCAGCGCCGCGACGTCGGCCAGGCCGGCCTCCAGCGCCTCGGGGGTGGCGCCCTCGACGACGGCGGTGACGACGTCCGGCTGCGGGGCGGCGTCGTCGACGTGCTCCTCGGCCTGGGCCGACTCGCTGCCCGGCACGACGCCGGTGTCGGAGGTGAGGCGGTCGAACACGCCGGTGCCGATGCCGAAGCCGGCGGCGAGGACCGCGACCCACACGAGGATGACGATGACGGGCCGCCTGACGGCGAACCCGGTGATGGTGCGTAACATGACGGCCTCCTGGGTTCCGATTGGACTGTGTCGATCGTGTCCTCGGACCCCCACCCGGCGGATCGCCGTGGAGAGCGGATTACCGCACCGCTCCCAGGAGTGGAGCTCTCGCTCTCAGGAGTGAGAATCGCCCGGCGTGACCAGGCCGGTCTCGTACGCGAGCACGACCGCCTGGACGCGGTCGCGCAGGCCGAGCTTGCTGAGCATGCTGCTCACGTGCGTTTTCACCGTGTGCTCGGTGACGAACAGCTCGGCCGCGATCTCGGCGTTGGACAGCCCGCGGGCGACCTGGCGCAGGGTGTCGGTCTCGCGGGCGGTCAGCGCGTCGAGACGGCCGTCCGCCGCGCCCTGCCCGGCGCCGGGCGGCCCGCCGCCGCGGCCGACGACGTCCGCGATGAGCCGGCGGGTGACCGACGGCGCCAGCAGCGCCTCGCCGGACGCGACGACGCGGACCGCCTCGACCAGCTCGTCGCGGCGCATGTCCTTGAGCAGGAACCCGCTGGCGCCGGCCCGGAGCGCGTCGTACACGTACTCGTCGAGGTCGAACGTGGTGAGCACGAGCACGCGGGCGTCGGTCTCGCGGCAGATCGTGGTGGCCGCCTCGATGCCGTCCATGTGCGGCATCCGGACGTCCATCAGCACGACGTCGGGGTGCAGCTCGCGCGCGGCGGCGACGGCCTTGACGCCGTCCTCGGCCTCGCCCACGACCGCGATGTCGGGCTGGACGTCGAGGATCATCGCGAAGCCGCCGCGCACCAGCGCCTGGTCGTCGGCGATCAGCACGCGGATGGTCGGGTCGGGCACGCCCTAATACAAGCGCAGGGAGGCCGTGACGCGAAAGCCCACGCCGCCGGGGCCCGGCCCCGTGTCGAGCGTCCCGCCCGCCGCGGCGACCCGTTCGCGCATGCCGATCAGGCCGTGCCCGCCGCCGTTGGACGACGGCCTGCCGGGCCCGCTCGCCGGGCCGCCGCCGTCGTCGGCCACCTCGATGCGCAGCAGGTCGTCGGCCCAGGTCAGCCGCACGTCGACGCGCCCGGCGGCGGCGTGTTTGACGGTGTTCGTCAGCGACTCCTGGACGATGCGGTACGCCGTCGTCGCGACGTCGGCGGGGACCGGACGCGGCGCGCCGTCCTCGCTGAGCGTCGCCGTCAGCCCCGCGTCGCCGACCCGCTGGACCAGTCCGGGGAGCGCGTCGAGGCCGGGCTGGGGCGCGCGCTCGCCGCCGTCGTCGGTCGCGCGCAGCACGCCGAGCACCCGGCGCAGCTGGGCGAGCGCGTCGCGGGCGGTGTCGGAGATGGTATCGAACATCTGCTCCGCGCGGTCGGGGTCGTGCCGGACGGCGATCGGCCCGGCCTCGGCCTGCACCACGACCAGGCCCATCGAGTGGGCGAGGATGTCGTGCACCTCGCGGGCGATGCGCTCGCGTTCGCGGGTGGCGGCGGTCTCGTGCTCCTGGGTCAGGCGCAGCGCGCGCTCCTCGAGCATCGCGATGCGGTCGCGGCGGGCCCGGGCCGCGGTGCCCAGCGCGTACGCGACGGCGAACATGATGCCGATCATGCCGAGATTCAGCGCCTCGTCGTGCGGGATGACGATCGAGACGGTGATGCCGACGGCCGTCGCCACGACCGCGATCAGCCGCTTCAGCGGCGGCGACAGCGCGGCGAACGTGTAGGTGGCGACCAGCTGCGCCGCCGGCACGTCGGACAGCACGTCCGCGCTGGCCAGCACGGTCGTCGACAGGCCGGTGATGGCGGCGACGGCGAACGGGTACTGGCGGCGCCACAGCAGCGGCAGCGCGTTGACCGACGCCGCCAGCGGCACCCACCAGGCCAGCTTGTCGGCCACCCCGGCGTTGAAGATGACGTAGAGCGCGCAGGCGGCCGCGATGGTGGCGTCGACGGCGACCGGCGGCAGGCCGCGCGCCCACGCCGCCAGTCGCTCGCCGTACTCGTTGAGTCGCGCCACCTGCCCAGTATCGGCGCCGGCCACCGGCGGCGTCCTCACTCCCAGGAGCGAGAATCCGTCGCCGAGCCACCTCTGGACGGAAGTCTTCGCTCCGCGATCTGCACGCCGGGCACACCCGGACCGGGTGACGCTTCTGGTCGGCAGCGAGTTCTCCCACACCGCTCCCGGCATCGTCCTCGGACCTCGGTCGTTCCCCGGCTACCTCGGTGAACTCATCGAGCACTACGACGCGGAGGGCGAGCACGGCTGCTTCGTGTTCACCTTCGCCGTGCCCGATGTCCCGCATCACGACGATCCTCGTCTCGACCTCGACAAGGCCGGGTGAAAATCACCTCGTCGCGGAGTATCCCGGCGGCGACAATGGTCCGGTGCTGCTGACCCTGACCTCGACCGCCGCCCACGCCAGCGACCTCGGCTACCTGCTGCACAAACATCCCGAGCGGGTCCAGCGCTTCGAGCTGAGCGTCGGCGTCGCGCACGTCTTCTACCCGGAGGCGACCGACGAGCGGTGCACGGTGGCGCTGCTGCTCGAGGTCGACCCGATCGGGCTGGTGCGCGGACGGCGGTTCGGCGGCGACGCGCTGAGCCTCGCGCAGTACGTCAACGACCGGCCGTACGCGGCGTCGTCGATGCTGTCGGTGGCGCTGGGCCGGGTGTTCGGGTCGGCGCTGAAGGGCCGCTGCGACGCACGGCCTGAGCTGGTCGGCGTGCCGCTGCCGCTCGAGGTGCACGTCCCGGCGCTGCCGTCGCGAGGCGGAGCCGACGTCGTCGCCGGGCTGTTCGAGCCGCTCGGCTGGACGGTCGACGCGCAGGTGCGGCCGCTGGACCCGGAGCTGCCCGCGTGGGGCGACTCCCGCTACGCCGACGTGACGTTGCGCGGCACCCTGCCGCTGGACCAGGCGCTGTCGCACCTCTACGTGCTGCTGCCGGTGCTCGACGGCGCGAAGCACTACTGGGTGAGCAGCGACGAGGTCGACAAACTGATCCGCACCGGCGGCTCCTGGCTGGCGCAGCACCCGCGGCGCGACTCCATCGTCACGCGCTACCTCGCGCACAAGCGCGGCTTCGTCGCCGACGCGCTGGCCCGTCTCACCGAGCTGGACGACTCCGCGCCGGAGGAGGTCGCCGAGGAGTTCGATCCGCCGGCGGCGGTCTCGTTGGCGACGCTGCGCAGGACGGCCGTCGTCGAGCAGTTGCGAACGGCCGGCGCGCACCGCGTCGTCGACCTCGGCTGCGGTGAGGGCGCGCTGCTGCGCGAGCTGCTGGCCGACCTGTCGTTCACGGAGATCGTCGGCGCCGACGTCGCGCCGCGGGTGCTGGAGAAGGCGGCCGACCGGCTCCGGCTCGACCGCATGGGCGATCGCCAGCGAGCCCGCATCACGCTGCTGCAGTCGTCGGTCACCTACCGCGACGACCGCCTGGCCGGCTTCGACGCCGTCGTGCTCATGGAGGTGGTCGAGCACGTCGACCCGGACCGCCTGCCCGACCTCGAGCGGACGGTGTTCGGGCACGCGCGGCCGCGCGCGGTCGTCGTCACCACCCCGAACTCCGAGTACAACGTGCTGTTCCCGGGGATGGACGCGGGCGCGCTGCGGCACCAGGACCACCGGTTCGAGTGGACCCGGGCCGAGTTCGCCGACTGGGCGTCGCGGGTCGCGGCCGTGCACGGGTACACCGTCGCGTTCGCGCCCGTCGGCGAGGCCGATCCCGACGCCGGCCCGCCGACCCAGCTGGCCGTCTTCACCCGGACGGAGGCACCGGCATGAGCACGTCCATCGCCATCCCGCAGCTGTCACTCGTCGCGCTGGTCGGCGTGTCCGGGTCCGGCAAGTCGACCTTCGCCGCCCAGCACTTCGGCCGGTTCGAGGTGGTGTCCAGCGACTTCTGCCGCGGCCTCGTCGCCGACGACGAGAACGACCAGACCGTCAGCGGCGACGCGTTCGACGTCCTGTACTACATCGCCGGGAAGCGGCTGGCCGGCGGCCGGCTCACCGTCGTCGACGCCACCAACGTGCAGCGCGACGCCCGGCGCAAGATCGTCGACCTCGCCAAGGCGCACGACGTGCTGCCGGTCGCGATCGTCCTCGACCTCCCCGAGAGCGTGTGCGTCGAGCGCAACCGCGAGCGCCCCGACCGCGACTTCGGGCCGCACGTCGTCCGGCGCCAGCGCGACCAGCTGCGCCGGTCGCTGCGCGGACTGGCGAAAGAGGGCTTCCGGCAGGTGCACGTCCTGCGCTCGATCGACGAGATCGAGTCGGTGACGATCACGCGGGAGCGGCTGTACAACGACCGCCGCGACGAGCACGGCCCGTTCGACGTCATCGGCGACGTGCACGGCTGCCGGGCCGAGTTGGAGGCGCTGCTCGACCGCCTCGGCTACGCCCTGGTGCGCGACGACGCCGGCCGCGCCGTCGACGCCGTCCACCCCGAGGGACGGCGGGTGGTCTTCCTCGGCGACCTCGTCGACCGCGGCCCCGACAGCCCGGGCGTCCTGCGGCTGGCCATGGGCATGACGGCGGCCGGGCACGCGCTCGCCGTCCCCGGCAACCACGAGCACAAGCTGATCCGCGCCCTCGACGGCAAGCAGGTGAAGGTCGGGCACGGACTGGCCGAGACGCTGGCCCAGTTGAAGGCCGAGCCGCCGGAGTTCACCGTCGCGGTGCGCGAGTGGTGCCGCGGCCTGGTCTCGCACCTCGTCCTCGACGACGCGAAGCTCGTGGTCGCGCACGCGGGACTCAAGGAGGCCTACCACGGACGCGCGTCCGGGCGGGTCCGCTCGTTCGCGCTCTACGGCGACACCACCGGCGAGACCGACGAGTTCGGCCTGCCGGTCCGCTACCCGTGGGCGAACGAGTACCGCGGCCGCGCGATGGTGCTGTACGGGCACACGCCGACGCCGGAGCCCGAGTGGGTCAACAACACGATGTGCCTCGACACCGGCTGCGTGTTCGGCGGGCACCTCACCGCGCTGCGCTACCCGAGCGCGAGGTCGTGCAGGTGCCGGCCGAGCGGGTCTGGTACGAGCCGGTCAAGCCGCTGGCGGCGCCGTCGCCGTCGCCCGGCCGTGGCGGCGACGAGCTCGACCTCACCGACGTGCTCGGCAAGCGCGTCGTCGAGACCGCGCACCACGGCCGGGTCTCGGTGCGGGCCGAGAACGCGGCCGGCGCGCTGGAGGTCATGAGCCGGTTCGCGCTGCATCCGCGCTGGCTGCCGTACCTGCCGCCGACCATGGCGCCGGTCGCCACGTCGCCGCTGCCGGACGTCCTGGAGCACCCGGCCGAGGCGTTCGCGGCGTTCGCCGCCGACGGCGTCGACCAGGTGGTGTGCGAGGAGAAGCACATGGGTTCGCGCGCCGTCGTGCTGGTCTGCCGCGACCAGGCGGCGGCCACGCGCCGGTTCGGCGCGCCGGCCGGCGAGACGGGCGCGGTGTACACGCGGACGGGGCGGTCGTTCTTCTCCTCGTCTCTGACGGCGATCCTGCTGGACCGGGTGCGTGCGGCCGTCGACGGCGCCGGGCTGTGGGACGAGCTCGGGACCGACTGGCTGCTGCTCGACGCCGAACTGCTGCCGTGGTCGGCGAAGGCCGAGGCGTTGCTGCGCGGCCAGTACGCCTCCGTCGGCGCGGCGGCGCGGTCGGCGCTGCCCGCGGCGGCGTCGGCCTTGTCGCTCGCGGCGTCGCGCGGTCTCGACGTCGGGGCCCTGCTCACGCGGATGACGGCGCGCTCGGCGAACGCGGCGGCCTTCACCGACGCGTACCGGCGCTACGTCTGGCCGGTCGACGGGCTCGACGGCGTGCAGCTGGCGCCGTTCCAGCTGCTCGCGTCGGAGGGTGCGACCTGGCACGACCGGCCGCACCTGTGGCACCTGGGGCTGGCCGACCGCCTGGTCGCCGCCGACCCCGTCCTGTTCCGGCCCACCCGGCGCCTGGAGGTCGCCCCGTCCGCGCCGTCGTCCGTCGCGGCCGGGGTCGACTGGTGGTCGGCGCTCACCGACGGCGGCGGCGAAGGGATGGTCGTCAAGCCGGCCGCCAACCTCACCCGCGGCGCGAAGGGGCTGGTGCAGCCGGGGCTCAAGGTGCGCGGGCGCGAGTACCTGCGCCTCATCTACGGGCCCGACTACACGCTGCCGGTGCACCTGGAGCGGCTGAAGGACCGCGGGCTCGGGCACAAGCGGTCACTGGCGCTGCGGGAGTACGCGCTCGGGCTGGAGTCGCTGGAGCGGCTGGCCCGGTCCGAGCCGCTGTGGCGGGTGCACGAGCCGGTGTTCGCCGTGCTGGCGCTGGAATCGGAGCCGGTCGACCCGCGACTGTAGAGCGCCCGAATAAAAGGTTGCCGTGGACATAGTGTCCACGTACAGTTTTTCGGGTGATGAAGAAGGACCCGACCGCCGGCTACCTCGTCTGGCGGCTCGCGACCAAGTGGGGCGCGCTGCTCGACCGCACGCTCGCTCCGTTCGGGCTCACCCAGGCGCAGTTCTCCGTGCTCGCCACCCTCTACGGCGTCACGCGGGCCGGCGGGAAGCCGAGCCAGCGGGAACTGTCCGACCACACCGGGCTCGACCCCGTCTTCGTCTCCAAGCTGGTCCGCACGCTCGAGGGCAACGAGCTGCTGCTCCGCACCGCCGACCCGGCCGACTCCCGCGCCGTCCGGCTCGCCCTCACCGATCATGGCGCCGAAGTCATCGAAGCCGCCGGCGCCCGCGTCATGACGCTGCAGAACCAGCTCGCCGAGCCGCTCGGCGGGCGCGACAGCGAACGGACCCGCGAGTTCGTCGCCACCCTCACGACGTTGCTCGACGCACCGCCGCCCGACCTCGGGAGGACCCCGTGATCATCACCCCGCTCGTCGGCGTCGACATCGGCGCCGCGGCCAAGGCCATCCACTCCCTCCTCGGCGTCGTCCTCGACACCAAGGGCGTCACGCTCGCCGAGTGGGTCGCGCTGCGCACCCTGGGCACCGCGCCGGACCGGGTGTCGCAGCCGTCCCTGCGCGACGGCCTCGTCCTGGCGCTCGACATCGACCCTGTCGAGGCCACGGCGGTGCTCTGCTCGCTGGAGGAGCGCGGGCTGCTGGCGTACGACCGCTTCGAGCAGATCGGCCTGACGGCCGACGGCCGCGCCCAGTACGACGACTTGTACGCGAGCGTGGTCGGGGTGACGGCGCAGGTGTACGCGGGCATCGACACCGCCGAACTGGCGACGACGCGGCGGGTGCTCGCCACGGTGGCCGCTCGGGCGACGGAGCTGCGGGCCGAGTTCTAGTCGCGCCGGGCACCCGTTCGTTGGTTCGTACCGTCGCGCCTGCCCCCTGCTGCTTCCAGTGTCGGGGGCGCGGGCGGCCGCCTCAAGCGGACCTCTTGTGTTGGCGCTTCGCGCGGCAGGAGACCGCTTGACCCGGCCGCCCGCGCCCCCGTTCAAGCAGCGTCAGGGGGCCGGCCGAACAATGGGCCCGGCTCTCCTGCTCGCTGTGCTCCTGGTCCGCTGGCCGCTCACGGGCCGCTTCGGGTGTGGCGACCGGCTCCGCTGGGGGTTGCGCTTCGCTGGCCGCTGCTGCTCCAAGATCATCCAGGTTCTGGGGCGTGATAGCACCCCAAAGCCTGGACGATCATGGTCAGCAACTGGCCAAGACCTGGCGAGGTGGGGTGGGACCGAAGCGGCGTCGCGTGGGGGTAGGTATGACCCGCCCCTCTAGGGAGGGTGCCCACCCTACGGGCGGGCACCGACAACGTCGCGCCGCACGCCGCACGCCCGCCCGCGCCACTACGCCCGCGTCGCTACGCACCCACGCTCGCGCCACCACGCACGCCCGCGCCACCACGCACGCCCGCGCCACCACGCACGCCCGCGCCACCCGCAGGTCGCATGCTCCCGGGCCCTTCGTCAGCGCCCGCGACGGCCAGTCGTGGACGCCGACTTGACCTCAACAATTCTTGAGGTTGTCTGCTGTGGTCCGTGACTACTACGCAAACCTCTCGCCGGGCGTGGGCCGGGCTGGCCGTGCTGTGCGTCGTCGCGGTGCTGGCGTCGCTGGAGTTGACCGTCACCCATCTCGCGCTGCCGGCCATCGACGCCGACTTGCGGCCGTCTGGGACGCAGCTGCTGTGGATCGTCGACGTGTATGCGTTCCTGCTGGCCGGGTCGATGCTGGCGCTCGGCGCGGCCGGGGACCGGATCGGCCGGCGGCGGCTGCTGATGATCGGCGCCGCCGCGTACGGGGTGCTGTCGGTGCTCGCCGCGTGGGCGCCCACCGCCGAGACGCTGATCGCGGCGCGGGCGCTGCTCGGCGTGGCCGGGGCGACGCTGATGCCGTCGACGCTGTCGTTGACGGCGACGATGTTCCGGGACGCGCGGCAGCGGGCGGTCGCCGTGGGCGTCGTGATCGCCAGCGTCTCCGGCGGCACCGCGATCGGGCCGCTGGTCGGGGGCGCGATGCTGGAGCGGTTCTGGTGGGGCTCGGTGTTCCTGCTCGGCGTGCCGGTGATGGTGCTGATCCTTGCGCTCGGCCCGATTCTGCTGCCCGCGGGCGAGACGACGACCACGACGCGCATCGACGTCGTCAGCGTGGGGTTGTCGATGGGTGCGGTGCTGCCGCTGGTGTGGGGGCTGAAGGAGATCGCGGCGGGCGGCGCGGGCTGGGCGGCCGTCACGGGGGTCGTCGGCGGGGCGGTCGTGGGCGTGCTGTTCGTCGGCCGGCAGCGGGTGCTCGCGGACCCGATGGTCGACGTGCGGTTGTTCCGCGACCCGGCGTTCTCGGTGGCGGTCGCGACGCTGGCGGCCGGCATCTTCGTGCTCTGGGGCGCCAACTACTACCTGGCGCAGTACCTGCAACTCGTCCGTGGCTTGTCACCCTTACTTGCTGGGCTGTGTACGGCGCCGTCGGCGGCCGGGGTGATCGTGGGGTCGCTGCTGGCACCGCGGCTGGCCCGCCGGGTCCGTCCGAGCGTGGTGATCGGCGTGGGCCTGACGGTGTCGGCGGCGGGCTTCGTGCTGCTCACCCAGTTGACCGCGACCTCGGGCCTGGGCCTGCTGGTCGCCGGATCGGTGACGGTGTCGGCGGGCCTCGGCCCGATGATGGCGCTGGCCACCGACCAGGTCGTCGGCGCGGCGCCGCCGGAGCGGGCCGGGGCCGCGGCGGCGCTGTCGTCGATGGCTCCGCAGCTGGGCGGCGCGCTCGGCATCGCCGTCCTGGGCAGCGTGGTGGCGGCGGTGTTCCGCGGCGCCGGCACAGGCGCGGACACGCTGGGCGCTGCGCTCGCGGCGGCGGAGGACGGTACCGGGCTCGCTGCCGCGCGCGAGGCCTTCACCGACGGGATCGTGCTGGCGGCGACGGTGAGCGCGGCACTCGCCGCGGCGCTGGCGATATCCGTTGTCGCGCTGTCGGCCCGCCGGGATAGCGTCATCCCCACGAGCCGACCCCGTGGGAGTGCCGCATGACCATCGCCCAGCTCGCCGACGAACTCATCGACGCTGTCTTCGACGCGAACCCGCTGGAGGCCTCGCTGCTGGGCTTCCGCGACCGCGAAGACCAGCTCACCGACTACACCGAGGCCGGCGAGGCGGCGGCCGACGCCCGGCTGGCCGACATCGCGGCGCGCACCGAGGCCGTCGACCCGGCCGGGCTCGACGACGCCGAGCGCATCACGCGGGCGGTCATCCTGCAGCAGATCGAGACCGAGCGCGACCGCCTCGCCGTGCGCGCCGTCGAGTACACCGTCACCGACTCCTTCTTCGCGCCCGCGCCGGCCACGCTGTCCTTCCTGCCGATGACCGGCATCACCGAGCCCGCCCACGCCGACGGCTACCTCGCCCGGCTGGCCGCGCTGCCGGCCATGCTCGACGCCATCGCCGAGCGGCACCGCGCGGGCATCGCCGCCGGCCGGCTGCCCGTGCGGCGGCTGGCCGAGGCCACGGTCGAGCACTTCACCCGCTACCTCGCCAACCCCGGCGACGATCCACTCCGCCGGCCCGAGCCGGCCGCCGGCAGCGGCGCCGACGCCGCGGCGTTCCGGGCCGAGCGCGACCGCCTGCTCGCCGAGGTCGTCCACCCCGCCGTCGGCCGCTACCGCGACGCCGTCGCCGCCGACGTCGTCCCGCACGGCCGCCCCGACGACCACGGCGGGCTGTGCTGGCTGCCGGGCGGCGACGAGTTCTACGCCAAGCTCACCAAGGGCCACACCACCACCACGCGCACGCCCGACGAACTGCACCAGACCGGCCTCGACGTGCTGGCCGGTCTCACCGAGGAGTACGCGGCCGTCGGCGGCCGGGTCTTCGGCACGGGCGAGCTGGGCGAGATCCTGCAGCGGCTGCGCACCGACCCGGCCATGCGCTGGCGCGACGGCGACGAGCTGCTGCGGGCCGCGCGCTCGGCCATCAAGCGGGCCGAGCAGGTCGCGCCGCAGTGGTTCGGCCGGCTGCCGTCGCAGAGCTGCGTCGTCGAGGCGGTGCCCGCGGCCGAGGCCCCGGGCGCGCCCGGCGCCTACTACATGCAGCCGGCCATGGACGGCAGCCGCCCGGGCACCTACTTCGCCAACACCTACGAGGCCGAGAAGCGCGACCGGTACGCCGCCGAATCCGTCGCGTTCCACGAGGGCGTGCCCGGCCACCACTTCCAGCTCACCATCGCCCAGGAGCTGACCGACCTCCCGCTGCTGCGCCGGCTGGCCAACGTCACCGCGTTCGACGAGGGCTGGGGCCTGTACGCCGAGCGGCTGGCCGACGAGATGGGCCTGTACTCCGACGACACCGCGATCCTGGGCATGCTCAGCGAAGACTCCATGCGGGCCTGCCGGCTGGTCGTCGACACCGGGCTGCACGCCAAGGGCTGGAGCCGGCAGCAGGCGGTCGACTTCATGGTCGCCCACTCCGCCACCAGCCGGCTCGAGATCGAGACCGAGGTCGACCGCTACATCTCCGCGCCCGGCCAGGCGCTCGCGTACATGGTCGGCCGGCTCGAGATCCAGCGCATCCGCGCCGAGGCCGCGGCCGCCGTCGGCGACGGCTTCGACCTACGCGGCTTCCACGACGTCGTGCTGGGCAACGGCCCGCTGCCGATGGGCGTCCTCGACGAGGTCGTCCGCCGCTGGGCCGCACGGCAGGGCTGAGCGGTGGACGACGCCGAGCTGGTCCGCCGCCGGCTGCGCACCGTCGGCCTCGGCGGCCCGCTCGACGCGTCCACGCCGGCCGAGGTGGTCGGCTGGTTCGGCGCGGTGCAGTCGCAGGACTACCACCCGGCGAAGTGGGGTGTGGCGCAGCGCCTCGGCGGCGCGGTCACCGACCCCGACCTCGACCGCGCCTTCGCCGGCGGCGAGCTGCTGCGCACCCACGTCCTGCGGCCGACCTGGCACTTCGTCACGCCCGCCGACATCCGCTGGCTGCTGGCGCTGACCGCGCCGCGCGTGCACGCCTTGAACGCGTACTACTACCGGCAGTGCGAGCTCGACGACGCGCTGCTGCGGCGGACGGCCGGGCTCGTCGCCGACGCCGTCGCGGGCGGAAACCACCTGACCCGCGCCGAGGTGGCGGCCGTGCTCGAGCGGCACGGCATCGTCGCCACGGGCATCCGGCTCGGCTACATCCTCGGCTTCGCCGAGCTGGAGCAGGTCGTGTGCAGCGGCCCGCTGCGCGGCAAGCAGCACACCTACGCGCTGCTCGACGAGCGGGCGCCGGCGGCCGCCCCACTCGACCGCGACGACGCGCTGGCCCGGCTGGTCCGGCGGTTCTTCACCAGCCACGGCCCGGCCACGGCGAAGGACCTGTCATGGTGGTCCAGCCTCACGCTCGCCGACCTCGCCACCGGCCTGGCCGCGGCGGGCGACGCGCTCGAGAGCATCGACGTCGACGGCGTCACCTACTGGTCCGCGGCCGGCGCCGCCGACACCGTCGTCGACGAGACCGCCGTCCACCTGCTGCAGGCCTACGACGAGTATCTGGTCGGCTACACCGAGAGCAAGCGGCTGCTCGACCTCGCCGACGTCACCGCGGGCGCCCGGCTCGACGTCGCCAACGGGGTGCTGTTGCTCGGCACCCAGGTGGCCGGACGATGGCGGCGGACGCTGAAGGCGCGCGAGGTGGTCCTCGACATCGGGCTGTACGAGCCGCTGCGCGCGGCCGCGACGCCCGGGCTGCAGGCCGCCGCCGACGGCTACGGCGCGTTCGTCGGGCGGCCCGCGACGGTCGTGGCGAGCCGGCTGTGAGCCGCATCGTCACCAGCCGGTTCGAGCTGGTCCCGCTCACCGTCGACGACGCCGACGACATGGTCGAGGTGCTGAGCGACCCCGCGCTGTACACCTTCATCGGCGGTGCGCCGCCGACGCTGACGTGGCTGCGCGAGCGCTATGCCCGCCTCGTCGCCGGTCGGTCGCCTGACGGACGGCAGCAGTGGCACAACTGGATCGTGCGCCGCACGCCCGACGCCCGCGCCGTCGGCACCGTCCAGGCGACCGTCACCGACGAAGGCCGGCAGGCGGAGATCGCCTGGATCGTCGGCGCCGCCTTCCAGGGGCAGGGCTACGCCACCGCGGCCGCCGTCGCGCTGGTCGAGTGGCTCGACGCGCGCGGCGTCCAGACCGTCACCGCGCACGTGCACCCCGAGCACCAGGCGTCCATGGCGGTCGCCCGGTCGGCCGGGCTGCGCGCGACCGACCGCTACGAGGACGGCGAACGGGTCTGGATCCGGTCCACGTAGGGTGGAGGCGTGGCTCAGCTCGCGGCGGTGGTGTTCGATCTCGACGACACGCTCTTCGATCACTCCGGATCCGCGGCCCGCGGCTTCGGCGCCTGGTTGTCGTCCATCCACGGTCCCGCGACACCCGAGCTGACCGCCGCCTGGTTCGAGCTGCAGGACCGCCACTTCAACGCCTGGCGCGACGGCCATGTCAGCATGGCCGAGCAGCGGCGCCGGCGCATCGGCGAGCTGCTCGAGCTGATCGGCCGCCCGCCGGTCGACCAGCCCGGCCTCGACGCGCTGTGGCGCGACTACTTCGCCTCCTACCGCGCCGGCTGGCAGCGCTTCGACGACGCCGAAGTGGCGCTGGAGCTGGTGGCGGCGGCCGGGCTGCGCACCGCGATCCTCACCAACGGGCCCGAGGACATGCAGCACGACAAGGTCGAGGTCATCGGGCTGGCCAGCCGGGTCGGGCCGGTGCTCACCGCCGAGGCACTGGGCAGCGCGAAGCCCGACCCGCGCGCCTACGCCGCCCTGTGCGCCGAGCTCGGCCTCGACCCCGCCACCATCCTCTACGTCGGCGACGACCACCACCTCGACGTCGTCGCCGCTCGCGCCGCCGGCCTGCGCGCCGTCCACCTCGACCGCCGCGGCACCGGCCCGGCCGGCGAGCCGCACAGCATCGCGACGCTGCACGAGCTCGCCGGGCATCTCGCCTAGGACGTGAGCGCCGGTTCCCGTTCGGCCAGGTCGGCCGCGGCTATAACGGCGGCCAGGCTCGCGGCGAGCACCGATCCCGCTCGGCCGGCCGCCCAGCCGACGCCACCGGCGTGGCGGTACTCGACGACGGTGAGCGCGTCGCTGTCGCTGCCCGGCCCGATGCTGCTCTGATGCAGGTCGA
Organism: Jiangella alba; assembly: GCF_900106035.1. Lineage (GTDB taxonomy): Bacteria > Actinomycetota > Actinomycetes > Jiangellales > Jiangellaceae > Jiangella > Jiangella alba. The sequence continues at coordinate 1,315,035 of NZ_FNUC01000004.1, forward strand.
GCACCTCGATGCCGGCGCCGAGTGCGGTCAGCGCCGCGGTCAGCGCCTCGACCGGGCCGACGCCGTCGTGGCTGCTGACGTGCTCCTCGCCGCGTGCACGGAGCACGATCCGGGTGCGACCACGGCCCTCGGACTCGGACGTCTCGTAGCCGGCCAGCTCGATGGTCGCGTCGCCGGCTGTCACGCAGTAGCTGTCCTGGAAGATCGCCCAGATCTCTGCGGCGGTGATCTCGTCGCCGGAGTCGTCGGTGTGCTGCTGCACCCGTCCGGCGAGATCGATCTGCAGGCGCCGGGGCAGCTCGACCTCGTAGGCGCTCTCCAGCAGGTAGGCGATGCCGCCCTTGCCCGACTGGGAGTTCACCCGGATCACGGCGTCGTAGCTGCGCCCGAGGTCGGCCGGGTCGATCGGCAGGTAGGGCACCCGCCAGGCGATGTCGCGCTCGGGCCGCGACTCGGTGGCGGCTCGGGCCCGATGCTCGGCGAGGCCCTTCCTGATCGCGTCCTGGTGGGTGCCGCTGAACGCCGTGTGCACGAGGTCGCCGACGTACGGGTGACGCGGATGCACGTCGATGCGGTTGCAGTACTCGACCGTGCGGCGGATCTCGTCGATGTCGGAGAAGTCGATCATCGGGTCGACGCCCTGGGCGTGCAGGTTGAGCGCGAGGGTGGCGATGTCGACGTTCCCGGTGCGCTCACCGTTGCCGAAGAGGCAGCCCTCGACACGTTCGGCTCCGGCGAGCACCGCCAGCTCGGCGCAGGCGACGCCGGTGCCGCGGTCGTTGTGCGGGTGGACGGAGAGGATCACGCTGTCGCGGCGCGCGAGGTTCTTGTGCATGTACTCGATCTGGTCGGCGTACACGTTCGGCGTGGCGACCTCGACGGTGGCGGGCAGGTTCAGGATGACCGGACGCTCCGGGCTCGCCTGCCACAACGCGGTCATGGCGTCGCAGACCTCGAGCGCGTAGTCGGGCTCGGTCAGGTTGAACACCTCGGGCGAGAACTCGAACCGCACGTTCGGCAAGTCGCCCGCGAACTCCAGCACGTCGCGGCCGCCGTCGAGGATCAGCCGCGTCAGCTCGTCGCGTCCGCGCCCGAGCACGACGTCACGCCAGACCGGTGCGGTGGCGGTGTACAGGTGGATGACCACCTCGTTGCGGATGCCCTGGATCGAGGCGACGGTACGCTCGATGAGGTCACGGCGCGCCGGGGTGAACACGACGATCGTGACGTCGTCAGGGGCGAGGTCTGTCTCGGCGATCAGGCGCACGAAGTCGTGGTCGGTTCGCGAGGCGGACGGGTAGCCGACCTCGATCTCCTTGTAACCCATCGCCACCATCAGCTCGAAGAAGCGGCGTTTGCGGGCGGGGTCCATCGGCTCGGCCAGCGCCTGGTTGCCGTCGCGCAGGTCGACCGGGACCCACAGCGGCGCGGCCGTCAGCCGTCGCGTCGGCCAGTCGCGCTCGGCGAGCGGTACCTCGACCCGCGCGTACACGTCGGCGTAGCGGTGCGAGGGGAGCTGCGAGTGACGTTGCCGATTCCAGGGCGCGGCCCCGTCCGGCACCGGGCCGGCGGGCGTGGAGATGCGGGGGAACGTGACGGTCATCGGGAAGGTCCTTCGGGTGCACTTCGGGCGACCGGCACAGGCATCGGCTCCACGTCGGGGGAGCCGGTCTGGCTAGCCCCCGCCGTGGCGACGAAGAAGAAGGACCTCGCGGGCGAACACGGGTAGAATCTACCACGACTCCTCAGACAAGTAGATGGGTACTGACACGCATGGCACAGGTGAGACGGTCGCCGCTCGCGGATCAGGCCGCTGAGCTGCTGCTCGCGCGCGTCAGGTCGGGCGAGTGGGCGCTCGGCGCGAAACTGCCGGGTGAGACGACGCTCGCGCCGCAGCTCGGCGTCGGCCGGTCCACCGTCCGCGAGGCGATCCGCCAGCTCGCCGGGCGCGGCGTGCTCGCCTCACGGCAGGGCGCCGGGGTGTTCGTCACGGCGCTCGACGTGCCCGACGACTGGGACGTCGTGCTGCGCCGGGCGGACATCGTGTCGGTGATCGAGGCGCGCATCGCCGTCGAGACCGAGGCCGCGGCGCTGGCCGCCGAACGGCGCACGCCGACGGACCTGCGGGCCGTCCGCCGTGCACTCGCCGACCGAGATCAGCGACGCGGCGCGAGCACGGCGGACCTCGTCGACGCCGACACGGCGTTCCATCGCGCCATCGTCGTCGCCGCGCACAACCCGATTCTCATCGAGCTCTTCGACGGCTTCACCCCGCGGCTGCGCCAGGCCATGATCGAGCTGCTCCGGCTCCGCGACGACCACGGCGACGACGCCGATCAGGACGCGCACGCCGACCTGGTGGACGCCATCGCCGGCCGCGACGCCGGTGCGGCGCGGGCACGCAGCCGCGCCCACCTCCAGGCGCTCGAGGCCGCACTCGCCTGAGCCGGTCGCCCGCTGGTTGGCGTCCGCGGCCGGAAGGGCACAAGGTGGGACGGTGACGACGTCGACGAACCTGCCCGGGCCGGCCGCGGTGGCCGCCGCCGCGGCGACCATCGCCCAGTACATCCGGCACACCCCGCTGCTGCGCGCCGAGGTCGACGGCCGGCCGGTGCTGCTGAAACTCGAGCACCTGCAGCGCAGCGGCTCGTTCAAACTGCGCGGCGCGCTGACGGCGCTGCTCGGCGGCGACCGGCCGCAGCACGTCGTCACGGCGTCGGGCGGCAACCACGGGCTCGGCGTCGCGACGGCGGCAGGGCTGCTCGGCCTGCCCGCGACGGTGTACGTGCCGGAGACGGTGCCCGAGACGAAGGCACGCCGCATCGAGGCGGCCGGCGCCCGGCTGGTCCGGCACGGCGGCACCTACGCCGAGGCGGCCGCGGCGGCCACGGACGCGGCGGCCGAGCCCGGCGCGCGGTACCTCCCCGCCTACGACCACCCCGACGTCATCGCCGGCCAGGGGACGGTCGCGGCCGAGGTGGTGGCGGAGGCGCCGGACGTCGACGCGATCGCCGTCGCGGTGGGCGGGGGCGGGCTGGCGGCCGGCACGGCGCTGGCCGCGGGCGGCCGCGTCACCGTCGCCGTCGAGCCGGAGCACTGCTGCGCCCTGCACCAGGCGCTGGCCGCGGGCGAGCCGGTCGACGCGGAGGTCGACTCCGTCGCGTCGTCCGCGCTGGGCGCGACCCGGGTGGGCGAGCTGCCGTTCGCCGTCCTCACCGCCGCGCCGGTCGCGTCGGTGCTGGTCACCGATGACGAGTTGCTGGCCGCCCGGGAACGGCTGTGGGACGAGTTCCGGCTGCTGGTCGAGCCGGCGGCCGCGGTGCCGTTCGCCGCCTGGCTGGCCGGCCGCGTTCCGGGCGAGCTGGCGTGCCTCGTGCTCTGCGGCGCGAACACCGACCGCTGACCTTTGCAATGAGCACCCATACGCACCGGTGCGCATAGGTGCTCATTGCAAAGGGCGGCCGAACCATTCCCCGCGGCGGCCGGCGTCGCCATACTGTGCGGATGATCCGGACGGCGCTGCTGGCCCTCGTCCTGCTGGTGACGGGGTGCGCGGGCGACGACGACGCGGGCCCGGCGCCCACGCCGTCCCCGGCCGAGCGGGCGCTGGACCAGGAGCTCCAGGCCGAGCTGCTGGAGCTGAAGGCGCAGGACCAGGCCGAGCGGTCGCCCGAGTACATCGGCGAGTGGCACGACCAGGAACGCACCGACCGGCTGGCCGAGATCGTCGACGAGCACGGCTGGCCCGGGTCGGACCTGGTCGGCACCGACGGCGCCAGCGCGGCCTGGGTGATCGCCCAGCACTCCGACCTCGACCCCGAGTTCCAGCAGCGCGCGCTGGAGCTGATGCGACCGGCCGCCGAGGCGGGCCGCGCCGACCTCGGTGAGCTGGCCTACCTGGAGGACCGCGTCGCCCTGAACGCCGGCGGCGAGCAGGTCTACGGCACCCAGATCGCCTGCGTCGACGGCGTGCCGGAACCGGCGCCGCTCGCCGACCCGGAGACGGTCGACGAGCGGCGGGCGGAGGCCGGGCTGGACCCGCTGGACGAGTACCTCGCCACCCTCGACGAGGCCTGCGCGGCCGAGGCCGAGGCGAGCGCCAGCGCCACCCCCTACGGCTGAGCGAACCCGGCCCAGCCGCGCGGCTCCAGGTCGGCCAGCCCGTTGGCCTGCACGCCGTCCTGCCACACGGTGTAGAGGGTGTCGCCGACGATGACGGTGCGGCGCAGCCACGCCCAGCCGTCGCGCGGCGACTCGGTGCGGGTGATCTGCCCCTGCTCGGTGACGGCGTCGCCGTCCAGCCGCACGATCAGGGCGCTGGGCCCCGTCCCTGTCTCCATCGGCACGACGACCTGCCTGGTCTCCGGCCAGAACAGGAACGCCTGCGGGTCCCATTCGGTCTGCGACCACGCGTTCGGGACGACGTGGCCGTCGAGCTTGGCCGGCGCCGTGGGATCGGCGACGTCGAACAGCGAGATCTGCGCGCCGACCGCCATGCCGTTCTCCGTCGTCTCCTGGCCGACGCCGAGGAGCCGGTCGTCGCCGGCGTCGTGCAGGTAGGCGGAGTACCCGGTGATCTTCAGCTCGCCGGTGACGGCCGGTGCCGCCGGGTCGGAGAGATCGAGCACGTAGAGCGGGTCGACCTGGCGGAACGTGACCACGTACCCGGTGTCGCCGAAGTACCTGACGGCGTAGATCTGCTCGCCCTTGCCCAGCCCGCCGACCTGCCCGAGCTGGACCAGCTCGCCGTCGCCCTCCTCGAGCGTGTAGAGCACGCTCTCGCTGGTGTCGGTCGTGCCGTTCCAGCCGTCGATGGTCGTGGCGACGCGCAGGACGCCCTCGTGCTCGGACATCGCGTACCGGCCGAGGATGCGCCCCTCGACCTCGCCGGAGGCCAGGTACCGCGCGGGCACGTTGCCGGTGATGTCGAACGCGTGGATGCCGGTGGTGATGTCGCCGGGCCCGGGCAGCGTGCGGATCGCGTCGCCGGCCGGCGCGAACGGGTCGCCCCACCGCGTCGTCGCGACGTACAGGCGGTCCTGGCTCGCGTAGACGGTGTCGCCGTCGGTCAGCACGCCGACGGAGCCGTCGGTGCCGAGGCCGTCGTCCGGGTCGAAGGTCAGGACGCTGAGCAGGGAGAAGCCGGCGAACTCGTCCGGGCGGCTCACCTGCTCGCAGCTCACCAGCTGGCCGGTCTCGGGCTCGGCGTCGCCGCTGGTGAACGTGTACGACGGCAGCCAGTCGGCGATGGTGGATTCCTCGACGATCGCGCGGTTGCGCTCGGTGAGCTCGTCCTCCGGCAGGTTGACGTCCGCCTCCGTCATCGGGAACTCGAGGGTGGGATAGGAACTGACGACCAGCCGGACGGTGTCGTCGACCATGCGGGCGTCGAGGTAGTCGCCGTCGACCTGCAGCCGCGACTCGACCACCGGCTCGGCGGGGTCGGAGATGTCGATCAGCAGCACCGCGGTCGTGGACGTCATCGGGCCGGGGTAGCTGGACATGGCGTCGTAGGCGATCATCGGGTACTGCCGCACGAGGGCGACGACGCGGTCGCCGGCCAGGAACACCGAGGCGTCGACGTTCTCGGGCGCGATCTCCGGGGCGATCATCCGGCCGGGCGCCGGTTTCGCGGCCGGATCGGTGAGCGCCAGCCGGCCGACCTCCCGCGGCGCGTCGCCGGTGACGTCGATGACGCGCAGGTCGCCGCCGGCCGTGGTGACCAGCAGCCGCCCGTCGGTTTTGGCGACGTCGGGCTCGTCGACGCCGGCCTCCTGCACGTTCGTCGTGGAGTGCGACTGGGCGCCTCCGCTGTCGCCGCGGCCGGCGGACTCCGGCACGGCGAGCGCGGCGGTGTCCTCGGCGCCGCCGTCGGCCGCGTAGGCCTCGGTCACCGCGCCGCCCAGGCCCCACGGGCCGACCCGTTCGCCCGCCTCCGTCTTCAGGTGGTCCAGGACGTCTTCGCACGCGTCGAACGGCGTCAGCCCCATGACGGCGATCGCGCCGTCTTCGTCGTCAGCACCGATCGAGCAACCGGCGAGCATGCCCAAGGAGACAAGGCCGGCAAACCACCGTCTCATGACCGATTCGACGGCGATGGTGCGCGGCCGGTTCCGTGACCGGCGACGTCAACCCAGGTAACGCCCGGTGAAGGCGTTGCCGAAGCAGCCGTCGGGGTCGTGCTCGCCGCGCAGCCGGCGGAAGTCGGCCAGCCGCGGATACCGCTCGCGCACCTGCTCGGGCGCGACGGTGAACAGCTTGCCCCAGTGCGGCCGCGGCTCGTACGGCGCCAGCGCGCGCTCGATGCGCGCGAGCACCGGCGCGACGCCCTCGGGGTCCTTGCGCCAGGTGAAGTGGATGCCCACGACGTCGCGGCCGTAGGACGGGCTGAGCCACAGGTCGTCGGCGGCGACGGTGCGCAGTTCGCAGATCTGCAGCACCGGCGCGATGTGCCCGGCCAGCGCCGCGACGGCGCCGAACGCCGCGACGCCGTGGGCGCGCGGGACCAGGAACTCCGACTGCAGCTCCTCGCCGCTGCTCGGGGTGAACTCGAGCCGGAAGTGCGGCAGCCGGTCGTACCACGGGCCGGGCACGCCGAGCTGCTCGGTGCAGTTGACGGCGGGCATGCCGGGGACCGGGTTGCGCGGGCTGTCGGCCGGCCGGGCGCCCATCCACGCCGGGTCCGGCGTCCAGTCGCCGTCGCCGACGCGGTGCTTGACCCAGCTGCGCGTCGTCCCGGCCCAGTCGGTGAAGACACTGACGCTGTACGCGGCGGCGAAGATCTCGTCGAACCGCTCGCCGACGGTGTCCAGCGCGAGATCGTCGTAGACCACCTGCTGGACCTCGAACGCGGGCACGACGTCCAGCGTCACCGCCACCACGACCCCGAGCGCACCGAGCGCCACCACGGCGCCGTCGAAGTCCGGCTCGCCCCGGCGCAGCGTCACCAGCTCGCCGTCGGCCCGCACCAGGTGCAGCGCCGCGACCGCCGTCGCGAGGTTGCCGTTGCCGTCGCCGGAGCCGTGCGTGGCCGTGGCGACCGCGCCGGCCACCGAGAGGTGCGGCAGCGAGCCGAGGTTGTGCAGCGCCCAGTCCTGCCGGTGCAGCTGCTCGGCGAGGTCGCCGTAGCGCAGCCCGGCCGCGACCGTCACCGTCCGGGCCGCCGCGTCGACGTCGGCCCGCGGTGGCAGCCCGGCGACGGACACCAGCTCACCGGTGGTGTCGGCGACGTCGCTGAACGAGTGCCGGCTGCCCAGCGCCCGGATGCGCGCGGTGCGCGCGACGACGTCCTGCAGCTCCTCGACCGACGATGGCGTGTGGATGCGGGTCGCGCCGTAGGTGAGCTTGCCCGCCCAGTTCGTCCGTTCCGCGCTCACAGCGTGCAGCGTACGGGCCGGGTCGCGGCCACGTCGCGCCGCCCGGGTCGGCAAGATGTCCGTATGAGGCCCTGGCTGCAACAGTGGATGGACGACCTCGTCAGCGAGCGCTACGCGGAGGCCGACGAGAACGTTCACTTCACCGAGAACCTGGCCGAGACGGTCATCGCCGAGTACTCCCTGCCCGGCCAACTGGTGCTCGACCCGTTCGCCGGGTTCGGCACCACGCTGGTCGTCGCGGAGCGGATGGGCCGGTCCGGACTGGGCATCGAGCTGCTGCCGGAGCGGGCGGACATGATCCGCCGCCGGCTCGACGGCGCCGGCGAGGTCATCGACGGCGACGCCCGCGAGGTCGCGGCGCTGGTCGATCGCCCGGTCGACCTGTGCCTGACGTCGCCGCCGTACATGACGCTGAAGAACCACCCGGAGAACCCGCTCAACGCCTACGAGACCCTCGACGGCGACTACCAGACCTACCTCGGCGAGCTGGACGGCATCTTCGGCCAGGTCGCCGGGCTGCTGCGGCCGTGGGGCCACCTCGTCCTCAACGTCGGCAACATGATCGACGACGGCGTCGCCACCACCCTCGCCTGGGACGTCGGCGCCATCGTCGGCCGCCACCTGACCTTCCGGCAGGAGACGTTCCTGTGCTGGGACGAGCAGCCCGAGTGGCTCACCGGCGACTACTGCCTGGTGTTCCAGAAGAGCGGCTAGAGGGGCTTGTGCCAGACGAGGAAGTCGCACGGCGTGGCCAGCAGCGGCGCCAGGTGCGGATAGTCCTCGTCGATGCTGCCGCGGCGGACCACCCGGTAGCCGATGCGCTCGTACCACTGGGCGAGGAACGCCTTCGCCGGGTGCGTCCAGGCGCGAGGCACCAGCAGCTCCAGCCGCATGGTCGTGCGGCCTTCGTCGCGGCTGCGGTCCTCGGCGAACCGCACCAGCGCGCGCCCGACGCCGCTGCCGCGATGCTCCGGGTCGGCGGCGAGCAGTCCGAACTCGCCGGTGGCGTCGTCCCAGCGCTGGACGTGGACGCACCCGATGGTGCGGCCGTCGTCGCGGGCGACGGCGATCTCGCCGGCCCGGATGAACCCCGCGACCTCGGCCGCGGACGTCCGGCTGGCGCCGTCGAGCCACAGCCCGGTCTCGGAGTCGGCGTAGACCCCGTTGACCAGCGCGGCGAGCGCCTCGACCAGCGCGACGTCGCCGGCCGCTCCCGGCCCGAGCAGCTCGACGCTCAGCTCACCCATGTCGTCAGTCCTACCGCACTGCCGCGCTCGAGGTCGTGGGTGGCGGCCAGCAGCTGCCGGATCGCCGGCGACGGCGGGCCGGCGGGCACGGCGAGGTAGGTCGTCGAGACCGGTGCGGCGAGCCGGCGATAGGCGACGCCCGGCATCGGCGGTGGTGGGCCGACCTCGTAGAACAGAGTCCACGACGGGGCGGCGTGGGCGAGGTCGGCGATGGTCTCGCGCAGTGACGTGAACGGCGGGCCGGCCGGTGGGTCGATGCCGGCCGCCTCGAACGCCGCGGCCACCAGCCGGTGAAACGGCGGGTTGGCGCGCGGATCGGCGAGCCGGACCGGCAGGTCGCCGAGGTCGCCGAGCCGCACCGTCTCGGTGGCGGTGAGCGGGTGCCCGCCGGGCAGAGCGACCACGACGGGGTCGGTCCAGAGCGCGAGCAGCTCCAGTCCCGGCGCGTGGGCGACATCGCGGACCAGGGCGGCGTCGAGCACGCCGGAACGCACGGACGCGAGCCGGTCGGCCAGCTTCACCGTGCTCAGCCGGACGCGCAGGTCCGGCGCGCGGGAGGCGATCGCGGCCAGCAGGCCGGGCAGCCGGCGGCCGGGCGCGGGGCTGGTGCCGAGCCGCAGCGAGCTGGCGCCGGCGAGCTCGGCGGCCAGTCGCCGGGTGCGCTCGGCCGCGGCGAGCACGGCCCGTGCCTCGGGCAGCAGGCGGTCGCCCTCGGCGGTCAGCCGGACCCGCCGGGTGGTCCGCTCGAACAGCACGACGCCGAGCTCTCGCTCCAGGCGGCGCAGCTGCTGGCTGACGGCGGGCTGGCCGACGTGCAGGGCCTCGGCGGCGCGCGCGAACCCGCCTTCGTCGGCGATGGCGACGAAGTACGCGAGCTGCCGCAGCTCCACGGGCCTCCCCAGATTCATCACGGTCAGTGATCACTCTAGGTGCCCTCTCGGCCTGGTGCGGGCGGCCGGGCTCGGGTGGAATCGTGACCATGAACACGACACCGCAGGCGGCGGTCGCCGATCTGGCCCGCCGCATCGACGGGCCCGTGCTGCTGCCGGGCCAGGACGGGTACGACGACGAGCGGTCCGGCTTCAACCTCACCGTCGACCATCGTCCCGACGTGGTGGTGGGTGCGACGTCGGCGGACGACATCGCCGTGGCGGTGCGCTTCGCCGCCGAACGCGGCCTTCCGGTCGTCGCGCAGGCGACCGGTCACGGCGCCGGCGTCCCGCTCGACGGCGGGCTGCTGATCTCCACCCGGCGGCTGGACGGCGTGCACGTGGACTCGGACGCGCGGGTGGCACGGATCGAGGCCGGCGTGCGGTGGCACCAGGTCATCGAGCCGGCGGCGGCGGCCGGGCTGGCGCCGTTGAACGGGTCGTCGCCGCTGGTCGGCGCCGTCTCCTACACGCTCGGCGGCGGACTGCCGGTGCTCGGCCGGACGTTCGGCTGGGCCGCGGACCGGGTCCGCCGGCTGGAGATGGTCACCGCGGACGGCACGCTGGTCGCCGTCGGTCCCGAGGAGAACGCCGATCTGTTCTGGGCGTTGCGCGGCGGCAAGGGCGGCTTCGGCATCGTGACGGCGCTGGAGGCCGAGCTGGTCGCGGTGCCTGAGCTGTACGGCGGCGCGCTGGTCTTCGCCGCCGACCAGGCCGGCGACGTGGTGCACGCGTGGCGCGACTGGGTGTCGCGGCTGCCGGACGAGTTCAACTCGTCGGTCGGGCTGGTGCGGCTGCCCGACCTGCCCGGCGTGCCGGAGCCGCTGCGCGGCCGGCTGACGGTGCACGTTCGCGTCGCCTACGCCGGCCCCGCCGACGCGGGCGAGGACCTGGTGCGGCCGCTGCGCGACGCCGGACCCCGGATCCTCGACACCGTCGCACCCCTGCCACTGGCCGGCATCGCCGCCGTCTACAACGACCCGACCGAGCCCCTCGGCTACGACGAGCGCTCGCTCATGCTCGCCTCGTTCGATGCGGCCGCGGCCGACGTGCTGCTGGCGGCGGCCGGGCCGGACGCGTCCGCCGACGACCTGATCATGGTCGACGTGCGGCGGCTGGGCGGGGCGCTGGCTCGTCCGCCGCGGCACCCGCGCGCCCTCGACCACGACGACGCCGCGTTCAGCGTGGCCGCGGTCGGCCTGGGGCCGGGCGCCGGTGATGCCGTGCTGGCCGCGTTGGCGCCCTGGGGCACCGGTCTGCGGTTCCTCAACTTCACCGGCGGCCCGGCCGCGGCCGGGCTGGCGCCCGAGGCGTTCCGGGCGCCGGCCCTGGACCGGCTGGCCGCGATCAAGCGCGACCGCGACCCCGGCGGGGTGTTCCCCGCCCCGCACCTGGCCGGGCGTTGACCCTCGTCGAACGGTCAGGACGAGCGGCGCATGGCGCGGGTGCCAACCGCCAGGCCGAGCGCCGCGACGGCGACCGAGGCGACGACGGCGGCCAGGACGGTCGACGCCGGGAACTCGCCGTTGAAGAGGGCGCGTTCCGCGTCGACGACGTAGGTCAGCGGGTTCGCGCTGGACAGCGCCCGCAGCCAGCCGGGACCGTCGTCGACCGGGAGCAGGATGCCGGCCAGCAGCAACAGCGGGAACAGCACCGTCTGCTGCACGGTCCAGAACAGCCACTCGGTGTTCTTCGACGCCAGCGCCAGCGTGTACGACAGCGCACCCAGCCCGACCGCCATGACGGCGAGGATGGCCACGCCGGTCAGCACGCCCAGAATGTGCAGGTCGAAGCCGAACGGCACGCAGACCAGCACGATGATCAGCGTCTGCACGATCATCGGGACGATCTCCTTCAGCGCCCGCCCGACGATCAGCGCCGGCCGCCGCAGCGGCGTCACCAGCATGCGCTCGTGCGCACCGGTCTGGATCTCGAACAGCAGGTTCGACCCGGTGAACGACGTGCTGAACAGGCACGACATCACCACGATGCCGGGCACGAACCACTGCAGCGCGGAGCCGCCCTCGACCTCGGGCAGCAGCGGCGCGAACAGGCCGAGGAACACCAGCGGCTGGATCATGCTGAACACGACGGAGAACGGGTCGCGCAGGACCGGCCGCAGCTCGCGGCTGAAGACGGTGACGGTGTCGGTGATCATGGTGGTGCTGCTCATGCCGCGACCTCCTCGGTCGACGTGGTGACGACGCCCTCGCGCAGGCTGCGCCCGGTGAGGTTGAGGAAGACGTCGTCGAGGGTGGGCCGGTTGACGGCGGTGGACTCGACGGCGATGCCGGCGGCGTCGAGGTCGCGGAGGATCCCCGGGACCAGCCGCGGCCCGCCGGCGACCCGCACCTCGACCGTCGCCCCGCCGCTGCTCACCGTCGCATCGGACAGCGACGACAGCCGCGCGGCCGCACGTCCCGCGTCGCCGCCGGAGCCGAAACCGAGCGTGATCAGGTCGCCCGCGTGATCGGCCTTGAGCCGGGCCGGGGTGTCGTCGGCGATGACGGTGCCGTGGTCGACGACGATGACCCGCTCGGCCATCGCGTCGGCCTCGTCGAGGTAGTGCGTCGTGAGCACGATCGTCGTGCCGTGCTCGGCGCGCAGCTTCAGGATGTGCTCCTGCAGGTTGGCCCGGTTCTGCGGGTCCAGCCCGGTGGACGGCTCGTCCAGGAACAGCAGCCGGGGCGCGTGGATGAGGCCCATCGCGATGTCGAGCCGCCGCTTCTGCCCGCCGGACAGCGACGACACCGGCCGGTCCGCGACGGCGGCGAGGTCCAGCGACGCGACCAGCTCGTCCGCCCGCGCCTTCGCGTCGCGCGTGCTCATGCCGTACGCCCGGCCCTGGCTGACCAGCTCGTCGCGGCCGCGCTGAGCGTGCGCGGCGCCGTTGCCCTGGCCGATGTACCCGATGACCCGGCGCACCTCGCGCTGCCGCGCGACGACGTCGTAACCGGCCACCGTCGCCGTGCCCGACGTCGGCGGGATCAGCGTCGTCAGCATGCGCAGCGTCGTCGACTTCCCGGCGCCGTTCGGTCCGAGCAGGGCGACCAGCTCGCCCTCCGCGACGTGCAGGTCGAGCCCGCGCACGGCCTCGACGACGTCCTTCTTGACCGTGAAGTGCCTGGTCAGGCCCGTGGTCTGGATCATGGTGTCGTTCATGGGAACCACGTTAGAATCCATTCCGGCCACTTTCTGACCTCAATTGCGAGGACGCTGAAGACATGGCGAACACGAGTGCCCGGATGCTGCGGCTGCTGTCGCTGCTGCAGACGCATCGCTACTGGCCGGGGGAGGAGCTGGCCGACAAGCTCGGCGTCAGCCCGCGCACGCTGCGCCGCGACGTCGACCGGTTGCGCGAGCTGGGCTACCCGGTCGACGCGGCGCGCGGCGTGGCCGGCGGCTACCAGCTGCAGGCCGGCGCCGCGCTGCCGCCGCTGCTGCTGGACGACGAGGAGGCGGTCGCCATCGCGGTCAGCCTGCGCACGGCCGCGGGCGGCGGCGTCGGCGGCATCGAGGAGACGTCGGTGCGGGCCCTGGCCAAGGTGGTGCAGGTGCTGCCGCCGCGGCTGCGCCGCCGGGTCGACGCGCTGCACACGTACACCGTCCCGTCCATCCCGGGCGACGGGCCGCGGGTCGACTCCGACGCGCTCACCGTCATCGCGCAGGCCTGCCGCGACGACGAGCGGCTGCGGTTCCGCTACACGTCACGCGACGGCGCCGGGACCGGCCGGCTGGTCGAGCCGTACCGGCTGGTGTCGCGGGGGCGGCGCTGGTATCTCGTCGCCTGGGACGTCGAACGGCACGACTGGCGCACGTTCCGGGTCGACCGCCTGACCGAGCCGGTCGCGACCGGCGCCCGGTTCCGGCCGCGCGAGCTGCCGGCCGCCGACGCCGCGACGTTCGTGCACGAGCGGCTGGCCGCGGTGCCGACCCGCTACCGCGTCGTCGTCGACGTCCGGGCGCCGGTCGCCGAGGTGGAGCGGCAGGTGGCGACCTGGGGGTCGGTCGAGTCGACCGGACCGGCGTCCTGCCGGCTCACCATGAACGTCGACACGCTGGACTGGCCGGCCTTCATGCTCGGCGCGATCGCCGCCGACTTCGACGTCGTCGAGCCGGCCGAGCTGCGCGGCTACCTGCGCGACCTGGGCGAGCGGTTCCTCCGCTCGGCGTGACGCTCAGACGTCGGCGGTCACGACGGCGAGCAGGAAGCCGTCGTAGCCCTTGCCGCCGACGGTCTGGACGGCGGTCGCGGTGAGCCGCGGCTCGGTGGCGACGTACTCGAACAGCCGCCGGGTGCCGTCGACCGCGGCGTCGCCGGTGGTGGCGTCGATGACCCGCCCGCCGCGCACGACGTTGTCGACGACGATGACGGTGCCGCGCCGGGCCAGCCGCAGTGCCCAGCCGACGTAGTCGCGGTTGGACGGCTTGTCGGCGTCGATGAAGACGAGGTCGAACGGCCCCTCCAGCTGCGGGAGGGTGTCGAGCGCCGGGCCGACCTTCACGTCGACGCGGTCGAGCAGCCCGGCGCGGCGCAGGTTCGCCGTCGCCACCTCGGCGTGGGTGGGGTCGGCCTCGAGCGTGACCAGCCGGCCGTCGGCGGGCAGCGCCCGGGCCAGCCAGATGGTGCTGTAGCCGCCGAGCGTGCCGATCTCGAGCACCCGCCGCGCCCCCGCGATCAGCGTCAGCAGGTGCAGGAACTTGCCCTGGTTGGGCGCGACGTTGATGGCCGGCAGCCCGGCGGCGTCGCTGTCGCGCAGCGCGTCGTCGAGGACGGGGTCGGCTCCGACCAGATGCTCGCCGAGATACCGGTCGACCGCGTTCCACTGCTGCTCGCTCATACCGTCAACCTACCGGCGGCGGGAGTACCTGCCGATGCAAATGATCCGGTCCAAACGGTTGAAACCCGATGGATCGTCGGACGGGCGGCCGGGTCGCGGGCGAGAATGGGCGGCATGTCTCGCCTGAGCGCCCCTGCGCGAGTCCCGGTCGGCACGCAGGTCGTCGTGCACGGCACCGCGGCCGACGCCGCCGTACCGGGTACCGGCCGCGGCCTCGCCGGACGCGTCGTCCGCGAGGCCGGCGGCACGTACACCGTCGCGCTGGCCGACGGCCGGCTGGTCGAGGCCACCCCCGAGCAGCTCGGCACGCTCACCGATCCGCCGTCCGAGCTGCCCGAGCCGGTCCGCTCCGGCGCACCCGACGACCTCGTCATGGCGCGCACGCTGTACGCGGCCGCCGTCGGCCACGTGCCCGCCGATCCCGGCGCCGAGCTGACGGTGCGCGGCGTCTACCAGGCCCCCACGGCCGCGTTCTGGTCGCTGCGCAAGCCGCCCGAGCAGGTCGTCGGGCCGGGGGCGTCGTGGCTGTCGTGGGAGGTCGAGCAGTTCTGCCGGCTGGCCCTCGACGCCGACCCGGTCTGCCTGGAACTGCTGTGGTCGCCGCGGCGGGTGTGGGTCAGCGACCTCGGCCGCGAACTGCTCGACCTGCGGCCGGCGTTCCTGTCGCAGACCATCTCCGCCGCCTACGCCGACCACGTGCTGGCCGGCTTCACCCGGCTGGCCGGCGACGACGATCCTGACGCCGAGCAGGCGGCCGCCGCGGCCGACCTGCTGCGGCTGCTGGTCGACGGTCAGGCGCTGCTGCGCACCGGCGACGTCGGCGTCCCGTCCGACGAGCACCTCGACCGGCTGGCCGCCGTCCGCTCCGGCGCCCTGCCGTGGGACCAGGCCGACGCCTACCGCGTCGAGTTGCAGCAGCAGCTGGACGAAGCCGCCGCCGCGTCGCACCTGTCGCCCGGTCCCGACATCGGCCGGGTCGACGCCTGGCTCAGCGACCTGCGCCGCCGCGACCTGGAGGGGCCCGCCGTCACAGCCGCCGGTGCATGATGTGCAGCCCGACGTAGCCGTGCACGGGATGCTGGAAGCCCTCGGGTAGCGTCCCGATGACCTCGAACCCGAGCGAGCGCCACAGCGCGACCGCCCGGGTGTTGGTCTCGACCACCGCGTTGAACTGCATCGCGCGGTACCCGGCGTCGCGGGCCCAGTCGATGACGTGCTCGCCCAGCGCCCGCCCGACGCCCTTCCCGGAGTGCTCCGGCGCGACGATGAAGCTGGCGCTGGCGACGTGCGACGCGGGGCCCTGGTGGTTGCGGTTCATCTTCGCCGAGCCGAGCACCGTCCCGTCCTCGTCGACGGCGACGACGGTGCGGTCCGGCGGCTCCAGCATCCAGATGCGCCGTCCCCGCTCCGGGTCGAGGTCGCGCGGCAGCGTGTACGTCTCGCCCGCCGCGACGATGCGCTGCAGGATCGGCCAGATGGCCGGCCAGTCGTCGCCCCGGGCGTCCCTGATCTCCATGGCGTGAGCCTAGGGTGAGGACGACAGCCCAGCGTGAGGAGCCCGCGTGACCAGCCTGTACGACATTCCACTGCACACCATCGACGGCCCCGGCGCTTCGCTCGCCGACCACCGCGGCAGCCTCCTGCTGCTGGTCAACGTTGCGTCGAAGTGCGGTCTGACCCCGCAGTACGAGGGTCTCGAGCGGCTGCAGGAACGCTACGCCGAGCGCGGCTTCACGGTGCTCGGCTTCCCGTGCAACCAGTTCGGCGGCCAGGAGCCCGGCACCGCCGACGAGATCCAGGAGTTCTGCTCCACCACCTACGGCGTGACCTTCCCGCTGTACGAGAAGGCCGACGTCAACGGGCCGGGGCAGCAGCCGTTGTACGCCGCGCTGACCCAGGTCGCCGACGCCACCGGCGAGGCCGGCGACGTCCAGTGGAACTTCGAGAAGTTCCTGGTCTCCGCCGACGGCGACGTGCTCGGCCGGTTCCGCCCGCGGGTCGAGCCCGAGTCCGACGAACTCGTGACCGTCATCGAGGCGCATCTGCCGCGCTGACCTCCGGCTCGCTGCGCCGTGGCGCCGGTGCGGTCGGGCGGGTGCCGAGCACGCTGATCGGGGCGATGCCCAGCATCACCAGCGCGAGCCCCGCGGCGGCCGTCCCGGCGCTGCCGCTGGCGAGGTCGAGCCGGCCCGCGTCCCGCCCGCGACGGGGCCGAGCGCGATCCCGGCGGACAGCGCGGTCACCCACATCGCGATCACCGTGCTGCGCTGACGTGGGTCGGTGAACAGCCGGCCGATCAGCGCCAGCGTCGACGGCAGGACGGCGGCCCCGGCGATCCCGAGCAGGCCGCGCGCGGTGATCGGCAGCCGCCGCCGGCCGATCCGGTCGCCGAGCGTGCCCCATGATCACCAGGCCGAGTCACTCGCGCCGCCCGCGGTGCCGCGTTCAGACACGCCAGGCGCCCGCGGCGGCGGCGTCTCGCACGTAGACGGTGAAGTCGCGCGGCTCGCGGCCCAGCGCCCGCTGGACGCCGTCGGACAGGTGCGCGCTGAGGCCGGCGCGGATGTGCCCGAGGTAGCGCCCGATCTCGGTCGCCACCTCCGCCGGGAAGCCGCGGCCGACCAGGTGAGCGACGTACTCGTCGGCGGTGACGTCCACGTGGCGCAGGTCGCGTCCGGACGCCCGGCCGATCTCCGCCAGTGCTTCGGCCCAGCTGAGCGCGCGTGGTCCGGAGAGGTCGTAGACGGCGCCGTCGTGCCGGTCCGACGTGAGCGCGGCTGCGGCGATCTCCGCGACGTCGTCGAGGTCGACGAACGGTTCGAGGCCGTCGCCGGTGGGCAGCGGCAGCGCTCCGGTGGCGACGTCGTCGCTGATGAACGGCGCTTCGGCGAAGTTCTGCGCGAACCAGGCCGGCCTCAGGACGGTCCACGCGGCGCCGGAGGCGCGGACCGCCTCCTCGGCCTCCAGCGAATCGCCGAGGTCGGCCCAGGCCCGCGCCGACAACAGCACGAACCGCTCGACGCCGCGGGCGACGGCCAGCTCGGCGAACGGGCGGACGAGGTCTGGCCGCGCGTCGTCCTGCACGACGTAGGCCGCGACGGCGCCGTCGACGGCCGGCGCCCAGGTGGACTCGTCGGCCCAGTCGAACCGGACCGCGCCGTGCCGCGAGGCGGCACGCACGCCGAGTCCCTGGGCGCGCAGCCGGTCGGTGACGCGGCGGCCGGTCTTGCCGGTGCCGCCGAGGACGAGGATCTGTGGATCATGGCTCATGCTGTCGAGTCAACCGGCGGTGAGTGAGACGGAGAATGGGTCAGGCGCTTGTCTGGATGTCTGAGCGTCTACGCTGGGCGCCATGGAGGACGCGCTCTCGAGTCTGCTCGGCCGGCTCCGGCCGCACGGTGTGGTGTTCAGCCGGTCGGCCATGACGGCGCCGTGGTCGCTGCGATTCGTCGAGGGCGCGCCGCTGACGCTGGTGACGCCGCTGAGCGGGGGCGGCTGGATCACCCTCGACGACGCCGAGCCGGTGCGCCTCGAGACGCTGGACGTCGCCCTGGTCGTCGGTGCGCGGCCGTACACCGTCAGCGACCGCCGGGACACCCCGCCGCGGGTCGTGGTGCACGAGGCCGACCGGTGCACCACACCCGGCGGCGCCCCGGTCGACGACGACCTCGACATGTGCCGCCTCGACACCGACGGCGACACGTCGGTGCTGCTCAAGAGCACCTACCAGGTGCAGGGCACGGTGCCCGACCGCATTCTGAGCGCGCTGCCGCCGCTGCTGGTGGTGCCCGCGTGCCCCTGCCCGGCGATGGACATGATCGTGGCCGAGCTGGCCGACGACAAACCGGGCCAGCAGGTCATGCTCGACCGCCTGCTGGACCTGCTGCTCATCTCGACGCTGCGCGAGTGGCTGGACCGTCCGGACTCCTGCGCGCCGACGTGGTACCGCGCACACGGCGACGCGGTGGTCGGCACGGCGCTGCGGCTCATCCACGACGATCCCGCCCACCCGTGGACGGTGGCCGAGCTGGCGGCGAAGGCGGGCGCGTCGCGGGCCGCGTTCGCCCGCAGGTTCACCGGCCTCGTCGGGCAGGCGCCGATGGCCTACCTGACGGACTGGCGCATGTGCCTCGCGGCCGACCTGCTGCGCGACACCGACGCCACCGTCGAGGCCATCGCCCATCGGGTCGGTTACGCCAACGCCTACGCGCTCAGCGTCGCGTTCACCCGGGTCTACGGCACCCGCCCGAGCCGGCATCGGGCCGCCTCGGCCTAGTGGCCCGCCGCGGGCGGGGCGACCCGGGGCGCGATCTCCAGCAGCGTCGGCGCGAACGCGTCGGCCAGCCCGACGAGGAGGTCGCGGTCGTCCTCGGTGTCGTGCGGCCGGTGCCGGACGTAGATGCCGACCTGCTGGTCGCCCATCCAGTAGTAGACGCCGCCGACGGGGAGGTACACGCCGTTGTCGTGCAGGCCGCCGATGTGGAGCGTCTCGGCCCCCGGCCGCTCGGCCGCCCACATGCGGCCCACCTCGTCGCCGTAGCCGCGGACCGTCGCCGACACGACGTCGCGCCCCGCCGACCACTCGCAGCGCAGCTCGTCGACCGTCTGGCGGTCGCGGCGTTCCTCGGCCGGAGCGCCCAGCAGCGCCTCGGCCTGCGCGGTGACGGCGTCGCAGGCGGGCACGGTGCCCACCTCGGGCGCCGGCGCCAGTTCCGCCAGCCGGGGCAGCACCAGTTCGGCCAGCCTGATGGCGTTGTCGTCGCCGCCGCCCTGGACCCGCAACACCTTGCCGTCGGCGTAGACCTGAAGAGACCCGGCGCCCACGAAGTGCGCCGCCTCGCCCAGGCCGGGGACCGGCGTGCTGGCGCCCAGGCCTTCGGCGACGTACCGGTCCAGCAGTTCCTGGTGGTCGGCGGGCGTGACGGGGTCGATGGAGACCTGCAGCTGGAACGGGATCAGCGAGCTGGTGGTGGTGCCGTGGTCGATGGTGATCTGGCAGCTGTCGAACGACGGGTCGCCGACCGGGCCCGCATAGTCCGTCAGGCTGATGCGCATGCCGGCGTAGATCGAGCGCACCTCGTCGGGGTCGAGCAGGTCGCAGACGCGGGTGGCGGTGGGCACCGCGCCGGTCTTCGTGCCGGACGGGCCGTCGGCGGTGCCGGCCGTGCCGGCGCAGCCGGTGAGCAGCACGAGGAGGAATGCCACACTCGCCCGCAGCCGCACTCGCACCACCGTCCTGTATCGCCAACGCACATAGAGGATGACGCATCGGTCGGTCAGAACGGTTGCACCAGGTCATGTGCCATGATCGAGCCGTGACGAACCCCGTGGTGCTCCGGCACGCGCTCGGCCGCGCGGTGGCCGTCGCCGGCTGGGCCGCCGTGCTCGGCTGGCTGGTGGCGACGCGGCCCGCGGGCGGTGCGGGGCTGCTGTTCGCGGCGGCGGCGAGCGGGCTGCTCTGGGCGGTCTGCTGGCGACCGGCGGTGGTCATCGACGACGCCGCGGTCACCGTCCGCAACCCGCTGCGGAACGTGCGCATCGGCTGGTCCGCCCTCGACGACGCGAGCTTCGGCTGGTCGCTGCGGCTGCGCGCCGGCGACGTCGTCTGCCGCGCCGCCGCGGCGCCGGGCCCGGCGTCCATGTCCGCGCTCTACGACCGCCACGTGACGCCCGGCGGTGTGCTCGAACGCGACGCCGTCGCCCTGGCCGGACGGCGTCCGGCGCCGGCCCTGCTGGCGGTGCGGCAGCGCTGGGAGGCGCGCCGCTTCGAGCCGTCCGGCGAGGTGGCGGCGGCGCCGGCGGTCGCGAGCATCGCCGTGCTCGCGGCGTCGGCCGTCCTGCTGATCGCGGCCGCGCTCACGGGCTGATCACCCGCGGTGGCAGGATGACGGCATGGATGCCGGTGATCCCGTCCACGACTTCGTCCTCCCCGACCAGTCCGGCACGCCGCGCCGGCTCAGCGAGCTGCTGGCCGCCGGTCCCGTGGTGCTGTTCTTCTACCCGGCCGCGATGAGCCGCGGCTGCACGGCCGAGGCCTGCCACTTCCGCGACCTCGCCGCCGAGTTCGCCGCCGCCGGCGCCCAGCCGGTCGGCATCAGCGCCGACACCGTCGAGAAGCAGCAGGCCTTCGACGCCGGCCACGACCTCGGGTTCCCGCTGCTCAGCGACCCCGAGCGCACCGTCGCCGCCCAGTTCGGCGTCAAGCGGCGGCTGGGTGCGCTCCCAGTGAAGCGCCAGACGTTCGTCATCGGCGCCGACGCCCGCGTACTGGGCGTCATCCGCAGCGAGCTGGCCATGGAGAAGCACGCCGACCAGGCTCTGGACCTCCTGCGCGCCGCCGCCTGACCTCGCGTCAGGCGATGCGCCGGGCCAGCGCCGGGTCGGGCTCGCCCGCGGCACCGGGGTGCAGGATGGCCGCCAGCGCCTCGACGCCGTCGACGAGGCGGGGTCCGGGGCGGGCGAACGAGGCGTTGGCGTCGACCGCCCAGACCGGGCCGCCGGGCAGCCCGCCCGCCTCGACCAGCTCGGCGGCCAGCCGCGCGGACTCGTCCAGGCCGTAGCCGCACGGCGCGCACACCACGACGTCGGCCTGGCAGCCGGCGACGTCGTCGGGCGTGATGCGGTACGAGCGTTCGCCGGACCTGCCCAGCACCGGTCGGCCGCCCGCCGCCGTCACCATGTCCGGGACCCAGTGGCCGGGCGCGAACGGCGGGTCGGTCCACTCCAGGACCAGGGCGGGCACCGCCGGCAGGTCCGCGACCTTCGACCGGACGACGTCGAGCCGCCCCGTCAGCTCGCGGACCAGTTCGTCGGCCCGTGCCCGCGCGCCGACTGCCGTGCCGATGCGCCGGACCGACTCGAGCACCTCGCCGAGGTCCTGCGGGTCGATGGTGAGCACGTCGGCGGTGCAGCGCAGGTGCGCCAGGGCGTCGCGGACCTCGGTGACGTCGACGGCGCACACGGCGCACAGGTCCTGGGTGACGACGAGGTCGGCATCGAGCCCGGCCAGCGCGCCCTCGTCGAGGTGGTAGAGGTCTTCGCCCGCGGCCATGCGCTGCGCCACCAGCCGGTCGATCTCGGCCGGGCCGATGCCCTCGGGCAGCGTGCTGGTCGAGACGATGCGCCGGGACCGGGCCTCGGGCGGGTGGTCGCACTCGAATGTCACGCCCACGACGTTGTCGCCGGCGCCGAGCGCGAACAGGATCTCGGTGGTGGACGGGAGCAAGGACACGATGCGCACCCCTTCACGGTAGCCGGATCGTTGTGCCAGGCTGCGGGCCATGAACCGAACGCGACCTGTGCGCGCCCTCGCGGTGGTGGCCTCGGCGCTGCTGCTCACGGGGTGCTTCAAGATCGATATGCAGCTCGACGTGTCCTCCGACGACACCGTCGACGGCGAGATGGTGTTCGCCGTCAGCCGCGACGTGTCCGCGATGGCCGAGTCGATGGGCGAAGACCCCGACGACCTGCTCAGCGGCGAGATCGACGACCTCCCCGAGGGCACCCGGGCCGAGGACTACGAGGACGACGACTTCGTCGGCCAGCGCTACGTCTTCGACGACGTCCCCCTGACGGAGTTCGACCAGAACGGGACGTTCAGCATCACGCACGAGGGCGACGAGATCGTCGTCGGGGGCAACCTCGACCTCACCGACATGGACCCCGAGGCCATGGCGGAGGAGTTCGACGGCGAGGAGATGCCGTTCGGCGACCTCAGCGGGATGATGGACTCGATGGAGCTGCGGGTCGCCATCACCTTCCCGGGCGAGGTCACCGAGCACAACGGCGAGCTCGACGGCACCACCGTCACGTGGACCCCGGTCGCGGGCGAGCCCAACGAGATCAACGCCCGGTCCGCCGACTCCGGCGGCGGTGGCGGCGACAGCATCCCGGTGTGGATCTGGTTCGTCGTCGTGGCCGTGGTGCTGGGCCTCGCCGGGCTGCTGTTCTTCCTGTCCCGCAACCGCAACCAGGCCCCGCCGGCCGAGGAGGCGACGGTGGGTGCGGTCCCGCCGCCGCCCGGCCCGGGGCCGGTGCAGCCGACGACGCCGCTGCCGGAGGCCGGGCCGCCGGCGCCCCCGACAGGGGACGAGCCGCCGGCCGAGCCGGAGCCGCCGGCGCCGCCGCGCTGACGGCGTCCGCGTCAGCCGCGGCTGAGCGTCAGCAGGAACTCCACCGTGCCGTGGTCCTCGACCTTGACGAAGCCGAGGTCGGGCGGGCTCACGTCGAAGTCGGAGAACTGGATCTCGCCGGAGCCCGCCACCTGCACGCCGTCGCCGGAGCGCTGCACGTCGAGCTGGATCTCGATCGAGTGGGTGACGTCGCGCACCGTCAGGTCGCCGGTCGCGGTGACGCTGATCGGGCCGCCGGAGTCGAGGCCGGTCAGCGGCACCGGGGACGTCAGTGTGAACGTCGACGTCGGGAACTGGTCGGTCTGCATGATCGGGCCGCGGAACTGGCCGTCGCGGCTGCCGCTGTCGGTCGTCACCGTGGTCATGTCGACGGTGACCTCGCCCGCCGTCGCCTCGTCGCCGGCCACCGTGAGCTGGCCGGTGACGTCGCTGGTGCGGCCGACGACGGTGTTGTCCTGGCCGTTGAGCACCTCGTCGACGCGGTAGCCGGCCTCGGACCCGCCGGCCACCGTCCACGCGCCGTCGAGGCCGGCGTCGCCACCGGTGGCGGGCGGCGGCGACGTCTCCAGCGCCAGCGGTTCGGGCGCGTCGCCGCTGATGACGTTGATGTAGAGGTAGGTGCCGCCGATGACGATCAGCACGAGGGCCGCCAGCGAGCCGACGCCGATGACCACGCGGCGGCGGGTGAGCAGAGACATCCGGTCGACCTCCATGCAGTGCGGGTACTGCTTGTAATACGAGGAACTCGGCGGCTGGGATGGTGGTTCCGGTCACATCAGCGGGGGAGGACCCGGACCTCGGCCGCCGGCAGCCCGGCCCACCAGCGGTCGTAGCGGCGGTACACGGTGGGATCGCGCTCGGCCAGCAGCGCCGACAGCGCCGCCGCCTCCTTCGCCAGGCCGTCCCACTCGGCGTCGGTGAGCGGCCGGAACGCGGTGGCCTCGATGCCGTCGTCGACCGGCCGCCACACGCCCGCGACGAAGCCGTCGACCAGCAGCGTGGGCAGGGTGTCGCCGTTGCTGCGGGTGATCAGCTTGCGGTACTCGGGCGGGATGACGCGGCCGCGGTCGGCGTGCACGAGCAGCACGCTGTCCCACATGGCCAGCAGCCGCGGCGGCGCCGGCACGTCCTCGTCCGGACGCGGCGCGCCGGGCAGGTCGCAGAGCACCGAGCCGTCCGGGCCCTCGAACCGCGACAGCTCGTCGGCGACGGCGTCGACGGCGGCCCGGGACTGCGGGCGGCGCAGCAGGGCGAACTGGGCGAAGTCGGGCATGGTCACCGGGCCGAACGCGGCGACGTAGCGGCGGAACAGGGCGGCCAGCGCCGCCGCCGCGGTGTCGTCGTCGGCGATGGCCGGCGGGTCGGCGGCCGCGACGTAGGCCGGGCGGACGCCGAACGACCACGGCGCGCCGGTGGGCGCGTGCTGGACCGGCCCGAACTGCCGCAATGCCCACCACAGCCCCTTCATCGGCGCGCCATGCCGCTCGGTGAGCCACGCCTCGCACTCCGGTCCGCTGCGCGGCGTGGCCAGGAACTCCAGCAGGTCGGGGATGGCGGCCTCGGCGCCGGCGTGGCCCAGCCCGGTGACCCGGAACCGCGGGTCGTTGAGCCGCGACGCCCGCAGCGTCGGCTGCATGGCCTGCTGCCAGCGCGGGTAGTCGGCGGCGGGCACGGCGTGCAGCGTGATGCGCATCAGCGTCGCCTTCACCAGCGCCCGCTCGGCGAACGCGGCGTCGAGATCGGCCGGGTCGAAGCCGTCGAGCCGGTTCCACAACGCCACGTACGGCGACGCCGGGTGCTGCGCCTGCAGCGCGACCAGCCGCCCGACGGCGTCGACGACGTCGAGCGACGCGCGCTCCAGCAGCAGCTGCCGGGCCAGCGTGGCGCGGTTGAGCGCCCTGACGGTCATCGCCATGGCGGCATTCTGCCCCGCCGCACCGACAACCGGGCGCCGTCAGCCGTCCGTGCGTTCGCCCTGAACCGGCCCGGGCGCCGCCTCGAAGTCGGCGGCGGTGTCCTCGCCCGTGCGCGCCGGCAGCCCGCGGGCGCGCGCGTCGGGCCAGGCCCACTCGGCCACCTCGGGGATGTCGGTGCCGTGCTCGCGGGTGTACTGCCGGGCCCGCAGCCGGGCGTCGGCCATCCGCTGCCGCAGCACGGCCTGCTCGGCGGCCAGCCCCGGCACGCGGTCGATGACGTCCATGACCAGGTGGTAGCGGTCGAGGTCGTTGAGCATCACCATGTCGAACGGCGTGGTGGTGGTGCCCTCCTCCTTGTAGCCGCGGACGTGGATGTTGTCGTGGTTGGTGCGCCGGTAGGTCAGCCGGTGGATCAGCCACGGGTAGCCGTGGTACGCGAACACGACCGGTTTGTCGGTGGTGAACAGCGCGTCGAACTCGCGGTCGCTCAGCCCGTGCGGGTGCTCGCCCTCGTCCTGCAGCCGCATGAGGTCGACGACGTTGATGACCCGCACCCGCAGCTGCGGCAGGTGCCGGCGCATGAGGTCGACGGCGGCCAGCGTCTCGACGGTGGGGACGTCGCCGGCGCAGGCCAGGACGACGTCGGGCTCGCCCTCGCCGCCGTCGGTGCTGGCCCACTCCCAGATGCCGATGCCGCGGGTGCAGTGGGCGACCGCCTCGTCCATGGTCAGCCACTGCGGGCCGGGCTGCTTGCCGGCGACGACGACGTTGACGTAGTCGCGGCTGCGCAGGCAGTGGTCGTACGTGGACAGCAGCGTGTTCGCGTCCGGCGGCAGATACACCCGGATGACGTCGGCCTTCTTGTTCACCACGTGGTCGATGAAGCCGGGGTCCTGGTGCGAGAAGCCGTTGTGGTCCTGCCGCCACACGTGCGACGACAGCAGGTAGTTCAACGACGGGATGGGCGCCCGCCACGGGATCTCGCGGGTCACCTTCAGCCACTTCGCGTGCTGGTTGAACATCGCGTCGATGATGTGGATGAACGCCTCGTAGCAGTTGAACAGCCCGTGCCGGCCGGTCAGCAGGTAGCCCTCGAGCCAGCCCTGGCACTGGTGCTCGGACAGCATCTCCAGCACCCGGCCGTCGGGCGACAGCGAGTCGTCCGTCGGCAGCGTCTCGCCCAGCCAGCGCTTGCCGGACACGGAGACCGCCGCCGAGAGCCGGTTCGACGCCGTCTCGTCGGGCCCCATGATGAGGAAGTTCGACGGGTTCTCGCGGATGACGCCGGCCAGCCACTCGCCCAGCACGCGGGTCGGCTCGGCGACGGCGCCGCCCGGCACCGGCACGTCGACGCCGTGGTCACGGAAGTCGGGCAGCCGCAGGTCGCGGGTGAGCACGCCGCCGTTCGCGTGCGGGTTCGCGCTCATGCGCCGCGGCCCGGACGGCGACAGCTCGCGCAGGTCGGCGCGGAGCCGGCCGTCGTCGTCGAACAGCTCCTCGGGCCGGTACGAGCGCATCCACTGCTCCAGCAGCCGGGTGTACTCCTCGTTGCCGCGGACGGCGCTCATCGGCACCTGGTGCGCGCGGTAGGTGTTCTCGACCAGGTGGCCGTCGACCTCGCGCGGGCCGGTCCAGCCCTTCGGCGTCTTGAAGATGATCATCGGCCAGTCCGGCCGGTGGTCGTACTCGCCGGCCCGGTAGTCGCGCTGCGCACTCGCGATCTGGTCCAGCGCGTGGTCGAGCAGTTGGGCGAACCGGCGATGGATCGACAGGTGGTCCTCGTCGTCGAAGCCGGCCTCGAACCAGTACGGCGTGTAGCCGTTGCCGACCATCAGGTACTCCAGCTCCCGTTTCGGGATGCGGGCCAGCACCGTCGGGTTGGCGATCTTGTAGCCGTTGAGGTGCAGGATCGGCAGCACCGCGCCGTCGGTGCCCGGGTTGAGGAACTTGTTGCTGTGCCAGGCCGTGGCCAGCGGGCCGGTCTCGGCCTCGCCGTCGCCGACGCAGGCCGCGACGATCAGCCCGGGGTTGTCGAACGCGGCGCCGTAGGCGTGCGACAGCACGTAGCCGAGCTCGCCGCCCTCGTGGATCGAGCCGGGCGTCTCGGGCGCCACGTGGCTGGGGATGCCGCCGGGGAAGGAGAACTGGCGGAACAGCTCGCGCAGGCCCTCCTCGTCGTCGCCGACGTTGGAGTAGACCTCGCTGTAGGTGCCGTCGAGCCAGGCCGCCGACACCAGCGACGGGCCGCCGTGTCCCGGCCCGGACAGGTAGATCATGTCGAGGTCGCGCTGCACGATCGCGCGGTTGAGGTGCGCGTACAGGAAGTTCTGGCCGGGCGACGTGCCCCAGTGACCGAGCAGCCGCGGCTTCACGTGCTCGGCCCGCAGCGGCTCGCGCAGCAACGGGTTGTCCAGCAGGTAGATCTGCCCGACGGAGAGGTAGTTGGCCGCCCGCCACCACGCGTCGATGCGGGTGAGCAGGGCGTCGTCGATGGTGCGGGTGCTGGCCTCGTCGAGCATCGGCGCCGCTCCTTCGGTGGGTCCGCTCGTCAAGGACCAGCATGTACCCGGGAGTCGCCGACTCATACCCGTTTCTCAGGACGGTCTCCGGATCTTCTCAGGTTCGCCCGGAAGTATGTCGAGCACGAACCCACGCGAACCCCACAGATGGAGACGGCCATGTACGCGATCCCGACGGCGGCACACCTCCTCGGCGTCACCCCCGCGGCCCTCGAGGCCGCCCTCGAGCGCGGCGAGACCATCCGCAGCCTGACGATCGCCTGCGGCCAGGACCCGGAGCGCATGACCGACGCCGTCATCGACGCCGAGACCGCCGACGTCGTCGCGCTGGCCGGCATCGCCGGCTTCGGCCCCGACGCCGTCGCCGAGTTCGTCCGCGAGCTGCGCGACTACCTCGTCGCGTTCGTGCGCGACGGTCAGCGGGTGGCGGACCGGTTGTTCGAGACCCGCACCCTGCAGCCGGCGTGAAGTCAGGCGCCCTGCGCCTCGGCCACCCGGCGCATCCAGTAGCGGAACCAGCTGTCGCCGTACGGCGCGTAGACGCGGACGGGGACGCCGCGGGCGGCCAGCTCGCGGGCGTCGTCCTCGCGGACGCCCAGCAGCAGCTCGACCCCCGCGCCGGGAATCGCCTCCAGCAGCGCCTCGCGCAGCACCCGGTCGTGCGTCGCCAGCACCGGCGCCGAACCGGCTGCGTGCAGCTGATGGGCCAGCCGGACGAACGCGACGGTCGCAGGCTCGCCCCACGCGTGCGCGACGTCGGCGGACTCGAGGTACGCGCCCTTGACCAGCCGCACCGGCACCCCGGCGGCAACCAGCCGGTCGACGTCGCCGGGACTGCGGCGCAGGTTCGCCTGGACGGTCGCCAGCACCGGCGCGCCCGCCTCGGCCAGCGCCACCGTGAGGTCCATGATGTGCGGCGTGCGGTGGCTCTCCTCGGCGCTGATCTCCAGCCGCGAGCCGGCCGGGAGGACGTCCAGCAGCTGCTCCACGTGCCGGCGGCAGACGTCCGGCCCGAGGTCCAGCCCCAGGTGTGACGGCACGATCTCCAGGTACACGTCGCCGCCCACCTCGGCCAGCGCCGCGGCCGCCGCACGGTAGCCGCGCACGGTTTCCGCCAGCGACTCCTCGTCGGCGGCGCCCTCGCCGAACAGGTCGAGGCTGACCCCCAGGCCGTCACCGGTCAGCCGGCGCACGGTCTCGAGCGCCTCGTCCAGCGTCGTCCCGGCGACGTAGCGGCGGGCCGCGTTGTAGGCGAGATCCTGGGCCGGCGGGATCGCGCGGACCACCGACTCGACCTCTGTGCTGGTGGCGAGGGCGTACAGCGCGCGGCGGGCGAGCGAGGCGAACATGTCGTCGACGCTAGTGGTTCCGCGGGTGGAGGGGGATGCCAGCCCCGCCCGCCTCGCTCGTTCCTCGCTCGGACGCCCGAGCCTACCCCTGCTGGCATCCCCCTCCACCCGCTGGCCAGCCGTGGTCGCCGTGCTCGTTCCGCACGCCGCCGCTCAGGGGGTGGAAGGCGGTGGGGTCTTGGTGGGGACGTTGATGCGGTTCCACACGTTGATCGCCGCGATCGTCACCAGGATGTCGGCCAGCTCCTTCTCGGAGAAGTGCTTCGCGGCCGTGTCCCACACCTCGTCGGACACGCCGCCGTCGTCGGCCAGCCGGGTGACGGCGTCGGTGAGGGCCAGCGCCGCCCGCTCCCGCTCGTCGAAGAACGGCGCGTCCTCCCAGGCGCCGACGGCGAACAGCCGCCGGGCGTCCTCGCCGTCGGCCAGCGCGTCACGGCTGTGCATGTCGACGCAGAACGTGCAGCCGTTGATGATCGAGGCACGCAGCTCGATCAGCCACATGAGCCGATGCTCGACGTTGGCCTTGACGTACTCGGACAGGCCGTAGACGGCGCGGTAGCCCGCGGGTGCCGTGGCCGGGAAGCTCAGACGTTGCGTCATGCTCGTTCCTCTCGGTGCCGATGAAACGTGTCACCAAGACGACCGAGCCGGGGTCCGCGGGCGTGACGGCGCCGGATGTGAGGCCGCGCACAGGCGGCCGGGGTCAGCGGCCGAGCAGGAGTCCGGCGAGCACCGACGCGTAGCCGGCACACAGCGCGACGACGGCGATGCGGACGGCGGTGCCGCGTCGACTCGGCTGCGGCGGCGGTTTGAACACGCTGGCCTCCGGACGGTCGAGGGCGCCGGCCGGCTGCCGGCGCCCTCACGAGCGGATCAGGGCGTGAGCAGCCCCGACGTCTTCGACCGGGCCGCCTCGAACCGCGCGGCGACGTCCGGCCAGTTGACGATGTTCCAGAACGCCGCCACGTAGTCGGGCTTCACGTTCTTGTACTGCAGGTAGAACGCGTGCTCCCACATGTCGAGCATGAGCAGCGGGACGGTGCCGGCGGCGAGGTTGCCCTGGTGGTCGTAGAGCTGCTCGATGACCAGCCGCTGGCCCAGGCTCTCCCACGCCAGGATGGACCAGCCGGAGCCCTGGATGCCCAGCGCGGCCGCCGTGTAGTGCGCGCGGAAGCCGTCGAAGGAGCCGAAGAACTCGTCGACCGCGGCACCGAGGTAACCGTCGGGCCGGTCGCCGCCCTCGGGCGACAGGTTGTTCCAGAACACGGTGTGGTTGACGTGGCCGGCGAGGTTGAACGCCAGGTTCTTCTGCAGCTGGTTGACGGTGCCGAGCTTGTTCGTGGCACGCGCCTCCTCGAGCTGTTCGAGAGCGGTGTTCGTGCCGGCGACGTACGCCTGGTGATGCTTGGAGTGGTGGAGCTCCATGATCTGACCGGCGATGTGCGGTTCGAGCGCACCGTAGTCGTAGGGGAGATCCGGCAGAGAATAGTCGGCCATGGCTTCTGAGCTTCCTCTCGACGACATCGTCAGGCCCGGGACCTGTCCCTTGCTAACCTACGCCTGCCCCTCGGACGCGACCACCGACGGTCCGGACTCGGTGGTGTCGGCCTGATCACGGTGTGATGTCCGGCTCCATGAGGGTGATCCGGATCGCCCGGAATGTGGCCGGCGTCGCCTCCAGGACGACCCGCTTCGGGTCGGGGACGGCGAGGTGCGGCAGCCCCGCGGACCGCTCGCGCAGGTGTGCGAGCGCCGTCAGCCGGCGGTCGGCGAGCACGTGGTCGACGGCGGCACGGTCGCCCCCGGTGACGACGGCGTCCAGTTCGGCCGCGTGCGGCAGCAGCACCCGGGCCGCGACGTCGGCGGCGGCCTCGAACGCCTCGCGGGCCTGTTTCTCGCGGCGGCGGGCGAACCGCTGCTGCGACTGCCCGCCGGCCGCCGTCCGTCCCTGCACGTGCCGCGACCCCACCTTCGACGTCACCAGCGTGGCGCCCGCGAAGACGCCGGCCGCGTAGCCGCCGCGGCGGACCAGCAGCACCCCGACCCGGCGGTCGAGCCGCGCGTGCGCCGGCAGCCCGCCGTACGGCGCGGTGTCGTCCGGCCGCAGCGGCGGGAACGGGACCGCGCAGCTCGCCACGGCTCCGTCCGCCGCCTGCACCACGACGGCGACGGGCCCGGCCCGGTGGGTGGTGGCGCCGTGGCGCCGGGCGAAGCCGGCCAGCCAGGTCTCGAGCCGCTCGGGCGGGACGGTGAGCACACGTTCGGGCATGCGCACGAGAATGCCCGACGGATCGGAGGTTGCGACCCCGGCCTCCGCAGCGAGCCGGGGCCGCAACCGGTACCCGAACGCTGCCATGGGCCGATGGGTCGGCGGCTTTGCTTGCCCCCGCCGGCGGTCGGACTCCACGGCACTCGTCGAATGGACCCGTGTGAACTGGTCTGGGACCCCGAGCGGCAGCCCGGCGTCGTTGGACCCTTCGGTCCGGTGGTCGACCGCCGGAAGGGCGAGCCCGTGCCGGTGACGGCACGATCTCACTTCGATTACCTACACCATACCGGACGGATCGTCGAGGTCCACGTCGCGTTCACCGGCTGATCATCTCGCCGTACGGACAGGCCCGACCAGCGCGGACGCCCTACCCGACGAGGGCCGACGGTACGACCGTCACCGGGTACGGCTGTGTCAGCCGCACCTCGTCGTCGCCGCTGCCCCGGGCCACCTCCACGTACTCGCCGTCGACGAGCCCGTAGGCGACGATCGACGGCCCGCCCTCGGGGTCGACGATCCAGTAGGACGCGACGCCGCCCTCGGCGTACTTGGCGAACTTGACCTTGGTGTCGTAGAGGCGGCTGCTCGGCGACAGGATCTCGACCGCCAGTCGCAGCGGCTTCGTGAGCGGCCCGTCGCCGACGTCCTTCCTGGCCACCACCAGGAGGTCCGGCTGCAGCGAGTTGCGCTGGTTCGGCTGCCAGTCCAGCGGCGCGTAGAACACCTCCAGCTCGGCCGGACACGCACGATCGAGCGCCCGGAACAGACCACGGCTGATCCACTGATGCGTCGGCCGGGGCGACGGGCTCACGACCAGGATCCCGTCGACGAGCTCGTAGCGGTTGCCGTCGTTCTCCTCGAACTGGTCGAGGTCGTCCACCGTCCAGGCGTCATGCGCACGGCGCTGCTCCAGCATGGTTGTCATGGTGCCCTCCTCGGGCTCGGATGTCATTCGAGGATGGGCGCCGCGACCACCCGGAAACGGGTAGGGCTAACTTCCGGGCTAACCGCGCACCGGTTGCCCGTTTCGTCGCCGCTGGTCAGCCGTCTGACGCCGAGGCAGCCAGGCGGCGGGCGGACGTCACATAGCGGCGGGTGGCGACGGCCTGGGCGGCGCGGGTGAGCGGCCCGCCCAGCCGGGCGTACCACGCGCCCGGCCGGCTGAACGCCGTCACCGTGAACCAGACGTCGTCGTGGTCGTCGAGCTCGGCGACGAAGGACTCCTCGCCGCGCGCGGGGTGGCCGGGCAGCGTGCCGTAGCCGAACCCGCCGCGGCGGTTCTCGTCGAGCACCCAGACCACTTCGCAGGGGATGCGCAGCAGCCCGGCCATCGTGCTGGTGACCCGCACGCCCTGGGCGGCGCGCGGCTCGGACGACTCCACCCGCAGGCCGGAGCCGCGGTGCAGGCCGAACGTCAGGACGCCCTCGACGACGGCGGTGAAGGCGGCCCGGCCGTGGCCGACGCGTTCGCGGACGCGCGCATGGTGGTAGCCGGACGGCAGCGGCCCGCCGTCGCGGGTGGCGCCGACCTCGGGGTAGGTGAACGACATCACGCGCGACTCTGCCACAGCGGTGTCACATCCGCGTCGCGGCGGGTGTCTGTGTGGGCATGGCACGCATCTCCCTCGACCCGAAGCCCACCCTCGGCTACCGGCTGGTCCGCCGCGTCCTGCGCCGCCGTTACGGTGTCGTGCTCGCCCCGGTGGCCGCGTCCGCGCACCACCCCCGTGTGCTCAGGACGATGAGCCTGCTCGAGGCGGGCGCGGGGAAGTGGCGGACGCTGGACCGCGACCTCCGCGCGCTGGCCCTGCTGGCGACGTCGACGCGCACCGGCTGCGCGTGGTGCCTGGACTTCGGCTACTGGGAGAGCCACCACGCCGGCGTCGACCCCGCGAAGCTGCGTGCGGTCGGCCAGTGGCGCGACAGCGACCTCTACACTGCGCTGGAACGCCGGGTGATGGCCTACGCCGAGGCCATGACCGCCACGCCGCCGGAGGTGACCGACGAGATGGTGGCGGAGCTGCGCGCCGACCTCAGCGAGGCCGAACTGGTCGAGCTGACGGCCACCGTCGGGCTGGAGAACCTGCGCAACCGCAGCAACGCCGCGCTCGGGCTGACCGGCCAAGGGTTCGCGGAGCGCTGCGAGGTGCCGGCGCCATGACCGACGATCCGTTCCAGCGGCACCGCGGGCTGCTGTTCACCGTCGCGTACGAACTGCTCGGCAGCGTCGCCGACGCCGAGGACGTCGTGCAGGACACCTGGCTGCGGTGGTCCGCCGACGACCGGTCCGACGTGGTCGAGCCGAAGGCGTACCTCGTGCGCATCGCGACCCGGCTGGCGCTGAACCGGATGCGCACGCTGCGCACGCGGCGCGAGACCTACGTCGGGCCGTGGTTGCCCGAGCCGTTGGTGACCGGCCCCGACGCGGCCGGCGGCGTCGAACTGGCCGAGGACGTGTCGATGGCGATGCTCGTGGTCCTGGAGACGCTGACGCCGGTCGAGCGGGCGGTGTTCGTGCTGCGCGAGGTGTTCGGGTTCGCGCACGCGGAGATCGCGACGGCGCTGGACCGCAGCGAGGCGTCGGTGCGGCAGGTCGCGCACCGGGCCCGCGAGCACGTCCAGGCGCGCCGGCCGCGGTTCGACACCGACCCGGAGCAGCGGCGCGCGGTCACCGAGCGGTTCCTGCGCGCCACGGCCGAGGGGAACCTGGCCGAGCTGATGGAGGTGCTGGCGCCCGACGTCGTCATGATCAACGACACCGACGGGAAGGTCCGCGCGGCTCGTCGTCCGGTCCTGGGTGCGGACAAGGTCGCCCGGTTCCTGCGGGGTCTGGTGGCCCGCGGCGAGATGGCCGGCTACCGGTTCGAGTACGCGGAGTTGAACGGCGAGCCGGGCGTCGTCGGCTGGCTGGACGGCCGGCTGGACGTGGCGGGCGTCATCGAGACGCGCGACGGCCAGGTGGTGCGGCTCCTGGCGTTCCGGAACCCGGATCGGCTGACCAGCCTGCGGCGTCAGTGAACGAGTGGGCCGCCTGGGCAGCGGTGGATGCCGTCTCCGCCCCCCTCGCAGCCTACCCCTGACGACATCCACCGCCGCCAAGGCGGGCGTCCCGCTCCGGCCGGCCGGCATGGCGGATGTTGACACAAACCCGCCGCCGGGCGGCCGGATGCCGAGACGTTTCGATGAGATTTGTGGCTATGTGCGAAAAGGCGACGGCTCAGAGCCGGGTGACCTTCGGGTTCGGCAGGGCGATGCGGCGTACAGCGGTGCCGAAATCGACGTGAACCTCGTGGTCGCCGGGAACGCTGACGACGCGGCCAAGACCGTGACGGTCGTGAGTGAGCAGGTCATCGATGGAGAACTTCTGGACGGGGGGAGGAGCGGTGGGGCGGAACGGACTCGAAGGAAAAACAGGCCTCGCGGCCGGTGTACGAGAGGTCATTCCGTCAGTCTGCCGCTCTTGGGGTCCGTTGTGTAGCCCTCTTTGGAAGACTATGTCAACTCTTGACCATCAGTTCGGCGGGCAGCGTTGAACACCTGTTCCCCCTCCTCCGGCACGCTGCCGTGACAGTACCGAACGCCTAAGAGACGCCCGCCGAGACCGATCGGGCGGACGACGTCCGGGCGGGCTGCGCGGGGCGGCTGGCGACCTGGTGCGCGACCAGGATCGCGGCGTAGGCGAGCGCCGTCACGGCCACCACGCCGAGCGCGGCGCCGACGTACGCCGTCGCGAGGTCGGAGCGCTCGGTGACGGCGCCGGCGGTGTTCAGGACGTCGCGGGTGCGCTGCAGCGCCGAGACGGCCATGACGCCGGTGACGCCGGCCACGACCGCGAACAGGCCGGTGACGACCGCCGTCGGGGTGTTGCCGGGCGGCGGCGACGGCATCCGCTCGGGGCTGCTGACCGCGGTGAGCACCGTCGTCAGTCCGGCCCATGCCAGCACGACGGTGATGGCGGCGACGACGTCGGACGGCCGGTGCCAGCCGCCGACCATGGTCGAGATGCCGGTGACGGCGGCGTACCCGGCGCCGAGGACCGCGACCGCGGGCCGGGCCCGTCGCGGCACTACCAGCACGAGCGCGGCCGCCACGCTGGCGGCGACCGTGGTGTGCCCACTGGGCAGCGAGTTGCCCAGCGGGCCGGTGTCGCCGGCCAGCCGCGGACGGTCCAGCACGACGTGCTTGAGCACCTGCGTGGTGAGGTTGGCGCCGCCGACCAGCACGATGACCTGCAACGCCAGCAGCCAGCGCTGCCGCACGAGCGCGATCAGCGCGACGGCCCCGAGCACGACCACGACGAACGGCACCGACACGACGTCGAGCACCCGCTCGGCGCCCGACCACAGCGTGGACCGGCCGATGCCGGAGCCGCGGAACGCGACCTGGTCGATGCGCTGCCCGACCGCGGTGTCGACGAACCACCGCCAACTCGCCCAGGTGCCGAGGGCGCCGGCCACGAACATCAGCAGACCGAGGACGACACCGCCGGGCCGGGGCGAGTAGGGGCGCATGCTCCGAGGGTAGTCAGAGTCGCTGAGAATCCCGGACCTTGGCGAAGAACGCCGCGATGTCGGCGACGTGCCCCGCCGGCTGCTCCATCGCGATGAAGTGGTGGCTGCCCGGATTGCCCTCGGGCCAGTGCGCGATCGTGTTGTCCCGCTCGGCCAGCCGCCGCATCAGCGCCGAGCCGCCGCCGTAGACGCCCGACGGCACCGCCTTCTGGCCGCGCGGCCACGCGAACCGGGCGCCGTCGCCCAGCCCTTCGTACATCGGCCACGACGAGGTCGCCGCGGTCTTCGTGAACCAGTAGACGCTGACGTTGTCCAGGAACGCGTCGCGGTCGATGACGTCGAGCAGCGGCTGGTCTGACATGGAGAACTCCTGGAACTTGTGCGCGTGCCAGGCCAGCAGCGCCACCGGTGAGTCGTGCCAGCCGGCGCCGAACGTCTGCGGCGCGGCCCGCAGCAGCGCGTGGTGGTCGACGCCGCCGGACATCCACTGCTGCATGAGGTCCCACTCGGCCCGCTCGTCCGCCGTCATGCCGGGCACGTCGTCCTCCGTCGGGAAGCCGAAGCCGCCGTCGATGTGCACGCCGACGACGCGGTCGGGGTGCTGCCGGGCCAGCTCCGGCGCGACGTAGGCGCCGAGGTCGCCGCCCTGCGTCCCGTAGCGGTCGTAGCCGAGCCGCTGCATGAGCGTCGCGAACCTGCTGGCCACGTCCGGGATGCCGAACCCGGTCGTGCGCGGGGCCGCGGAGAAGCCGAAGCCGGGCACGGAGGGCACCACCACGTGGAACGTCTGCGCGAGGAGCGGGATCGTGCGCGCGAACTCGACGAACGAGTTCGGCCAGCCGTGCGTGAGGATCAGCGGCAGCGCGTCGGGCTCCGGCGAACGGACGTGCAGGTAGTGCAGGTCCAGCCCGTCGATCTCGTCGACGAACTGCGGGAACGCGTTGAGCCGGGCCTCGCGCTCGCGCCAGTCGTAGCCGGTGCGCCAGTACTCGGCGACGTCGCGCAGCCAGTCGGCAGGCACGCCGCGGTCCAACCCCTCGCCGGGCAGTTGCGGCGTCCAGCGGGTGCGGGCCAGCCGCTCGTGCAGGTCGTTGAGGTCGTTCTGCGGGATGTCGATGCGAAAGGTCGTCATGGCATCCGACGCTATGAGGCATCTAGGTCTGTTCTCGTCCTAGTTCTGCGGCATCCTGGTTCTCATGAGCGACACCCCTGGCCGGCTGCTCGCGCTGCTGTCGCTGTTGCAGACGCCGCGCGAGTGGCCCGGCAGCGAGCTGGCCCAGCGCCTGGGCGTCACCCCGCGCACCGTCCGCCGCGACGTCGACCGGCTGCGCGACCTCGGCTACCCGGTCGAGGCGACCCTCGGCGCGGCGGGCGGTTACCGGCTGGTCGCCGGCGCCGCGCTGCCGCCGTTGCTGCTCGACGACGAGGAGGCAGTGGCGATCGCGGTGGGACTGCGCGCCGCCGCCGGGTCCGCCGTCGCCGGCATCGAGGAGGCGTCGGTGCGGGCGCTGGGGAAGCTGGAGCAGGTGCTGCCGTCGCGGCTGCGGCATCGGGTGCGGACCATCGGGGCGGCGACGCTGCCGGTGGGGGCGGACGGCCCGGTGGTCGATCCGGAGGTGCTGACGGCGCTGGCCGCGGGCGCCGCGAACCGCGAGCGGGTGCGGTTCCGCTACACGTCCGGGGACGGCACCGGCACGAGCCGGCTGGTGGAGCCGCTCGCCCTGGTGCCCTCGGGCCGCCGCTGGTACCTCGTCGCCTGGGACGTCGACCGAGCGTCCGCCGAATCGGTGTCGACCGGAGTGCGCACCCCGCCCGGCCGGGAGGGCCATCCCACCCTACGGGCGGGCTCTGACACCCGCGTTCGCGCTGCTCACCCCGCCGCAGCTCACGCCACGGCAGGTCAGGGCGACGCAGGTCAGGGTGGCGGTTCGGGGCGCGACGGCTGGCGGACGTTCCGCGTGGACCGGATCGGCCAGGTCCAGCCGACCGGGGTACGGGTGCGCGAGCAGCGCACACTGCCGGCCGAGGACGCGGCGGGGTATGTGGCCGGGCGGCGCACCGACTGGGGCACCCCCGAACTGCACGTCGTCGTCACGTTCGAGGCGCCGGTGAGCGCCGTCGCCGGGCGGCTCGGCGACCCACCCGGCGAAATCGTCGCGCTGGGGGAGGACCGCAGCCGGCTCGACGCCCGGCGCGACGATTCGATGGAGTGGCTGGCGGGCCGCCTGGTCACGCTCGGCTGCCCGTTCACCGTCCATGGGCCGGACGAGTTGCGCGCGGCGGTGCGTGTCCTCGCCACGCGAGCCGACCGAGCCGCGGCCGCCGTGTGATCAGCGCGGCACCGGAATCGCCAACCCGGCCGCACCCGGCGCCGACGCCGCCGCGGCCGCGTCCGGACGGTGCCGGGCCAGGAGGTCCAGCCCGAGCCGCGCCCGGCGCACCCGTTCACGGCTCAGCGCGACCGTCGTGGCCTCGAGATGCGTCCCCGACGGGTACACGTCGGGCGCGTTGCGCAGCCCGAACTTCACGTGCACGGGCGCGGCGACGGAGATGATGCGGCCGATCTCGTGGTGCCGGACGAATCCGCCGACGTTGTCGGGCGCCTCGACGTAGACGTCCAGGGGCACGGAGACGGCGGCGCGGATGGCGGCCAACTGCGGCAGCGTCAGGTCGGTCGGCACGTTGATCGTGTTCGCGCCGAGGTCCTCCAGCACGCGGGCGGAGGCGGCGTTCGACGCGGGCAGCATGACCGACGTCTTCGCCTGCATGTCCGCGGGCAGATCGCCGGACTCGCGCAGCCGCCCGAACACCGACAGCACGCCGAGGTCGGCGATGAGCACGCTGCGGAAGCCGTGCTCGGCGGCCCGCACGATCTCGTCGACGACGGCGGCCACCTGGTCCTGCCCGTACGCGGTCGGCGCGACGACCGCACCCGCCACGGCACGCGCCATGGCCGACGTCCCCCACGCCGCGCACGGCCGGGCGAACAGGCTGACCTCGACGGCGGCAGCGGCGGCCGTCGAGGCCAGCTGGTCCAGCTCCGAGCCGGTCAGCAGCCCGACGCCGGTGCCTTGGGAGATCCGGGTCACCGGCACGTCGAGGTCTCGCGCCACCGCCAGGACCGCGTCGAGGCAGGCCGGGCTCTCGACGCTGGGGATCTCGACGCGGTACTCGGCGCCGTCGGGGAACCGCAGCGCCGACGCCGGCAGGTCGTACGCGTCCGACCCCGGCACGCCGGCCCGGGTCAGCAGCGCCGCCGGCGAGGGCACCCCCGTCACGACGACACCGCCGACAGCGAGTCGCGCCGCTCCCAGCCCTCGCGCATGAGGTTGAAGTGGACGTGGGTGCGCGGGTGCTCGGCGCATGCGTCGTGGTCGAGCCGGACGCCGAGGCCGGGCGCCGTCGGCAGCGCGAACGCACCGTCGGACGCGTCGACCACCGGGGCCCCGCTCACCAGGCCGGCCACCCACGGGTCGGCGAAGTCGTTGAAGTGCTCGAGCACCTTGAGTCCGGGAGCGGCGGCCGCGAAGTGCACGTTCGCGGCGGTGCCGACCGGTCCGCAGACGTTGTGCGGCGCCAGTTGCAGGTTGTACGCCTCGGCCCAGCCGGCCAGTTTGCGCAGCCCGGTGAAGCCGCCGATGTGGGTGAGGTCGGCCTGGATGACGTCGACCAGCCCGCCGGTGATCAGCTCGCGGAACTCGGGCACGCTGTGCACCCGCTCGCCGGTCGCGATGGGCGCCGTCGTGGCGGCACGGACCTGACGCAGCCCGGCGATGTCGTGCGGCGGGACCGGCTCTTCCAGCCACGCGGGATCGAGCGGCGTCAGCGCCGCGGCGACCCGGGCCGCGGTGGCCGCGGTGAACCGTCCGTGCATCTCGATCATCAGCGCGACGTCGGGCCCGACGGCGTCGCGGACGGCGCCGACGATGGCGACGGCCCGGCGCAGCTCGGACGGCGACAGCTCGGCCGTGGCCGCGCCGAAGGGGTCGATCTTCAGCCCGCGGTACCCACGCTCGACGACGGCGCGCGCCAGGGCGGCGATCTCCTCGGGGTCACGTCCGCCCTGGTACCAGCCGTTGGCGTAGGCCGGGACCCGCGAGCGCATGGTGCCGCCGAGCAGCTTGTGCACGGGCACGCCGAGCGCCTGACCCATGAGGTCGTGGTACGCCATGTCGAGCGTCGCCAGCGCGGTGGCGGTGACCTCGCCGACGCGGCCGTACTCCTCCCACGTCAGCTGCCAGGCCAGCTTCTCGACGTCGAACGGGTCGGACCCGATGACGTAGCGCCGGGACAGCTCGGCGATGCAGGCCAGCAGCGTGTCGGTCTTGTTGAGCATGCGTGCCTCGCCCAGCCCGACGCGGCCGTCGTCGGTGATGACCTCGACGAACGTCAGCTCACGCCAGGGCGTTCCGACGACGGTGGTGCGGACTTCACTGATCTTCACGCGTGCTCCTGCTGGTCGTTGGGGGCCAGGTCGGGCGGCCGCGACAGCGCGGTGCGCAGGTCGTGCCGGGTGTGGACGAGGTGTGAGCGCATGGCCGCGGCGGCCGCCTCGGGGTCGCGGGCGCGGACGGCCTCGAGGATGGCGCGGTGCTCGGCGAGGAGGTCGTCGATGGCCTTGCCGCGCACGAGGTAGCCGCGCAGGCTCTTCAGCCGGCTGCTGTGCAGCGGCTCTTCCATGCCCTCGACCAGGAAGCTGAGCATCTGGTTGCCGCTGGCGGCCGCGACGGCCGCGTGGAACCTGACGTCGGCGAGGTTCAGCGCCTCCTCGTCCTCGGCCCGGTACATGCTCTCGAGGCTCAGCTCCAGCGCGGTGACGTCGGTGCGGCTGGCGTTGGTGGCGGCCAGCAGCGCGGCGTGCACCTCGATGGCCATGCGGACCTCGAGGAGGTCGAGCAGCGTGCGGGGGTCGCGGCGCAGCGCGGCGGTGAAGAACCCGCTGACGGGCGCCGCGTTGGGGAACGCGACGGTGGGGCGGCGGCCCTGTCTGATCTCCAGCAGACCGCGGGCGCTGAGGTTGCGCACGGCCTCGCGCACGGTCAGCCGGCTGATGCCCAGCTGACCCGCGAGCTCCGCCTCCGACGGCAGGGTCGCGCCGGGCTGCACCTCGCCGGCGAAGATCAGGTCCTCGAGATGCCGGACCGCTCGATCGGTCAACGGCTCGGACCGGCCGTCGCCGTCCTGGCTGTTCGTCGCTGTGCTCTCCGCCACGGACGTCACTATGGCAGATATCTGATGAGCTTCCAAGACCATGTGGCGAAGATCCGGCACTGAACTGCGGCTGGACGGCGCAATCCGGCGGTGGTGGGCGGCGCACTCTTGCTAACTCATCTGATAGGTGCGATGGTGTCCCGCAGATAGGTAGACCGGCAATCGGGTCCGGCCGACGGCGGCCGGTGTGATGGGAGAGACGGGCATGGCGCGACACAGTGGTCGGCGACGGTGGTCTGTCGGGCTCGCGGCGGCGGCGACGCTGACGCTCACGCTCGCCGCCTGCGGCTCGGGCGACGACGCGGCGGAGTCCACCGGCGAGGCCGTCGACGACGGCACCACCATCACCATGTGGGTCCGGGCGGCGACGGCGGCGCAGAGTCAGGCGCTGGTCGACGCGTACAACGCGTCGCACGAGAACCAGGTGCAGCTCACCGTGGTGCCGACCGACAACTACCTGCAGAAGGTGGGCGTCGCGGCCGGCTCGGGCGACCTGCCCGACCTGCTGGCGTCGGACGTCATCTACACGCCGAACTTCACCTCGAAGAACATGTACCTCGACATCACCGACCGGGTCGAGCAGCTCGACTTCGCCGACGCGCTGGCGCCGTCGCACATGCAGCTCGGCACCTACGAGGGCGAGACGTACACCGTCCCGCACAACGTCGCGGTGTCCGCGCTGTTCCAGAACGACGTGCTGCTCGAGCAGGCCGGCGTCGACCCGTCCGTCGCGCCGGCCACGCTGGCCGACCTCGCCGCCAACGCCGAGAAGGTCGCGGCGCTCGGCGGCGACGCCGTCGGGCTCTACTACACCGGCAACAACGGCGGCAGCATCTCGTTCACGCATTTCCCGGCCATCTGGGCGTCCGGCGGCGAGCCGCTGAACGACGACGGCACCGCGGCGAACCTCGACAGCCCCGAGGTCGTCGA
Source organism: Jiangella alba (assembly GCF_900106035.1). Classification (GTDB taxonomy): domain Bacteria; phylum Actinomycetota; class Actinomycetes; order Jiangellales; family Jiangellaceae; genus Jiangella; species Jiangella alba. The sequence continues at coordinate 1,356,265 of NZ_FNUC01000004.1, forward strand.
GGTGTTCCAGGCGTTCAACGACATGTTCGCCTCGGGCGCCACGGCCGACGCCGTCCGCAACGAGTCCGGCCCCACCCGCGACGAGGTGTTCGCCGGTGGCAACGTCGGCTACATGCTGGCCAGCAACTCGGTGCTGCAGAACGTCACCGATACCGACCAGCTGAAGATCGGCGTCAACGGCATCCCGGGCACCACCGGCGACGTGTCGACGTTCGTCGGCGGCGACGTCATCGGCATCTCGGCCAACTCCGAGCGCGCCGACGCCGCGTGGGACTTCCTGTCCTGGTCGCTGTCCGAGGACGCGCAGCTGGAGGTGTTCGCGAAGAGCGACAACCTCACCGTGCGCACCGACCTCGCCGACAACGAGTACGCCGCCGCCGACCCGCGGCAGGTCACGTTGAACGAGCTGATCGCCAAGGGGCACACGCCGTACGCGCTCAACTACGGCCAGACCTTCAACGACCCGAACGGGCCGTGGCTGGAGGCCGCCCGCGGAGCGCTGTTCGGCGACGACGCGGCCGGCGCGCTGTCCGCGTCGCTCGACGCCGTGAACTCGTCGCTGGCCCGGTAGCTCCGCGTGGCCGCCACCTCCACCACACCGGCCGTCCGGCCCGGGACCCCGCCGCGGCGCACGTCGCGGCGGGGCGTCCGGGGCCTCGTCGGCCTGGCCTACGCCACGCCCGCCGCGCTGATCGTCGTCCTGCTGTTCCTGGTGCCGATCGGCATGGCGGTGTGGATGTCGGTGAACGACTGGCCGCTGATCGGCGAGCCCGAGTTCAACGGCGTCGACAACTACCGGGCCATCGCCGACAACCAGCTGTTCCTCGACTCCATCTGGTTCACCGTCAAGTACACGGTGGTCGTGACCGTCCTGTACCTGGTCATCGGGCTCGGGCTGGCGCTGCTGGTGCAGGAGTCGCGGCCGGGTGTCGGGCTGTTCCGGACGGCGTTCTTCCTGCCCTCCGTGGTGGGGCTGGCGTCGGCGTCGCTGCTGTTCTACGCGCTGTACAACAACGAGTACGGCCCGCTCGACGACCTGCTGCAGGCCATCGGGCTGTCCAGCGGCAACCCCGACTTCCTCGGCACGCCGGACAACGCCTTCGCCTCCACCGTCGTGATGGTGACCTGGCGGTTCGCCGGCTTCAACATGCTGATCCTGCTGACGGGGCTGCAGGCCATCCCGGGTGAGGTGTACGAGGCGTCGCGCATGGACGGCGCGTCGTGGTGGCAGACACTGCGGCACGTGACGCTGCCGCTGCTGCGTCCGTCCATCGCGCTGGTGCTGATCCTGACGGTGACCGGCTCGCTGCTGGCGTTCGAGCCGTTCTACGTGCTCACCGCCGGCGGGCCCGACAACAGCACGGTGACCATGGTCATCGCGATGTTCCGCGAGGCGTTCACCCTGTTCGACCTCGGCCGGTCGGCCGCGCTGGCGATCGTCCTGCTGGTGGTGCTGGTCGCGCTGAACGCCGTCCAGCTGCTGGTGCTGCGGAAGGACAAGACCCGATGAGCGCGACGACGCAGGCGCCGGCCCGGCCGGCGCCGCCGCCGACGACCGCGACCCGGCGCCGCCGCGTCGGCAGGGCCGCCCGCAGCACCGGGTTCTACGGCTTCGCGACGGCTCTGGCGGTGTTGTTCCTCAGCCCGCTGGTGTGGTCGTCGGTGCGTTCGGTCACCGGTGGCCAGGCGACCGGCGGCGAGGGCACGTACGGCACGAAGAACTACGAGCGGCTGGCCGACTACGGCGAGGGCCTGCTGGTCTACCTGTGGAACAGCGTCGCGGTGTCGGCGCTGACGGTGGCCGGCACGCTGGTGGTGGCGGTGCTGGCCGGGTACGCGTTCGCCCGTTACGACTTCCCGGGCAAGAACCTGCTGTTCCTGTCGGCGCTGGCGATCCTGATGATCCCGCATCCGACCATCCTGGTGCCGCTCTACCAGCTGTTCGGCTACGTGGGGCTGCAGAACTCGCTGGTCGGGCTGAGCCTCGTGCTGGTGATGTTCCAGCTGCCGTTCGCGCTGTTCATGATGCGCAACGCCTTCGAGGCGCTGCCCAAGGAGCTCGAGGAGAGCGCGCTGATGGACGGCTGCACGTCGTTCGGCGCGCTGCGCCGGGTGCTGCTGCGGGCGGTGCTGCCGTCGATGATCACGGTCGGGCTGTTCGCGTTCCTGGCGTCGTGGAACGAGTTCATCGCGCCGCTGATCTTCCTCAGCGACGGCGCCAAGTTCACCCTGCCGGTGGCGCTGGTGAGCCTGCGCAGCGGCGAGTTCGGCTCGGTCGACCTCGGCGCGCTGCAGGCCGGCATCGTCGTCACGGCGGTCCCCTGTGTGCTGATCTTCCTGCTGCTGCAGCGGCACTACATGCGCGGCTTCATGTCCGGCGCACTGAAAGGCTGACGATGACGACGGAGAGGACGGAACCGGGCGTGGACGGACGGGGCACGGTGGCGGCGGTGCGGCCGCGGACGGCGGGCCGGTACGAGCCGCTGGGGCTGGGCGAGGTGCGCATCGACGGCGGCTTCTGGGCCGACCGGCAGCGGCTGAACCGCGACGCGATCATCCCGCACTGCGACGAGTGGCTGGAGCGGGCCGGGTGGGTCGAGAACTTCCGCGCCGCCGTCGCCGGCACGCTGCCCGCCGCGCGGAAGGGCCGGCTGTTCACCGACTCCGACGTGTACAAGTACGTCGAGGCGCTGGCCTGGGAGACCGGCCGCGAGCCGGCGCCGTCGTCCGACGCGCGCATCGGCGAGCTGACGACGCTGTTCCGTTCCGTCCTCGAGCCCGACGGCTACCTCAACACGTTCTACGGCCGCGACGGCCAGCCGGAGCGCTACTCCGACCTCGCCTGGGGCCACGAGCTGTACTGCTACGGCCACCTCATCCAGGCCGCCGTCGCCCACGCCCGCACGAGCGGCCCCGACGACGACCTCGTCGCGCTGGGCGTCGCGGTGGCCGACCACGTCTGCGAGGTCTTCGGCCCGGACGGTGACCAGGGGATCTGCGGGCACCCGGAGATCGAGACCGCGTTGGTCGAGCTGTACCGCGTCACCGGCGAGCGGCGCTACCTGGACCAGGCTCGCGTCTTCGTCGACCGCCGCGGCCACGACACCCTCGGCGACACCATGTACGGCGGGGCCAGCTACTACCAGGACCGCCGCCCGATCCGCGAGCTGGACGCGTTCGAGGGCCACGCCGTGCGGGCGCTGTACCTCGCCGCGGGAGCGGTCGACGTCGCGGTCGAGACGGGCGACGACGCACTGCTCGACGCCGTCCGCCGTCAGTACGACCGCACGCTGGCCCGGCGCACGTACCTGCACGGCGGCATGGGCTCGCACCACCACGGCGAGACCTACGGCGCCGACTTCGAGCTGCCCGCCGACCGCGCGTACGCCGAGACCTGCGCCGCCGTCGCCTCCGTCATGCTGGCCTGGCGGCTGCTGCTGGCCACCGGCGACGAGCGGTACGGCGACGTCATCGAGCGGGCGCTGTTCAACGTGGTCGCGACCTGCCCGGCCGACGACGGCCGCGGCTTCCACTACGTCAACACGCTGCACCGGCGCGCCCCGAGCGTCGTCCCCGACGCCGAGAACCCGAGCCTGTTCCGCACCGGCGGCATGCGCTCGCCGTGGTTCACCACGTCCTGCTGCCCGACGAACGTCGCGCGGCTGCTGGCCTCGCTCGGCGGCTACCTGGCGACTGTCGACGACGGCGGCGTGCAGCTGCACCAGTACGCGGCCGGCACGGTGTCGGCGGCGCTGCCCGACGGCGCGGCCGTCCGGCTGAGCGTCACGACCCGCTACCCCGAGGACGGCGTCGTCGCGGTGCGGGTCGAGGCGGCGGACCGGCCGTTCGAGCTGTCACTGCGGGTGCCCGGCTGGGCGTCCGGCGCGACGCTGGCGGCCCGCGGCGGGGCGGCCGACGCCGTCGAGCCGGGCCGGGTGACGATCACCGTCGCCGCGGGCGACGAGGTGGTGCTGACGCTGCCGATGGCGCCGCGCGTCACCGTCGCCGACCCGCGCGTCGACGCCGTCCGCGGCTGTGTCGCCATCGAGCGCGGCCCGGTCGTCTACTGCGCCGAGTCCGTCGACCAGCCGGACGTCGACCTCGACCTGATCGCCGTCGGCCCCGACCCGGTCGAGCGGGACGGCATCATCGAGCTGGCCGGCACGACCGTCCCCGCGCCCGACGGCGACGACGCCGAGCCGCGCGCCGTGACGCTGCGGCTGACCCCGTACCACCAGTGGGGCAACCGCGGCGTCTCGACGATGCGGGTCTGGCTCCCCGCCGGGTGACTCAGCGGAACCGGGCGTTGGCGGGGTGGTCGGGCAGGTTGACGACGATCGCCTCGCCGCTGGTCCGCGCGACGACGATGCGGGCCGGCGCGGTGGTGGACGGGTTCTCCTCGACGTGGATCGCGCCGGCCGGCACGTAGACGAAGTCGCCGGCCTCGGCCACCACGTGCTCGCTCAGGTCGTCGCCGTACCACCAGCGGGTCACGCCGTCGAGCACCAGCACGGCGGTCTCGGACTCGCCGTGGTGGTGCACCTCGGTGGCATGCCCCGCAGGCAGTTCGGCGATGCCCATCCAGAGGCCGGCCGACCCCGTCATCGACGTCGAGACGGCGGACAGCCGCACCAGCCCGCCGGCCGTCTGGGCGGTGGCGCCGGACAGGTCGCCGCGGCGGACCAGCCGCACGGTCGCGTCGCTCATTCCTCGGTCCCTTCCACGGGCAGGAACACCCGCATCGTCGACGGGCCACGCAGGCCCCACAGGTACAGCGGCACCAGCGTCAGCTCGTGCTCGGTCGTCTCGGCCTCGGGCGCCGCCGGGGCGTACGGCCAGGCCGGCACCGTCGTCTCCGTCGTGGTGCGGACGGTGGTGGCGATGCCGACGGCGCCCGCGTCCAGCCCGTCGACCCCGGCCGGGACCTCGGTCAGCTTCGGCCGCGGGCCGGGCAGCGTGTGCCGGGCCTCGGCGGCGCCGCCGGGCACCTCGGCGCAGTAGACCAGCGGCCCCCGCTCGACGGCGACGGTGCCGTGCACCGCGTCGATCCGCGGGTCCGGGACGGTGAGCCGCGGCGTGGTGTCCAGCCGCAGCGTCAGCCGGTCGCCGGGCCGCCAGCCGCGTCGCGCCCGGGCCATCCCCGGCACGACGGACCGCACGTCGCCGCCGACCTCGACGCGGGCCGACCGTGCCCACGCCGGCACCCGGACCGCCAGCTCCCAGTCGCGCCCGTCCGCCTCGACCACCTCGATCTCGACGGTGCCGTCCCATGGGTAGGACGTGTGCACGCGCAGCACGACCCGCTGGCCGGCGACGTCGGTCGCGATGCGGGCCGCCGTCAGCTGGTGCAGCTGCAGCCCGCCGGCGTCGGTCGTCGCCACGTAGCCGGAGAACGACGCGAACAGCCGGGCCAGGTTCGTCGGGCAGCACGACACCCAGAACCACGGCGCCCGCGGGGTGTCCTTGCGGAACGGCGCCTCGTCGTCGCCCGGCTCCGGCAGCGGGTGCCGCACGTGCAGCGGGTTGACGTAGAGGAAGCGCTGCCCGCTCGGGTGCAGCGCGGTCGCGACCATGTTGAACAGCGCGCGCTCGGCGTGGTCGGCGAACCGCGGCTCGCCGGTGGCCAGCGTGAACCGCCAGGCCGCCATGACGCCGGCGATCGCGCCGCAGGTCTCGGCGTAGGCGCGCTCCGGCGGCAGCTCGTAGTCGTTCCCGAACGACTCGCCGAGGTGCCGCGAGCCCATGCCGCCGTGCAGGTAGGTGCGCGTCGCGATGGTGCGGTCCCACTGCCCGGCCAGGTGCTCGACGAGTGCGTCGTCGCCGGTCTCGACCGCGTGGTCGAGCGCGCCCGCCGTCAGGTAGAGAGCCCGGACGGCGTGCCCGCGCAGCACGTCGACGTCGCGCAGCGGCCGGTCGTCGAGGTAGTACTCCGGGCCGATGGCGTGGTGCTCGAGCGTGTCGTGGCCGCGCCGGGCCAGGAACTTCCCGGCGAGGTCGAGGTAGCGCTCGCGGCCGGTGACGCGGGCCAGCTCGACCAGTGCCGCCTCGATCTCCGGGTGGCCGTCGACGCGGGTGTCGTCGTCGGCGCCGAACGTCGCGACGGCGTGGTCGGCGGCGGCCAGCGCGGCCGCGGTCAGGTCGTCCTCGGCGCCGCCCCGCAGCCGCGCCACGCCGGCCTGGATCAGGTGGCCGTAGCAGTACAGCTCGAAACCGTGGCTGAGGTTGGTGTACTTCTGCGCGGCGTGCCGGTGCCCGAACCAGGTGTTGAGGTAGCCGTCGGGCTCCTGGGCCGAGCGGATCAGCGTGCCCAGCCCGGCCAGTCGCTCACCCGCCGGGCCGTACGGCGTCCGGCTCGCCTCCCAGGCCAGCGCCTCGGCCGTCTTGTACACGTCGGCGTCGGTGAACAGCTTGCCCTGACGCGGCCGCGCGTCGTCGCCCGCGGCCGCCCGCCGGAACGCGTCCGTCCAGCCCAGCCGGTCGATCCAGTCCAGCGCATGGGGCAGGACGGTGCTCGCGTTGAGGTCCTGCCGGGCCCGCCAGAAGCCGTCCTCGAGGACGACGTCGCCGGCCGGGACCGGGGTCAGCCGGCCACGGCTCGGGGCGACCGGCAGGCCGCGCTGCGGATGGGACGGGTCGGGCATGGAGCCTCCAGGCAGCTTCGGGGTGACGGGGACGGCGGTCGGCTCAGCCACGCAGCGCCCCCGCGAGCAGGCCGCGCACGTAGTGCCGCTGCAGCAGCAGGAACAGCACGACGCACGGCAGCGCGGACACGATGACGCCGGCCTGCAGCGCGCCGAGGTCGACCGCGCCGAAGTCGCCGGAACGCAGGCTGACCAGCGCGATCGGCAGCGTGAACCGGGAGCCGTCGTTGAGCAGGATGAGCGGGGTCAGGAACTCGTTCCAGGCGGCGAAGAACGCGAACAGGCCGACGGTGACGACGCTCGGCACGACCGCCGCCAGCGACACCCGCAGCATGGCCCGCGTCTCCGAGCAGCCGTCCAGCATGGCCGCCTCCTCCAGCTCCTCCGGCACGGCGGAGAACGCGATGCGCATCATGAACACCGAGAACGGCAGCTGGAACATGATCATCACCAGCGCGACGCCGATCAGCGTGTTCTGCAGGCCGAGGTCGCCGAGCAGCACGTACAGCGGGATCAGGATGGTCGGGTGCGGGATCATCAGGATCGCCAGGATCAGCACGAAGATCAGGTTCTTGCCGCGGAAGGTGTACCGCGCGAACCCGTAGCCGGCCGGGATCGCCAGTGCCAGCGAGCCGGCCACCGTGATCAGGGTGACGACGGCGGTGTTCCACAGGTACGTCGGCAGGCCGGCGCCGAAGTCGGCCAGCTTGCCGTAGTTGGCCGCGGTGAGGCCGCCGCCGTCGGTCACGGACAGGATCGCGGCCCGGAGCAGGGGAAACGCGAACAGCAGCGCGAGCAGGGCGGCCAGGATGCCGGAGACGACGCCGGCGCGGCGCGTGGTGGTCATGGGGTCACCTCTCCCGGCGCAGCGCGACCAGCTGGACGACGTTGAGGACGATCAGCCCGCCGAGCACGACCATCGAGATCGCGGCGGCCGAGCCCAGGTCGAGGAACGAGAACGCCTCGCGGACGATGACGATCACCAGCGTGACGGTGGAGTTGTCCGGCCCGCCGTTCGTCAGCACGTAGAACTGCTCGAACGCCAGCAGCGCGCCGGTGATGATGAGGATCGTGCACAGCGCCAGCGACGGCCGCAGCAGCGGCAGCGTCACGTGCCGCAGCGTCTGCCACCGGCTGGCGCCGTCGAGCCGGGCCGCCTCGTAGACGTCGTCCGGGATGGACTGCAGGCCGGCCAGCAGGATCAGCATGTAGAACCCGGCGAAGCGCCAGGTCATCATGATGACCACCGACAGGAACGCCGTTCCTGGCTGACCCAGCCAGTCGATCGGCTTGTCGATCAGCCCGAGGCCCGTCAGCGCGTCGTCCACCGGCGACAGCCCGGCGAAGTACAGCTCGTAGAACAGCAACGCCGCCGACGTCAGCCCAACCGCGGCCGGCAGGAAGAACGCCGTCCGCAGCAGGCCGACACCGCGCCGCGGCCGCCGGACCAGCATCGCCAGCCCGAGTCCCACCGCGAGCAGGACGACCAGGATCACCGCCGCGTACTTCGCGGTGAACCCGAGCGCCTGGCCGACGAGGTCGTTGTCCGCGATGGCGCGGTAGTTCTCCAGGCCGGTGAAGGACGGCTCGCCCAGCAGCGGCCAGTCCGACACCGACATCCGCGCCGCCAGCAGCAGCGGCACGACGAACAGGCCGACCGCGACCAGCAGTGCGGGGAGGACGAGCAGGAATCCGGTGCGCGGACGGCGGATGCTGTGCCGCCGTCCGCGCCGCCGGGCCGGGGCGATCGCGCTCACGTCGCTCCGCTCAGTTCCGCTGCAGCGAGTCGTTCACGGCGCCGTTGAGGTCGGGCACCTCCGCCGCGGGATCGTCGCCGAACAGCCCGGCCCGCATCAGCGGCAGCCCCGGCCCGTTCGGGTCGTTGAAGGTCTGGAAGAAGTTGCCCGCGTACGGCGTGCGGCCCTCGCCGACCAGCTCGTTCAGCAGCACCAGCCGCGGGTCCTGCTCGGAGTACTGGTTCGACGCGAGGTCGGTGCGGACGGTGAGGTTCTTGTTCTTCGCCATGACCTCGAGCTGCGCCTCGTCGCTGAGCGTCCACTGGACGAAGTCCCAGGCGGCGTCCGCCTGCTCCGACGACGAGCTGATGCCGAGGACGTCGCCGCCCACGAACGACGAGCGGCCGCCGTCGACGCCCGGGATCGGCACGACGCCGATGCTGAGCGCGTCCGACTCCGGGATCGTGGCCAGCGCCTTCGAGCCGAGCAGCGAGAACGCCGCCTGGCCGCTGGCGAACGGCTCGTTCTGCGTCGGGCCGGCCTCGTTGCGCGCGGCCTCCGGAATGGCGCCGTCGGCGAAGAGCTGGTTGTACGCCTCGAACACCTCGAGCGCCTCGGGCTGGTCCAGCAGCGACTCGGTGCCGTCCTCGTCGAGCACCTCGCCGCCGGAGGCCCAGATGGACGGCCAGACAGTGAAGACCAGGCAGCCGCCGCAGTTGCCGGCGAGGTAGAGGCCCTGGGTGCCCGGGCTCGCCGCCTGGATCGTCGCGATGTTGTCCGCGAGCGCCTGCAGCGTCGGCGCCGGGTCGGCCGGGTCGACGCCGGCCGCCTCGAGGATCTTCGTGTTGACGTAGAGCGCCGAGGTGTCGACCACGTGGGGGACGGCGTAGCGCTGGTCATCGACCGTGCCCGCGTCGATGTGCGACGGCGCCAGCGCGTCCGCGTAGTCCAGGGCGTCGATGCGGTCGCCGATGTCCTGCCAGAGGCCGAGCTGCGCGTAGTTCGGCGCCTCGACCACGTTGGCCGCGAGCAGGTCCGGCAGTTCACCGCCGCCCGCCGCCGCCGTCACCTTCTGCAGGTAGCTGTCGAACGGGACGACGGTCAGCTCGATCTGGTTCTCGTGCGACGCGTTGTACGCCTCGACGAGGGCTTCGGTCTGCGGTGCGGTCACCGAGCGGGCCCACATCGTCAGGGTGGCGCCGGTGTCGCCGTCGCCATCGGCGCTCGTGCCGCCGCCGGTGCTGGTGGGCTCGTCGTCGGAGCCGCAGGCGGCCAGCAGCAGGGCGGTCGCCGCGATGGCCGCCGCGAGGCGGGTCGGGCGGGCTCGTCGTTGAGCCATGTTCTCCTCCTGATGTGATCCTTAACATTTTCGTGATGCATGGGGTGTTCGCGGGTTCGGGGTGGATCAGGCGGGCGGGGCCGTGCTGGCGCGCAGGATCAGGCTCGGCGGCGCGAGGGTCACGCTCTCGACCCCCTCGCGCGTGCCGGTCTCGATCTGCCGCAGCGCCAGCCGGACCGTGTGCCGGCCCAGCTCGGCGAAGTCCTGGCGCAGTGTGGTGAGCGCCGGCCGGTAGTACGCGGCGTCCGGCACGTCGTCGAAGCCGACGACGCTGACGTCCTCGGGGGTGCGGACGCCCCGCTCGGCCAGCGCGTGGAACAGACCCAGCGCCATCTGGTCGTTGGCGCAGAACACGGCGGTGACGTCGTCGCGGCCGGCCAGCGCCAGCCCGGCGGCGTGGCCGGAGCGCGCCGTCCAATCGCCCTCGATCGGCGCCGGGACCTCGCGGCCGGCCTGCTCGAGCGTGCGCTCCCAGACGCTGCGCCGGATGTCGGCCTCGGCCCAGCCGGCCGGCCCGGCGATGTGGTGCACCGTCCGGTGGCCCAGGCCGAGCAGGTACTGCACCGCCTGGCGGACGCCGGGGCCGGAGTCGTACGACACGCTCGGCACGCCCGCCGAGCGCAGCCCGCCCACCGTCACCAGCGGCAGGTCGGACGGCAGCGGACCCAGCAGTGGCTGGTCCTCGGGGTGCGGGTCGACCACGATCACCGCGTCGACCAGCTGCTGGCGCAGCGACTCGACCGCTTCACGCAGCGTGCTGCGGGCCATCGGCGGCAGGTTGAGGATGCGCAGCCCGTAGCCGGCCGAGCGGGAGTCCTGCTCGACATGGCGCAGTGCCGACGCGGGGCCGTACAGCTCCTCGTTCAGCACCACCAGGCCGAGCGTCCTGGACCGCCGGGTGATCAAGGTGCGGGCGGCGACGTTCGGGGTGTAGCCGAGCACGCGCATGGCCTCGCGGACCCGCTCGCGGGTCGCCGGACGGACCCGGGGGCTCTCGTTGAGCACCCGCGACACCGTCTGGTGCGAGACGCCGGCATGCCGGGCGACCGCGTGGATGTCAGGCGGGCGGTTCGCCCTGCCGTCTGCGGATCGCTCGGTCATGGGAGCAAATGTGAACCATCACATCCGGTTCGTCAACCAGGCGTGAATAGTCATACAAGATGACTGAATGCTAGGTTGCCCCTCGTGAGTGAGAGCGACACCGTCCTCGCGCCCCGCTACCGCGACCGGGTCGCGCTGGTCACCGGCGCCGGGTCCGGCATCGGCGCCGCGACCGCTGTGCGACTGGCGGCCGAGGGCGCGCACGTGCTGCTGGCCGACGTCGACGAGGCGGCGCTCGGCTCGTCCGTTGCGGCCGCTTCGTCCGCCGCAGTCGGGACGGGGTTCGGTGGTGCGGCGGCCGGGGTGCCGCTGGACGTCGCGGACGAGGAGGGCTGGCCGCGGGTCGCCGGCCTGCTGCCCGGGCGGCTGGACCTGCTGCACTCGAACGCGGCGATCGCGGTGATCGAGCCGGCCGACCGCCTGTCCGTCGCCGACTGGCACCGTCAGCTCGACGTCAACCTCACGGCTTCCTTTCTTGCCGTGCACGCGCTGGCCGGGCTGCTGGTGTCGTCGCGCGGCTCGGTCGTCCTCACGTCGTCGGTGCACGCGATGCGCGGGCTGCCGGGCCGCCCCGCCTATGCGGCGTCGAAGGGCGCGCTGCTCTCGCTGGGGCGCCAACTGGCCGCCGACTACGGCCCCGACGTCCGCGTCAACACCGTCGTCCCCGGCCCGATCATGTCGCCCGCCTGGGACGACGTCGCGGAACCGGACCAGCGGCGCAGTGTCCGCGCCACCACGCTGGCCCGCTTCGGCCGGCCGGACGAGGTGGCGGCCGCGGTGGCCTTCCTCGGCTCGGCCGACGCCTCCTACATCACCGGCGCCACCCTCGTCGTCGACGGCGGCTGGAGCGTGACGGCGGACTCCGCATGAGCGCCGCCTGCCTCCGCGCCGACCACGTCCGCGCGGCCGGCGCCGGGCGCCGGGGTGTGGGCGCCGTCGGGCTGCGTTCGGTGCGCGTTGGGCCGGGTTCGGTCCCCGCCCGGCTGGGAGGGAGTCCCACCCTACGGGCGGGCGCCGACAACGTCCGCGCGATCGCCCCCCGCGCCACCGGCCTCCTGCGCCCGGCTGGCCTGCGCGCGACCGCCCCCCGCGCCACCGGCCCCCGCCGCCCGGCCGGCGTCCGCCCGGCCCCCGAGCTGGGGCGGCCGGCGTGAGCGTGTTCCGCGGCATCCATGGCGCCGTCGTCGCGCATCTGGGCGAGCTGATCGTCCGTGGCGACGTCGCGCCGGGGGCCGTCCTCGACCCGGTCAGGCTGGAGAACGAGTTGGGCGTCAGCCGCACGGTGCTCCGCGAGGCGCTGCGTGTCCTGGCCGCCAAGGGCATGGTCGACGCGCGGCCGAAGCGCGGCACGCTGGTCCGCCCGCGCGAGGAGTGGGCGCTGCTCGACGCCGACGTGCTGCGGTGGCAGGCGCAGAACCGCGCCGACGACGCGTTCCTGTCCGACCTCGCCGAGGTGCGCGACATCGTCGAGCCGGCCGGTGCGCGGCTGGCCGCGCAGCGTCGCACCGACGCCGACCTCGCCGCGCTCGGCGACGCGGTCGAGCGGATGACCGATCCCGACGCCGTCGTCGAGGCCGACCTCGCGTTCCACCGGGCGCTCTTGGCCGCCGCGCACAACGCGCTGCTGCGCCAGCTCGAGGAGGTCATCGCGACCGGTCTGCGCGCCCGTGACCTGCTGGTTCACGCCGACGGCGGGCACGACGACAGCGTGCCGGCCCACCGCGCCGTCCTCGACGCCGTCACACGTGGGGACGCCGACGGCGCGGAGCGTGCGGTCCGCGAGCTGCTGGCGCGAGCCGACCGCGACGTCGGGGCGATCACGTCCGGGAAGGAGCCCGAGTGAAGATCACCGCCATCGAGACGTTCCAGGTGCCGCCACGCTGGCTGTTCTGCCGCGTCGTCACCGACGACGGGGTCGTCGGCTGGGGCGAGCCGGTGGTCGAGGGGCGCGCCGACACCGTCCGCGCCGCCGTCCACGAGCTGGCCGACTACCTCGTCGGGCAGGACCCGCTGCGGATCGAGGACCACTGGCAGGTGCTCTCCAAGGGCGGCTTCTACCGCGGCGGGCCGGTGCTCTCCAGCGCTGTCGCCGGGCTGGACCAGGCGCTGTGGGACATCGCCGGCCAGGTGTACGGCGCGCCGGTGCACGCGCTGCTCGGCGGGCCGGTGCGCGACCGCGTCCGCATGTACACGTGGGTCGGCGGCGACGAACCGGCCGAGGTCGCCGACGCGATCGCGGCGAAGGTGGCCGAGGGCTTCACCGCGGTGAAGATGAACGGCAGCGCCAAGCTCGGCCCCATCGCCACCCAGGCCGAGACCGACGACGTGCTCCGGCGGCTGGCCGCGGCTCGCGAGGTGCTCGGTCCCGACCGCGACGTCGCCGTCGACTTCCACGGCCGCGTCTCGCCGGCCAACGCGCGCCGGCTGCTGCCGCTCATGGCGCCCTTGCATCCGCTGTTCGTCGAGGAGCCGGTGCTGCCGGAGCTCGGCGCCCAACTGTCGTCGGTCGTCGCGGCGAGCTCGGTGCCGATCGCGACCGGTGAGCGGCTGTTCGGCCGGTCCGAGTTCACCGGACCGCTGGCCGCCGGCGTCAGCGTCGTCCAGCCGGACATCTCGCACGCGGGCGGCATCTCCGAGGTACGCCGCATCGCCGCGCAGGCCGAGGTGACCGGCGCGACCCTGGCGCCGCACTGCCCGCTCGGCCCGATCGCCCTGGCCGCGAGCCTGCAGGTGGCGTTCGCGACGCCGAACTTCCTGATCCAGGAGCAGAGCCTCGGCATCCACTACAACGTCGGCAACGACCTGCTCGACTACCTCGTCGACCCCGCCGTCTTCCGTTTCGTCGACGGGTACGTGGAGCGGCCGACGGCGCCCGGGCTGGGCATCGCGATCGACGAGGCCGCCGTTCGCCGCGCCGACGAGATCGGGCACCGGTGGCGTGGTCCGGTCTGGCGGCACCCGGACGGTTCCTTCGCCGAGTGGTGAGCTGACGCCTACTCGACGGCGGACAGCCCGCCGAACTCCTGCAGGTCGTCGCCCGGGGACCCGCCGAGGACGAGGATCGCGGCGATGGCAGCGGCGGCGACGGCGAGGCCGATGAGGATGACGACCGCCAGCTCCATCCGGTAGCGCCGTTCTTCCGTTGCCTTGTGCTGGCTCACGGTGCCCCCCGAGAAGTCCACGGTTCGAGAAGAATTGTCCCGAAACAAACCTTAAGGGTCTTGTCAACCGAATCGCGTAGATCGTTCCCGTTCCGTGGTCCAGCGAATCCTGGACGTGCCGACCTTGTCGGACCGCCGTGCCAGGATCGGACCGTGCTCACCATCAGCCCCGGCCAACGCCGGCTCCGGTTGCTGCGCCGGCACCACCTCGCCCGCGAGACGCCGGCCGGGTCGGTCGCCGGCGCGGCCGCCGGCATGGTCGTCCTGCACGCCACCGATCCCGCCACGGTGTACGTGTCGGCGCTGGTCAGAGTGCCCGAGGCCACCCTCGGCGACGTGTCGGCGGCGTTGTACGACGACCGCTCGGTGGTGAAGCTCATCGCCATGCGGCGCACCATGTTCGTCGCGCCCACCGCGTTCGCCCCGGTCGTCCACAGCGCCGCCGGGCTGGCCATCGCTGCGAGGCTGCGCCGTCAGCTGGTCCAGCACCTCAGCACGTTGCCCACCGAACCACCCATCGACGGCGACGTCGCCGCGTGGCTGGCCGACGTCGAGACCGCCACCGAGAAGGCGGTCGACGAACGCGGCGAGGCGCTGGCCACCGAGCTGGCGAAGGCCGAGCCGCGGCTGCGCACCGCCATCCTGCCCACCACCGACAAGAAGTGGGACGTCAAGCAGAACATCACCAGCCGCGTGCTCACACTCATGGGCGCCGACGGCCGCGTCGTGCGCGGACGACCGGCGGGCACCTGGCTGTCGCGGCAGCACCGATGGGCATCGGTGCGCGGCCTCTGGCCCGACGGCCTGCCCGACGTCCCCGAGGCCGACGCTCGGGCCGAGCTGGCCCGGCGCTGGCTGCGTGCGTTCGGGCCGGCCACGGTGGCCGACGTGCAGTGGTGGACGGGGTGGACGCTCGGGGTCACGCGCACGGTGCTGGCCGGCCTCGACACCGCCGACGTCGACCTCGACGGCGAACCGGGCCTCGTCCTGGCCGACGACACCGAGCCCGAGGCCGACGTCGCACCGGTGGCCACGCTGCTGCCGGCACTCGACCCCACGCCCATGGGCTGGCAGCGGCGCGACTGGTTCCTCGGCCCGCATCGCGACGCGCTGTTCGACCGCAACGGCAACATCGGGCCCACGGTGTGGTGGGGCGGACGGGTGGTGGGCGGGTGGGGCATGCACGACGGCGCCATCCGGTGGCGGCTGCTCGAAGACGCCGGCGCCGAGGCCACGGCCGCCGTCGAGCAGGCGGCCGCCGAGCTCGAACCGCGGCTGGGCGGCGCGTCGATCATCCCGAGTTTCCGCACCCCGCTGGAGCGCGAGCTGGCCGGCGGCTGACGCGCGGGGGCTGTCCCCACCACGGTGCACGGGCCTGCCGGATCGTCGTACCGGCCTGGGTACGACAGGGTCGAGACACCAGCCCATTCGACGAAGGGACCAGCCACCATGCGCTCGTTGCCACGGGTTCTCGCCCTCTCCGCCGCCTCGGTGGTCGTCGCGGGCGCCTGCGCGGTGACCGTCGTGGCGACGGCGCTGGCGGCGGCCGGTGACTCCGTCGTGCGTGGCCTCGACCGGCGCGCGCACCCGCTCACCGGAGCACCCGGCGACGACGACCTGGCCCCGTTCGGCCGCATGATCGGCGCCGCCGGCGTCGTGGGCGTCGACGCCGCGGCGCCCGTCTCCTCGCCGGAGTTCGTCACGACCGAGCGGCGGCTGCTGCGCTACCTCGCCGAGCACCAGGGCTTCCGGACGTTCGCCCAGGAGGTCGGCTGGAGCACCGGCGTCCTGCTTGACGACTACGTCGTGCACGGAATCGGCGACCCGCGGGCGATCATCAGCCGCGAGCCGCTCGACTCCGGCGACCTGCTCGCCCTGGTCGAGTGGATCCGCGGCTTCAACCTGGACCACGACGAGCCGATCCGGTTCGTCGGCGTCGGGCTCGGCCACGCCGCAGCGGTGGCGTCCGACCGCGTCGTGGCCTACGCGGCCGGCATCCACCCCGACCTCGCGGCGCGGCTGACCGAGCTGTACGCCGTGCCGCCGGCCGAGCCAGAGCGCCGCCGCCACGGCGCCGTCGAGGCGTACGAACTGCTCGCGGCGCTGCCGGACGACGGCGGCGAGCATGTCTGGGCCGTGCAGCACGCCCGCAGCATCGTCCAGCACACGACGGCGCTCGCGTTCGACCTGGCGACGCCCGAGGGGCGCACCGCGCAGCGCGCGTACCGCGACGACGTGCTGGCCGCGACCATCGTCTGGTGGCAGCGGCAGACCGGCCACCGCATGGCGCTGACCACGCAGCACAGCGACGCCGGCGGCACGCTCCTGCGCGATTCCCTCGGCGCCGGCTACGTCAGCATCGGCTTCACCGGCGCCGACGACGACGTCCTGGGCCGCGTGCGGTTCGACGACTACCTGATCGACCTCCGCCGGGTCACCGGTCCGGCCCGGCGCTGGCTGGCCGCGCAGGTCGCGCCGGGCCACGGGCATGACCTGCTGATCCACCTCGACGACGTTCGACAGTCGCGGCTACAGCCGTCGTCCGCCTAGGCTCGGAGACATGTGCCGCAACATCAGACCCCTCAACAACCTGGCCCCGCCCGCCACCAACGACGAGGTGTACGACGCCGCGCTGCAGTACGTGCGCAAGCTGGCCGGCACCCGCAGCCCGTCGCAGGCCAACCGTGAGGCGTTCGACATCGCCGTCGAGGAGATCGCGCACTCCACGCGCCACCTGCTCGACGCGCTGGTCACCCACGCCCCGCCGCGCGACCGCGAGGTCGAGGCCGCCAAGGCGCGGGCCCGCTACGAGGCCCGTATCGCCGCCGGCGCGCCCCGCTGACACGCCTAGGGTGTGTCTCCCGGGTCCGTGGCCTACTGCGCGACGCCCAGGCGGCGCCTCGCGGCGTTCTCGTCAGTCGTCATAGAACCCCGCTATGACTCCTTCCTCGGCCTTGCGAGGCATCCACCTGGACGCCGCTCGCTACGGCCGAGACCCGGGAGACACACCCTAGTCCAGCCGCATCGCGATCGGAGTGCCGAGCTCGACGGTGCGGCTCACGGTGCACAGGCGGTCGTGCGACTTCTTGACGGCGTCGGGCAGCACCTCGCGCGCGGCATCGCCGTCGGCGCCGTCGGGGAAGCGGATCCTGATCGACACCTCGATGTCCTCGAGCCGGTTGCCCTGGTCGTCGCGGATCTTGTTCGCGGTGGTCGTCAGCTCGAACGTCTCGGGCTCGGCGCGGCGCGAGGTGATGAAGTCGATGTCGATGGCCGAGCAGCCGGCGATCGCGGTCAGCAGCAACTCGACCGGGGTGAAGTCGCCGTCGTCGCCCTGCCCGAACGGCAGTTCGCCACCGCGGGCGTTGGTGGCGACGTAGCGGCGCTCGCCGACTCGTCGCAGGGACACCGTACGTCGTGCGTTCTCAGCCATGCCGACAGCCTGACACGCGGCGTCGGGCGGTCAGTGGGCGGCGTGGTGGTGCTCCAGCAACTCGCGCGCCAGCCGCCGTCCGGCGTCGGCGAGCGCGGGCGGGTCGGTGACGAACGCCAGCGGCCCGGCGCTCAGCAGCAGGATGCCCAGCCGCCGGTCGACCGGTGACAGCAGCCGGACCCGCACCTTCACCGACTCCTCGTCCTCGGCGAGCAGTTCGGAACTCTCGGCGAACCGGTCCACCGCCCAGCGCGCGTCCTGCGGCACCACCAGTTCGATCTGCCGCACGCGCCGGTGCCCGGCCAGCCGGTCCTCGACCTCCGGCGGCCGCTCGAACGTTTCTTCCAGCAGCGTCGCGTCACGGATGCCGGTGAGCAGGAAGCTGCCGACGACCCGGCCGTCGGCCGACATGCCCGCGTCGACCTCCCAGCCGCGGCGGGTGCGCAGCAGGCGATACGGCGCGATGCGGTGCTCCATGCTGTCGTCGTGCCACACCGGCGTGTACTCGACCCGCACCCAGCGCCGCCGCCGGATCGCGTCGACGAGGAGCTCGGCCAGCTCGGCCTTCCAGTGGTCGTCGACCGGGTGGATGCCGCGCAGCATGGTGTCGCCGAGCGCCCGCAGCGCGCCGTCGAGCACGTTGTTGTCCGGCTCCAGCGACAACAGGGCCTGCCCGGCACGATAGATGTGCGCGAGGTCGGCCGGCGCCGTGTGCAGCACGCCGATCTCGGCGGCCGGGTGGTCGGTCGACGCGCGCACGACCTCGGCGGTCGCCGGGTCGACGTCGTCGGCCTCGCCGTCGGCATCGACGAACTCGATGCGCACCTGGCGCAGCGGTCCGGTGTCGACGGCCGCGCTGTCGGCGCAGTAGAACGCCACGATCTCATCGCGCAGCGTCTGCTCGTCGACGTCCAGCTCGGCCGCCAGCCGGTGCAACGGGACGCCGTCGGGGTGCATGGTGAGGATGCGAAGCGCGTGCGTCACCCGCTCGAAGCGGCGGACGAACACGGGCGGAGGAACGCTCATGGCTCAGTCCAGAAGTGATTCCAGCTCCAGCAGGAGCTCACGGCGGATGGTCTCGGGAGCCAGCACCCGGACGCGCGGCCCGAGCTCGTAGACCCGGTTGCGGAACGCCGCCCGGTGCGTGACGCGGATGGTCAGCCGCACCACGTCGTCGTCGATCTCGTGATACGACGACGTGCCCAGCAGCGTCTCGACCTGGTTGCGGTGCGCGGGCGTCGTCTCGACCGTGACGTCGATTGGCTGGTCGACCGCCCACATCAGCGGATCGACCTCGTCGCGGAACGGCTCGTGCCGCGGGTCGGCCGTGCGGGGGAGGTCGACCCGGACGTCGGCCATGCGGTCCGTGACGAACTGCTTGTCCTTCTCGCTGCCGTCCTCGTGGCCGACCAGATGCCAGCCCGACGTGCCCGGATAGACGAAGTGCGGGTGCACCAGCCGTTGCCGCCGCCTGTAGAGGAACCGCAGCCGGCAATGCCGCTCCAGCGCGTACAGCACCTTGTTCAGCGCGTCGTCATTGCGCTCGGCCAATGGCGCGGTGCGCAACTCCGGAATCGGCGGTGCGGCGGCGCCCTCGATGCCGGCCCGTTCCGCGAACGCCGCATTGCCGGCGATCAGTGCCGCCCTCGCCAACTCGGTCTGTTGTTCCGGCGTCAGGGTCAGTCGCAGCCGATTGTCACCGGCGAACGCCCGATAGACCGCGGTCTGGCCGGGTGGTGCGGTGTTGCGGATGTCCCAGCCGACGCCGTTGAGATCCTCGATCAGCCGCTTCAACTGCCGTACATGATGGTCTTCTCCCCCACCGAAGGCCGCGATCTTCAGCAATCGCGGCGTCGGGATCCCCTTCGGCTCGGCCGCTACCAGCGCGACCAGCACCCGCGTCACCCGTTCCAAAGGACCCAGTTGGTCCCGTCCACCGGCCATGGCGCCCCTCCACAGCAACATCGGACGATCATGCTATGCCCGTGTCATGAGAAAGGCCAGACTAGTTCGTGAATTCTCATTTGGGGAGAATTACGAGGCGGTAGATTGCGGCAAACACCACTGGAACGCTTGGAATGGCTTAGGCACAAGGTGGTGATAGTTTCACTAGGTGAACTATCTGGCCGACGGGGCCGTTCAGTCGTCGCGTTCGAGGGAGTCGCGGAGGAGCCGGCGGATCAGCACCTCGACCAGCATGCGGTCATCGTCGCGCAGGAGCTTGAAGAGATCGTAGAGATCCTCGGTGCGTGCGGGGCGCGGACGGTGCTCGACCTCGGGCTCGCGCGACGGCGCCGGGCGCTCCAGGTGCTCCATGCCGGCGGGTAGCGGCGTGGCGTGGAAGACCGCCAGCGACTGCGTGCACCGCGTCATCGCGACATAGAGCAGCCGCCGGCCCAGCTCCGTCCCGTCGCCGATCTCGGCCGGCTCGACCAGCGCGATGGCGTCGAACTCGAGCCCGTTGACGAGGTCGGCCGGGAGCAGCGTGACCGGCTGGTCGAGGTCGCCGTCGCGGCCGTCGCCGGCCTTGACGCCGGCCGCCTGGCAGTAGCGCAGCGTCTCGTCGTAGCGGGCCGGCGCGACCACCACGCCGACCTTGAACCCCGTACCCGCCGCGGCCTCGCCGGCGGACAGCGCGACCGCCGCTTCGTCGCCGGGGTCGACCCGGCGGACCAGCGGCACGCCGAGGCCGTCGCGCAGCGAGTCGGGCACGTCGAGCGTGCCGCCGTCGGGCAGCTGCCGCCGCGACAGCTCGATGACGGGACGGGGGACGCGGTAGCCGATGCCCAGCGTTCCCTGGCTGAACTCGGACCCGAAGTAGCTGGTCAGCTCGCTCCAGTCGTCGTGCTTGCCGGGACCGGTCGAGCACTCGAGGTCGCCGGCGAGCGTGACGTCGCGACAGCGGCGGGCGATGGCGCGGGCCTGCATGGGCGACAGGTTCTGCGCCTCGTCGACGACGGCGTGCCCGTAGCGCGGCGCAGCGCGCCCGAGCAGGTGCGACAGCTCATCGAGCAGCACGAGGTCGTCGACGGTCCACGGCTCGTCGTCGATCGACGCCGTCGGCTCGCGGTACAGCACGTCGCGCTGGCCGGCCTTCAGGAGGTCGTCGGCCAGCCGCTCCAGCAGCGAGGGGTCGGCATACAGGCCGCGGAGCAGCTCTTCGGGGGTCGCCGGCGCGTCGGCGGCCTCGACCAGCCGGCGCAGCAGCATGGCCATGACGGCCGACCCCTTGACCCGCGCGGCCTCGGGCCGGGTGTCGCGGCCGTTGCGGCGGGCCGGGCCGCCGTACAGCGCGGCGATGTCGGTGGTGACGGCATCGGCGCCGAGCCGCGGCAGGACGTCGGCGACGTAGCTGCGCAGCGGCGGCGTCGGTGCGACGACCAGCAGGCCGCCGGCCCGCACGGCGTCGTCGTGGGCGGCCAGCCACGCGGCGCGGTGCAGCGCGGTGATGGTCTTGCCGGTGCCGGGCCCGCCCTGGATGACGAGGACGCCCCGGCCCGGCCGGCGGACGATGTCGTACTGCTCGGGCCGCAGGGTGGCGGTGGCCTCGGCGAGCGTGCCGGTGCGGAACTGCTCGAGCGCCGCGACGACGACCTTCCCGACGACGGGACGGTGGTCGTGTGCGCTGCTGACGTCGCCCGCGGAGCCGCCGGCGATCTCGTCGTGCACGGCGATGACCTGGCGGTCGCTGACCGTGACGACCCGCTTGAGCGTGACGCCGGCGGGGTCGGTGCCGCAGGACTG
The DNA here is from genome assembly GCF_900106035.1 of Jiangella alba. Taxonomy (GTDB): domain Bacteria; phylum Actinomycetota; class Actinomycetes; order Jiangellales; family Jiangellaceae; genus Jiangella; species Jiangella alba. The sequence goes on from NZ_FNUC01000004.1 coordinate 1,377,420, forward strand.
GTAGAACGCGCCGGCCTCGGGCGAGTGCCAGGCGACGACGACGGCGTCGCCGGATTCGTCGCGGACGTCGTCGAGACCCACGTAGCGCGAGCCGCCGCCGTCGTCGACCCGCCCGAACAGCGGCGGCAGGTCAGGCGCGTCGTCGCCCAGAAGGGCGTACGAGCGGTCGAGCTGCTGCTGCTCGTCGTCGAGAGCAGGGTGTGTCGTCACGTCTGTCCTTCCATCACCTCGGTATGCCGGGTTCGATGTCGACAGCTGGCGACCTACCCCGCGGAACCTCCCGCGCCGTTGCGGTATTTGACCATGATTGCGCAGATCCACGCGTGGGTCAGGCGAACGACAGGAAAGATGCCTTCCAGTTACCTCAGTGCGACGGGGTCGCCCCGCCGGCGTGCTGCCCGAGCACGAACACGACGCGCTCCGCGTCTGCGTCGTGCCCGTCCAGCCGGAGCTCGACCGCCCACCGATGCACGGTGTCGACGTAGGCACGGTAGCGGGCCGCGCGGCTGCGCGAGCTGGCCAGCCGGGCAGTGCCGCCGATCTGTAATGTCCGGTTGAGCGTCGCGTACACCTGCTCGTCCAGCACCAGCGGCTGCCACGCCCGTCCCACGACGTCGCCCGCGGCGGCCCACCACCGGCTGGCCGGCGACTGGCCGACCCCGCGCAGCGACCACGCCCGGTGGTTCGCCTCCAGGGCGCCGTCGTGCAGGGTCTCGGCGGACCGGAGCCGGCGCACCGAGTCGGCGAGGATGCGGTGCGCGCGGTCCGGGTCGCGCAGCCCGCGCGCCGTCGCCCGCAGCGTCGCGTTCCCCGCGCCCGCCGACGCCCAGGCCATCGTCAGCACGAACGCCTGCAGCACCTCGCGCTGGTTGCCGAGATCCATCGCGTGGCAGGCCGACCGGACGGCGGCGAGCGTCACCACGCGGTCCTTCGCCTTCGATCCCGCCAGCGGTGCGGTGTGCTCGCGGCTGCGCAGCAACGCCGTCACGTTCAGCTCCGGCGGCACGCGATAGAGCACCGCCGTCCAGTTCGGCGGCCGGAACCGCACCGGCGGCGGTTGCGCGTCGCGGTACTTGTCGATGAGCGCCGGAAGCGCGGCCGGCACGGCCGTGCCGTGGATGGTGCGCACCATGGCCACCCCCCCGTGGGTCGCCGTCCTACTGACAACGACATTACGCCCAAAGGGGGACTGATGCTCAGGGGTTTCATCCTGCCGGTGGCGCACCTCCGTTGTGGTGGAACAGCACGAACTCGATGCGCCGGGCATCGACGTCGCTGCCGGCGAGCTGCAGCTCGACCGCCCAGCGGTGGACGGTCTCGACGTAGGCGCGGTAGCGGTCGGCCCGGCGCCGCGAGCCCGCCAGCCGCGTGGTGCCGCCGATGCGCAGGGTGTCGTTGAGCGTGGCGTAGACGTGGTCGTCGAGGACGAGCGGCTGCCACTCGCGGCCGCGCCGGTGGCCGGCCAGCGCCCACCACTTGCTCGCGTAGGGCTGCCCGACGCCGGGGAGCGACCACCAGCGGTGCACCTCTTCCAACGCGCCGTCGTGCAGCGACCCGGCGTGGCGCAGCGCCTTCGCGGCATCGCTGAGCACCCGGAACGCCCGCGCCGGTTCGACGATGGCCTTCGCCGTGTTGGCCTGGTACCGCCCGCCCGTCAACCCCGACGCCCACGCCATGGCCAGCACGAACGTGCGCAGCACCTCCTTCGTGTCGTCGACGTTCATGGCGGCGCAGGCCCGCTCGACCCCCTCGCGCCCCACGGTGCGATCGTGCGTCTTCGACCCGGGGACGGCGCTGGTGAACCGGCGGCTGGTCAGCAGCCTGGTGACCTCGAGCGATTCGGGCACCCGGATGAGCGCGTTCTGCCAGGTGCTCGGCCGCAGGCGCACGGGTTGTTCGCGCACATCGGCGTACCGGTCCAGCAGATCGCGCAGCACCGGCGGCGGCGACGTGCTCATGGGGTCACGCTACGGGCCGGGACTGACATGATCGGGCCGCGTGACGGTGATCGCCTCGGCCCGCGCCCTCCTCCTCGACGACGCCGGGCGACTGGTGCTGATCAAGCGCACGAAGCCGGGCCGCCGTCCGTACTGGACGACGCCCGGCGGCCGCGTCGAGCCTTCCGATGCCTCGATCGAGTCCGCCCTGCACCGCGAGCTCATGGAGGAACTCGGCGCGACCGCCACCATCGTCGCCCAGATCCATGTCGTGGCGCCGACCGCCGCCCACCCCACCCGTCAGCACGTCTTCCTGGCGCGCCTGCTGACCATGGACCCGGCCCTGCGCTGTGGCCCGGAACTCACCGACGGCCACGCGCCCGAGCGCGTCCCGATCGACCGCCTCGACGAGATCGACCTGCGCCCGGCCGAGCTGGCGATCGTCGCCAAGCTTGTCCTGGGCGGATTATGAATCGATCCGCTCGAAGCCACCCTCCGTGGTCTGCCAGATGCATGAGACGTCGTACTGCAGCAGCAACGCGATAAGATCCGATCTCGGCTCGGTTGGCAGAAGCAATGCTTTCGAACGGTGGTCGACACGGCGTGAATAGTCGAGGATCTGTCCCAGCGCCATCCGAACAGATTCGCGTGAGGACGAGCCTTTCGCTTCCACGAGTTCCTGAGCTTCATGGTCGTAAAGATCGCTGTACAGCGGCTTGGACTCGCCTGGTGGCGTGATGATGTTGCGACCCACGCTGTGGCCGCGCTGGATCAGCCAATCGCTGTAGCGCTTCACGAGTTCCGCCTCGACTCGTCGGCGCTCGACTGGTTCACCAGCGAGGTGAGCGGTATAGCTCTCTACGAGGTTGGCCTCGAGGGCGATGAACGCATGGGTCGGCCTCGGTGACGGCCGGAGGAGAGGCTCGCGCGGCGCGTAGAAGTCGCCTATTGGGGATAGCCGAAACTGGATAATTGAGCGATTGTTCAGATCGCGATCGATGGCGTCGGTAATCTCGAACGGTGGATTCGCCACCTGAAACTGTCCTACGTAAGTAGCCGAGGTCCCTCTCACTTCGAATAGTCGCAGGTTCTTCCCATTGTTGAGGTGGTCGCGCACTGCAAGATTACCGTCGCTAAATTTTTGGTCGCCGACCTGTCCCTCGCCTGTATACCGGTAGGTTCCGTCCGAATTCCAGCCGTCGTCATAGCCGAACTCTTCGCCTCGTTGAGAACCAGCGAAGATGAGGATAAAGGGCGAGTCACGAGAATGGCCGATGCCACGCTGGCGGTTGAGGCCGTAACGGTCGTGTAGGTGCTGACGCAGTAGGGTCTCGCCCACGGAGATCGTCCAGTCAGGCCCCGTTGTGTCAGCGCCCGACCAGATGACGTCGGTCGTCAAGCTGTCAGTGAGTAGCGACTTGAGGGTGGCGACCCCTGCTGCCGTTGCGACCTTGATGACTCCGTTGTGTTCGAGTGCCCTGCTCCCGATGGCTTTCTGGATCTCAGCCCAGGTGAGCTGGCGGCTCGGCCCGCCTGGCATGTGTTGAAGATCGATGCGGTCAACGTAGTCGGACGTGTCGTGCTCGTCCCATGGACGAGAGGCGGAGCTGGAGATTTCGTAGGTGTCGCTGCGTGCCACTGCTCGACCCATGAGCCGCGCTTCCGGTCCGGATTGCCAGAAGAAGATCTCGTCGCCCTTTCTGATCGCACGGTTTTTCCGTCGGATGTCCCAGAAGCCATGCCGTCGTGAGATATCCCAATGGTGCGGAAAATTCCGACTGATCACGAAGATCCAACCGATCATTAGGCGCATGCCTCCTACAGCGATGTCTGCTGCGGGTGGGGGCATGTCCGATGTGACTCGGAAGCCCGTCGGCCGCTGGTTCGTGATTAACTCTTTGCTAGTGGCGTGTGAAGTTGGCGGGCGTACTCTCGACCAGCCGGGATAGGAACGTTCGGGTCATCGGATCGGCGGCATATATCACGGTTCCCACAAGCCCTCGTGTGAGGAGCACCCGGTACACCTGGCGCACGAGGCGATCGAAGTCGTGATCGGAAACAGCCTGATTCCGAAAAGCGGGGTCTCGGTTGGCTTGACGTACCGAGAATAGGTGACCGTCCCTAGCGACTAGGTCAGGGCCGATAAGGACGCCGGACCAGTCGTACTCGAAGCCCTGGGCGGTATAGACGCAACCAACCTGACCGAAGCCAGCTGGGTCGGTGGCCCAGAAGGAGCGTCCGGGGGCTCCACCGACAGAGCGCTCACTCTTGACATTCCAAGGCCGAGCCCAGTCCTCAATTCTTACATCCGGGACGAGGGAGCCGTCCGCGCGTGGTTCGCTCCATGACCAGCAGAACCCAGCGGACATTCGCGCCGAGTAGCCTTCGGTTTGCTTGTTTGCGAGGATTGATTCGAACTCCCATGGAGACTCGGCGATCATGACCTCAAAACGATCATCGCCCTGCCAAACTCGAGGTGGTTCGGGGGCAAGGCCGAGGAGTCCGAGGACCCACCTCTCGTAGGCGGCGCTGCCGCCACAGCGGAATTGTCCCTCGAGGTCGATTTGGTGTACCCGAAATCCGCGTCGACGTGCCGCCGCACGGATGACTTCCACGTTTCCAGACTCGCCAGGCTTGACGACCTGGTGCTCGTCGAGCAGGAAGACTGGTACCCGCGCCGCTGACATGAGTTCGTCGACCTGTGGTCGGCCGGTGCGCAGGTGGGCCGGAGTGAAGCGATGAGCTGAGGTTTCGCGGATTCGATGTGCCTCGTCAGCTACGAGGACATCCAGGCTGTCGGCAGGGAGCTCGCCAAAGCTGTTGAAGTACTTGAACAGGTTCTTGACCCGGGTTGAACCGCGGCCTGCGTAGCGCCGCATGGTCTCTGTGAAGGACTTCGAGCCGGTGGCATGAACGACGGCGCGCTCCTGCCGCGACAGTTCACCGAGCAATGAGAGCGCAATGACGCTCTTCCCGCTACCCGGCCCACCTTTGACGATGATGACTTCCTTCGCCGCCTTGCTCGCCTGATCAGTTGCGTGCAGGACTAGCTCGTAGGCCAGCCGCTGCTCGTCCAGCAAGGTGAACTGTTCTCGGTTCTTGATCTCCTCGGCTGCCACTGAAAGGAGCTGCCGGCTCGGGCGAACAGCGCTGGTCAGCAGTCGATCGGCTGGCTCGCTTCCAGACTGTGGGGAGATACGGTTCTGCAGGAACTCGACAAATGCGTCCCTGCTCTGCGCCGTGAATGCTCGACCGAAATCGTCCGACTCACCGCTAAGGATGTCGCGAACAGCGTGATCGGTAGCGTTGTGGAGGTAGGCGACCCCGCGTACCGCATCTGGTTGATTGTGAAGTGAGGAGGTGAAATCGACGAGATGCTGACAGTAGGAGCGCACCTGGGTGGTCGGGTGGAGCCGTGGACCGCCGAGAGTTCTTTCGACGAGGACGAGGTGATCGTCATCCTCCCATGTTTCGGCCGAGCTCCATTGCTTGAGTTCCACGACGACGTAGGAGTCTTTGCCTGTCAGCGGGTGAAGGCCCGTAATGATCACGTCGGCCCGCTTGCTTGTCAGGGGCAGCCGATACTCCACCAGGAGCTCTACGCCGCCAAGCCCCGCATCCACCAGGTCGTGAGCGAGGACAGGGAGGCTACGTCGCCACGCCCGAAGTTCGGAGTTCTGAGCTCGCGAGCCCATCTGTTCGCGGACATGCTCGGCGATCCGGACGTCCAGCGTCCCCTCGAGAGCGAGGACCGCAAGGCCCTCCGCTGAGTGACGAAACGCCGTCACGCGCGACAACCCCCAGGCAGCACGAAGTAGTGCGCGGGTGGAGGCATATCCGTCATTCGGAAGCCCGTCGGGCCGCATGGTGATCAACGACTCTAACGGACGGTCGTGACGAATGCCCGCGGTGGCAGTTGCTTGCTGCCCGCCCGTGACCACACCCGGGGTGAGCGAGTTGACGTGGTCGGCGCGCTGGGTAAACCGATGGAGTTCGGGCGGCGGCCGCCCGTATCGTCGAGGCATGGACTCGAACCCCGCCACCACCAGCGCCGTCACGGGAGGTGTCGCGTTCCGGCGCCCGAGGAGGTGACGCCGATGGACGCCGCGCAGGCGGGTGCGCCCGTCGACGACGCGTTGCGGCGGATACCGCCCGGCGTCCGGGACACGCTGTCGTGGCTGGCGCACGTGCTCGACGCGACCGTGCCGCTGCGGACCGCCGAGGACCACGACGAGTTCGCCCGGCGGCAGCTGGGCGGCGACACCGCGGGGATCATCGCGGTGCGGGAGCGGCTCGGGCCGTTCACGGCGCCGCTGGTGGCCCGGGTGCTGGCCGAGGACATGCGCGCGCACCCGCCGGCCGACCTCGCCGGCCTGGAGAGCGACGAGAGCCCCCGCTGGGACCGCCTCCAGCTCGACGACACGGTCGAGACGGTGCCGACGTCGCTGGTGGCGGCGTTCGCGCCGGGCACGCTGAGCGCCACGCCGCTGGTCGTCGCCATCGACGCGCGGTGGGCCGACAAGGAGCTGATCGTCCACGCCCGGACCGCCGACATCGAGGCGGCGGAGCAGTACCTGCAGGACGTCGTCGCCCGGGCCAGGGGGCCGCGGAACTACTTCAAGGGCCGCTGCCTGCACATCCGCGCCCGCCGCAGCGGCTTCGACGTCGTGCCGGTGGCGGTGCCCGACGAGACGCGCGACGGCGTCATCGTCCCGGCCGCGGTCTGGGCCGACGTCGACCTCAACGTCGCCGGCCTGTTCCGCCGCCGCGAGCTGCTCGAACGGCTCGGCCTGGGCACCAACCGCGGGTTGCTGCTGCACGGACCGCCGGGCACCGGCAAGTCGGCGCTGTGCCGGGTGCTCGCCGCCGAGCTGGCCGGCGACATCACGGTGGTGTTCTGCGACGCCCGCAGCATCTCCGACGCCATCGAGGCGGTGTACGAGGAGCTGACGCGGCTCTCGCCGGCGCTGGTCGTGCTCGAGGACCTCGACCTCGTCGTCGGGCGGCGCCGGTTCGGCAACGACATCGGGCTGCACGGGTTCCTCGCCGCGCTCGACGGCGCCATGAGCCGGCACCAGGGCGTCGTCACCGTCGCCACCACCAACGAGCCACGGGTGCTCGACGACGCCGCGGTGCGGGCCGCCCGGTTCGACCGGACGGTGGAGCTGCCGCTACCGGACGGCGCGCAGCGGCGGGCGATCCTGCGGCGGTACTTGGGGCCGCTGGCGGCGGCGGTCGAGGTCGACGCGATCGCCGACGGCACTGACGGCGCGTCCGGCGCTGACCTGCGCGAACTGGTGCGCCGCTCGGTTCTCGCCGACGGCGACGCGGTGACGACGGCGACGCTGCGGCGCTTTGCCGGCGACGGCACGTGGGCCCCGGCGACGGGCGCGGGCCTGTACGTCTGAGGCCGACGATCCGGCTACTGTATCCACGGAGGCTGGACTCCGGCCGACCTGCCCGCACCCCCAAAGACCGAGCAGGTCGACCAGAGCGAGTGGACCGTACGACGACCCCCGGACAGAACGAGCGCGGCGCGAGGTTCGAGTGTGGCCGGCGCCGGTCCGGCGAGGCGGAGGAGGACGGTGCGATCGGGCGACGGCGACGCGGCCGGGCCGGCGGACGTTGACGGAGGCCGTGGGGACGCCGATCCGCGACGGGGCCGGCCGGTGCCTCGGCGGCCGGTGATCCGGGCGGCCGGGTCGCGGGCCGACGGGTGCTGTGGGCGTTCGGGCACCAACCCGCAACGGGGCCGGCGGCCGGTGATCCGGGCGGCCGGTCCGCGACGCGGGCGGGCGGCGTCGGGGCCGAGGGAGGCTGCCGTCGTGCGGGAACGGCGTTGACGGCGCGTCCGCGGACCGGCCTCTGGTCGATCGGTCCGTCGGTGTATCTGCCGTCGCTGCTGTTCGGCATCGGCCAGGGCGCGATCGCTCCGGTGATCCCGCTGTCGGCGCGGGACCTGGGCGGCTCGGTGGCGACGGCCGGACTGGTGGTGGCGCTGCTGGGCGTCGGCAAGATCGTGGGCGACCTGCCGGCGGGGATGCTCGCGATCCGGCTGGGGGAGCGGCGGGCGATGCTGTTCGCGCTCGCCGTCGTGCTGGCCGCGCTCACCGCCTGCCTGCTGGCGCCGTCGGTGCTCGTGCTGGCGGCGGCGGTGGTGCTGATCGGCATCTCGTCGTCGGTGTTCGGGCTGGCCAGGCACGCGTACGTCACGGAGGCGATCCCGTTCGAGCTGCGCGGCCGGGCGCTGTCGACGCTCGGGGGGATGCAGCGGATCGGGCTGTTCGCTGGCCCGTTCCTGGGCGCGGCGGCGATGAGCCGGCTGGGCCTCGACGGTGCGTACTGGGTGCACGTGGTGGTCGCGGTGGCGGCGGCCGTCGTGCTGCTGGTGGTGCCGGAGCCGCCGGTGACCGGCAGGACGGCGCCGGAGGCGGGGCGACCGGACAGCACGGCCCGCATCATCCGCCGGCACCTGCCGGTGCTGCGCACGCTGGGCGTCGGCGCGTTGCTGGTGGGTGCGGCGCGGGCGTCGCGGCAGGTGGCGATCCCGTTGTGGGGTGAGCACCTCGGCCTGGACCCGGCGACGGTGAGCCTGTTGTTCGGCGTCTCGGGCGCGATGGAGATGCTGATCTTCTACCCGGCCGGCTACGCGATGGACCGCCTCGGCCGCCGCTGGATCGTCGTCCCGTCGATGCTGCTGCTCGGCCTCTCGCTGGTGCTGCTGCCACTGACCGGCGGCGTCGGGACGTACACGGCGCTGGCGCTGCTGATGGGGTTCGGCAACGGACTGGGCAGCGGCATCATCATGACGATCGGCTCGGACGCCTCGCCGGACGTCGGCCGCGCGACGTTCCTGGGGGCGTGGCGGTTGTTCGCCGACGTCGGCAACGGCGTCGGGCCGGTGCTGGTGAGCGTGGTGACGGCGGTGGCGACGCTGGGCGCCGCCATCGCGACCGCCGGTGCCGTCGCCTTCGTCGCGGCGGCGCTGATGGCCCGCTGGGTGCCGCGGAACGGCGCCGCCTCATGACGCAGCGACCTGGAGGCGTCTCCAACCGGCTGCTGCTGACGCTGTCGCTGGGCACGGTGCTGAATCCGCTGAACTCGTCGATGATCGCGGTCGCCCTGGTCAGCCTGCAGCGCGAGTTCGGTGTCAGCATCGCGACGTCGACGTGGCTGGCGTCCGGGTTCTACGTGGTCGCCGCGGTGTGCCAGCCGCTGATGGGACGGCTGGCCGACCAGCTCGGCGCGCGGCGGCTGTTCATCGGCGGGCTGGTACTGATGGGCGCCGCGTCGGCGCTGGCGCCGCTCGCGCCGGACTTCGGCTGGCTGCTGGTGGTCCGGCTGGTGCAGGCGGCCGCGACGTCGACGGCGTACCCGTCGGCGCTGATCCTGGTGCGCTCCGCCGGCGGTGACGGCATTGGGCCGCCCGCTCGCGCGCTCGCCGTCCTGTCCGTGGCCGCGTCGGGGAGCGCGGCGCTCGGCCCGGTGCTCGGCGGGCTGCTGGTCGCCGTCGCCGGGTGGGAGGCGGTGTTCCTGGTCAACGTGCCGGTGACGCTGGCCGGCATCGTGCTGGCGGTGCGGGTGCTGGCCGGCGTGCCGGTCGAACGGGGTCCGCGGATCGGGCTGCGCGAGCTGGACCTGCCCGGGATCGCGCTGTTCAGCGGCGCGCTGGTGGCGCTGATCTTCGGCGTGCTGTCGCTGGCGGACCGGCCGCTGTGGTGGCTCGCGCCGGTCGTCGTCGCGCTGGGGGCGCTGCTGGTGTGGCGGGAACGGTCGGTGGCCCAGCCGTTCCTCGACGTGCGCGGGCTGGTCGCGAACCGCGCGCTGCGCACCGTCCTCGCCCAGCAGGGCGGCATCAACCTGGTCTTCTACTGCATCTTCTTCGGCATGCCGATCTGGCTGGAGCAGGTCCGCGGTTTCGACCCCGCGACGGTGGGCCTGCTGGTGCTGCCGACGACGCTGCTCAGCATGCTGGTCACACCGATGACGGCGCGGGCGATCCGGCGGCACGGCTCGACCGGGCCGCGGCTGCTCGGGCTCGGCCTGCTGGTGGTCGCGGCGGCGGCACTGCAACTGCTCGGCGACGACACGTCCGTGGTGCTGCTGCTCGGCATCGCCGTCCTGCTCGGCGTGCCGAACGGCGTCACCAACCTCAGCCTGCAGACGGCGCTCTACGCGGCCGCGCCGGCCGGGCGGATGGGCGCGTCGGCGGGCCTGTTCCAGACCTTCCGCTACCTGGGCGCCATCGCGGCCACCAGCATCCTCGGCGTCATCCTCGAACAGAACCTGTCGACCGGCGGCCTGCACGACGTCGGGCTGCTGATCACTGGAGTCGCGGTGGTCCTGTTCGTCCTGGGCCTGTTCGCCGCGCGGCGCCGCTGACACGTCACTCGGTCGCGAGCGCGGCGACGGTCCGCAACAGGACGTCGGCTCCGCGCTCGACGTCCTCCCAGCTGCTGTGCTCGGCCGGCGAGTGGCTGCGCCCGCCGGTGCTCGGGATGAAGATCATCCCGGTCGGTGCGAGCCGGCTCAGGTTCTGCGAGTCGTGGCCGGCGCCGGACGGCAGCCGCATCGTCGTGCGCCCCAGGGCCGACGCCACCGACTCGATCAGGTCCTGGACGCGCGGGTCCAGCGGTGCGGGGTCGGTGATGCTGTCGCGGGTGTACCGGACCTCCAGGCCATGGGCGGCGGCAGCGCGCCGGGCCGCGTCGGCCAGTGCCTGTTCCAGGGCCTCGATGGACGAACGCCGCACGTCGCGGAAGTCGAGCTGCAGCCGGGCGACGGACGGGACGACGTTGGCGCCGCCGGGCTCGACGGCGATGATGCCGCACGTCGCGACGGCGGTGTCGCTGATCGACGCGGTCACGTCCGGCAGCCCGGCCAGGAACGCGCCGGCTCCGCGCAAGGGGTCGCGCCGCATCGTCATCGGGGTGGTGCCGGCGTGGTCGGCCCGGCCGGTGAACTCCAGCGAGCCACCGCCCATCCCGACGATCGACGTGACGACGCCGATGTCCACGCCGGCCGACTCGAGGACGGCGCCCTGTTCGATGTGCAGCTCGACGAAGGCGTGGACGGACCCGGGCGCAACCGCCGTCCGGGTGGCCGCGCCGACGTCACGGCCGGCGGACCGGAGCGCGTCGACCAGCCGGTCTCCGTCGCGTCCGCGCAGCCGCTCCAGCTCGTCGGGACCATAGGACCGCACGAGGGCGGTGGAGCCGAGTAGATGGTGGTAGCAGCCCTCCTCGTCGGCGAACACCACCATCTCGACCGGACGGCGCAACGGCAGCCGCGACTCCGCCAGCCGGCGGGCGACCTCGAGCGCCGCCATGCTGCCCAGCGCGCCGTCGAAGCGCCCGCCGTCGGGCACGCTGTCGAGGTGCGAGCCGGTCCACACCGGCGCCGAGTCCGGTGCGTCCGGCGCGGGCACCGTCACGAACACGTTGCCGATGCCGTCGGTGCGCAGCCGCAGGCCGGACGCCTCGCACTGGTCGCGCAGCCACGCCCGCGCCGCGGTGTCGGCCGGGGAGAAGCTGGTGCGGCTCACACCGCCGGACGGCTCGGCGCCGAAGGTGGCCAGGGTCTCCAGTGTCTGGCGCAGGCGCGCGCCGTCGACGCTCAACCCGTCCGCGCTCATGCCTGCCCCCGGCCCTGGACCGCCGGTTCCGGCAGGTCGTCGCTGAAGTACGGGTCGGTGGCGCTGGCCGGCGGGGGCGCCGTGAGCAGGCTGACGACCACCATCAGCACCAGCGAGGCGGCGAAGCCGGGCACGACCGGGTCGATGGAGCCGATGTCGCCCCACTGCCGCCAGCCCACCGTGCCGGCCAGCCCGCCGACCATCGCCGCGATGGCGCCCTCGCGGGTGGCGCGCCGCCACAGCACTCCGGCGACCACCGGCACCAGGAACACGGCGCCCATGAGCGCGCTGAACAGGGCGACGATGAACTGCACCAGCTCGCCGGCGCCGAAGCCGGTGAGCACCATGACCATGGGCACGATGCCCACGGCGACGGTGCCGATGCGCCCGATGAGCACGCGCCGCTGCGGCGACCCACCCGGCCGGATGACGCCGTAGATGTCGTGCGAGAGCGCCGTGCCCGCGACCAGCAGCACGGACGAGATGGTGGACATCATGGCCGAGGCCACCGCGACCAGCAGCAGCGTGCCCAGGAAGACCGGCAGCGCGTGCACGGCGAGCACCGGCATCGCCTGGTCGGCGGTGCTGAGCGCCGGGAAGAGGGTCCGGCTGCCGAGCGCGAGCACGAACACCAGCGTGTGCGCGAGTCCGACCAGGACGATGACGAAGCCGATGCCCTTGCGGATGGTCGCCATGTCCTTCATCGCGTAGAAGCGGACCAGCTGTTCCGGCCGGGCCACCGCGCCGAGGAAGAACGCCAATGACAGCGTCAGCAGCAGCGACGGCGCCATGCCGTCCCAGGTGAAGGTGACCGGATTGGCGCTGTCGACGAGGGCGATCATGGAGTTCAGGCCGCCGGTCTGGCCGAGCACCATCGGGATGGCCGCCGCGGCGCCGACGATCATGATCATCATCTGGAGGAAGTCGGTGTAGACGACGGCGAACATGCCGCCGATGGCGGTGTAGGCCAGCACGACCAGCGTGAATCCGACCATCCCGGCCTTCACCGAGACGCCGAACAGCGCGTTGGCGATCAGCCCTCCGGCGATGACCTGGGCGGAGATGTACACGACGAAGGCGACCAGGATGATCAGTGCCGCGATGACGCGCGCGCCCCGGCTGTAGTAGCGGGCCTCGATGAAGTCGGGCAGCGAGATCTTGCGCTGCCGGGTGAAGCGGGGCGCGATGACCGCGACCATGATCCAGTAGGCGAGCGGGAAGACGAACACCACCCAGGCGAACGACCAGCCGACCGCGTACATGATGCCGATGGTGCCGATGAACAGCCCGGAGCTCATCTGGGTGGCGGCGATGCTCGCGCCGCCGACGGCCCAGCCCAGCCCGCCGCCGGCGATGTAGAAGTCCTCGTCGTTCTTCGTCATGCGCAGCCCGAAGTAGCCGAGCGCGAGGGTCAGGACGAGGTAGCCGAGGAGTACGACCCATTCGGTCATGGCGTCATCCGTTCTCGCGGTGGTCGCGGACCCGCCGTGACTCGCGGCGGTTGAGCGCGGCCATCCAGCCGAAGTAGGCGAGGGTGAGGACGATGTAGATGGCCAGGTAGCCCCAGAAGACGAAGCCGGCCTCGAAGATCGACATCAGTGCCTCCGTCCGGCGGGCTCGGTGGCGGGTGTGGCGTCGTCGCGCTCCTCGGCCGCGCGGGCCCGTCCGCGGGTGAAGGAGAGGGCCAGGGCGGCGCCGCCGGCCAGCAGGGTCAGGAACAGCGCCAGGTTCACCCAGCCGCCCAGGGTCAGCAGCGGGGCGTCGCCCGTGGTCGCGACCGAGCGCAGCAGCGACGGCGCCGCCGGCAGCTCGTAGGCGATCTCGGTGCGGCCTTCGGACGCGGACACGCGTTCGGGGTTGGCGGGGAAGCCCTCGACGTAGTCGTAGCCGGGCGCCAGCCGCACCGTCGCGGCGAAGACGCCGGGCGCCGTCGTCGCGGCCGGCAGGTCGAACACCAGGACGGGCACCTCGGTGGTCATCCGGTCGCCGTCGACCACGCCGGCGTCGAGGGCGGTGTAGCGCAGCGTCAGCGTCGTCTCGGCGCCGGCCGCGAGCGGCTCGTCCAGCGTCACCGTCACGGTGGTCTTCAGGTCGGCGGTCTCGACGGACGTGTCCAGCTGCTCGCCGTCGGCGGACGTGACCTCGAGGTCGTCGACGGGGCCGGCGCCGTCACCGCCGAAGTCGAGCGCCGAGAACGACAGGCTCGTCGTGTCGTCGGGACCGTCTCCGCCGTCGACGACGTAGGTCAGCTCGACCTGCGCCGCGCCCTGCTCGTCCACCTCGACCGTCGCCGTGACCTCGCCGAGGGCGGGTGCTGCGGCCGCGGCCCCCGAGGCGGCCAGCGGCAGCACGGCGGCGGCGACACCGGCCGTGAGGGCGCGCCGGGCGGCCCGACGGGTCACGGCCGGCCTCCGCCGCCGACGAAGAGCTCGCCGAGCTTCGCGCCGGCCGCGATCTTCGGTGGCGTCAGATAGGCGCGCCGGCTGTGCGTGAGGCCCTGCGCCACGGTGGCCTCCGCGGCGTGCAGGCCGGCCCGGGACGGGTTGATGACCGGGACGCCGAGCTCCTCGGTCAGCTGCTCCGCGACGTCGAGGAAGCCCATGCTCATGCACCCGAGCACGAGGACGTCGGCGCCGTCGAGATCGACCGCCAGCCGGCCCTGCTCGCGCATGCGGCCCAGGGCGGCGCCGTGGTCCTTGTTCACGTCGAGCACGGACGTCTCGATGTACCGCACGGACGCGAGCGCGTCGGAGGCGCCGGCCTCCCACGCCAGCCGGCGCAGGGCCGGGACGATGCTGGCCGTCACGGTGACGAAGCTGAAGCGGTGGCCGAGCGTCGTGGCGAGGGCGATGGACGCCGAGGCCGGACCGACGACGGGCATGTCGCTGATCTCGCGCAGCCCGTCGAGGCCGGGGTCGCCGAAGCAGCCGACGATCGCCGCGTCGAAGCCGTCGGCCTCGGTGGCGACCAGCAGTTCGGCCATGGCGGGGATGCTCAGGTACTCCTCGTACATGGACTCGATGGAGGCCGGTCCGCGGTCGACGGCGCGGACCTCGACCTCGGTGCCGGGGAACGCCCAGTCGCGCAGCTTGTCCTGGCGGCGCTGCAGCTCGGCGGCGCCGAGCTCGGTCCGGTGCATCGGGCCGGGGACGAGATAGGCCAGGCGACGGGTGCGGTCGCGGGCCGGTACGCCGGTGTTCGCTGTCATGTCTGCTCCTCGCGGGGGTCTCAGGAAGACGGTGCCGGGCGGGTGAGGCCATCGGCGTCGACGACGAGGCGGCCGTCGCGGTAGACGCCGGCCACCTCACGGACGGCGTCGATGTCCTGGAGCGGGTCGCGTCTCAGCGCGACGAAGTCGGCGCGGCGCCCGGGTGCGAGCGCCCCGATGTCGGTGACGCCCATCAGCTCGGCGCCGCGGACGGTGCCGGCGAGCAGCGCCTCCTCGGCGCTCCACCCGTGCGCCACCAGCCACTGCAGCTCGTAGCCGAACAGGCCGTGCATGGAGTCGGTGCCCAGCGCGATGGGCAGGCCCGCGGCGCGGATGCGGCCCACGGCCGCCTCCATGGACGCACGGGCCTGCTGGACCTTGGCCAGGATGGCCGGCTCGGCGGCGTCGCCCTGCTCGATGCCGGTGGGGTGGAACAGGATGGTGCTGGTGAGCACCAGCCAGGTGCCGTGGGCGACCAGCGTGGCGATGTTCCGCTCCGTCAGCAGGGCGCCGTGCTCGACCGATCGGACGCCCGCCGCGGCGGCGAGGTCGACCCCGGCGCCGCCGTGGGCGTGCGCGGACACCATGAGCCCGAGCTCGGCGGCGGTCTCGACGATCGCGGCGATCTCGTCTGCGGAGTAGTTCGACTCCTCCAGCGAGGTGTCTGTCGAGGACACCCCGCCGGTGGTGAAGATCTTGATGTGGTCGGCGCCCTTCGCGGCGTTGGCCCGCACCGCCGCGCGGGCGCCGTCGGCTCCGTCGACGCCGCCGGCCGCGCTGCCGTGCTTGCCGGTGGGGCTGAGCCCGCGTCCGGCCACCCGCAACCGCGGACCGGCCACTTCGCCGGCGGCGACGGCCGCCTTGAAGTGCACGTCGATGTCGTGTTCCTCGGTCATGACGCGCGCGGTCGTGACGCCGGAGGCGAGCATGCGGCGCAGGTTGTCGACGCCGCGCACGGTCTGCCACGCGGCCGGACGCTGCAGCTGGCCGTGCTGGTCGCCCTCGCCGGGCCTGATGGTGACGTGGGTGTGCGCGTCGACGAACCCGGGCACGAGGTAGACGGCGCCGAGGTCGACCTGCCGCGCGCCGGGCGGGCACGCCTCGTCCGGCGGTCCCACGGCGGCGACGCGGCCGTCGCTCACCAGCAGGCCGGCCCCGTACACGAGCCCGGGCCGGACGGCGTCGAACACCCCGGCCGCTCGGAAGAACGTGGTGTCGGTCATGGTTCGAGCAGCACCTCACCGATCGTCGTGTCGGGCAGGACATCGGCCCGGGCGACGACGGTGCCGCCGTCGCTCAGCCGGTCGACGATCGCGCGTGCGCGATCGCCCGTGGCCAGGACCGGTTCGCCGGCGGACATGGTGGCCGGGACGAAGTGGACCGTCATGCCGTCGGCGCCGGGCGGGGAGACGAGGACGACCACGGAGTCGAGCGTGACGTCGGACCCGAACGCGCTGCGGTACGGCGCGGCCGGCACCCGCATGGGGAACTCCCCGGCGAGGTCGGACCACGCGTGGAACAGGAAGTTGCCGACGGAGTACGCGATCAGCCCGCCGCGGTGGCGTTCGACCGGGTGCAGTTCGTGCGGGTGGTGCCCGACGACCAGGTGGGCGCCCGCCTCGATCAGGGCGTGCCCGGCCGGGCGCTGGTACTGCGCCAGCAGGCCGTAGGACGGCGCCGCGAACCCGTGCGGCACGCCCCAGTGGACCGCGACGACGACGAGGTCGGCCTGCGAGCGGGCGGCTTCGACGGCCGCGCAGGCGGCGTCGAGATCGGCGGCGACGGCCGACGTGTGCACGAACGGCGCCATGCCCGGCTGCTCCGCCGCCAGGACCGGGTCGATCGACACCTGCTGGAGGACGCGCAACGGCGCCGCGCCGGGATGGCCGGGCGCCGCGGCGAACCCCGGCGGGAGCGCGGCGGACAGGCCCAGCAGGGCCACGCGGCCCGATGCGGTGGTCCGCACGACCGGCGCCCGCGCGGCGGTGTCGTCGCGGCCGGCTCCGACGGCGGCGATGCCGGCCCGGTCCAGCGCGGCCAGGGTGTCGTCGAGGCCCTCGGCGCCGAAGTCGAGCACGTGGTTGTTGGCGAGCGTGGCGACGTCGATGCCGAGCGCCGCGAGGTCGGCCGCCCGGGCCGGGTCGGAGCGATGGACGAAGGCCTTCTCGGCCGGGACGCCGCGGATCGTGAGCGGCGACTCGACGTTCGCGAAGGCGGTCTCCGCGGCACGGAGCAGGCCGGACAACCGTGGGTCGACGCCGGTGGGCGTGTCCAGGACGACGACGTCGCCGACGACGGCGAGCCAGGCGGGTTCGAGGACGTGCGTACCGAGATCGGTCACGGATCCTCCTCCCGGTGGCGGTGTGCCTGGGAGCTTTGCAAGTTTCCATCGATCTGACAAGAGCTGATGGGCGATTGCCTCCGTTTCCGTGCGTCGAGAGCAGAATTCTGCGCGTGGACCCTTGATCGACCGAGGAGTCTTTGCAAACATGAGCGGCATGTCGAATGATTCGCCCGCCTGGCTGCCGGGTCGCTTGCCTTCTTGGTCATCGGGGAGCGGCCGGCTCGACGACCTCGATCGGGCGATCATCGCGTGCCTGCAGCTGAACGGACGGGCGACGTGGCAGCAGATCGCGGCTGTGGCGGGCGCCTCCGAGTCGACGGTGTCGCGCCGCGCCAACCGGCTGCTCGCCAACCGCGTCGTCTGCGTCTCGGCGGTGCCCGACCCCGCGCGGTGCGGCCTCGGCACGCCGGTGCTCATGCAGGTCGAGTGCGCCGTCGGCGCCACCACGGCCGTCGCCGGCGTGCTGGCCATGCGCTCCGACGTGCGATTCCTGGCGCTGCTGACCGGATCCCACGACCTCGTGCTCGAGGTCGTCGTCGGGTCCCGGGCGCACCTCGCCGACGTGCTGGTCGACCAGCTCCGCTCGATACCGGGCATCACCCACACCAGCACCGAGACCGTCGTGCGCAACTTCAAGACGTCCTACGACTGGAGCCGCGGTCTGCTCGGCGACCGCGCGGCGCTGCTGGAACGGCCTCCGGCGCCCGGCGGCGGACGGGTGACGCTCGACGCCACCGACCTGCAGATGGTGCAGATCCTCGCGGCCGACGGCCGCACGTCGATGTCCGAGGTGGCCGCGCGCGTCGGCATCGGCGAGGCCGCCGCCCGCCGCCGCCTCGACGTCCTGACGTCGAGCGGCGCGCTCTGGTTCGCCACCTTCGTCGACCCGCAGGCCATGGGCTTCCAGACCGAGATGTTCCTCTGGCTGGGCGTCGACTTCGCCCGGCTGGAGGAGGTCGCGGCCGAGCTCGCGCGGCATCCCGAGGTGCGCTACCTGTCCGCCACGGCGGGCTACAGCGACCTCGCCTGCGAACTCGTGCTGCGCGACCTCGACGACCTGTACCGCTTCAACACCGAGGTGCTGGGTTCGCTGCCCGGCATCCGCCGGGTCGAGATGGGCCAGGAGCTGCAGATCGCCAAGCGCGGGTTCCTGACCAGCTCGACCGTGCTTCCCGATATCGCCCCGTACGTGCCGCGCTGACCCCGGCGGCCAGGGGCGGGAGAGACAGATGAGGTAACCGCATGACCGACACCGTCAAGCCGGCCACGCCCTATCGGTCCGGCCGTTACACCGGCTACACGTCCTTCTCCTATCTGGAGGAGGGCCGCGACTACGAGGCGTTCGCGCTGGCGCCCGAGCTCGGCCGGGTGCCGGCCTACGAGCTCGGGCTCGACGACGCGCAGGAAGAGCGCACCCGCCGCCTCGTCCAGGACAACGTCATCATCAGCCTGCACGACCACCCGCAGGTCTTCCCCGACGACATGAACGAGGTGCGCGGCTACATCCGCACCGGCCGTGAGCGCACCGGCTACCTGGGCCTGTCGCAGTCGGGCATGACCGCCGTCTTCGACAACATGATGGACGGCACGGCCTGCGTCACCAGCAAGTCCGGCTGGAAGTTCGACGACATCGTCTACGACATCGGCATGCGCACGTCCGACATCGCGCACCAGGACTACGTCACCATCGCGCTCGGGCTCGAGGACATCCGCTCCGCCCACCGCAACGACCAGCTGGCCATCGTCCTGTGTCTCGAGGCGGCCACCCCCATCGAGAACGAGGTCGACCGCATCGACCTGCTCTACGGCCTCGGCGTGCGCCAGATGGGCATCGCCTACTCCGAGGCGAACACGCTCGGGTCCGGGCTCAAGGAGGCCGGCGACGGCGGCCTGACGGTGTTCGGCCACCGGGCCGTCGAGCGCATGAACAAGCTCGGCGTCGCCATCGACGTCTCCCACTCCGGCGACCGCACCTGCATGGACACCTTCGCGGCGTCGGCCAAGCCGGTGCTGATCACCCACGCGGGGGCGCGCGCCCTGTGGCCGACGCCGCGGATGAAGCCCGACGAGGTCATCCGCGGGTGCGCCGAGACCGGCGGCGTCATCGGCATCGAGGCGGCGCCGCACACCACACTGACGCAGGCGCACCTCGAGCACTCCATCGAGTCGGTCATGGAGCACTTCGAGTACTGCGCCGAGCTGGTCGGCATCGAGCATGTCGCCTTCGGCCCCGACACCCTGTACGGCGACCACGTCACGCTGCACGACGTCTTCGCGTCGAACCTCGGCGTGCACGACGCGCACAAGGGACCGTCCTACCCGAAGATGCCGTACGTCGACGGGCTGGAGAACCCGACGGAGTGCTTCCACAACATCGTCGGCTGGCTGGTGAAGCACGGCTACAGCGACGAGGACATCATCGCGGTCACGGGCGGCAACATCATGCGTGCGCTCGGTGAGATCTGGGTCTGACCGCTCATGCGTGCCGTCGTCCTCGACCGCTACGGCGGGCCCGAGGTGCTCGCCGTCCGCGACGTCGCCGAGCCCGAGCCCGGCCCGCACCAGGTGGTCGTACGGATGGCGGCGTCCGGGCTGAACCGGCTCGACGTGTTCGTCCGCCAGGGGCTCACCGGACCGGGCGTGCGGCAGCCGCGGGCGCTGCCGCACGTCATGGGCGCCGAGGGCGCCGGGACCGTGGTCGCGGTGGGCCCGGCGGCGCGCACGGACCTCGCGCCGGGCGACGAGGTCATGGTGTTCTCCGGCCTGTCGTGCGGGTCCTGCCGGTTCTGCCGCCGCGGCGAGACCAGCAGGTGCCCGCGATACGCGATCCTCGGTGAGGACGTGTGGGGCGTGCAGCGCGAGCTGGTCGCCCTCGACCCCGCGAGCCTGCTCCGGGTGCCGTCCGGCATGACGCTGACGGAGGCGGCCGCGGTCCCCACCACGTTCACCACCGCCTGGACCATGCTCATGACGACGGGCCGGCTGCGCATGGGCGAGCGGCTGCTCGTGGTCGGCGCCAGCGGCGGCGTCTCGACCGCCGCCATGCAGCTCGCGGCGCAGGCCGGGGCCGAGGTCTGGGCCGCCACCCGCAGTCCGGACAAGGCCCGGTACCTCGGCGGGCTCCCGTACGTCCACGAGGTGGTCGACAGCAGCGCGCCGGGCTGGTCGGCGCAGGTGCGCGAGCGGACCGGGGGCGAGGGCGTCGACATGGTCGCCGACGCCGTCGGCGCGCCGACGTGGCCCGACGCCATCCGGTCCCTGGCCACGGGCGGCCGCCTGGTGATCTGCGGAGCGACCGGCGGCGACCGGCCCGAGATCAGCATCCGCGAGCTCTACCAGGCGCACCGGCAGATCCTGGGTGCGCCGTTCGGCGGCTGGAACGACTTCGTCGACGTCGTCGGCCTCATGGGCCGCACCGGCATCCGTCCGCTCGTCCACGCGACGGTGCCGATGGAGCGGACCGGCGACGGGCACCTGATCATCGAGCGCGACGAGCACATCGGCAAGGTGGTCGTCGACCTCACGTGACCGGATGCCGACCCGGCACATCGTTCCATGTTGGCCCGACCTACGCTGAACGCGACCCGACTCGGTTCACAGCCAGCGAGGAGATCGGCATGCCCTTCATCGTCGGTGCGTACGCGGCGGCCCCCCGTGGCCTCGAACCCGGCACCCCGTTCCGGAACTTCGTCGACGACGTGCTGGCGGTGCCGGCGGTCGACGGGCTGGAGGTGCCGTTCCAGGACAACGGCTCGCCCTGGAACGACCCCGCCTACCTGCACGCGACCGCCCCGGCGAGCGAGCACGTGCTGACGATGATCCCGGCCACGATGATGGCGCTGGGCGGTTCGCCGGCCCAGGGACTCGCGTCGTCCGACGACGGCGGCCGCAAGCAGGCGGTGGAACAACTGCGCCGCGCCTACGAGTTCGTCGTCGCGGTCGGCGAGGGGCCGGGCGGGCGGTTCACCGCGGTCGAGCTGCACCCGGCGCCGCGGCACCCGCACACGTCCGCCGACGCGTTCCGGGCCTCGCTCGACGAGGCGCTGAGTTGGGACTGGGGCGGCGTGCGGCTGACGATCGAGCACTCCGACGCGCACAGCGACACGTACGCGCCGTCGAAGGGGTTCCTGTCGCTGGCCGACGAGTTGGACGTCGCCGACGAGCGCGGCATCGGGGTCGTGCTGAACTGGGCCCGCTCGGCCATCGAGACCCGCAGCGTCGACGGCCCGCGCGAGCACCTCGCCGCCGTCGTGGCGCGGGGGCGGCTCGGCGGGCTGGTGTTCTCCGGTGTCTCCGACGCCGCCACCCTGGACGGCGCGGCCTGGGCCGACCTGCACCTGCCGATCCGCGGCTGGTCCGACGCCCCGGTCGCCGCCGACGCCGCGGCCAGCCTGCTCACCACCGACGAGGTGACGGCGTGGCTGGCGGCGGCGGGCGGGCCGGACCTCGTCGGCGTGAAGATCACGTCACCGAGCAACGCCACCCCGGCCGAGTGCCGCGACCTCGTGCGGGCGCACGTCGCGATCGTCGCCGGAGCCGTCGAGGCGGACCGGGGTCGCCGCGGGTGACGCCGTCACACCTCGGCGCGCTGGAGGTCGACCAGGAACAGCGGGGGTTCGTCCGGGCCGTCGGTGCGGTCGGTGAACCCCCGCACGTCGCGCAACTGCCACGTGGACGGGTCCGGGACCAGCGCGTCGTCGCGGCGCACGTACTCGACCAGGGCTTCGCGCACCCGCGTGATGCGGCCCGCGGTGAGCGGGACGGACTCGGGGACGAGCTCGTGATGGTCCTCGGCGAACCGGCCGGTCAGGCTGACGACCACGCCGGCCGGCCGCGGCGGGCCGAACGCCGTCACGCCGGCCGCGGGTCCGCCCTGGACGGTGAGGAGCGCTCCGTCGCCGTGGTGCTCGCTCGCGATCGGCTCGCCGCTCACGACGTCGACCGTCACCTGCGCCTCGGGCAGCGAGAAGTCGTCCTCGGTGAGCGACAGGCGCCAGTGCACCAGGTCGCCGACGGCGAACGGCTCTCCGCAGCAGGCGAACTGCCATTCCTCGACGATCACCGGGAAGGTGTGCATGCCTCCATGATGCCCCCGCGGGCACCGTGCCCACCCGGAATATCGTTCCAGGCCGGGCCGTCAGGCGCCGGGCGGGTAGCGCCGCTCCACCTCGTCCAGCTTGTGGTGCGCGTTCGCGACCAGGTCGACGTCCAGCGCCATCGCCAGGTGCACGAGGTAGGCGGTGACGTCGGCCAGCTCGGAGCGGATCCGCGCGGCCGCCTGCGGGTCCGCCGTCACCACGGCGGCGGACTCCTCCGGCGTCAGCCACTGGAACTCGGCCAGCAGCTCGCCGGCCTCGCCGGCCAGCGCCATCGCGAGGTTCTTCGGGGTGTGGAACGGCTCCCACTGACGGTCGGCGACGAAGCGCCGCAGCCGCTCGCGCAGGCCGTCCAGGCTCGAGGTGTCGGTCACGGGGGCCATGATGCCGCCCATTGACGTGATGATCGTGCTCGCGGTCGCCGTGTTCCTCGGCGCCGCCGTCCAGGGCGCGATCGGGCTCGGGCTGGGCCTGCTGGCCGCGCCCGTCGCGACGCTGCTCGCGCCGGAGCTGATGCCCGGGACGCTGCTCTGGCTGTCGATGCTGCTGCCGGTGTTCACGCTGGCCCGCGAGTGGGCGCACGTCGACTGGTGGGGGCTGCGCTGGGCGTTCGCCGGCCGCGTCCCGGCCACCGTGCTGGGTGCGTGGATCGTCTCCGTCAGTTCGCCGCGGGTGCTGAGCGTGGTGGTCGGGCTGGTGATCCTGCTCGCGGTCGCGCTGACGGTGCGGACGATCCGGCTGCCGATGCGGCGCGGCGTGCTGGCCGCGGCCGGCACGGTGTCGGGCATCTCCGGGACGGCGACGTCGATCGGCGGGCCGCCGCTGGCGCTGGTGTACCAGGGTGAGCGGGGGCCGCTGGTGCGGTCGACGCTGGCCGTGTACTTCCTGATCGGCGCCGCGTTCTCGCTGGTCGCGCTGGCCGTCGTCGGGGAGCTGGGGCGCACGCAGACCGTCTCGGCGCTGTGGCTGATGCCGGCGATGGTGGCCGGGTTCGCGGCGGCGTCGACCCTGCGGGCGGTCGCCGACGGCGGACGGCTGCGGCCGGCCGTCATGGTGGTGTGCGCGGTGTCGGCCGTGACGCTGATCGTGCGTGCGGTCGTCGGATAGGCGCCACCTGATGTCGCGCCCCGATTCTGTCGGAGGCATGCGGCAGGCTTGGACCCGGAAGAGAGGAGGTGCGCCATGTACGTCACCGACGGCCGGCTGGTCCTGAGCCCCACCGACCTCGTGGGCCACCTGGAGTGCGCCCACCTCACCACGCTGAACCTCGAGGTGGCGCTCGGGCAGCGGCAGCGGCCGTCCGGGGCCGACCCCGGCGCCGACGTCGTCCGCCGCCGCGGCGACGAACACGAGGCCGCCGTGCTGGCCGAGATGACGGCGGCGCACCGGGTGGTCGAGATCCCGCGCGGCACCGGCCCGGCCGACGCCGAGGACCGCACGCTCGCGGCCATGAAAGACGGCGCCGACCGCATCTTCCAGGCCACCTTCTTCGACGGGCGGTGGCGTGGGCACGCCGACTTCCTCGTCCGCAACGACCACCGCCCGTCCGGCCTCGGCTCATGGTCCTACGACATCGCCGACACCAAGCTCGCGCGGCACGTCAAGGCGGCGGCGCTGCTGCAGATGGCCGTCTACGCGCAGCGCCTGGAAGAACTGCAAGGCGTGCCGCCGCAGACGCTCACCGTCATCCTCGGCGACCGCCAGCAGGTCGCCGTCCCGTACGTCGACGTCGCCGCCTACGCGCGCCACGCCATGCGCCGGTACGGGCAGTGGCTGGCCGAGCCGCCGCCCACGTACCCCATCCGGGTCGGCCACTGCGCCATCTGCCCGTGGAAAGAGCCGTGCGCGCAGCGGTGGCAGGCCGACGACGACCTCGTGCTGGTGCCGTTCCTGCGCCGCGACCAACGCGACGTGCTGCGCTCGGCCGGCATCACCACGGTCGAGCAGCTGGCCGCGGTGCCGCCGGCCGACCTCGACGCCGTCACCCGGGTCGGTCCCGGCGCCAGGCGCAAGCTGTCCACGCAGGCCCGGCTGCAGGTCGGCGCGCGCACGCGGGAGCTGCCGCCGTACGAGCTCATCACGCCGGTCGAGGTGCGCCGTGGGCTGGCGCTGCTGCCCGCGCCCGACGACGGCGACCTCTTCTTCGACCTCGAGGGCGACCCGTTCTTCGGCGACCACGGCCTGGAGTACCTGTGGGGCGTGTCCGACACCCGCGACGGGTTCACGTCCTGGTGGGCGCACGACCCACCCGCCGAGCGGCGCGCGTTCGAGCACGTCGTCGACCACCTCATGGCCGCCTGGCGGCAGCGGCCGGGCATGCACGTCTACCACTACGCGCCGTACGAGCCCAACGTGCTCAAGCGGCTGTCGCAGCGCTACGGCACCCGGGTCGACGACGTCGACGCACTGCTGCGGGGCGAGCGGCTGGTCGACCTCTACGCCGTCGTCAAGCAGGGCCTGCTCATCGGCACCGAGTCCTACTCCATCAAGGCGCTGGAGCGGTTCTACTCACCCGACGGCCGGGCCGGCGCCGCCGTCAAGGACGCCGGGTCCAGCATCGTCGAGTACGAGCGCTGGCTGGCCGAGCGCGACCACCGCATCCTCGACGACATCGAGTCCTACAACCGCGACGACTGCGTCAGCACCCGGCAGTTGCGCGACTGGCTGGAGGGCCGCCGCGACGAAGCGCTGGCCGCCGGGCTCGCCGTCCCCCGTCCCGACGACGCCGACGACCAAGCCGACTACCTGAAGGAACGCGACCCCGAGCTGGTGGCGGTCGAGCAGCGGCTGCTCCACGACGTCCCGGCCGACCCCGACGCGCGCACCCCCGACCAGCAGGCCCGGGCGCTGCTGGCCGGGCTGCTCGAATGGCACCGGCGCGAGGCGCGGGCGGAGTGGTGGGAGTACTTCCGGCTGCGGCGGCTCACGTCCAGCGAGTTGGTCGACGACGTCGCGCCGCTGGGCGGACTCACCGCCCCGCGGCTGTTGCGCACCGAGCGGCGCTCCGGCGTGTGGCGCTACTCCATCCCGGTGCAGGACTGCCGGGTCCGGGTCGGCGAGCGGGTCGAGCATGCCGGGCAGGAGGGCCGGTCGAGCGTCGTCGTCGGGCTCGACCTCGAACACGGCCACGTCGACCTCAAACGTGCGCTGGCCAACGAGCATCCGCACCCCACCGGCGTGCTGAACGTCGGGCCCATCCCGGCCGGTGTGCAGGAGAAGGCGCTGGTCCGGGTCGGCGGGTGGGTCGCGGCACACGGCTTCGCGGGCGACGGGCCGTTCCGCGGCGTGCGCGACCTCCTGGCCGGTGCGGCGCCGGGACTGGCCGGGGTGCCGCTGCGGCTGGCCGGCGAGTCCGGGTCCGACGCGCTGCGCCGGGTCGCGCCGTCGCTCGACGGCGCCCTTCCGGTGCAGGGACCGCCCGGCGCGGGCAAGACGTACGCCGGCTCGCACGCCATCGTCGAGCTGCTGCGGGCGGGGAAGACGGTCGGCATCACCGCGCTGAGCCATCGGGTCATCACCCACCTGCTCGACGCGGTCATGGCCGCCGACGGGTCCGGGCTGGTGCGGGCCGTCCAGAAGGCCGACGACGGCAACGGCAGCCGGCACGCGTCGGTGCTGGTGACGAACTCGAACGACCAGGTCGAGCTGGCCATCGCGACCGGCGCGGCCAATCTCGTGGCCGGCACCGGCTGGCTGTTCGCCCGCCCCGACATCCATGTCGACGTGCTGGTGGTCGACGAAGCCGGGCAGTTCTCGCTGGCCAACGCGGTCGCAGCAGGTGCCGCCGCCGGCTCCGTCATCCTGCTCGGCGATCCGCGCCAGCTGCCGCAGCCGGCCAAGGGCCACCACCCCGACGGCGCCGGCGTCTCCGCGCTCGACCACGTGCTGGGCGAGCACGACACCGTCCCGCCCGAGCGCGGCCTGTTCCTCGACACCACGTGGCGCATGCATCCCGACGTGTGCGCGCCGGTGTCCGAGCTGTCCTACGACTCCCTGCTGGTGCCGCGGGACGGGCTGTCCGCGCAGCTGGTCGGCGGGTCCGGCGAGCTGGCCGGCGCCGGGGTGCGCTGGGTGCCGGTCGAGCACGCCGGCTGCTCGGTGCGCAGCGATGCCGAGGTGGCCGTGGTGTCCGACCTGGTCACGTCGCTGACCGGCCGCCCCTGGACGGCCGCCGACGGCACCACCCGTCCACTCGGCCCCGACGACCTCCTGGTGGTCGCGCCCTACAACGCGCAGGTCGGTCAGCTGCTCGGCGCCCTCGACGGCCGGGCCCGGGTCGGCACCGTCGACAAGTTCCAGGGCCAGGAGGCCCCGGTCGTCATCGTCTCCCTCACCACGTCCTCGGCCGCCGACGCTCCGCGCGGCGTCGACTTCGTCGCCAACCGCAACCGCCTCAACGTCGCGGTGTCGCGGGCCCGGTCGCTGGCCGTGCTGGTCGGCAGCCCGGCGCTGCTGAGCGCCCCGGTCCGCAGCCTCGACCAGGTCCAGGGCATCAACACGTTGTGCCGCCTGGTCGAGTACGCGACCCGTCCCGCGGTCGGTGGTTGAGTCCGAGCCTCCCGGCATGCTCGGCCCATGCGGTTCGTCGTCAGGGGAGTCGAGGTCGACCTGACCCGCGAGGACGTGATGCGTGCCCTCACCGGCGTGGAGCAGCCCGCCTGGGTCCAGAAGTACGGCTTTCGCATTGGCGCTGCCGACCTTCCCCGTCGAGCATGTGCACCAACTGGTCACGGGGCTGCCGCGCGCGGTCAGTTCAGCAGCGCGGTGGCCCGGCGGCACCCCTGCGGTCCCTGGGGTTCGAGATCGTCGGTCCCGAGCCGGCGCCACCACCGTCTGGCCGTGGGAGGGCGAGGTGCAGTCCCTGTTCACGGCGTACCTGCACGACCACGGCTGGCGGCTGGTCTCGATGACCGGCACCGTCCGCGAGCACGCGGCGTCGACGTGGTCGCACGCAAGGACGGCCGCCAGCTCGGCGCCGAGGCGAAGGGCTGGCCGTCGGCCGGCCATGCCACGTCGGGCCACTGGCTCGCGCAGGTTGCTGAAGGTGGTCATGCTCCTCGACTCATCCCGGGCACGAGCCCCTGGTGGTGCTGCCTGACGTGCCGCGCCACCGTGACCTTGCCGAGCGCACCCGCCGCACCGCCGCGGGCGTCCATGTGCTCCTCGTCGCCGACACCGGCTCCGTCGACACGGCCGACTGGGCGCCGTAGACCAACATGACAGGGAGGGAACCCATGCCAGTGGAGTTCGGCATCTGGAGGATCGACAACGGCCTTGCGCCGGTCGCGTTCAGTCGGCTGGACACCGAGTCGAGACTCGAGAGTCTGCTGGAGCAGGCCGTCTCGATTCTCGGACTCGACATCATGGTGTTGGCCCGGCAGGTGCCGACCTCATTCGGTAAGCGGATCGACCTGCTGGCCATCGACGCCGAAGGTGATCTTTACGCTATCGAGCTGAAACGCGATCGCACGCCGCGCGATGTGGTGGCGCAGGCGCTCGACTACGGGTCCTGGGTCAAGGACCTCGGCCACGTCGACCTCACCGAGTTGTACTCCGAGCGCCATCCGGGAGAACAGCTCGAGGTGGCCTTCGAGGAACGGTTCGGCGGTACCTTGCCTGATGCCCTGAACCAGAACCATCACTTGATCATCGTCGCGTCTGAACTCGACAACAGCACCGAACGCATCGTCCGGTACCTGTCCACTGACTTCGCGGTTCCCATCAGTGTGCTGTTCTTCCGCTACTACCAGGACGACGGGCGCGAGTACCTGGCGCGGACCTGGCTCAACGCGCCGACGGAGGCTGACGCTGCCGCCAGCGCGTCACGCCAGTCGAAGAAGACACGTGAGCCGTGGAACGGTCAGGACTTCTACGTCACCGTGGGAGAGGGCGACCACCGCAACTGGGAGGATCAGCAGGAGCTGGGCTACATCTCAGCCGGCGGCGGTAAGAGGTACTCCAGTCCGCTCAACCAGCTCTTCGTCGGCGCGCGCGTATTCGCGTACATCCCGGGTCGCGGATATGTTGGCGTCGGCCAGGTGACAGAACCCGCGCAGGCAGTCATCGACTTCACGGTCGACGTCGACGGGGAACGGGTGAACCTCTTGGATGTTCCCACTCTGCGTGCTCCGGCTCTGAAGGAACACACGTTGCCAGAGACCATGGAGTACGCCGTTCGGGTCCAGTGGATCACGACCGTCCCGCGGGAGCGTGCCATCAAGGAGCAAGGGCTGTTCGCCAATCAGAACAGCGCCTGCAAGCTGCGCAATCAGTTCACCATCGACCGGCTCACCGCGCGGTTCGGGCTCGATCAGTAGCCTGACCGGACCGATCGCTGAGGGAGCCCGCATGGACACCGCCGTCACCGACCACCTGCTCAGTACCACGCGCGCGGTCCGGCGCAAGCTCGACCTCGACCGCGAGGTCGAGCCCGAGGTCATCACCGCGTGCCTGCGCCTCGCCGTGCAGGCGCCCACCCCGGGCGCGGCGCAGAGCTGGCGCTGGCTGGTGGTGCGCGACCAGCAGCTGCGCAACCAGCTCGGCGCTCTCTTCCGCGAGGTCGGCTCCGAGTACATGCGCCGCCGCCGCGAGGCCGCCGGTTCGGCCGCCGAGCAACAGCCGATGAAGCGCATCCTCGAGTCCGGCCAGTACCTCGTCGACGTCATCGAGCGGGTGCCGGTGTTCGTCATCCCGTGCGTGCAGGGCCGGCCGCACGGCACCAACGCCGCCGACTCCGTGTTCTACGGCGGCATCTTCCCGGCGGTGTGGAGCTTCCAGCTGGCGCTGCGCTCCCGCGGCCTCGGCTCCACCCTCACGTCGTACCACCTGGTCAAGGAGGCCGAAGCGGCCCGCATCCTCGGCATCCCCGACGACGTCACCCAGGTCGGTCTGCTGCCGGTCGCGTACACGACGACGCAGGACTTCAAGCCCGGCACCCGCCAGCCGGTCGAGGACCTCAGCTACCTCGACTACTGGGGCGAGCCGCTGGTCTCCTAGGAGGTCAGCGCTGTGCCGATGGTGCGGGTGATGTGGTCGGGCACCTCGCCCTCGTGGTCGCCGGTGTTGAGCGTCCCGGCGGGCTCGAACATGAGGATCGAGGCGCCGGCCGACGACGGGCGGTGCTGGAGGCCGCGGGGGACAACGAAGACATCGCCGCGGTGGAGCGTGACCGAGGTCTCGGGGGCGGCGGCGGGGCGCAGGCCGATGGTGAGTTCGCCGTCGAGGACGAGGAAGAACTCGTCGGTGTCGTCGTGGGCGTGCCAGACGAACTCGCCGGCCACCTTGGCGATCCGGACGTCGTAGTCGTTGACCCGCGTGACGATGCGCGGGCTCCACAGGTCATCGAACGAGGCGAGGGCGGCGTCGAGGTTGATGGCGTCGTGACTCATGACGTCCAGCCTCGCCGCGGCACAACGGCCCGACGAGTAGTAGAAATGGCGTATGTCGCAAGGATCCTCGCACCGCGTCGCGCAGATCGTCGCGCCCGGCTCGAACCCGTTCGAGATGGCCATCGGCATGGAGCTGTTCGGCATCACCCGGACGGAGCTGGACGTCGACTGGTACGACTTCGTCGCCTGCTCAGCCGGTGACGGGCTGACGGTGCGCGAGGGCCTGTTCACCATGCACTGCCCCGGCACGCTCGACGACGTCGCGACGGCGGACACGGTGATCGCGCCGAACCGGCCCGACCCGGAGGCCGGCTACGGCGACGACGTCCTGGAGGCGCTGCGCGCGGCCGCGGCCAGGGGCGCGCGCATGGTCAGCTTCTGCACCGGGGCGTTCGCGCTGGCCGACGCCGGTCTGCTCGACGGGCACACGGTGACGACGCACTGGCGCTGGGCCGACCAGTTCCGCCGTCGCTACCCCGACATCGACCTGCGGCCGAACGTGCTGTTCGTCGACGACGGCCAGGTGCTGACGGCGGCCGGCAGCGCGGCGGCGATCGACCTGGGGCTGCACATCATCCGCGCCGACTTCGGAGCCTCCGTCGCGACGACGGTCAGCCGCCGGCTGGTGTTCCCGGCGCACCGGGAGGGTGGCCAGCAGCAGTTCATCGAGCGGCCGGTGCCGCGGCCCGGGGAGGCGACGCTGGCCGGCGCGATGGAGTGGGCGACGGCGCACCTCGACCGTCCGCTCACCGTCGCCGAGCTGGCCGGCCGCGCCGCGATGAGCCCGAGCACGTTCCACCGCCGCTTCCTCGCCCAGACCGGCACGACACCGTTGCGCTGGCTGCACCACGAACGCATCGACCACGCCCGCGCGCTGCTCGAGACCACCGCCCTGGACGTCGCCGAGATCGCCCGTGCGGCCGGCTTCGGCACCGCCGCCAACCTGCGGCAACACTTCCGCCGGCACACCGGTCTCGCGCCGACGGCGTACCGGGCCGCGCACGCTGTCGGGTAGCCGCCACTGGCAGCAACCGGTCACACGATCGTCATCGACCGGTCTTTACATCGCACCTAACTGGTCTATACCGTTACGCACCACAATGCACCAATTGGTCCGGATCGTTCGGGCCGTCGAGGTGCTGACTTCGTGGTGAAGGGCGGTCACCATGCCAGTGCGCACCCTGTTCGGGCGCTCATCCGCGGTGCTCCTGGCGCTGCTGCTGGCCTTGGGGGTGGTGCCGCCGACGGCGATGGCGTCGGCATCACTCCCGGTGCGGGCGGCAGTCACGAAGGCCGCCGACGCGACTGACGGCGTCCCCGCCGACCTGACCGCCGGCCTGCCGATCGATCCGGCCGGCTTCGGCGCCGGCCCGGACACCGACGCCGCGTCCGGTGGCAGCACGGCGGACGGCGAGAGCGCGGCACCGGCGGGCGTCGAGGAGGCCGTCCGCACGGCCGCGGCCGACGGCGGCGCCGTGCCGGTGATCATCCGGCTGCGCGACCAGGCCGACCTCGCCGCCGTCGCCGAGCGGGCCGACGACGCGGCGACGGCGGCGGCGGAGGACGCGCGGGCGAGCCTGCGGTCCGCCGGACCCGAGGCGGAACGCGACGTCGCCGAGCGGGCCCGGGCCGCCCGCGCCGAGACCGTCGTCACCGAACTCCAGGACACCGCCGGCGCGACGCAGCCGGCCGTCCTCGACCTGCTCGCCGGCCGCGGCGCCACCGCCGTCACCCCGTACTGGATCTTCAACGGCATCGCCGCCACGGTCGACGCCGCGACGCTGGCCGCGCTGGAGGGCCACCCCGACGTCCAGAGCGTCGAGCTGGACGAGGAGATCACCCTCGAGGAGCCGATCGAGCCCGGTCCCGGCGAGCCGCTGCTGCCGAGCTGGAGCCTGGAGAAGATCCACGCGCCGGACGTCTGGGGCGAGTACGGCGTGCGTGGCGAGGGCGTGGTCGTCGGGATCATGGACGGCGGCGCGGACGGCGGGCACCCGGCGCTCAGCGCGTCGTGGCGGGGCACGACCGGCGACCCCGCACAGAGCTGGTACGTCCCGACCGGCGAGAACTACCCGGCGCCCGGTGACGGCGGCGGCCACGGCACGCACGTCACCGGCAGCATCGTCGGCACCGCGCCCGGCGAGCTGACCGGCGTCGCGCCCGGCGCCACCTGGATCGCGGCGAAGATCTTCCGCGACTCCGGCAGCACCACCGAGTCGATCATCCACGACGGCTTCCAGTGGATGCTCGCGCCCGGCGGCGACCCGGCCGCCGCGCCCGACGTCGTGAACAACTCGTGGGGCTCCGACGCCGGTGGCGCGACGACCTTCTGGGACGACGTGGCCGCGTGGGAGGCGGCCGGCATCGTGCCCATCTTCGCCAACGGCAACAACGGCCCGGCGCCCGGCACGGTCGGCTCGCCGGGTAGCTTCCCGCACGCCATCGGCATCGGCGCCACCGACGTCAACGACGTGGTCGCGAGCTTCTCCAGCCGCGGCCCGGCCGTCTGGGACGGCGAGCGATACCGGAAACCGCAGGTCAGCGCTCCCGGCGCGCAGATCCGCTCGACCTGGCCGCGGGACCTCCCCGACGGCGAGGACGGCTACCACACCATCTCCGGCACCTCGATGGCCACGCCGCACGCCACCGGCGTCGTCGCGCTGATGCTGTCGGCCAACCCGGACCTGTCCATCGACGACGTCCGCGCGCTGCTCGAGGACACCGCGCGCACCGAGCCGCACATGGGCGACCTGCCGAACGACACCTACGGCGCCGGCATCGTCGACGCGTTCGCCGCGGTCACGCGGGCGGCCTACTCGGGCACCATCGCCGGGTCGGTCACCGACGGCGACGGCGACCCGCTCGGCGGCGTCACGATCACCGCGGGCGGCGACACGACCACGACCGCCGACGACGGCACGTACGCGCTGCCCACGGCGGCCGGCGACCACGACGTGACGGCGGCGGCGTACGGGTATGTGACGGCGACCGCGCAGGTCACCGTCGCGATCGGCGAGACCACGACGCTCGACCCGCGGCTGGACACCGCCGCGACGCACGCCTTCACCGGCACCGTCACCGGACCCGGAGGGCCGGTCGCGCACGCCCGCGTCACGCTCGGCGGCACCCCGCTCGACCCCGCGGTCACCGGCGCCGACGGCGGCTTCGGCTTCGACGACGTCGCGGCCGGCACGTACACCGTGCGGGTCACCGCCGCCGGCCACCAGCCGCGCACCCACGAACTGACCCTCGACGGCGACGCCCGCCTCGACATCGCCCTCGACGCTCTCGACCAGCCCACCGATCCGGGCTGGACGCAGTACCAGAACAACGCCACCCGCAATGGCATGAGCGGCGACGCCCTGGCGGCGGAGACCCTGCGGCCGAGCTGGACCGCTGCTGCCGGCAGCGCCGTCACGTTCGCGTCGCCGGTCATCGCCGGCGGCCGGGTGTTCCTCGGCTCCGACGCCGGCCGGTTGTCCGCCTACGACGCGGGCACCGGCGAGCGGCTGTGGTCGCACCAGACCGGCGACGCGCTGCGGGGTACGCCCGCGGTGGCCGGCGACCTCGTCGTGACCGGCGGCGGGCTGGACGGCGGGCTCGTCGGGCTCGACGCGGCCACCGGGCAGCAGCGCTGGGCGGTCCCGACACCGGGCCGGCTCACCGTCTACACCGCGCCGAGCGTCGTCGACGGAGTCGTCTACGCGGCCACCGGCCCGTCGCAGGATCGCGAGGACACCGTGTTCGCGCTGGACGCGGCCACGGGGGAGCAGCTCTGGGCCACCGACGTGGGCACCTCGGTGTTCGCCGGTCCGGCCGTCGGCGAGGGCCTGGCCATCGTCGGGAACGCCGACGACGGAGAGCTGATCGCGCTCGACGCGGCCACCGGCGCGGTCCGCTGGACGCTGGCCCGCGAGCGCGACTACTTCATCGGCGGCGCGAGCATCGTCGACGGCACCGTGTTCGTCCCGACGACGGACGGCGACGGCGGTGGCAGCCTGCTCGCGGTCGACGCCGCCACCGGCACGCTGCGCTGGGAGGCCGCGACGCACGGCGACGGCCAGGGCAGCACGCCCGCCGTCTACGGCGACCTGGTGATCGCCGGGTCGCACGGCCTCGGGCTGGTCGTGGCGTACGACCGCGAGACCGGCGACCAGGTGTGGCAGTACGCGGTGTCCGGGGCGGTCAGCGCGTCGGTCATGGTCACCGACGACGGGTTCGTGGTCGGCGGCTCGCAGCTGGACTTCCGCATCTGGGCGCTCGACGCGTCGACCGGCGAACTGGCGTGGGAGGCCACGGCCGGCGGCAACGTGACGACGTCGCCCGCCTACGCCGACGGGCTGCTGGTCAGCGCGGACGTCCGCGGCAGCGTGTTCGCGTTCCACCCGACCGGCGCCATCCGCGGCACCGCCACCGGGCCGGACGGGCCGGTCGCCGCGACGGTGCGGATCGAGGAGACCGGCGCCGAGACGACGGCCGACCCGGACACCGGCGCGTTCGAGCTCACCGAACCGCCCGGCACGTACACCGTCACGGTCGCGTCCTACGGCCTCAGCACGCACACCGAGAGGGTCGAGCTGGCCGCCGGCGCCACCGTGACGATCGACGCCGCGCTGACCGCCGTCGAGACCGGTGCGGTCGGCGGGATCGTCCACGACGAGGCGGGCGCCGCGCTGGCCGGCGTCACCGTCACGCTGGCCGGCACCCCGCTCGACCCGGCCACCACCGGCGACGACGGCGGCTACGGGTTCGACGAGGTGGCGGCCGGCACGTACACCGTCACGGCCGAGCTGCCCGGCTACGCGCCGCTGCGCCAGCGCGTCACCGTCGCCGCCGGCCAGACCGCGACCGCCGACCTCACGCTGACGAGGTACGAGGTGGCCGTCGTCGGCGACGACCGCGGCCGCATCCTCGCCGTCCTCGAGGACCTCGGCTTCGCCGCGCAGGCCACCGACTACGCCGACGTCACCGCGCGGCCGGGTGACTTCGAGGTGGTCGTGGCGAACGGCGCCGACGGCACCGAGCCGGGCCAGGAGGCGTTCGACGCGTTCCTCGCCGCCACGGACGCCGCCGGCACCAGCGTCGTCTGGCTGGACCAGTGGTCGCTGGGCTGGGGCGCGATCAACCACCTCATCGACTACACCGGCGACCCGCAGGACGCGCCGGACGAGCTCAGCGGCAGCGGCCGGGTGTCGCTGCTGCCGACCGCGGAGCACCCGCTGACCGCCGGGCTTCCGCTCGGCGAGCGGACGGAGCTGCTGGTCACGGGCTCGGCGTGGTCGGCGTTC
This sequence comes from Jiangella alba, assembly GCF_900106035.1. GTDB lineage: Bacteria > Actinomycetota > Actinomycetes > Jiangellales > Jiangellaceae > Jiangella > Jiangella alba. The sequence goes on from NZ_FNUC01000004.1 coordinate 1,412,315, forward strand.
AGCGGCTACTCCGGCGTGACGGTCGCGGAGCTGCACACCGACGAGACGGGCGCGGCCGGCGGCGGCATCGGCTACGCGCCGCGCGGCACCGGCAGCGCGCACGTGCTGCTCGGCTCGCTGGCCGCGGCCGCCAGCTGGGGCGTCCCGGACGACGACTGGCTGCCGCCCGCGTTCACCGTCCTCGGCAACGCGGTGCGCTACGCCGCCGACGCGCGGTTCGGCGCGGTCACCGGCACCGTCTCCGACGAGACCGGCGCGCCGCTCGCGGGCGTCACTGTCGCGGCCGGCGGGCAGGACGCCACCACCGGCGACGACGGCGGCTACCGGCTGCTGCTCGAACCCGGCGACCACACCGTCCGGTTCACCCGGCCCGGCAGCACACCCGTCGAGCAGAACGTCACCGTCACCGCGGGCGGCACGCTCACCGTCGACGCGACGCTGGCCGGCTCCGGCCTCGGCGCGATCCGGGGCACCGTCACCAGCGGCCGCGACGGCGCCCCGGTCGCGGACGCGCAGGTGGCCGTCACCGGCACCGGCCTGACCACCAGCACCGACGCGGCCGGGACGTACGCCCTGGCGGACGTGCCGGGCGGGACGTACGAGTTGCGGGTGTCGGCCGCCGGGCACTTCACCGCCACCGCCGCCGTCGAGGTCGTCGCCGGTCAGGAGGCCGTCGCGGACGTCGAGCTGGCGCCGTCGCCGCGGGTCGGCGTCATCGGCGACTACGGCGGTGACGGCATCGTCGCCCTGCTCACCGCGGCGGAGATCGCCGCCGAGCCGATCGCGTTCTCCGACGCCGCCCGTGTCGGCGAGTTCGACCTCGTCGTGTTCAACGACCCGCCCGACCCGGGCGCCGCGACGTTCCTCGGCTTCCTCGACGCGATGGACGCCGCGCAGGTCAGCGGCCTGTTCCCGGACGACCGGTTCAGCTCCGACGGCGGCGTCCGGCTGCTGCGCAAGTACCTCGGCGACCCGGCCGGCACCACGCCGATCAGCGACGAGGGCCTGGTCTCGTTCGCGCCGACGCGCCCGGACCACCCGCTGTTCGCCGGCCTGTCCGCGCAGCCGGAGATCCTGCTCGCCGACCGGTTCAGCGCCGCCATCGTCGGCTACTCCGGCACGCCGCTCGCGCACACCGTCACCGAGACGGGCGGCGACCGCGGCGTCGGCGCCGCGTTCACCGCGCGCACCCCGGGCAGCGTCCACCTGCTGCTGTCCGGCCTGGCCGCGACGGTGCTGCAGAGCCCGGCCGAGGACTGGACCGACGAGGGCCGCGCGCTCTACGTCAACGCCGTGCGCTGGGCCGCCGCGCCCGGGCTGGGCAGCGTCGAGGGCACCGTCCGCGGCGCCGACGGCGTCCCGGTGCCGGCCACGATCGGGGTGGCGCAGACCGGCCGGACGGTGACCGCCGACGCCGCCGGGGCGTACGTCGTCCCGCTGGAAGCCGGCGACTACACGCTGCGGATCAGCGCGTTCGGCTACAAGCCGGCCGAGCACGCCGTCACCGTCGCCCGCAACGGCGTCACCACCCTCGACGTCGAGCTGACCCCGGCCGACACCGGGACCATCCGCGGCCGGATCACCGGCGAGGCGGACATCACCGGCCCGTCGGCGCTGGGCGACCCGATCGCCGGCGCGACGGTCGCGCTGCTCGGCACGTCGCTGACCACCACGACCGCCGACGACGGCACGTACGCGCTGGGCCTGGTCGAGCCGGGTGACTACGAGCTCGAGGTGGTCGCCGACGGGCACGTGCGCACGCGCGTGGACGTGACGGTCGAGATCGGCGCGGAGACCGCCGCCGACGCCGAGCTGCGGTCGTCGCCGTCGGTCGGTGTGCTGGACGACTACCAGGGCCGGTTGGCCGCGTACCTGACCTACTGGGGGTACGAGCCACGGGCGCTGACCTGGGCCGACACCGCCGCCGTCGGCGACCTCGACCTCGTGGTCGGCAACTTCGCCTCGTTCTCCGGGTTCGACCCCGGCGCCGCGGGCTGGGCCGCCTTCGACGACGCGCTGAACCGGGCCAGCGTCCCGGCGATCTGGCTGGACCAGTACGGCCGCGGCGCGTTCCGGTACCTGTCCGGCTACGACGGCGACCCGGGCGCCGAGGGCGAGGGCCGCGACGACGGCGCCGTCACGGCCTCCGCCGCGGTGCCCGAGCACCCGCTGCTGGCCGGGCTGCCGGGGACGTTCCCGCTGGTGGAGGCGGACGCGGAGTACTCCTGGTTCGACGACTTCAGCGGCACGACGGTCGCGACGGTTCGCGGCGACGATGGGTCCGGCGGCGGGCTCGCCGGGGTCCGGCACCGTGGCGCACGGGCGGTCGACGTGCTGCTCGGCACGCTGTCGGTGAGCTCGTACGGCTACCCGGCCTACGGCACGCAGGCCGGGCTGGCGTGGGCGCCGGAGGCGGAGCGGCTGCTGCGCAACGCGCTCGGCTACGCGCTGGACGGCGAGCGGCTCGGCGCCGAGGTGCGCGGCACCCTGACCGACGCCGCCGGCACGGCGCTGACCGGCACCGTCACGGTCGCCGAGACCGGCGAGACGGTGCCGGCGCGGTCCGGCGACGGCAGCTTCGTCGTCCCGCTGGCCCCGGGCAGGTGGACGCTGCGCGCGGAGAGCTTCGGGCACGTCACGGCGGAGGCGCCGGTCACCGTCGCCGCCGGCCAGGTGCTGACCCGCCCGATCGCGCTGGCCGCCCGCCCGGCCGGCACCCTCGCGGGAACGGTCGTCGGGCCGGATGGCGCGGCGGTCGGCGGTGCGCGGGTCGAACTGCTCGGCACCCCGCTGGCCACGACGACCGCCGCCGACGGCACCTTCACCGTGCCCGGCGTGCCGGCCGACACGTGGACGCTGCGGGTCACGGCCCCCGGGTTCCAGGCGGCCGAACGGCCGGTCACGGTGCCGGACGGAGCGACGGCGACGGTCGACGTCCGGCTGCGGGCGTCGCTGCCGATCGCCGTCGTGAAGGACCTGTCGGCGTCGATCACCGGGCTGCTGCAGGGCGAGGGGTACGCCGTCGAGCAGGTCAGCGGCGCGCAACTGGCCGGGCTGGCCGAACGCGTCGGCGACTTCCGGCTGATCGTGTTCAACGGCACCGTCCTCACCTCCGAGCGGGCGGCGTTCGGCGCCGTCGCCGACGCCGCCGAGGCGGCCGGGGTGTCGGTGGTCTACGCCGGGCAGTGGGGCGGGTACGCCATCGGCGCGCTGTCCGGCCTGCGCGGCGACCCGGCCGAGGTGGCGTACGACTTCGTGCCCGAGACGGTCGAGGTCGTGCCGTCGGCCGCGCACCCGATCTTCGCCGGGTACGCGCCCGGCGAGCCGATCCCGCTGCTGGTCAACCCCGGCGGCAACCAGCAGTACCTGACCTGGTCCGGGTACAGCGGGACGACCGTGGGGTCGCTGCGCGCCGCCGACGGCACCGCGCTGGGCGACGCGTTCGGCTACCGGTTCACGTCCGGGACCAGCGTCGAGATCCTGCTCGGCGGGCTCGCTGCCAGCTCCTACGGCCGGCCCGGCGACCGCTGGACCGACGCCGCCGCGGACCTCTATCTCAACGCCGTCGCGTGGGCGACCGAGGCACGGCAGGCCCAGGTCACCGGCGTGGTGACGGCGGACGGCGCGCCCGTCGGCGGCGCGACGGTGACGGCGGCCGAGGCCGCGGTCTCGACGACGACGGCCGCCGACGGCGCGTACGTACTCGGGCTGGCGGCGGGGACGCACACCATCCGGGTCGAGGCGTTCGGGTATGCGCCCGCGACGCAGACCGTCGAGGTCCCGGCGTCGGGGACGGTCACCCTGGACGTCGCGCTGACGCCGCTGCCGCGGGGGAGCGTCGCCGGCGTGGTCACCTCAGGCGGCGAGCCGGTGGCCGGCGCCGTCCTCACCGCGACCGGACCGGACGGCTGGACCGCCACCACCGGCGACACTGGCGCCTACACCGTCGACGACCTGCTCGAAGGCGCCTACACGGTGACGGTGACCGCTGACGGGCACCTGCCCGCCACCGCGTCCGTCACCGTGACCGCCGACGCCACCGCCACTCTGGACGTCACGCTGGAGCCGCTGGACGTCGGCGTGCTCGGCGACGTGGGTGGCGCGGTGACCGGCTTCCTGCGTTCGGAGGGTGTGGCGGCCGCGCCGCTGGACTGGACCGTGGCCGCCGGGAGCCTGGACGGCTACGAGGTGGTCGTGGTGAACGGCGGCGAGCCGGACCGCGCGACCTTCGACGGCATGCTGACCGCGGCCGACGCCGCCGAGACCAGCCTCGTCTTCACCGGCACCTGGGGCGTCGGCCAGGGCGGCGTCCGGCTGCTGGAGGCGTACACCGATCGGGTCGTGGTCGGGGCGCACGGCTACGGGGACGGCCCGGTGACGATCACCGGCTTCGACCCGGCGCACGACCTGTTCGCCGGACTGTCCGACCCGGCGACGCTGATCACCGACGGCGGCTACTACAGCGCGCTGGCCTCGTATGCGGGCCGGCCGCTGGCGTCGCTGGCGTCACCGGTGGACGGCATCGCCGCCGGGTACGACTGGCGCACCGCCCGCAGCGTCGAGGTCGTGCTGTCCGCGAGCGCCGTCACCGGCGCCGTCGGGCCGGGACTCGGCTGGACGGACGACGGCGAGCGGCTGCTGCTCAACGCCGTCGACTGGGCCCGCGACGCGACCCTGACGGCGCCCGGCGCGCCGTCGCTGACCGCGCCCGCCGTCACGGTGACCGGGACGGTCGAGGCGAGCGGCGCCGCCGACTGGCCGTCGACCGTGACGGTGCTGGCCGGCGGCGAGCCGGTCGCGACCGCCGTCACCGCGGTGGACGGCAGCTGGCACGCGGCCGTGCCCGTCGCCGTCGGCCCGAACGAGCTGACCGCCGTCGCCGCCAACGCCGCCGGCGAGTCTGCCGCGTCCGCACCGGCCGCCGTCGAGCGGTGGGAACCGGAGTGGAACGTGCAGGGCAGCGGCCGGGTCCGGCCGGTCACGCTGGCCTTCGACGGCCCGTCCGCGTCCGGTGCGCCCGCCGACGCCGCCGTCCTCGTCGTCCGCGACGCGACCGGCGCCGAGGTGGCCCGGCACGACCTGCGCTGGGCCGGCGTCCGGTACCTGCACGTGCTGTCCGGACTAGCCGGCGGCACGTACACGCTGAGCGCCGAACTCGACGTCGACGGACTGCCGCTCCTCGTGCCCGGCCCCGACGTGTCTCTCCCGGGCCCTTGAGCCGCTTTGCAATGAGCACCGATACGCACCGGTGCCTATCGGTGCTCATTGCAAAGGCCCGTCGCCCACCCCGGCCAGGGGCGCAGACATCGCAGCCGGCCGGCAGGGTAGGAATGGAGGCATGAGTGCGGACAGAGAGCGTGCCGTGGTGTCCGGGGTGCCGACCGACCTGCTGATCGGCGGGCAGTGGCGAGCCGCGTCGTCGGGCGAGCGGTTCCCCGTGGAGGACCCGTCCACCGGCGAGGTCGTCACCACCGTCGCCGACGCCACCGTCGACGACGGCCTGGCGGCGCTGGCCGCGGCCGCCGAGGCGCAGGCCTCGTGGGCCGCCACCCCGCCCCGCGAACGCGGCGAGCTGCTGCGTCGCGCCTTCGAGGCCGTCACCGCGCAGTCCGACGATCTCGCGCTGCTGATGACGCTGGAGATGGGCAAGGCGGTCAAGGAGTCGAAGGCCGAGATCGCCTACGCCGCGGAGTTCCTGCGCTGGTTCTCGGAGGAGGCCGTGCGGGTCAGCGGCGGCTACTCGGTCGCGCCCGCGGGCGGCAGCCGGCTGCTGACGATGAAGCAGCCGGTCGGGCCGTCGTTCTTCATCACGCCGTGGAACTTCCCGATGGCCATGGGCACCCGCAAGATCGCCCCGGCCATCGCGGCCGGCTGCACCATGGTGGTCAAACCGGCGCACGAGACGCCGCTGTCCATGCTGGCGCTGGCCCGCATCCTGCAGGAGGCAGGCCTGCCCGACGGCGTCCTCAACGTCATCCCGACGTCGTCGAGCGGCGCGGTGTCCGAGCCGATCATCCGCGACCCGCGGCTGCGCAAGCTGTCGTTCACCGGGTCCACGGCGGTCGGGCGCACGCTGATCGAGCAGTCCGCCCAGCAGGTGCTGCGCGTCTCGATGGAGCTCGGCGGCAACGCGCCGTTCCTCGTCTTCGCCGACGCCGACCTCGACGCCGCCGTCGACGGCGCCATGCTGGCCAAGATGCGCAACGTCGGCGAGGCGTGCACCGCGGCCAACCGCTTCCACGTCCACGAGTCCGTCGCCGCCGAGTTCACCGACAAGCTGGCCGAGCGGATGGCGGCACTGCGGGTCGGCCGCGGCACCGACGACGGCGTCGACGTCGGCCCGCTGGTCAGCGAGAAGCAGCGCGGCACCGTCGAGGAACTGGTCGCCGACGCCGTCGACCGCGGCGCGAAGGTCGTCACCGGCGGCGGCCGCACCGGCGACGCCGGCTACTTCTACCAGCCCACCGTCCTCGCCTCCGTCTCCGACGACGCCCGGCTGCTGACCGAGGAGATCTTCGGCCCGGTCGCGCCCGTCACCACCTTCTCGACCGACGACGAAGCGGTGGCCCGCGCCAACGCCACGGAGTACGGGCTGGTCGCGTACGTCTTCACCCGCGACCTGCAGCGCGCCCTGCGGGTCAGCGAAGGGCTCGAAGCCGGCATGGTCGGCCTCAACGCCGGCATCGTCTCCAACCCGGCCGCCCCCTTCGGCGGCGTCAAGGCCAGCGGGTTCGGCCGCGAGGGCGGCGCCGAGGGGATCGAGGAGTACCTCGAGACCAAGTACGTGGCGATCAGCCTTCCCTGACGTCCCGGCCGCGGATCAGGTGCCGACGGTGCCGTCGATGGCCTCGCGGAGGAGATCGAGGTGGCCGCAGTGCCGCGCGGTCTCCTCGACGAGTTGCAGGACGGCGTAGCGCAGGTCGAACTCGTGTCCCTCCCGGCGGGCGACGTCGTCGAGGGAGTGGGTGGCGATGAGCTCGTTGGAGCGGGCGCACTCGGCGAGGTAACTGCGGACGATGGCGGCCAGCGTCTCGCCCGGCTCGAGCTCGAACCCGCCGTCGTCGCCGGCCCAGGGGTCGGTGACCTCGGGCAGCGCCGCGAAGGTGAACGCGAACCACCACCGCTCGACGCCCATGAGGTGGCGGACGATGCCGGCCGGGGTGAGCGTGCTGGGCGGGACGGGTGCCGTGGTGGCCTGCGCCAGGCTCAGCCCGGCCACCTTGTTGACGATGGTCTCGCGCAGGAAGTCGAGGCGCAGGACCAGAGCTTCACGCTCGCCCGCATGCAACGGCGGCACGACACGCTCGAGCGGCACCACCGAATCGGCGTCGGTCATCGGCCTCACCTCGTGAGACGACCGTAGCGGACGTCGGGGACAGAAGACCGGCGAAGCGCCCGGCAACTCACATCACGATTTGAAGAATTCTTCAATTGCGCAGATGATGTACTTCATGCCGGTCCCGCTACACCACGCCAAGGCGGAGTTCTTCCGCATGCTCGGCCACCCGGTCCGCATCCGGGTCCTCGAGCTGCTCCAGGACGGCCCCGTGCCGGTGCGCGAGCTGCTCGACGAGCTCGACGTCGAGCCGTCGAACCTCTCGCAGCAGCTGGCGGTGCTGCGCCGCTCGGGCATCGTCACGTCCACCCGCGAGGGCTCCACCGTCGTGTACGCCATGGCCGGGCCGGACGTCGCCGACCTGCTGCGCGCGGCCCGCCGCATCCTCACCGAGCTGCTGGCCGGGCAGCGCGAGCTCCTGCAGGAGCTGGAAGAGGAAGCCGCCGCCGCCCGATGAGCCGGGTGTGGTCCCGGCTGCGGTCGGTCCTGCCCACCCGCGCGGACCTCGTCAGCATGCGCCGCCAGCCCCGGCGCGACCTGCTGGCCGGCGCCACCGTCGCGATCGTGGCGCTGCCGCTCGCGCTCGGGTTCGGCATCTCGTCCGGGCTGGGCGCGGCCGCCGGCATCGCGACGGCGGTGGTCGCGGGCGCGGTCGCGGCGCTGTGCGGTGGCTCGAATCTGCAGGTCTCCGGGCCGACCGGCGCGATGACGGTGGTGCTGGTGCCGATCGTGCACCAGCACGGCGCCGACGGCGTGCTGATGGTGGGCCTGCTGGCCGGGCTGTTGCTCCTGGCGCTGGCGCTCGCGCGGGCCGGACGGTACATGGCGTACGTGCCGGCGCCGGTGGTCGAGGGGTTCACCATCGGCATCGCCGCGGTCATCGCGCTGCAACAGGTGCCGGCCGCGCTCGGGGTGCCGGTGCCGGACGGCGACCGCGTCGTCCTGGTGGCCGTCGAGGCGGTGCGCGACTTCGCCGCCGCGCCCGACTGGGTCGCCGCCGGCCTGGCCCTCGGCGTCGCGGCGCTCATGCTGGCGGGTGCGCGCTGGCGGCCGTCCGTCCCGTTCTCACTGCTCGCCGTCGTCGTCGCCACCACGGTCGCCGAGCTGGCCTCGTTCGACGTCGCGCGCATCGGCGCGCTGCCGTCGGGGCTGCCGGCGCCGTCGCTGGGCTTCGCCGATCCCGCGATGCTGCCCGACCTGCTCGCCCCGGCCGTCGCGGTGGCGGCGCTGGCCGCGCTGGAGTCGCTGCTGTCGGCCACCGTCGCCGACGGCATGAGCGTCGGCCAGCGGCACGACCCGGACAAGGAGCTGTTCGGCCAGGGCCTGGCCAACGTCGCGGCGCCGCTGTTCGGCGGCGTCCCGGCGACGGCGGCCATCGCCCGGACGGCGGTGAACGTGCGCTCCGGCGCGGCGTCGCGGCTGGCGGCGCTCTCGCACGCGGTGCTGCTCGCCCTGGTCGTCTTCGTGGCCGCGTCGGTGGTCGGACGGATCCCGCTGGCGGCGCTCGCCGGGGTGCTGCTGGCGACGGCGGTGCGCATGGTCGAGGTCGGCTCGGTGCGGGCGATGCTGCACGCGACCCGCGCCGACGCCGTCGTGCTGGTGCTGACCGCGGTCGCCACGCTCGCGCTGGACCTCGTGCAGGCCGTCATCCTCGGCCTGGTCGTGGCCGGCGCGCTCGCCCTGCGCGCCGTCGCCCGCAACGTCCGTCTCGACGAGGTCCCGCTGCACGACGACATCCCGGACGATCACGGCGAGGAGGAGCGGGCGCTGCTGATGTCGCACGTCGTGGCGTACCGGCTGGACGGCCCGCTGTTCTTCGCCGCCGCGCACCGCTTCCTGCTGGAGCTGTCCGAGGTCGCCGACGTGCGGGTGGTGATCCTGCGGATGTCGCGGGTCACGACCATCGACGCCACCGGCGCGCTGGTGCTCAAGGACGCGATCGAGCGGCTGGAGCGCCGGCACGCCGTCGTGCTGGTGTCGGGCCTGCGCGGCGGCCACGCCCGGCCGCTGGACCGGCTGGGCGTCATCTCCCGGCTACGCGACCAGGGCCGGGTGTTCGCGACGACGCCCGAGGCGATCGGGTACGCGCACGGACTGCTGGCCGCCGGTCAGAGCAGCCGGTAGGTCTTGCACGCGTCGGTGAGGTCGCTCGCCGACGTGAACAGGTGCGCCCGCATGCCCACCGCCGCCGCGCCGCGCACGTTCGGCGCGGCGTCGTCGAGGAACAGCACGGACGACCGGTCGACGCCCAGCACCCGCAGCACGTGCATGAACACCCGCAGGTCGGGCTTGGCCACCCCGATCTCGGCCGAGTTGAACACCTGGTCGAAGTCGTCGGCGATGCGCAGTTCGGCCAGTTCGGCGCCGACGCGGTCGGTGCCGTTGGTGAGCAGGCAGACCCGCAGGCCCGCGACCCGCAGCTTGCGCACGATGCCGAGCACCTGACGGTCGACGGTCGGGCGCTGCGTCGACCACGCGGTGGCGGCGACCGGGCCGATGGTGGCGGCGACGTGGTCGACCCACTGCGCGCGGGTGATGCCGCCGGTGACGACCTTCTGCAGCAGCCGCGGCTCGAACGCCGTTTCGTACAGCTTGCCCGGCGGCAGCCCGGATCCCTTCTCGATCGCCTCCGTCGCCGCCTGGTCGTAGTGGCGCACCACACCGTCGAGGTCGAGCAGAAGGACGTCGATCAGACCCATGTGGACGAATCGTGCCAGGAACGATCATCCGGCGACAGCCGGACTCCGGTACCCGGGACGGTCACAACGCCAGATCGAGGTTGACCCGGCCGTCGACCGGCGACGATGCCAGCGCGTCCTCGCGTCGCGGGATGCGTCCGGCCAGCGCCGCGTCGCGGCCGGCCTCGACCGCGAGCCGCATGGCGCGGGCCATGCGGACCGGGTCGGCGGCCCGGGTGACCGCGGTGGCGAGCAGGACGCCGTCGCAGCCCAGCTCCATGGCCTGCGCGGCGTCGGACGCGGTGCCGATGCCGGCGTCGAGGATGACCGGCACGGACGCGTCGGCGACGATCGCGGCGATGTTGCGGGGGTTGAGGATGCCCAGGCCGGTGCCGATGGGCGCGCCCAGCGGCATGACGGCGGCGCAGCCGGCGTCGGCCAGCTTGCGGGCCAGGATCGGGTCGTCGTTGGTGTACGGCAGCACGGTGAAGCCGTCGTCGACCAGCTGCCGGGCCGCCGCCACCAGCTCGACCGGGTCGGGCAGCAGCGTGACGTCGTCGGCGATGACCTCCAGCTTCACCCAGTCGGTCTCGCACGCCTCGCGGCCCAGCTTCGCCGTCAGCACCGCCTCGGCGGCGGAGAAGCAGCCGGCGGTGTTGGGCAGCACCCGGATGCCGTTGCGGTGCAGCAGCTCCCAGACCGACCCCTCGCCGTTCGCCTGCACGCGGCGCAGCGCCACCGTCGTCAGCTCGGTGCCCGACTCCAGCAGCGCCGCCTCGAGCCCGAGCAGGCTGGGTGCGCCGCCGGTGCCCATGATCAGGCGCGACGACAGCGGCACCCCGGCGATGACGAGGGGGTCGGCGGACATGTCAGCCTCCTTGGACGGCGGTGATGATCTCGATCTTGTCGTCGGGTTGCAGCGGCGTCGCCGCCCAGTCGGCGCGCGGCACGACGATCTGGTTGACGGCGACGGCGATGCCGCGGTCGTTGAACGTGCCGTCGGGCTTGGTCATGGTGCGCAGCACGACGTCGCCCAGCGTCGCGTCGGAATCGAACGCGACGACGTCACCGTTGATCGTCACCACCGTGGTCATGTGGGTCCTCCCGTCACAGTCGCGGCGAACCGGCGCGGGTCCGCGGCCGCGGCCCACTCGGGCACCGTTCCCGCACCGTATCGAGCCGCGAGCGCCGACGCGGTGAGCGGCGCGAGCAGGATCCCGTTGCGGTAGTGACCGGTCGCCAGCAGCAGGCCCGGAATGCCGGAATCGCCGATGAGTGGCAGGTTGTCGGGGCTGCCGGGACGGGCCCGCGCGGTCAGCTCCGTCAGCGGCAGCTCGTCGATGCCGGGGACCAGCGCCCGCGCGTCGCGCAGGACGGCGAACGTCCCGCCCGCGGTGACCTGGCGGTCGTCGGGCTGCTCCTCGCTGGTGGCGCCGACGACGACCTCGCCACCGTGCCGCGGCACCAGGTAGACGGCGCGCGCCTGCACGAAGCCGCGGACCACGCGGCCGAGCGCGAACCCCGGCTGCCCCGACGCGTCGAGCCGCAGGATCTGCCCCTTGACCGGGCGGGTCGGCACGCCGGCGAGGCCGGGCAGCGCGCGGGCCAGCTCACGGCTGGCCCAGCCGGCCGCCAGCACCACCGACCCGGCCCGGTGCCGCGTGCCACGGTCGTCGACCACGCCGCCCACCCCGCCCGACGGCGTCAGGCTCAGCTCGGCGACCCGGCGGCGCACGACCGCCACGCCCCGGTCGGCGAGCACGGCCAGCAGCGCCGCGTGCACCCGCCGTGGGTCGACCTGGTGCTCGTCGGCCGTCCACGTGGCGCCGGCCAGCCGCGGGCCGAGCAGCGGCTCCATGCGCCGGGCGTCGTCGACCGAGATCTCCTCGATCGGCAGTCCCAGGCCACGGCGCAGCGTCAGCAGCCGGCGCAGCTGCTGCCGGTCGCCGGAGTCGTACGCGACGGTCAGCGTGCCGGTGCGCCGGAACGCGAGGTCGGCGCCGGTGGCGTCGGACAGCTCGGCGGCGAACTCCGGCCACGCCCGCGCGGACGCCACGTTCAGCGCCGTCAGGTGGTCCTCGCCGAAGTCGGCCTCGGTGACGTCGGCCAGCATGCCCGCGGCCGCGTGGGTGGCGCCGTCGCCGGGCGCGGGGTCGAGGCACGCGACCCTCAGGCCGAGCCGCGACAGCCGCCACGCGACGGCGGCGCCGATGATGCCGCAGCCGACCACGGCCACGTCGACACTCACGATGCTCCCTCCGCTGGCATGACCCAGTTCAGGTTCGACGGTCGGCCCGCTGGCCCTCTCAGCCCTGCCGTCAGGGCTCCCGTGCGCTTCCACGGTACCCCGCCCGTGGCAGACTCCGGCTGTGACCCCCGACCCGAGACAGCGGCTGGCCGACGCCCGGCTCTACCTGTGCACCGACGCCCGGCGCGACCGCGGCGACCTCGAGTCGTTCCTGCACGCGGCGCTGTCCGGCGGCGTCGACATCGTCCAGCTGCGCGACAAGTCGCTGGACGCGCGCACCGAACTGGAGCTGCAGCCGCTGGTGGCGCGGGTCGCGGCCGAGCACGGCGCGCTGGTCGCCGTCAACGACCGCGCCGACCTCGCCGAGCTGGCCGGAGCGGCCATCCTGCACACCGGCCAGGAGGATCTCCCGGTCGCGGCGAGCCGGCGGCTGCTCGGGCCGGACGTGCTGCTGGGCCGGTCGACGCACTCCGCCGAGCAGGCCGCGGTGGCCGAGGCCGACCCCGACGTCGACTACTTCTGTGTCGGCCCGGTCTGGCCGACGCCCACCAAGCAGGGCCGCCCGGCCGTCGGCGTCGAGACCGTGAAGGCCGTGGCCGCCACGGCGCCGGCCACGCCGTGGTTCGCCATCGGCGGCATCGACGAGCGCAGTGTCGCCGAAGTGGTCGACGCGGGCGCCCGCCGGGTGGTCGTCGTCCGCGCCATCACCGCCGCGGACGACCCGCGGGCCGCCGCCCGGCGGCTGCGTGCCGCCGTGGGCTAACCGGCCCGCAGGTCGGCGTACTCGGGATGCTTGTCGAGGTAGCCGGCCACGAACGGGCACTGGGGTACGACCTCGAGGTCGCCCTCCCGGGCGTCGTCGAGCAGGGCCCGGGCCAGCGCGCCGCCGACGCCCTTGCCCTCGGCGGCCTCCTCGACCACGGTGTGCAACGCCACGATCTCGTTGTCGCGGCGGGTGTAGGTGAGTTCGCCGACCCGGAGTCCGTCCAGGTAGGCGGCGTAGCTGCGGGCGGTCCTGGTGATCTCGATGCTCACGCGCAGTCGCCTCCAGGTGCGCTGGATCGATGCCACAGATGCTGCATGATCATGTCTACTCGTGCCGGTGACCCTTCGTACCGATCTTCCCGATTCGCAGTGATCACCGATCTGCAACGTTAACGCACCCGGCGGGCCGCCCGGAGGGCCTCGGCTCGCCAAACCGGTCCGGAGACTGCCACGATGCACGGATGCGCCTCGATCACCTCTCGTACGCGGCCGGACCGGACGGACTCGACGCCACCGCGCAGCGGCTGGCCGGTGAGCTGGGGGTCGACCTCGTCGACGGCGGCCTGCATCCGCGCTTCGGCACCCGCAACCGGGTCTTGCCGCTGGCCGGCGGGCACTACCTCGAGGTGGTGGCGGCGCTGGACCACCCCGTCGTCGACAAGGTGCCGTTCGGCCAGGCGGTCAAGGCACGGTCCGAGGCCGGCGGCGGCTGGCTCGGCTGGGTCGTCGCGGTCGACGACCTCGCGCCCATCGAGGAGCGGCTGGGCCGGCCCGCCGTCGGCGGCCACCGGGTGCGCCCTGACGGCTACGACCTCGTGTGGCGGCAGATCGGCGTCATGGGCCTCATGAACGACCCGCAGCTGCCGTTCTTCGTGCACTGGGAGTCCGACGCCGCCGAGCACCCGTCGAAGGGCGGCCACGACGTCGAGCTGCTCAGCCTCGACATCGCCGGCGACCCGCACTTCGTCACGGCGTGGCTGGGCGAGCCCGAGGACCACCCGCTCGACGACGTCGACGTGCGCTGGCTGCCGGCGAACGGCGGCCCGGGCGTGCGCTCGGTGCGGTTCCGCACCGCCCACGGAGAGGTCACGGTCTGAGATGGTCACCATCACCGTCGCCGGTACGGCGCACCGTCTGGTGCCGGCCGAGCGCGGTACCGTCCACCTGCGCGCCACCCGCGAAGCGCGCCGCTCGGCCGACGTCGTCCCGTTCGTCGCCGACCTGCACGCCCGGCTGTCCGCCGACGCCGAACGCTACGTCACGGCGGGCGCGGCCACGCGGTGGTCGGCCGACCAGGTGTACGTGTCGACGGTGCAGCGCTACCGCCGCGACTCCGACGTCGCCGAGACGTTCCAGGTGGCCGCCGCCGGGGTGGCGGTGCGGTTCTCCGACTTCGCCGCGCTGTCGACGTGGGTCACCGACGCCGGCGCGGTCGACGGCGTGGTGGTCGACGGCGTCGACTGGGAGCTGACCGACGACCACCGCCGCGAGATCGAGCGCGAGGTGCGGGCCGAGGCCGTGCGCGACGCCCAGGAGCGGGCGGCCACCTACGCCGCCGCGCTCGGTCTCGCGAAGGCGGACGTGACAGCGCTGTACGAGCCGGGCCTCCGGTCGCACGATCAGCCGGGGTTCGAGGGTGCCAGGGTGGTGCAGTTCGGCCACGCGGCGTCGGCCGACCACGGCGGTCCGTCGGTGTCGCTGCGCCCGGAACGGATCGAGGTGTCGGTGACGATCTCCGCCGACTTCACCGCATCCTGATCCGGGCGCAGCCGGCCGTCAGGCGTCGCGTTTCTTGAACAGGTACCAGGCGACGGCCAGGATGATTGCGACGAACGCCGCGAAAACACCACCGGACTCCCAGCGGCTCAGGTAGTCGAAGTCGGGACCGCCGTTGGCCTCGTATGGGCTGGTGGCCAGCAGCCGGGCCCCGGCCGAGAACGGCAGGAACTTCAGCGCCGGCTGCAGCCAGTCCAGCGCCGGCACCAGCGACAGCCCGGAGATCAGACCCTCGACCAGCAGCGGCGTCACCAGCAGAACCACGATGGCGCTGGGCACGCCGCGGAACAGCTGAGCCAGCGCCAGGCCGCAGATGGCGTACAGGATGACCAGCACGAAGTAGCCGGGGATGACCTGGTCGATCGGGCTGCCGAAGGACGGCATCTCGCCCCAGAAGATCAGCCCGAGGCCGAGGTTGACGGCCAGCGACACCGCGACCACCACCGCCGACCAGATGCTGACCATGATGATCTTCGCCAGCAGCAGCCGGGACCGCTGCGGGATGGCCGTGAGCGTCGGCTGGATGGTGCCGTGGCGGTACTCGTGGCCAGTGGAGAAGACCCCGATGATCGACATGAACACCGGGATGAAGGTGGCGAACTCGGCGCCGCCGGTGAGGACCTGGGCGGTGATGTCGTCGTCGAGCGGGTCGTTGCGGGTGGCGTAGGCGATGATGAACGCCACGCCGGCGGTGATGAGGACGCCGATGCCGCTCAGCCAGTAGGTCGAGCGCAGAGTGCGGAGCCGCACCCATTCGAAGCGGAGCGCGCTGCTCATGCCGCACCTCCCGGGGTCGGGCCGCCGGGTTGCGATGGCGGGACGGGTGGCGCGGCGGGCGGGCCGGCCGCGGGGACCTCCGCGGCGCCGGGCGCGCTGCCTGCCGGCCCGAGGTCGTGCGCGACGTATTCCTCGGATTCGCCGGTGGCGGTGATGAACGCGGTCTCGAGCGACGCGGTCTGCGTGACCAGCTCATGCAGCATGATCGTGTTCTGGAAGGCCAGCTCGCCCACGGCGGCGGTCTCGATGCCCGACACCCGCAGGGCCGGCGACGGCGGCGGGCCCGCGGCGGCGGCCGCTGCCACCGCGGCGGGGTCGTCGCTTGCCGGCCGGGCGGTCGCGGGCACCTCCTCGACGGTGACGCCGTCGACGCGGCGGAGTAGCTCGGCCAGCTGGCCCGCCTGCGGGCTGCGCACCAGCACGCTGGACTGGGTGAAGTCGCGGACGAAGCCGTCGACGTCGCCGTTGTAGATCATCTTGCCGCGGCCGATGACGACCAGCTGGTCGGCCATCAGCGCCATCTCGGACAGCAGGTGGCTGGAGACGAAGATGGTCCGGCCCTGGTCGGCCAGCGACTTGAGGACGGTGCGCAGCCAGTGGATGCCGCTGGGGTCGAGGCCGTTGGCGGGCTCGTCGAGGATCAGCGTCTGGGGGTCGCCGAGCAGCGCCTGGGCCAGGCCCAGCCGCTGTGCCATGCCGAGGGAGAAGTTCTTCGGCTTCTTGTTCTTCACCTCGGTGAGGCCGACGAACTCGAGCACTTCGTCGACCCGGTGGAACGCGATGCCGCTGCCCGCCGCCAGCATGCGCAGGTGGTTGCGGGCGGTGCGGGTCGGGTGGAACGCCTTGGACTCGAGCACGGCGCCGATCTCGCGCATCGGGTGCGCGATGGTGCCGAACTTCCGCCCGTCGAACAGCGTCTCACCGCCACCGTTGTCGAGGTCGAGCATGAGGCGCATGGTGGTGGACTTGCCCGCGCCGTTGGGTCCGAGGAAGCCCGTCACCATGCCGGGACGCACCTCGAACGACAGATGATCGACGGCGGTCTTCGCGCCGTATCGTTTGTACAACCCCTGGGCCGTGATCATGATCTCCCGATCGTTGGTCGGTCGCTGCGAACCTACCGGGTCGCAGGCCGCTGCCAGCTCATTCGCGCTGCGGAAGCTGCGTGTCCGACCAGAGGAGGAGGGGCAAAGCCCGGCGAACCCGGATCAGCCGGCCCGCAGCGCCTGCCGGGCCAGCCGGCCGGCCTGGGCGCCGTACGACCCGCCGAACAGCACGGCGTGGACGAGCACGGGGTGCAGCTGGTGCAGCGGCAGCCGTTCGCGCCAGCCCGCGGCCAGCGGCCAGGCCTCGTCGTAGGCGGCGAGGACGCGGTCGAGGTGCGGCAGGCCGAACAGCGTGAGCATGGCGAGGTCGGTCTCGCGGTGGCCGCCGTGCGCGGCGGGGTCGACGAGGTACGCGCCGGTCTCGGTCCACAGCACGTTGCCGGCCCAGAGGTCGCCGTGGACCAGCGCCGGCGGCTCGTCCGGTCCGGCCAGCCGGGGGAGGTCGGCGATGACCTTCTCGACGTCGGCGACGGTGCGTCTGTCGACGGCGCCGGCCTTGCGGGCCGTGCGCAGGTACGGCTCCAGCCGCCCGTAGGCCCACAGGTCCGGCCAGCGTTTCCAGGGCCCGTGCGGGAGGTCGAGGCTGCCGATCCAGCCGGGGCCGTCGGCCGTGCCGAACACGTCGGCGCCGTGCCGGTGCGTGGCGGCGAGGGCGCGGCCGAACCGTTCCGCGGCCGTCGCCGACGGGACGCCCGTCGTGACCCATTCGAGGACCAGGCAGTGTTCGTCGTGCGCGAGCATCCGCGGGACGGGGACGCCGCCCGGGGCCGCCGCCAGCCGCGTCAGCCCGAGCGCCTCGGCCGGGAAGAATCCCGGCGGCGCGCCCGCCCGGGTCTTGACGAAGACCGTGCGGCCGTCGCCCAGCCGGGCCCGCCGGGCTTCGCAGATGGAACCGCCGCCGACCGGGGTGAGCGATTCGACGGCGGTGCCCAGCAGCGTGTGCAGATGCTCACTGTCGACTGGGCTCACCACCCGGCACGTCGAGCTCGATCTCCTGGCGCACCGCCGCGACGAAGCCGTCGGCGGCCCGCTCGATCATCAGCAGCACGTGGACGAACGCGGCGTCGTCGCCGTAGTAGGGGTCGGGCACGTCGGTGTCGTCGCCGGCCATGACGTCGGGGTCGTAGCTGCGCAGCAACTGCACCTTGGCGCGGGTGTCGTCGTCGCGGGCCAGCGTGCTGAGGCCGGCGAAGTTCTCGCGGTCGAGGGCCAGCACGAGGTCGACGTCGGCGAACCACTCGCGGCGGAACTGGCGGGCGCGGTGGGCGCTGCCGTCGTAGCCGTGGTGGTGCAGCGCGGCGACCGCGCGGGGGTCGGCCGGCTGGCCGGCGTGCCAGCCGCCGGTGCCGGCGGAGTCGACGGTGACGAGGTCGCCCAGGCCGGCCTGCTCGAGGCGGTGGCGCAGCACGAACTCGGCGATGGGCGACCGGCAGATGTTGCCGGCGCAGACGACGCAGACGCGGTATGGGGTAGTGGAATCCGTCACGGCCACAGGCGCCTCAGCGGCGCTGGCGCGCGAGCTCCCCGACGGCCAACGCGAGCTCGGTGGCCAGATCGAAGGACCGCTCGTGGTTGGGGTTGCTGCGCATCCACAGGCAGATCGTCTGCACGACCGCACCGGACCACGCGGGGTCACGGCGCAGCGCGTGGCGGACGGAGACCGGCCGCGGCGCGAAGGACGTGACGTCGAACCACTGGCCGTCGGCGAAGGCGAGCATGGGGTTGCCGTGCGGATCGTCGTAGACGACCTCGTAGACCATCGAGCCCACCAGCGCGTGCCGGTTGGAGTCGGGTTCCGGGTATCCCGGTGGAGTCGTGACCGCGAGCGGCGCCGGAGGCGACGCGGACGTGCCGCGCTCCGGGTGCCGGGCGCGCTGATGGCCCGAAGGAGGTTGCTCGGTCAGGACCGAACCGACGGGGCCGTAGCCGATCGTCATCTGTTCACCATGCCCACACTGAGTTCAGGGCACAACGAACCCCCGTGGCGCCGGCAGAAACGGGCGCCTATCCGTCGTGCAGAGGATGCTAGGCCAAAGGTACGTCAAACATCGGCCCAGCGGAAGAAGGGTCGTATCAAGTAGGCGTTAAGGTCCACGCCCCGACGACGGATGGACGACCGCGTGCCGCCGTTCGTCAGTTCGGCAACAACAGATTCAGGAGCCAGCTGACGAACGAGACCACCAGCGCGCCGAGCACGGCCGACCAGAAGAAGTCGTCGACGTGGAAGGGCACGTCCAGTGCGTCGGCGATCCACGAGGTCAGCTCGAACATCAGCGCGTTGACGATCAACGTGAAGAGACCGAGGGTCAAGATCAGCAGTGGTAGAGACAACAACTGGACCACTGGTTTGATGAACGCGTTGATCAGACCGAAGATGAGGGCCACGACAAGCAAGGTCAGGATCTCGCTTGACGTGCTGTCAGAGCTGATGGTCACGCCGTCGACGATCCGGGTCGCCACCCACAGGGCGAATCCGTTGACGAGCAGGCGGATGATGAAGGACGTCACGGCTGCCGAGCGTACACATCCGGGGCCGTTCGCGGGAGCGGCTATCGTGCGGACATGGTGCGCATTCGCAAGGCTCTCGACGGTCTGCCGTCCTACAAGCCGGGCCGGCCGGCCGCACCCGCCGCGGGCGCGGTGCCGGCGTTCAAGATCTCCTCGAACGAGAACCCCTATCCGCCGCTGCCCGGCGTCCTCGAGGCCGTCACGGCCACGGCCGGCTCGCTGAACCGCTACCCGGACCTGTTCGCCACCGAGCTGGTGGCGGCGCTGGCCGACCGCTTCGGCGTGCCGCCCGAGCACATCGCCACCGGCACCGGCAGCGTCGGCGTGCTGCAGCAGATCATCCAGGCCACGGCCGCCGAGGGCGACGAAGTGGTCTACGCCTGGCGGTCGTTCGAGGCGTACCCCATCGTGGTCGGCATCTCCGGCGCCACGGCGGTGGAGGTGCCGCTGGCCGCCGGCGCGCGGCACGACCTCGACGCCATGGCCGACGCCATCACCGACCGCACCCGCCTGGTGCTCGTGTGCACGCCGAACAACCCGACCGGGCCGGTGGCCGGGCGCGATGAGCTGGCCGCGTTCGTGCGCCGGGTGCCCGAGGACGTCCTGGTGGTGGTCGACGAGGCGTACCGCGAGTTCGTCCGCGACCCCGCCGCCGCCGACGGCCTCGAGCTCTACCGCCGACACCGCAACGTGTGCGTGCTGCGCACGTTCTCGAAGGCGTACGGCCTGGCCGGGCTCCGCGTCGGGTTCGCCATCGCGCACGACGACGTCGCCGACGCACTGCGCAAGACCGCGGTGCCGTTCGGTGTCTCCGGCATCGCCCAGCGAGCCGCCGTCGAGTCGCTGGCCCGCGAGGCCGAGCTGCTCGAGCGGGTCGAGGCCCTGGTCAGCGAGCGCACCCGGGTGTACGACGCGCTGACGGCGCAGGGATGGGAGATTCCTCACACCGAGGCGAACTTCGTGTGGCTGGCGCTGGGCGAGCGGACGCTCGACTTCGCCCGCTTCTGCGAGGACGAAGGGCTGGTCGTACGCCCATTCGCCGGCGACGGCTGCCGGGTCACGATCGCCGAGCGCGAGGCCAATGACAGGCTGATCCGACTGGCCGCCGAATGGCGGGTTGGCTAACGCTTTCCAAAGGACGCATATCCCTGCGTGCAGGGGGAACAAGCACGGACGGCGTCCTGCGTTCGGGGGGCGAGACGCCGGACGCCGTCCGTGCAGTCTGTGGCTACCGCATCAGCAGCAGAATTGTCCGGGGCTCCCGGCCGGCGCGATTGTGGCGACAGCCGGCGTGCCCACGGCGAAGACGAGTGCGAACGCTGCGACAGCCGCGACCACGACTCGCTTGGCACGCCCCATCTAGATCGAACTCCTAAAGTCGGCATTTGGGCTGGCAAAATGTGACTGACTGTAGTCCAATACTGTCATGACAGAAGACCAGCCAGCAACAGTGGACGAGGCGCCGCTTCCGACGCCCGTCGGGCAGCGTATCCGATCCCGCCGGTTGGAACTCGGACTTTCCCAGGCGGAGATCGCCGAGGGCATGCTGTCCCCCAGCTACGTCTCGCTCGTCGAGAGCGGCCGTCGCCAGCCGGCCTCGTCCGCGCTCTCGCACATCGCCGAGCGGCTGCGCATCGACGTCGAGTACCTGCGCGACGGCGTCGACGCGTCCGTCCGTACCAAGGCCCGCCTCGCCCTCGGCCGCGCCGAGATGGCGCTGCGCGATGGCCGGGCCGACGAGGCGTACGAGCAGTTCACCGTGCTGGTCGGGGATCCTGGTCTGAACGACGAGCAGAGCCGCGCCGCCCGCCTGGGCCGGGCGCTGGCCCGCGAGCGCACCGGCGACCTCGAGGGCGCCATCGGGCTGCTCAGCGAGCTGGCCGACGAAGCGCGGCAGTCGCCCGCGGTGCAGTCGTGGCTCGACGTCGCCATCGCGCTCACCCGGTGCTACGACCGCGTCGGCGACTACGACATGGCCATCCAGGTCGGTGAAGAGGCCCGTCGCGCGGCCTTCGACCTCGGGCTCGAGAACACCGACGAGTACATCCGCCTCGGCTGCACGGTGCTCGGCGCCTACTCCGGCCGTGGCGACCTCGTGCGGTCCAACGCGCTCGCGGCCGAGCTGGTGGCCGCCGCCGACCGCATCGGCACGCCGCACACCCGCGGCGCGGCGTACTGGAACGCCTCGCTCATCGCCGAGTCCCGCGGCGAGCTGGCGCTGGCGTTGAACCTGGTCGACCGCGCGCTGGCGATGTTCGGCGAGGGCGACGACCTCCGCAACCTCGCCCGGCTGCGGCTGGCGCACGCCTGGCTGCTGCTGCAGGGCAGCGAGCCCCAGGCCCAGGAGGCACTGGCGGTCCTCGACGGCGTCGAGGCGGCCATCCGCCAGCACGGCAGCATCACCGACATCGCGACCTTCAGCACCCATCGCGCCGAGGCGCTGCTGCGGCTCGGCCGGCTCGACGACGCCCGCACCGCCGCCGACACCGCGCTGCGCGAACTGGGCGACCGGCCGTGGATCGGCGGGGCACTGGCCCGGCTCACCCTCGCCCGGGTGCTGCGCGCGCAGGGCGACGTCGAGCAGAGCATCCGCGAGGCCGCGCTGGCCGCGTCGGCGCTCGAGTCCATGGGGGCCACTCGAGTGGCGGCCCGGGCCTGGCGCGAGCTGGCCGACCTCTACCGCGACCTCGGTCGCACCGACGCGGCGCTCGATGCCTACGACAACGCGCTCCGGTCGGTCCGGGTCGGCCCGCACATCCCGGCCGGCCTCGCCGACGAAGCCGTCAGCGGGAGCTTCGACGCCCCGCTGGGCCTCACGCCGTCGGCCACGGCCTGACGAGCGACGCACACCGTCACACAGCGATGCCCCGGCGCCAGTCAGGCGCCGGGGCATCGCTGTGAGTTGCGGCTGTCAGCAACAGAAGTCGGAGCCGCCGTCCGGCGTGTCGCGCACGCCGTCGTCGTTCCACGGGGCCACTTCCCCCGGCGTAGCGCCGACGCCGCCGGCAGCAACCACGGCGGTGCCAGCCAAGCCGGCCACGGCGACCAGCGCCGCGAGGACGATCCTTCGCTTCACATCCTTCACTCCCTTTCGGCGGGTGGGACGCGATGTGCGCGTCCTTTCGGACGACCGTGCCGCATCCTCGCAACGTCCTCGACGACTGTCAACGCCGAGAGGTGGTGTCAGGTGAGCGCCTCGTCCGGTGTGCGGTCGGGAGCAGGGTCGGATCGGCGCCCCTGAGCCGGCCTGCGTTCGCCGTTCATCACCAGGACGACGCCGCCGACCACCAGTGCGCCGCCGGCCAGCACGATCGACGTCACCGGCTCGGACAGGACGGCCCAGCCGAGCAGCACCGCGACCACCGGGTTGACGTACGCGTACGTCCCGATCAGCGACAGCGGCGCCACCGACAGCAGGTACGCGTAGGCGGTGTACCCCAGCAGCGACCCGAACAGCACCAGGTACGCCACCGCCACCCACCCCTCCGCCTGGATCGCCGAGAGGTCCAGTCCGCTGAGCTCGCCGCTGGCCACGGACACCACGAGCATGACCAGCCCGGCGGTGAGCATCTCGTACGCCGACGCGACCAGCGCGTTGCGCGGCAGCCCCAGTCGCGGCGAGAAGTAGGACCCGAACGCCCAGGAGATGGTGGCGAACAGCAGCAGCCCCACCCCCCACGCCTCGACACCGTCGATGCCACCGCGCGGCAGGCTGATGACGGCCACGCCGGCCAGGCCGACCAGCACGCCGGCCCACGTGAGCAGCGGCGGGCGCTGGCCGCCGGCGACCTGCAGCAGCACGAACCACAGCGAGATCGCCCCGACGATGAGGGCGGCCAGTCCGCTGGGCACCGTCTGCTCGGCGACCGCGACCATGCCGTTGCCGAGCACGAGCAGCAGCAGGCCCATGACCGCCGAGCCGCGCAGTTCGCGTCGTCCGACCCGGATGCGGGACCGGCCGTGCCGCAGCCACAGGAAGCCGAGCAGCAGCAGCCCGGCGAGGGAGAAGCGCAGGCCCATGCCGAGGAACGGCGGGACGTCGGCCTCGACCATGACCCGGATGCCGAGGTACGTCGACCCCCAGACCACGTAGACCACGACGAGCGCGGTCCAGATCATCGCCGGCCGGGCCGTGGCCTGCGTCATGAGCGTCTCCTTCGAACAGTACTGACCGGGCCCATTGTGACGGATCGCCGGGCAGCAGCGACAGCGAGTTTCGGCCATGTCGCTGCAGGATCGGGACAGTGTCGCCGCGGCATCTGTCCCGATGTGGGCGACCGGCAGGCGAGACACTAGATGTAGGTGACTTGCATCTGTGTAAGTACCAGATAGTGTGGCTGTTGCAGCTGGTTCCGCCGGTCAGCCAGATCGGCGGGGGCAACAGGGAACCCGGTGTGAGTCCGGGACTGCCCCGCAGCGGTGAACGGGAACGACCGCCGTCATACAAGCACTGGGCCGCCACCAGGTGGCCTGGGAAGCGACGGCCAGTAGAAGGAGCACCACCCGCCAGGTGGCCCTCCGCGCCCGTGAGTCCGAAGACCTGCCAGCGCACCGCACGCCGCACGCGTGCGGTGGTCCGCGGCTCCCGAGGGAGGGGCCAGGGGACGATACGACGACGTACTCACCGCCGCGCCCGCGCCACCAGCGCGCCCGGCGCGGTGCCGGCGACGCATCTCTCCTGACCCCGGCCTCCGAGCCCGTGGACCGAGCCAGCCGAGCTCGCGAGGAGAGAGCATGAGCGTCAACGTCGTCAAACGCGACGGGTCGGTCGAGCCGTACGACGGCTACAAGATCGCCCGGGCCATCGAGGCCGCCAGCGTGGGCCTGGACAACCAGGTCGCCCGGGTCACCCAGCTGCAGTCCGAACTCGAGATCACCCTGTTCGACGGCATCACCAGCCAGCAGCTCGACGAAGCCGTCGTCCAGGTGGCCCTGCAGAACGTCCGCGACGATCCCGCGTTCGACACCGTCGCGGCGCGGGTGCTGCTGAAGACGGTATACAAGCGGGTCCTCGGCGACTACGAGACCGCTGACCAGCTGGCCGAGCTGCATCGGCTGAGGTTCCCCGGCTACGTGGCGGAGGGCGTGGCCGCCGGGCTCCTCGACGATCGGCTCGCGACCCACTTCGACCTCGACCGGCTGGCGGCGGCGCTGGAGCCTGCGCGCGACGACCTGCTGCGCTACATCGGCGCGGTCACCATGAGTAACCGCTACATGATCAACGACCGCGACGGCCACCGGCTCGAGGTGCCGCAGTTCTTCTGGATGCGGGTCGCGATGGGGCTGTCGCTGAACGAGGCCGACGCCACCGCGGCGGCCGTCGAGTTCTACGGCAAGATGTCCCGCCTCGACTACCTGGCAGCCGGATCGACGCTGGTCAACGCCGGTACGGCGTACTCGCAGCTGTCCAACTGCTTCGTCATGGAGATGCAGGACGACATCGAGCACATCGCCAAGAGCGTGCGCGACGTCATGTGGCTGACCAAGGGGACCGGCGGCATCGGGCTGTCGGTGACGAAGCTGCGCGCCGAGGGCTCGCCGATCCGCAGCAACAACACCGTCTCGACCGGCCCGATCCCGTTCATGCACACCATCGACTCCACGCTGCGTGCGGTGTCGCGCGGCGGCAAGAAGTTCGGCGCGCTGGCCTTCTACATCGAGAACTGGCACCTCGACTTCGGCCAGTTCCTCGACCTCAAGCAGAACGCCGGCGACCCGTACCGCCGGGTCCGCACCGCCAACACGGCGGTCTGGATCTCCGACGAGTTCATGACCCGTGTCGCCAACGACGACGACTGGTACCTGTTCGACCCGCTCGACGTGCCGGACCTGCCGGAGCTGTACGGCGCCGCGTTCAGCCGGCGCTACGCCGAGTACGTCGCGGCGGCCGAGGCCGGCGAGCTGCGCGCGTTCACCCGCATCAAGGCCCGCGAGCAGTTCCGGGCCATCCTGGTGGCCCTGCAGACGACG
Source organism: Jiangella alba (assembly GCF_900106035.1). GTDB lineage: Bacteria > Actinomycetota > Actinomycetes > Jiangellales > Jiangellaceae > Jiangella > Jiangella alba. Next base: position 1,437,479 of record NZ_FNUC01000004.1, read on the forward strand.
TCGCACCCGTGGCTGACGTGGAAGGACACCATCAACAACCGGGCGCTCAACGACAACACCGGCACGATCCACCTGTCCAACCTGTGCACCGAGATCACGCTGCCGCAGGACCGCGACAACGTCTCCGTCTGCAACCTCGCCTCGATCAACCTGTCCGCCCACCTCGGCCCGGACGGGTGGCAGTGGGACCGGCTGCGCGAGAGCGTCCGGCTGGCCGTCCGCCAGCTCGACAACCTCATCGACATCACCATCTCGTCGGTGCCCGAGTCCGAGCGGTCCAACGAGCTGAACCGCGCCGTCGGCCTGGGCGTCATGGGCTTCACCGACGTCGTCGAGCGGCTGGGCTGGTCGTACGAGAGCGAGCAGGCCTACGACCTCATCGACCGGCTGATGGAGTTCATCAGCTACCACGCCATCGACGAGAGCGCCGATCTCGCCCGCGAGCGCGGTTCGTACGCCAACTTCGACGGCTCCGGCTGGAGCCGCGGCCTGGTGCCCATCGACACCGTCGACCGCGCCGAGCGGGAGCGCGGCGTGCCGATCACCGTGTCGCGGTCCAGCCGGCTCGACTGGGACGTGCTGCGCGCCAAGGTCCGCGGCGGCATGCGCAACGCCACCCTCATGGCCATCGCCCCGACGGCGTCCATCGGCCTGGTCGCCGGCACCACGCCGGGCCTGGACCCGCAGTTCTCCCAGCTGTTCAGCCGGGCCACCAGCTCCGGCAAGTTCCTGGAGGTCAACCGCAACCTGGTGGCCGACCTCAAGGAGCGCGGGCTGTGGGAGGACGTCCGCGAGGACCTGCTGCGGGCCCAGGGCGACGTGTCGGCGCTGGAGGCCGTCCCGGCCGACCTCAAGGCGATCTACCAGACCTCGTTCCAGCTGTCGCCGTACGCGTTCATCGAGGTGGCGGCGCGGGCGCAGAAGTGGATCGACCAGGCCATCAGCCGCAACATGTACCTCGAGACGCGCGACATCGACGACATGGTCGACATCTACTCGGCGGCGTGGGCGAAGGGCGTCAAGACCACCTACTACCTGCACGTCAAGCCGCGGCACACGGCCGAGCAGAGCACCGTCCGGGTGAACAAGGCCGAGTCGCTGGCCGGCACCGGCGCCTCGTCCGGCGGGCAGCGACGCGGCTTCGGCGCCGCTCGCGCGGCGGCGCCCGCACCCGCACCCGCGCCCGCCTCAGCCCCCGCGCCCGCCCCGGCCGCGACGCTGCCCGTCGTCACGGAGCCCGAGGCGGACGCCTGCCCGATCGATCCGCAGGAACGCCTGCAGTGCGAGTCCTGCCAGTGAAGGGGAACCGACGATGAGCATTCTCGGCACCGGCATCCAGGAGGGCCTGCTGCTCAAGCCGGTCCGCTACCCGTGGGCCTACGAGCTGTACAACCAGGCCGTCGCGAACACGTGGTTCCCGCACGAGGTCCAGCTCGGCGAGGACATGGCCGACTTCCGGAAGATGTCCGACGAAGAGCGGCACGCGCTGACGTTCCTGATGAGCTACTTCAACCCCAACGAGCTGCTGGTGAACAAGGCGCTCGCGTTCGGCGTGTACCCGTACCTCAGCGCGGCCGAGGCGCACCTCTACCTCGCCAAGCAGATGTGGGAGGAGGCCAACCACGTCATGGCCTTCGAGTACGTCCTCGAGACGTTCCCCATCGACCGCGAGCAGGCCTACGCCGCGCACCTCACCGTCCCGTCCATGGTGGCGAAGGAGGAGTTCGAGGTCCGCTACATCAAGCGGATGACCGAGCAGACGCTCGACGTCACCACCGTCGAGGGCAAGCAGGACTTCGTCCGGAACCTGGTCGCCTACAACATCGTGCTGGAGGGCATCTGGTTCTACAGCGGGTTCATGGTGGCGCTGAGCTTCCGGCAGCGGAACCTGCTGCGCAACTTCGCGTCGCTGATCGACTGGATCGTCCGCGACGAGAGCCTGCACCTCAAGTTCGGCATCAACCTCGTCCTCACCGTGCTGGACGAGAACCCGGAGCTGCAGACGCCGGAGTTCGCCGCCGAGATCGAGCAGATGATCATCGACGGCGTCGAGATGGAGGAGCGGTACAACCGCGACCTGCTGCCCACCGGCATCCTGGGGATGAACGCCGAGTACATCAACCAGTACGTGCGGTACCTCGCCGACCGGCGGCTGGAGGAGCTGGGTTTCGAGCCGCACTACAAGGTCGCCAATCCCGCGAAGTGGATGGCGACTGCCAACGACACGCTGCAACTGGTGAACTTCTTCGAGTCCATCAACACCAGCTACGAGGTCGACGCTCGCGCGAGCGGAGGATAGGGACTCATGTACGTACGGGTGCGCCGCCGACGGCCCGGCCGCGACGGCGCACCGCTGCCGCCGCTGCCGGGCGCGGGACTGGGCCTGCTCGGTCCCGCGTTCGTGGCGGCGGTCGCCTACGTCGACCCGGGCAACGTCGCGACCAACCTGTCGGCCGGCTCCGGCTACGGATACCTGCTGGTGTGGGTGCTGGTGCTGGCCACCGCGATGGCCGGGCTGGTGCAGTACCTGTCGGCGAAGCTGGGCGTCGTCACCGGGTCGTCGCTGCCCGAGGTGCTGCGCGACCGGATGCCGCGCGGCGGCCGGCTGGCGTACTGGCTGCAGGCCGAGGTGGTCGCGATGGCCACCGACATCGCCGAGGTGGTCGGTGGCGCCATCGCGCTGAACCTGCTGTTCGGCCTGCCGCTGTGGCTCGGTGGCCTGATCACCGGCGTCGCGTCGATGGCGCTGCTGACGGTGCAGAACGGCCGCGGCCAGCGCGCGTTCGAGCGGGTCGTCACGACGGCGCTGCTGGTCATCGCGGCCGGGTTCGTGGCCGGGCTGTTCGTGCAGCCGCCGTCGGCGTCGGGCATCGTGTCCGGGCTGGCCCCGCGGTTCGAGGGCACCGAGACGGTGCTGCTGGCGGCCGGCATGTTCGGCGCGACCGTCATGCCGCACGTCGTCTACCTGCACTCGGCGCTGGCCCGCGACCGGTTCGGCGCCACGCCCGAGCCCGGGCTGGTCGGCCGGCTGCTGTCGGCCACCCGGGTCGACGTCGGCCTCGCGATGGTGGTGGCGGGCAGTGTGAACATCGCGCTGCTGCTGGTCGCGGCGGCCTCGTTGCGCGGCGTCGACGGCACCGACACCATCGCGGGGGCGCACGCCGCCGTCGAGTCCGGCCTCGGGACGGCCATCGGCGCGCTGTTCGCGGTCGGGCTGCTGGTGTCCGGCCTCGCGTCGACGTCCGTGGGGTGCTACGCCGGCGCGGTGATCATGGAGGGCCTGCTGCTGCGGCGCATCCCGCTGCTGGCCCGGCGGCTGGTGACGCTGCTGCCGGCGGTGCTGATCCTGACCACCGGAGCCGAGCCGACGTGGCTGCTGGTGCTCTCGCAGGTGGTGCTGTCGTTCGGCATCCCGTTCGCGATCATCCCGCTGGTCGCCGTCACCGCGAAGTCGTCGGTCATGGGCCGCTGGGCCAACTCGCGCCTGACGACCGTCCTCGCCGTCGGGGTCGCCGTCGTCGTGGTCGCCCTCAACGTCGCGCTGCTGACCCTGACCGTCCTGGGGTAGGCGCGCGGAAAACCCGTGGCGGCCGCGGCCCGCGCGCCCCTACGCTGAGTCTCGTTCCTGGGGATCCGTGCCGCTGAGAGGGTGTCTTGATGTCCCGGCCCGCGCCGAGCGCGCCTCGCCGCACCTCGTAGCCGTCGAGGCCGTTTCGGCCTGCTCTTGCTGTCATGCCTGACTCTCAGCAAGGAGCATCACCTTGGACCCCTTCACCTGCGGGTGGTGCGGACTCACCGTGTCCGCGGCCACTCCCGCCGGCGCGCCGCGCGGGCACTGCCCGTCCTGTCTGCACGCACGTCACGCCACGGACTGTCACGGCCGGATGACGCCGATCGCCATCGCCGTGCTGCCCACCGGCGACTGGATGGTCATCCACCGCTGCGTCCGCTGCGACGAGCTCACCACCGAGCCGGTCGGTGCGGACGACAACCAGCTGGTCCTCATGCGCATGGCCGTTCGCCCGCTCGCCCAGCCGCCGTTCCCGCTCGAAGCGTTCGGGAGCCTGTGAGATGCCGCGCCGCACCAGCGGGCCGGCTCGACGCCGGCGCCCGCAACGCCACAAGGACGTGCTGCACGAGCACCGCACGCGCGACTTCCGGTGCGCCGGCTGCCGCCTCGACGTGTCGGCCGACGCGCCGGGGACCGGGCACCGCAACCACTGCCCCCACTGCCTGGTCAGCCTGCACGTCGACGCCCGTGTCCCGGGCGACCGGGCGGCCGGCTGCCGGGGCCGCATGGAGGCGTTGTCGGTGTCGGCGCGAGCGGACGGCGAGTGGCTGCTCATCCACCGGTGCCTGGCCTGCGGCGAGCTCAGTGCCAACCGCATCGCCGGCGACGACAACCCACGTGCGCTCGTGCTCCTCGTCGTCCGGCCGCTGCGCGCGGCCAGCGCCTCGTGCCGTGCGCTGCTCGCGTCGTGACGGGGACCAGGCTCAGAGCCAGCCGTTCTCGTCGGCGATGCGCACGGCCTCGGCCCGGCTCGACGCGCCCAGCTTCGCGACCGCGGCGGCCACGTAGTTGCGGACGGTGCCGGGGGACAGGTGGGTGCGCCGGGCGATGACGGCGACCGGGGTGTCGTAGCCGGCCAGCCGGAGCACCTCCAGCTCGCGCGGCGTCAGCGGGTTGGCCGGCGCGGTCAGCGCGTCGGCGGCCAGGGCGGGGTCGACGTAGCGTTCGCCGCCGTGGACGCGGCGGATGACGTCGGCCAGCGTGCCGCCCGGCGACCCCTTGGGGAGGAAGCCCTTCGCTCCGGCCGTCAGGGCCCGCTGCAGATGCGGCGGCCGCCCGTGACCGGTGAGGATGACGACGGCGCAGGACGGCAGCGCGGTGGCCAGCTCGGCCGCCACCTCCATGCCGGACAGCCGCGGCATCTCCAGGTCGGCGACGACGACGTCGGGACGGTGCGCCAGCGCGGCGTCGACGGCGGCCCGGCCGTCCGGCGCCTGCGCGACCACCTCGAGGTCGGGCTCGAGGCCGAGCAGGGCGGCGACGGCGGTGCGGATCAGCTCCTCGTCGTCGGCCAGCAGCACCCGGATCACGGCCGCACCGCCACCACGAGCGTGAACACGTCGCCGGACCGGCTGGAGCGCAGCGTGCCACCGGCCTCGGCCAGCCGGTCGGCCAGCCCGCGCAGCCCGGAGCTGTGTGCGTCGGGGCCGTCGCCCGTCGCGCCGTCGTTGACCACCGTCATGCGCACCTCCTCGCCGCCACGGCAGATGTCGATCGTGCACCATCGGGCCCGGCTGTGTCGCAGGACGTTGGTACTCGCCTCGCGCAGCACCGGGATCAGCAGCGTGCTCACCGGCTCGGTCAGCGGCTGCTCCGGGCCGGTGACGGTGCACCGGACCCCGGAGGACTCCAGCACCCGCCGGATCGCGTCCAGCTGGCCGTCGAGGTCGACCGCGCGGTAGCCGTGCACCACCTGGCGCATCTCGGTCAGCGCCGACGCCGCCAGCGATCGCGCCTCCTCCGCCTCGCGCCCGGCGCGCTCGCCGTCGGTCGTGGCCAGCCGGGCCGCCAGTTCCGTCTTCAGCGCGATGACCGAGAGCGTGTGCCCGAGCAGGTCGTGCACGTCGCGGGCGAACCGCAGCCGCTCCTCGGTGGCGGCCAGCCGGGCCTGCGCCAGGCGGCCCTCGCGGGCCTCGACCAGCAGGTCCCACAGCCACATCGGCACGCCGCACAGCGCCGCCACCATGACCGCGTTGATCAGCGTGAGCCCGACGTACATCGGCACCGAGGCGCCGGTCCACCAGCCCACCAGGGCGGAGACCCCGAGGGCGCCGGTGGCCAGCGCCGTGCCGGCGACCCGGCCGAGCAGCAGCGGCGCCGACCCGGCCAGCGGACCGCCCAGCCACGCCCACGTCTGCCAGTCGTCCGCGTCGAGCGGGCCGGCCAGCGGCACCGACACCGCCGCGGCGACCAGGAACGCGACCAGCCAGCGGTGCCGCGTCGTCTCCGTCGCCCACGGCGTGAGCACCGCGTAGACCGCGCCGGCCTGGGTCGTGCAGAACAGCGCGACGCCGAGCGCGCCCAGCGCGGCCACGCGGGCGTCGTCCTCGCCGAAGATCCCGATGAGGCCGCCGGTGAGCGCCGTCGACACTGTCGCGACCAGCGCGAAGAGCAGCACCACCCACCGGGCGCGGCGCAGCCGGGCGTCGGGGGCCGTCATGGACGGGCTAGGGGGTGTCTGACGGATATTGGTGGATGCGGGCGGCGTCCAGTCGTCGGTCCAGCAAGGCGGAGGAGGAGGTCGATGCGGTGCCATCGAGCGACGACGACAACGCCGCTGGTCGGCGTCTGGGCGTCGATCCGCGCCGCCGAAGATCCGTCAGACACCCCCTAGGTCACCCGGATACGGGCCAGCTGCCGCGACTGCGCGACCAGGGCGCCGTCGGCGTCGTACACCTCGGCCTCCTCGTCGAACCAGCCGTCGCGGACCAGCCGGCCGCGCAGGTGCACCGTCAGCCAGCCCGGCGCCGGAAGGCTGCGGGTCAGGAGGGTCAGCTGGACGGTGGGCGCCCAGCCGAGGCGGCCCAGGCCGAACACCGTCGGCGGCAGGGAGTCGACCGCGAGCGCCAGCACCACCGGATCGGGCTGGGTGCCGTCGGCCAGGCGGACGTGCCCGCGCATGGACAGCTGCCCGGCCGGACGGCCGGAGAACCAGCCCAGGGTCTGTGGGTCCAGCCGCAGGTCGACGTGTTCGAGCAGGCCGACGTGGGTGCCGTCGGGGAGGTCGACGACCGCCGGGATGCATTCGTCGACCGGCGCCACCGGCTCCGGCGGCGGGCCGACCCACTCGACCGGCGACGTGCGGGACAGCGCGCTGGTGGTGACCGTGGCCTCGACCCGCGCTTCGTCGTCCTGGACCAGCGTGGCGCGCAGCGTCTCGATGGTCCGCCCGGTGCGCACGACGTCGACGTGCACCTGGGCCGGGCCGCCGCTGGGCGGGGCCACGAAGTGCGCGTTGGTGCTGACCGGGTGCGGGTGCGCCGACTCGGCCAGCACGGCGCGCAGGACCAGGGCCAGCAGGTAGCCGCCGTTCGGCACGTCGCCCACCGACCACGTCCCGTCGATGTCGACGTGGTGGCGACCGGGCGACACCCGGCGCGTGGCCGACGCTTCGTCGAAGTCAGGCACGGGTCAAGACCCTATGCGACTCCGCGCGACACCGACAGTGCCACTCGGCACTGCGCCGTGCATGTCCATCTTGCGGGGTGTTCTTTCGGTTCGTTCCGTTATCCGATAGCCTGCGGCGGTTCTCGGGGGAGTGCGTACATTCACGAAGGAGAACTCTTGTCCACCCATTCCCGCCGGCGCGCCGCAGGCGCCGGCGTCGCGGCCGCGCTGGGCGCGGTCGTTCTGCTTCCGACATCCGCAACGGCTGCCGACTTCGAAACGGCCGACGCCGAGGCCCGGGCGATCATCCACCCGGACGGCAATGTCGCGGGCTACCGCGTCAACCACGGCGGCGGCTCGGTCCAGGCCATCCTGCTCGGCCTGCAGGCCGACGACGGCGCGCAGCTGAAGACCTACTGTGTCGAGGTCAACGTCCCCATCAACGACGATCCCGAACTGAACATGGTCGAGGTGCCCTGGGACTCCTACCCGGTCCCGGAGGCCCCGTTCACGGACAACGCCGACCGCATCCTCTGGGTGCTGCAGAACTCCTACCCGGTGGTGCCGGTGGCCGAGATCGAGTCCGCCCTGGACGGCGTCGTGGCGTTCAACGACGGACTCTCCGAGCGCGAAGCCATCACCGCCACGCAGGCCGCCGTCTGGTCGTTCAGCGACGCCCTGCAGCCGAAGCTCGACGACTTCACCCCCGAGGGTGACGACGTCGACGCCGACGTGCGGGCCCTGTTCGAGTACCTGACCGGCGACGAGAACACCGGCATCGGCGAGCTGCCGACGCCCGCGCTGTCGCTGGACCCGTCGGCGCTGTCCGGTGAGGCCGGCACCACCATCGGCTCGTTCACCGTCAGCACCAACGCCGAGACCGTCGACGTCACGGCCGAGCTGCCCGAGGGCGTCGAGCTGGTCGACGCCGACGGCGCGCCGCTGGGCGACCAGCTGGCCGACGGCGCCACCTTCGGCGTCGAGGTGCCGGCCGACGCGGAGGCCGGCGACGGCACCGTCCGGCTGCACGCCGAGGCGAACCTCAACATCGGCCGGCTGTTCGTCAGTGACACCGACGAGATCCGCACCCAGTCGCTGATCCTGGCGCAGTCGGAGAAGACCGAGCTGGACGTCGAGGGCACGGTCGACTGGACCGCCGCCGAGACGCCGACGCCGACGCCCACGCCGTCGGAGACCCCGTCGGAGACGCCGAGCGAGACGCCGTCCGAGACCCCGTCGGAGACGCCGAGCGAGACGCCGTCCGAGACCCCGTCGGAGACGCCGAGCCAGACCCCGACCCCGAGCGAGACGCCGGACGAGGACCTGCCGGACACCGGTGCCTCCCCGACGCTGCTGCTGGCGGTCGGCCTGGGCCTGGTCGCGGGCGCCGCGTTCCTGCTGCGTCGCCGGTTCGCCGGGGCCGCGGAGTAACGCACGCCACATCCGAAGCCGCGCGGCGCGTCCTCACGGGCGCACCGCGCGGCTTCGCGTCGTCCCAGGCCCTGCGGCCGCGGTTACGAGGACGACGGAGGACTTGTGCGGACAGTGCAGGGTCCCGGCGAGGAAGTTTGTCCGGAACGACGAGCCTGCGGACGATCCCGAGCGGGCAGGCTGACACCAGGTGCTGCAGGATGGAGCCTCACCTGCCGCCTCGATGCACCCGTCCGACCCCGGATCTGGGTACCGTGGCGGTAGGAGGTCGTGACTCCGGTCACGGTCATGCACCGCGGCGAGGGCGAGGACCCACCCGTAGTCCCCACCCCGCCGCCGGTGGTCACGAGGAGCAGGCTCCCGCGGCAATCCTGCGGAGCCGACGACGTGAAGGAGACACATGACTGTCGAGACGGCGGCCGGGGCGACACCGCCCGAACCCGAGCTCGTCCAGCTGCTCACCCCCGAGGGTCAGCGGGTGCCACACGAGCGCTACGACGCTCTCATCGCCGACGTCACCGGCGACGACGTCCGGTCGATGTACCGCGACCTCGTGCTGGGCCGCCGCGTCGACGGCGAGGCCGTCGCGCTGCAGCGGCAGGGCGAGCTGGGCCTGTGGGCCAGCCTGCTGGGCCAGGAGGCCGCCCAGGTCGGGTCGGCCCGAGCGCTGCGCGGCCAGGACCACGTCTTCCCGACGTACCGCGAGCACGCGGTCGCGCTGTGCCGCGGCGTCGACCCCCTGCACCTGCTGGCGCTGTTCCGCGGCGTCGACCAAGGTGGCTGGGACACCGTCGAGTCGAACTTCCACCTCTACACCATCGTCATCGGCGCCCAGACGCTGCACGCCACCGGCTACGCCATGGGCATCCAGCGTGACGGCGCCATCGGCACCGGCGACCCCGGCCGCGACGCCGCCGTCATCGCCTACTTCGGCGACGGCGCCACCAGCCAGGGCGACGTCAACGAGGCGTTCATCTGGGCCAGCGTCACCAACGCCCCGGTGGTGTTCTTCTGCCAGAACAACCAGTGGGCCATCTCCGAGCCGCTGGAGCGCCAGACCCGGGTGCCGCTGTACCGCCGCGCCGCCGGGTTCGGCTTCCCCGGCGTCCGCGTCGACGGCAACGACGTCCTCGCCTGCCTGGCCGTCACCCGCGAGGCGCTGCAACGGGCCCGCGACGGCGAGGGCCCCACGCTGGTCGAGGCGTTCACGTACCGCATGGGCGCCCACACGACCACCGACGACCCCACCCGCTACCGCCTCAACGCCGAGCTCGAGCACTGGAAGCTCAAGGACCCGATCGAGCGGGTGAAGGCGTACATGGTCCGCGGCGACCTCGCCGACCAAGCGTTCTTCGACGGCGTCGACGAAGAGGCCGAGGAACTGGCCGTGCACCTGCGGGCCGCCTGCCGGGCGCTGCCCGACCCCACGCCGACGTCGATCTTCGACCACGTCTACGTCGAGCCCACGCCGCACCTCGTCGAGCAGCGTGAGGCCATGGCGACGTACCTCGACAGCTTCGCCGAGGAGGTGGCCCGATGACGAGCCTCAACATCATCAAGGCGGTCAACGCCGGCCTGCGGCGGTCGATGGAGAACGACGCCAAGGTCCTCGTCATGGGCGAGGACGTCGGCAAGCTCGGCGGCGTCTTCCGGGTCACCGACGGCCTGCAGAAGGACTTCGGCGAAGACCGCGTCATCGACACCCCGCTGGCCGAGTCCGGCATCATCGGCACCGCGGTCGGGCTGGCGCTGCGCGGCTACCGGCCGGTGTGCGAGATCCAGTTCGACGGCTTCGTGTTCCCGGGCTACGACCAGATCGTCAACCAGGTCGCGAAGATGCACTACCGCTCCGGCGGCCGGCTGCGGCTGCCCATCGTCATCCGCATCCCGTTCGGCGGCGCCATCGGCGCCGTCGAACATCACAGTGAGAGCCCCGAGGCGTACTTCGCGCACACGCCGGGCCTCAAGGTGGTCACCTGCTCCAACCCGCTCGACGCGTACTGGATGATCCAGCAGGCCATCGAGCTGGACGACCCGGTCGTGTTCTTCGAGCCCAAGGGCCGCTACTACACGAAGGGCGAGGTCGACCTCGACGGCGAGCCCGACCTCCCGCTCGAGTCCGCGCGGGTGGCGCTGCCCGGCACCGACGCCACGGTGGTGGCGTACGGCCCCACCGTGAAGACCTGCCTCGACGCCGCCACGGCGGCCGCCGCCGACGGCCGGTCGCTCGAGGTCATCGACCTGCGCACGCTGTCGCCCCTGGACCTCCGCGCGGTGTACGACTCCGTCCGGCGCACCGGCCGGCTGGTCGTCGTGCACGAGGCGCAGCGCACCCTCGGTGTCGGCGCCGAGGTGGCCGCGCGGGTCACCGAGGAGTGCTTCTACTCGCTGGAGGCGCCGGTCCAGCGCGTCACCGGCTACGACACCCCGTACCCGCCGGCGCGGGTCGAGGAAGAGTACCTGCCCGACCTCGACCGCGTGCTCGACGCCGTCGACCGCACGTTCGCCTACTGAGGAGGGTCTGCATGAGTGTGTCGCAGTTCAACCTCCCCGACGTCGGCGAAGGGCTGACCGAGGCGGAGATCGTGTCCTGGAAGGTCAAGCCGGGCGACGAGGTGAAGGTCAACGACGTCATCGTCGAGATCGAGACCGCCAAGTCGCTGGTCGAGCTGCCCTGCCCGTTCGCCGGCGTGGTCGAGACCCTGCTGGTCGACGAGGGCCAGACGGTCGACGTCGGCACCCCGATCATCGCGGTCCGGACGGGCTCGGGCGCGGCCCCGGCACCGGCGCCGGCACCGGCCGAGGCGACGGCGCCCGCCGAGCCCGCGGAGGAGCGGCAGGCGGTGCTGGTCGGGTACGGCCCGCGGTCGACGACGGCGGCGCGGCGGCCGCGCAAGGTGCCGTCGGGCGCCATCGCCACGCCTGCCGAGCCTACCGGCGGCCGGGTGTCCGTGCTGGCCAAGCCACCCGTGCGCAAGCTGGCCAAGGACCTCGGCGTCGACCTCGCCGCCGTCGTCCCGACCGGCCCCAACGGCAGCATCACCCGCGACGACGTCCAGACCGCGGCCGCCGTGCCCGCGCCGGCCGCCACCCCGGCCGTCGCGCCCACCGGCACCGGCTGGGACGGCCTGCCCCGGCAGGAGCGGGTCGCCATCCGCTCGGTCCGCAAGGCCACGGCGCAGGCGGTCACCACGTCGGCGTTCACCGCGCCGCACGTCACCGAGTTCGTCACCGTCGACGTCACCCGCACCATGAAGCTGGTCGAGCGGCTGCGCGGCGCCCGCGAGTTCCGCGACGTCAAGCTGTCGCCGCTGGCAGTGCTGGCGAAGGCGGTCTGCATCGCGGCCCGCCGCACCCCTGACGTCAACGCCCGCTGGGACGACGCCGCCGGCGAGATCGTCATGCAGCGTTACGTGAACCTCGGCATCGCCGCGGCCACGCCGCGCGGGCTGGTCGTGCCGAACGTCAAGGACGCCGACCGCCTGCCGCTGCGTGAGCTGGCGGTGGCGATCAACCAGCTCGCCGCCACGGCGCGCGAGGGGAAGACACCGCCCGCCGACATGCTCGGCGGCACCATCTCCATCACCAACGTCGGCGTGTTCGGCGTCGACACCGGCACGCCGATCCTGCCGCCCGGCGAGGCGGCCATCGTCGCGTTCGGCGCGGTGCGCAAGCAGCCGTGGGTGCACAAGGGCACGGTGAAGCCGCGCTGGGTCACCACGCTCGCGCTCTCGTTCGACCACCGGCTGGTCGACGGCGAGCAGGGCTCGCGGTTCCTGGCCGACCTCGCGGCGCTGCTGGAAGACCCCGGCAACGCCCTGGTCTGGTCCTGAGCCGTTTGCAATGAGCACCTATGCGCACCGGTGCGTATGGGTGCTCATTGCAAAGGCAGCCGACCCCTCTGCTCAGGGGCGCGAGAGCAGCACGGCGATCCCCTGGCCCACCCCGATGCACATCGTCGCCAGCGCGTGCCGCGACTCGCGCCGCCGCAGCTCCAGCGCCGCGGACAGCGCCAGGCGCGCGCCGCTCATGCCGAGCGGGTGGCCGAGCGCGATGGCGCCGCCGTTCGGGTTCACGTGCTCGGCGTCGTCGGGCAGGCCGAGCTGGCGCAGGCAGGCCAGCGCCTGCGCGGCGAACGCCTCGTTCAGCTCGACGTTGCCGACGTCGGTGAGCGCGACCCCGGCGCGGGTGAGCAGCTTGCGGGTCGCCGGGACCGGGCCGAGCCCCATGACCCGCGGCTCGACCCCGGCCGTCGCCGCGCCGGTGACGCGGGCCAGCGGCTCGACGCCGTAGCGCTCGACCGCGGCCGCGCTCATGACCAGCAGGGCGGCGGCGCCGTCGTTGACGCCCGACGCGTTGCCGGCGGTGACGGTGCCGTCGGGCCGCACGACCGGCCGCAGCCGGGCCAGCGCCTCCGGCGAGGTCTCGCGCGGGTGCTCGTCGGTGTCGACGACGACCGGATCGCCCCGCCGCTGCGGCACGGCGACGGGCGCGATCTCCGCGGCCTGCTCCTTGCGCCGGTCGGCCGTGCGCTGCTGGCTGCGCAGCGCGAACGCGTCCTGGTCGGCGCGGCTGACGCCGTGCTCGGCGGCGACGTTCTCGGCCGTCTCCGGCATGGAGTCGGTGCCGTACGCCGCCTCCAGCGCCGCGTTGACGAACCGCCAGCCGATGGTGGAGTCGTAGACCTGCGCGTTGCCGCGGTCGAACGCGGCCTGCGCCTTCGGCAGCACGAACGGCGCCCGCGACATCGACTCGACCCCGCCGGCCACGACGACGTCCGCCTCGCCGGTGCGCACGGCGCGGGCGGCCGAGGCGAGCGCGTCCAGCCCGGAGCCGCACAGCCGGTTCACCGTGACACCCGGCACCGTCGCCGGGTAGCCGGCCAGCAGGACGGCCATGCGGGCGACGTTGCGGTTGTCCTCGCCGGCCTGGTTGGCGCAGCCCAGCACGACCTCGTCGACGGCGTCGGCCGGCACCCCGGGGTGCCGGGCCAGCAGCTCGCGCAGCACGTGCGCCGCGAGGTCGTCGGGGCGCACGGACGCCAGCGCGCCGCCGTACCGGCCGATGGGCGTGCGCACGCCGTCGACCAGGAACGCCTCGCTCATGTGTCCTCCTCGCCCGGCACCAGCGTGCCGGGGATCTCGCGGGACCTGCCGCGGAACTCGGCGATGGTCTCGCCGTCGCGGTACACGGTGACGTCGCAGATGCCGGTCCGCCCGGACCGATAACGCTCGTTCGCGACGGCCAGCAGGTCGTCGCCCTCGCGGGCGGGCGCGAGGAACGTGATGTCGCCGCCCTGCGCGACGGTCCGTCGGTTGTGCGTGTTGCAGGCGACGGCGAACGCGCTGTCGGCGAGGGCGAAGATCAGGCCGCCGTGGCAGACTCCGTGCCCGTTGACCATGTCCGGCCGGACCTGCATGCGCACCACGGCGTTGCCGAGTGAGACCTGCTCGACCGTCATGCCCAGCGCCTGCGAGGCGGCGTCGGCCGCCCACATCGCGTCGGCGGATCGCCGTGCCGGCTCGGCGCCGTCGTCCTCGGCGCCGTCCTCGGCGGACGTGCGGCCGCGCAGCTGCCGGGAGACCCGGTAGCGGCCGGGGTCCTCGGCGGCGGCCAGTGCGTCCAGGACGCCGGCGACCCACTGCCAGCCCAGCGCGGCGCCCCACTCGTACGGCCCGCGCGGGTAGTTCACGCCCAGCCGCATCGCGGTGTCGACGTCCTCGGCCGTGGCGACGCCCGAGTCGACGGCGTCGGCGGCCGCCGCGGCCAGTGTCGCCACCGTCCGGGCCACCACCAGGCCGGGGGTGTCCGGCAGCACGGTGACGGCGTAGCCGAGGCCCTGCAGGTAGCCGACGGCGGCCTCGACGTGCTCCTTCGGCGCGTGCTCCGGCGCTGCGACGCCGACCCGCGTCGCGCCGGCGTCCAGCGCCAGGTCGACCAGCACGACCGTCTGCGGTCCACCGCCGGTGTGCTGCGCCGCGGTGCGTCCGTCGGTGAGCCGCAGCGAGACCTCGCCGGTGCCGAGCTGCCATCCCGGCGCGGACGGGTCGAACCCACAGGCACCGGCCCACGCGGCCGGTGCGACGGTGACGGGGTCGGCCGTCGACGGCTCCGGGCGGAGCTCGTCGGCGGGGTAGATGCCGCCGCCGGTCTTGCGGCCCAGCCGCCCGTCGGCGACCAGCCGCTCCTGCAGCACCGACGGCGTGAAGCGCGGGTCGCGGCCGAACGCCTCCCATACCGACCGGCTGACCGCGAGGTTGACGTCGTGGCCGATGAGGTCGGCCAGCTCGAACGGGCCCATCCGGAAGCCGCCGGACTCGCGCAGCAGCGCGTCGACCGTCGCGGCGTCGACCTGGCCGGACTCCAGCAGCCGGAACGCCTCGCCGTAGAACGGCCGGGCCACCCGGTTGACGATGAAGCCGGGCGTCGACGCCGCCCGCACCGGCGTCTTGTCCCAGGCCAGCGCGGTGGCCACCAGGACGTCGGCCACCGCGGCGTCGGTGTGCTCCGCACTGACCACCTCGACCAGCGGCAGCAGCGGCGCGGGGTTGAAGAAGTGCAGCCCGGCGAAGCGGCCCGGGTGGGCCAGCTCGGCGGCGATCGCGTCGACCGACAGCGACGACGTGTTCGTGGCCAGCACCGTGCCGGGCCCGCAGACCGCCTCCAGCCCGGCGAACAGCGCCCGTTTGACCTCGAGATCCTCGACGACGGCCTCGATCACCAGCCCGCAGCCGGCGAGGTCGTCCAGCGCGGCGACGGCGTGCAGCCGGCTCGCGGCGTCCTCGGCCTCCTCGGCGAGCAGCCGGCCCTTGTCGACCGCGCGGGCCAGCCGCTGGAAGACCGCGTCGACGGCGGCCTCGGCGGCGCCGCTGGCCGCGTCGTACACCCGCACCTCGTGCCCGGCGGCCGCGGCCACCTGGGCGATGCCGGCGCCCATGGTCCCGGCGCCGACGACGCCGACGGGTACCGAACGAGCGATCGCGTCCATGCTTCGAGTGTCTCCCCTCATGGACGGGCAGCGGGTGGCTGTGACAGAGTAGAGCCAACTGGGCGTTAGTTTGTCACATGCTGTGGAGGTCCCGCGATGGCGCTGGGCAGTCTGATCGATCGGCACCGCGACCTCCTCGGCCGGGCCGAGGCCGCCATCGGCGAGCGGACGTTCTTCTCCGCCTACCCCGAGTCGCCGAGTCCGCGAGTGTACGGCGAGACCGCGGCCGCCGAGGGGCAGGCCGCGCACGAGGCGCACCTCGGCGCCGACTTCCCGCTGCGCACGCCCGGCGCCGACGGCACCGTCGCCACCGAGACCAGCCCGTTCGGGCCCGAGCTCGGCGTCCGCTACCCGCGGGTGCCGGCCACCGACGACGCGGTCTCGACGCTGCTGGGCGCGGCCCAGGCCGCCATCCCGGCCTGGCGCGACGCCGGCGCCGACGGCCGCGCGGCCGTCTGCCTCGAGGTGCTGTCGCGGCTGCACGCGCGCATCTTCGAGCTGGCCCAGGCGGTCATGCACACCTCCGGCCAGGCGTTCGTCATGGCCTTCCAGGCCGGCGGCGCGCACGCGCTCGACCGCGCGCTGGAGGCGGTGGCGTACGCGCACGCCGAGCAGGCCCGCATCCCCGGCGAGGTGCTGTGGGAGAAGCCGGCCAAGGGCGAGCCGCTGCGCATGACGAAGACCTTCCACGTGGTGCCCCGCGGCGTCGCGCTGGTCATCGGCTGCAACACGTTCCCGACCTGGAACTCCTGGCCCGGCCTGTTCGCGTCGCTGGCCACCGGCAACGCCGTCGTCGTCAAGCCGCACCCGAACGCCGTCCTGCCGCTGGCCATCACCGTGGCGACGATCCGCGAGGTGCTCGAGGAGTACGGCTTCGACCCCGACCTCGTCACGCTGGCCGCCGAGGACCCGGCCGACCGGCTGGCCGCGGTGCTCGCCGTCCGGCCCGAGGTGCGCGTCATCGACTTCACCGGCTCCACGGCGTTCGGCGACTGGCTCGAGCAGCACGCCCGCCAGGCCGTTGTGTTCACCGAGAAGGCCGGGCTGAACACCGTCGTCGTCGACTCCACCGACGACCTCCAGGGCCTGGTGAACAACCTCGCGTTCTCGCTCAGCCTCTACACCGGGCAGATGTGCACGGCGCCGCAGAACGTGTTCGTCCCGCGCGACGGCGTCCTCACCGACCAGGGCAGGGTGACGTTCGACGGGTTCGGCCAGGCGCTGGCCGGCGCCATCGACAAGCTGCTCGGAGACGACGCCCGCGCGGTCGAGATCCTCGGCGCGGTGGTCAACGACGGCGTCCGCGACCGCGTCGACGCCACGGCCGGCGACACCGGCGTCGTCCTGACGGCCCGCACGATCCAGCACCCGGCCTGGCCCGGCGCCACCGTGCGCACGCCCGCCGTCGTCGCCGTCGACATCGCCGACGAGGCCCGCTACTCGGCCGAGTGCTTCGGCCCGGTCTCGTTCCTCATCGCCGCCGACTCCACGGCCCAGGCGCTGGACCGCTTCGCCTCGTCCGTCCGCGAGCACGGCGGCATGACGGCGTCGGTCTACTCCACCGACCCGGCGGTGCTGGACGCCGCCGAACAGGCCGCCGTCGAGGCCGGCGTGCCGCTGTCGATCAACCTCACCGGCGGAGTCTTCGTCAACCAGTCGGCCGCGTTCTCCGACTTCCACGGCACCGGCGCGAACCCGGCCGCGAACGCGAGCCTCACCGACGCCGCGTTCGTGGCCTCGCGGTTCCGGGTGGTCGCCGCACGCCGGCACGCCTGAGCTGTTCGTGCCGCATCTCACACCCGCCGGAGCGGCGTGACGTAATCGTTACGGCGAAGTTGCCGATGGGCTCTTGCATTTTTCGAGCGTAAACGTTTTCGTTCAGGCACTGGAACACCCATGGGATCCGAGCGGCAGATGCTCGGACCGGTCCCTGCTGGGAGGGAGACAGACACATGGCGATGAGCAGCGCCCGTAAGGGATGGGCGGCTGTCGGCCTGGCTGCAAGCGTGTCGCTCGTCCTGGCCGCATGCGGCGGCGACGACGGCGACGACGACACCGCGGGCGGCGGCGACACTGGCGGCGGTGGGGGCGACTGCGCCTTCGCCGACGAGTACGGCGACGAGCTCGACGGCACCTCGGTGACCGTCTACAGCACCATCGTCCCGCCGGAGGACGCGCCGCTCGAGGCGTCCTTCGACACGTTCGAAGAGTGCACCGGCATGACGGTCGTCTACGAGGGCTCGGACGAGTTCGAGGCCCAGCTGCCCGTGCGCATTCAGGGTGGGTCGCCGCCCGACCTGGCGATCATTCCGCAGCCCGGTCTGCTGGCCACGCTGGTCAACGACTTCGACGCCGTCATCCCGGTGCCGGACGACGCCCGGGCCAACGTCGAGGCGTCGTTCGACCCGTCGTGGATCGAGTACGGCACCGTCAACGACACGTACTACGGCACCCCGTTCGGCGCGAACGTGAAGTCGTTCGTCTGGTACTCGCCGTCCTCGTTCGAGGAGCACGGCTACGAGGTGCCGGAGACGTGGGACGACATGATCGCGCTGTCCGACCAGATCGTCGCCGACGGCGGCATGCCCTGGTGCGCCGGCTTCGGCTCCGGCGACGCCACCGGCTGGCCGGGCACCGACTGGGTCGAGGAGGTCATGCTCCGCACCGCCGGTCCGGACGTCTACGACCAGTGGTACAAGCACGAGATCCCGTTCAACGACCCGCAGGTCGTCACCGCGTTCGACACGGTGGGCGACGTCCTGAAGAACGACCAGTACGTCAACGGCGGCCTGGGCGACGTGTCCAGCATCGCCACCACCCGGTTCGAGGACGGCGGCCTGCCGATCCTGCAGGACCAGTGCTTCATGCACCACCAGGCCTCGTTCTACCAGGCCAACTGGGGTGACGGCGTCGAGGTCGCCGAGGACGGCGACGTGTTCGCGTTCTACCTGCCGGGCATCGACCCCGCGCAGGGCAACCCGGTGCTGGGCGGCGGCGAGTTCGTCGCGGCGTTCACCGAGCGTCCGGAGGTCCAGGCCTTCCAGACCTACCTGTCCAGCGACCACTGGCACGCCGAGCGGGCCAGCAAGGGCAACTTCGTGTCGGCCAACAAGACCGTGCCGGTCGACGCGTACGACAGCCCGGTCAACCAGCTGTCGGCGGAGATCATCCAGGACCCCGAGGCGGTGTTCCGGTTCGACGCCTCGGACCTGATGCCGGCCGAGGTCGGGACCGTCGCGTTCTGGACCGGGATGGTCAACTGGATCACCGGCGCCAGCACCCAGGAGACGGTCGACGCGATCGAAGACGCCTGGCCGTAAGGGAACGACGTGTGGGCGAGCGGAGGCCATCCGCTCGCCCACATCTCCCTGTCCTCCGCATCTCGAGGTGGTGACACGTGGACAACTACGAGAAGCTCGGCCAGATGCTCCTGGCGATCGCCCTGTTCGTCGCGTTGATGGGCGTGATCCTGCTGGTCACCGGCCGGGCCAGGCGCCGTGCCGACCTCTGGCAGGCGCTGGCGTTCGTGGCGCCGGCGCTGCTGCTCCTGATCGTCGGGCTGGTCTACCCGGCCATCCGGACGGGCTATCAGTCGTTCTTCGACCGCACGAGTGAGAACTTCGTCGGTCTCGACAACTACGACTTCGTCTTCACCAACGACGCGATGATCACGGTGCTGCGCAACACCGCGATCTGGGTGTTCCTGACGCCCCTCCTGTCGACGTTCATCGGACTGATCTACGCCGTCCTCGTCGACCGCAGCCGCGTCGAGGCCGCCGCCAAGGCGGTCATCTTCCTGCCGATGGCCATCTCGCTGGTCGGGGCGTCGATCATCTGGAAGTTCGTCTACGAGTACCGGCCCGACCAGCAGAACATCGAGCAGATCGGCCTGGTCAACCAAGTGCTCGTCTGGGTCGGCGCGGAACCACGGCAGTTCCTCATCGGCGAACCGTGGAACACCCTGTTCCTCATCGTGATCATGGTGTGGGTCCAGGCCGGCTTCGCGATGACGGTCCTCGCGGCGGCCATCAAGGCGATCCCGTCGGACATCACCGAGGCGGCCCAGCTCGACGGCCTCACCGGCGTGCGGATGTTCCGCTACATCACGGTGCCGAGCATCAGGCCGGCGCTGGTGGTCGTGCTGACGACGATCGCGATCGGCACGCTCAAGGTCTTCGACATCGTCCGGACCATGACCGGCGGCCAGTTCGGTACCAGCGTCATCTCCTACGAGTTCTACACGCAGGGCTTCCGGACGCTGAACACCGGCATCGCGTCGTCGCTGGCCGTGGTGCTGTTCGTGCTGGTGGTGCCGATCGTCGTCTACAACGTCCGGCAGATGCGAAAGGCGGAGTACCGATGAGCGGCGCCGTCATCCCGACCCCGGCCGTCCAGGAGGAGCTCGCGGGCGTCGAGCCGGCCACCATCTCCGGCCGGGCCCGCAAGCGGCTGACGTCGCGCTGGGCCTCGCTCGCCGCGCTGGTCATCGCGGTGCTGTGGACCATCCCGACGTTCGGCCTGCTGCTGACGTCGTTCCGGCCCGAGCAGTCGCTGAAGACCACCGGCTGGTGGACCTGGTTCACCAACCCGGAACTGACCCTCGCAAACTACGACGAGGTGCTCTACGGCGGCACCGCGCTGTCGACGTACTTCGTCAACTCGATCGTCATCACGATCCCGTCGGTGATCATCCCGGTGACGATCGCGTGCCTCGCGGCGTACGCGTTCGCGTGGATGCGCTTCCCGTACCGCGACACCCTGTTCGTCGCGGTGTTCGCGCTGCAGATCGTGCCGCTGCAGATCGCGCTGATCCCGCTGCTGAAGATGTACGTCGACACCGGCCTGCACGGCGGCGGGTCGTTCTGGCCGCTGTGGATCTCGCACACGATCTTCGCGCTGCCACTGGCGATCTTCCTGCTGCACAACTTCTTCAAGGAGGTGCCGTCGGAGCTGGTCGAGGCGGCCCGGGTCGACGGCGCGGGACACGTCACGATCTTCCTGCGCATCATGCTGCCGCTGGTCACACCGGCGATCGCCGCCTTCGGCATCTTCCAGTTCCTGTGGGTCTGGAACGACCTGCTGGTCGCGGTCACGATGGTCGGCGGCACCCGGGACGTCGCGCCGCTGACGGCCCGCATCGCCGAGCTGTCCGGCAGCCAGGGCACGGAATGGCACCTGCTCGCGGCGGGCGCGTTCGTGTCGATGGTCATCCCGGTGATCGTGTTCCTGTCGCTGCAGCGGTACTTCGTCCGCGGATTGCTCGCGGGTAGCGTCAAGGGGTGACCCTGGACCACTCCGCGGCCGAGAGAACTCAGCGATGACAGGAATCGTCGACGTCGCCGCCCGGGCCGGGGTCTCGGTGGCGACGGTGTCGCGGGCCCTGCGCGGGCTGCCGGGGGTGTCCGCCGCCACCCGGCAGCTCGTGCAGGACATCGCGGCCGAGCTGGGTTACGTCGCGTCGCCCAGCGCGGCCGGCCTGCCCACCGGCCGCACGGGCGCCGTCGCCGTCGTGTCGCCGGTGGCCCGCGGCTGGTACTTCACCGCCGTCCTCGAGGGCGCTCAGGAAGTGCTGGCGCAGCACGGTTACGACGTCCTGCGCTACGACCTGTCCGAGGTCGAGACCAACCGGCGCAAGGTCTTCGACACCCAGCTGCTGCGCAAGCGGGCCGACGCGCTGCTCATCATGAGCCTGCCGCTGGACGCCGACGAGGTCGCCGCGCTGCACGCCATGCACCGTCCGGTCATGGTGGTCGGGCCGATCGTGCCGGGCATCCCGACCGTCCGCGTCGACGACGTCGAGGTGGGCCGGCAGGCGACCCGCCACCTGGTCGAGCTGGGCCACCGCAGCATCGGCTTCGCCGGCGGCGACCCCGACGACCATCTCGGCTTCCCGGTCTCGCCGGACCGCCGGCTCGGCTACGCCGAGGTGCTGCGCGCGGCCGGGATCGAGCCCGACCCGCGGCTCACGGTGCCGGCCAAGTTCACCGTCGAGGCCGGCATCGCCGCGTACGAGGAGCTGGCCGCCCGCGGCGTCCGGCCGACGGCGGTGTTCGCGGTCTCCGACGAGGTCGCGATGGGCATCATGTACGCCGCCCGCCACGACGGCGTCCGGGTACCCGAGGACCTCTCCGTCGTCGGCGTCGACGACCACGACCTGTCCTGGCTGTTCGGCCTGTGCACGGTCGCCCAGGACGTGCGCCAGGAGGGCCGGCTGGCGGCGACGGCGCTGGTCGAGCGGCTGCGCTCCGGCGTCGACACCGAGCCGTCGGTCACCACCGTCCCGACCCGGCTGATCGTCCGCACGAGCACCGCGCCGCCGCTACGTAGGTAGACCTGTCAGGACGCCTCATTCCCGTGATAGGTAAGAAACCGTGACACAGACCACGCCGGAGACCCCGGACCTCCCACCCACTCCGTTCCACGACCTGGACGCCTATGTGGCCCTGCCGCGCACCGGCGGGCTGGCGCTGTCACCCGACGGCCGCCGCCTGGTCACCGCGGTGTCGACGCTGAGCCCCGACAGCACGAAGTACGTCACCGCGCTGTGGGAGGTCGACCCCGCCGGCGAGCGTCCGGCCCGCCGGCTGACCCGCAGCGCCAAGGGCGAGAGCGGCGCCGCCTTCCTGCCCGACGGCTCGCTGCTGTTCGGCTCCGGGCGCCCCGACCCGTCGGCCAAGGACGACGACGAGGTCCCGCTGCTCTGGCTGTTGCCGGCCGAGGGCGGCGAGGCGCGCGTCGTCGCGAAGCGGCCCGGCGGCGTCGGCGGCGTGGTCGTGGCGCGCGAGTCCGGCACCGTCGTGGTCGCCTCCAGCACCTTCCCCTCGTCGACCGACACCGAGTCCGAGGAGAAGCGGCGCAAGGAGCGCAAGGAGAAGAAGGTCGCCGCGATCCTGCACGAGCGCTACCCGGTGCGGTACTGGGACCACGACCTCGGGCCCGACGCGCCCCGGCTGTTCGCCGGCGTCCTGGGCGACGGCGAGTCCCCGCTCGACGACCCCCGGGTCGAGCTGCGCGACCTCACCCCCGACGCCGGCCGGTCGCTCGACTCCGCCGCCTACGACGTCAGCGCCGACGGCAGCACCGTCGTCACGGTGTGGAACGTGCCCGAGCGTGGCGGGTTCCGTCAGTCGCTGGCGCTGATCGACGTCGCGACCGGTGAGCGGCGGCTGCTGGCCGACGACGCCGACTTCGACTTCGAGGCGCCGAAGTTCGCCCCCGACGGCGTCAGCGTCGCGGCCGTCAAGGGCCGCCGCTCCACGCCGGACGAGCCGGTCGACCAGGAACTGGTGGTCATCACCGTCGCCGACGGCGCCACCCGGTCGCTCACCGCCGACTGGGACCGCTGGCCGGGCGTCCCGGTGTGGACGCCCGACGGCGCGGCCATCCTGTTCGCCTCCGACGACGACGGCCGGTCGCCGATCTTCCGGGCCGACCTCGCCAGCGGCGAGATCACCCGCATCACCGCCGACGACTACGCCTACTCCGACCTCGTCGTCTCGCCCGACGGCCAGACCCTCTACGCGCTGCGCACGTCGTACCTCGAGCCGCCGCGCCCGGTCCGGCTGTCCGCGACCGCCGCCCGGCAGGACTCCCAGCCGCTGCCGGCGCCCGCGCCCGTCCCCGCGCTGCCCGGCACCCTCACCGAGCTCGACACCACCGCCGCCGACGGCGTGCGGGTGCGGGCCTGGCTGGCGCTGCCCGACGGCGCGTCGGCGACCAGCCCGGCGCCGCTGCTGCTGTGGATCCACGGCGGCCCGCTCGGGTCGTGGAACGCGTGGTCGTGGCGGTGGAACCCGTGGCTCGCGGTCGCCCAGGGCTACGCGGTCCTGCTGCCCGACCCCGCTCTGTCGACCGGCTACGGCCTCGACTTCATCCGCCGCGGCTGGGGCGCCTGGGGCAAGGCCCCGTTCACCGACCTCATGGCCATCACCGACGCCGCCGTCGCCCGCGACGACGTCGACGACACCCGCACCGCCGCCATGGGCGGCTCGTTCGGCGGCTACATGGCCAACTGGGTGGCCGGCAACACCGACCGCTTCGACGCCATCGTCACCCACGCCAGCCTCTGGGCGCTCGACCAGTTCGGCCCGACCACCGACGCCGCCTTCTACTGGGTCAAGGAGATGTCGGCCGAGATGGCCGCGGCGAACTCGCCGCACAACCACGTCGACTCCATCACCACCCCCATGCTCGTCATCCACGGCGACCGCGACTACCGCGTCCCGATCGGCGAGGCGCTGCGGCTCTGGTTCGAGATCGCCTCCCGCGCCCAGGGCGAGGACGGCGAGATGCCGCACAAGTTCCTCTACTACCCCGACGAGAACCACTGGATCCTCACCCCGCAGCACGCGAAGGTCTGGTACCAGACGGTGTTCGCCTTCCTCGCGCACAACGTGCTGGGCAAGGACTGGGAGACGCCGGCCATCCTCACCTGACCGCGCACAATGGACCCATGGCATCGACTGGACGGGCCCGGGTCCGCGCTCCCGAACTGGTGGGCCGCGGGGGTTGGCTGAACACCGGCGACACCACGCCGACCCTCGCGGACCTGCGCGGCCGCTTTGTGCTGCTCGACTTCTGGACCTTCTGCTGCATCAACTGCCTGCACGTCCTCGACGAGCTGCGGCCGCTGGAAGAGCGGTACGGCGACGTGCTGACGGTGGTGGGGGTGCACTCGCCGAAGTTCGT
The DNA here is from genome assembly GCF_900106035.1 of Jiangella alba. Taxonomy (GTDB): domain Bacteria; phylum Actinomycetota; class Actinomycetes; order Jiangellales; family Jiangellaceae; genus Jiangella; species Jiangella alba. The sequence continues at coordinate 1,461,763 of NZ_FNUC01000004.1, forward strand.
CCACGAAGCCGAGCACGAGGCGGTCGTCGCGGCGGTGGAGCGGTACGGGGTGCACCATCCGGTGCTCGACGACCCGGAGCTGACGACGTGGCAGAACTACGCCGTCCGGGCGTGGCCGACGCTGACGCTGGTCGACCCGGAGGGGTACGTCGCGGCGCAGTTCTCCGGCGAGGGCCACGCGCACGCGCTCACCGCGATCCTCGACGAGCTGATCCCGGTACACGAGGCCAAGGGCACGCTGCGCCGCGGTGACGGCCCGTACGTGCCGCCCGAGCCGGAGCCGACGACGCTGCGGTTCCCCGGGAAGGTCATCGCGCTGCCGGGCGGCACGTTCCTGGTCAGTGACACCGGCAACCACAGCCTGGTCGAGCTGGCCGACGACCTCGAGACGGTGGTGCGCCGCATCGGCGGCGGTGAGCGCGGCCTCGTCGACGGCGGGCCGGGCGACGCGCGGTTCAGCGAGCCGCAGGGCCTCACCCTGCTGCCGTCCGAGTTGCGCCCGCACGCCGGCTACGACGTGATCGTCGCCGACACCGTCAACCACGTGCTGCGCGGCGTCCGGCTGGCCGACGGCCACGTCACGACCATCGCCGGCACCGGCACGCCGTGGATGCAGGGCGACCCCAACGGCGACGACGTCAGCGGCGACCCTCGCGCCGTCCCGATGTCGTCGCCGTGGGACGTCGTCTGGTCGCCGGCCCACACCACCGTCGTCGTCGCGATGGCCGGCATCCACCAGCTCTGGGCGCTCGACCCGAAGGAGCCGTCCATCCAGGTGCTGGCCGGCACCACGAACGAAGGACTGGTCGACGGCAAGTTGCGCGACGCCTGGTTCGCGCAGACGTCGGGGCTGACGGTGACGGCGGACCGCACGCTCTGGCTGGCCGACTCCGAGACGTCGGCGCTGCGGGCGGTGCGCGACGGCGTGGTCGAGTCCGCGGTCGGCACCGGGCTGTTCGACTTCGGCTTCCGCGACGGCCCGGCCGGCCAGGCGCTGCTGCAGCACCCGCTCGGCGTCACGGCGCTGCCCGACGGCTCGGTGGCCGTCAGCGACACCTACAACAACGCCGTCCGCCGCTACGACCCCGCGTCGGGCGAGGTGAGCACGCTCGCCACCGACCTGCGCGAGCCGAGCGGCGCGGTCGTCGACGGCGAGTTCCTGGTGGTGGTCGAGTCCGCCGCGCACCGCCTCACCCGCATCCCGCTCGGAGCCGCGGCGACGGCGTCCGGCTCGGCGCACCGCACCCAGCGCCCGGCTCTCGACGTCGCGCCGGGCGAGGTCGAGCTGGTCGTCGTGTTCGACCCGCCGCCGGGCCAGAAACTGGACGAGCGCTACGGCCCCGCCACCCGGCTGACGGTGTCGTCGACGCCGGCGCCGCTGCTGACCGGCGGCGAGGGCCGCGACACCGCGCTCACCCGCCGGCTGACGGTCGCGCCCGGCAGCGACGGCGTCCTGCACGTCGCCGCCATGGCCGCGTCCTGCGACGACGGCGGCGAGAACGCCGCCTGCCACATCCACCAGCAGGACTGGGGCATCCCGGTCCGCGTGGCAGCCGGCGGCACCAGTCGCATCGAGCTCGTGCTGTCTGGCTGACCTGCGACGACGCACTACCCTTCCGATTTCCTGGAGGTGTCGCTAGAATTTTGGTCATGCGACCAAGAAATGGAGCGACCGACCAGAAGTCCCGGTCCTTCATCGAGGCCGCCCGCCGCGGGCAGATCGTCCAGGCCACCATCGAGACGCTGGCCGACGTCGGCTACGCCAAGACGTCGTTCGCCCGCATCGCCGAGCAGGCCGGCATCAGCGCCGGCCTCATCTCGTACCACTTCGACCACAAGGCCGAGCTGTTCCAGCAGGTGGTCGCCGACGTCAACGCGCTCATGGACGGCTGGATCACCGAGCACATCGGCGACGCCGCCACCTACCGCGAGGCGCTGCAGCGGCTCATCGAGGGCTTCGTCCTGTTCTGCGACTCGCACCGCGCGCACGTGCTCGCGCTCGGCCAGGTGCTGGCCGGTGTCGGAGGGCAGGAGAACGGCGAGCTGGTGCGGTCGCAGCGCGAGCAGTCCGTCGGCCAGCTCGAGCAGATGCTGCGCGAGGGCCAGGAGCACGGCGAGTTCCGCGACTTCTCGCCCCGGTTCATGGCGGTCACCCTGCTCGGCAGCCTCGAGGCCATCTCCGGCGAGCTGTTCGCCCGCCCCGGCACCGACGTCGCCGCCTACGCGAAGGAGCTGTCCATGACGTACGACCTCGCCGTCCGCCGGTCGCGGCTGAGCCGGATCACCCGTGGCTGACCAGCCGATCGACCTGCGGCCGCCCGAGCACCGGGTCGAGCGCCGCGCCATCGGCCTGTGGACGCTGCAGTCGCTCATCGGCTTCGCCGTCCTGGCCGGCCTGCTGCTCGCGGCCTACCTGATCTTCGACGGCGCGCGCTCCTGGCTCGGCCCGATCCTCGTGGTCGTCGCGGTGTGGGGCGCCGTCGTCACGCTGGTGATGCCGCTGTGGCGCTACGCCGTGCACCGCTGGGAGGTCACCGAGGACGCCGTCTACGCCGCCACCGGCTGGATCGTCCGCGAGTGGCGCGTCGCGCCGATCTCCCGCATCCAGACCGTCGACACCACGCGCGGGCCGCTCGAGCAGGCGCTCAAGCTGGCGACGCTGGAGGTCACGACGGCGTCCTCGCGCGGGCCGATCAAGGTGCCCGGCATCGACGCCACCGTCGCCGCCGAGGTGGCGGCGAAGCTGGCGAAGATCACCCAGCGCACCCCCGGCGACGCGACATGAGCACCGACTCCGAGCCCGAGCCCGGCCCCGAGCCGGCGCCCGAGCCCGGCCCCGATCCCGGCCCCGAGCCGGATGCCGCCGCCGACGTGCCCTGGCAGCGCCTCGACACCCGTGTCGTCTGGGTCGACACCGCGAAGACGGTGCTCTCCATGGTGCCGGCCGGCGTCGCCATCGCGTTCTTCGGCGCCGAGATCAACTGGGGCAGCATGGGCCCCATCCTGGTCGCCAGCGCGCTCGGCGTCCTCGGCGGCCTGGCCGACCTGCTGCGCTGGGTGAAGACGCGCTACCGCATCACCGACGACTACGTCGAGCGGCGCACCGGGCTGCTGGTCCGCAAGCACCGCTCCATCCGGCGCGACCGCATCCGCAGCGTCGACACGTCGGCGAAGTTCCGGCACCGGCTGACCGGCCTGCGCGTCGTCACCGTCGGCGCCGGTCAGCACAGCGCGACCGGCGAGTCGGCGCTGACCCTCGACGCCGTCCGGGCCGAGACCGCCGAACGGCTGCGGCAGGAACTGCTCTACGGCGGGCCGGTCGAGCACACAGACACGGCCGGGGCCGAGGCCGAGGCCGAACCCGCGCCGACGCCGCGCGACGAGCAGGTGTACGCCCGGCTGCAGCGGTCCTGGGTGCTCTACAACGTGTTCAGCGTCTGGGCCTTCCTCATGGCGGGCGGCCTGCTGTGGGGCACCTACTGGGCGCTGCGGATGTTCGGCGTCGACCTGCGCGGGTTCGTCGAGGGCCTCGTCGACTGGGACGCCATCGGCGGCGGCTGGACCATCGCCATCGGGGTGGCGACGGTCGGCGTCATCGGCGTCGCCGGCCTGGCGATCAACTTCTTCACCGAGAACTGGCGGTTCGTGCTGGTCCGGGTCCCCGGCGACCGCGGCACCGTGCTGCGCACCAGCCAGGGCCTGTTCAAGACGCGGGAGGTCAACCGCGACGACAACCGGCTGCGTGGGGTCTCCATCGACGAGCCGCTGTTGTGGCGGTGGATGGGCATGGCCGACACCGCCGTCATCTCCACCGGCCTGACGATGATGAGCATGACGCCGTCGGCGCAGATCCTGCCGCGCGGTCCCATCGGCGTCGCCCGCCGGGTGGCCGGGCAGGTGCTGCGCACCGACCACAGCCCGCTGGACCGGCCGCTGCGGCCGCACCCGCTGCGCGCGCTGCGCCGCCGGGTCGGCTGGGCGCTCATCGCCACGGCCGGCGTCACCGGCCTGCTGGCCTGGCTGACGACGCTGATCGACGCCATGCCCGGCCGCGTGTGGCTGGCCGGGCTCGCGCTGCTGCCCATCACGCTGGCGCTGGCCGCGGTGGCGTACCGCTCGCTCGGGCACACCGTCGCCGACGGCTACCTCGTCACCCGCTCCGGCGCCTGGAGCCGCAGCACCGCGGCGTTGCAGAGCCGGGCCATCGTCGGCGTCACGTTCCGTCAGTCGCTACTGCAGCGCCGGCTCCGGCTGGCCACGGTCGAGGTGTCCACCGCGGCCGGGTTCGGCGCCTACCAGGCCATCGACGTCGAGTCCGCCGACGCCGTCGACCTCGCCGACCGCGCGGTGCCCGGCCTGCTCACCGAGTTCCGGGCGCCGGCGCCGGCCACGGCTCCCGCCGACGCCGCCGCCGACACCGTCGCGGAGCCGGCCGGGGCTCAGGCCCAGCCGTAGACGTGGTCGACGGGCAGCTGCAGCAGCAGCCGCTCGTCGCGGACCATGGCGGCGCGGAAGTCGTCCCAGTCGGGGTGCTCGCCGCGGGCGTCGCGGTAGTGCTCGACCAGCGCCTCGACGACGTCGTCGTGCGGGTCGCGGGCCACGGCGCTGAGCTGCGCGGTGCCCTCCGCGGCCGCCCACGAACCGCCGTCCGGACCGGTCACCTGCAGTGTCGCTCGCGGGTCGCGGCGCAGGTTGCGGGTCTTGGCCAGCGGGTCGCGGGTCGAGATGCGGATGAGGTCGGAGCCGAGGTCGTAGACGTAGGTCACCACGGACACCTGCGGCCGGCCGTCGCGCTTCACCGTGGCCAGGACGCCCATGCGCTGCGCGGTGAGAAGCTTGCGGAAGGAATCATCGCTCATGTGCGCAGCAACACGACCGGCCGCCGGCCGCATTCCGCGGCGTGGTGACGAGCGTCTCCGTCGTCCGACGTGTCTCGAGGGGCGCGAACCGGTAGACTGCAGGCAAGCCAAGGCCTCGTGTTCGCATACGAGGCCTGATTCGTGCCCGAATTCTGTGACGGTGGAACGTCGAGGGAAAGTCGGGTACCCCGCGCCCTCGAAGGCTCACCGTGCGTCCGCCCGCTTGCGGACGTGCTGGGGTGCGCTCCCGCGCTCTACCGATTCGGAGCACAGTGACTTCGTACGACCCTGCCGGCACGTCCGGCACCGACTCCCGTCCCTACCGCCAGCGGCCCGAGCGCCGTGGCGGCCCTCGTCGCGACGACGGCGGCCACCGGCGTGAGGGCGGGTTCCGCCGCGACGGCGACGGCCTCGGCCGCGAGGGTGGCCGTCCCTACGGCCGTCGTCCGTTCCGCGGCGACCGCCGCCAGGGCGGGCGTCCCAACGACCGCCGCTCCTTCGACCCCGCCCGCCGCGCCGCCATCGACGCGTTCGACCCGGCCGGCTCGGCGTTCTCCGGCATGGGCGTGCCCGAGCGCGTCGTCAAGATCCTCGGCGTCGACGGCATCGTCGAGCCCACCCCCGTCCAGGCGGCGGTCATGCCCGACGCCATGGCCGGCAACGACGTCCTCGGCCGGGCCCGCACGGGCTCGGGCAAGACGCTCGCGTTCGGCCTGCCCATCCTCGCCCGGCTGGCCGGCGAGCGCAGCGAGCCCAACCGCCCGCGTGCGCTGATCGTCGTCCCCACCCGCGAGCTGGCCGGCCAGGTCACCGCCGCGCTCGAGCCGCTGGCCGAGCCGCTGCGGCTGCGCATGGTCACGGTCTACGGCGGCGCGCCGTACGACCGCCAGATCCGCCGGCTCGACCGCGGCGCCGACATCGTCGTCGCCACGCCGGGCCGCCTGAGCGACCTCATCGAGAAGGGCATCTGCAAGCTCGACGACGTCGAGGTCGTCGCGCTCGACGAGGCCGACCACCTCTGCGACCTCGGGTTCTTCCCCGTCGTCGACGAGCTGCTCGCGGCCACGCCCGAGGGCGGGCAGCGCATGCTGCTGTCGGCCACGCTCGACGGCGACGTCGACAAGCTGGTCCGCCGGCACCTCAACGCCCCGGCCAAGCACGAGATCGACCCCGACGCCGGCTCCGTCACCACCATGGACCACCACGTGCTCGTGGTCGGCCCGTACAACAAGCTCGAGATCATGACCGAGCTGATGAAGGCCAACCCGCGCAGCATCGTCTTCACCCGCACCAAGGACGGCGCCACCCGGCTGGCCGAGGACCTCGAGGACGCCGGCGTCGCCGCCGTCGACCTGCACGGCGACCTCTCGCAGCGGGTCCGCGAGCGCAACCTCGACCGGTTCCGCTCCGGCCGGGCGAAGGTGGTCGTCGCCACCGACGTCGCGGCCCGCGGCATCCACGTCGACGGCGTCGGCATGGTCGTGCACTTCGACCCGGCCGGCGAGCCGAAGTCGTACCTGCACCGGTCCGGCCGCACGGCCCGCGCCGGCGCCACGGGCGCCGTCGTCACGGTCGCGACGCCGCGGCAGGTGCGCGGCATGGGCGACCTGCTCCGCCGCGCCGGCGTCACCGCGAAGAACGTCGACGCTCGTGCCGTCGAGGGCCCCATCACCCCGACGGCGCTGGCCGACGCTCCGGCCATGGCGCCGGAGCGCGAGCGGCCGCGGTCGTCCGGCAACGGCCGGCCGAACCGCTCCGGTCGTCCGTACAAGGGCGGCGGCGCCGGCCGCGGCCGCCCGTCGGGTTACCGCCGCCGCGACTGACAGCACGACGACACCACGCGCCGCCGCGAGCCCATCCCGGGCTCGCGGCGGCGCGTTCGTGTCAGCCGGCGGCGACCGGCCGGTAGCGCACGTTCACGATGGCGACGGGTCGGTCCCCTCGGTCCGGTGCAGGCGGACGGGCACGGCGAGTTCGTGCGTCACGTGATGCTCCCCCCGACGTGGTGGTGTCATCGGAACGTCGGAGCGCCGGCGCCGGCCTCGACATCGCGGCGGGTGGCGGCCACGTGGTCGCGGGCCAGCCGCCCGGCCGCCGTGGCGTCGCGGCGCCTGATGGCGTCGACCAGCGCCTCGTGCTGGCGGCGCGAGCCGTCCTGCCGGTGCGGCGGGACGGTGGAGAAGTAGAACCGGGCCCGCATGCTCAGCGTGCGGACGAACCCGGCCAGCAGGGTGTTCTGCGAGCAGTCGGCCAGGGCGCTGTGGAACTCGGCGTTGATGCGGGCCAGCTCGACCGGGTCGGTGGAGCGCCGCTGCCGGCCGAGGATGTCGTCGAGGATGGCCAGCTGCTCGCCGGTGCGGCGCTCCGCCGCCAGGGCCGCGGCCTGCGCCTCGAGGAGCGTGCGGCTCTCGAAGAGGTCGGCCAGCTCCTGCTCGCTGCGGCCGCGGACGAACGCGCCCTGGTGTGGCCGGAACTCGATCCAGCCGTCGACGCCGAGGGCGCGCAGGGCCTCGCGGACCGGGATGTGGCTGATGCCGAGCTGCTTGGCAAGGCCGTCGGCGTTGAGGTGCGCGCCCGGTGGCAGCACGCCCTGCAGGATGGCCTCTTCCAGCAGGTCGCGGATGTGCGGCGCGGTGCGTCCGGCGCGGTGGGTGCGACTCAGCGGTGCGAGGCCGGCGATGCCGGTGGACACGATGCGACTCCCTCCGCGCGACCAGCCAGATCCTATCTGATCGGTGGGGCGATCCCGAGTGTCGCGAGCGGAGAATTGCGCAGATCAGCGGCGGCTCCAGCGGCTTTACCGCCCGGCAATGACGCGGAAACGACAGCGTGATCCTATAGGGCATTCAGGGCTGGTTGACCGCCGCGAGCGGCCGGATCTAGGGTATCCGTATGGTGAGGTATCGTCTTCCGGATCGCGGAATATGAGTTGGTCTGCCGAGCTGACCGAGGCACTCGGCCGGGCGAACGTCATCACCGACCCGGCCCGGCTGCGCACCTACGAGTGCGACGGCCTCACCGGCTACCGCGTCCAGCCGGCCATGGTGGTGCTGCCACGGTCCGCCGCCGAGGTGGCCGCGGCCGTCCGCGTGTGCGCCCGGCACGGGGTGCCGTTCGTCGCCCGTGGCGCGGGGACGGGGCTGTCCGGCGGCGCGCTGCCGGTGGCCGACGGCATCGTCATCTCGTTGCAGAAGCTGCGCCGCGTCGTCGAGGTCGACCCCGTCAACCTGCGCGCCGTCGTCGAGCCCGGCGTCACGAACCTCGACATCAGCCGGGCGGCGGCGCCGTACGGGCTGTACTACGCGCCGGACCCGTCCAGCCAGCAGGTCTGCACCATCGGCGGCAACGTCGCGGAGAACTCCGGCGGCGCGCACTGCCTGAAGTACGGCTTCACCGTCAACCACGTGCTGGCAGCCGAGGTCGTGCTCGCCGACGGCACCGTCACCACGCTCGGCGGCGACTCCGCGCAACTGCCCGGCTACGACCTGCTCGGCGCGTTCATCGGCTCCGAGGGCACGCTCGGCATCGTCACGCAGGTGACCGTGCGGCTGCTGGCCAAGCCGGCCGCCGTCCGCACGATGGTGGCCGACTTCGCGACGGTGGCCGGCGCGGGCGACGCCGTCACCGGCATCATCGCGGCGGGTATCGTCCCCGCGGCGATCGAGATGCTCGACAACCTCGCCATCCAGGCCGTCGCCGCGTCCACCGAGAGCGTCTACACGCCCGACACCGTCGCCGCGCTGGTGGTCGAGCTGGACGGCCCGCCCGACGACATCGCCGAGCAGTTCGACGAGGTCCAGCAGATCTGCCGCGAGCACGGCTGCACGAAGGTCATGGTGGCCGCCGACGCCGAGCAGCGGGCGCTGATCTGGACGGGGCGCAAGGCCGCGTTCGCCGCCGTCGGGCGCATCAGCCCCGACTACTTCGTCCAGGACGGCGTCGTGCCGCGCGGGCGGCTGGCCGAGGTGCTCGGCCGCATCGCCGCGATGGCCGACGACGCCGGCATCCGGGTCGCGAACGTCTTCCACGCCGGCGACGGCAACCTGCACCCGCTGGTCCTCTACAGCGAGGCCGAGGGCGAGCACGACCGCGCCGAGCGGCTGTCCACCGAGATCGCCGAGCTGTGCGTCGAGCTGGGCGGGTCGCTGTCGGGCGAGCACGGCATCGGCGCCGACAAGGCCTGCTCGATGCCGCGGATGTTCGGCGAGGACGACCTCGCGACCATGCTCCGGCTGCGTGCCGCGTTCGACCCGGACGGCCTGTGCAACCCAGGCAAGGTGTTCCCGACGCCGCGGCTGTGCGGCGAGCGGCCGGGGAAGTACCGGCCGCACCCGCTGGAGGAGGCCGGGGTGATCGAGCGGCTATGAGCACCGCGACGACGTACCGGCCGGCGACGCTGGCCGAGCTCCGCGACGCGCTCGTCGGCAGCGCGCGCGAGCGGCTGGCCGTCGCGGGGGCCGGCAGCGCCTCGGCATGGGGCGGCGAGCCGGTGCACGACGCCGTCCTCGACACCACCGCGCTGAACGGCCTGATCAGCTGCAACCCGACGGACATGACGGTGGCCGTGCAGGCCGGCATGCCGTTCGCGACGGTGCAGGAGACGCTGGCCGAGCACGCCCAGTGGGTGGCGCTCGACCCCGCCCGCGCGGGCACCGTCGGTGGGCTGATCGCGACGGCCGACGCCGGCCCGGTACGGCACGCGTTCGGCGCCCTGCGCGACTGCGTCATCGGCGTCACGGTGGTGCTGGCCGACGGCACGGTGGCGCGCTCAGGCGGGCACGTCATCAAGAACGTCGCCGGCTACGACCTCGCCAAGCTGTTCCACGGTTCGCTCGGCACGCTCGGCGTGCTGGCCGAGGTGGTGCTGCGGGTGCGGCCGCGTCCGGCGGCGACGGCGACGCTGGCGGTCCCGTGCGACGCGGCCACGGCGTTCGACCTCGGCGGCCGGCTGATCCACGGCTCGCTGGAACCCGTGGCGGTCGAGTGGTGCGACGGCACCCTGCTGGCCCGGTTCGACGGCACCGCCGGCGGCGTCGAGGACCGGCTGCGACGGGCCCGCGCCCTCGCCGGGCCGGACGCCACCGAGGCGGCGCCCGACGCCTGGTCCGTCGTCGCCGAGCTGGTCCGCGGCGCCGACGGCGACACCGTCGTCCGCCTCGGCACGGCACCGGACCGCACGCCGTCGCTGGCCGGCCTGGTCGCCCGCACGGCGGCCGAGCACGCCGTCGACGCGACGATGACCAGCAGCCCGTTCGCCGGCGCGCACACCGTCCGGCTGCGTGGCGGGACGGCGGCCGCGCACGCCGCGGTCGTCACCGCGCTGCGCGCCACCCACCCGGCGACCACCGTCTGCCGGTGGACCGACGGCCTGCGTGCCGAGCTGCCCGCCTGGGGCGAGCCGCCGTCCGCCGTCGCCGTCCTGCGCGCCGTCAAGCGCGCCTTCGACCCCGACGACCGGCTCGGCCGAGGGAGGTTCGCGCCATGGTTCTGACCCCCGGTTCCTTCGACGAGCACCGGCCGCCGCGGCGCGAGCTGCTGGACGAGTGCGTGCACTGCGGGTTCTGCCTGCCCACCTGCCCGACGTACGCGGTCGACGGCGAGGAGATGGACTCGCCGCGCGGCCGGATCTACCTGATCGACCTCGCCCAGCGCGGCGAGATCCCGCTGGATCGCACCATCGCCGGGCACATCGACTCCTGCCTGGGCTGCCTGGCCTGCGTGCCGGCCTGCCCGTCCGGCGTCCAGTACGACCTGCTGCTGGAGGCGACCCGGCCGCAGCTGGAGCGGCACGTCCCGCGCACGCGGCGGGAACGGGTGGTGCGCCGGGCGATCTTCGCCGTGTTCCCGTACCCCGCGCGCATGCGGGCCGCCGCGCTGCTCGGCGTGCTGTACCGGCGGCTCGGGCTGCGGGCTCTGGCGCACCGGCTCGGCCTCGTCGACCGGCTGCCGGCCGAGCTGCGCGCCGCCGAGGACCTGCTGCCGCCGGTGCCGGTCCGGTCGCTGTTCCGCCGTCCGCCGCCGGTCGTGCCGGCCGCGGGGGAGCGGCGGCTGCGGGTCGCCTTGCTGGAGGGCTGTGCGCAGCGGGTGCTGTTCGGCGACGTCAACGCGGCGACGGCGCGGGTGCTGGCGGCCGAGGGCTGCGAGGTCGTCGTGCCGCCGAGCCAGCAGTGCTGCGGCGCGCTGAACCTGCACGCCGGACTCGAGGACGACGCCGCGGCCCGGGCACGACGGCTGATCGACACGTTCGAGACGGCGCGGGCCGACGTCGTGGTGGTCAACGTCGCCGGCTGCGGCTCGTCGATGAAGGAGTACGACCGCCTGCTGGCCGACGACCCCGTCTACGCCGAGCGGGCCGCCCGCTTCGCCGCGTCGGTCCGCGACGTCACCGAGCTGCTGGCCGAGCTGGAGCCGCGGGCGCCGCGGCACCCCGTCCAGGCCAAGGTCGCCTACCACGACGCCTGCCACCTGGCGAACGCGCAGCGGATCCGCCGCCAGCCGCGCGACCTGCTGCGCGCCGTCCCCGGGGTCGAGCTCACCGACATCGCGGAGGCGGAGATCTGCTGCGGCTCGGCCGGCATCTACAACCTGGTGCAGCCGCGCATGGCCGAGGAGCTGGGCCGGCGCAAGGCCGCGAACATCGAGGCGGCCGGGCCGGACGTCATCGCCACCGCGAACGCCGGCTGCCTGCTGCAGGTGCGCCGCTTCCTCAGCGCGGACGTGCCGCTGGTGCACCCGATCGAGATCCTGGACGCGTCCATCCGCGGCGTCGCGCTGGAGCGGGCGCGACGATGACCGCGTCAGGCCCGGCTCTGCCCGTTCAGCTCCTCGGAGAGGTCGCGGGCGGCGCGGGTCAGCAGCGGGACGGCGCGGGCGACGACGTCGTCGGTGACCCGCGACGACGGCCCGGAGATGGACAGCCCCAGCCTCGACGGCGCGTCCGGCACCGCGACGGCGACGCAGCGCACCCCGAGCTCCTGCTCGCCGTCGTCGAGGGCGTAGCCGCGGTCGGCCGTCAGCGCGAGCTCGCGGCCGAACGCCGCCGGGTCGGTGATGGTGTGCTCGGTCTGCTGCGGCATGCCGGTGCGCTGCAGCATCTCGCCCACCGTCCGCTCGGGCAGGGTGGCCAGCACGGCCTTGCCGACGGCGGTGCAGTGGGGCCAGACCCGGCGGCCGACCTCGGTGAACATCCGCATGGAATGCCGCGAGGGCACCTGTGCCACGTATACGATCTGGTCACCGTCGAGCATCGCGAGGTTCGCCGACTCGCCCAGCTCGTCGACCAGGTGAGTGAGCTGCGGCCGTGCCCACGTGCTGAGCATGGTCGAGGAGCTCTCGCCGAGCCTGATCAGGCGCGGCCCGAGGGCGTATCGTCGCGACGGCTCCTGACGCAGGTAGCCGAGGTCGACGAGGGTACGGACGATGCGGTGGATGGTCGGCAGTGGCAGTTGAGAGGCCGTGGCCAGCTGGGACAACCCCATGCTGCCGCCGTGGTCGGCCATGGTCTCAAGCAGGCCGAACGCCCGCTCGACCGACTGCACGCCACCCGAGCGAGCCCGCGACGACTCGGTTTCCACACAGCAGATACTAACGTCCGCGATACAGAACTATTGGGAGACACCGCATGGCAACGCCCAGCCCGGGATACGCGATCACGGTCCGTGTCGAGGCGCCGTCCTCGTCGACGGCCACCAGCGGCCTGGCCGCCGCCGTCAGCGCGGCCGGGGGCGCGCTGACCGCCCTCGACGTCGTCGAGTCGTTCGCCGACCGCCTGGTCGTCGACGTCACCTGCGACGCCGTCGACTCCGACCACGCCGAATCGATCACCAAGGCGCTGACGCAGGTCGCCGGCGTCACCGTCCGGAAGGTGAGCGACCGGACGTTCCTCATCCACCTCGGCGGCAAGCTCGAGGTCAGCCCGAAGGTCCCGCTCAAGCACCGCGACGACCTCTCCCGCGCCTACACCCCCGGCGTGGCCCGGGTGTGCCTGGCCATCGCCGAGAACCCCGAGGACGCCCGCCGGCTCACCATCAAGCGCAACACCGTCGCCGTCGTCACCGACGGGTCGGCCGTGCTCGGCCTGGGCAACATCGGCCCGGCCGCCGCGCTGCCCGTCATGGAGGGCAAGGCGGCGCTGTTCAAGCAGTTCGCCGGCGTCGACGCGTGGCCGGTCTGCCTCGACACCCAGGACACCGACGAGATCGTCTCGATCGTCAGAGCTTTGGCGCCGGTGTACGGCGGCATCAACCTGGAGGACATCGCGGCGCCGCGCTGCTTCGAGATCGAGGCGCGGCTGCGCGAACTGCTCGACATCCCCGTCTTCCACGACGACCAGCACGGCACCGCCATCGTGGTGCTGGCCGCGCTCTACAACGCGCTGCGCGTCGTCGGGAAGTCGCTCGACTCCGTCCGCGTGGTCGTGAGCGGCGTCGGCGCGGCCGGCCACGCGATCATCCGGCTGCTCGCCGCCCAGGGCGTCACCGACATCGTCGCCTGCGACCGCCGCGGCGCCGTCCACGCCGAGAACGGCGAGGGCCGCGACGAGTTCCGCCGCTGGATCGCGCAGAACACCAACCCGCGCGCCGCCACCGGCTCGCTGCGCGAGGTGCTGGCCGGCGCCGACGTCTTCATCGGCGTGTCCGGCCCGAACCTGCTCACCGGAGAGGACGTCGCCACCATGGCGCCGGACGCCATCGTGTTCGCGCTGGCCAACCCCGACCCCGAGGTCGACCCGATCGCGGCGCGCGAGCACGCCGCCGTCGTCGCGACCGGCCGGTCGGACTTCCCCAACCAGATCAACAACGTGCTCGCCTTCCCCGGCTTCTTCCGCGGCATGCTCGACGCCGGCGCCCACCGCATCACCGACGCCGTCATGCTGGCCGCCGCCCGCGCCATCGCCGATGCCGTCGGCCCGGACCAGGTGAACGCCAGCTACATCGTGCCGTCGGTCTTCGACCCCGAGGTCGCCCCCGCCGTCGCCGCGGCCGTCAAGCACGCGGCGCAGTCCGGCTGAGCCCGAGGCGCGACGGCCCGGTCTGTCCGGGCCGTCGTCGCCTCAGTCGATGTGCGACAGCAGCTGATCGATGATCAGCTCGGCGGCCGTGTCGATGCCATAGCCGTCCGGAATCTGCGCGACTAACGGTCCGAGATCGCTTCGAAAGGAGTTGTCCGCGACCTTGCCGCGCAGATTGGCGATCGCCCGCGCCGACGTGAAACTGTCGGGCCGGTATGGCCCGAAGGCCTCGAGAATCTCCGTTGGAGGGATCTCGAGCTCGACCAGGGCGAGCCACAGGTCGAACAGGTCGCGGCCCTTCGAGCGCTGATACAACGCCCGGATCTTCGTCGCCACCAGTTCGGAGGTCTGGAAGGTCAGGACGTCTGCGGCGCCGGCCCACCACGCCGACTCGACTCGATGCCGGCGGCGAACATGCGGAATCGCCGGGGATCGCTCGTGCGTGTTGACTTCGATCTTGATCCGCAGAGGGATACCGTCGGCGGAGGTGGTACGCCAGTGCACTTTGGGGTGCTGGGTGATGCGCGTGCGCACCTCGTATCCCAAGGAGTGACCCAGTTCGGTGAGCGCGTGCGTCAGGTCGCGGATGCCGCCGCCAGTCGCCCGCACGTAGTCGAGATCCTCGCTGTAACGATAGGCGGCGCCCATATGGAGCTTGTGGAACGCGGTGCCGCCTCTGAACACGAGCTCGTCGCCGAGATAGGGATCCGCCGCGATCTCGCAGATCGCCCGCGAGAGCAACAGATCCTGTTCCACCTGTGCGGGCGTGGGCCAGGAATGCGTGAGCGACCATGAGGTCACAACGGTCGGCGGGATCATCAGACATCCACCTCAACGTCGCGGTTGACCCGGAGACGCCAGTCGCGATCGAGTTCGCTGGTGGTCGGGCCAGCCGCGTCCAGCAGCGACGGTGCGGTGGCCTTGCTCTGAACGACGTCTCGCAGTGGTTCCAGTTCCAGCTCGGGCCCGAATCGGTCGAGGACCCAGCCGGCCCGGCGCCCGGCAGCCGCCGGATAGTTGTGAGCCAGGTCGGCGAGAGTGCCGACGTCGATGCCGTCGTCGTCCGCGAGCTCGGCGATGACCGTGGCGGCGTTGGTCACTCCGCCGGCGATGTCGATATCAGCCGCGACATCGAGGATGGTGGCTTCGCGGGTCGAGACCCGCGCGTGCCCCGAGCGGGTAGGTCGTTCGATGACGGGGACCGCGCCTACCGATTCGCGGGTCATGAAGGTGAACCGCGTGCGGCCGACCTGCTTCGCCCGAATGTGCCGGCTCGTCGCCACCTGGAAAACCTGCGGTGCCTGATGAGCGGCTCCATGGATCTCCGCCGCAGACAGCCAGCCGACGTAGTAGTCGGTGTGCAAGTGCCGCATGACGGTGTCGACGATCTCGATCCCGGGCGGCGCCCCCCACGTCCGGTACTCCGGATGGACGGCCATCCAGAGACCATGGGCCGGCATCACCCACTCGCCGCGCCGTGCTGGGGCGTGGAGGCGGCGTCGTACCTGGTCCGGGGGCACACCGAGGAGCTGCGCTGCCTGAGCGGTCGTGACGGCGACGAGACCGCGCGACAGCAGCCAGTCTGCCAGCTCGGGCGCGCGGACGCGCTCGTCCTCGAACGATGTGTTCATATTGCCTATCGTCACGGAAAGCGTGACGATAGGCAATTCAGGCATGAGTTGCTGGGCCGCCGCGCCGCTGTCAAGCAGGCGGCTCAGTCGGGCTGACGGGGTGCCAGGGGGGCAGGTGCTCGGAGTCGCGCGGGTAGAGCTCGTGGTCGCGGCGCAGCAGCTCCACCTCGCCCGGCCCCCAATGGAGGAACGGCTCTTCGTCGAAGTGGTAGTGGGGGAGAGCCGTGCCGTCGCGGTACAGCTGGATCATGGCGCGGTACCACGCGCCGCGCCCTCCGGCCTCGTACATGGATCGGCGCAGTGCGGCCGCCGCCTCGGCGACGGCCGGCAGGTAGTGCAAGTTCCGGTAGTGATGGCCTTCGCCTGGCATCCTGACGACGACGAACATACGGACCTCGTCGGCGGCGGCACCGACATCGACCGTCGCCTTCTGCCAGTGCTCGGGGAGCTCGGCCAGCAGGGCATAGCAGAGCCGCACGAGGGGGTCGTCGGTCGAGGGTGGCGGACGGTTCAGGTCGAGCCGTGCCAGCGGGTTGCCGTCCTTGTCGGTGGTGGGTGGCGGATCGAGCTGTCGCGGATCGGTCATCGCCGTGCGCATCGTCCGGCCGAGCTCCTCGTCGCTGAGCGCGAGGAGCTCGGCCGCCTCGTCGCGACCTGCGCTGTCGCTCATGTGGCCCATCATACCCGGCCACAATGTATGCGGCCGGGTCGCGATCAGGGCATCCGCTCGTAGGCGGGCAGGGTGAGGAAGTCGGTGTAGTGGTCGGCGAGGGCCAGGTCGGTGAAGGTGGCCCGGGCCTCGGCCCAGTGGCCGCCGCTGAAGTCGGCGCCGATGGCCGTGCACTCCTCGTCGATCAGCCGCTCGACGAGCTCGCGGGTGACCCGCTGGCCGTCGGCGAGTTCGACGCCGTTGTGCAGCCACTGCCAGACCTGGCTGCGGCTGATCTCGGCGGTCGCGGCGTCCTCCATGAGGTTGTTGATGCCGACGGCGCCGAGGCCGCCCAGCCAGGCCGCGAGGTACTGGATGCCGACGGAGATGTTGCCGCGCAGGCCGGCCTCCGTGACGTCGCCCGGCGTGGACGCGACGTCGAGGAGCTGGGCGGCGGTGACGTGGACGTCGTCGCGGGTGCGGGAGATCTGGTTCGGCCGGTCGCCGAGGACGGCGGTGAACGCGTCGCGGCAGACCTCGACCATGCCCGGATGGGCCACCCAGGAGCCGTCGAAGCCGTCGCCGGCCTCGCGCTCCTTGTCGGCGCGGACCTTGGCGAACGCGGCCTCGTTGATCTCCGGATCCTTCGACGGGATGAACGCCGCCATGCCACCGACGGCGTGCGCCCCGCGCTTGTGGCAGCTGCGCACCAGCAGCTCGGTGTAGGCGCGCATGAACGGGACCGTCATGGTGACGGAGTTGCGGTCGGGCAGCACGAAGTCGGTGCCGCGGGTGCGGTGGGTCTTGATGACGCTGAACATGTAGTCCCAGCGCCCGGCGTTGAGGCCGGCCGAGTGCTCGCGCAGCTCGTAGAGGATCTCCTCCATCTCGAACGCCGCCGGGTAGGTCTCGATGAGGACGGTCGCGCGGATGGTGCCGCGCGGGATGCCCAGCGCGTCCTGGCCGATGACGAACGCGTCGTTCCACAGCCGCGCCTCGAGGTGGCTCTCCATCTTCGGCAGGTAGAAGTAGGGCCCCTGGCCGCGGTCGAGCTGCTTCTGCCCGCTGGTGGCGAGGTACAGCGCGAAGTCGACCAGCCCGCCCGACGTCGGCTCGCCGTCGACAGTGATGTGCTTCTCCGGCAGGTGCCAGCCGCGGGGGCGGACGACGATGGTGGCCAGTGGCTGGTCGGTGCGCAGCGCGTAGTGCTTGCCGCCGGGGTTGGTGAACTCGATGGTGCCGTCGATGGCGTCGCTCAGGTTCAGCTGCCCCTGGACGACGTTCTCCCACAGCGGCGTGTTGGCGTCCTCCTGGTCGGCCAGCCACACCTTGGCGCCGGAGTTGAGCGCGTTGATGGTCATCTTGCGGTCGGTGGGGCCGGTGATCTCGACCCGGCGGTCCTCCAGGCCCGGCGCCGGCGGCGCGACCCGCCACGAGTCGTCCTCGCGGATGTCCTTGGTCTCGGCGAGGAAGTCGAGGTCCGCGCCGGCGGCGATGGCGGCGCTCCGTTCGGCGCGACGGCGCAGCAGCTCGAGCCGGCGCGGGTTCAGCTCGCGGTGCAGCCGCTCGATCAGCGCCAGCGCGGACGGCGTGAGCACCTCGTCGAACCGCTCGTGCATCGGACCGGTGACCTCGATACCCGCCATCGTCGCGCTCCTCAAAATTCCGCCATTCGGAAACTGCTATCTGCATAACAGAATACGAGGAGCGCGAAGGCGCGGTCAACCGACTTCGGACCGTCAGTCGGTGCTGTCGCCCACCTCCTCCGGCCCCGGCGCGACGTTGAAGGCGCGCAGCCGCGGCCGCGGGCCGCCGAGGTCGAAGACGGTCAGGCTGCCCGGTGGCACCGGCACCAGCGCGGCCGGCTCGAGCGCCACCAGCGTCTGGCAGGCGGCCCGGATCGGACCGCCGTGCGTCACCACGAGGTGCACCCCGCCGGCGGCGACGAGGTCCTCGATCGCCGCGGCGACCCGCAGCCGCAGCGCCGTCAGCGGCTCCGCGCCGGGCGGCAGGTAGGACCCCGCGCGCCAGGCGGCGTACCCGCCGTCGCCGGTGGCGACCAGCTCCTCGTGGGTCCGCCCGGTCCAGGCGCCGAGGTCGGCCTCCTGCCAGCGCGGATCCAGCCCGCTGACGGTGACGCCGAGCAGCTGCGCCGTCTGCTGGGTGCGCAGCAGCGGCGAGCAGGTGACGTGATCGGGCCGGTAGCGCGCCACGTACGGCGCGAGCGCCCTGGCCTGGCCGCGTCCGCGCGCCGACAGCGGACGGTCCTCACGGCCCTGCAGCCGGCGCTCGGCGTTCCAGTCGGTCTCGCCGTGGCGGACCAGCAGCAGCATCGTCATGCGGTCTCCATCCGCGCGCCGCCGGGGTCGAAGACCGCGTCCGGGCGGTCCGGCACGCGCACCCGCGCCAGGCTGCCGAGGGCCGCCGTCGGCTCCTCGTCCTCGACGACGGTGACGCGGTCGCCGCCGCTGGTGCCGGAGAGCAGCCACCGTCCGGCCAGCGGGCTGGACTCGATCACCTCGATCTCCAGGGCGCCGGCCGGGTCCAGCGTCAGCGACTCGGCCCGGTACATCAGCCGCACCGCCGTCCCGTCCGGCAGCGGGCTCGGCCCGAGGTCGACGCCGTCGCGCTGGAAGCGGCCGCGGGCGACGACGGCGGCCAGGACGTTGGCCGGCGGCGTGCCGACGAACGCCGCGACGAACGCGCTGGCCGGCCGGCGCAGCAGGTCCGCCGGCGACCCGAACTGCTCGATCCGGCCGTGCCGCATCAGCGCCACGTGGCTCGCCATCGTCATCGCCTCGACCTGGTCGTGGGTGACGTAGACGCTGGTGGCGCCGGTGGCCCGGTGGATGCGCAGCAGTTCGGCGCGGGTCTCGACCCGCAGCTTGGCGTCCAGGTTGGACAGCGGCTCGTCGAACAGCAGGATGGCCGGCTCCGGCGCCAGCATGCGGGCGATGGCGACGCGTTGCTGCTGGCCGCCGGAGATCTCGCCCGGATAGCGTCCGGCCAGCTCCGCGATGTCGAGCAGGCGCAGCACGTCGGCGGCGCGCTGGGTCCGCCGCGCCTTGTCCAGCTTGGCGATCTTCAGCGGCCATTCGACGTTGCGCCGGACGGTCATGTGCGGCCACAGCGCGTAGCTCTGGAACACCAGGCCGGCGCCGCGCCGGCCCGGCGGGACGGTGACGCCGCGCTGCCCGCTGGCGACGGTGCGGCCGCCGAGCCTGATCTCGCCGCCGGTGGGGCTCTCCAGCCCGGCGAGCATCCGCAGCGTCGTCGTCTTGCCGCAGCCGGACGGGCCGAGCAGCACGAGGAACGAGCCGACCGGCACGGACAGGTCGATGCCGTCGACGGCGGCGGTGTCGCCGTAGTCGCGGCGCAGGCCGACGAGTTCGATCGCAGGGCCGGTGGACGTGCCGGGCTCGGTGGCCGGCGGCGTGTCGGAGCGCAGCGCGTGGTTCATCGTTCCACCCAGGGTTGGGCCGCCCCTTGCAGACGGCGTGCGAGCACGGTCGCGCCGACCGAGATGGCGGCGATGATCACGGTGATGGCGTTGGCGAACTGGGCGAAGCCCTCGGAGGCGTAGCGGTACGTGACGACCGACAGCAGCGGCGTCGCGGGCGTCACCAGCAGGACGACCAGGGAGAGGTCGCGGACCATCTTGACGAAGACGAGGACGCCGCCGGCCAGCAGGCCGCGGGCGGCCAGCGGGACCACGATGCGGCCGAGCCGCCGGGTCATGCCCGCGCCGGCCATGACGGCGGACTCCTCCAGCTCGCCGGAGATCTGCCCGACCGAGCTGCGCCCGGACTGCGCCGCGAACGGCAGCGTGTAGGCCGCGCCCGCGATGACGAGGATGGCGAAGGTGCCGTAGAGCGCCGGCAGCGGCCCGATCGGGCGGCCGAACTGGGCGATGAACGCGGCGCCCAGGGCGATGCCCGGGATGAGGAAGGGCAGGAACGACAGCAGCGTCAGCGCCTGGGTGACCAGCGGCGCGCCGCGCAGCCGGGTGACGACGTAGCCGACGGCCAGGCCGAGGACGGTGGCGGCCGCGGCGACGGCCAGCCCGAGCAGGACGGTGGTGGCGGCGGCCTCGATCACCTGCGGGTTGCGCAGGACGCCGCGCTGTCCCTGCGCGAACGCCGGGTCGGACGCGCCGGTCCAGAAGTGCAGCGTGAATCCGTCGGTCAGGGAGTTGGTGCGCCGGGCGAAGCTGGACAGCAGCAGCACGACGGCCGGCAGCACGGTCGTCAGCGCCACGGCGGTCAGCGCGAAACCGGCGGCCGCGGGGCGGTACCGGCCCAGCTCCAGCGTGCGCCGCCGTCCGCCCTTGCCGGTGATGGTGGCGTACGAGCGCCGCCCGTCCACCAGCCGCGTGCTCAGGAACAGCACGATCGCCGCCACGGCGATCAGCAGCAGGCTCAGCACGTAGCCGCGCTCCACCTGCCCGGTCGAGATGGAGCCGTACAGGCGCGTCGACAGCGTCTGGTAGCGCACCGGCAGCCCGAGCAGGGCGGGGCTGGCGAAGTTGCTGACGCCCTCGGCGAAGGCCAGCAGCGCCGACGACACCAGCGCCGGCATCACCACCGGCAGCGCGATCGACACCGCCACGCGCGCCCGGCTGGCGCCGGCCACCTCGCCGGCCTCCAGCAGGTCGCCCTTGACGCCGGCCAGCGCGGCGGCGACCAAGACGAAGGTGAGCGCGTAGTAGTGGGCGACGAGGGTGGCGCTGATCGGCAGCGCGCCCCAGGCGAGCCAGTCGGGCACGTCGAGTCCGAGCCCGTGCAATAGGCCGACCCGCCCGCCGATGCGGTCGTTGCGGAAGACCGTCTCCCACGCCAGGGCCAGCGCGAAGCTGGGCAGGGCGAACGGGATCGACGCCAGCAGGCCGATGGTCTTCTTGAACCGGACGTCGGTCATGACGACCAGCCAGGCCAGGCCGCCGCCCAGGATGATCGAGCCCGCGGCGGTGGCGAACCCGATGACCAGCGAGTTCGTCAGGGGCTCGTAGAACAGGTTGCGCGACAGCGGGCTGGCCAGGACGTCGCCCCAGGCCGTCAGCCCGTCGGGGCGCAGCGTGGTGGCCACGAGGCCGGCCAGCGGCGCCACCACCAGGACGGCGAGGACGACCGCCGTCACCGTGCCGAGCAGCACGACCGGCGAGCGCAGCAGGGTCAGCCCGCGCCAGAGCCGCCCGCCCGCCCCACCCCGCCCCGGCGGCGGCGGAGCGGGCGGCGCCGGCGGCCGCGACGTGACCGCCACGGTCAGCCGAGGGTGAGCAGGAAGTCGGCGACCTCGGCGCGGCGCTCGGCCACGGCCGCCGGGTCGATGATCCAGGCGCCGAGGTCGTCCAGCGCGACCGCGTCGGCGGGCGGCACGACGTCGGTGCGGACCGGATAGTCGCCGGCGACGTAGAACGGTTCGAAGCCGGGGCCGCCGGTCTCGGTGTCGTCGCCCATGAGGAAGTCGATCAGCAGCCGGGCCGCGGCCGGGTGCTCGGCGCCGTCGACGATGCCGAGCAGCGCCGGGAAGGCGATGCCGTTGGCCGGTGCGACGTCCGTCGCCACCTGCAGGGCCCAGCCCTCGTCCTCGTTGTCGCGGCGGTCGGAGTAGGAGGTGAAGCCGACCGGCGGGGCGTCCTGGCCGATCTGGCCGACCGCGGCGTTGACGTTGTCGGTGTCGTCGACCAGCACCACGTCGTTCTCGTAGAGATCCTGGAGCCACTGGCTCCCGGCGTCGGGCACGCCGTCGTCGAGCTGCAGTTCGGTGCCGGTGAGGTCCTGGTAGGCGGCCGCCAGCTCGTCCGACCGGAGCGTCAGCTCGGTCGCGAGGTCGAGATAGTCGCCGCGCACCGCGGGGTCGACCATGACGACGCGGCCGGTCCACTCCGGCTGGGTGAGCTCCCAGAGGTTGCTCACCGGCGGTCCGTCCGGATGGGCGTCCTCGTTGTACATGAGCACCTTGGTGGACAGCCGCTGGGCCAGCAGCGGCTCGCGATACCGGTCGGGGACGACGTCGTCCAGGCGCGGCGGGACGTAGCCGTGCAGCAGCCCGGCCTCGACCAGTTCGGTCAGGACGACGGGCGCGTCGGACAGGTAGGCGACGTCGGCGCCGGGCGTCCCGGCCTGCGCCTCGGCCTTGATCCGGGCGATCTGCTCGGTCGCGGAGATGTCGTTGCCGACCAGGTCGACGCCGGGATAGGCGGCCTCGAACGCCGTCTCGACCTCGGCGATCCGCGAGGTGAAGGAGTAGACGACGACGCTGCCCTCCTCCTGGGCCTGCTCGTAGAGCTCGTCGGCCGAGGCGTCGTCGAGGGCGTCGGCGGTGGCCGGCGCGGCGGGTTCGGCGGAGTCGGGGGTGCCGCCTCCGCAGGCGGTGAGGGCCAGAGCGAGTGGGGCGGCGAACGTCAGGGCCGTGCGGGTGCGGGGCATCGTTGCTCCTGATGGGACGTGCCGGTGGTCACTCGTCCAGACGGTCCAGCAGAGACCGGAGGTCTTCCAGGGCCTGGAGCGTGCGGTCGGGTTCCAGCCGGGCAAGGGTGAGGATCAGGGAGTTGGTGACCGCCATGGGCACGGTGAGCGACTGGAACTCGCGCCCGGAGCCGCGCGGCGCGGCGAGGACGTGGTCGGGTCGCTCATCGAGCGTCGTGAGGGTGTCGGTGATCAGCAGCGATCGTGATCCGGCCGAACGCGCGCGACCCAGCACGGCGGACAGGTGGCGAGGTGGATTCAGGAAGGCGAAGGCCACGACCACGTCGCCCTCGCGCAGGCCGACCAGGTGTTCGGCGAGGTCCCGGCCGGAGGTCGGCAGCGGGGTCGAGCGCAGGCCGTACCGGCGCAGCCGCCGGTGCAGGAGCTCGACCAGGACCGTGGCGTTGCCACGGCCGTAGACGTAGACGTGCCCGGCCCCCAGGATCAGCCGGGCGGCGGCGTCGACGGCGTCCTGCGACACGTGCCGCGGCAGGTCGTGCAGCGCCGCGATCTCGTCGGCGATCAACGACTCCAGCGGCCCGTCGGCGCCGGCGTGCTCGAGGCGGCGGCGGACCCGCTCGGCCGGGGTGGCGCCGCCCAGGAGGTCGTGCTGGAGCGCCTCACGCAGCGCCGGGTAGCCGGGGTAGCCCAGCTTCTGGGCCAGCTTCGTGGCGGTGGCCTGGTGGACGCCCGCCCGCCCGGCGACCTCGCCGGCCGGCAGGAACGCGGCCTCCGTAGGGTGCGACAGGACCACCTCGAGCAGCTGCCGGTCGGCCTGGGTCAGGCGGCCGGCGTGCTCGGCGAGGCGCTCCTGCAACGTCATGGAGACAGCATTCGGCAAGAGAGTTTGCCAGTCAAGACTTGACGGCAAATCTACTTGCCAATATCGGGTCCGGCATGGCGACGGCCCTCGGACCGTGGGTGGTACGGTCCGAGGGCCGACGTGCGGGGGCGGCGGTCAGCCGCGTGGGCGACGGGTCAGAAGGCGGCCTCGTCGAGGTCCATCAGCGCGTTGTCGGTGGCCTCGGCCACGGCCCGCTCGGCCGCCAGCCGGGGCAGCACCTGCCGGGCGAAGAACTGCGCGGCCGCCACCTTGCCGTCGTAGAACGCCTGGTCCTTGGCCGACACCTCACCGTCGAGCTTGGTCAGCGCCACGGCGGCCTGGCGCAGCAGCAGCCAGGCCACCACGAGGTCGCCGGCGGCCAGCAGCAGCCGGGTGGTGTTCTGGCCGACCTTGTAGACGTTGCGGACGTCGCCGCCCTCGGTGCGCTCGTCGGCGGACATCAGGAAGCCGACCATGGTGCCG
Organism: Jiangella alba; assembly: GCF_900106035.1. GTDB lineage: Bacteria > Actinomycetota > Actinomycetes > Jiangellales > Jiangellaceae > Jiangella > Jiangella alba. The sequence goes on from NZ_FNUC01000004.1 coordinate 1,485,685, forward strand.
AGGATGCCCTGGACGTCGGCCAGCGCCTTGGCCAGCAGCTCCCGCTCGACCTTCAGCCGCCCGCCGCCGAGCTCGTCGTCGATGGTCTGCTGGACCTGCTGCGAGATCCAGCCGAGGGCCTGCCCGTTGTCGCGGACGATCTTGCGGAAGAAGAAGTCCTGGCCCTGGATGGCCGTGGTGCCCTCGTACAGGGTGTCGATCTTGGCGTCGCGGACGTACTGCTCGAGCGGGTAGTCCTGCAGGAAGCCCGAGCCGCCGAAGGTCTGCAGCGACTCGGAGCCCAGCAGCACCCACGACCGCTCCGACCCGTATCCCTTGACGATCGGCAGCAGCAGGTCGTTGACCCGCTCGGCGTTGGCGTCGGTCTCGCCACGTGCGGCCGCGGCCGCGACGGCGTCCTGCATGGTGGCGGTGTAGAGCACCAGCGCCCGCATGCCCTCGGCGTGCGCCTTCTGCGTCATCAGCGAGCGGCGGACGTCGGGGTGGTGGGTGATGGTGACGCGCGGCGCCGACTTGTCGGTGGCCCGGGTGAGGTCGGCGCCCTGGACCCGCTCCTTGGCGTAGTCGAGCGCGTTGAGGTAGCCCGACGAGAGGGTGGCGATGGCCTTCGTGCCGACCATCATGCGGGCGTACTCGATGACCTGGAACATCTGCGCGATGCCGTCGTGGACGTCGCCGAGCAGCCAGCCCGTCGCCGGCTCGCCGTCGCCGAAGGTGAGCTCGCAGGTCGTCGAGACCTTGAGGCCCATCTTCTTCTCGACATTGGTGGCGTAGACGCCGTTGCGCTCGCCCAGCTCGCCGGTCTCGGGGTCGAAGCGGATCTTCGGCACGATGAACAGCGACAGCCCCTTGGTGCCGGGGCCGCCGGCGCCCTCGACGCCGACCGGCCGGGCCAGCACCAGGTGGACGATGTTCTCGCTCATGTCGTGCTCGCCGGACGTGATGAACCGCTTCACGCCCTCGATGTGCCAGCTGCCGTCGGGCTGCGGTAGCGCCTTGGTGGTGCCGGCGCCGACGTCGGAGCCGGCGTCGGGCTCGGTGAGCACCATGGTGGCGGCCCAGCGGCGGTCGATCATGATCTCGGCGATGCGCTGCTGCGCCTCGGTGCCGTTGCGCCAGATGACGCTCGCGAACGACGGGCCCGACGCGTACATCCAGGCGGCGGCGTTGGCGCCGAGGATCAGCTCGGCGGCGCCCCAGAACACCGACGGCGGCAGCGGCGTGCCGCCCAGGCCCTCGGGCAGCGCGAAGCGCCACAGCTCGGAGTCCATCAGGGTGTCGAAGCTCTGCCGGAACGCCTCGGGGACGGTGACGGTGTGGGCGGCGGGGTCGAAGACGGGCGGCGTGCGGTCGGAGTCGGTGTACGACGCGGCGAGGTCCTCGCGGCTCATGCGGTCGACCTCGGCCAGGATGCTGCGCACCGTGTCGGCGTCGAACTCCTCGTAGCGCCCGCTGCCCAACTGCGCGTCGCTGCCGAACACGTCGAACAGCGCGAACTCGATGTCGCGCAGGTTGGACCTGTAGTGGCTCATCGCTTCCTCCGTCAGCCCGTTGCTACCAGCCGGTAACCCCATGGTGCTACTTGTCGGTAACTTCGCGCAACCCAGGAACGGCGACGGCCCCGCGTCCGTCTCACTGACATGCGACGACTAGGAACCTTCGCCGCGGTGGCCGGCATCGCCCTGCTGGCGGCTTGCGGCGGCAACGACAGCGGCGACGACACCACCGCCGTCCCCGGCGACTCCGGCGCCGACGGCTCCACCGAACCGGCCGTGCCGGTCGTCGGCAGCCGGTGGGTGCTCGAGGAACTGCAGGCCGCGGGCGCGACCATCGCGGGCCCGGCCGACCCGCAGGCCTACTTCGAGATCGACGAGAACGGCGACGTCACCGGCTCCACGGGCTGCAACGGCTTCAGTGGGTCGGCCGAGGTGAGCGACGCCAGCATCACCTTCCAGCCGCTCATCTCCACCCGTCGCGGCTGCTCCGGCGACCTCGGCCAGATCGACAGCTCGATGCTGACCGTGCTCAGTGGCGAGGTCACCGTCGAGGTGTCCGGCGACGTCCTGACCCTCACCAACGCCGAGGGCGAGTCGCTGACCATGCAGGCCTCCGACGCCCCGTCGACCGATCTGTGACATGCGACGCCCAGCGGCTGGCTTCGGCCTGCTGGGCGTCCTGCTGACGCTGGCCGCCTGCGGCGACACCGCCGCGGGCGACACCGACACCGACGGCGATGCCGGTGCGGGCGCGGCGCTGTTCGGCCGCACGTTCGTCTCCACCGAGAACATCGGCATCCCCGGCGGCGGCCCGCTGACCCTCGCCTTCACCGACGACGGCCGGCTGCTGGCCACCGCCGGGTGCAACAGCACGAACGGCCCGGTCGAGCTGGCCGGCGGCCGCATCGCCGTCGCCGACCTCGGCATGACGGCGATGGGCTGCGAGCCCGACGTCATGGCGTCCGACGAGTGGGTCGGCGAGCTGCTCGCCGCCGAGCCCGCCTGGGAACTGGGCGACGACGGCGTCCTCGTGCTCACCGCCGGCGACCGCGGCGTGGCGCTGACCGACCGCGACGTGCTGGACCCGCCGGTCGAGCTGACCGGCCGGCAGTGGGACGTCGAAGGCCTCTCCGACGGCCAGACCGCGTCGTCCGTGCCGGTCGGCGTCACGGCGTTCCTGCGCATCGACGGCGACGTCCTGAGCGGCAGCACCGGCTGCAACGACGTCAGCGGCACCGTCATGATCGACGGCGACGCCCTCACGGTCACCGATCTCGCCATCACCGAGGTGGCCTGCGAGGGCGCGGAGCAGTACGTCGAGGGCGTGGTGCTGGCCGCGCTCGACGGCGCCGTCCGGTTCGCCATCACCAGCGACCGGCTGACGCTCGAGGCGCCCAGTGGTTTCGGCCTGCACGCGGTGGCGGCGGCTTGACAGCCCGCGGCGCCGTTTGTCACGGTTCGGCGCGGCTTTCCACAACTGATCCACAACCTGTGGGTCGCGCCGGGTATCGGCGCGTCCACCGCCACGTCGGTGCAGGTGAAGGCCCCTCGGGCCCTTACTCCGAGGGGTCTTCTGCGATTTCTATCGCATCCGCGGATGAACACCGCGTTACGACACGGCGTCTCCCCGCCATCGGTTCGAGTTGGTCCGTCCGTATACAACCGCTTTGCCGTTGCCGTTACATTGATCACCGAGAACGGCGGAGATGAGAGTGGCCGGACCGGGAGGCAGAGTGCGCGACAGGCTCAGCCGCGCCGAGTCGGTGCTGCGCTCCGCCGCGGCCCGCGGCGGTGAGGCCGACCTCGGGCGCGACATCGATCCGCGCTCCGTCGAGTCCGCCGACGTGTGGGACGAGTCGCGCACCGTCCGCGCCCGCATCGTCGACGAGGTGCTGCGCGACGCCGGCGGTGTGCCCGGCGCCGCCGTCCGGCTGACCGGCGCCCGCATCACCGGCGGCCTGCAGCTGCGCGACGGGCGGCTGGAGCGGCCGCTGCGGCTGGACATGTGCTGGATCGACGACATCCTCGCGCTCTCCGAGCTGACGGCGGCCGGCGTCGAGCTGGTCCGCTGCCGGGTGCCGGACCTGCGCACCGCGTCCGTCGACGTGCAGAACGCGCTGGCCGTGCGCGAGTGCCTGGTCGGCTCGGTCAGCATGGTCGACACCCGCGTGCACCGGTCGGTGTCGTTCGAGGACAGCCGGTTCCAGGGCCGCTCGACGCTGTTCCACGCCCGCAACCTCAGCGTCGGCGGCGACCTCCTGCTCACCCGCGCGCGGCTGTTCGCGGCGTCCGGCGAGGCCGTCGACGCCGAACGGCTGCGGGTCGACGGCGGGCTGGGGCTGGTCGGCGCCCGGGTCCGCGGCCCGATCGTGCTGTCCGGCGCGACCGTGGCCGGGAAGGTCGATCTCACCGACGCCGTCCTGCGCAACCGCCACGGCGTCGCGCTGGACGCCCGCCGGCTGGTCGCGGGCGGCGTGCAGGCCCACGGCCTGCGCTGCAGCGGCACCGTCGACCTCGGCCACGCGGCGGTGGCCGGCAGCGTCGTGTTCGACGGTGCGGTGCTGGCCAACCCGGGCGGCGACGCGCTGGTCGCCAGCGACATCGAGGCCGACCGGCTGGAGGCCGAGAACGGCGCTCGCATCCTCGGGCGCATGCTGATCCCGCGCGGCGTCGTCCGCGACACCCTCGCGTTGCGCGGCGTCGAGATCAGCAACCCCGGCGGGTACGCGATGGTCGGCATCGGCGCCGCGGTCGGCTCGCTGGTGGCCGACCGCGCCCGGCTGGTCGGCCGGGTCATGCTGGACGAGCTGGAGGCGACGTCGGTCCGCCTCGTCGGCACCCGGGTCACCAACCCGGACGACTCCTGGGCGGTCAGCCTGCAGTCCGCGACCGTCCGGCGCGACCTCAACCTCGAGCGGCTCTCCGCCAAGGGCGGGCTGAACATCAAGGGCATCCGGGTCGGCGCCGCGGTCTTCCTCACCGGCGCCAGCCTCGACGGCGGCTACCGCGCGCTGGCCGCGTCGCGCGCCGTCATCGGCGAGCGGATGGTGCTCGGACGGCGGTTCCGCTGCCGCGGCGACCTCGACCTCGCCCACGCCGACCTCGGCAAGAGCCTGGCCATGGACGGCGTCCGGGTGCAGGGCCAGCTGCGGCTGTTCCAGGCCCGGGTGCGCAGCGACGTGCTGCTGCGCGGCGCCTACATCGAGGCGTCCGGCATGGGCGTCGACGCCATCGGCCTGCGGGTCGACGGCCGGCTCACCGCTCGCGGCATGGTCTGCGACGGCGCCGTCCGGCTCACCGCGGCGGTCGCCGACAGCGTCGTGCTGACCGGCGCGCAGATCTACAACCCCGACGGCAACGCGCTCATCGCGCCGCGCATGGAGGTCCGCGGCGACCTCGTCGTCGGCGACGACCCGTACTCGTCCGACCTCGGCGGCTTCTGGGCCGACGGCGGCCTGGTGCTGCGCGACGGCAAGATCGGCGGCGACCTCGTGTTCGACGGCGCCGTGCTGCACCGGCCCGACCACCGGGCGGTCGACGGCACGGGCGTGCAGGTGGGCGGCAAGGTCTCGTTCGAGCGGGCCGAGGTCGAGGGCACCGTCGCGTTCGACCAGTCGCACGTGCGCCGCCGGTTCGTGCTCAGCGACTCGACGCTGGCCGGGCGCGGCGTCGGGTCCGCCGACGGCGTCATCGTGTTCAGCGCCATCCAGGCGACGTCCGACGACTTCCTCGTCGACGGCGGCGTGTTCCACGGCGCGCTGCGGCTCACCGGTGCGACCTTCTCGGCCGGGATGAGCCTGCGGCACGCGCGGTTCACCGCGCCCGGGCAGACCGCGCTGCTGCTGCCCGAGGTCAGCTGCGGGGTGTTCCGGCTGACCGCCCTCGACGTCGACGGCGCCGTCATCGTGGCGCGGTCCCGGGTCGGCGGCGACCTCGTCCTCGACGGCGGCCGCTACCACCACCCGGGCCGGTTCGCCGTCGACGCCGCGCAGGTCGAGGTCGGCGGCTCGTTCCTCGTCCGCGACGCGGAGCTGACCGGCGGCGTCGCGCTACGGCGGGCCGAGGTGGGCTTCAGCGTCGTGCTCACGGCGGTGCGGGGCGAGACCGGCGAGCGCGACGACGGCCGCGTCGCCGTCGGCGAGATCGTCGCGGCCTCCGGGCTCAAGGTCGAGGGCAACCTGGAATTCCGCGACGTCGAGCTGACCGGGCAGTTCTCGCTCGCCGAGGCGGTGCTGGCCGGCCGGCTGCTGGTCCGCGGCCGCACGACGCTGACGAACGCGGGCCGCACGGCGGTGTTCGCGCCGAACCTGCGGGTGTCCGGCGCGGTCGAGCTGGGCTCGCGCCGCTCCACCGGCAACGGCCCGCTGACCATCGTCGGCGAGGTGCGCCTGGACCGCGCGCACATCGGCGAGCTGTCCTGCGAGCAGGTGACGATCAGCCAGGACCACGCCGCCGACTCCCGCGCGGCCGGGACCGAGCAGGAGCGGCCGCTGGTCTCGTTGCACGAGGCCGAGGTGGCCCGGCGCATCCTGATGAACGACCTCAGCGTCGCCGCCACGCCCACCGGGCTGCGGGCGCTGATCGACCTGTCCGAGCTGCAGGCCGGCACGGTCGAGCTGCCGGCCGGCGAGATCGCCGTCGACCTGCGCGGGTCCGAGGTCCGCACGCTGGTCATGGACCCCACCGACACCTCGATGGTCATGCTGTCCGGCCTCACCTTCGACGACCCCGGCGACGCCGACGTCGACACCGCGCTGGCGTGGCTGCGCCGCGACCCGACCGGCTACCAGCACCAGGTGTACGAGCAGCTGGCCAATCACTACCGCCGCTCCGGCGACGACGCCTCCGCGCGGGCCGTCCTGCTGTCGCGGCTGCGGCACCGCCGCGACCTGCTGCGCACGTCGTCGTTCGGCCAGTCGCTGATGAAGGGCTGGGGCTACCTGCAGGATGTCACCGTCGGCTTCGGCTACCGGCCCGGCCTGGCCGCCATCTGGTTCGTCGGCCTGCTGGTGTTCGGCACGGCGTACTTCTGGGACAAGACGCTGGACCCGGTCGAGGTGAACGTCCACCCGACGTTCAACCCGTTCGGGTACACGCTCGATCTGCTGATCCCGATCCTCAGCCTCGGCCAGGACGCCGCCTGGGACCCGCGCGGCCCGGACCTCATCGTGGCGTACGGGCTCGTCTTCAGCGGCGCCGTCCTGGCCACGACCGTCGTCGCCGCCGTCACCCGGGTGCTGAACCGCCGGTAGGGCGTGCCGGGGGGGTGGCCGAAACCATCCACCTTTTCAGTCGTCATAGCAGCGCAAAAGGTTGATGATCATGGACGGAGGTCACCTCAGTTATCCACAGATTCTGTGCACAGGGCTGTGGGAAAACGGCGGGCCACGCTCAGCCGGTTGTGGACAGCCTTGTGGGCGACGGCCCGGCCCGGAATTGTTCGCCGAACCCTCTTGTGCGGCCCTCGCGACAGGACTAGAAATGCTCCATCGTCATCGACGAGTTCGGAGCCGGAAAGCCGGGGTGACCTGGTCAAAGGCACCGGATGAAGTCGAGGGCGGGCCGGACGGAGAACGGCAGTTCGCCACGTCGGGGCAACCCGGCGAACCGCACCCCCGATGGGCGGGGCGGCTGACGGAGCCGGACGGCAGACCGGAAGGGCAGTGGACCCGCGGGCGACCGCGAGACCGCCGTTCGAGCCGCCGTCATCGGAGGGGGCGAGCATCCGGCCGGTTCATCCGGCCGCGATGGTTCTGGTCGACTGAGAAGGCCCCTCGGACCCTTACTCCGAGGGGCCTTCGCCTGTTCCCAGTGTAGTTGCGTTGCCGCGCCACACGGCCCCGGGTAGACAGGGGTGCGTGATCAACGCAGCCGCCGTCGCGACCACCCCCACCCTCACCGGCCCGCGCATCCGGCTGGTCCCGCTCGGCCCCGAGCACGCCGAGGCGGTGTTCACGTCGCTGCAGGAGCCCGAGTCGAACCGGCTCACCGGCACCCACCAGACGTTCACCCGCGCGGCCATCGACGCGTACTGCGCCAGCCGGGCCGACCAGGACGACCGCCTCGACTGGGCCATCGAGGACGTCGCCACCGGTCAGTACGCGGGCGGCGTCTCCGTCAACGAGGTCGACGCCGACAACGAGACCGCCGGTTTCCGCATCGACCTCGTCGAGAGCCACCGCGGCCGCGGGCTGGGCCCCGAGGCGATCGAGCTCATGCTCGCCCACTTGTTCGACGAGGTCGGGGTGTACCGCGTCGGGCTCGAGGTGTACGCCTTCAACCCGCGGGCGCAGCGCTCCTACGAGAAGGTCGGGTTCGTCGTCGAAGGACGGGAGCGTGGGGCGCTGCTCTGGGACGGTGAGCGGGTCGACGCCGTGCTCATGGGCCTGCTCCGCGACGAATGGAAGGCCCGCCACACGTCCTGAGGTGGGGTTGTCCCCCCGCTGAAGCCGCCGGTCAGCGCCATGGGTACGGAGGCGCCGCGTCCGTAGCGTCGGTGCCGAGGTCGCGCACCAGGCGCGGCGTGTTCTCGGGAGCTTCCGATGTTCGGTCTGGCGGTGCGGACCCTGCGGTATCGCAAGGGCGCGTTCGTGGCGGCGTTCGTGGCGATGGTGCTCGGCGCCGCGATGGTCATGGCCTGCGGCGGGCTGATGGAGACCGGCATCCGCACGGCGGTGCCCCCGCAGCAGCTGGCCGGCGCTGACGTCGTCGTGGCGGGGGAGCACCGCTACGACATCCCCGGCACCGACGAGTACGCGGTGCTGCCCGAGCGGGTGCGCGTCGACGACGACCTGGTCGCGACGGTCGCCGCCGTCGACGGCGTGGCCACGGCCGAGGGGCGGGTGCTGGACGAGCCGGCGCCGTCCGGCATGGTCGACGCCATCGCGGTGACGGCCGCGCCCGGCATCGGCGCCGCGGAACTGCGTGAGCGGATCGGCGCCGCGCTCGACGGCACCGCCACGACGACGCTCACCGGCGACGACCGCGGCCTGGCCGAGCTGCCCGAGGCGCGGGCCAGCAGCGAGGACCTGATCTCGCTGGCCGGCGTGTTCGGCGGCTGGGCGATCATGGTCTCGATGTTCGGCGTCGCGTCGATGCTGGCGCTGTCGATCCAGCAGCGCGGCCGCGAGCTGGCGCTCTTGCGGGCCACCGGCGCGACGCCCGGCCAGCTGCGCCGCATGGTGCTCGGCGAGACGCTGCTGCTGTCGGTGGTCACCACCGCGCTGGCCCTGGTCCCGGGCCACTACCTGGGCCGCTTCCTGTTCGAGCGGATGACCGACGCCGGTGTCGTGCCCGCCGGGGTGGAGTTCCGGCAGGGCTGGATCCCGGTGGTGACGGCGGTCGGCGCGGCGTTGCTCGCGGCCGTCGGCGGCGCACTGGTCGCCGGGCGCCGGGCGGCCGCCGTCCGGCCCACCCAGGCGCTGGCCGAGGCCGCCTTGGAACAGCGGACGATGGGCGCGTGGCGCTGGGTGTTCGGCCTGCTGGCGCTGAGCGGCGGCATCGCGCTGGGCGTCGTCACGCTGACGGTGATGAGCGGGCCGCTGACGTCCAGCACGGCCGGCCCGGCGGTCATCCTGTGGGCGATCGGACTGGCGCTGCTCAGCCCGGTGCTGACCCGTGCCATGACCGTGCTGCTGCAGTGGCCGGTGCGGGCCGTCGCCGGCGTCTCGGGGCACCTGGCCGTGCTCAACGCCCGCGGCCGCACGGGCCGCACGGCCGCCGTCGTCACCCCGATCATCATGCTCACCGGCATCGCCACCGGCACGCTGTACCTGCAGTCCACCGAGGACGCGGTCAACCGCGACGCGTTCGCCGGCGGGCTGGTCGCCGACGCCGTCGTCACGTCGTCCGCACCGGCCGACGACGCGCTGGTGGACCGCATCGCCGCGCTGCCCGGCGTCGCCGGCGCCTCCCAGCTGGTCCGTAGCAGCGGCTTCGTCGAGGTACCGCGCGACCGCTCGCAGAGCGACGAGGGCTGGACGCTGCAGGGCGTCACGCCCGGCGGCGCGGCGGCGACCACCCCGGTCACGACGGTGGACGGCGCGCTCACCGATCTCACCGGCGACACCGTCGCGCTCGACGCCGGCCACGCGCGGTCGCTCGGCGTGGGCGTCGGCGACGAGCTGACGCTGCGGCTCGGCGACGGGGCGACGGCGACGGTCCGGGTGGCCGCGACGTTCGACGCCGCCGACGACTACGACACGCTGCTGCTGCCGGCGGACCTGCTGGCGGCGCACACGACCGCCGGTGGCGCGCACGAGGTGCTCGTCGCCGCGGACGACGGCGCAGCGTCGGCCGTGGTCGCCGAGCTGCGCGAGCTGGCCGCGGCGACGCCCGGCCTCGCCGTGGCCGACCGCGACGCGCTGTTCGACGAGTACGGCGACCAGCAGCGCACGCTCGCCTTCGCCAACTACACCATCGTCCTCATGATCGTGGCGTACGCCGCCATCTCGGTGATCAACGTGCTGTCGGCCAGCACCGGCGCGCGGCGGCGCGAGTTCGGGCTGCAGCGGCTCACCGGCGCCACCCGCTCCCAGGTGCTGCGCATGGTCGGTGTCGAGGGCCTGCTGGTGGCGGCGGTCGGCATCACGCTCGGCACCCTCGCCTCGGTCGCGACGCTGGTCCCGTTCAGCCTCGCGCGGGCCGACCAGCTGACGCCGTCGGGGTCGCCGCTGATCTACCTGAGTGTGGTGGCGGTCGCGCTGGGCCTGACGCTGACGGCGACGCTGCTGCCGGCCTGGCAGGTGCTGCGGCAGCGGGCCGCGGCCGCCGCCGCGACGGCGGACTAGTGACTCAGACCCGGGCGTGCCGGAACGGCGACGCCAGCAGCATGAGCACGACAGCGGTGAAGACCACCACGGCCGCCACCAGCGCGGGCACCAGCCCCAGCCGGTCCGCGAGCAGCCCGGCGAGCGGCGAGACCACCACGATGACGGCCCGGTTGAAGGACCGCATCGTCGTGTTGGTCCGCGCCTGCAGGGCGTCCGGGGTCAGCGCCTGCCGGTAGGTCATCTCGTGCGAGTTGCTGAGCCCGATCGCGAAGCCGTACAACCCCTGTCCGACGCCGAGGAGCACCGGCGCGAGGACGGTCCCGGTGCCCGCGCCGGCGCTCACCGTCGCCACGACGGCGACGGTGGTGACGGCGTGAGCGGCGATGATCGCCCCGCCGGTGCCGAGCCGGCGGCCGGCGGCGGTGCTCACCGAGGCGCCGAGCAGGCCGCCCACGCCGGCCGCGGCGGTCGTGAGGCCGAAGACCGCCGGGGACAGCCCGAGCTCGCGCAGCGCCCAGACCGGGAGCACCGCGGACACCACCGCGTTCGCGGCGAACCACACGTGGGTCGCGACGGCCAGCCGCGCCAGACCGGACGGGCCGTACACCCAGCGGACCCCCTCGGCGATCTCGCGCCGCAGGTTCGGCACCGGGCCACCGGCCCTCGCACGCGGCTCGTCCACGCGGGTCGTCGCCACCATGACCGCCGAGAACACATAGGTGACCGCGTCGGCGAGGACCGCCAGCGGCGCGCCGACCAGCCGCACCAGCAACCCGCCCAGCGCGGGCCCGGCCGTCTGCGCCACCGCGTCGACGCCGTCGATGCGGGCGTGCGCCCGCTGCAGGTGCACACGTGGCACGAGCCGCGGCACGAACGCCATCGAGGCGGCGTCGTTCACCAGTGAGGCCGCGCCGAAACCGGCCACCACGACCACGAGCAGCGGGAACGTCAGCACGTCGGCGGCCCACGCGGCCGGGATCACCAGCAGCATCGCGGCCCGGACCAGGTCGCTGGTGATCATGACCGGGCGCCGTCGCACCCGGTCCACGAGCGCGCCCACCGCCAGCCCGGCCACGAGGTAGGGCAGCCAGCGCGCCGAGCTCACCCAGCCCACCTGCGCGGCGCCGCCGCCGAGGTCGAGCACCACGAGCGTCTGCAGCGCCAGCAGCGTGACGTAGCTGCCCAGCCCCGAGACGGCCTCGCCGGCCCAGAACCGCCGGAACCCCGGCGGCGGGAACGGCGGCTCGGCGCTCACCCCGCGTCGGCCACGCAGAACTCGTTGCCCTCGGGGTCGAGCAACGTGGTCCACCGCTCGCGGACGGCGTAGACGGAGGCCCCGAGGGCCAGCAGCCGCTCCACCTCGGCGGCGCGGTCGGGCGCCTCGACCTCCAGGTGCACGCGGTTCTTCACGGTCTTGCGCTCGGGCACCTGCTGGAAGAACAGTGTCGGGCCGGGGCCGCCGACGGCCACCGTCGGGTCGGTCTCGGGGGTGAGGCCGAGCGCCGCCAGCCGCGCCACCTCGGCGTCGTCGTAGGGCAGGACGTCGTAGTCGTCGAGCACCGCGGCCCAGAACCGGGCCAGGCTCGGCGCGTGCTCACAGTCGACGACGATCTCACGCAGAACGGCCATGCGCCCACACCCTAGACGAGCGGAGCCCCGGCCCGCGCGGCGGCGGAACCGGGGCTCCCGGACGGTCCGGCGTCAGTCGGTCTGGTCGTCGACCTCCGCGTCGACGGCGTTGCGCCGGATGGAGTCGATGCCGTTGAGCGCGCCGCTCTTCGTGGTGTACGCCTCGCCGACGGCGATGACCTCGCCGTTGCCGGCCTTCAGGCGGAAGCGGTACTGGTCGGACTTGTCCTTGTAGAGCTCGAACTTCCCAGCCATGGGTGAGACCTTCCTGTGACGACGAACACCTGGCAGCAGCAGCGTAGAGGCAGGGCCGGACGCCTGCCGCCCGAACCGGCCCGTGTCGCTCACGGGCAGCGCGGCACCGGCGCGCTCCACGTGTGCGACGACTGGTTGCCGACGAAGTAGTCGCTGACCCAGCGTCCGTCGTCCATCCGGTTCCAGACCCGGCTCGTCCCGACCAGCGAGCCGACCGACTGGCACATGACGTACGCCAGCGCGCCCGGCTGCAGTGCCGCGCCGACGGCGGCGTAGTTCGTGCCCGGCCCGCCCCGTGCGATCAGCGGCGTCGTGCTCGTCACCTGGCCGGGGTAGGTGCACTTGGGCAGGGCGCTGGAGAACGTGGTGCTCGACGGCGTCGACACGTAGTAGTCGGCCACCCAGGAGCCGTCGGTGAGCCGGTCCCATACGCCGCTGCTGCCGACCCGCTGCCCGAGCCCCTGGCAGATCACCGCGACCGACGCCCCGGGCGCGATGCTGCGGGTGACGGGGTAGGCCGTCGACGGCCCGGTGCGGGCGTTGAGCGCCGTCGCACCGGTGACGCGGAAGGTCTGCGCGACCGTCGCCACGGGCGCGTCGAGCGCGTCGCTGTCGATGTTCAGCGTGACGCCGCCGTGCGTCTCGGTGTGGTCGCCGCGGTACTGCTTGGCCCGCTGGTGGTTCGCCCACTGGGTGTTGGGCGCGGTGGGCCAGCCGGTGAGCGCTGCGTTGCCGTCCCAGCGCGCCATCCAGACGGCGTCCGGACGGGCCCAGCTGGCCGAGCCGTACGAGCCGGACAGCGTGGGCAGGCCGGAGTCCTGGTGCACGTACACACCGGCCAGGTAGCCGGACTGATGGACGGTGACCGTCCAGGCCGAGACGTAGCGGCGGACCGCGAGGACGCAGTCGGCGTTCGTGCGGTCGAAGTGCTCGACGTCGGCGTAGAGCGCGCTGCCCGGCAGCAGGCCCAAGGCTCGCGCCTGGGCGACGGCGTCCTGCGCGTCCGAGATCCCGTAGGAGCCCGCGGTGCCGGACGTGTACCGGTACGGCTTCGTGCCGAGCATGCAGGACGGCTGCCGCCCGAAGTACGTCGGCAGCAGCCGCCAGCCGGCCGCCGTCGCGCTACGGACCCAGGAGGCGGTGAGGTTGGGCTGCGTGCAGCCGCGGTTCACGCCGCCGAAGTAGATGTTGACCGTCCGGAACGGCGACGCGCGCCAGGCCTGCAGCGCCGCCAGCGACGGCGCGGTGCAGGTGTCGAAGCCGCGCCCGGTGGCGACGGTGGCCGACGACCCGCTCGGGTAGGTGCCCGGCGTGGCCGGATAACCGCCGGCCGGCGTGGTGAGCGTGGCGACGACCAGCGCCGCGCCGACGGCGGCAGCGGCCGCTCTGCTGACAGTGCCCGACCAGCGGCTCATGGTGGACCCCCCTGTCCTCCGGTTCCGAGTGTGCTCTCGAAAACCGCCGTTGAACAGGGGTTTCGGGCGGTGTTACCGACCTGCGACCGTGGCGATGGGCGCGTCGAGCGCGTCGCTGTCGATGTTCAGCGTGACGCCGCCGTGCGTCTCGGTGTGGTCGCCGCGGTACTGCTTGGCCCGCTGGTGGTTCGCCCACTGGCTGTCCGGCGCGGTGGGCCAGCCGGTGAGCGCCGGGTTGCCGTCCCAGCGGGCCATCCAGACGGCGTCCGGGCGAGCGTAGTCGGGGGAGTCGTAGACGGCGGAGAGGTCGCGCAGGCCGGAGTCCTGGTGCACGTACACCCCGGCCAGGTAGCCGGCGTCGTGCAGCGTCGTCGTCCACGCCGAGACGTAGCGGCGGACCGCGGTGACGCACGAGGTGTCGCGGCGGTCGTAGTGCTCGACGTCGGCGTACAGCGCGCTGCCCGGCAGCAGCCCGAGGTGCTGGGCCTGCGCGATGGCGTCCTGCGCGTTCGCGGTGCCGATGGCCGTGGCGTCGCCCTCGGTGAACCGGTGCTCCTTGTTGCCGAGCATGCAGACGGGCTGGTGGCCCATGTACGTGGGCAGCAGGCCCCAGCCCATGCCGCTGACCGTCTGCACCCACGACGGCGTCAGGTTCGGCTGGCGGCAGCCGCGGTTGATGCCGCCGAAGTAGATGTTGACGGTGGTGTACGGCGACGTGCCCCACCACGCGTCGAGCGCGGCGACGGACGGCGCGGTGCAGGTGTCGAACCCGAGACCGGTGGCGATGGTGGGCTCGGGGACGCGCGCGTCGGCGGCGCCCACCGGCGCGGCGGCGGTGACGGAGGTGGCGGCGAACAGGACGGCGGCGGCGATGACCGTGTGTCGTCTCCGGGTCATGGAAACAGTCATACCATCGCGTCAGGTGCCGGCGAAAGGTCCGTTCGGCCGGAGGACGGTCACCCCGGTCGGCGATCCGTCCGACATCGCCAGCAGCGCGTCGACGCCGTCCTCGAGGCTCAGTTCCCTGCCGAGCAGCAGGTCCGGCCGCAGCGTCCCGGCGGCGATCTCGGCCAGCATCGCCGGGTAGTGGTGCGCCGCCATGCCGTGGCTGCCCAGCAGTTCCAGCTCGGTCCCGACGACCGGCCCCATCGTCACCGACTGGCTCGCGTGCTCGGCCACCAGCAGGCCGGCCTGGACGTGCCGGCCGCGGCGGCGCAGCCCGCGCACCGAGTTCTGGAACGTCGCCGTGCTGCCCAGCGCGTCGAGCGACAGGTGTGCCCCGCCGCCGGTGGCCTCGCGTACGGCGGCCACGACGTCGGTGCCGTCGCTGGCGTCGACGGCGACCGCGGCGCCCACGCTCCGGGCCAGCTCCAGCGCCGGCGCGGCGACGTCGACCGCGACCACCCGGGCGCCGTGCGCCGCCGCGATCATGACGGCGGACAGCCCCAGCCCGCCGCAGCCGTGCACCGCGACCCACTCGCCGGGCGCGACCCGGCCCTGCTGCACCACCGCGCGGTACGCCGTCGCGAACCGGCAGCCCAGCCCGGCCGCCGTGGCGAAGCCGACCGCGTCGGGCAGCCGGACGAGGTTGACCGCGGCGTGCTCGATCGCGACGAACTCGGCGAACGAGCCCCAGTGGGTGAACCCCGGCTGCGTCTGCCGCTCGCACACCTGGTGGTCGCCGGCCCGGCACTGCTCGCAGCTGCCGCACGCGCAGACGAACGGGACGGTGACGCGCTCGC
The DNA here is from genome assembly GCF_900106035.1 of Jiangella alba. Lineage (GTDB taxonomy): Bacteria > Actinomycetota > Actinomycetes > Jiangellales > Jiangellaceae > Jiangella > Jiangella alba. The sequence goes on from NZ_FNUC01000004.1 coordinate 1,500,993, forward strand.
CCGGCCGCCAGCCCTGAGCGGCGACGTCCGGCCCGACCTCCGCGAGCACGCCGGCCAGTTCGTGGCCGGGCACGTGCGGCAGGGCGATGTCGTCGTCGTGGCCCATCCAGCCGTGCCAGTCGCTGCGGCACAGCCCGGTGGCCTCGACCCTGATGACGGCGCCGCCGGGCGGGCAGGCCGGCTCGGCGACGTCGAGGACGACCGGCCGCTCGCGAAACCTCTCGTACCTCATCGCGCGCACGGGATGACCTTAAATCCCCGGTGCGCCAACCCGTGACGGCGCTATAGTCACGTCGACCACCTGCGCGTTCGGAAGGCTGGACGGTGGCGATCAACGATCTCTTCGACGCCGCCATGACGTTCCCGGTGGTGCCGTTCACGTTCCTCGCCGTCGCCGTGGTCGTCTACTGGCTGCTGGTCATGGTCGGCGGCAGCGCGCCCGTGGCCGGCGACGGCGTGCCGCACAACGTCACCGGGTCGGTGTTCCTCGTGCTCGCCTGGCTGGCGACGCTGGCCGGCACCCTCCTCCACGGCGGCGACGTCGCGGTGCGCCCGCCGGGGCTGCCGGCGTCCGTCGTCATCGTGGTGGGCGCGCTGGTGGCCGCCGGGCTGGGGACGGCGCTGCTGGCCCGGCCGCTGCGCCGGCTGCTGCGCCCCGGACGTCCGGCCGACCCGGCCCGGCTGGTCGGCAGCATCTGCGTCGTGCGCACCGGCGAGGTCGGCCCCGACGCCGGCCAGGCCGAGGTCACCGGCGCCGACGGCGCCCCGGTCGTCATCGAGGTGCGCCACGACGGCGTCGAGGAACTGCGTCCCGGCAGCACCGCGATGATCCACGACTACGACGTCGACCACCGGGTGTTCTGGGTGACGGCGTTCGACCCGAAGCTCGGCACCGCTCCCTGACGCCGTGAGAAGGGGACCGGGCCTGCGGGCCCGGCCCCCCTGGTCGGCTGCTACGTCACGACCCGACCGGCACGGTCACCACGTCGGAGACCACTCCGTCCTCGAGCAACGTCAGGGTGGCCTGCGTGAAGGCCACGTCGACGATGTCCGGTGTCCACTGGTTGTTCGGGCACGTGGGCGTCGGCGGCAGCGGCTCCGGATCGTCGCTGGTGATGCTGAACCGGAACTGGCCGTTGCGCGGCGTCGGCAGCGGTGTCGTCGTGCCGGACACCGTCACCTCGGTGTCCTGCCCGGGGGCGCGGTTGCCGCCCGGGTTGATGCAGACGACCTCGGCGATCCCGGTCGCCTCGACGGTGATCTCGAAGGTCGTGCCGCCGAGACCGGCGACCTTGCCGGTGCAGAGCACCTGGGTGCCGATGTCGACACACTGGGGGGCGTTGCCGCCGCCCTCGATGAAGTGGCCGCTCTGGGCGACGGCCGGTGTGCTGATGAATCCGAGCAGTCCGAGTACGGCCACCAGGATGATGATGATGCGTTTCATGTCATCCCCCGTTGGATGTCATGGTGTTCCACGGTCGCGCTGCGGAGTTGGCTCTGCGGATCGATCGTGAATCGCATCGGTGGCGCGCGTGCGGGTGCGTCGAAGGTCATACCCCCCGGCCGGGCGGGGACACCGGCCATGTCGTGCCCCCTGCGCCGGTCCCTCCGCACGCGACGCTAGACCCGCCCCGGTGCCCGGGCAAGGGCGTGGTTCGGTCCAATCAGCCGTCTTGACCTGCGGTGATGAAGTGGGCAGCGCCAACCACCGTCTCAGCGCCCGTAGCCGGCCCGGCGGAACGCGTCGGCGATGGCACCGGCGGCCGGCGCGGCGTCGCGCTCGCGCTGCGGCCGGCCGCCGCCGCGGGGCTGGCCGCCACCGCGCTGCCCGCCGCGGGGCTGGCCCCCGCCGCGCTGGCCGCCGCGGCCACCCGCGCCCGGCGCCGGCAGCTCGTCGTCCAGTCGCAGCGTCAGCGAGATGCGCTTGCGGTCGACGTCGACCTCGAGGACCTTCACCTTGACGACGTCGCCGGGCTTGACCACCTCGCGCGGGTCGGACACGAACCGCTTCGACATCGCCGACACGTGCACCAGGCCGTCCTGGTGCACGCCGACGTCGACGAACGCGCCGAACGCGGCGACGTTGGTGACGACGCCCTCCAGGCGCATGCCGGGGGTGAGGTCGGTGAGCTTCTCGACGCCGTCGCTGAACGTGGCGGTCTGGAACGACGGCCGGGGGTCGCGGCCGGGCTTCTCCAGCTCGCGCAGCACGTCGGTGACGGTCGGCACGCCGAACACGTCGTCGGCGAAGTCGGCGGGCCGGAACTCGCGCAGCGTGCGGGTGTCGCCGAGCAGGGCGCCGAGGTCGCGGCCCGAGGTGCCGACGATGCGCCGCACCAGCGGGTACGTCTCGGGGTGCACGCCGGACGCGTCGAGCGGGTCGTCGCCGCCGGGGATGCGCAGGAAGCCGGCGCACTGCTCGAACGCCTTCGGGCCGAGCCGCGCGACCTCCTTGAGCGCGGTGCGGGTGCGGAACGGGCCGTTGTTCTCGCGGTGCGCGACGATGTTCTCGGCCAGCCCGGGCGTGATGCCGGAGACCCGGCTGAGCAGCGGTGTCGACGCCGTGTTGAGGTCGACGCCGACGGCGTTGACGCAGTCCTCGACGACGGCGTCGAGCGAGCGGGACAGCGCGAAGTCGGGGAGGTCGTGCTGGTACTGGCCGACGCCGATGGACTTCGGGTCGATCTTCACCAGTTCAGCCAGCGGGTCCTGCAGCCGCCGCGCGATGGAGACCGCGCCACGCAGCGAGACGTCCATGTCCGGCAGCTCCTGCGACGCGAACGCCGACGCGGAGTACACCGACGCGCCGGCCTCGGAGACCATCACCTTGGTCAGGCCGGGCCGCAGCTTGAGGAGATCGGCGGCCAGCTTGTCCGTCTCGCGCGACGCGGTGCCGTTGCCGATGGCGACGAGGTCGACCTGATGTTCACGCGCGAGTCGGTCCAAGGTGCTCAGCGACTCGTTCCACCGGTTGGCCGGCTGGTGCGGGTGGATGACGTCGGTGGCGACGACCTTGCCGGTGCCGTCGACGACGGCCACCTTCACGCCGGTGCGGAACCCGGGGTCGAGCCCCAGCGTGGCGCGGGTGCCGGCGGGCGCGGCCAGCAGGAGGTCGCGCAGGTTGGTGGCGAACACCCGGATCGCCTCCTCCTCGGCCGCCTCGCGCAGCCGGGTGCGCAGGTCGAGGTCGAGACGGAGCAGGATGCGGGTGCGCCACGCCCACCGGACGGTGTCGGTGAGCCACTGGTCGGCCGGGCGGCCTTCGTCGCGGATGCCGAACCGGTGCGCGATCTCGCCCTCGTACGCCGCGGTGGAGCCGTCGTCGCCGGTGGGGTCGACGGTGAGGTCGAGCACCTCCTCCTTCTCGCCGCGCAGCATGGCCAGCACGCGGTGCGACGGCAGCTTCGTCAGCGGCTCGGCGAACTCGAAGTAGTCGGCGAACTTCGCGCCGGCCTGCTCCTTGCCCTCGCGCACCTTCGCCGTCATGCGCCCGGCCGTCCACACCTGTTCGCGCAGCGTGCCGATGAGGTCGGCGTCCTCGGTGAACCGCTCGACCAGGATGGCCCGGGCGCCGGCCAGCGCGGCGGCGGCGTCCTCGACCCCGGCCTCCGGGTTGAGGTAGCCGGCGGCGACGGTCTGCGGGTCCTGCGTGGGGTCGGTGAGCAGGCCGTCGGCCAGCGGCTCCAGCCCGGCCTCGCGGGCGATCTGCGCCTTCGTGCGCCGCTTCGGCTTGTACGGCAGGTAGATGTCCTCGAGCCGGGCCTTGGTGTCGGCCAGCAGGATCTGCGCCTCCAGCGCGTCGTCGAGCTTGCCCTGCTCGCGGACCGACTCGAGCACGGCGGCCCGGCGCTCCTCCAGCTCGCGCAGGTAGCGCAGCCGCTCTTCGAGCGTGCGCAGCTGGGTGTCGTCGAGCCCGCCGGTGCGCTCTTTGCGGTACCGCGCGATGAACGGGACGGTGGCGCCCTCGTCGAGCAGGGCGACGGTGGCGCCGACCTGATGCTCGTGGACGCCGAGCTCGTCGGCGATGCGCTGCTGGACGGACGGCAGGGCGGGCTTGGACACGTGGTTCCACTCTCTCGGCAGGACGTCCCCGGCATTCTGCCGCGTCGGCCAGGATCGCCGCGAACCGGACTGGATTCTCAATTATCGAGACGATTTCGTTCAAGGGGTGGACGATCAACGAAGGGCGCGGCTACGCTCTCCGTCAGAGGTCATGAGCGCCAGCGCCAAGCCCCGGCTCGCTGGCCGGCAACCCTCCACCGCGGTGGGGTGCCCCGGGTGACGACCTGGCCGGCTCGGCCCCGAGCCGGCAAGCGCGGACCCGTGCCCCGGGTCCCGGTGACCTGGAGGACCCGTGACCGTGACCGACCTGCCCCGCGTCCACGCCCCGCTGCCGGCCGCGCCCACGGAGCCGCTGCTCCCGGTGGCCGGCGCCGACCTGCGGGCGCCGCTGGCCGGCGGCGGCGACGCCCGCTACGTCAACCTCGACTACGCGGCCAGCGCGCCCGCACTGCGCGCCGTCGCCGACCACGTGGCCGAGATCCTGCCGACGTACGCGAGCGTGCACCGCGGCGCCGGGTACCCGTCGCAGCTGTCGACGCGGCGGTACGAGGACGCCCGGGCGACCGTCGCCGGGTTCGTCGGCGCCCGCCACGACGACGTCGTGGTGTTCGTCCGCAACACCACCGACGCACTGAACCTGCTGGCCGGCTGCGTGCCCGAGGGTGGCGAGGTGGTGGTCCTCGACCTCGAGCACCACGCCAACCTGCTGCCCTGGCAGCGTGGCCCGCACCGCGTCGTCGAGGCCGCGCCGACGCTGGCGCAGACGCTGAGCCGGCTGCAGGTCGAGCTGTCCCGGCGCCCGGCCGCGCTGCTCGCCGTCACCGGCGCCTCGAACGTGACGGGCGAGCAGCTGCCGCTCGGCGCACTGGCCGGGCTGGCGCACCGCAACGGCGCGCGCATCGCCGTCGACGCCGCTCAGCTCGCTCCGCACCGGCGCATCGACATCGTGGCCGGCGAACTGGACTACGTCGCGTTCTCCGGGCACAAGCTGTACGCGCCGTTCGGCGCCGGCGTGCTGGTCGGCCGGCGCGACTGGCTCGACGCCGCCCCGCCGTACCTCGCCGGCGGCGGCGCCGTCCGCGAGGTCACCACGGCGGCGACGGAGTGGGCGCCGGCCCCGGCCCGGCACGAGGGCGGCTCGCCGAACGTCATCGGGGCGGCCGCGCTGGCCCGCGCCTGCGAGGCGGTCGCGGCGCTGCCGGAGGGCTGCGTCGAGGTGCACGAGTCGGCGCTGCGCCGGCGGCTGCTGGCCGGGCTCGACCGCCTCGACGGCGTGCGGACGCTGCGGCTGTGGCCGGACAGCGGCTCCGCCGTCGGCGTCGTCGCGTTCACCGTCGACGGCTACACCGCGCGGCAGGTGGCCGAGTACCTGTCCGCCGAGCACGCCGTCGGGGTGCGCGACGGCCGGTTCTGCGCGCACCCGCTGCTCGACCGGCTCGGCGCCGGCGACGGCGCGCTGCGGGCCAGCTTCGGCCTCGGCTCCACCGCCGCCGACGTCGACCGCCTCCTCGCCGCCGTCGAGCTGCTGCTCACCGAGGGCACCACCCGCACGTACGCCGTCAGCGCCGACCGCCCCTGCGACTGATCGCCGCGCCGGGGAACCAGGAGGTTTCGGACACTCCGGGCCGGGGCAAGAATGCCCTCCGTCGAGTGGACGGAGGCGGGCATGCGGCCGAGGCGGGCGAGCACCGCGGCCTGCGCCGCCGCCATCGTCGTCCTGGTGACGTCCGGCTGCGGCGACGAGCCGATGGCGATTCCGCGGACGGAGAGCGCCGAGCTGGTCCCGCTGGAGTCGTCCTCGCCGCCTGCCGAGACGCCCACCCCGACGCCGACGCCGTCCGAGACCCCGACACCCACGCCCACCCCGACGCCGACCCCGGAGCCCGAGCCGACCGAGGAACCGGAGCCCGAGCCGTCGGAGAGCGAGGAGCCGGAACCGGAGGAGCCGGCCGAGCCGGAGCCGACCAACGCCGGCACGCCCGAGCCGCCGGTCGAGCCGGACCCCGAGGGCATGTCGGAGCGCGAGCAGGAGGTCATCGACCGCACCAACGAGGTCCGCGCCGAGGAGGGCTGCGGCCCGCTGCGCGCCGACGACCGGCTGCACGAGGCCGCCCTCGCGCACAGCGCCGACATGGCCGACCGCGACTACTTCGACCACGAGACGCCGGAGGGCGTCGGGCCGGGCGAGCGGGCGGAGCGGGCCGGGTACGACGGCTGGGGCGGCGAGAACATCGCCTGGGGCTACCAGTCCGCCGAAGCGGTCGTCGACGGCTGGATGGACAGCGAGGGCCACCGGGCGAACATCCTGAACTGCGACTTCGAGGCCATCGGCGTCGGCGCGGCGGACAGCTCCCGCGGGCCGTACTGGACGCAGACGTTCGGCTACGAGTGACTTGACTTCGAGTGCACTCGAAGCCATACCGTCGTTGACGTGACGACGCTCACCGCACCGTCCGAGACCATCTCCGAGGTGGCCGAGCGCACCGGCGTGACGGCCCACACGTTGCGCTACTACGAGCGCATCGGCCTGCTCGACGTGCCCCGCGACAGCGCCGGGCGGCGTCACTACACCCCCGACGACGTCGACCGGGTCGTGTTCATCACCCGGCTGCGCCAGCTCGACATGCCGATCCGCGACATCCAGCGCTACTTCGAGCTGGCGGCGCTCGGCCCGGGCACCGAGCCGGAACGGCTGGCGCTGCTGGTCGAGCACCGCGAGGCGGTGCGGGTGCGCATGGAGGCGCTGCGCATCGCGCTCGACGTCGTCGACTTCAAGATCGCCAAATACGGCGGCAGCGCGGCCCCGTAGCCGCCCAGCACCCGACACACAGCAACGCAAGGAGCACCATGTCCCTACCCCAACGCGCCCTCGGCCGGTCCGGCCTGACGGTGTCCGCCCTCGGCCTCGGCTGCATGGGCATGAGCCAGTCGTACGGCCCCGGCGACGACGCCGAGTCGATCGCCACCGTCCACCGCGCGCTCGACCTCGGCGTCACGTTCCTCGACACCGCCGACATGTACGGCCCGTACGTCAACGAGGAGCTGGTCGGCCGGGCCATCGCCGGCCGCCGCGACGAGGTCGTGCTGGCGACCAAGTTCGGCATCGTCCTCGACCCCGACGACCCGCTCGCGCGCGGCTTCGACGCCAGCCCGGCCTACGTGCGCGCGTCCATCGACGGCTCGCTGCGCCGGCTCGGCGTCGACCACGTCGACCTCTACTACCTGCACCGGGTCGACCCGAAGACCCCGATCGAGGACACCATCGGCACGATGGCCGAGCTGGTCCAGGCCGGCAAGGTGCGCTACCTCGGGCTGTCCGAGGCCGCCGCCGACTCCATCCGCCGGGCGCACGCCGTCCACCCCATCGCCGCGCTGCAGACGGAGTGGTCGCTGTGGAGCCGCGACCTCGAGGGCGACATCGTCGGCACCTGCCGCGAGCTGGGCATCGGCCTGGTGCCGTACAGCCCGCTCGGCCGCGGCTTCCTCACCGGCGCGATCACCTCGCCCGACGACTTCACCGACGACGACTACCGGCGGCACAGCCCGCGGTTCCAGGGCGAGGCGTTCCAGCGCAATCTGGAGCTGGTCGAGACGGTGCGCGAGCTGGCCGCCGCGAGGGGCGCGACAGCGAGCCAGGTGGCGCTGGCCTGGGCGCTGGCCCGTGGTGACGACGTCGTGCCGATCCCCGGCACGAAGCGGCGCCGTTACCTGGAGGAGAACGTCGCCGCGCTGGACGTCACGCTGACCGCCGCCGAGCTGGAGCTGCTCGACTCGATCGTGCCCGCCGGCGACCGCTACGCGGACATGACGTTCGTCGCGGGGGTGTCGCCGGCGCGCTGAACCCGGCGCCACGCGAGCAGGCCGCACAGCGCGAAGCCGAGCGCGTTGGCCAGGCCGTGGGTCGCGGCCATCCACGTCAGCGACAGGTGTGGGACGGCGTCCCAGACGTGGCCCGCGGCCCAGCTCAGCGCCAGCAGCATCGTCACGGCGAGCACCGCGGCGCTCACCCCGAACAGCGCCCGGGTCATGCGGCCGCGGGCCGACGGCGCCACGTCGCGCCACACGGTCCAGCCGAGCAGCCACATGCCGGCCGTCAGCACGACGGCGCCGGCCAGCTCGACGCCGTCGCCGGTGAAGTAGCCGAGGAACACCAGCGCGATCCCTACGGGCACCGTCACCGCGGCCACCGACGACGACGGTGACGGCGCCCGGCTCGCGGTCAGCCCGGCAACGAGCGCCGCCGCGAATCCGGCGTAGTGGAAGTGCGCCACCGTCAGCAGCTGCGTCGTCATGCCGAAGCCGAGCAGCTCCCAGCCGCCGCGCTCCGCGATCAGCGAGCTCGCCGCGACGGCCGGCGCGACCATCGCCGTCAGCACCGCGATCTCGACCGGCGCCAGCGACCGCCGGCGCAGCAGCCGCAGCAGCGCCAGCACCGCGAGCCACGCCGTCACGGCCGCGTAACAGCAGGCCAGCGCGACGGCGAAGGCGTCGCCGCGGTCGAACAGCAGGGACAGCCCGCCGAGCAGCCCGGCGAACGGCCATACCTGGCCGACCGGCCCGAGCCGCCGCCGGTCGTCGTCGACCAGCCGCAGTCCGAGCGGCACCACGACGACCATCGCGAGCGCGAGGATCCAGCCGACCAGTACCGTCACGACTGAGACTCTAGGACGGACCTGGAAGGGGATCGATGCCGGACATCCGGGAGAACCTGGCGGCGGTGCGGGCGCGACTCGACGAGGCGTGCGAGGCGGCCGGCCGGGCGCCGGACGAGGTCGAGGTGCTGCTCGCGACCAAGACCCAGCCGGCAGCCCGCATCGCCGAGGCGATCGCCGCCGGCGCCCGGCTGATCGGCGAGAACCGGGTCCAGGAACTGGCGGCGAAGGACGCCGAACTGTCCGGGCTGCCCTGCGAGCGGCACTTCATCGGACACCTGCAGTCGAACAAGGTCAACCAGGTGCTGCGCTACGTCAGCTGCGTGCAGTCCGTCGACGGCGTCGAGCTGGCCGACCGGCTGCAGCGCCGGCTCGAGGCGCTCGGCCAGACGCTCGACGTGCTGGTGCAGGTCAACACGTCCGGCGAGGCCAGCAAGTCCGGCGTCGCGCCGGACGACGCGGTCGCCGTCGTCAAGGAGGTCGCCACCCGCGACCGCCTGCGCGTCCGCGGCCTGATGACGGTCGGGCTGCAGTCGCCCGACGACGCCCTGGTGCGGGCGTCCTACCGCGATCTGCGGGTGCTGCGCGACCGCGCCGCCGACGCCGTCGGGGCCGCGTTGCCGGTGCTGTCCATGGGGATGAGCGGCGATCTGGAGGCGGCCGTCGCGGAGGGCGCGACGCTGGTCCGGATCGGCTCCGCGGTGTTCGGCGCGCGGCCCCGGACGGCCTGATGCCGCAGCAGACGGCGGTGTTGATCATTGGCGGCGGGGATCGCCGTCTGGTTATCCTCTTCGCGTCTCGGGAACAACGTCGGATACCGTGCGTTGTCGCAGGGGAGTGTTCGTGAGCCGAAGGGGTCGGTTCACCGTGCCCGGGGAGTGAGGAGCATTCATGGCCCGATCCACGAACGGCACGGCCCGCCGCCGTCTCGTCGTCGTGGAGTCGCCGGCGAAGGCCAAGACCATCGCCGGCTACCTTGGCGACGGCTACATGGTGGAGTCGTCGTTCGGCCACATCCGCGACCTGCCGTCGAAGAAGACCGAGGTCCCCGAGGCCGAGCGCGAGCGCTACGGCAACCCGGTCGGCGTCGACGTCGACGGCGGGTTCGAGCCGCTGTACATCGTGCCCGCGGGCCGGGCCAAGGACCAGGTCAAGAAGCTCAAGACCATGCTCAAGGAGGCCGACGAGCTCCTGCTCGCGACCGATGAGGACCGCGAGGGCGAGGCCATCGCCTGGCACCTGCGCGAAGAGCTGAAGCCGAAGGTCCCGGTCCGCCGCATGGTCTTCCACGAGATCACCCGCGACGCCATCCGGGCCGCCGTGCAGAACCCCCGCGAGATCGACGAAGACCTCGTCGACGCCCAGGAGACGCGGCGCATCGTCGACCGCCTCTACGGCTACCAGGTGTCACCGGTGCTGTGGCGCAAGGTCATGCAGGGCCTGTCGGCGGGACGGGTCCAGAGCGTCGCGACCCGCCTCGTCGTCGACCGCGAGCGTGAGCGCATGGCGTTCCGCTCCGCGGAGTACTGGGACCTCAAGGCGACCCTCGACACCGGCACGTCCGACGACCCGCACGCCTTCGAGGCGCGGCTGGCCACCGTCAACGGCACCAAGGTCGCCACCGGCCGCGACTTCGACGCCCGCGGCCAGGTGAAGAGCCGCGATGTCGTCGTGCTCGACGAGCAGCGCGCCCGTGCCCTGGCCGCCGCGCTCGGCGACGCCGACTACACCGTCCGCTCGGTCGAGGCCAAGCCGTACACCCGCAAGCCGTACGCGCCGTTCCGCACCACCACCATGCAGCAGGAGGCCTCGCGCAAGCTGGGCTACGGCGCGGCCCGCACCATGCAGGTGGCGCAGCGGCTGTACGAGAACGGCTTCATCACCTATATGCGTACCGACTCCATCACGCTGTCCGACTCCGCGCTGAACGCGGCCCGGGCGCAGGTGGCGGAGCTGTACGGCACCGAGTACCTGCCCGACGCGCCGCGCAAGTACACCAGCAAGGTGAAGAACGCGCAGGAAGCGCACGAGGCCATCCGCCCCGCCGGCGACTCCTTCCGCACTCCGGCCGAGACCGGCCTGCGCGACGACGAGTACCGGCTGTACGAGCTCATCTGGATGCGCACCGTCGCCTCGCAGATGCGCGACGCCAAGGGCGAGACGCTGACGGTCCGGGTCGGCGCCACCGCCGCAACGGGCGAGCTCGCTGAGTTCGTCTCGTCCGGCCGCACCATCACCTTCCACGGCTTCCTCAAGGCCTACGTCGAGGGCGCCGACGACCCCGAGGCCGAGCTCGACGACCGCGAGCGGCGGCTCCCGCAGCTCAGCGAGGGCCAGGGGCTCACGGCCGCCGGCATCGAGCCCGAGGGCCACAGCACCAAGCCGCCGGCCCGCTACACCGAGGCCACGCTGGTCAAGGAGCTGGAAGACCGCGAGATCGGCCGCCCGTCCACGTACGCGTCGATCATCCGCACCATCCTCGACCGCGGCTACGTGTTCAAGCGCGGCACCGCGCTGGTGCCGGCCTGGCTGGCCTTCGCCGTCGTCCGGCTGCTGGAAGAGCACTTCACCCGGCTGGTCGACTACGAGTTCACCGCCAAGATGGAGGACGTCCTCGACGAGATCGCCGGTGGCCGGGCCGACCGCGCCGCCGAGCTGGCGCAGTTCTGGCACGGCGACGACAGCGTCGCCGGGCTGAAGAAGCTTGCCGACAACCTCGGCGAGATCGACGCCCGCGAGATCTCCTCGTTCCCCATCGGCGAGGGCTTCACGGTGCGGGTCGGCCGCTACGGGCCGTACCTCGAGGACATCGAGGGCAACCGCGGCAGCATCCCCGAGGACCTCCCGCCCGACGAGCTGACCGTCGAGCTGGCCGGCGAGCTGGTGGCGCGCGGCAACGGCGACCGCGAGCTGGGCCAGAACCCGGCCACCGGGCGCACCGTCGTCGCGAAGTCCGGCCGCTACGGGCCCTACGTCACCGAGCTGCTGCCCGACGACGCGCCGAAGAACGAGCGCCCGCCCACGGCGTCGCTGTTCAGCAGCATGTCCGTCGACACCATCTCGCTCGACGAGGCGCTGCAGCTGCTCACCCTGCCGCGGGTCGTCGGCAAGGACGCCGAGGGCACCGAGATCGTCGCGACGAACGGCCGCTACGGCCCGTACGTCAAGAAGGGCGCCGACTCCCGTTCCCTGCCCGACGAGCCGTCGCTGTTCACCGTCACCGTCGAGGAGGCCGAGAAGCTGTTCGCGCAGCCGAAGGGCCGCCGCGGCGCACGGGCGGCCACGCCGCCGCTGCGCGAGCTGGGCACCGACCCCGCGTCGGGCAAGCCGCTGGTGGTCAAGGACGGCCGGTTCGGCCCGTACATCACCGACGGCGAGGTCAACGTCACGGTGCCGCGGGGCACCGACATCGAGCAGCTCACCACCGAACGGGCGGTCGAGCTGATCGCGGAGAAGCGGGCGAAGGGCCCCGCGCCGAAGAAGCGGGCCGCGCGGGCGAAGTCGCGCAGCTGAGCTCCCGCGGGGCCGTGCGCCACGCTGCGCCGCGCCGGTCGAGGTTCGCCGGGGCCGCCTGGGCGTGAGGGTCCGGACGGCGGTGGTGTTTCCGGCGGGTTGACCTGAGCGCCAACTGTTGGCGTTCTCGTCACCCGGGGCGGCACACCACTGCCGCTCCCACGGCGGCGGCCGCTGCCTTGACTGCTGCCGCCACGGCCCCGCCCCACGGTCGCCCGCCCGCCGAGGCTGCCCGCCACGATGGTCACTCCCGGTCGCCTGCCCGGCTGCGCGTGTGCGTCGCCTGGCGTGCGGGCAGCCGTTCGTCGGGGTCGCCTGGGCGTAAGCCGCGGGCGGCGATGGTACTTACGCGCGGGTTGACCTGAGCGCCAACTGTTGGCGTTCCTGTCACCTGGGCAGCACACTACCGCCGCTCCCACGGCGGCGGCCGCTGCCGCCACGGTGGCCGGCCCCGTCCGCCTGCCGCCTGCCCGGGCGCGTCGCCTGGTGTGCGGGCGGCCGTTCGCCAGGGCGCCCGGGCGGGAGGATCGGGCCCGGGCGATGGTGCTTGCGCGCGGGTTGACCTGAGCGCCAACTGTTGGCGTTCTCGTCACCCAGGCGGCACACCACCGCCGCCCCCGCTGCCCTGACTGCCGCCGCCCCGGTGGCCGGCCCGCCCGCCTGCCGGCCGAACCACGCCCAACCCCGTCGCGGCAGTCCGCCGCACGTTGGATACAACATAAGATAGCCGCCAACGTGGCCCAGCATCTTGCCCGCCAAGCCCCTGGACTTTAGACTCTGTATCAATTATCCAAAATGGAGGTTCGATGCGGAGCGAAGACGTCGTCTTCTATAGCGAGGGCAGCCGGATCTCGGCGTCCTGGCGCACGCCGGATCGGTCCGACGGGCCGTTGCGGGCCATCGTGCAGGGGCCGGGCTGGCTCGGCCTGAAGGACGCGAAGCTGTACGTCCGGTACCACGAGGCGCTCACCGCCGCGGGCTTCGGCGTGCTGATCCTCGACTACCGGGGCTTCGGCGACTCCGAGGGCGAGAAGAAGCTCTCGCCGGCCGTCCAGCTGCAGGACCTGCGCAACGCCGTCACCTACCTGACCACGCGCGACGACGTCGACGCGGACCGTATCGGGGTGTTCGGCTCCGGTGGCACCGGGGGCGGCAACGCCGTCCTGCTGGCCGCCGTCGACGACCGTGTGCGGGCCGCCGTCAGCCAGCTCCCCGTCGCGAACGGACGCGACTGGCTGCACCGCATGCGCTCGGAGTACGAGTGGCTCGACTTCCTCGAGGGCCTCGACGCCGACCGCCGCGAGCGGGTCACCACCGGCAAGGGCCGGCTGGTCCACCCGCGCGAGGAGATCATGGTCCCGACGCCGGAGCGGCGGGCCACGAAGGTGAAGGCCGACGTCGACAGCCGCATCCCGACGGCGGTCTCGCTGGCCGCGGCGGACGAGATCCTCGAGTACGACCCGCTGAGCGCCGCGCGCACACTGACGACGCCGCTGCTGGTCATCGGCATCGAGGGCGACGCCACCACGCCCACCGACCACGCCGTGGCGATCTACGAGGCCGCGAAGGGCCCGCGCAGCCTGGTCATGCAGCGGCACACCACCCACTACGCCGCCTACGACAAGTACTGGGAGAAGGTCACCCCGGCGATCGTGGGCTGGTTCGACACCTACCTGAACAACGGCGACGTCGTCATCACCACCCAGGACGGCCCGGCCGAATCGGTGACGTATCTGGAGGGGCAGTGACATGGCAGTGACGACCCGGATCAGCGGAGGCGACGTCGTCACTCCGGACGGCACGGTCCGCGCCGACATCCTGATCGGCGACGACGGCACCATCGCCGGGCTGGTCTCGCCCGGCACCGCCATCGGCGACGACGCGACCGTCGTCGACGCCACCGGCCGGCTGGTGCTGCCCGGCATGGTCGACGTCCACGTGCACACCCGCGAACCCGGGTACACGCACAAGGAAGACATCATCACCACCACCGAGCAGGCCGCGGTGGGCGGCGTCACGACGATCTTCGGCATGCCGAACCTCGACCCGCCGACGACCGACCGCAAGACGCTCGACGAGGTCATGGCGCTGTACGCGGAGAAGTCGATCGTCGACTACAACCACAACCCGGCGCCGACGAACTTCGACGACATCGCGTCGATGGCCGAGGCCGGCATCAACGCCTACAAGATCTACATGGTCGTCGACACCGGCCGCACCTACCCGCACCCGGCCGGCACCGGCATGCACGACCACGGCCACCTGCTGCAGATGATGGACCGCATCAAACCCACCGGGAAGCGGTTCATCATCCACCCGCACGACCAGGCGCTGATGGACTACATCGAGGGCGAGGTGCTGGCCCGCGGCGACAACACCCCGCAGGGCTACGCCAGCGCCTACGCCGCCCGCGACGGCGTCATCTGGGACACCGCCATCGACGTGGTGCTGCGGCTGTCCGAGGCGTCGGGCTGCCCCATCCACATCGCGCACATGCAGACCCGCCGGTCGATCGACGCGGTCCGCCGGGCCAAGGCGCGCGGCGTCGACGTCACCGGCGAGGTGAACCACTGGGCGCTGTTCCTGTCGACCTGGAGCGACGTCGAGACGCAGGGCCCGTACGTGCTGTCGTACTGGGTGCCCGACGACCACCGCGCGGCCGTGTGGGAGGGCCTGCTCGACGGCACCATCGACATGATCTCCTCCGACCACGCGCCGCACACGCGCGAGGAGAAGGAGGTCGGCTGGACGAAGATGTGGAGCGCCCACACCGGCACTCCCGGCATCCAGTACTACTACCCGCTGCTGCTCGACGCGGTCCGCCTGGGCAAGCTCCCGCTCGAGCGTGCCGTCGAGGCCGCCGCCCGCCGTCCGGCCGACGCGTTCGGCCTCACGGGCCGCAAGGGCCGCATCGCCGTCGGCTACGACGCCGACCTGGTGGTGGCGAACCTCGACAGCCCGTGGACCATCACCAACGACGACGTCCTCTCCCGCATCGGGTGGACGCCGTACGACGGCCGCAGCCTCGGCGTCCGGTTCGAGCGCACGCTGGTCCGCGGTACGGACGTGTTCGCCGACGGCGCCGTCGTCGGGAAGCCCGGCCACGGCCGGCTCGCCACCGCCCACCCCTCCGCCTGAAGGACGTTGACGATGAAGTATGGACTTCTGCTGCCCCACTTCGGTGAGCAGGCCGACCGTGACAAGCTGCTGCGCGGTTCGCAGCGGGCCGAGGAACTCGGCTTCGACTCCGTGTGGGTGCGCGACCACCTGGTCTTCGAGCCGCACGGCGAGATGGAGAAGCCGAACCGCACCTTCTACGACGCGCTGACGACGCTCACCGCCATCGGGGCGGTCACCGAGCGGATCCAGCTGGGCACCGGCTCGCTGATCCCGTTCCGGCACCCGCTGGTCACCGCGCTGATGGCCGGCACCATGTCGCACCTGCTGGGCGCCGACCGGCTGATCCTCGGGTTCGGTGCCGGCACCTTCGACCACGAGTTCGACGCCATCGGCTGGGGCGACCGTGACCGCGTCGAGCTGGTCCGCTCCAACGCGGAGATCCTCAAGCGGGTCTTCACCGAGAACGAGGTCAGCTACAAGGACGACAACTTCTCCTTCGAGGACATCACCATCGAGCCGAAGCCGCTGGGCGGGCGCATCCCGTTCTGGTACTGCGGCGCCACGCCGCGCTCGGCCCGGCTCGCGGTGGAGTTCTGCGACGGCTGGATGCCCGGCCGCATCGCCATGGCCACGCTGAAGAAGCGGGTCGAGACCATCGAGGAGCTGTCGGCGGCGGCCGGCAAGCCGCGGCCCACCATCGCCGTCATCCCGCCGACCTCGATCGAGCGCACCCGCGAGGAGGCGCTCCAGCACGTCAACATCCCCGGCCTGCTGGCCTGGGCGAACAAGTCCAAGTGGGCGGTCAAGCCGCCGTCGGGCGCGTTCGAGACGGTCGACGATCTCGAGGGCCAGCTGATCGCGGGCGACGTCGACGGCGCCGTCGAGGAATGCCGTAAGTTCGAAGCAGCCGGCGTCGAGCACCTGGTCTTCGACTTCCGCTTCAAGTTCGACAAGTGGTTCGACCAGATCGAGCTGCTCGGCAACGAGGTCCTGCCCAAGCTCAAGGGCTGACGAGAAGGGGGCCCGCATGCCTCGAAGTGAGTTCGGCCGAGAACTGACGGTGTCCGCGGCGCCGGCGCAGGCCTGGGCGACGCTGATCGACGTGCCCGTGCTGGTGTCGTGGATCAGCGTGCTCGAGCAGGCCGAGGAGCACGAGCACCTGGCGCGGTACTCGGCGGTGCTGCTGGACCGCCTCGGCCCGTTCAAGCTGCGCGCCGACCTCGCCATCACGCTCAGCGACGTCCGCACCGAAGAGCACGTCACGGTGCACGCCGAGGGCGAGGACCGCCAGGTCGGCTCGCGGCTCGTCGTCGACGCGACGCTCGACCTCGCACCGTCCGGCGACGGCGGCACCACGGTGCGCGTGGCCGGCGTCTACGAGGTGAGCGGCAAGGTCGCGGCTATGGGCGGCGGGACCATCAACAAGAAGGCCGAGAAGATCATCGGCGAGTTCTTCGCCAACGCCGAGAAGGTGCTGGGCGCCGTATGACGCTGCCGCCGTTCGCGTTGCGGCGTCCCGCGACGCTCGACGAGGCGCTGGGCGAGCTGTCCGAGGACTCGGTGCCGTACTGCGGCGGCACCGAGCTCCTGCTCGCCATGCGGGCCGGGCTGCACCGGCCCGACGCGCTGGTCGACCTCAAGCGGGTGCCCGAGCTGTCCGGAGTCCGCGTCGACGACGACGTGCTCGTCGTCGGCGCGACCGAGCGGCACGCCGACCTCGCCGCGCACCCCGTCATCCAGGAGCGGCTGCCGGTCTTCGCCCGCATGGAGAAGCGCATCGGCAACGCCCGCGTGCGCAGCCAGGGCTCCATCGGCGGCAACCTCTGCTTCGCCGAGCCGAAGTCCGACGTCGCGACGGTGCTCATGGCGCTGGGCGCCTCGGTCACGCTGGCCGCACCCGCCGGGCGGCGCACCGTCACGGTCGAGGAGTTCGTGGCCGGCCCGTACTACGCGGAGAAGGAGCCCGACGAGCTGCTGGTCGACGTGCGCATCCCGCTGCGCGACGGCCTGCGCGGCGCGTACGTGAAGTTCCAGACCATGGAGCGGCCGACGGTCGGGGTCGCGGTGCTGGCCGACGACGCCGCCGGGTGGTACCGGCTGGGCGTCGGCGCGGTCGGCGAGGTGCCGCTGGCGTGGTCGTTCGGGTCGCTCGGCGAGATCGACCCCGACGCCGTCGCCGGCTGGGTCGACCCCACGCCGGACCTCTCCGGGTCCGAGGAGTACAAGCGGCACGTCACCGCGGTCTACGTGCGGCGTGCCCTGGCCAAGCTGGAACAGGTGAGCGCATGACCGAGCCTTCTGGGCCTCCCGGCGTCCCGGTGACCGTCGACGTCAACGGCGTCAGCGTCAGCCGGCAGGTGGAACCGCGGTCGCTGCTGGCCGACTTCCTGCGCGAGGACCTCGGCCTGACCGGCACCAAGGTCAGCTGCGAGCTGCAGGTGTGCGGCGTGTGCACCGTGCTGGTCGACGGCCGGCCGGTCAGTTCGTGCACGTTCCTCACCGCCGACGCCGACGGCGCCGCCGTCACCACCGTCGAGGGGCTGTCCGACGGGCAGACGCTGCACCCCCTGCAGGAGTCGTTCGTCGACAACTTCGCGCTGCAGTGCGGGTTCTGCACGCCCGGGTTCCTGATGATGTCGAAGGCGCTGCTCGACGGCGACGACGTGCCCGACCGAGCGGCCATCGTCGAGCACCTCGAGGGCAACATCTGCCGGTGCACCGGCTACGAGCCGATCGTCGAGGCGGTCGAGCAGGTCGCCGAGCAGCTGCGGGGAGGCGCGCATGGGTGAGACCGTCGTCGGGCGTTCGGTGCGCCGGCCCGACCTCCTCGAGAAGGTCACCGGCGCGGCGGAGTACTGCGTCGACGTGACGATGCCCGGCATGGCGCACGCGAAGGTCGTGCGTTCCGACCGCGCGCACGCCCGCATCACCGGCATCGACGTGGCGGCGGCGCTGGCGAGCCCCGGCGTCGTCGGCGTGGTGACGGCCGACGACATCTCGGCGCTGTACGCGCGGTTCGGCCACATCGTCTCCGACCACTGGATCCTGGCCACCGGGAAGGTGCGCTACTACGGCGAGCCGGTCGCCGTCGTCGTCGCCGAGACCGTCGCGGCCGCCGCCGACGCCGTCGAGCTGGTCCGGGTGTCCTACGAGGACCTGCCGTCCGTCATGGACGTCGACGCCGCGCTGGCCGACGGCGCGCCGCTGGTGCACGAGCGGTCCTACGACGCCACCGGCGACGAGTCGTTCAAGAACCTCTCGCACGTCGACGACTCCGCCGAGGAGGCGCTGTCGAACGTCGCGCACGAGGTGAGCATCGGCTGGGGCGACGTCGACGCCGCGTTCGCCGAGGCCGCCGTCGTCGTCGAGAACACCGTGCACTTCCCGATGCTCTACGCGTACGCCATGGAGCCCTACAACGCCGTCGCGTCGTACCACGAAGGCGCGCTGACCGTCGTCTCCACGGCGCAGCACCCGTACATGGTCCGCGACGACCTCGCGCGGGTGTTCTCGCTGCCGCTGTCGCGGGTGCGGGTCACGTCGCCGTACCTCGGCGGCGGCTACGGGTCGAAGTCGTACACGAAGGTCGAGCCGCTGGCGTCGGTGGCGTCGTGGGCCACCGGCCGGCCGGTGAAACTGACGCTGACCGTCGAGGAGGCCATCTACACCACCCGCGTCGACTCCGCGCGCGTCTGGGTGAAGAGCGGGTTCGCCGCCGACGGCACCATCCTGGCGCGCGAGTTCGACATCCTCATGGACTCCGGCGCGTACGCCGACAACAGCCCGCTGGTCATGGCGAAGTCGGTGAACCGCTGCTTCGGCCCGTACCGGGTGCCGAACCTGCGTGCGCACGGCCGCTCCGTCTACACCACCACGTCGCCGGCGTCGTCGTACCGCGGGTTCGGGGCGCCGCAGGGCAACCTCGCCGGCGAGACCAACCTCGACCAGGCGGCCGAACGGCTGGGCATCTCCGGCGCCGACATCCGCCGGCGCAACCTCGCCCGCAAGGGCGAGCAGATCCTGCCCGGCAAGCGCGGCATCGACGCCGACATCCCGGCCGACCTCGAGATGGTGGTCGAGTCGCTGGAGCGCGACCGCAAGGACGTCGCGCACTACGGCATCGGCTTCGGCTGCTCCGTGTCCGACGCCGGCGCCTACCCGATCTCGACCGCCCAGGTGCGCATCCAGACCGACGGCTCGGTGCTGGTGCTCAGCGGGTCGACGGAGATGGGCCAGGGCAGCCGCTCGCTGCTCGCGCAGGTCGCCGCCGAGGAGCTGGGCGTCGACCTCGCCGTCGTCACGGTGGTCCAGTCCGACACGTCCGTGACGCCGTACGAGCGGACCACCGGCGCCAGCCGCACCACCACGCTGGTCGGCCTCGCACTGCAACGCGCGTGCGCCGACGCGCGGTCACGGCTGCGCGACATGGCCGCCGAGCTGTTCTCGTGCGCGCCCGAGGACGTCAGCGACCTCCCCGGCGCGGTGGCCGGCCCGGACGGACGCGAGCTCGACTTCGGCGCCGTCGTGCGGCAGTGGTTCGGCGGCTCGGCCGGCGAGGTCACCGGCGTGGGGTTGCTCCGCCGCGACGGCGCGACCCAGCAGATGCCGCCGTTCTGGGAGGTCGGCATGGTCGGCGTCGCGGTGGAGATCGACCCCGAGACCGGCGTCGTCGCCGTCGACCAGCTGGTCACCGTGGCCGACGTCGGCTTCGCCATCAACCCGCGCGCCGTCGAGGGCCAGGACCTCGGCGCCGCGACGCAGGGCCTGGGCATCGCGCTGCACGAGGAGCTCGTCTACGACGGCGCGCAGCTGGCCAACGCCAACGTCGTCGACTATCGCGTGCCCCGCGTGCAAGATCTTCCCCGCAAGATCGATCTGATGATTGCCGAGCGCCGCGATGGTGTGGGACCGTATGGCGCCAAAGGCGCGGGGGAGGGCACGCTCAACCCCATCGGCGGGGCGGTGGCGTCGGCCGTGGCCCGGGCGACGGGGCGCTGGCCCGACCGGCTGCCGCTCACTCCCGAGCGCGTCTGGCGCCTGATCAATGGACGCACGCAGTGATCACCCAGTTGAATGTATTCTTGATAACCCCTTCAGAGCAGAGGAACGTGCATGGGTAGGACGAGCGCGCGCAATGGCGGGACGGCCCCGGCCGACGACGAGACTCTCGACGTCATCGCCAAGTCCGTGCGCGGCACGTTCATGACCGTCGAAGAGATGACCCAGGCGTTCATCCGCGAGGCCATCCTGCAGGGCGCCTTCCCGCCCGGCCACCGCCTCAACCTCGACGCCATCGCGTCCCATCTCGGCGTGAGCCGCATGCCCGTGCGGGCCAGCCTCCGCCAGCTCGAGGGTGAGGGCCTGGTGCGCATCCACACGCATCGCGGCGTCACCGTGTCGGTGCTCAGCCCGTCCGAGATCGCCGAGATCTACGAGCTGCGCATCCTGCTCGAGGGGCACCTGATCGAGCTGTCCATCCCCAACCTCACGCCCGAGGTGCTCGACGACCTCAAGCGGCTCGCGGTCCAGCTCGACGACACCACCGACCTCGCCACCGGTCTGGAACTGCGCAAGGAGTTCTACGAGCGGCTCTACGCGCTGGCCGACCGGCCCCGCACGCTCGCCTCGGCGAAGAACCTGCGCGACTCCGTCGGCCGGTACCTCCTGCTGCGCCGCGTCCCCGAACGCGGCGGGCACCCCGGCCTCATCGCCCACCTCGAAGCCGGCGACGTCGAGAAGGCCAAGACGTGGCTGGCCACGCACCTCGGCCGGGTCTCCGTCGAGCTGCAGGCACTGGTCGAACAAGAGGAATCCGAGACCGTCTAAGGGGTGTCCCGCGGATCTTCGGCGGGACACCCCACCGGCCGCCTCCGGGCGCCAGTGTTTCGATCGCATCTCAGCCGCCGAAATCTCGTTCTCCGCTGTTGACGCGTTCGCGCACCGCACCTAGTGTATCCAAAATCATGTAGACGAATGTCCCATCATGAACGGACGGATCTGATGAGCGTCCTCACCATCGAGAACGTGTCCAAGACCTTCACGACCAAGCGCGGCCGTGTCGTGCAGGAGACACACGCCCTTGCGGACGTCAGCCTGTCCATCGACGAAGGCGAGTTCTGCGTCATCATCGGCGCCAGCGGGTGCGGCAAGTCCACGCTGCTGCGCATGATCGACGGCCTGACCGCGCCCTCGTCCGGCCAGATCCTGCTGAAGGGCCGCCCCATCACCGGCCCCGGCCCCGACCGCGGCGTCGTCTTCCAGCACGCGCACCTGCTGCCCTGGCGGACCGTCCGCAAGAACGTGGAGTTCGGGCTGGAGTGTCTGGGTGTCGGCCAGCGGGAGCGCCGCGAGCGCGCCGCCACCTACATCGACATGGTCGGGCTGTCCGGCTTCGAGGACCACTACCCGGCCCAGCTCTCCGGCGGCATGCAGCAGCGCGTCGGCTTGGCCCGCGCGTTCGCCGTCGAGCCGGAGATGCTGCTGCTGGACGAGCCGTTCGGCGCCCTCGACGCGCAGACCAAGATCGTCATGCAGGGTGAGCTGGAGCGGATCTGGGAGGTGCGCCGCAGCACCGCGCTGCTCATCACGCACGACATCGAGGAGGCGCTGTTCCTCGCCGACCGCATCATCGTGATGAGCAACCGGCCCGGGCGGGTGGCCCAGATCGTCGACGTGCCGTTCGCCCGGCCGCGCCGCGACGACCTGCGCAGCGACCCCGAGTTCGCGAAGATGAAGTTCCAGCTCTGGGACGCCCTCAAGTCGGGGACGGCCGGCCGTGCGGCCTGAGTCGGCGGCGCCGGTCGCCGAGGCCCCCGCCACCCCCGTCCCCGCCGCGCCGGCCGCCCGCGACCGCCTGCCCCTGTACCAGCGGGTGTGGTTCCAGCGGACCGTCACCTGGGGGCTGCTGCTCATCGCGTGGGAGCTGTTCGCGCGGCGGGTCGGGCCGTTCTTCTTCCCCAGCCTCAGCGACGTCGCGGACGGCTTCCAGACCATCGTCGGCGACGGTTCGCTCGGCCTGGTCGCCGAGAGCTTCACCCAGATGCTGGTCGGCTTCGGCATCGCCGTGCTCATCGGGGTGCCGGTCGGCCTGCTGATGGGGACGTTCCGCCCGGTCGAGTTCCTGCTCGGGCCGTACGTGAACGCCTTGTTCGTGACGTCGCTGGCGGCGGTGCTGCCGTTCATCATCCTGGTGTTCGGCACCGGCTTCGAGTTCCGGGTCGCCGTCGTGGCGCTGTTCGCGATCTTCTACGTCACCATCAACCCGGCGAACGGTGTCCGGTCCATCGACCCGGCCGTGCTGGAGATGGCGCGGTCGTTCAACATCGGGCCGGTCAAGCGGTTCCTCTCGATCACGCTGCCCGGGACGCTGCCGTTCATCATCGCCGGCCTGCGACTCGGCCTCGGCCAGGCCGTCCAGGGCATGATCATCGCCGAGCTGTGGGTGACCATCGGCACCGGCCGGAAGCTCACCACGCTCGGCCTCGACCGCAACCTGGGCGAGTTCTTCGCCCTCGCCGCGGTGATCGTCCTGGTCGGCACCGCACTCACTCAATCGCTCATGCTCGCCCAGAAACGGTTCACCCCGTGGTCCGGCGACGTGGCGGCCAGCGTCAGGGGGGCGAACTGATGGCGTCGACGACGAAACCGGCGGCCGCCCGCATCGATCCGACCGGGCCGATCCTGATGTGGACGCTGCGGATCACCTCGGTGATCGCGCTGCTCGCCGCCTGGGAGTGGTACGGCCGCAAGCCCGAGTCGTTCACCATCGCGCCGGTCACCGAGGTCGCCACCGCCATGTGGGACGGCTTCGCCAGCGGCGACTTCGGCCGCGCGCTCGCCGGCACGATGCTCACCATGGTGGTCGGCTACGTCATCGCCGCCGTCATCGGCGTCGGCGTGGGCCTGTGGATCGGGGTGTCCCGCTACGCCCAGAACACCATCGAGCCGCTGGTGCACGCCGGCTATGCGACGCCGGTGTCGCTGCTCATCCCGATCCTCGGCATCTACACCGGCCTGGAACTGCGCGGCCGGATCATCCTCGTGGTGCTGTGGTGCGTCTTCGAGATCCTGGTCAACACCTCGACCGGGATCAAGGAGGTTCCGCCGGCGCTGATCGACGTCGGCAAGTCGTTCAACGCCTCCAAGTTCGACCTCTATCGCAAGGTCGTGCTGCCCGCGGCGAGGCCGTACATCTTCCTCGGCCTCAAGATCGGCGTCGGCCGCGCGATCCGCGGCGCGGTGACGGCCGAGCTGCTGCTGTCCGCGGCGAACCTGGGCCGCGTCCTGCTCGGTGCCCAGTCCACGTTCGACATTCCGACACTTCTCGCCGGCATCGTCCTGACGATGCTGCTCGGCCTCGTGCTCATGCGTCTCGCGTCCTTCGTGGAGCGCAGGAGCCTGGCCTACCGGACCGCGTGACCCCACGTCGCGCAGTCACGATCTCGCGGTTCTCCGACGTCCCGGCCCTGGTGCCGGTCTGTTCATCCGGAGGTTCTCATGGCACGTCAGACAGCGATCCGAGCCGCCGTGCCAGCCGTCGCGCTGGTGCTTGTCGCCGCCGCGTGCGGTGGCGGTGACGACGATGCGTCCACCAGCGGCGGCGACGGCGCCGGCACCATCAGGGTGGCGAACACGTCGCCGACCCAGCCCGGCTTCGTCCCGGCCAAGTTCGGCGTCATCACCTATGGCGAGAACTTCGGCCTGGACATGACCATCGACAACTTCACGACGTTCGACTCCCACGCGGTGGCGACCCAGACCGTGCTGTCCGGCCGCGCCGACGTGGTGGCCGGCTCCCTGGTCTCCAACCTGCTGCTCAACGAGCAGGGCCAGGACTTCAAGCTGTTCTGCCCGTACATCGCGCAGGACGACTTCGTCATCGCCGGCGCGAACGGCATCTCGTCGGTGGAGGACCTGTTCGACGCGAACACCCGGGTCGCGCTGGACAGCCCCGGTGGTGCCGGCGACGTCATCCTCAACGCCATGCTGCAGGCGCTCGGCCAGGAACAGACCGCCGCCGACATCCCCGGCATCCAGATCCTGGAGTCGTCGGGCCTGCGTACCACCGCGTTCGCCTCCGGCGACGTCGACGCGACGGTGATCCACGACTACCAGTACTACGAGGCCGCCGAGCAGGCCACCGACCCGGTGATCATCGCCAGCCTGTTCGAGGAGGTGCCGGACTTCGTCAAGGAGGCGCACGCGGCGCCGGCGGCGTGGCTGGAGGAGAACGCCGAACTGGCCGCCAACTACTGCGCCGCGGTCCTGATGGGCATGCGGGAGCTGTCGGCCGACTACGACGCGTTCGTCGGCGCCGTCGAGGAGTTCGCCGACGTCGAGGAGATGCCCGACGACGAGACGCTGCGCGCGCTGCACACCAGCGCCGTGGACTACGGGTTCTGGCCCGGCGAGGACGGGGGGCTCAGCGAGGAGAGCGTCACGTTCATGGCCGAGGTGGGCGTGAAGTCCGGCCTTCTGGAGGAGGTGCCGGAGTACGAGGACGTCGTCGCGGTCGACGTCCTGGAGCGTGCCCTCGAGTTGGTCGAGGAGCAGTCCTGACCCACCCGGGACCGGGCCGGTCCCGGCCGGTGGTGGCGGTCGCGTGCGTAGCCGCCGCGGTCGCCACCACCGGCGTCCAGGGCCTGGCGCCGATGCTGCCGGCCATGCAGGAGGCGCTGTCGCTCGACGACGCCGAGGTGGCGCTGTTCACCACCGCCTACCTGCTGCCGGGCGTCGTCCTCGGTGTTCCCGCCGGCCTGCTCGCCGAGCGGTTCGGGCGGCGGGCCGTGCTCTGTCTCTCGCTGGCCGTCTTCGCGGTGGCCGGGCTGGCGCCGCTGCTGGAGCCGTCGTTCGTCCCGATCCTGGTGTCGCGGGCGGTGCAGGGCGCGGCGTTCGGCGCGATCCTCGCGCTGACGATCACCCTCATCGGCGACGTGCTCACCGGTCCGGCGCAGGCCGCCGCGCAGGGCCGGCGCATCGTGGCCATGACGGCCGGCGAGGCGGTGCTGCCGGCCGTGGCCGGACTGCTCGTGGCGGTGGCGTGGTACGCGCCGTTCACGCTGTCGGTGCTGGCGGTGCCGGTGGCGGTGTGGGGCTGGTTCGCCCTGCCGCCTCCGTCGCGGTCCGCCGTGGACCGGTCCGTCGCGGGAGGGCGGGCCGCCCGTCCGC
This sequence comes from Jiangella alba, assembly GCF_900106035.1. Lineage (GTDB taxonomy): Bacteria > Actinomycetota > Actinomycetes > Jiangellales > Jiangellaceae > Jiangella > Jiangella alba. The sequence continues at coordinate 1,526,507 of NZ_FNUC01000004.1, forward strand.
CGTCGACCCTGCGCCAGGTCGGGCACAGCCTCCGCGACGGCGGCATCCTCGGCCTGCAGGTGCTGGCGTTCCTCCGGTTCTTCTTCAAGTTCGCGCTGCTGACGTACTTCCCGCTGCTGGCCGTCCGGGAGGCCGGGCTGTCGGTGGCCGCCACCGGCATCGTCCTCGGCGCCGCGAGCGTGCTCGGCGCGCTGACGGCCGCGGCGTCGGGCCGGCTGCTGCGCCGGTTCCGGGCCACCACGGTCGTGGCGGCCTCGATCGTGGTCACGGTGGTGGCCTTCGTGGTGCTCGGCCTCGCGGCCCAGGCGGTCGCGGTGGTGGTGTGTCTGCTGGCCTTCGGCGCCGCCGACGGTTGCTATGCCGTCGCGCAGAACGTGCTGGTCACCGAGGCGGCGCCGCCGGGCGCGCGGGCGGCGTTCGTGTCGCTGACCGGTGCGGTGCGCAACCTCGGCAAGCTGGCGGCGCCGGTGGCCTGCGGCGCGCTCGCGGTGCTGCTGCCGCTGCCGTCGGTGTTCCTCGTGATGGCCGCGGCGGGCGCCGCGCTGGCGTTCGTCCTCGTGCCGGTGTCCCGGCTGGAGACGTCGTTGCGGCGCTCCCATGGGTGACCTGCTGGCGGTGCTGGCGCTGCTGCTGTTCGCCGGCAACGCCTTCGTCGTGCGGGCCGCCGCCGCGCACCTGGGCCAGCGGGTCGGCTTCCTCGTGGCGCTGGTGGCGAACGTCGTGGTCGCGGCCGTCCTGGTGGCCGTACAGCTGGCGGTGCGCTCCGAACCGCTGCGGATCGATCCGTTCGCGGTGGGGATGTTCGCCGTCGCCGGCGTGTTCGCCGGCTATCTCGGCCGCCGCGGGTACTTCCGCACCGTCGAGACGATCGGTCCGTCGCGGGCCAGTGCCATCCAGAACAGCAGCCCGGCGTTCGCGCTGGTGCTCGGCTGGCTGCTGCTCGGTGAGCGGCTCGGGCCGGTCGAGCTGGCCTGCATGGGCGGCGTCCTGCTCGGCCTGTATCTGGCCAGCGGACGGCTGGCCGGTGGCGCGGTGCCGTGGCGGGAGATCGGCGTGGGGCTGTTCTCGGCAGCGGCGTACGCGGTGGGGAACATCATCCGCGGCGACGCTCTGGACCGCTGGTCCGAGCCGCTGCTCGGGGCGCTGGCCGGCGCCGTCGCCGCCACCGTCGTCTACGCGCTGCTGCACCGCCCGGCCTGGTCGGAGGTGGCCGGGCCGCGACGGCCGCGCCGGGGCCTGGCGCTGTGGCTGCTCAGCGGCGCGCTCACGATCGGCGGGCAGGCCTCGGTGATCGCGTCGACGGCGTACCTCCCGGTGTCGGTGGCGGTCGCGATCTCCGCCGCCACGCCCATGGTGGTGATCCCGGTCAGCGTGCTGCTGCTGGCCAACCGCGAGCGGGTCCGGCCGCGCACGGCCGTCGGTGCCGTGCTCATCGCCGCGGGCGTGGCCGGGCTGCTGCTGGTGTGACGCCTGCTCCGAAGGGAGGCTCGTCTGATGTTTCCGTAGGGTTCGCCGGAGCTGCGCCGGCCGGGACCACGGCGCTCCGCGTCGACCACGGCCATGATCATGGTCCCTGGCGGTCGCTGACACGCCGCGAACGCACATGATCATGTCGGGAGGGCCGGCCGGCCGACCGTGCACCTGACGCGGCGATCTCACACCGCCTCTGGTGGCGTCTGGCATCCCTCTACCGTCCGCCGAGTAGACACTGTATCTTGAATCTAATCCAGACGATCAGGGAGGCTGCGAGTGAGCCAGGCAGACGGACAGGTCTTCGACGACCCCTCCGCGCACGACTGGCGGCTGCTGAGCGCCGGCCGGTTGACGCCGGCGGCCGGCGACGCGCGGTACGACGTCGAGAACCCGGCCACGGGCGCGACGCTCGCCCGGGTGCCCGACGCCGGAGCCGCCGACGTCGCGGCCACGGTCCAGGCCGCCGACGACGCCGCGGCCGGCTGGGCCGGCACCGACGTGCGCGAGCGGGCCGCCGTCGTCCGGCGACTGGCCGACGTCCTCGACCAGCACGTCGAGGAGATCGCCCGGCTCGACTCCCTCGACGGCGGGTTCCCGCTGTGGATGATGCGCAAGGACATCGGCACCGCCGGCGACCGCATGCGCATGTTCGCCGACTGGGCGCTGCACCTGCGCGGCGAGACGATCCCGTCCAGCACCGGCAACGTCCACTTCACCGAGCGGGTGCCGTTCGGCGTGGTCGCGCGGATCATCGCCTACAACCACCCCGGCATGTTCGGCGCCTCCAAGATCGCCGCACCGCTGGTGGCCGGCAACACCGTCGTGCTCAAGCCGTCCGACCTCACCCCGCTGTCCGCGCTGCGGCTGGGCGAGCTGTGGGCCGAGCACGTCCCCGCCGGCGTGTTCTCCGTCGTCAGCGGCAGCGGCGTCGAGACCGGCGACGCGCTGGTGCGCCATCCCGCCGTGCGGCGCATCGCCTTCACCGGGAGCCCGCAGACCGGCCGGGCCATCCAGCGGGCCGCGGCCGAGTCGGGGGTCAAGGACGTCTCGCTGGAGCTCGGCGGCAAGAACGCCCTCGTGGTCTTCCCCGACGCCGACCTCGACGCCGTCGTCGAGGGCGCCGTCAAGGGCATGAACTTCGCCTTCGCGGGCCAGTCCTGCGGTTCCACGTCGCGCGTCCTGGTGCACGCCGACCTTGCCGCGGAGCTCGTCGACCGGCTGCGTCAGCGGCTGGAGAAGGTCGTCGCGGGCGCGCCGTTCGACGACGGCGTCACCATGGGCCCGCTCATCTCGGCCGCCCACCGCGACCGCGTCGCCGCGCACGTGCGGACGGCGCTCGACGACGGCGCCCGGCTGGTGTGCGGCGGCGACGCCCCCGCCGGCGGCGGCCACTACTATCCGGCGACCCTGCTCGACGGCGTCGAGCCGGACATGCGGGTGGCCCGCACCGAGATCTTCGGGCCGGTGATCTCCGTCCTGACGTTCCGCACCGAGCAGGAGGCCGTCGACGTCGCCAACGGCGTCGACTTCGGCCTGACCGCCAGCGTCTACACGCGCGACTTCGACCGCGCCCACCGGATGGCCCGCGCCATGCGGGCCGGCTACGTGTGGGTGAACGACACCTCCACCCACTTCATCGGCATGCCGTTCGGCGGGGTCAAGGAGTCCGGCGTCGGGCGCGAGGAGTCGATGGAGGAACTGCTCGGCTACACCCAGATCAAGTCCTACAACCTCGTGCTTCGCTGACCGGTCCGGGAGGGATCATGCAGTCTCGGCCGGAGTACGGCTCGGACGTCATCGTCGACCTGCTCGACGAACTGGGCATCGAGTTCGTGGCCTGCAATCCGGGCGCCACCTTCCGTGGCATCCACGACTCGCTGGTCAACTACCGGGCCGGCGTCCCGGAGATCATCGAGTGCACGCACGAGGAGATCTCGGTCGCCATCGCGCACGGCTACGCGAAGGCGGCCGGCCGCCCGATGGCCGCCGCCGTCCACGACGTCGTCGGCCTGCAGCACGCGACCATGGCGATCTACAACGCGTGGTGCGACCGCGCGCCCGTCCTGGTGCTCGGCGGCACCGGTCCGGTCGACGCCGCCCGGCGGCGGCCGTGGATCGACTGGATCCACACCGCGAACGTCCAGGCCACCCAGGTGCGCGACTACACCCGCTGGGACGACCAGCCGGCCTCGATCGAGGCGGTGCCCGAGTCGCTGGTGCGCGCGTACCAGCTGGCCACGGGGGCGCCGCCCGGGCCGGTCTACGTCTGCTTCGACTCCGACGTGCAGGAACAGCGGCTGCCGGACGGGTTCGCCTACCGGCCGGTCGCCGACTACGCCGCGCCGGGCCCCGTCGCGCCCGATCCGGCCGCCATCGAGCAGGTGGCCCGCTGGCTGCTGGAGGCCGAGGCGCCGGTCATCGCGGTCGAGACGGTGGACCGGTCGCAGCCGGCGCTCGACGCGCTGGTCGAGGTGGCCGAGCTGACCGGTGCGGCCGTGCTGGAGCCGTCGCGCGACTACGGCCGGCCCTCGCTCGGCTTCCCGTCGGCGCACCCGCTCAACGCCACCGGGCTGGCCGCGCAGCTGCCCGAGGCCGACGTCGTCGTCGCCCTGGAGGTGCGCGACCTCGCCGCCCTGCACGGGTTCCGGCCGCGTCCCGACGCCACCATCGCGATCACCGGCACCGCGCAGTTCGGCGCCAAGGCGTGGGCGGCGGACCTGCAACGCCTGCAGCACTGCCGGCTGTCGCTGCCCGCGTCGTCCTCGGCCACGGCGCTGGCGCTGCGCACCGCCGTGCGCACGCTGGTCGAGCGGGAGCCGGGGCTGGCGGCCGCGGCGCGCGACCGCGCCAAGCGGCTGGCCGAGCTGACCGGCGCGGCGCGGGAACGCTGGGCCGCGTTCGCCGCCGCCCAGGACGGCCCGGGTCCGGTGCACCCGGCGTGGCTGGCGCGCGAACTGCTGCGCGCCACGGCCGGCACGGACCCCGTCATCGCGAACGGGAACGCCTACGGCTACCTGCACCGGCTCTGGGACCTGCGCTCGGTCGATGACTACCTCGGCAGCTCCGGCGGCGCCGGGCTGGGCTACGGCATCGGCGCGGCCATCGGCGCCGGCCTGGCGCACCGCGACACCGGCCGGCTGGTCGTCGACATCCAGTCCGACGGCGACTTCATGATGACGCCGGGCGCGCTGTGGACCGCCGCGCACCACCAGGTCCCGATGCTGGTCGTCATGGACAACAACCGCGCGTTCAACAACTCGGTGATGCACGCCGACCGGATCGCCCGCGACCGTGACCGTGACCCGTCCAAGGCCGGCGTCGGCACGGCCATCGACGAGCCGGCCATCGACTTCGCCGACATGGCGCGGTCGATGGGGGTGACGGCGTTCGGCCCGTGCCGGACGGCCGCCGAGCTGCCCGAGCTGCTCGACGCCGCGGTCGCGACCGTCGTCGAGCAGCGGGTTCCGGTGCTGCTGGACGTCCTCACGAAGGTGCCGGAGCCCGACTAGGCTCGGCGGCATGAGCCTGCACGCCACCGAGGTCAACCAGCTCACCGCCGCCTGGCTGCGGCGCACCCAGGGCGCCGGCGTCCTCTCGGGCGCCGGGCTCTGGCCGCTGCTCGCCGTCCTGGCGGCGTCGGCCGACGAGCCCGGGCGGGCCGAGCTGGCCGCCGCCGTCGGGCTGTCCGCCGACGAGTCCATGGACGCCGCGCGCGACGTGCTGAAGGCGCTGGCCGACCTCGACGGCGTCGACGCCGCCCTCGGGCTGTGGGCGCAGCAGGCGGCGCAGGTCCGCCCGGAGTGGCGCGACACCCTGCCGTCCGGCACGTTCGGCGAGCTGACCGGTCAGGCCGGCGTCGACCAGCCGGTCCTCGACGCGTGGGCGAACGAGCGCACGCACGGGCTGATCGAGCGGTTCCCCGTCCAGGCCGGTCCGGAGCTCATGCTGACGCTCGCCACCGCGCTCGCGCTGCGCACCACCTGGCAGCGCAAGTTCTCCGACGAGTCGTGGCGGGTGTCCGAGGGCGCCTGGGCCGGGCGGCGGCTGGCCGGGCTCGAGCGCACCACGCCCGACGCCGATGACCTGCGCGTCGCCGACTCCGCCGCCGGCCCGCTGACGCTCACCCGGGTGGCCGGCGACAACGGCCTCGACGTCCACCTCGTGCTCGGCGAGGACGGCCGGGCCTCCGGCGACCTGTTGGCGGCCGCGGTCCCGCTGCTGGCCGGCGACGCCTCGGTGACGGGCGGCGCCACGCTGCTCGAGTCGGGCCAGGTCGAGCGCTGGCCGGGGGTGTCGACGGTGTCCGCGCAGCGTCCCGGTCTCGTGCTCAAGACCGCCCGGTTCACCGTCCGCTCGCTGCACGACCTGCTCGAGCAGGCCGACGTGTTCGGGCTGCGTGCGGTCAGCTCCGGCGACCGCGACCACTTCCCGGCCATCGGGCCGGTGCCGCTGCGGGTCGACCAAGCCCGCCAGGCCGCCGTCGCGATCTTCAGCGCCACCGGTTTCGAGGCCGCCGCCGTCACCGCCATCGGGCTGCGCGCGGTGTCCATGCCGGTGTACCGGGCCCAGGCGCTGGCCGTCAGCTACGACCGTCCGTTCGGCTTCCTCGCCGTGCACCGCGAGAGCGGGCTGGTGCTCTTCGCCGGCTGGGTCGACGCGCCGGAGGACTGGTCGGACGCGCCGAGGGCCGAGCGGCCCAGGGCCATGCGCGACCGCCTGCCACCGCCGTCGGCCGAGTGAGTTCACGCCACCAGCTCGGGGGTCCGTGACGGCGACGGCTCCTCGCATTCGGTGGCCTCGGCGGCACGGGCCCGTTCGCTCATGCGGCGGCGGGTGCGGACGATGGTGTGCGCGGCGCCGGCCCACACGCCCACCAGCACACCGACCGCCGCGCCGATGGCCACCTGCAGCCACAGCGGCGCGTCGGTGACAGAGCCGGTGACGTAGCCGAGCCCGACCGCCCAGCTGGACCACAGCAGCCCCGCGGCGAACGCGATGACGCCGAAGCGCCGCGGCCCCATGCCCGCCACGCCCGCCGCTGCCGACATGGTGGTGCGGCCGAGCGGGATGAACCGGGCCGCGATGATGGCCGCCGCGCTGGTCGAGCCCATGCGCTCGTGGGCCTGCTCGATCTTCGCCTTGAGCCGCCGGCCGGCGCGGAACCGTTCCAGCACACCGGGCAGCGCGCGCCGGCTCATGCCGTGCACCGCGAGGTCGCCCGTCAGCGCGCCGAGGGTGGCGGCGGCGATGGCCCAGCCGACGTTCAGGTGGCCGGCCGCGGCGAGCGCGCCGGCGGAGATGACCGCGACCTCTCCCGGCACGGCGGGCACGACCGCGTCGACGGCCACGAGCGCCGCCATGACGAGGTAGGCGAGCGCGGGTACGGCCACGAACGACAGCAGGTCCATGGACTCCACACTGGGTTCCTACCGGTGCCGGGGCAACGGTTGAGAACCGAACTCAGGGATCTCTCAGGGTCCGGGTCAGGGACGGTGGTGGGGGTATCCCCAGTCTCGGGGCGCGCACCCGCGTTGTCGGTGCCATTCACTAGGCTGACGGCGTGACCGGACCGCGAGGGCTGTTCGTCGCCTTCGAGGGCGGCGACGGCGTCGGCAAGACCACCCAGCAGGCGCTGCTGGCCGACCAGTTGCGCGCGCAGGGACGCGACGTCGTCGTCACCCGCGAGCCCGGCGACTCCCGCATCGGGCCGCAGGTGCGGGCCATCGTGCTCGACGGCGGCGAGCTCGACCCACGGGCCGAGGCGCTGCTGTTCGCCGCCGACCGCGCCGACCACGTCGCGCACGTCGTCCGGCCGGCGCTCGAGCGCGGCGCCGTCGTGCTGGTCGACCGCTACGTCGACTCCTCCATCACGTACCAGGGCGAGGGCCGCGGGCTGGGCCGCGAGCAGATCGCCGCCATCTCCCGGTTCGCCACCCGCGGCCTGCTGCCCCACCTCACCGTCGTCCTCGACCTCGACGAAGCCGCGCGGGCCGAGCGAGTGCGCCGGCAGGGCTACGTCGACCGCATCGAGCGCGAGCCCGACCACGTGCACGAGCGGGTCCGCCGGGCGTTCCTCGAGCTGGCCGCCGCCGAGCCGCACCGCTACGTCGTCGTCGACGCCGGCCGGGCGCCAGAGGAGGTGGCCGCGGATGTCGCCGTCGCGGTCGAGAAGGTGATGCGCGCATGACCGTCTGGGACGCTGTCGTCGGGCAGACCGTGGTGCCCTCCCTGCAACGCACCGTCGCCGACGCCGCCGGCTACCTCGAGGGCGGGCGGCGCGGCGCCATGACGCACGCCTGGCTGTTCACCGGCCCGCCCGGGTCCGGCCGCTCGGTCGTCGCGCGGGCGTTCGCGGCAGCGTTGCAGTGCCCCAACGGCGGCTGCGGCCAGTGCTCCGAGTGCGCCGACGTGCGTGCCGGCACCCATCCCGACGTCGCGTCGCTGGTCACCCAGGGCCTGAACATCCGCATCGCCCAGGTCCGCGACCTCGTGCCGCGCGCGGCGCTGCGCCCGGCCCGCGGCCGCTGGCAGGTCGTCGTCGTCGAAGACGCCGACCGCCTCGGCGAGGACGCCGCCGACGCGCTGCTGCTGTCGGTCGAGGAGCCGCCCGAGCGCACCGTGTGGATGCTGTGCGCGCCCACGGCCGAAGACATCGTGCCGACCATCCGGTCGCGCTGCCGGGTCGTGCTGCTGCGCACCCCGCCGTACGCCGACGTCGCCCAGCACCTCGTCGCCAGCGCGGGCGTCGAGCAGGAGCTGGCCGAGTTCGCCGCCCGCGCCTCGCAGGGCCACGTCGGCCGGGCCCGCGCGCTGGCCACCGACGCCGAGGTCCGCGCCCGCCGCGCCGAGGTGCTGCGGCTGCCGTTCGACCTCGCCGACATCCGGCAGTGCCTCGACGCCGCCGCCAACCTCGTCGCGGCCGCGAAGGCCGACGCCGAGAAGCACTGCGACGCCCTCGACGAACGCGAGGTCGACGAGCTGCGCAAGGCGCTCGGCGCCGGCACCACCGGCCGCAAGCCGCGCAACATCGAGGCCGCGGTGAAAGACCTCGAGCGCGAGCAGAAGCTGCGTCGCACTCGCGTCCAGCGCGACTCCATCGACCGCGCCCTGGTCGACGTCCTCGCGCTCTACCGCGACGTCATGATGCTGCAGCTGGGTGTGCGCACCGAGCTGGTCAACGAAGAGATGCGCCCGTCCATCGACCGCCTGGCCCGCTCCGGCGGCCCGTCGGCCACGCTGCGCCGCATGGAGGCGGTGGTCGCGGCCCGCGAGGCGCTGCAGGCCAACGCGCTGCCGTTGCTGCAGCTCGAGGCCATGGCGCTGGCCCTGCGAGAGGGCTGAACGACAAGGCGCGGGTCCTCGCGAGGAGGGCCGGGCTCCAGGTGGGCGGCGTCGGGCCACCGGGTGGAGTCGATGAGCCGCTCCGACTCAAGGGTGGCTGCGCAGCCGAAGCTGGCACGACACGGTTAGGGTCGTCCGGTGACGACTGACACCGCCGGCCCCTGGGAGATCGTCGACGCGCTCACGTCGTGGGCGCGGCGCACGCCGTGGTGCGACTGGGTCGAGCTGGCCGGGTCGCTCGGCCGCGGCGCCGGCGACGAGTTGTCCGACGTCGACGCCGGGCTCGGCGTGCTGCTCGACGGCGCCACGTACGACGACCGGCGCGACGCCGCGCTGGCCGCGGCCCGCGGGTACGCCGTCGTCGCGGGCGAGCTCATCCAGCACCTCGGCAGCCCCGAGCGGCCGGCCGACCACCTCGTCCTCCAGTACGCCGACGGCCGGCAGCTCAGCCTCGTCGTCATGGCCGCCGACAGCCGGCCCGGGCTGGCGGCGGGGTCGCAGGCGGTGTTCGACCGGTCCGGCCGGCTGGCCGCGCCGTTCGCCCCGCCCGCTCTGAACGCCGGCCACGAGCAGCGCCGCGAGTGGGCCTTCCTCGGCTGGTGGGGGCTGGCCGACGTCGCCAAGCACGCCGGCCGCGGCCGGGTCTGGCGGGCCATCGAGTCGCTGCACGAGGTGCGCACGTACGTCTGGCAGCTGCACGGCGCCGAGCTGGGCGTCGACTACCCCGGGTTCGGCGCGGTGAGCGTCCAGAACGCCGACCTCCCCGAACCGGCCGGGTTGGCCGCCACGCTGCCGTCCGCCGCCGAACCCGCCGCCGTCCTCGCGGCGGCCCGCGCCCTGGGCCACGTGCTCGAGCCGCTGGCCGCGCCACACGCCGTCGACGGTGTGCGGGCCGAGGCGCTGCGCCGGCTCGGGCCCGCGACACCGTAGGGTGGACGCGTGGGCATGGTGATGGCAGTGGCCTTCACCCGGTACGGGAGGCTCTACTACCTCGATCCGGGTGAGCACACCCCGCGCGTCGGCGACAAGGTCCTCGTCCCCACCGACGACGGACCCGAGGTCGCCGAGTGCGTGTGGGCGCCGCAGTGGGTCAGCGACGACATCGGTGGCCTGCCCGTGTGCGAGGGCCCGGCCACTGAGAAGCACCTGCAGCGCGAAGAGCGCAACCGGCGCCGCCGGGCCGAGATCCGCGTCGCCGCGCGCCGGCTGATCAAGCACCACGAGCTGCCGATGAAGATCGTCGGCGTCGACTACGTCGACACCCGTCCCGACGTCGACCAGCTCGTCACCATCTACTTCAGCGCGCCGCACCGGGTCGACTTCCGCGAGCTGGTCCGCGACCTCGCCCGCACCCTGCGGGCCCGCATCGACCTCCGTCAGCTCGGCGCCCGCGACGAAGCCCGCGTGCAGGGCGGCATCGGGCCGTGCGGCCGCGACACCTGCTGCTCGACGTTCCTCACCGACTTCGAGCCGGTCAGCGTGCGCATGGCCAAGGACCAGGACCTCCCGCTGAACCCGTTGAAGATCTCCGGCGCGTGCGGCCGGCTGATGTGCTGCCTGAAGTACGAGCACCCGCTCTACCAGGACTTCAAGCGCAGCGTGCCGACCGTCGGCTGCGACGTCACCACCGACGACGGCGTCGAGGGCACCGTCGTCGCGTACAACGTGCCGTCCGAGACGGTGTACGTCCGCGACCGCGAGACCGGCCGGCGGGTCGCCTGCCCGAAGGCCAGCGTGTGCGGGTCGCGGCAGGCCTACGAGGGCGCGGTCGCGCAGGGCGCCCGGCGCACCCCCGACATCGAGGACGACGCGTACGAGGACGACGGAGAGAACCTGTGACACTGCGTGCCCTGGCCACACTGGCGTTCGCCGCCGTCGTGGCCGTCGCGGGCTGCTCGGCCGAACCGGAGGAGCGTGACGGCCGGCCGGCGGACGTGCCGGACCGGTCGACGCCGGCGGCCGACGCCACCGCGGGCATCGACCCCGCGCTGGCGCCGTTCTACACGCAGGAGCTCGAGTGGCGCGACTGCGGCGAGGGCCACCAGTGCTCCACCGCGACCGTCCCCATCGACTACGCCGACCCCGGTGGCGACACCATCGAGCTGGCGCTGCTGCGGGCGCCGGCCACGGGCGACGACCGCCTCGGCTCGCTGCTGGTCAACCCGGGTGGACCGGGCGCGTCCGGGGTCGAGTACGCGCAGCTGGCCGGGTCCGTCGTCACCGAGCAGGTGCGCGAGCGCTACGACATCGTCGGCTTCGACCCGCGCGGCGTGGCCGGCTCCAGCCCCGTCGACTGCATCGACGACGCCGAGCTCGACGACTACCTCGCCGCCGACCCGACCCCTGACGACGACGCCGAGATCGCCGACATGGAAGAGTCGATCCGCGACCTCGCCGCGGGCTGCCAGGCCCGCTCCGGCGAGCTGGTCCCGCACATCGGCACCGCCGACGTCGCCCGCGACCTCGACGTCCTGCGCGCGGCGCTGGGCGACGAGAAGCTGAACTACCTGGGCAAGTCGTACGGGACGTTCATCGGCGCCCTCTACGCCGACCAGTTCCCCGACCGCGTCGGCCGGCTGGTGCTCGACGGCGCCATCGACCCCACGCTGACCGGCGACGACCTCGGCCTCGGCCAGGCGCGCGGCTTCGAGCGGGCGCTGTCGGCGTTCCTCACCTGGTGCTTCGCCCGGGACGACTGCGCGGTCGGCTCGTCCGAGGACGAAGCCCGCGCCACGCTGGCGGGGCTGCTGCGCCAGGCCGACGAAGAGCCGCTGGCCACCGACGACGACAACCGGCCGCTGACCGAGTCGCTGGCGTTCTACGGGATCATCCTGCCGCTGTACCTCACCGCCGACGAAGGCTACGAGCCGCTGAACGAGGCGCTCGACCTCGCGCTGACCGAGGACGACGGCACGCTGCTCATGACGTTCGCCGACCTCTACCTCGAGCGCAACAGCGACGGCACGTACAACGGCAACGCCAACGAGGTCATCAGCCTGGTGAACTGCATGGACCACCCCGAGTCGGCCACCGCCGACGAAGCGAAGGCGGGGCTGGCCGAGTTCACGGCGGCGTCCGAGGTGTTCGGCCCGTTCCTCGCCTGGGGCGGGCTGGGCTGCGCCGCGCTCGCCGACGGCCTCGACGACGCCGGCGCCGACCCCACCGCCTCGCCCACGGCCGAGCCGGCGCCGCACCCGCCGGTCACCGCGCCGGGCGCCGACCCGATCCTCGTCATCGGCACCACCGGCGACCCCGCCACGCCGTACGAGTGGGCCGAGGCGCTGGCTGAGCAGCTGTCGTCCGGCACGCTGCTCACCTACGACTCCACCGTGCACACCGCCTACCTCGCCGGCAGCGACTGCATCGACGCCGCGGTCGACACCTACCTGCTGGACGGCACGGTGCCCGACGACGGCACCAGCTGCGCTTCGTGAATCGGGGTGGAGTATGCGGATAATGGAACGATGCGCCTGCGTCCGACGCTCCACCGGGTCGCGCTCGTCCTGAGCGCGGCGGTGCTGCTGACCGCGTGCAGCGGCTCCGACGACTCCGGGTCCGGCGGCGCCACCGCCCAGGCCGAGGGTCCCAAGGCACAGCGGATCCCGCTGCAGCTCGACGGCATCACCGACGAGGTGGCGTTCGGCACGCCGCTGCAGTTCACCGTCCCCAACGGCCACATAGACTCCGTCGAGGTCGCACCCGAGGGCGGTGAACCGGTCGACGGCCAGGTCGGCGACGACGGCAGCAGCTGGGCCAGCGCGGCGCCGCTCGAGCCCGGCGCCTCGTACGCCGTCACGGTGGTCGCGTCCGACCGCCTCGGCATGGAGCACACGCTCACCGACGCGTTCGCCGTCGGCGCCGTGCCCGACGGCGACCGCCTCACGCTGAGCATGCAGCCCGCCGACGGCTCCGTCGTCGGCGTGGGCGCGCCGGTCACCGTCCGGTTCGACCAGGAGGTCACCGAGCGCGAGAACGTCGAGCAGGCCCTGCACATCGCGTCGAACCCGCAGGTCGAGGGGTCGTGGCACTGGGTGAGCTCGCAGGAGGTGCACTTCCGGCCCAAGGAGTACTGGCCGTCCGGCACCCAGGTGCGGGTCGACCTCGACCTCAACGGTGTCCAGGCCGGCGACGACCTCTGGGGCGGGCGCGCCTACGACCTCGACTTCACCGTCGGCAAGTCCCAGGTCGCCGCCGTCGACGCCGCCACCCACTCCGTCACCTACAGCGTCGACGGCGCCGCCGTCGCCACCTGGGACACCAGCCTCGGCGCGCCCGAGTTCGCCACCCGCAACGGCACCTACATCGTGCTGGAGAAGTTCGAGACGCGGCAGATGACGTCGTGCAACGCGAACATCACCTGCGATCCCGGCGATCCCAACTACTACGACCTCGAGGTGCCCAACTCCGTCCGCCTCACCTGGAGCGGCACGTTCGTCCACTCGGCGTCGTGGTCCGAGGGGTCACAGGGCTCGGCCAACGTGTCGCACGGCTGCATCAACCTCAGCCAGGCCAACGGCGCCACGTTCTTCCAGCTCGCGCAGTACGGCGACATCGTCACCGTCGCCAACTCCACCCGTGGCCCGGAAGACCTCCTCGAGCGCGGCGACCCCGGCATGGCCGACTGGAACCTCGGCTGGGACCAGCTCGTGGCCGACTCCGCCCTCGGCGCGCCCATCACCACCGACGCGCTCTGAGCCCGATTGGGTTCCAGAGCGGTCGACGCCCTATACTCGTGCACCGTGCCCGGTTCGCCGGGCACGCGCCGCCTTAGCTCAGTCGGTAGAGCGATTCACTCGTAATGAATAGGTCGTCGGTTCGATTCCGACAGGCGGCTCCACCACCTCATTCCGGCCGGTCAGGCCCCGCGCCCGCGGCCAGTCGGGCGCGCGCGATCTCGTCGCGGTGCCCCACGGCCCAGTCGGCGACAGCGGAGAGCGGAACGAGCAGCGACTCGCCCAGCGGGGTGAGGCTGTACTCCACCCCCGGCGGCACGGTCGGGAACACCTCCCGGCGCACCAGGCCGTCGTCCTCCAGAGCGCGCAGGGTCCGGGTCAGCATGCGCTGGCTGATGCCCTGGATGCCGCGGTGCAACTCGTTGAACCGGTAGGGGCGGCGGCCGAGCAGGACGACCACCAGCACGGTCCACTTGTCGCCGATGCGGCGGAGCACGTCGGTGACGGGGCACTGCTCGTGCTCGTCCGCCGGCACCGGGGTGGGCAGCGGTGCTGCGACCACCGAGGGCACACCGGTGTGCGTATCGGACATCGAAGTGCCTTCTTCCGTGAGCGGCTGTGGTTACCGATGATGCTCGTACTTACTGTTTGATACCACCCACGGAGCGTTCATGGATTCGCGCACCATCGTGATCAGCGGCGGCACCGACGGCATGGGCCGGGCGCTCGCCCTGCGCCGGCTGGCCAAGGGCGACCACGTGATCGCCGTCGGCAGCAACGCGGAGAAGGGCGCCCGGCTGGTCGCCGACGCCGCCGTCCGCGGGCGGGCCGAGTTCGTCCGCGCCGACCTCACCACCGTCGCGGGCACCCGGTCCGTCATCCGCGCGATCGAGGCGTCCACCGACGTCGTCGACGCCCTGGTGCTGTGCGCGAACCGGGTGCGGCCGGGACGGGTCGAGACCGCGGAGGGATTCGAGAGCACCTTCGCCCTCTACTACCTGAGCCGGTACCTGCTCAGTCACGGGCTCACCCCGGCGCTGGAGCAGAGCACGTCCCCCGTCGTCGTCAACGTCGCCGGAGTCGGCACCCGCAAGGGCGCGATCCACTGGGACGACCTGCAGCTGACCCGGCGCTACCGTGCGGTGGCCGCGCAGCTGCAAGCCGGTCGCGCCAACGACCTGCTCGGCGTCGGCTACGCCGCCCAGCACGGTGGCCGCGTGCCGTACGTCCTCTACCACCCGGGCTTCACCCGCAGCGGCGACCTCTCCACGCTGCCGCGGCCCACCCGCACCGCGATCCGGGTGGCGGCCCGGCTGTTCGCCCGGCCGGTCGAGGCCGCGGTGGCGCCGATCGACAGGTTCATCGACGCGCCGCCGCCGGCGCCGCTGACCGCCGTCGATCGCGACCGGCATCTGCCCCTCACCCTGCCGACGCTCGACCCGGACCGGGCCGGTCGGCTGGCTGAGCGAACCGCGGCGCTGCTCGATCACCTCGACGGCGTGCGCGGGCGCTGACGAGTCCGGCAATCCACGCCAACCGCGCGCGTGCAGGCAAACTTTGGCTGGATGATCCCCAAGCGGTCGGATGTGCGGGTGGTGGACAGCCGGGCTCCCGAGTACCAGCGGCTCTATGCCACGCTGAAGCAGCTTCGGGTCGAGCGCAACCTCACCCAGACCCAGCTCGGTGAGCGCATCGGGCTCACCCAGCGGAAGGTGTCGCTGTTCGAGTCGGGCGACCGGCGCATCGACGTGATCGAGCTGATCCGCTACGCCCGTGGCCTCGACCTGGACCTCACCGACGTGCTCGACCGCGCGGAGATCGACCACACGCGGCCGGCCTAGCCCCGACGCGGATCCTCGTCCTCGGCCGGGATGGCCAGCAGCATGGTGAGGCCGCCGTCGGGGGTGGTCTCGGGATCAGGGTGCCGCCCATCGCCTCGGTGAGGCCGCGCGAGAGCGCCAGTCCGAGCCCGACGCCGGCGCCGCTGTCGCCGAGCCGCTGGAACGGGACGAACACGCGGTCGCGCTGGTCCTCGGGGATGCCCGGGCCGTGGTCGACGATCCGCAGTTCGACGACGGTGTCGTCCTCGCGCGCGGTGATGGTCGGAGGGCGGTCCGGCGGGCTGAACCGCAGCGCGTTGCCGACGACGTTCACCAGCACCCGTTCCAGCAGCGCTGGGTCGGCATCGAGGCGCGGAAGGTCGGCGGGGAGGTCGACGCTCACCCGGCGGCCCGGTTCGCCCAGCTCGGTGAGGGCACGGGCGATGCTGCCGGCCGCCTCCGTCGGGCGCAACGTCACGCCGAGCACGCCGGCCTGCAGGCGGCTGAGGTCGAGCAGGTTGGTGATCAGCTCGGTCAGCCGGTCCAGCGACTCGTCCGCCGTCGCCAGCAGTTCGGCCTCGTCGTCGGCGTCGAACCGGACCTCGTCGCTGCGCAGGCTGGTGACGGCGGCCTTGGCGGCGGCGAGCGGGGTGCGCAGGTCGTGACCGACGGTCGCCAGCAGCGCCGTGCGCATGCGATCGGCCTCGGCGATGGAGCCGGCCGACGCCGCCTCGCGGGCCAGGCGTTCCTGCCGGAGCGCCAGCACGGCCTGGGCGGCGAACGCCTCGATCACGCGACGATCCTCGGCCGGCAGCGCGGGGCCGCGCAGCGCCAGCGCGAGCGCGTCGTCGATCGGCACCTCGACGTCGGCCTCGGCCGGGGTCAGCGACGGCCGCTCGCCGACGCACGCGACCACCGACCAGGCGGACGGGTTCTCCTGCGTGCCCGGCAGCCGCGTCGCGCCGGCGGAGCGCTCCAGCAGCGTCACCGACGTCAGCCCGTACGTCTCCAGCAGCCGCTCCAGCAGCCCGATCAGCGGCCGCGGGTTGCCGACCATGCTGCTCGCGACGGTCGCCAGGTTCTGCGCGTCGGCACTGGCCCGGGCCGCCTCGCGGGTGCGCCGGGCCGCGGTGTCGACGACGATGCTCACCGACGCCGCGACCAGCAGGAACACCGCCAGCGCGATGATGTTCTCGGGCCGGTTGACGTCGAACGAGTGGATCGGCTCGGTGAAGAACCAGTTCAGCAGCAGGAATCCGCCCACGGCCGCCAGCAGCGCCGGCCACATGCCGCCGGCCAGCGCGGCCGCGATGACCATCGCCAGCAGTAACAGCTCGCCCGTCGCCAGCGACACGTCGTTCTCGGGCAGACGCACCCCGAGAACGATCAGCGGCACCCCCACCAGCGCCAGCACGAACCCGGCGATTCGCCGGCGCCGCGACAGCGGGCTGCCGAGCGCGGCGGTCCGGCCGCGGCCGGCCTGCTGGTGCGGGACGAGGTGGACGTCCATCGAACCGGCCCGCGACATCGTCGTGAGCGCGACGCCGCGGGAGAACAGCTGCGCCAGCCGGCCGCGGCGGCTCGCGCCCAGCACCAGTTGGGTGGCGTTGACGCCGCGCGCGAACTCGATCAGCGCCGCCGGGATGTCCTCGCCGAGCACCTGGTGGTAGGTGCCGCCGAGCGACTCGACCAGCAGCCGCTGCCGGGCCAGCAGCGTCGGGTCGGCGCCGACCAGCCCGTCACTCGGCATGACGTGCACGGCCATGAGGTCCGCGCCCCTGCCGCGCGCGGCGATGCGGGCGGCCCGGCGGATCAGCGTCTCACCCTCCGCCCCGCCGGTCAGTGCGACGACGACGCGTTCGCGCGCCTCCCACGTGTCGTCGATGTGGTGGTCGGCGCGGTAGCGGTCCAGCTGGTCGTCGACCTTGTCGGCCAGCCAGAGCAGCGCGAGCTCGCGCAGCGCCGTCAGGTTGCCGACCCGGAAGTAGTTGCCCAGCGCCGCGTCGACCTTCTCCCGCGCGTACACGTTGCCGTGCACCATCCGGCGGCGCAGCGCCTCCGGCGTCATGTCGACCAGCTCGACCTGGTCGGCCCGGCGCACCACCTCGTCCGGGACGGTCTCGCGCTGTGGCACCCCGGTGATGCGCTCGACGACGTCGTTCAACGACTCGAGGTGCTGGATGTTCACCGTCGACAGCACCGTGATGCCGGCGTCGAGCAGCTCCTCGATGTCCTGCCAGCGCTTCGCGTGCCGGGACCCGGGCACGTTGCTGTGCGCGAGCTCGTCGACGAGGGCGACCTCCGGCCGGCGTCGCAGCACGGCGTCGAGGTCCATCTCCTGGAACTCGGCGCCACGGTAGGTCACCGTGCGCCGCGGGAGCTCGTCAAGACCGGCCAGCAGGTCCGCCGTCCGGGCCCGGCCGTGTGCCTCGACCACCCCCACGACGACGTCGGTGCCGCGGGCCAGCCGCCGGTGCGCCTCCTCGAGCATGGCGTACGTCTTGCCCACGCCGGGTGCGGCGCCCAGGTAGATCCGCAGCTGACCGCGTCCCATACCTCCAGTGTGCCTGCGGCTACGATCGGCTGCATGGAGTCGGCCGGCCGGGTGCTCGTCGTCGATGACGACGCCGGCATCCGCAAGACCCTCGCCCTCAACCTCAAGGCCCGGGGCTACACCGCCGATCTCGCCGGCACCGGCGAGCAGGCCCTGCAACTGGCCGCCCGGCACCACCCCGACGCCGTCATCCTCGACCTCGGGCTGCCCAGCATGGACGGCCTCGACGTCGTGCGCGGCATCCGCGGCTGGTCGTCGGTGCCCATCGTCGTGCTGTCCGGACGGGGGACCGAGGCGGCCAAGGTCGAGGCGCTCGACCTCGGCGCCGACGACTACGTCACCAAGCCGTTCGGCATGGACGAGCTGTTCGCCCGCCTGCGCGCCGCCACCCGGCGCGCCGTCCTGCCCGACGGCGACGCGGTGGTCTCGACGCCCGACTTCGTCATCGACTTCGCCGCGAAGCGGGTCGTCCGCGACGGCGCCGCCGTCCGGCTGACGCCGCGGCAGTGGCACATCGTCGAGGTGCTGGTGCGGCACAGCGGGCGGCTGGTGACGTACGAGCAGCTGCTGCGGGAGGTCTGGGGTCCGGCTTACGGCACCGAGACGAACTACCTGCGGGTGTTCATGACGCAGATCCGGCAGCGGCTGGAGCCCGAGCCGTCGACGCCGCGCTACTTCATCACCGAGCCGGGGCTGGGATACCGCTTCCAGCTGCCCGAGGACGTCCTGTAACCGTTTGGTTGCGATGCGCCTCGTCCATGTGTCACCATGTGGTGACAGGTGGTTGGATGCTCGGGAGGTGAGGCCGTGTCAGGCGAGGTCATTCGCGAAGTGGACATCGCGGCGCCGGTGGAACGGGTCTGGGAGCTCGTCACCCGTCCGGAGCACGTGCGGGTCTGGTGGGCGTTCGACGGCGCGACCATCGACCTGCGGCCGGGCGGCGCCATCGTCCACCACTGGAACGAGCACGGCACGTATCGCGGCATCATCGAGAAGGTCGAGCCGCCGTACCGCCTGACGTACTGGTACGCCACCGCGCCCGACGCGGCGCCGGTGCCGGGCCGTCAGACGCACGTCGCCGTCGAGCTCTGGGCGACGGCCGAAGGCGGCACGACGGTGCGGGTCACCGAGAGCGGGTTCGGCGACCTCACCCTCACCGATGACGAGCGAGACTCCCACATCGTGGCGACGGAGAACGGCTGGGGCGGCGGGTTGGAGACGCTGTCCGACCTCGCCCGGAAGCAGGAGGTGTGACGCCCGGCCCAGCGGGCCCCGTGGACGCCACTGGCCGCTCGCCGGCCGGACGTTCGCGGCCTGCGGCGCCGCGGCCGTTGCCGCTCGATGGTGCGGCGCGCGGCGGTGCGCCCGACGGTGGCGCGGTCGGCAGCGGTGCGGCCTACGGTGACGCGGCGGGCGGTGGCGCGGCGGGCGGTGGCGCGGCCTACGGTGGTGCGGCCTACGGTGGTGCGGTTGGCGGTGGTGCGGCTGACGGTGGCCCAGCGGGAGGCGGCGCAGTGGAGGGCGGCGCGGCGGACGCTGGCCCAGCGCGAGGCGGCGCAGTGGAGGGCGGCGCGGCGGACGCTGGCCCGGCGCGAGGCGGCGCCGCTGGCGGCGGTCGCGGCGGCCTGGGGCCGGACCGCTGGGCGACGGCCGGTGAGCCGCTTGCCGTCGGCCGGGTGCATGGTGCCGCCCTGCCCACTGGCGAGGATCCGCCCGTCGCGGTGTTCGCGGCGCTGGCCGATCCCATGCGCTGGCGCCTCCTCGCGCTCCTCGCCGACCACGAGCACAGTGCGTCCGCGCTGGCCCGCCAGTTGCCGATCAGCCGCCCCGGCGTGCTCAAACACCTCGCCGTCCTCGAGCGGGGTGACCTGGTCCAGAAGCATCGGGCCGGCCGCGAGGTCCGCTACGGCGTCCGACCGGAGCGGCTCGCCGACACCGCGCGCTGGATCGAGGCCACCGCCACCGCCTGGGACCACCGCCTCGACGCGCTCCGGCGGCTGGCCGAAGGTGACGCCGGATCCACAGGGCCCGGAGCCGGGTCCGTCGTGCCCGATGTCTAGCCGCCGTCGGACGTGACGATGTGGGCGTCGCTGAGCGTGCCGATGGGCACGCTGGCCGGGCGTGGGTCGGCGCGGTGGCCGCGTCGTCGTCACGGTGCCGGGACGCTCGGGTGCCTCGCGATCTCCCGTGTGCACGCTGGCGGGCCCACCGATCGTTCGTTGACGCCCGGGAAATCGGCGCACGCGCCGGCGACCGGCGGATAGGCCCCGTTTCCGGGGCGCGAGCGCCGGTTTCCGGGGCGCCAGCCGGTTTCCGGGGCACCAAGTCCTGGCCTGCCCTCACGTCCCAGGCCCGCAGTCGAACCGGAGACCACACCCGAATCCTTGACAGGCCGTGTCAGTGACCACCGCGCACCATCGCCTCATGGAGACAACGCTGCAAGGCAAGGTCGCGCTCGTCGCCGGGGCGTCGCGCGGCGCGGGGCGGGGGATCGCCGTCGAGCTGGGGGCGGCCGGGGCGACGGTGTACTGCACGGCGCGGACGACCCGGGCACAGCGGTCCGAGCAGAACCTGCCCGAGACCATCGAGGAGACCGCCGAGTTGGTCACGGCGGCCGGCGGCACCGGCATCCCGGTGCAGGTCGACCACCTGGTGCCGGAGCAGGTCGAGGCGCTGGTCGGCCGCATCGACGCGGAGCAGGGGCGGCTGGACGTGCTGGTCAACGACATCTGGGGCGGCGAGCTGTTGTTCTCCTGGGACGAGCCACTGTGGGAGCACTCGCTGGAGAAAGGCCTGAAGATCCTCCGGCTCGCCATCGACACCCACATCATCACCAGCCACTTCGCGCTGCCGCTGCTGATCCGCACGAAGGGCGGGCTGGTGGTCGAGATGACGGACGGGACGGCCGACTACAACGCGGCGAACTACCGGGTGTCGTTCTTCTACGATCTCGCGAAGTCGTCGGTGCTGCGCATGGCGTTCGGGCAGGCGAAGGAGCTCGCGCCGCATCAGGCGACGGCGGTGGCGCTGACGCCGGGCTGGCTGCGCTCGGAGCTCATGCTGAGCCACTTCGGCGTGACGGAGGACACCTGGCGCGACGCGTTGGAGGCGGAGCCGCACTTCGCGATCTCCGAGACGCCGCGCTACGTCGGGCGGGCGGTCGCGGCGCTGGCCGCCGACCCGGAGGTCGCGCGGTGGAACGGGCAGTCGCTGTCCAGCGGCCAGCTGGCCCAGGTCTATGGTTTCTCTGACCTCGACGGCAGCCGCCCCGACGCCTGGCGGTACCTGGTGGAGGTGCAGGACGCCGGCAAGCCCGCCGACGTCACGGGCTATCGGTAGGGGAGAAGCATGACGCGCACCCGCTGGGGCATCATCGGCACCGGCGGCATCGCGGCCGCGTTCGCCCGCGACCTCCAGGTGGTCGACGACGCCGAGGTGGTGGCGGTCGGGTCGCGCAGCGACGAGAGCGCGAGCGACTTCGCCGGCCGGCTCGACGTCGCGCGGTCGTACGGCTCGTACGAGAAGCTGGTCGACGACCCCGACGTCGACGTCGTGTATGTCGCGACCCCGCAGACGGCGCACGCGGCGAACGTCCGGCTCGCGCTCGAGGCCGGCAAGCCGGTGCTGTGCGAGAAGCCGTTCACCGTCAACGCCGCCGAGGCCCGCGACCTCGTCGAGCTGGCGCGCGAGCGCGGGCTGTTCCTGATGGAGGCGATGTGGACGCGGTTCCTGCCGCACTTCCGCCGCATCGACGAACTGCTGCGGGCCGGCGCGCTCGGTGAGATCACGACGGTCGTCGCCGACCACGGGCAGGCCATCCCGGCCGACCCAGGTCACCGCCTGCAGCGGGCCGACCTCGCAGGCGGCGCCCTGCTCGATCTCGGCATCTACCCGGTGTCGCTCGCGTCGTACGTCCTCGGCCGCCCCGACGGCGTCAGCGCGGCGGGCACGCTGTCGGCCCGCGGCGTCGACGCGCAGACGTCGGCCGTGTTCACGTACGCGAGCGGCGCCCACGCCGTCGTCACGACCACGCTGCGGGCGCGGACGGCCAACCGCGCCGTCATCACCGGCACCGAGGCGCGCATCGAGATCGACGACGTCTGGTACGCGCCGACGTCGTTCTCGCTGCTGCGCCCGGGCGCGGAGCCGGAGCGGTTCGAGCCCGCGACGGGCGGCGGCCTGCGTCACCAGGCCGTCGAGGTCGGCCGGCTGCTGCGCGACGGGGCGACGGAGAGCGACGTCATGCCGCTGGACGAGACGGTGGCGATCATGGCGACGCTGGACGAGATCCGCCGGCAGATCGGGTTGCGCTTTCCCACCGAGTAACGGCCCCCGCGCGTTCCGGCCCCGGGTAGGGCATCATCCTCTGAGGAGGGGGCCATGACATCGATGCTCATGCCGGGCGTGACGGAGATCCGCCACCCGACGCCGCGGCTCGCCGTCAACACACTCACGGTGGCCGGCCGCGACACCGGTGAACCGGTCGTGTTCGTCCACGGCAACGTGTCGTCCAGCGTGTTCTGGCAGCCGGCGATGCTCCGGCTGCCGAACCGGTTCCGCCCGATCGCGGCCGACCTGCGCGGCTTCGGCGGCACCGAGACCCTGCCGGTCGACGCGACCCGCGGCGTGCGCGACTACGCCGACGACGTCGCCGGGTTGCTCGACCTGCTCGGGCTCGACGGCGTGCACCTGGTCGGCTGGAGCATGGGCGGCGCCGTCGTGCTGCAGCTGCTGCTCGACGCGCCGGCGCGGTACCGCTCGGTCACGCTGGTGAACCCGGTGTCGCCGTACGGCTTCGGCGGCACCCGCGGTGCAGACGGCGCGCTGGCCGACCCGTCGGCGGCGGGCTCCGGCGGCGGCGCCGCCAACCCTGAGTTCGTGGCCCGGCTGCGCGACGGCGACCGCGGCGACGACGGCGCGCTGTCGCCCCGGCAGGTCATGCTGTCGTCGTACGTGAAGCCGCCGTTCGTGCCCGAGCACGCCGACGCCTACGTCGAGTCGATGCTGACGACGGCCGTCGGCGACGACCACTATCCCGGCGACGCCGTCGCCACCGACGTCTGGCCGGGGGTCGGGCCGGGCACCCGCGGCGTGCTCAACACCATGGCGCCGACGCACCTGCGGCTGGACGGGCTCGACGCGATCGACCCGAAGCCGCCGATCCGCTGGATCCGCGGCTCCGACGACGTCATCGTCTCCGACACCTCGCTGTTCGACCTCGCGTACCTCGGCGCCATCGGCGCGGTGCCGGGCTGGCCGGGCGACGACGTCGCGCCGCCGCAGCCGATGGTCGCGCAGACCCGCGCCGTCCTCGACGCCTACCGCGCGTCCGGCGGCGTCAGCACCGAGACCGTCCTCGACGGCACCGCGCACAGCCCGCACGTCGAGAAACCGGACGACTTCGTCGCGGCTCTGGTCAGCGGGTTGGACGGGCCATGACGCTGGGGGTCGCGGTCGACGGGGGGACGCTCGCGGTCCACGAGCTGGGGCGCGGTGCGGCCGGCGCTCCCGTCGTCATGGCGTTGCACGGCATCACCGCCAACGCGCTCGCCTTCGGCGCCGTCGCGCAGGCACTGAACGGCGAGGTCCGGCTGCTCGCGCCCGACCTGCGCGGCCGCGCCGACAGCCGGTCGGTGCGCGGGCCGTGGGGGCTGGCCGCGCACGCCGCTGACGTCGTCGCCGTGCTCGACGCCGCGCGGGTCGAGTCGGCCGTGCTGCTGGGTCACTCGATGGGCGCCTACGTGGCGGCGCTGACGGCCTACCTGTACCCGTCGCGGGTGTCGTCGCTGGTCCTGATCGACGGCGGGGTCGGGTTCCCGGCGCCCGACGGCGACATCGATGCCGCTCTGGAGCAGGTGATCGGCCCGGCGATGCGGCGGCTCACGATGAGCTTCCCCGACGACGACGCGTACCTGGACTTCTGGCGCGAGCATCCGGCCGTCGGCCCGGCCCTGGCCGCGTCGTACGGCGACCTGCTGACGGCGTACCTGCGGCACGACCTCGTGGGCGCCGGTGGCGACCGCCGCTCGTCCTGCGTGCTCGACGCGGTGCGGGCCGACGGCGCCGACGTGCTGGCCGACCCGCTCGTCCTGCGGTCGCTGCGCGACGGCACCGTCCCGGCGACGCTGCTGTACGCCGCGCGGGGGCTGATGGACGAGCCGCAGGGCCTGCTCGACGCTGACCGCATCGCGGCGGCCGGCCTGCCCCCGACCGTCCGCGTCATCCCCGCCGGCGGCGTCAATCACTACACCGTCCTGTTCGAACCCCAGGCGGTCCGGCTGATCGCCTACGCCGTCGGCACGTCGGTCTAGGACCTGTTCTCATGGGCCTCGGTCCCGGCCGACCTCTGGCCGCTGCTGGCGCCGGAGCGGTTGTACTCGCGCGACGACGTGCTCGCACGGCCTTCGCCGGCGCCACGGGTGCCGGGCGTCTACGCCTGGTACTTCGACGGTGCCGCCCGGCGTTCCGGCGAACGGCTGTCATGTCCTCGGATCCGAGCTGTTGCTCTACGCGGGCGTGTCGCCGAGCCGTCCGGGGAGCAGAGGGACGTTGCGCGCACGCCTCAGGACGCACTTTCGCGGCAACGCCTCCGGCTCGACGTTCCGGCTCACCCTCGGCTCGCTCTTGGCCGAGACGATCGGCCTCCGGCTGCGGCGGGTCGGCCGCACCGGCCGCCTGACGTTCAGCGACGGTGAGTGGGTGCTCTCGGAGTGGATGGCGCGGCATGCCCGCGTCTGCTGGCTGCCGACGGCGTCGCCTTGGCTGCTGGAGAGCGAGCTGATCGGCCGCCTCGCGCTGCCGCTCGACCTCGATCAGAACCAGGGCGGCGCGTTCCACGCGGCCCTGTCCCCGCAGCGTCAGCGGGCCGACCAGCCGCCGTCGAGGACGAGGTCGGTGCCGGTGATCGACTGGGCCGCCGGACTGGCGAGGTAGGCGACGGCCTCGGCGACCTCGCCGGGCTCGATGAGGCGCTTGATCGCCTCGTTGGCCAGCAGGATCTCGCTGACGACGCGGTCCTCGGGCAGGCCGTGCACCCGGGCCTGGTCGGCGATCTGCGCCTCGACCAGCGGCGTGCGGACGTAGCCGGGGTTGACGCAGTTGGAGGTGACGCCGTGCGCGGCGCCCTCGAGCGCCGTCACCTTGGACAGCCCTTCGAGGCCGTGCTTCGCGGTGACGTAGGCCGACTTGAACGCGCTGGCGCGCAGGCCGTGCGCGCTGGACACGTTGACGACGCGGCCCCAGCCGCGCGCGTACATGCCCGGCAGCGCGGCCCGGATGAGCAGGAACGGCGCCTCGAGCATGAGCCGCAGCATGAACGCGAACCGATCCGGCGGGAACTCCTCCAGCCGGGCGACGTGCTGGATGCCGGCGTTGTTGACGAGGACGTCGACGTCCAGCCGGGTGGTCGCGAGGGTGGCGGTGTCGGCGAGGTCGACCTGCCACGGCTCGCCGCCGCACTCACCGGCCACGGACGCCGCGCGCTCGCCGTCGATGTCGGCGACGATGACGTGGGCGCCGGCCGCGCCCAGCCGCCGGGCCACCGCCGCGCCGATGCCGCTGCCGCCACCGGTGACCAGCGCCCGCCGTCCGTCCAGATCGAGTTCGGCCATGGCGGGACTCTATGCCCACGAAGATTCTCTGACTAGAGTCAGAGAATGGACGAGACCATGGTCGCGCAGGTGCGGCGGTTCAACCGGGTGGTCACGCAGCAGGTCGGCGCGCTGAACGACCACTTCCTGGCCCGCGACCGGCCGCTGGGTGAGTCGCGGCTGTTGTGGGAGATCGGCGACGGGCGCGACGTGCGGTCGCTGCGCGCGGCGCTCGATCTCGACTCCGGCTACGTCAGCCGGCTGCTGCGCTCGCTGGAGGCGGCCGGTCTGGTGACGACGGAGCGCGGCGCGGAGGATCGGCGGGTGACGCTGGCCCGGCTCACGCCGGCGGGCCGGGCCGAGAAGCGGCTGCTGGACGAGCGTAGCGACGACCTCGCCACGCAGTTGCTCGACGCGCTCGACGGGCGGCAGCGCGACCGGCTGGTCGCGGCGATGGCCGACGTGGAGCGGCTGCTGACGGCGGCCACCGTGCGGTTCGCGGTGACCGACCCGGACGACCCGGTCGCCCAGCACTGCCTGCGCGCCTACGCGGCCGAGCTGGACGTCCGGTTCGACGGCGGGTTCTCCCTCGACCGCGGTATCCGCGCCGATGCCGCCGACCTGCGCCCGCCGGCCGGGCTGCTCCTGGTCGCCATGCTGCACACGACGCCGGTGGGGTGCGGCGTGCTGTTGTTCCACGGCGCCGGGCCCGCGCACCTGAAGCGCATGTGGGTCGACGCGTCCGCCCGCGGGCTCGGTCTGGGCCGCCGGCTGCTGGCCGAGCTGGAGCGGCACGCCGCCGAGGCTGGCGCGCCCGCCGTGCGGCTGGAGACCAACGCGGCGCTGACGGAGGCCATCGCGCTCTACCGGTCCGCCGGGTACGCCGAGGTGCCCGCGTTCAACGCCGAGCCGTACGCCCACCACTGGTTCGAGAAGCCGCTCCTGCGACAATAGGGTCATGGCGGAACGCAAACCGCCCGGCATGGGTTTCGAATCGTGGATCGACAAGCAGGTCCGCGAGGCGCAGGAGCGCGGCGAGTTCGACGACCTCCCGCTCTCCGGCAAACCGCTGCCGCCCTCTCGTCCGGGCGACGAGTACAGCTGGATCCGCGAGAAGCTGGCCCGCGAGGGCGAGTCCACCGACGTCCTGCTGCCGACGCCGCTGCTGCTGCGCAAAGAGCTGGAGAAGCTGCCCGAGACGCTCCGCGACGTCCGGTCCGAGCAGGCCGTCCGCGACGTCGTCCACGACCTCAACGAGCGCGTCAAGCAGTGGCTGCGGGCGCCGTCGGGCCCGAACATCCCGGTCGCGCTGGCCGACCCCGACACCGTCGTGGCCGAGTGGCGCGCCGCGCGGGCCCAGCGCATGGCCGCCGAGCAGCAGGTGCGAGCTGAGCGCGCCGCCGAGGCCGCGCGGGTGGCGGCCGAGGAGCGGGCCGCCGCCGAGGAGATCCGCCGCAACCGCGGCAACCCGCTCAGCCCCTACACCTGGCTCACCTGGTGGCGCCGCCAGCTCGGACGGCGGGCAGACCGAACGCCCTGACCACCTCGGGGTCCAGGAACACCGTCAGCCGGTCGATCCGCTCACCGGCCACCGTCAGCACCACCAGCCCGTGCGCCCG
Source organism: Jiangella alba (assembly GCF_900106035.1). Classification (GTDB taxonomy): domain Bacteria; phylum Actinomycetota; class Actinomycetes; order Jiangellales; family Jiangellaceae; genus Jiangella; species Jiangella alba. The sequence goes on from NZ_FNUC01000004.1 coordinate 1,553,576, forward strand.
GTACCCGCCGTCGGGGCCGGGCTTGTACATCGCGTGCGCCGGTTGCCCGTTGGCCCGGGTCGGCAGCGTCAGCATGCCGCCGGGTGCGTGCAGCCGCGGCGCCAGGAACCGGCCGATCGCGTCGGCCCCGCGGAACCAGGTGGCGTGCGGCGGCATCTCCAGCACCGCGTCGTGCGCCAGCAGCCGGACCAGCCCGTCGATGTCGGCACGCTCGAACGCGACCAGGTACCGGTCGAGCAGGTCGCGCTGCCGCGCGTCGGACGGCTCCGGCCCGACGCCGTCGATGCTCAGCTCGGCCAGTTGCGCCCGGGCCCGCCGCAGCGCGCTGTTGACCGCCGTCGTCGTGGTGTCCAGCAGCCGCGCCACCTCGGCGGCCCGCCAGCGCAGCACGTCGCGCAGGATCAGCACCGCACGCTGCCGCGCCGGCAGGTACTGCAGCGCCGCGACCAGCGCCAGCCGGGTGCTCTCGCGGCCGACGGCGATCGCGGCGGGATCGCCGGCCAGCGGGTCGGCGAGGGTGTCCGGGAACGGCTCGAGCCACGGCACGTCGGTGAGCGGCGGCGCCAGCGGGGCGTCCGGGTCGCCGCTGGGGCCGGCCAGTCCCGACGGCAACGCGCGGCGGCCGCGGGTCTCCAGTGCGCGCAGGCAGGCCCGGGTCGCGATGGTGTAGAGCCAGGTCCGCAGCGACGACCGGCCCTCGAACCCGTCGTAGCCGCGCCATGCCCGCAGGTAGGTCTCCTGGACGGTGTCCTCGGCGTCGTGCAGTGAGCCGAGCATGCGGTAGCAGTGCGCCAGCAGTTCCCGGCGGTACGGGTCGGCCTGCCGGGCGAACTCGTCGGCCCGCGCCTCGGACGTCACGGTCATGGATCCTCCTCCTTGGAGTGCCCTCTCTCCAGTACAGATCCGTGCCGCGGCGAGAAGTCATCGCGGCGAGTTCCGGACGGTGCGCGGATCTGCCCCTGGTGACGAAAGGAGTCGTGATGAGCTCTCGCTCGCACCGGGCCTGGGTGCTGGCCCTCACCTCGGTCGCCTCGCTGATGGTGGCCCTGGACACGTTGATCGTGACCGTGGCCCTGAGCACCATCAGGGACGAACTCGGCGCCACGCTGGAAGAACTGGAATGGACCGTCAACGCCTACAACGTCAGCCTGGCGGTGCTGCTGCTGACCGGGTCGGCGCTCGGCGACCGCTACGGACGGCGCCGCATGTTCGCCGTCGGCCTGGTGGCGTTCACCGCGTCGTCGACGGCCTGCGCGCTGGCGCCGGGCGTCGGCTGGCTCATCGCGGCCCGCATCGCCCAGGGCGCCGGCGCCGCCCTGCTGATGCCGTTGTCGCTCGCGCTGCTCAGTGCCGCCTTCCCGGCCGAGCGCCGCGGCCGGGCGCTGGGCATCTTCATGGGGGTGACCGGGCTGTCGGTGGTCGGCGGCCCGCTGCTGGGTGGCGCGATCACCGAGGGGCTGTCCTGGGAGTGGATCTTCTGGCTGAACGTGCCGCTCGGGCTGCTGGTGCTGCCGTTCGCGCTGACCCGGATCGACGAGAGCCGCGGCGCCCGCACGTCGCTCGACCTGACCGGGCTGGTGCTGGCCACGGGCGCGGCGCTCGGGCTGGTGTGGGGGCTGGTCCGTGGCAACGGCGCCGGCTGGGCCAGCGCGGAGGTCGTGACGACACTGGCGCTCGGCGCGGTGCTGCTGGTGGCGTTCGTCGGGTGGGAGCGGCGGGCGGCGCACGCGATGCTGCCGATGAGCCTGTTCCGGTCGCGGTCGTTCTCGGCCGGCAACGCGGCCGGGTTCCTGCTGATCGCGTCGCTGTTCGGGACGCTGTTCCTGATCGCTCAGTTCCTGCAGGTCGCGCAGGGGCACTCGCCGCTGCAGGCAGGGCTGCGGCTGGTGCCGTGGACGGGGTGTCTCATGGTGGTGGCGCCGATCGCGGGCGCGCTGGTCGACCGGTTCGGCGAGCGGCCGTTCCTGGCCGGCGGGCTGGTGCTGCAGGCGGCCGGGTTCGGCTGGCTGGCGCTGATCGCGTCGCCCGGGCTGGCCTACGCCGCGATGGTCCCGCCGCTGGTGATCGCCGGCATCGGCATCGCGATGGCGATGCCGGCGACGCAGAACTCCGCCGTCGGGTCCGTCCCCGAGCAGCTGATCGGCAAGGCCGCCGGCGCGAACACGATGCTGCGCCAGCTGGGTGGCGTGTTCGGCATCGCGGTGCTGGTGGCCGTCTTCGCCGCCCGGGGTGGCTACGAGTCGCCGGAGGAGTTCGCCGACGGGTTCGCGGCCGCAATGACCGGCGCGTTCCTGCTGGCCCTGGCCGGCGCCGCCGTGGGGCTGCTGGTGCCCGGACGGCGGACGACGGCGGCTCCGGCTCAGGGGGAGCGGACGGCGGAGGTCGTCAGGAGCTGAAGTACTCCACCAGCACCGGAGCGTGCACGGCCGCCTTGACCATGTGCGTCTGGCCGGGCAGGGTCCGGTGCCGCGCGTTCGGCAGCACCTCGGCCAGCCGCCGCTGGCTGCCCCGCATGTACTCGGGGCTCTTGCCGCCGTCCATGACGAGCGCCGGCTGGGTGACCGCGGACCACCGGTCGGCGGGGAACGGCTTGCCGTAGCCGGTGTCGCCGAGCACGCGGAAGTCGTTCGGGATGGTGTGCGCCACGGCCTTGAGCTTCTTCCACACCGGAGTGAGCCGCATGACCGCGATGCCCGCGGCCGGCACGCCGACGGTCTTCATGAACAGCTTGACGACGTCGCCGCGGCGGCCGGCCGCGACCAGCGCGTCGGTGCGGGCCAGGAGGTCGGGCGGCCACGGCTTCGCGGTGTCGTCGGTGATGGCGGGCAGCTCGTACAGCGCCAGCTTCGCGATGCCGGAGCCGGGCCGCTTCGCCGTCTCGAGGGTGAGCGCCGCGCCGGACGAGACGCCGTACACGAACACGTCGCCGCCGGCCGCGGCGATCAGCGCCTCGAGGTCCTCGGTCTCGCGTTCGACGGCGTACGGCGCGGTGTCGCCGCTCTCGCCCCGGCCGCGCCGGTCGTAGGTGTAGACGGTGAACGTCGAGGCCAGGCCGTCGGCGAGGCCGGACATGGGGCCGAAGTCGCGGTAGCACAGGGCGCCGTCGACGAGGATCAGCGGCGGGCCGGAGCCGGCCTTGGTGTACGCGATGACGGTGCCGTCGGCCGAGGTGACGGTGGACATGGGCGGGCTCTCCTTGTCGGGTGGGATCAGCCGAAGACGCGGGTCAGCCAGGACTGCCAGGCGGCGTCGGTGTGACGGTGCGCGTCGTCGGCGAAGACGTGGTGGGAGGCGATCATCGGGCCGCGGAACCCCTTGATGAAGCGGAGCAGCGCGTCGCCGGTGCGGACGCCGAGGGTGTCGGCGTTGACGTAGTACACGACGCCGTCCTCGTCCGGCAGCCTGACGGTGTCGCCGGCCCGGACGGGGGCGGTGAGGCCGAGCTCGTCGTGCAGCCTGGCCCAGGCGACGTCCCAGTCGGCGACGGGCGGGCCGAACGCCGTGACGGGCGTGGCGGTGCGGCCGGCGAAGTGGGCGAGGTACTCGAACAGCGTCTGGAAGAACATCTCGTGGCCGCGCGACATCGCCTCGAACTCGTCGGCCCAGTCGTCGCCCGGCAGGAATCCGCTGGCCACCACCCGCAGCGTGGTGCTGCCGTGGTCGCGGCCCTCGAGCAGGAACTCGTAGGCGACGAACCGGCCGTCGGGCTCGGGGGTCTCGCCGTAGGCCAGCCGCTCGCCGGGCTTCCACGCGGTGACGTCGTACGACGGCGCGTAGCCGCCGAAGTCGATGCGGACGCTGCCGTCGGGGCCGGGCTCGACGTCGGCCTTGCCCATGAACCACGAGTCGATGCCGGGACCGGTGGCGATGGCGTCCCACACCTGCTCGGGCGTGGCGTCGAGGTCGGCCTGGTGGGCGGACTCGAACCGGTGACCCATGATCAGGACTCCTTCGGGGTGTCGACGCTCGGGTGGACGGCGACGACGACGCGGTGCGTACGCCCGCCGTCGGCGGAGTCGTCGTGATACTTGGCGACCAGCGCGCTGACGGCGCCGCCCAGCTCTTCGGCGAACGCGGCGCGGTCGGCGGCCGAGGCGAAGCGCACCTCGCCGTCGATGGCGAACGTGGCCACCCGCTTGCGCGCCTTCGTCGACGCCGTGAGCAGCAGCCCGACGTCGCGGACCAGTTTCGACGCGAGCGCCAGCAGCCAGCGCGCGGACAGCTTGTCGGGGGAGCGGGACGGGTCGGGCTGCACCGCCGCGAGCGCCGTCGGCGAGATGACGTACGACGCCGCCGTCGCCTGGAGCACCCGCTCGGTGACGTTGCCCTTCCGGCGCTCCTCGACCAGCTCGACCAGCCCGTGCCGTTCGAGCGTGCGCAGGTGGTAGTTCACCTTCTGCCGGGCCAGCCCGACGCGCCCGGCCAGCATGGTGGCCGACAGCGGCTCGGCGAGCTCGGCCAGCAGCCGGGTGCGCATGGGGTCCAGCGACGCCTCGGCCGCTGCGGGGTCTTCGATCACCGTCACGTCCTGCATGCCGACCATGCTGTCACCGACAAATACATTTGTCAAGAAGATGCAGACTGTCGGAGGTCTTGGCATCGTGTGAGGATGATGCGAACATGTGTTCGTGGCCAGGCGGGCGAACATCCTGCATGCCGACCTCGACGCCTTCTACGCGTCGGTCGAGCAGCGCGACGACCCCGACCTGCGCGGCAAGCCCGTCATCGTCGGCGGGGGTGTGGTGCTGGCGGCCAGCTACGAGGCCAAGGCGCGCGGCGTGCGCACGGCGATGGGCGGCCGGCAGGCGCGCCGGCTGTGCCCCGACGCCGTCGTCGTCTCGCCGCGCATGTCCGCCTACTCCGCGGCCAGCGAGGCGGTGTTCGAGGTGTTCCGGCGCACCACCCCGATGGTCGAAGGGCTCTCCATCGACGAGGCGTTCCTCGACGTCGGCGGGCTGGCGAAGATCTCCGGTTCACCGCCCGAGATCGCCGCCCGGCTCCGCGCCGACGTGCTGCGCACCGTCGGGCTGCCCATCACCGTCGGCGTCGCCCGCACGAAGTTCCTCGCCAAGGTGGCCAGCGCCGTCGCCAAGCCCGACGGCCTGCTGGTGGTCGAGCCCGACCGCGAGCTCGACTTCCTGCATCCGCTGCCGATCGAGAGGCTGTGGGGCGTCGGCGAGAAGACGTCGGTGAAGCTGCGCCAGCGCGGCATCCACACCGTCGGCGACGTCGCTCTGCTCGCGGAGCGCTCGCTGGTCGCCATCGTCGGCCCGGCGGCCGGCCGGCACCTGCACGCGCTCTCCATCGGCCGCGACCCGCGCCGCGTCGTCGTCGGCCAGCGCCGCCACTCCATCGGGTCGCAGCACGCGCTCGGCAGCCGCCGCCGCACGCCGGCCGAGCTGGACGCCGTCGTCGTCGGCATCATCGACCGCGTCACCCGGCGGCTGCGCGCCGCCCACCGGGTCTGCCGCACCGTCGTGCTGCGGCTGCGCTTCGACGACTACACCCGGGCGACCCGCTCGCACACGCTGGCCGAGCCGACGTCGCACACCGGGCAGCTGCTCACCGTGGTGCGCAACCTCGTCGCGGCCACGGCGCCGACCATCGAGGCGCGCGGCCTCACGCTGGTCGGCGTCGCGCTGAGCAACCTCGAGGACGACGATCCGCTGCAGCTGGCGCTGCCCATCGACCGCCACGGCGGCAGCGCCCTCGACGCCACCGTCGACGACGTCCGCAACCGCTTCGGCGTCAGCGCCGTCACCCGGGCCGTGCTGCTGAACAAGGACGAGGGCCTCGTCATGCCGATGCTGCCGGACTGACCACGCGATAGCGCAGGTGGGTGGCCTCCGGGGTGTCGAAGACGCGGACGATCTCGAGCTCGATCTCCGCGGGCAGCAGGTCGAACAGCCGCCGGCCCCCGCCGAGCAGCACCGGCACCTGGGCGAGCTGCAGCTCGTCCAGCACGCCGGCCGCGAGCGCCTGCTGGGCGGTGTGCCCGCCCTGGACGTGCACGTCCTTGTCGCCGGCGGCGGCCCGTGCCTGCTCCATCGCGCTGGCGATGCCGTCGGTCACGTAGGTCACCAGCGGGTAGCCGAACCGCGCGGCCGGCCCCGGCGGGCGGTGGCTGACGACGAAGATCGGCAGGCCGCCGAGGTCGCCGCCCCAGTGGTCCATCAGCTCGGCCGTGCGCCGCCCGGTGACGACGGCGCCGGCCGCCCCCATCGCCTCCATCACCTGCGCCGCCGGCCCTGTGACCTCGGCGAACTCGCCGCCCGGCGCGAACCACTCGTGCAGCCGGTGTCCCTCGGGGCCGCCGAGGAAGTCGTCGGGAGCGGCGATGTAGCCGTCGACGGACACGGACATGTAGAGCACCGATGTGGACATGGTCCCTCCTTCGTGAGGTGCCCGGCGGACTCAACTGTGTCCTATGGACACAGTTTGCGCAAGACTTGGTGGCCCGAGATGTCCGGAACCGCCCCCATGAGTGTCGTCCAGCCGGAATGATGGTCCCCGTGGCGGCGGACGCTTCCGATCTGCGAGATGACGCGCTCTGGCTCGGCGGTGCCTACGAGCTGGCCGTCGAGTTGGGCGAACGCGACGATGCGCGCCTCGAGGCGGCGTTGACGACGCTGTGGGCGGCCGCCGAGGTCGCCGGGTGTCATGCGGCCGGCCGCGACGACCCCGGCACGTGGACCGACGCGCCGTGCAGCGCGGCCGAACTGCAGCGGCACGGCCGGCTGGCCGGGCTCGTCACGCTGCCACGCCAGCGCACCGTCGTGTGCGGGGCGCGGGCCGTCCGGCAGGTGTCCGGCACCGACTGGCTGGTGTTCTTCATCCCGGTCGGCGCGCTGGATCTCGCCGAACCGCGCAGTGCCGCCTTCCCGTTCCGCGGCGGCGACTCCCTGCTCTGGCGGCGGCCGCTGGACCGCTGGCTGGCCGGTATCGGCGCCCGCCTGTTCGCGGCCGTGCCGTTCCGGCTGGCGCTGATCGGTCCCGAGGTCGCGGGCCTGACGACGGCGCGGTCGCTGGGTGGCCAGCCGCCGGCCGAGCGGTGGGCGGCCTACCTGATCCCGTCCGGCTCCGGCCTGGAATACCACCACGCGGACCGCTGAAGTTGCGCAGTTTCCGCAACTTGCTCGCTCTACTGGCTTGATTTGAGCAGCTTGACTCGGCATAGTGGCGCCCACTTCACAGCATCTGCCCCCGTGTCAGGCAACCCGCTGGAGGATCGGCGTGGATCTTCAACTGCTGGCAGCCCTTGTCCTCGGCATCGCCACCATCGTCGTGATCGTGCTCTGGACCCGGCTCGACGCGTTCGTCGCGCTGCTCGTCGCGGCCCTCGTGACCGGCTTCGTCGCCGGATCGCCGGCCACCGACACCCTGAACTCGATCACGGCCGGGTTCGGCAGCACGATGGGCTCGATCGGCATCGTCATCGGACTGGGGGTCGCCGTCGGCAAGATCCTGGAGGTCTCGGGCGCGGCCGACGCCCTGGCCCGGGCGTTCGTGCGGGCGCTCGGCGCCGGCCGGGAACCGTGGGCGATGGCCGGAACCGGCGCCATGGTCTCGATCCCGGTGTTCTGCGACTCCGGGTACGTGATCATGAACCCGCTGGCGCGCTCGATCGCTCGCCGCAAGCGCGCCGGGTACGTGACGCTGGCGCTCGCGCTCGGGTGCGGCATGACGCTCACCCACCACCTCGTCCCGCCGACGCCGGGCCCGCTCGGCGTGGCCGGCATCCTCGGCGCCGACCTCGGCGGGCTGGTGCTCGCCGGGCTGGTCTTCACCGTGCTGCTGCTGCCGATCGTCGTGCTGTACGCCCGCTGGATCGGCCCGCAGCTGGAGAGCCAGCTGCTCCCGCCGGTGCGCGAGTCCGTCTACGGGCGAGCCGGCGTCGCGTCCGGGCCGCCGTCGAGTGCCGTCGGCCTGCGCGAGCGCGACACCGCCGCGGACACGGACGGCGCCGGGACCGGCGACGACGTCGTGATCGACGACCCCGCGGCGGCGCTCGGGACCCCGCCTCCTGGCGCGAGCCCGCACCGGGTCTCGGCCGGCGTCGCCTCGCTGCCGCTCGTGGTGCCGCTGCTGCTGATCGTCGCGAACACCGTCACGACGGCCGTCGACCGCAACCGTCAGGGCGTGCTGACCGGCGACGAGGGCTACGAACCGTCCCGGCTCGCCGAGGTCCTGGCCTTCGTGGGCAGCCCGGTCGTCGCGCTGCTGATCGGCGTCCTGCTCGCCGTGTACGTGCTGCTGCCGCGCTGGACCACCCGTAGCCAGGTGGGCGGCTGGCTGTCCGAGGCGGCCTCCTCGGCCGGGCTGATCCTGCTGATCACCGGCGCCGGCGGGGCGCTGGGCCAGGTGCTGCGCGACTCCGGGGTCGGCGAGGAGCTGGCCGAGGCGATCGCGTCGGCCAGCCTGCCGGGTGTGCTCGTGCCGTTCCTGGTCGCCACGCTGGTCCGGATCGCGCAGGGCTCCGGGACGGTCGCGATGATCACGGCCGCGTCGGTGTCGGCGCCGCTGGTGCCGTCGCTGGGGCTCGCTCCGCTGGCGGCCGCCCTGGCCTGCTGCGCCGGCTCGATGGTGTTCAGCTACTTCAACGACTCGTACTTCTGGGTGGTGACCCGGTTCACCGGGCTCGACGGCGTGGCGGCGATCCGCGGCTGGTCCGGCATCACCACCGCCGTGTGGCTCGGCTCGCTGCCGCTGGTCCTGGTCGCCGGGGCCGTGTTGTGACGACGGCCGCGCTGCTCGTCATCGCCGACGATCTGACCGGGGCCAACGCGGCCGCCGCCGGGTTCGCCCGGGCCGGTCTGCGGTCGGTGACGGCCGGCGCGGACCAGCCGCCGGGCGTCGTGGCCGAGCTCGCGTCCCGCTACGACGCCGTCGTCGTCAGCACGGACGCGCGGCACGCGTCCGGGCCGGAGGCCGCCGGGCGGGCCACGGCCGTCGTGCGCGCGGGCTGGCCGGTGCGGCTGGTCTGCAACCGGGTCGACTCCACCCTGCGGGGCAACGTCGGCGCGACGACGGCGGCGGTGCTGGCCGCCGTCACGGCCGAGTCGGGGCGCCGCGCGGTGGCGCTGTGCGCGCCGGCGCACCCGGAGGCGGGCCGGCAGACGGTCGAGGGACGGCAGCTGCTCGACGGCGTCCGGCTGGAGGACACCGAGCTGGCCCGCGATCCGCGATCGCCCGTGCGCCGGTCCGAGGTGGCGCTGCTGCTGGGGGAGCAGGCGGACCTGCGCATCGCGGAGCTGCCCCTCTCGCTCGTCACGGGAGGCACCGCCGCGCTGGCCGACGGCGTCCGTGACAGGCTCGCGGCCGGCGCCGACGTCATCGTCGCCGACGCGCTCACACTCGAGCACCTGGACCGGACGGCGGCAGCGGCGGTCGCGGCGGGCGGCGACGACGTCGTCTGGGTGGGCGTCGACCCCGGTCCCGCGTCCGTGGCCCTGGCCCGTGCGCTGGGAATCGCCGGGAGCGCCGAGGGCGCACCGCTGCTCGCGGTCTCCGGCTCGGCGACCGGTCTCACCCGGCTTCAGCTGGCCAGGCTGCGGGCCGCGCGGCGGGTGACGGTGGTGCCCGCGGCCCCGTCGGACAGCGGCCCGGTCCCCGACGTGGACGCGACGGCCGCCGCGCTGTCGCACGCCCTGGCCGCCGCCGGCGCGGCCGACGTCGTGCTGCTCGCGTCCGTGCTCGACGACGCCGACGTCGTCGGCATCACGCCGGACGACGCGCCACTCCTGCCCGCCGCGCTGGCCCGGGTGGCGCGGCGGGCGCTGGAGACGCGGGCGGTGGACGGGCTCTTCGCGACCGGCGGCGACCTGGCCGCCGCGCTGTTCGCGGAGCTCGGCGCCTACGGTCTCGACGTGGAGACCGAGGTGGAACCGCTCGCCGTGGCCGGCACCGTCGTCGGCGGGCCCTGGGCCGGCCTGCCGGTGGTCACGAAGGGCGGGCTGATCGGTTCCGCCGACACCATCGTCGGCTGCGGCGACCACCTGCGCGCCACCGCCGAGGCGACCCGCCGCCGCGTCCACGCCGCGCAGTCCCGAACACCGCAGTGAACCGAACCCGGAGGTACCGATGACCCGTCCCGTCCTTGCCGTCACGCTCGGCGATCCCGCCGGGATCGGCCCGGAGATCACCGCGCGGACGCTGGCCGAGGTCGCCGGCCAGGACGCCCACCACGGCGTCGCCGTCGGTGACGCCGAGGCGCTGCGCCGCGGCGCCCGGGCCGCCGGGCTGGACGTCGACGTCCGTGTCGTCCCGGACTTCGCCGTCCCGCCCGCCGGGCCCGGCACCATCGACGTCGTCGACACCGGCGTGCTCGGCGCCGACGTCCCCGCCTGGGGGACGGTCGACGCGCGGGCCGGGCGGGCGGCGGTGGCCGCCATCGAGACGGCCACGCGCGCGGCGCTCGACGGCGCCGTCGCGGGCATCGTCACGGGCCCGATCAACAAGGAGGCGATCTGGGCGGCCGGGTCGCAGCACCTCGGGCACACCGAGATGCTCGGCGAGCTGACCGGCGTCACCCGTCAGGACACCATGTTCGTGGTCCGCAACACCGCCGTCGAGGGGCATCACCTGCGGATCTTCTTCACCACCAGGCACGTGTCGCTGCGCCGGGCGCTGGACCAGATCACCCGGGAGTCGGTGGGCCGGTCGATCCGTGAGGCGATCGTCGCCCTGCGGGTGTTCGGCGTGGCCGAGCCGCGGCTGGCGGTGGCGGCGATCAACCCGCACGGCGGCGAGAACGGCGCCTTCGGCGACGAGGAGATCGTGCACATCGGGCCGGCCTGCGACGACGCGCGCGCCGAGGGCCTGTCCGTCACCGGTCCCGTGCCCGCGGACTCGGTGTTCCACCAGGGGCTCACCGGCCGGTACGACGGCGTGCTCTCGCACTTCCACGACCAGGGCCACATCGCCGCCAAGACCGTCGACTTCGACGGCACCATCTCCGTCACGGTCGGCCTGCCGATCCTGCGCACATCGGTCGACCACGGCACGGCATTCGACATCGCCGGCACCGGACGGGCCGACCACGGGACAATGCTGTCGGCATACCTCGCGGGGGTCGACTACAGCCCGTACGTCCCGGCCATCCGCGCCACCTACGGCAGCTGACGAATCGGGGGACGGGTGGAACGACGCAGCGCCCGCCGCGGCACGCGGGAACGCCATGACGCACTGGTCACCCTGCTGCGGCAGGGCATCACGCAGGTCGAGGAGCTCGCGGCGCAGCTGTCGGTGTCGCCGTCGACGGTGCGGCGCGACCTCAGCCGCCTGAACGCCGAGCGGCGGGTGGCCCGCACGTACGGCGGCGCGCTCGTCCCCGAGGCGTTCCACGAGCGTCCGATCGAGGAGAGCGCGCGGGTGCAGCTGCAGGCCAAGGCCGCCATCGCCGCGGCGGCCCTCCCGCTCGTCGAGCCGGGCAGCACGGTCTTCCTCGACGCGGGGACCACCTGCGGTGCGCTGGCCCGGCTGCTGGCTGAGCAGGACTGGGGCGGCGACGGCCTCACCGTCGTCACCCGCGGGCTCGAGACCGCCGTCGTCCTGACGGCCTCCGACCACGTCGAGACGGTGATCGTCGGCGGCCGGGTGCGCCGGCTCAGCCACGGTGTCGTCGGCCCGCTGGCCGACCTCGCCATCGACCGCCTCGGGTTCGCCGTCGCCTTCCTCGGCGCCGACGCGGTCGACCCCGCCCGCGGCGTCGGCGAGCCGACGCTGGAGGAGATCGCGGTCAAGGAGCGGGTCGCCGCCCGGGCCGGTCGCGTCGTCGTGCTGGCCGACGCCAGCAAGCTCGAGGTGACGACGGCGCCCGCGTGGACGAGTCTGGAACGGGGCTGGACGCTCATCACCGACGCCGCCGCGGCCCCCGATCTCGGCCGCCGGTGTCACGACGCCGGCGTCACGCTGGTCCGCGGCTGACCGCTCCGCTCAGCCGACCGGGTGGCGCATCCACACGTTGGGCTCGACGTAGACGGCGTGGTCGTGCTCGACGCTGCAGTGCACCGGCACAAGGGCCTGCGGCACGACGACCTCGCCGGACTCGTCGAACGGCAGGCCGGTCCACTCGCGCCAGTCGGCGAGCGTTCCGGAGATGACCATGGACCGCGGCGCCACCTTCTCGATGGTCGCGCCGGCCCGCGCGTGCACCCGCAGCCACGGGTCGGCGGGCAGGCCGTCGGGACGGGTGCGGAAGGCGTACTCCGTCATGGGGGTGTGCGGCTCCTGGTGCTTGGCGCTCGGTCGCACCGGCGCGACGAGTTCGGTGAACCCGAGCCGTCGGACGTTGTCGCGCATGGCCTGGAGCATGATGGCGGCGAGGCCCTGACCGCGCCGGTCCGGCCGGATGGAGATCTCGAGCGCCGACACCAGGTTGGGCTTCGTGCCGCGGTCGCGGTCGAGCGCCGCCCAGCGGATGACGCCGTCCCAGCCGTCGTCAGGCAGGTGTTCGCGGTTCTTGCCGCCGAACGCGAACGGGACGGTGTAGGCCAGAGCGACAGGTGTGTCCGGCGGCTCGTAGGCCGTCAGCACGTGCTCGGGATGATTCCGCTGGACATCCGCGTAGTAGAGGTCGGACGTCGGGTCGTGCTCCATGAACGTGGGCCACAGCTGCGGCAGCTTCCCGACCAACGCGGACAGCTCGGGCCGCTGGTCCCGAGGCTCGATGATCAAGTTCCCGGACATGGCCGGATTGTGTCATCTCGGTCAGTCGGGAAGCATGTCATTTTGCCGCTCGAGCGCCTGCCGCAGGAGCGCCGCCAGCGCCGCGGTGTGCTCCCTGGCCCGGGCGCCCGGCACGGTGCGCAGGTACTGGCCGTCGCCCGTGAGCAGGTGCTCCGGGTCGTCGAGGAGGGCAGCCTTGTGGAGCGACAGGCCGACACCATCCGTGGTCGCGGCGACGGCGCACACCCAGTGGTGCCAGTCGCCCGCCGGTCGTGAAGGTCAGCCGGTTCCACTTGATCGCCTCGTCGAGCCCGGGACGGAGGCGCGGACCTGGGCGGCGAGCCGTGCGGCGTCGTCGCGGCGGGCGGCCGGCAGCTGCTCGAGCCAGGTATCGATGTGGTGTGCCGGACCGGGCATGGGATACACCTCCTCTCGGTGGCGTACCCGTCGCTTCCTGGACTCAAGCGGACCTGAAGAAAACCGTAAGGCCGTCCGGGCATCGTGGTGTCATCGAGAACGAACCGACCAGGAGGACATCATGCGCAAGATCATCGAGTCGACCTTCATCACGCTCGACGGCTGCATCGGCGAGCCGCACGTCTGGGGCCAGCCGTACTGGGACGAGCAGCACGCCAGCTACAACGCGAAGCTGGTCGACGGCTCCGACGCGATGCTGCTGGGCCGCGAGACCTACGACGGCTTCAAGGACGCGTGGACGTCGCGGGCCGGCGACCCGGTCGCAGACCGCATGAACGCGCTGCCGAAGTACGTCGCGTCGCGGACGCTGACGGGCGACCTCGAATGGAACGCCCGTGCGCTGGAGGGCGACGTCGCCGAGGCCGTCGCGGCGCTCAAGCAGCAGCCCGGCGAGAACCTCATCAAGTACGGCACCGGCGAGTTCGACCGCACGCTGCTCGAGCACAAGCTGGTCGACGAGTACCACTTCTGGACGTACCCGGTCATCGCCGGTGGCGACGGGTACCGGCTGGGCGACGGCTTCGACCTCACCCACCTGAAGCTGATCGACCAGACCATCTTCGACTCCGGGATCATCGTGGGCGTCTACGCACCCAAGTGACCCGGCCCCGTGCGCGGCCGTCCGGCGAGTTCCCGGGCGGCCGCGTTGGTCATGCGCGTGCCGTCGGCGACGGCCGCCTCGAACGCGGCGTCGTCCTGTACCGATCGGACCAGCGCCGCGACGCGCTCGGACTCCAGCCGCTCGGCCGGTGACAGCGGGAAGCCGACGGCGTCGCGGGCGGCCTGGGTGGCGCCGAGCACGACGGCGGCATCGTGTGCCGCGCCGGACAGCGCCAGCGCGGCGGCCGCCCCTTCCAGCGCGGCGGTGTGGTCGCGGCCCGCGGAGATCTCGACGCCGGCATCGTGGGCGCGCAGGTGCAGGTCGAGCGCGGCCGCGGCGTCGCCACGGCCGGCGGCGAGCAGGCCGAGCTCGTTGAGCACCATCGGCGCGTAGAACGCGGTCCCGGCGGTCTCGGACTGCTCCTCGGCGCCGCGCAGCAGGCGGGTCAGCAGCTCCTCGGCGGCGTCGAGGTCGCCGGCCCGGCGGGCGGCGAAGCTCACGCTGAGCGACGCGAACACCTGCGCGGAGCGGCCGCTGTGCTCGGCCGCGAGCCGCAGCGCCCGCTCGCCGTGCTCGCGGGCGGCGAGGTTGTCGCCGGTCTGGACCTCGATCCAGGCCAGCCACGACAGCACGCCGGCGACCTCCGGCCACAGGCCCAGCGCCTCCGCCCGGGTCAGCGCGTCGGCACACAGTCGTCGCGCGCGGTCGTAGTCGCCGGTGAGGTCGGCCTGCCCGATCAGCCAGTCGGTCGCCTGCAGCACGCCCCAGCCGTCGCCGAGCTCGGTGAAGATCCGCACGGCCTGGGACGCCGTCGCCTCCATCGCGGCCGCGTCGCCGTTGACGTGCGCGAGCCGCCCCCGCAGCGTCAGCGCAGCGGCCTCACCCCAGCGGTTGCCGGTCGTCGCGAAGCCCTCGGTGGCGCGGTCCAGCAGCCGCTCGGTGACGGCGGCGTCGCCGAGGTCGAACGTGGCGTGGCAGAGGAACCACTCCGCGTGTGCCCGGCCGGCCGGGTCGTCGGCCGCGTCGAACGGGCGCAGCGCCGCCTCGCACCGCTCGGCCCAGTCGTGCTGGTCGCCCTGCAGGATGGTGATGCCGGTGTGCCAGGTGAGCGCCCGGCCTCGGACGGCGGGCGGCGCCTCGCCCGCGATCGCCAGCGCCGTCTCCAGCGCCCGGCGGGCCTCCGTCGGCCGGCCGCGCAGCAGCCGGTACCACGTCAGCGCGCCGGTCAGCCGCAGCGCCAGCTCGGCGTCGCCCAGCCGCTCGGCGGTGTCGAGCGCCGCGCGCTGGTTGGCCGACTCGACGTCGAGCGTGTGCAGCCATGCGCCCTGACGGTGACCGCGCAGCTCCGCGTCGGCCCGCTCGGCCAGGCCGGTGTAGTAGCGGGCGTGCCGGGCCCGGATGACGGCGTGCTCGCCGGACTCGTGCAGCCGGTTGACGCCGTACGCGGCGACGGACTCCAGCAGCCGATAGCGCGGCCCGTCCGCCCGTTCGTCGACCACGACCAGCGACCGGTCGACCAGCCGGGCCAGCAGGTCGAGGACGTCGAGGTCGCCGTCGTCGGCGCACACCGCCTCCGCGGCCGCCAGCGTGCAGCCGTCGGCGTGGACGGCCAGTCGCCGGAGCACGGTCTGCTCGTCCGGCTCCAGCAGGTTCCAGCTCCACTCGATGGCCGCGAGCAGGGTGCGCTGCCGGGCCGGCCGGTCGCGCGGCCCGCTGCCGAGCGCGCGGAAGCGGTCGTCCAGGCGCTCCAGCAGCGTGTGCACGCCCAGCGCGCGGACCCGGGTCGCGGCCAGCTCCAGCGCGAGCGGGATGCCGTCGAGGCGCCGGCACAGCTGGGCCACGGCCGGGCCGGTGGACGCGTCCAGCGTGAAGCCGCGCGCCGACGCCGTCGCCCGCTCGACGAACAGCCGTACTGCGCCGGACTCGGCGAGCTGGTCGTCGGCGTCGGGCAGGTCGAGCGGCGGGACGTCCCAGAGCACCTCGCCGCTGAGCCCGAGCGGCTCGCGGCTGGTGGCCAGGACGGTGACGCCGGGCGCGGCGCGCAGCAGCCGGTCGGCGAGCGCCGCCGCGTGCTCGACGAGGTGCTCGCAGTTGTCCAGGACCAGCAGCATCCGGCGCTCGTGCAGCGCCTCGGCCAGCCGGTCGGCCGGGGTGGCCGGTCGCTCGCCCGGCTCGGCGGCGTCGCGGATGCCGAGCGTGGCCATCGTCAGCTCGGCGATGTCGTCGACGGCGCGACGGGGATGCGGCCGCTCCAGCGCGGCCAGCTCGACCAGCCAGCCGCCGTCGTCGTAGCCGTCGGCCAGGGGGTGCGCCGCGGCCGTCGCCAGCCGGGTCTTGCCGACGCCGCCCGGGCCGGTCAGCGTGATCAGCCGCTCCTTGCCCAGCAGCTCGCGCAGGTCCTCCAGCGCGGCGTCGCGGCCGATCAGCGGGACCGGCGGCGGCAGGTTGGTGCGGGCCCGCCGCCGCTCCGGCGCCGGGGCCAGGCTCGGATCCTGTTCGAGGATGGCCTGGTGCAGGGCGGCCAGGTCCGGGCCGGGGTCCAGCCCCAGCTCGTCGGCCAGGCCGCGGCGGAACTCCTCGTAGCCGTCCAGCGCCTCGTGCTGCCGACCCGCCCGGTAGAGCGCGCGCAGGTGGACGGCGCGCAGCCGCTCGCGGAACGGGTGATCGGCGACGGGCGCGGCCAGCTCGGCGGCCAGGACGGTGTGCTCGCCCAGCTCCAGCCGCGCCTCGGCCAGCAGCTCGACCGCGGCCAGCCGGCGCTCCTCCCAGCCGGCGGCGACGGTCGCGGCGAACTCGTGGTCGGCGAAGTCGGCGAGGGCCGGGCCGCGCCAGAGGCCGAGCGCCTCCGACAGCAGCTCCTTGCGCCGGGCCGGGTCGCCGGCGTCCTGGGCGCGGGCCACGAGCTCGGCGAAGCGGGCGACGTCGACGGCGCCGGTCTCCAGCGCGTAGCCGGGAGCGCGGGAGACGACGAGGTCGCGGGCGCCCGGCTCGGCGTCGTCGAGCGCCTTGCGCAGCTGCGACACCCGCACCTGCAACGCGGCGCCCGGGTTGGCCGGCGCGTCGTCGCCCCAGACGTCGTCGGCCAGCCGGTCGGCCGACACCGTGCGGCCCTGGTGCACGAGGAGGTCGGCCAGCAGCGCTCGTACCTTCACCCCCGGGACGGTGACGCTGCCGCCGTCGTCGGTCCAGACGGCCAGTGGGCCGAGGACACCGAAACGCATGCGCACACCCTAACCACGGGCCGGGGTTCGTTAGCGTGGCCGGATGGTCATCGAAGTGCGTGAGTACGACCCCGCGTGGCCCGCGCTCGCCGAGGCGGCCGCCGACGAGCTGCGGGCGGCGCTGCCCGGGGTCCTGCAGGAGCTGGAGCACATCGGCAGCACGTCGGTGCCCGGGCTCGCGGCGAAGCCGATCATCGACCTCATGGCGTCGGTGCCCGCGCTGGACGCCGTCACGGCCCGCGAGAACGCCCTGCTCGCGCTGGGGTACCGGCGGCTCGACACCGGCATGACCGGCCGGCTGTTCTACCCGCGCGACGACGCCACCGGCCGGCGCACCCACCACCTGCACGTCGTCACCGCCGACACGTGGGACACCCGCAACGAGCGGCTGCTCCGCGACCACCTGCGCGCCCACCCCGACGCGGCCGACCGGTACGGCGCGCTGAAGCGCGACCTCGCCACCCGCACCGACGACTCCGACGAGTACACGCGGGCCAAGACCGCGCTGGTCCAGGAGCTGGTCGACGCCGCGCGGGCCGGTCGCGGACTCCCGTCGGTGTCCGTCTGGGAGTGATGTCCGGGGGCGGGGCTACGATCTGGCATGGCCGTGCGTATGGAGGAACGGTTCGACGGCGACGACCTCGACACCAGCGTCTGGTGTCCCTTCTACCTGTCCCACTGGAGCTCGCGCGCCGAGTCGGCCGCCACCTACACCGTCAGCGACCGTGAGCTGCGGCTGTCGATTCCGCCGACGCAGGGCCTCTGGTGCGCCGACCGCCACGACGAGCCGCTGCGGGTGTCGGCGCTGCAGACGGGCGCGTTCTCCGGGCCCGCCGGCAGCACCGCCGGGCAGCAGCCGTTCGTGCCCGGGCTCACGGTGCGCGAGGAACAGCCGCCGTTCTGGGGGTACACGCCGACCTACGGGCGGTTCGAGGCGCGCCTGCGCGGCGTCGTCACGGAGCGGTCGATGGTGGCGTTCTGGCTGTCGGGCATCGAGGACCGGCCGGAGCGGTCCGGCGAGATCTGCGTCATGGAGGTGTTCGGGTCCGCCCCGCACGACGTCGGCATGGGGGTGCACGCCTTCCGCGACCCGCTGCTGAGCGAGGACTTCGCGACACCCTGGCTCGACCTCGAACTCGCCGACTTCCACCTCTACGGCGTCGACTGGCGCCCCGGCCGCCTCACCTTCAGCGTCGACGGTCAGGTCGTTCGGGTGGTGCACCAGGCGCCGAGCTACCCGATGCAGCTCATGCTCGGCGTGTTCGACTTCCCCGCCCGCGGCGGCTCCGAAGGCGCCGTCCCCGAGCTCGTCGTGACGCACGTCAGCGGCGAGCCGCTGCCCGCGGTCTAGGCGGGCGGGCGGGCGTGCAACGCTTGCTCGGCGGATCGGCCAGCCCGGCCGGGTGGTGGGTGTCGTATCTGCAGGCCCCGTTCGACCAGGTCGTCGCGGCGGTGTGGCACGGCACGGTGCGGCGCCGCCGCTGGTGGCAGCGCGGCTTGCCGCCGTACCCCGCCTGTCTCGAGGCGCTCGAGCCGTTCACCGTGCCCGTGACGCGCTACCTCGTCGTCGGGTGCGGCGAGACCTGGACGGCGCTGATCGACAACAACGCACTCGGTGGCGAGCCGAGCATTGCGGGCCCCGTCGCGGCCGTGCTGCCCGGCGTCCTCGGGGTGACCGCCCTGCATTCGCCAAGGCGGGGACCCGGGCACGGCGGGACCCAGCTGCGGGTCGCACGGCATGGCGACGCGCCGTCGCAGGTGCAGGAACGATCGCTCTGCGCGGACTGCGCCGACGGCCGGTGGAGCTGGTACGAGGACGGCGACCCACTGCCGTTCGAGCGACCCGAGCTGTATCGGGCCCGCCTGATCAAGCAGCGGTTCAACCGCGCCATCCTGATCGAGTACCTCAGCGCCCTCGGCATCCGCGCCGACGACGACGCGTTCTACGGCGGGCCGGTCGCGATGGTCGACCTGCCCCGATTCGGACGCGAGGTCGTGCGGAGCCGCCAGGAGGCGCTCGACTGGCTCGAGGTCCACGACTGACGCCGGGTCGTCCTTATGCTGATCCGGTGGAGCTGGAGTTCAGCGGCGAGATCTGGCACTGGCGCGGCCCGTCGCCGTTTCATTTCGTCACGGTGCCGGCCGACGAGAGCGCCGAGCTGGCCGAAGCGGCGGCGATGGTGACGTATGGCTGGGGAATGATCCCGGTGAAGGCCCGCATCGACGGCACCGAGTGGACCACGTCGCTCTACCCGAAGGACGGCGGCTACCTCGTCCCCCTCAAGGACGTCGTCCGCCGGGCCGAGAACCTGCGGGTCGGCGACGTCGTCACGATAAATCTGTTCGTGGATGTCTGAGCGGCGCGCCAGGATGGGGGGCCATGACGACCTTCGAGTGGCGCGGCCCGTTCACCAACGCCGAGGCGAACGCCCTGCACGCCGACGCCTTCGACCACCGGCCCTTCGACGACGACTGGCACGCGCAGCTCGACCGCCACAGCGTCGGCTGGGTCACGGCGCGCGCAGACGGCGACCTCGTCGGCTTCGTGAACGTCGTGTGGGACGGGTTGGTGCACGCGTTCATCCAGGACACCGCGGTGGCGGGCCGGGCGCAGCGGCAGGGCATCGGCGTGGGGCTGATCGCCGTGGCCCGCGACAACGCCAGGGCCGCCGGCTGCGAATGGCTGCACGTCGACTTCGCCGACCACCTGCGCTCGTTCTACTTCGACGCCTGCGGCTTCAGCCCGACGAACGCCGGCCTGATCCAGCTGAAGGGGGAGTGACGCCGGCCGCCTCTCTGGTCCGTTCGGGTAGCAGCAGCACGGCGCCGACGAGGAAGCAGATCGCGCCGATGAAGGTCTGCGTGTTGGCCCGCGCCGCGTCGTGCACCTCGCCGGTGAGCGGGTTGATGTAGCCCGCCACGGCCGAGACGCCGAAGGCGATCGAACCGATCAGGTTGGTCAGGGCGATCCACCACGACCACGACCGCGGACGCCAGGCGGCCCAGCCGTGGCAGGCCTCGTACCAGGCCAGGAGGCTGGCGACGAGGAAGCAGACCGAGCCGATCGCGTCGGGTCGCCAGAGGTGCTGGTGCTCGGTCTCGGCGGACAGGTTGGCCGCCATGGCGACGCCCGTGCTGACGTTGAAGTACAGCGTCCCGGCCAGTTGAACGGCGGTGGCCCACCAGTCGATCCGCCCGGGCTGGTAGACGAAGAAGCGCCGGTCCGCCGGGCCGGCGTCGACCGCCTCCCGGTAGGCCAGGAACGAGGCCGACGTGAAGAACAGGGAGCCGACGAAGTAGGTGGCGGTGTCCCACCGGGTCCCGACGGCGCTGACGTACGCGGGCACGGACCCGACCGCGAACAGCACCGACCCGATGGCGAAGAGCACGGCGATCCACCAGCCGCGGGCCCTGGGCGCCCACCACGTGGACCCCGCGGGGGCACCGGTGCTCGAGCCGCTCCGCCTGGACATGGTCCATGATGTCACCGAAACCGACGGTGGAGACCGTGCTCGAGCCCGGGGAATGCGGGGTGCGGCAGCTCGTGGAGCGGGTGACGGGAATCGAACCCGCGTTATCAGCTTGGGAAGCTGGAGTTCTACCATTGAACTACACCCGCAGATGCCGCCCGTAGAGGCGGCACGACGCCGAGCATACCGGTTCTCCTGGGTGGTGCACACATCCCCGGCTGTCGCCGCCGCCTGACGCCGTCTCCACACCATCACGTTCTCGGCTCACCCCTTGACAACCCGGCAAACGATAGATTTTATAAAATCCATGATTGGCGGGAAGGTCTCCAGGGATGCGCTCAGCGACCGGGCCTACGAGATGCTCAGGGCGCAGATCATCGATCACCGGCTGGCGCCCGGCCAGCGGCTGACCATGGAGCGGCTGTCCGCGCTGCTCGACGTCAGTCATACGCCGATCCGGGAGGCGTTGAACCGGCTCGTCACCGAGCGTCTGGTGAGCGTCGAGCCGTACAAGGGCTTCCGCGTCACGGACCTGCTCGACGAGAACGAGCTGCGGCAGCTGTTCGACGCCCGGTCGGTGATCGAGCAGGGCGCGCTGCGCACGGCCGTCGACCACCTCGACGACGAGACGGTCGACGAGCTGCGGCAGATCGTGGAGAAGCTGGACGGCGTCGCGGGGGCGCCGGAGCTGGACATCCAGGCGTTCAACGAGCTGGACGCGCAGTTCCACCGGGCCACCGTCGCCGCGGGCGGGAACATCTTCCTGCTCGACGCGTTCGACGACCTGAAGGTGCACGTGCAGGTCGCCCGCCACTACCAGGGCCGCTCGGTCGGTGAGGCGCGCGAGGCGCAGGCCGAGCACCACGCGATCTTCGCCGCGCTCATCACCCGCGACGGCCCCGCGCTGCTCAGAGAGGCCGCCGCTCACGTCGAGAACGTGTTCCGCCGGCTGCAGCAGCCCGAGGAGGCGCAGCAGTGACGACGACAGCGGCGGCCGCGACGATCGACCTGCTCGCGGAGGCCGGGGTGCGGCGGTTCTACACCGTCCCCGGCGAGAGCTTCCTGGAGCTGATCGACGAGGTCGTGCGGCGCCCGGAGCTGGAGCTGATCTCGACGCGGCACGAGTCCGGCGCGGCCTTCATGGCCGAGGCCGAGGGCAAGCTGACGGGACGCCCGGCGGTCGCGATGGCGACCCGGGCCGTCGGCGCGACGAACCTCGCGATCGGCGTGCACACGGCGCACCAGGACTCCACGCCGATGCTGGTGCTGCTCGGCCAGGTCGAGACCGACCACCTGGGCAAGGAGGCCTTCCAGGAGGTCGACCTGCCGGGGTTCTTCGCCCAGCTGTCGACGTTCGGGGCGACGGTGCAGCGTGCCGACCGCGCCGCCGACGTCGTCGCGCGGGCGTTGGCGATGACGACGTCCGGCCGGCCGGGTCCGGCGGTGGTGGCCTTCCCGTCTGACCTGCTCGGACAACCGGGACGGCCGGCCGGACGCCGGGTGCCGGCTCGGCCCGGGCCGCACCCGGGCCCGGCGGCGGTCGCGGCGGCGGCCGGCCTGCTGGAACGGGCCGCCCGCCCGGTCGTCATCCTCGGCGAGGGCGCGCAGGACGGCCACGAGGTGCTGACCTCGCTGGCCGAGCGGTACGGCCTCGGCGTCTACACGGCGTTCCGCCGCCAGGACACCTTCCCGAACACGCACCCGCACTACCTCGGCCACCTGACGCTGGGGGCGGCGCCCGAACTGCTCGAGCCGCTGCGCACGGCCGACGTCGTGCTGGTGCTGGGCAGCCGCCTGGACGGGGTGACGACGCAGACCTACGCGCTGCCGGCGGACGGGACGCGGGTCGTGCAGGTCGACACCCAGCCGGACACCCTCGGCAGCGTCGTGCCGCTGGAGCTGGCCGTCGTCGCCGACGTGCGCGCCTTCGCCGCCGCCCTGATCGAGCAGGCCGACCCCAGCGAGCCGACGACCGACTGGCGCGACGCGCACGCCCGCTACCTCGCGTTCAGCGACCCGACCGCACCGCACGACGACGCCACCGGCGGCGTCCACCCGGCCGACGTCATGGCGGCGCTGCGGCGCGGCTTCGCCGACGACACCGTCGTCACCAGCGATGCGGGCAACTTCTCCGTGTTCGGGCACCGGTACTGGCGGTTCGAGCGGCCGCGCACGCAACTGGCGCCGATCTCCGGCGCGATGGGCTACGCGGTGCCGGCGGCCATCGGCGCCGCCCTCGCGGCCCGCGACCGGCAGGTGCTCGCGCTGGCCGGCGACGGCGGCTTCCTGATGACGGGGCAGGAGCTGGAGACCGCCGCCCGCTACGGCGTCGAACCGACCGTCGTCGTCTTCCAGAACCTGCTCTACGGGACCATCGCGATGCACCAGGCCCGGGAGCTGCGCCGCACCGGCGGCGTCGACATCGGCCCGGTCGACCTCGCCGGCTTCGCCCGGTCGCTGGGCGCCGCCGCACGCACCGTCACCGACACCGGCCAGCTCGACGACGCGCTGGCCGAACTGCGCCGCGAGGCCGGGCCACGGGTCCTCGTGGTCCGCACCGACTCCGACGTGCTGACGCCGGCCGCCCGGCTGTCCGGCCTGATGGGAGCGCGCGCATGACCGTTCCGCAGATCGCACGCATCGAGGCGGTCGCGGTGCGCGACGCCTTCGCGCCCGACGACGCCTATGGCTCGGCCCGCGGGCTGGTGCACGCCCGCGCCGCGACGCTGGTGCGGCTGGAGACCACCGACGGCGTGGTCGGCTGGGGCGAGGCGTGGGGCTCGTCGCGGGCCACCGCGGTGCTGATCGACGAGCTGGCCGGCGGCCTGGCGGGCGCGCGGCTGGAGCCGTCGGGCAGCTGGCTGACCCGGCTGTTCAACCAGGGCTACCACCACTCCAGCGGCGGTCACCACGTCGCCGCGGCCGGCGCCATCGACATCGCGATGTGGGACGCGCTCGGCCGGACGCTCGGCGTCCCGGTGCACGTGCTGCTCGGCGGCCGCACCCGCGACCGCCTGACGCCGTACGCGTCGGCCGGGTACGTGACACGCGACAACGACCACGGCCGGTTCGCCGACGGCCTGCGCGAACTGGCCGCCGACGGCTACACCGGCGTGAAGATCAAGCTCGGCCTCGGCTTCGACAGCGACGTCGCACGGGCGCGTACCGCCCGCGAGATCCTCGGCCCGGACGCCGCGATCCTGCTCGACTTCAACGGCAACTACACCGCCGACCAGGCCCGCCGCTCGATCGACCGGCTGCGCGAGTTCGCGCCGGGCTGGATCGAGGAACCGGTGTCGCCGGACGACCGCAGCGGCTGGGCGCTGCTGCGCGGCTGCGGCGTCCCACTGGCCGCCGGCGAGGCCGTCTACACCCGCTACGGCTTCCGCGACCTCATCGCCGAGCGGCTGGTCGACGTCGTGCAGCCGGACGTGTCCAAGTGCGGCGGCCTGGGCGAGGCGCGGGTCATCGCGCACCTGGCGCAGACGTGGAACGTGCGGTTCTCGCCGCACGTGTGGGGCGGGGTCGTCGCGCAGGCCGCGTCGGTGCAGCTGCTGGCCGCCGTGCCGGACTACCCGCACGTCGACCACCCGGCGGAGCCGCTGTGGCTGGAGCACGACCGCGGCCGCAACGCGCTGCGCGACGACCTGGCGACCCGCCCGTTCACGCTGGTCGACGGCGCCGTGCTGGTGCCGGACGGCCCGGGCCTGGGCATCGAGATCGACGAGGACGCCCTCGACCGGCTGCGGGTGGACCGATGACCGGCGCCGTCCTCGTCATCGGCGGCACCGGGTTCATCGGCGCCGCGGTCGCCCGTGCCGCCGTCGCCGCGGGCCGGCGCGTGGTCGTCACCGGTCACGACGCGCCCGGCGGCCCGGCGCTGCCGGACCTGCCCGACGGCGTCGGCCACACCGTCCTCGACGTCACCGACCGCGCCGCCGTCGACGCCGTCCTGGCCGACACGAACCCCGCCGCGATCGTCCACCTCGCCGCGTTCGGCGTCGGCGCGTCGGGTCTCGCCGCCGGCGCCCGGCGCCGCCCGGCGCTGGCCGTCGACGTGAACATCCGCGGCCTGGCCAACGTCATCGAAGCCGCGGCCGCGCACGGCGTCCGGCGGCTGTGCTGGTCCAGCAGCAGCACCGTCTACGGCCCGGCCGCCGGCCGCGGCACCGTCGACGAGGACGCCGCGCTGACGCCCGACCTCGTCTACGGCGCCACCAAGGTCGGCGCCGAGCAGTTGGCCCGCGTGCTGGCCGCCGACGTCGGCCTGCCCGTCACCGGGCTCCGGCTGCCGCTGGTCTACGGGCCCGGCCGCTGGTACGGCGGCAGCCAGGAGACGCTGGTCCGGTTCCTCGCCGACCTCGTCGCCGGGCGCCCGGCCCGCATCGAGGCCTGGACCGGGACCGCCGACTGGATCCACGTCGACGACGCCGCGGCCGCCCTGCTGGCCGGCGTCGAGACCGACCCGCCCAGCCCGCTCTACAACGTCGTCGGCCACCGCGGCGGCCTGGCCGAGCTGGTCCGGGCCATCGTGGCCGCGAGCACGACCGGCCGCGCCGAGGCCACCGTCGTCGAGATCCCGGACGGCGCACCCGACCTGCCCCTGATGGACGACCGCCGCATCCGCGCCGAGCTGGGCTTCTCGCCCCGGTACGGCACCGCCGCCTCCGGCGCGGCGGACTACGCGGCGCGCCTGTCGCCCGACACCGAGGAGGACCTGTGACCGACAGCCCCACCGCCCGACTGCGCGAGCTCGGCCTGGAGCTGCCGCCTGCGGCCACGCCCAGCTTCGACTACGTGCCGGTCACCGAGCACGCGGGCGTCCTGTACGTCAGCGGCCAGCTGCCCAAGGAGGACGGCGAGGTCCGCATCACCGGCCGGCTCGGCGACGACGTCGACCTCGAGACCGCCCAGCGGGCCGCCCGCATCTGCGTGCTGCAGGGCCTGGCCTGCGCGGCCGAGCACGCCGGCGGCCTCGACCGGATCGGCCGCGTGCTCCGCGTCACCGGCTTCGTCGCCGGCACCCCCGACTTCCACGGCCAGCCGCGCGTCATCGACGGCGCCAGCGAGCTGATCGGCCAGATCTTCGGCGACCGCGGCAAGCACGCCCGGTCCGCCGTCGGCGTGGCGGCCCTGCCGCGCCGCTCACCCGTCGAGATCGAGTTCATCCTCACCGTCACCTCGGGAGGCACCGCATGACCCGCATGAAGACGCGCACCACCCTCATCGCCGCCCTCTGCGTCGTCGCCGCGTCCGGCTGCGGCTTCGTCACGGGCGACGACGGCGGCAGCGGCGGCGGCGACGCCGCGGAGTGCACCGACCAGGAACTGCGGCTGGCCACGATCCGGGCGGAGTCCGACCCGGCCACGCTGGCCGCGGAGAAGTTCGCCGACCTGGTCGACGAGGGCACCGACGGCCGGCTGAGCGTCCGGGTGTTCCCGAACAGCCAGATCGGCGGCGTCAACGACATCTTCGCCGGGCTCAGCGCCGGGCAGGAGGTCGACCTGTTCTACGAGGGCATCAGCATCTACCCGACGCTGGAGGGCGCCTCGGCGTTCACCATCACCAGCGTCCCGTTCCTGTGGGACAGCTACGACCAGCTGCTCGGGGTGCTGCGCACCGACCGGTTCGGCGAGCTGCTGGACGAGGCGGCCGAGGCCACCGGCGTCCGCGTCGTCGCGATCGAGGGCGACGCGGAGCCGCGGGCGCTGTCGGCGAACCGGGCGATCGAGACGCCGGCGGACATGGAGGGTCTGAAGCTGCGCATCGCCGAGGCGCCGATGCCGCAGGCGTTCGCCCGGGCGCTCGGCGCCGAGCCGCAGGTCGTCCCGCTGGCCGACCTGTACCTGGCGCTGCGCCAGGGCGTCGTCGACGCGCAGGAGAACGGCTCGATCACCATTGTCAACCAGAGCCTCGACGAGGTGCAGGACTACTACATGCCGACGGACTACATCCGCGACGCGCGGTCCTGGTACGTGTCCGACGACTGGTGGCAGGGCCTGTGCCAGGACGACAAGGACGTCGTCGTCGACGCCGCGCACGAGGCCGGCGAGCTGGACACCGCCGAGGTGCAGAAGCAGATGGACGAGGCCATGGCCACGCTGGAGCAGTCGCTCACCGTCGTCCAGCCCGACGTCGAGGCGTTCCGCACCGCCGTCTCGGAGACGTTCCGTCAGTTCGACGGCGACCTGTGGCCCGAAGGCCTGCTGGACGAGGTGGCCGAGCTGAAGGAGCAGGCGCCGTGACCCCCGCCGCCGGCCCGCGCGCGACCGGGCGTCTCGCCGCCGTCGCCACCGGCCTCGGCCGGGTGACCGCGTGGGCCGGCGGGCTGGCCTTCTTCGCGATCTTCGTCGTGAACCTGGCCCAGATGGTGGCCCGCCAGATCGGGCACGGCTGGTTGTGGGTGACCGACCTGAGCCAGCTGCTGCTGCTCTGGACCGTCATGCTCGGGTCGGTCGCGGCGTACTGCTTCGCCGAGCACATCACGACCGGCTGGCTGGACTCCAAGCTCACCGGCCGGCCGCTGCGGGTGCTGCTCGTGGTGCTGCGCGTGGCCGAGATCGGCTTCTTCGCGATCGTCGTCGGCGCCGGCCTGTCCGTGGCGCGGGCCCGCGACCACATCCCGTACGTCCAGCTCGGTGTGCCCACCTCGTGGGCCTACGCCGCCATCCCGGTGGCCGGCGTGCTGCTGCTCGTCGCGGCCGTGACGATGCCGCTGCGCGCGCACGGCTTCCCGCCGCCGGTGCCCGAGTCCGACCTGGAGAGGAGCCCGGCATGACCCGGCTCAGCGACCTGACCACCACCGAGTTCGCGGCGCTCGCGGCGGACGCGAAGGTGGCCCTGATCCCGGTGGGCGCCACCGAGCAGCACGGCCCGAACCTGGGCATGGGCATCGACTGGCGGGTCGCCGCGGAGATCGCCGGCCGCGTCGCCGACGAGGTGGCGCCGCTGGCCGTCGTCACGCCGCCGCTGCCGTTCGGGCTGTCCGCGCACCACCTGTCCTTCCCGGGCACGCTGAGCATCGGCGCCGACGCGTTCCGCGCGGTGCTCACCGACGTCGTGCTGAGCCTGCGCGCGCACGGCCTGCGCAAGGTCGTGTTCGTCAACGGGCATCGCGGCAACGAGAACGTGCTCGGCGTCCTCACCACGGAGCTGACCTACGAGCACGGCGTCGAGGCCGCGTCGGCGTTCTGGATGACGCAGGCAGCGGACACCGTCGCCGCGCATCGTCAGACGGCCCGCTGGGGGCACGCCTGCGAGGTGGAGACCAGCGTCGCGCTGGCCGTGACGGCGGACCTGGTCCGCCCGGACGCGCTGGAGGCCGGCGACCACGTCGACGACTACGGCGCCTTCGAGGACAACTACGAGCCGTTCGCCGTGACGGTGCCGCGCTCGTTCGCGTCGCGGACCCGCAACGGCGTGTTCGGCGACGCCCGCCTGGCCAGCCGCGAGGCGGGCGAGGAGATCGTCGCGGCCGCGGTGCGCCGGACGGCGGAGTTCGTCCGCGCGTTCGCGGCCCGGCCGTCGCGGCTCGAGGCGGACGGGGACTGAGCCATGGAGACCATCGTCCTGTTCCTCACCCTGTTCGCCTGTATGGGGCTGGGCCTGTCGGTCTGGATCTCGATGGGCGTGGCCGCGCTGGTGACGATCGGCGCGCTCGGTCTCGGCGACGCCACCAGCCTGCCGACGGCGATGGCCAAGGGCATCGGCAACTTCGAGCTGCTGGCGATCCCGTTCTTCATCCTCACCGGCGAGCTGCTCAACCGCACCGGCATGACCGAGCGGATCCTGCGGCTGATGATGTACTTCCTCGGCCGCTACCGCGGCGGCCTCGCGTACGCGTCGGTGGGCGTCAACGTCGCGGTGTCGGGCGTGTCCGGCAGCGCGCCGGCCGACGCGTCCGCCGTCTCGTCGGTAATGCTGCCGGCGATGAAGAAGGAGGGCTACCGGCCCGAGTTCGCCGCCGCCGTGAACGCCAGCGCCGCCGTCATCGGGCCGGTCGCGCCGCCGAGCATCCCGATGATCTTCGTCGCGCTGGTGACGAACCTGTCCGTCGGCAAACTGTTCCTCGGCGGCGTCGTGCCGGCGCTGCTGCTGGCCGGCTCGATGGTGCTGCTGATCATGTGGAACGCCCGCCGCGGCCTGCTGCCGCAGACGGAGCGGGTGCCGCGCCGCGCCGCCGACCTGTGGCCGCTGACGCTGGCCGCGCTGCCCGCGCTCGGCGCGCCGGTGCTGCTGATCGGCGGCATCCTCACCGGCTTCGCGACCATCACCGAGCTGTCCATGCTGGCGGCGGCGTACGTGCTGTTCCTGGGCCTGGTGGTCTACCGGACGCTGACGCCGCGCGACCTGCTGCCGCTGTTCCGCGACGGCGCCGTGTTCAGCGCGACCATCATGATCCTGTTCGCGGTGGTCGGCGCGTTCTCGTACGTGCTGACGGTGGGCGACCTCGCGACCGGGCTGTCGTCGCTGGTCGAGAACCTCAACGTGGGCCCGGTGGCGTTCATCCTGCTGGCGATGCTGTTCTTCCTCATCGTCGGGATGCCGATGGACGCGGTGCCGGCGATCCTGATCTTCCTGCCGATTCTGCTGCCGGTGGCGACCGAGCTGGGCATCGACCCGATCCACTTCGGCGTCATCGTCGTCGTGAACCTCATGCTCGGCCTGCTGACCTGGCCGGTCGGCGCGCTGCTCTACGTGCTCACCAAGATGAGCGGGGTGTCGTTCGGGAAGCTCAGCGTGGCCGTGCTGCCGTTCCTGGCCGTGATGATCGCCGTGCTGTTGCTGCTGGCGCTGGTCCCCGGCCTGGTCACCTGGCTGCCGGAGGTCGCCTTCGGCTGATCAGGTGGCCGGGCCCGGGCTTCGCGTTGGCCGGCGTTCCGTGCGCTGACGAACCGCGCGCCGTGGTCCGTCCCCCTGGCGCCAGGGGGACGGGGGCAGTCTGGGCGTGCCCACGAGACGAGTGAACCTGCCGACCTGGGGCGACCTCGATAGCCAGAATCCCGCGAACAGCCCGAAACGGCGTCCGGAACAGCACTCTCGCTAGTGAAGACCACGTGCACCGGCAGGAACGGCGGACCCGGGCGGGCTGTGCCCGCTTCCCCCGTCCTCCTGGACGTCGACGTCCTGCCGTCGTCCGCCGCGGGCGGGACTGATCAGGTGGCCGGGACGGGCGCGTGCGCGGGCAGCCGGACGGTGAACGTCGACCCCGCGCCGACCATGCTCGACACCGTGACGCTGCCGTCGTGCGCCTCGACCAGGTGCTTGGTGATGGCCAGGCCCAGGCCGCTGCCGCCGGTGGCCCGGGTGCGGGAGGTGTCGGTGCGGTAGAAACGGTCGAACAGGTGCTCCAGGTGCTCGGGCGCGATGCCGGGACCGTCGTCGCGCACGGCCAGCACCACCTCGTCGGACACCGCGTCGCGCGACACCCGTACCAGCACGGTGCTGCCGGTGCCGGAGTACTGGACAGCGTTGGCCACCAGGTTGCCCAGCGCCTGTCGCAGCCGCACCGGGTCGGCGTCGGCCTCGACCGACGGCGGCGCGGCCACCACCAGCTCCACCTGCGACGCCGACGCCGACGGCTGGTGCGCGGCGACCACCTGGCGGGCGAGGTCGGCGACGTCGATGGTCTCGCGGTGCATCCGGAGCATGCCGGCGTCGGCGAGCGCGAGGTCCTGCAGGTCGTCGATCAGCCGCTGCAGCAGCGTGGACTCCTCCAGCAGCGACGACACCAGCTGCGGGTCCATCGGCACCACGCCGTCCTCGGCCGCCTCGAGGTAGCCGCGGACGTTGGCCAGCGGCGTGCGCAGCTCGTGCGCGATGTCGCTGACCATCGCCTTGCGCTGCCGCTCGTTCTCCTCGATCGACGACGCCATGGCGTTGAACGCGTGGCCCAGCCGGGCCACCTCGTCGCTGCCCGTCACCTGGACCCGGGTGCCCCGTCCGCCGGACGCCAGCCGCTGGGCCGCCTCGGTGAGCGTGCGGATCGGGTGCGACAGCCGCCGGCCGGCGAAGACGGTGATGCCGGTGGCGGCCGCGAGCACGCCGAGGCCGGTCAGTACCGTACGCACCCACCCGTCGCCGGAGAGCGCGTCGAACCGGTCGGTCGAGCCGATGTACAGCAGCGCGGGGTCGGCGAGGAACGGCTCCATCGCCTGGTCACCGGCCATGGTGGAGCAGTCGTAGAACTGGTCGACCTGCGCCTCGTCGCCGGAGTCGACGGAGAGCTGCACCAGCCCGGTCTCGGCGACCGTGGGCAGGGCCACGATGCCGGCGTCGGCGAGGCACTGCTCGGTCAGCCGCACCTGTTCGGCGTTCAGCGCCTTGCTGGCCGCGCTGGCCTCGGACAGCTCGGGCGGCACGCAGCCGCGGACGGAGTCGTCGACCTTCGTCGACTCCGTCGGCAGGTCCAGGACGCTGGTGAGCGTGTCGGTCGTCGCGCGCAGCACCGCCCCGTCGGGGCTGACGATGAGCCCTTCGCTGCCGAGGTCCTGCAGGCAGGCGTTGGCGTCGGCGACCAGGCGCTCGCGCGCCCTGGCCTCCTCCTTGGTCAGCCGCCAGTCCAGCGGAGTCGACATCGGTGCGCCGAGGCTGACGAAGCTGGCGTCCATGCCGGTGATGCTGATCGTCTCCTCCAGCGGCGTGGCCTCGCCGCCGGGGGGCGGTGTCGCCTCCTCGGCCACGAGACCGCTGGACCAGGTGCCGGCGAACGGCACGGCCGACGCCATCGAGAACTCGCCGGCCATGACCGAGATCGGCGCCATGGCGTCGACCTCGGCGGTCGGCGTGGACGGCAGCGGTGGCGCGTCGCCGCCGGAACCGGCGGAGTCGGCCAGCACCTGGCCGTCGGCGCCGGTCAGCGCGACCCGGCTGCCCGTCGCCCGCGCGAGCTCGCCGACGAGCTCGCCGACGTCGTTCCACGAGTCGTTGCTCTGCGCGTACGCGATGAGGTTCTGGTAGACGTAGCTGTCGGCCTCGAGGGTGCGCTCGAACTCGCCGCGCAGTCGCTGGCTGGTGCTCTGCGTGGTGAGCCAGGCGGTGGCGGTGATGGAGATGACCGCCACCCCGAGCGAGAGCACGAGCAGGCGGACGAACAGGCTACGACGCATCGCGCACTCCCGGTTGATCGGCCATCTTGTAGCCGACGCCGTACACCGTCAGCAGGAACGCCGGCGCCGCCGGATCGGCCTCGAGCTTGCGCCGCAGGTTCATGACGTGCACGTCGACGGTGCGGTCCAGCGCGTAGTGGTCGAAGCCGAACGCCTGCTCCAGCAGCTTCTGCCGCGGGAACACCCGCCCGGGCTCCGCGGCCAGGCAGGCCAGGATCTTGAACTCGGCCGGCGTCACGTCGATCTCGCGGCCGTCGACGAACACCTGGTGCCGCGCGGTGTCGACCACGAGGTCGCCGATGCGCAGCCGGGAGTCGGCGGCCCGGTGCCGGTCGGCCCGGCGCAGGATGGTGCGGACCCGGGCGACCAGCTCGCGGGGGCTGTACGGCTTGGTGAGGTAGTCGTCGGCGCCGAGGTCGAGACCGAGCAGCAGGTCGTCCTCGGTGGACCGCGCGGTCAGCATGATGATCGGGGTGTCGGACTCGGTGCGCAGGATGCGGCAGACGTCGAGGCCGTCGACCCGCGGCATCATGACGTCCAGCACCAGCAGGTCCGGCTGCCGCCGCCGCGCCTCGTCCAGGGCGGCGCGGCCGTCGTGCGTGATGACGACGGAGTGGCCCTCGCGTTCGAGGTAGCGGCGGACGAGCTCGGCCTGTTTGACGTCGTCCTCGGCCACGAGGATCCGGGCTCCCATGACATTCGAGTGTGGCAGGAAGCTGTCAGGAACCTGTGAAGAGCGCGGATCTGACGGCTCCTTCACAGGTTCTTCACAGCGCTGATCGCACCCTGCTGGCATGACGAATTGGCGAGCACGGGCCCGGCTGCTGGCGTACGCCTGCGTGGCCGGCCTGGTCCTGACCGGCTGCGGCGACGACGACGGCAGCGGCGGGCAGAACGACGGGGGCAACGGCACGTCGGGCCAGTCCGGCGACGGCGAGGAGCTGAGCCCCCTGGAGCAGTACCTGGGTGAGGACTCCGGCCTCGGCGGCAGCGGCGGCATGACGGTCGCCTTCTCGATGGCCGACCTCGGCGAGGACGAGCGCCAGCAGATGCGGCAGGTCGAAGAGCTGGTCGCGTCCTGCATGCAGGAGGCCGGTTTCGAGTACATCCCGGCCGACCCAGGTGGCGGCGAGGGCGGCGACGACCCGTTCGCCGACGCCTACTCCCTGCCGCCGGACGAGTTCGCCCGCGAGTACGGCTACGGCATGACCACGCTCATGGACCCGGGCAAGGAGACCGAGACCGAGGACACCGACCCGAACAAGCCGATCCGCGACGGCCTGTCCGAGGCGGCGCTCGAGCAGTACAACCGCGCGCTCTTCGGCGACACCGTCGAGATGAGCGGCGGCGGCGCCGTCGCCATCGCACCGGGCGACGGCGAGCAGTCGGCGCCGCAGGACCAGGGCTGCTACGGCGAGGCCAGCGCCGAGGTCTACGGCGACGAGGGCCTCATGGGCGACTTCGACATGAGCGAGTTCGAGGGCCTGTTCGAAGACCTCGACGCGCTGCGTCAGCGCGTCGAGAGCGACCCGCGCATGGTCGAGGCGACCGAGGCGTGGGCGGCATGCATGGCCGAGGCCGGCTACAGCGAGTTCGACACCACGGGCCAGCCCGAGGAGACGGTCATGAACCGGATGAGCGAGCTCTACGGCTGGGACTCGGAGTCGCCGACCGAGCCTCCGAGCGGTGAGGACGACGGCGAGGGCGACCCGAGCGTCACCATCGGCGGCGGCGGGGAGGACATCGACGAGGCGGCGCTGGCCGAACTGCAGGAGTACGAGATCGCGGTCGCGACCGCCGATTACGACTGCGAGCAGCAGGAGTACGCCGAGGTCCAGAAGGACGTCGCGTGGGGCTTCGAGGAGGAGTTCGTCGACCAGCACGAGGCCGAGCTCGAGCGCTATCGCGACGCGATGGCGGAGGGCCCGGCGGGTAGCGCCGGTGGCATCGGGTGAGCCGAGCACGCAGCCGGACCCTGCTCGTCGTGGGCGGTACTGCCGTCATCGCCCTGGGTGCCGGCATCTTCGCCGGCACCCGCATCACCTCGCCCGCCGACGCCATCGCGCGGACGGCCGCGCCCGAGGCGTCCGAGGTCACGGTGCCGGTTGAGGCCCGCACGCTCAACAGCGAGGTCGTCACCCGCGGCGACGTGTCCGCGGCCGGCGCCGTCGACGTCAAGCCGGAGACCGGCGGCCTGGAGACGCCGCCGATCGTCACCGGCCAGGTGCCCGAGGTCGGCGCCGAGATCGCCGAGGGCGCCGCGCTGCTGGAGATCGTCGGCCGGCCGCTGATCGCGCTGGCCGGCGAACTGCCCATGTACCGGTCGCTGCGCCCGGGCATGAGCGGCCCGGACGTCGCACAGCTGGAGGTCACGCTGGACCGCCTCGGGCTGGACCCGGGCGAGGTCGACGACGAGTACACGCTGTCGACCGGCAACGCCGTGGCCGACCTGTTCGAGCGCATCGGTTACGAGGCGCCGGCTCCGGACCCCGGGGCCGAGGCCGAGCTCGACGCCGCCAACGACGCCGTCGAGGCGGCCGAGGACGCGGTCGAGGACGCCGACGACGCGCTCGACGCCGGCGACTCCGCGACCGGCCCGGACGGCGCGCCCGTCGACACCGACGCGCTGAAGGACGCGCTCGACGAGGCCCGCGAGCAGCTCGCCGACGCACGCACCGCCCGCGACGAGGCCGCGGCCGCCGCCGGCACCCCGCTGCCCGCGTCCGAGGTGGTGTTCGTGCCGAGCCTGCCGCGCCGGGTCGACGAGGTGCACGTGCGCCGCGGCGGCCAGATCGACGGCGCGGCCATGTCCGTCAGCGGCGCCTCCCTCGTCGTCACGGCGAACGTCGACAAGGCCGACTTCGAGCTGCTCGCCGTCGACCAGCCCGTCTCCATCGAGTTGCCGACCGGCGAGCAGGTGCCCGGCACCATCACCGCCATCGACGAGGCCGAGGGCGAGGGCGCCTCCGGCTGGAACGTCACCGTCGCGCCGGGCGAGCTGACGCCCGAGCAGGCCGAGGCGCTGCGCGGGCAGAACGTGCGCATCACGGTGCCGATCGAGAGCACCGAGGGCGACGTGCTCGCCGTCCCGCTGGCGGCGCTGACCGCCGGGCCGGGTGGCGAGTCGCGGGTCGAGGTCATGCGCGACGGCGTCGCCGAGCTGGTCGAGGTCGAGGTCGGCCTGACCGCCCAGGGCTACGCCGAGGTCACCGCCGTCGACGGCACGCTCGCCGCGGGCGACCTGGTGGTCGTCGGCGACACCGGCGACGACTCCGACGACGGGGGCGACGAGTGACGCCGCCGGTCGTCGAGATGAGCGGCATCGGCCGGGTGTTCCCCGGACCGCCGCGGGTCGAGGCCGTCCGCGACGTCGACCTGTCCGTCGCGCAGGGCGAGTACCTGTCGATCATCGGGCCGTCCGGGTCGGGGAAGTCGACGCTGCTGAACCTGCTCGGCCTGCTGGACCGGCCGTCGCACGGCGTCTACCGGCTCGACGGCGTCGATGTCAGCACGCTGTCCGAGCGGCGCCGCACCCGCGTGCGCGGCGAGCGCATCGGGTTCGTCTTCCAGGCGTTCCACCTGCTGCCGCACCGCAGCGTGCTGGAGAACGTCGAGCTGTCGATGATCTACCGGCGGGTGCCGCGCAAGGAGCGCACGGCGCGCGCCGTCGCCACGCTCGAGCGGGTCGGGCTCGGGCACCGGCTCGACTTCGACCCGATCACGCTGTCCGGCGGCGAGCGGCAGCGGGTGGCCATCGCCCGCGCGCTGGTCGCCCAGCCCAGCCTGCTGCTGGCCGACGAGCCCACCGGCAACCTCGACTCCGGCAACGCGGCGTCGGTGCTCAACCTGTTCGACGAGCTGCACGCCGAGGGCATCACGCTCGCCGTCATCACCCACGACGACGGTGTCAGCGCGCGGGCGCAGCGGCGGGTCCGCATCGTCGACGGCGTGATGTCCGACGTCGTGCCGGCCGGGGTGGTCGCGTGAGGCGGCTGCGGTTGCCGCGTCCCCACCTGCCCGGGCTGCGGCGCCGGCGCGCGGGCGGACGGCAGCGGCTGACCGGCCGCGGCCACCGGATGCGGATGGCCGACCTGTTCGGCGAGGCGCTCGCCGGGGTGGCCGCCCGGCCGTCGCGGCTGGCGCTGACCACGCTGGGCACGGTGCTCGGCATCGCGGCGATGGTGGCGACGATCGGGCTCGGGCAGACCGCCGCGGGGCAGATCACCGACCGCTTCGACGCCGTCGCGGCCACCCGGGTCACCGTCGCGGCGGGTGAGACCGACGGCCCCGACGGCGAGGTCGCGCTCACGCAGCTGCCGTGGGACGCGCCGGAGCGGATGCTGCGGCTGGCCGGCGTCGCGTCGGCGGGCACGTTCGCTGGCGTCGACGTCGGCGGCGACGCCGTGCGCGGGGTGCCGTACGGCACGCAGGAGCAGGTGGTGCCGGTCGGGGCCGCGTCGGCCGGGCTGTTCGAGGCGCTCGGCGCGCGGCTGGCCGGCGGCCGGTTCTTCGACGAGGGGCACGACGCGCGCGGCGACGCCGTCGTCGTCCTCGGCCGGTACGCCGCCGACCGCCTGGGCATCAACCGGGTCGACTCCCAGCCGTCGATCTTCATCGGCGACCGCGCGTTCACCGTCATCGGGATCCTGGACGCCGTCGACTACCGCACCGAGCTGCAGGACTCCGTGATCATGCCGATGACGACCGCGCGCGAGCTGTACGAGCTGGCGGCGCCCGAGGCCCTGGAGGTCCGGACGGACGTCGGCGCGGCCCAGCTGATCGGCCGGCAGGCGCCGATCGCCGTCGACCCCAACAACCCCGACCTGCTGGACGTCAACGCGCCGCCGCCGCCCGGCTCCATGCGCGACAACGTGTCGGCCGACGTCAACGGGCTGTTCCTGGCGCTCGGTGGGCTGGCGCTGCTGGTCGGCGGGCTGGGCATCGCGAACGTCACGCTGCTGTCGGTGATGGAGCGGATCTCCGAGATCGGGCTGCGCCGCTCGATCGGGGCCGGGCGGTCTCACGTAGCCGGGCAGTTCCTGATCGAGAGCGGCATCGTCGGGCTGCTCGGCGGGCTGGTCGGGTCGACGGTCGGGGTGCTCGCCACGGTCGGGGTGTCGGTGGTGCGCGACTGGACGCCGCTGCTGGACATCCGGCTGGCGCTGGTGGCGCCCCTGCTCGGCGGGCTGATCGGGCTGGTCGCCGGCGCCTACCCGGCCTGGCGGGCCTCCGCCGTCGAGCCGATAGCCGCGTTGCGCACCGGGTAGGTCCGAGACGCTGCGCGATGCTGGGTCCGTGGAGATCTTCGCGGAGCGGACCCAGCTCGCGCTCGACCTCGTCGGAGTGTTCTTCTTCGCGGTCACCGGCGCGCTGCTGGCGGCGCGGAAGGGGTTCGACGTCGTGGCCAGCGCGCTGCTGGCCGGGATGACGGGCCTGGGCGGCGGGGTGGTCCGGGACGTCATCATCGGGGTGCGGCCGGCGGCGCTGGAACACCCGGTGTACCTCGCGCCGGTGCTGCTCGCCGTCGGCGTCGTCTACCTGTACTACCCGCACGTCTCGCGGTTCCGGCGCACCCTGCTGCTGTTCGACGCGGCCGGGCTCGGCCTGTTCTGCGTCACCGGGACGGCGAAGGCGCTGGCCGCGGACGTGCCGGCGGTGTCGGCGGCGCTGCTCGGCGTGACCACCGCGGTCGGCGGCGGCCTGCTGCGCGACGTCGTGGCGCGCGAGGTGCCGTCGCTGTTCCGCTACGACGACATCTACGCGCTGCCCGCGATGGTCGGCGCCGCGGCGACCGCCGTGCTGTGGCGGCTCGACGCGCTGTCGGTCTGGACCGGCGTCGCGGCGAGCGTCGTGACCTTCACGCTGCGGGCGCTGGCCCTGCGCTACAGCTGGCGCGCGCCGCTGGCCTACCGCCGTCAGGCCCCGGACGGCTGAGCGCGTTCGGTAGTGTCCCCACATGCTGCTCTCCGACCGGGACATCCGCGCCGCCGTCGAGTCGAAGCGGGTCGTGCTCGACCCGTTCGACCCGGAGATGATCCAACCGTCGAGCATCGACGTCCGGCTCGACCGCTACTTCCGGGTGTTCGAGAACCACCGGTACCCGCACATCGACCCGGCGGAGGAGCAGCCCGACCTCACCCGCATGGTCGAACCCGACGGCGGCGAGCCGTTCGT
Source organism: Jiangella alba (assembly GCF_900106035.1). GTDB lineage: Bacteria > Actinomycetota > Actinomycetes > Jiangellales > Jiangellaceae > Jiangella > Jiangella alba. The sequence continues at coordinate 1,591,293 of NZ_FNUC01000004.1, forward strand.
CCTGCACCCCGGCGAGTTCGTGCTCGCGTCGACGTACGAGGCGGTGACGCTCGGCGACGACGTCGCGGCCCGGCTCGAGGGGAAGTCGAGCCTGGGCCGGCTGGGGCTGCTGACGCACTCGACCGCCGGGTTCATCGACCCCGGCTTCACCGGCCACGTCACGCTCGAGCTGTCCAACGTGGCGACGCTGCCGATCAAGCTGTGGCCGGGCATGAAGATCGGCCAGCTGTGCTTCTTCCAGCTGACGTCGCCGGCCGAGGAGCCGTACGGGACCGCCCGGCACGGCTCGCGCTACCAGGGGCAGCGCGGCCCGACGCCCAGCCGGTCGCACCTCAACTTCCACCGCACCCGGGTCGACGGCGCGTAGCGGTTACCCGCGAGTAATGTGGGTCGTGAGACCCGTCCGATCGGCAAGGAGGCCGAGCCCGCATGCAGTTTGTCGCGATCGTCGTCGCGCTGGGCGTGACGGTGCTGTCGTTGGTGGTGCTCACCGACGCGATCATGCGGATGGTGCGGGTCATCCGGCTGGGCGGGCCCGCGCCGGGCCGCAAGCTGAACCCGTCGGCCCGCACCCGCACTCTGGTGCGCGAGTTCCTCGGCCACACGAAGATGGCGAAGCGCCCGGTGGTGGCCGTGGCGCACTGGTTCGTCATGGTCGGGTTCTTCGCGTTGTTCTTCACGCTGGTCACGGCGTACGGGCAGTTGTTCGACGCTCGGTACGCGCTGCCGCTGATCGGGCACTGGATCCCGTTCGAGTGGGCCACCGAGGCCATCGCGTGGGCGACGCTGCTGGGCATCGGCCTGCTGACGGTGGTGCGGCAGCGGTCGCATCCGCGGGCGCTGGGGCGGGGGTCGCGGTTCTTCGGGTCGACGTTCTGGCAGGCCTACTACGTTGAGTTCACCATCGCGACCATCGCGGCGAGCATCCTGGTGCTGCGCGGGCTGGAGTACCGCCTCTTCGGTGACGTGCTGCACTTCCCGCTGACGGCGTTCATCGGGTCGTGGTTCTCCGGCGTGCCGACGGCCGACGTGGAGCTGACGGTGCACCTGGTCGCCGGGCTGAAGATCACCGTGTCGTGGGTGTTCTTCATCGTGCTGGCGTGGAACCTGACGATGGGGGTGGGCTGGCACCGGGGGCTGGCGTTCTTCAACATCTGGTTCAAGCGCGACCCCGAGGGCGGGCCCGCGCTGGGCGCGGCGAAGCCGTTGACGGTCAACGGCGAGCCGGTCGACTTCGAGGCGCTGGACGACCTCGACGACGACGCGTCGCTGGGGGTCGGGAAGGTCGAGGACTTCTCCTGGAAGGGGCTGCTCGACTTCTCGACGTGCACGGAGTGCGGGCGGTGCCAGTCGCAGTGCCCGGCGTGGAACACCGACAAGCCGCTGTCGCCGAAGCTGTTCGTGACGGCGCTGCGCGACCACGCGTACGCGAAGGCGCCGTACCTGCTGGCCGGTGACGAGTCGGCGAAGGCCGAGGCCGAGCGTCCGCTCGTCGGGCCGGTCGACGCGGGCGGCGTGATCGACCCGGACGTGCTGTGGTCGTGCACCACCTGCGGGGCGTGTGTCGAGCAGTGCCCGGTCGACATCGAGCACGTCGATCACATCCTCGACCTGCGCCGCTACCAGTCGCTGATCGAGTCCGAGTTCCCGTCCGAGCTGAACGGGCTGTTCAAGAACCTGGAGAAGGCCGGCAACCCGTGGGGCGTGAACGCCTCCAAGCGCATGGACTGGGCGTCGGGGCTGTCGTTCGAGGTGCCGCGCGTCGGCGTCGAGGTCGATTCGCTGGACGAGGTCGAGTGGTTGTTCTGGGTGGGCTGCGCGGGCGCGTTCGAGGACCGCGCGAAGAAGACGACGCAGGCCGTCGCGGAACTGCTGCACACCGCCGGGGTGTCGTTCGCCGTCCTCGGCGACGGCGAGACCTGCACCGGCGACCCCGCCCGCCGGTCCGGGAACGAGTTCCTGTACCAGCAGCTGGCCGCGCAGAACATCGACGTGCTGCGCGAGTCGGGCGCGGTGCGGGTGGTGTCGACGTGCGCGCACTGCTTCAACACCATCAAGAACGAGTACTCCCAGCTCGGGCTGGAACTCGAGGTCGTGCACCACACCCAGCTGCTCAACCGCCTCGTGCGCGAGGGGAAGCTGACCCCCGTCGCGCCCGCCGGCGACGCCCAGATCGCGGGACGGCCGGTCACCTACCACGACCCCTGCTACCTGGGCCGGCACAACCAGGTCTACACACCGCCGCGCGAACTCGTCCAGGCACTCCCCGGGGTGGAGCTGCGCGAGATGCCGCGCAACCAGCAGAACTCGTTCTGCTGCGGCGCCGGCGGCGCCCGCATGTGGATGGAAGAGCGCATCGGCACCCGCATCAACAGCGCCCGCACCGCCGAGGCGCTCGACACCGGCGCCGAAGCCATCGCCGTCGGCTGCCCCTTCTGCCGGGTCATGCTCTCCGACGGCCTCACCGAGGCCCAGGCCGACGGCCGCGGCGAAGGCGTCGAGGTCCTCGACGTCGCCCAACTGCTGCTCGCCGCGGTGCAGCGAGGCTCCTGACGTCGTCGTGGCGTCGCCATGACGCCACGACGCCCCCTTTGCAATGAGCACCCATACGCACCGCCGGCGACGCCCAGCTCGCAGGCGGTGCGTATAGGTGCTCATTGCAAAGGGGCCTGTCCGGCGTCATCGGTACGCCACTCTGGCGCTTGACCTGACGCCACAATGACGCCATGATGGCGTCATGGACCTCACTCAGTACGTCGAAGCGTTGCGCGGCTCGTTGGCCGCGGCCGGGCAGGCCGCCTCCGACGACGTCCGCGGTGCCGCCGAGCGGCTGTCGTACGCCGTCGAGCCGTCGCTGCGGCTCACGTTGCTCGAGGCACTGGGCGACGCTGCGGCCGAGGTCACCACCCAGCTCGACGGCATCGCCGTGGAGGTCCGGCTGCGCGGCGGCGACCCCGAGATGGTCGCCACCGAGACCGTCCACGCGCCGCCGCACCCGCCGCAGCCGCCCACCCCGCCGGTGCCGCCGTTGCCGCCGGAGGACGAAGGCACCTCGCGGGTGTCGCTCCGCCTGCCCGAGACGCTCAAGGTCCGGGTCGAAGAGGCGGCGGCCGCCGAGGGCATGTCCGTCAACGCCTGGCTCATCCGCGCCGTGCTGCAGACCTTCGAGCCGCAGCGCTCGTCCACCAGCCGCGTCACCCTCGGCCGGAACCTCTCCGGCTGGGTGCGCTGACACCCGCCCGCGACCTCAGGAGACTCCCGTGTCCGACATCGTCACCCACCGCTTCCCCGCCGACGGACCCATCGGCCTCACCGTCGAACAGCGCTCCGGCGACGTCGTCGTCACCGCGGCCGACGACGCCACCGAGATCCTGGTCGAGCTGCGACCGGCCGGCCACGACGGCGAAGACCTCGCCCACCGCACGCTGGTCGAGCACCGGCCCGGCGCGCTGCGCATCGAGGTCCCGCGCACCACGTCGCTGCTCGGCCGCTCCGCGTCGGTCGACATCACCGTCACCGTCCCCACCGGCAGCCGCGTCGACGCCCAGGCCGGCTCCGGCGACCTCCGCCTCGACGGCCGGTTCGCCGATGTCGCCGCCAAGTGCGGTTCCGGCGACATCGCCGTCGACACCTGCGACGACCTCCAGCTCAGCACCGGCAGCGGCGACGTCTACGTCACCGAGACCGCCGGCGCCCGGGTGCGCACCGGCTCCGGGTCCATCCGGTTCGGCACCGCCGGCGGCACCGTCGAGCTCGAGTCCGGCTCCGGTTCCATCGACGTCGAGCAGCCGCTCAGCAGCGGCCGCGTCTCCGCCGCGTCCGGCGACATCCGGCTCGCCGCCGTCGACGGCCGGGTCGAGCTCAAGACCGCGTCCGGCGACATCACCGCCCACCGCGCCGTCGAGGGCGAGCTCCGGGCGCGCAGCGCCAGCGGCAACGTCACCGTCGGCATCGTCACCGGCACCGCCGCCAACCTCGACGTGTCGTCCATCTCCGGGTCCATCCACTCCGACCTCGACCACACCGACGCGCCCGCCGCCACCGACCGCGCCCTGCTGCTCTCCATCACCACCGTCAGCGGCTCCATCCGGCTGCACCGCACGACCTGAAAGGAGACCGTCATGAGCTACGAGCCGTACCCCGACACCCTGCACCGCGTCCGCGCCACCGAGCTCGAGCACGCCGCCGCCACGGCCGGGCTCGCCCGCCGTGCCCGCCGCACCCGCCGCCTCGAACTCGCCGCCCGTCTGCTCGACCGCCTCGCCCGCCGGCTCGAGGCCCGCGCCGGCGCCAGCCGGGTCCGCGCCATCTGACCCTCGGCCGCCTGCCGCCTGCCCTGGTGCGCCGCCCACGGAACGGGTGCCCGTCAGGTGTGCTCCTCCGGCAGCGACGTGTCGTCACCGCCGGACTGCCGCAGCCGCAGGCCGCGGCGCACCAGGGTGGCGTGCTTCTCGGCGTCCTTCTCGATCTTGCGGGTGTCGCGAGGCGGCAACTGGATGGCCTCCTCGGCGCGCACCCCCGACAGCAACTCCCGTGCCCGTTCGGTCTCGGCGTCGAACTCGGCGCCGAACAGCAGGGCCAGGTTGGTCAGCCACAGCCACAGCAGGAAGATCACCACGCCGGCCAGCGACCCGTAGGTGCGGTTGTAGCTGCCGAAGTTCGCCACGTAGAGCCCGAACGCGGCCGAGCCGAGCGCCCACACGACGATCGCGATGAAGGCGCCGGCGCTGACCCAGCGGAACCGCGGCCGGCGCACGTTCGGGGTGCCCCAGTAGAGCATCGCCACGATCACCACGACGATCAGCACGAGGGCCGGCCACTTGGCGACGTTCCAGACGGTCACGGCGGTGTCGCCGACCCCCATCGCGTCGCCGACGGCCCGCGCCACCGGGCCGCTGACCACCAGCAGCACGGCGGCCATCAGCACCAGCAGCATCGTCAGCAGCGTGAGCGCCAGCTGTTGCGGCCGCAGCTTCCAGAACGGGCGCCCTTCGTCGACGTCGTAGATACGGTTCATCGCGCGGCCGAAACCGCCGACGTAGCCGGACGCCGACCACAGCGCGACCAGCAGACCGATGATCAGCGCTGAGCCGGCGCCCGGAGCCTGGGTGAGCTGATTGATGGGCCGCTCCAGGTCCGACGTCACCAACGACGGCGCGATGTCCTGGACGATGCCGACGAGCTGGTCGGTCGTCCGCTGACTGTCCTGCCCGACGAGCGCCGGCAACGACGCCAGCGCCACCAGGGCCGGGAACAGTGACAGCACCGAGTAGTACGTCAGTGCCGCCGCCATGTCCGGGCACTCGTCGCGGAGGAACTCGCGCACCGAGCGGCGGGCGACGTAGGTCCAGGACGGGCGGGTCAGCTGCGTCGGCCCGTCCGGCGCCGACTGGTCCGCCGCCACGCCGTCGGGGCGCGGCCGGCCCGGCGAGGACTCACGTCCGTGCAGGTGCGTTGCCATGGGGTGCTCCTAGTGCCGCCGCTTCCACGCGACCGCGCCCACCACAGCGCCGACCACGACCGTGGCGCCGGCGGCGATCATGGTCGCCGGGCGGGTGGCGACGTCCTTGGCGGACGAGGCCATGGAACCGGCGCGGTCGCGGGCCGACCCGGCCAGGGAGCCGGCGCGGTCGCGGACGGCGCTCAGCCGCTCGCGCGCCTGGCTGCGCACGTCCAGCTTGTGCTGCAGCGCCTCGACGGTGCGGCCGAGGTCGGCCCGGGTCTGCTCGATGTGCTTCTCGATCTCCTCCGGTGTCGCGTCCTTCGACGGTTCACCGGTGGTGGGGGCGTTCGTGCGCGTAGTGGTGGTGCTCATCGGTGCCTGCCCTCCTTGAGCTCCTCGACGTCGCGTTTGACGTTCTCGACGGTGCGGTCCGGGGTGGGCGAGGCCTGCTTGGTCTCGCCCCGGCCGATCAGCGCGGCCACGCCGGCCAGCAGGAACAGGACGGCGGCGACGATCAGCGCCGCGGCCCACACGTCCAGGCTGGTCAGCGCGAGTGCCGCGATGGCCGCCGTCACCAGGGCGCCGACCCCGAAGAAGGCCAGCAGCCCGGCGCCGCCGAACAGGCCGACGCCGATCCCGGCGTGCTTCGCCTTCACCGACATCTCCGCCTGCGCCAGCCGCAGCTCGTCGCGGATCAGATGCGACGTCTGCGTCGAGAACTCCCGGACCAGCTCGGCGACGGAGTGGTCATCCTGACTGCGGGTAGTGCCCGTTGCGGCCATGGGCGCTCACCTCCGCGATGTCGCTGCCGTCGCCGTCACCGTTGTGGCGGTGCATCGTCGAGCGCACCTTGTCGGAGGCGCGTGACGCGGCGTCGGTGAGCTTCTCCTGGAGCTCCGGCGCCCGGGCCCGCACGGCCTCCTGCGCGTCCGTGACCTTCTGCTGCACCTTGGGGTCGTGCCACAGCGCGTCGGCTCGGCCCTTGAGCTCCTCGTAGCGCTGCCGCCCGGCCCGGGTGCCGAGGACGTACCCGACCGCGGCGCCGGCCAGGAGGATCAGCTTGCCTTTCATGGTCCCTCCCAGGTTTCTCGCCGTTGAGTGGCGGCTTACCCGATCGGGACGCGCGCATGCGCGGCGTTCACGCAGGTCACAAACGCCCGGAAGGTGAACTATGCGAGGTTGGCGGGGTTCGTGGTGTCGATGATGAACGCCAGCGTGAACGCCTCGTCGCGCCAGGCGTCGTAGCGGCCGGACGGCCCGCCGTGGCCCGCGCCCATCTCGGTCTTGAGCAGCAGCGGACGGTCGCCGGTGGCGGTCGCGCGCAGCCGCGCCACCCACTTGGCCGGCTCGTGGTAGCCGACCCGGGGATCGTTCAGCCCGGCCGTGGCCAGGATGGCGGGATAGGGCCGCGCCGAGAGGTTCTCGTAAGGCGAGTACGACTTCATGTACGCGTACACCTCGGCGGAGTCGACCGGGTTGCCCCACTCTTCCCACTCGACGACCGTCAGCGGCATGGTGGGGTCGAGGATGGTGTTGAGCGCGTCGACGAACGGCACCTCGCCGACCAACGTGGCGAAGGTCCCGGCGGACAGGTTGGCGACGGCGCCGATGAGCAGGCCGCCGGCGCTGCCGCCCCGTCCGGCCAGCCGGTCGCGCGACGTCCAGCCGGCCGACACCAGGTGCTCGCCGCAGGCGATGAAGTCGGTGAACGTGTTGCGCTTGTGCAGCAGCTTGCCGTCCTCGTACCAGCGCCGCCCCAGCTCGCCGCCGCCGCGCACGTGCGCGATGGCGAACACGTAGCCGCGGTCCAGCAGCGACAGCCGGGCGATCGAGAACCAGGGGTCCATCGACGCCTCGTAGGCGCCGTAGCCGTACAGGACGCACGGCGCGCTGCCGTCGCGCGGGGTGTCGCGCCGCTTGACCAGCGAGATGGGGATGCGGGTGCCGTCGTCGGCGAGGGCCCACTCGCGGACCGACTCGTACGCGGACAGGTCGACGCCGCCGAGGACCGGCTGCCGCTTGCGCAGCGTCAGCCCGCCGCCGGCGACGTCGTAGTCGTAGACGGAGCTGGGCGTGGTGAGCGAGGCGTAGCCGAGCCGGAACACCGTGGTGTCGAACTCGGGGTTGCCGCCCGGCCGGACGGTGCGCACGGGCTCGTCGAACCCGATGTCGCGCCCGGGCCCGGGCACGCCGTCGGCCAGCGGCATGACGTGCAGCTCGGTGCGGCCCTCGCGGCGCATGGACACGACGAGGTGGCCGGCGAACGCGTCGACGCCGGTGACGCGGACGCCGGGGGTGTGCGGCAGCACCGGCCGCCAGCTCTCCCGCCCCGGCGCCGACGCCGGTGCGACGACCAGCTCGAAGTCGACGGCGTCCTTGTTGTGCACGATGAAGAAGGAGTCGCCGGTGTGGTCCAGGGAGTACTCGACGCCCTGCTCGCGCGGCTGGACGACGCGGAACTCGCCGCGCGGGTCGCCGGCCGGCAGCACCCACGTCTCGCTGGTGATCTGGCTGCCCAGTTCGATGACGACGTACTGCTCGCTGCGGGTGAGCCCGACGCCGGCGAAGAACCGCTCGTCGGTCTCTTCGTGCACGACGACGTCGGCGGCGGCCTCGGTGCCGAGCAGGTGCCGCCACACGCGGTACGGCCGCATGGCGTCGTCGACGGTGGTGTAGAACAGCGCGCTGCCGTTGCCCGCCCACGCCGAGCCGTAGTAGGTGCCGGGCACCTCGTCGGCCAGCGTGGCGCCGGTCTCGAGGTCCTTGAACCGCAGCGTGTACTTCTCGCCGCCGTCGTAGTCGGTGGAGTACGCCAGCAGTCGGCCGTCGGGGCTGACGTCGAACGCGCCGAGCGCGAAGTAGGGGGAGTCGCCGGCCAGCTCGTTCTGGTCGAGCAGCACCTGCTCGTCGGCGGGCGAGACGATCGGCTCGGCAGGGTCGGCGGGCAGCGCCGGCTCGGTGCGCGAGCGGCAGTGGATGGGGTACTGGCTGCCCTCGAGCGTGCGGGTGTAGTACCACCAGCCGTGGTGCCGCGCCGGCACCGAGAGGTCGGTCTCGAGCGTGCGGCTCTTGATCTCGTCGAAGATCTCGTCCTGCAGCGCCTTCGTGTGCGCCGTGGCCGCCTGGGTGTGGGCGTTCTCGGCCTCGAGGTAGGCGACGGTGTCGGCGTCGTCGCGGTCCTTCAGCCAGGCGTACTCGTCGACGACGGTGTCGCCATGGACGGTCCGCTCGGCAGGGACCTGCTTCGCCACGGGCGGCGCGGGGATCTCCGTCATGGGCAGACGCTATCGCACCACCACGCCGGCCAACTTGTTCTATTAGAGCTAGAACAATACAATCGAAGCATGCTCATCCGACTCGACCCGGCGTCCGCCGAGCCGCTCTTCGCCCAGTTGGCCGGAGCGGTCCGCGGTGCCATCGCGCGCGGCGAGCTGGCGGCCGGGGAGCGGCTGCCCAGCGCGCGCGAGCTGGCCGAGTCGCTCGGGCTGAACGTCCACACGGTCCTGCACGGCTACCAGCTGCTGCGGGACGAAGGGCTCGTGGAGCTGCGCCGCGGGCGCGGCGCGGTGGTCACCGAGGCCGGCGCGGGCGGCCTGGCGCGGCTGCGCGAGGCCGTCGCCGGCGCCATCGCCGAGGCGCGCCGGCTGGGGCTGAGCGCCGACGAGCTCACCGCATTGATCCGGAAGGAGTACTCATGACGGAGCAGACGACGGGTGGCCCGGGCCGCGGCGTGCTGGCGCGGGCGCTGCTGGCCGCGGCCGGCCTGCCGATCGTGATCGGTGCGGTGGGCGCCGCGCTGGTGCTGAGCTGGCGCGACGAACTGCCGGCGCGGGTCGCCACCCATTGGGGTGCCGACGGGACGGCGGACGGCTTCAGCTCGGTGTCCACGGTGGCCTGGCTGGTCGTGGGGTTCGCCGCCGCGTTCGCCGTCATCGGGGTCGTGCTGGTGCTGGCGGTCCGCGCCGACGCCACCGTCACCCGGGTCGTCGCCGCCACCACGGCCGGCACGACGGCGTTCGTCACGGCGCTGGCCGTCCTGCTGACCGAGCGGCAGCGCGGAACGGCCGATGCCGCCGCCGTCGAGCTGCCCGGCGCGGTCATCGCGCTGGCGCTGGCCGCCGGTGTCGTGGTCGCGGTGCTGGCCGTGGCGCTGACGCCGCGCTGGACGTCGCCGTCACGGCCGCTCGGGCCGCTGCCGCCCGGCGCCACCGAGGCGCCGCACCTGGCCGTCGGGGCCGGCGAGCGGGTGGTCTGGACCCGGTCCGCCGCCACCGGTGGCCTGCCCGCCGTCGTGCTCGTCGCCGGCATCGGCGTCACCGCGGTCGTCGGCGTCCTGGCCCGGCAGTGGTGGGTGCTCGGCATCGGTGTGGCGCTGGCCGTCCTCGCGGCGGCGATGTTCTCCATCACGGTGACGGTCGACGAGCGCGGGCTCACGATCCGCGGCCGGTTCGGGCGGCCGCGCCTGCACACGTCGCTGGACCGCATCGCGCGAGCCAGCACCGTCACCGTCCGCCCGGCCCGCGACTTCGGTGGCTGGGGCTATCGCCTCTCCGCCGTCGGCCCGTTGAAGGGCACCCGCGGCTACGTGCTGCGCGGCGGCGAGGCGCTGCTGGTCGAACGGACCGACGGTGTGCGCACCCTCGTCACCGTCGACGACGCCGGCACCGCGGCCGCGCTGCTCAACGCGCTGCTGGAGCGCCGCTTCGGCGGTGTCTGACGCTCAGGCCGACCAGCGGCCTCGGTGCACCACGGCGTCGAGGTCGCGGCGGCCGCGGCGCAGCGACGGCGAGCGGCGGTCGGGCGCGCGGTGGCCGATGCTGACGACGCCGATCGGCTTGTAGTCGGCCGGGACGCCGAAGGCGGCTCGGAACGCGTCGACGCGGTCGGCCGGGATGCCGAAGAAGCAGGCGCCCAGACCCTCGTCGACGACGGTCAGGAGCATGAGCAGGCTGGCCATGCCGGTGTCGATGTCCCAGTACGGCGCCGTCCAGCGGGACTCGTCGCGGTCGGTCCAGCCCTTGTCCGGCTCGGCGTACCGGTCGAGGTAGGCCGCCTTCGACGACAACGGCACGATCAGCACGGGCGCCCGGCGCAGGCCGGCCGACCACGCGTCGGAGCCGTCGCCGGGTGGCGTGGCCGCGTCCCAGAACCGGGCGACGTCGGCGGGGGAGTCGAGGCGCAGGAACGCCCAGCCCTGGCTGAACCCGGCGCTCGGCGCGTGCAGCGCGTGGGTGAGGACGCGGTCGACGACGGCGGGGTCGACCGGCTCGTCGGTGTAGTTGCGGACCATGCGGCGACGGGCGACGACGTCGGCGAACTCCATGGGCCCATCTTCGTGGACGAGGTCCGGGCGGCGGCGCACGGGATCGGGGAAGGAGCGCCGCCGCCCGGAGGCCCGTTGTTCAGGAGCGAGTCCGGCGCATGCCGCCGGACATCATGGCGAGGGCGCACAACACGATGACGGCGCCGGCGATGATGTTGCTCACGATGGCGGAGTTCTCCGGCGTCGGCCCGTCGACGGCCCAGGGCGCCACGATGGCCCAGGCGCCCAGGATGGGCGCGACCCAGGCCATGCCGTGGAAGTGGCCGTAGGAGGCCACGAACCCGGCCGCCAGCAAGGCGACGGCGATGCCGGTGAACAGGTTGGTCATGGTGAGCGCGGAGTGGTCGGAGAATCCGATCACCCATGGCGACATCGCGACATAGAGGCCGGCCAGGAACGTCAGGCCGTCGGCGGACTGCGCGACGGGAGTCTCGGCGAGCTGGTCGTACCTGTGCCTCATGGCAGCGACGTCGGGGTGTTGTTCGATGTCGGGAGTCGGCATGGTCATGACCCCCACCTCCTTCGGAGGACACCGGGTCGATCCCGCACTCTTATGATGCTCCTCTCGACCCCTGATCGTCGAAGCGATCAGCCGCCGCCGTAAGAGACGAGCTCCACATGGCGATCTTCCGCCGCAAGACCAGGGTGACCGACGACCCCCGGCCCGCGATCGCCCGGTTCTGGGCGTGGTGGACCGAGCACCGCGACGACGTCCTCGCGGCGTTCGAGGAGAAGCGCTCCGACGACCTCATCGAGCTGCTCCGCCCGCCGGTCGCCGCCATCGACCCGTCGCTGAACTGGGAGGTCTCACCCAGCGCGGCGAAGCGGTTCATGCTGGTGGTCTCCAGCGGCGGCAAGGCCGAACTGCGCGGGCTGGCCGAGCGCTGGATGCTGGCCGCGCCCGACGACCCCGAGGTCGAGTTCGCGCCGGTGCGCCGGGCCGACCCCGCCCTGTTCGACTCCGTCGTCATGAAGGTCGACGACTACGACATCGAGCTGCGCGAGCTGGTCGCCGGCACCCGCGTCGACCCGCAGCGCAGCCGGCTGGACGTCGTCATCCACCACCCGCTGTTCCCGCTGCTGGACAAGGAGCACCGGCTCTCGGTCGCCTTCCACGGCCTCGACGCCGCGCTCGGCGAGGACGAGGCGGAGCGCTGGATCGGCGAGGTCGAGGTCGCCGCCGACCCGCCGCTCGACGCCATCCCGGTGTCGATGCTGGGGACGGTGGTCGACCAGCTGCGCCCGTCCGACGACGTCTGGGCGCTGCTGCGCGGCAGCGGGCGCAAGGGCCCGATCGTCGCGCTGGTGCGCCGCCCGCTGGACCGCGTCGAGCGGCCGCTGGCCGACACCCACGTCGCGCTCGTGCTCGACTACCCGCCCGGTTCCGACGGCATGCCGCCGGACGACTCCCTGCTCGACGACGCCGAGCAGTTGGTCCAGCAGGTCATCGCGGAGCTGGGCGGCGAGGGCCCGCAGGTCGTCCACGTCGGCCGCGTCACCGGCGAGGGCAAGATCGTCGTGCACCTCTACGTCGACGGCCTCGAGGTCGACCCCGCGCCGGTGGGCGCGGTGCTGCAGCAGTGGACGCACGGCACCGCCGCGGTGCAGAGCCGGCCCGACCCGGGCTGGAAGGCGGTCGCGCCGCTGCTGCGCTGACGCGGGCGGCTGTACGCCGCGTCACATGAAACTCCCTGTCGGAATGTCAGGCGCCTCTGGCACAGTTGAGCATGTCGGTGTTTCGCGCCGCAGCAGTCGCGCGCCGTTTTGCTCCCCTTCACGTACTACCTCTGGAAGAGGCCGCCCTTGTCTGCGCGCACTCGCGCCGTGCCGGACGCCGACGGCGTCACCGGCCTGTCCCGCAGCACGATGATCCGCCGGATCCTCGTGCTCGGCGCGCTCACCGCACTCGGACCGCTGACCATCGATCTCTACCTGCCCGCGTTCCCCGACATCGCGGGCGACCTCGGCGCCACCGAGGCCCAGGTCCAGCTGACCCTCACCGGCACGCTGCTGGGCTTCGCCGTCGGCCAGCTCATCCTCGGCCCGTGGTCCGACGCCGTCGGCCGCCGCCGTCCGCTCATCGCCGCCACGCTGACGCATGTCGTGGCCTCGCTGCTGTGCGCCGTCGCCCCCACCATCGAGGTGCTCGGGGTCTTCCGTGTCCTGCAGGGCATGGCCGCCGCGGCCGGCGCCGTCGTGTCCATGGCCGTGGTCCGCGACCTCTACACCGGCATGCCCGCCATCCGGCTGCTGTCGCGGCTGATGCTGGTCACGGGTGTCGCGCCGGTGCTGGCGCCGACGCTGGGCGGCCAGGTGCTGCAGTTCACCGACTGGCGCGGCGTCTTCTGGGTGCTGGCCGCGCTCGGCCTCGGGCTGGTCGCCGTCGTGGTGTTCGGGCTGCAGGAGACGCTGCCCGAGGACCGCCGCCGCTCCGGCGGGGTCGCCGACACCCTGCGCACCTACGGCTCGATCCTGCGCGAGCGCACGTTCGTCGGCCTCATGCTCACCGGCGGGCTGATGATGGCCGCGCTGTTCGGCTACATCGCCGGCTCGTCGTTCGTGTTCCAGGACGTGTTCGGCCTGTCCGAGCAGTCCTACGGCATCCTGTTCGGCGTCAACTCGCTCGGCCTCATCGCCGCGACGCAGCTCAACGCGCGGCTGGTGCGCCGGGTGCGGCCGCAGTGGATCCTGGCCGGCGCGCTGGTCGCCGCCTCGGGTGCCGCCGCGCTGATGGTGCTGTTCGCGGTCACCGGACTGTTCGGCATCTACGGCATCGCGGTGCCGCTGTTCGTCATCCTCACCACGGTCGGCTTCACCATGCCGAACATCCCGGTGCTGGCGCTGGCCGGGCACAGCCGCTCGGCGGGCACCGCGGCCGCGCTGCTCGGCGCCATGAACTTCGCCGTCGGCGCCGTCAGCGCGCCGCTGGTCGGGGCGTTCGGCACCGGTTCGGCGGTGCCCATGGCGGGCGTCATGTTCGCGATGTCGGTGCTCGCCGTCGGCGCGATGTTCCTGGTCGCGCGGCCGAAGCAGATCTCCGGCCTCGAGCCCGACCCGCCGATCACCGGTGAGACCCCGCCGCCGGTGGTGGTCGAGGCGCACGTGCCCGAGCCGGCCGTGGCCGGTCGCCGCGGCCGTCGCCGGCTCACCCCCGGCGGGGCGCACCGCCCGGCCGCCATGCACGACACCGTGCCGGGCCGGCCGGGCGGCCGCCGGGCGCGCCGGCAGCGCACCCGGTCCTGACCGAGTGGCCCGGTCAGCCGAACAGGATGCTGGCCGGGCTCGGCGTGCTGAGCACGTCGCCCGTGGGCTCCGGCCGGCCGGTCTGCCGGTCGATGCGGAACGACGCCAGCTGGTCGGTGAACTGGTTGGCGACGTACAGGTACTCGCCGGACGGGTCCAGCTCGAGGTCGCGCGGGTGGCCGCCGCCGCAGGGCACGTTCGCGACCAGCGCGACGTCCGGGCCGTCGACGGACAGCACGGCGATGTCGTCGACGAACCGGTTCGCGACGTAGAGGAACCGGCCGTCGGCGCCGAGCCGGATGGCCGACGGGTAGCTCGGCCCGCGGCCGTCGTCGACGTGCGTCGAGACGTCGGCGACCACCTCGGCCGTCGTCAGGTCGACGACCGTGACCGTGGAGGCCAGCTCGGTGACGACGTACGCGTACCGGCCGCGGATGACGAGGTGACGGGGGCCGGCTCCGGGCGCGACCGCGATCTCGTCCGCCAGCGACAGCCGGCCGGTGGCGTCGTCGAGGACGTACCGGTAGACGGTGTCGGTGCCGAGGTCAGCGGCGAGGACGTGGCCGCGCTCGGTGTCGGTGACGATCATGTGCGCGTGCGGGCCGTCCTGGCGGTCCGGGTCGGGTCCGCTGCCCTCGTGCCGGACGACGTGCGTGGCGTCGCCGAGCGAGCCGTCGGCGCCGATGGGGTGCACGCTCAGCGAGCCGGACCCGTAGTCGGCGGTGAGCAGGTACCGTCCGCTCGGGTGCACCGAGAGGTGGCACGGCCCGTTGCCGCCGGTCGGCCGCGGCTCGCCCAGCGGCCGCGGTGCGCCGTCGCCGACCGCCCACGCGCTGACCGCGCCGTCGTCGACCTCGTGGATCGCGTAGAGCACCCGGCCGTCGTCGGACAACGCCAGGTACATGGGGTTGCCGACGCCGCGGAGGGCCGGCTCGCCGACCGGCGTCACCACGCCCTTCTCGATGTCGGCGACGGTGATGCCTGCTGCCGGCCGGCCCTGGCCACCCGAGGTGGCGGCCCCGATGAATGCGCGCATCGGCCCATCATCCCGGAGCGGCGCCGGCGGCCCGCCCGCGGGTCAGCCGGCCGACGTCGGCGGCTCGGCCGACTGCGGCCGGGTCCGCTGCTGGGGCATCGCCGGTGTGCCGGCGGCGCTCATGCGGACGGTGTTGCGGCCGGCGTTCTTGGCCGCGTACAGCGCGGTGTCGGCGGCCAGCACCAGCTCGTCCAGGGTGGTGATGCCGGCGGCCGGGAAGACGGTGCCGCCGACCGACGCGGTGATGGTGACGCTCACGGCGTCGTCGCGCCCGGGCGGCTCGAGCACCACCGCCTGGATGCGGCGGCGGATGCGTTCGGCCACCCGCAGGACGTTGCGTTCGTCGCCGACGTCGGGCAGCGCGACCACGAACTCCTCGCCGCCCCACCGGCCGCAGGCGTCCTCGTCGCGCACCTCGGCGAGCAGTTCCGTGGCCACGGAGCGCAGCACGCGGTCGCCGAACGGGTGGCCGTAGGTGTCGTTGATCGCCTTGAAGTGGTCGAGGTCCACGATGAGCAGGCCCATGGTGCGGCCGCGGCTACGGGCCTGGGCGAGCGCCTGGTCCGCGTACTCGTGCCACCACTTGGCCGTGGTGAGGCCGGTCTTGGCGTCGAACCGGGACGCCTGCTGGTACTGGTGCACCAGGAGGCCGCGGTGCAGGGCGACCATCGCGACGACGACGCCGGGCAGTACGAACGGGTTGTTCACGACGACGGCGGCGGTGACGAGGCCGAGGCCGAGGGCGCCGGCCTCGAGGACCTGCTCGCCGATGTTGGAGAAGAGGTCCCGCGCCCGGGCGGTCGGGCTGGACAGCGCGATGGCGACCATGACCAGGCCGAGGTTGATGGCCCACCGGAGAACGCCGGCGGCCGCGATGACCCCGAACTCGGCGAGTCCTTCCAGGCTCGCCGCCCCTGGAGCTCCGGGGTAGCTCGCCATCCCGACGGCGAGCACGACGACGGCCGCCTGCGTGCCGCAGAGCACGGTGGCGCAGGAGAAGATCCACCGATGCGGCAGGCCGGGGCGCGCGTGCGGCTTGATGCGCCACCACGCGAGGGAGTACGTCAGGACCACCATCAGCGAGGCCAGCAGCGGCGGCAGCACGATGACGGCGGCGAAGCTCCAGACGGACTTCGTGTCGATGTAGCCCGAGGTGGGGCTCCGCCAGTACTCGCGCTTGCGCTCGATGTGCCGGGTCAGCTCGATCGCCAGCCACGAGCAGCCCAGCAGCACGCCGAACCGGACGAGGTCGGAACCTCCGACGGGCACGAGCACGGCCGTCGCGGAACTCACCACGATCGATGCGGCCACCACGACGAGGATCAGGATCACCAGTGGCCTGGGCAGTTGCCACAGTGACCCGTTGCGGCACCAGTTCCAGAGTCGTCGAGTCAAGCCCTTGCACCCGCCCTCAGCCGTGCAAACCGCTGTGCTTGCCGATCTTGGTGGCACAGCATATCCGAAGTGTCCGCATCTGCCCCTGGGGTAGATGCGGACAATAGGAACGTAAGTGGGACGATCCGGTTGACCTCTTGCGGGATGCAGAAAGGAAGGGAGGGCGGTCCGATGCGCGACACGACTTGGAGCTGAACCAGACCAGACCGCGACGTGACCAGTGAGCGAGTGAGGGGAGGGCCGGGCTGATGCGTGACACGACCTGGAGCTGAACCGGACCTGATCCCGGACGAACGAGGGTGTGGAGGGAGGACCGTCCGATGCGCGACACCACCTGGAGCTGAACCGGACCGGACCACCGCGTGACGAGCGAGCGAGTGAGGGGAGGGCCGGGCTGATGCGTGACACGACCTGGAGCTGAACCGGACCTGATCCCGGACGAACGAGGGTGTGGAGGGAGGACCGTCCGATGCGCGACACCACCTGGAGCTGACACCGTCCCCCGTCTGACGGTGTGGTCGACGGCGCGTCCGGCGAGCCGTGGTCATCGGCTGGGTCCTGACGCGCGGCGCGGCGTGCTGGCTGGTCCGAGACGGGACCACCGCACGGCGGCGGCGGTTGCGGCGAGCGTGCCCAGCACCGCCGCGACGGCGATCACGGTCGATGGCGCGACGAGCTGAGCGAAGATCCCTGCTGCGACGATGGCGACGCCCTGCGCTGCGCGCAGCGCTGCGATGGCGAGGCCGACGGCCTGGCCGCGCAGGTGCGGCGGCGTCGCCTCGACGTATGCGGCCTGCGTGATCATGTCGTGCGCGGAGAACAGCCCGCTCAGCGTCCACAGCACCACCGCGGCGGCCAGGCCCGGCGCCCACGGGGTGGGGATGAGGATCGCGCTGCTCGCGACCGCGAGCGGGCCCATCAGCACGAGCCGGCGGTCGACCCGCACCCGTCGCAGGACGAGCATCCCCAGGAACGTGCCCACCGGATTGGCCGCGAGCAGCCAGCCGACCGCGGCGGAGCCGGCGCCGAGTTCGGTCGCGTACGGGACGGCGAGCCCTTCCGGCACGACGTAGAAGCCCGAACAGCAGGCGATGGCGAGCAATGTGAGCAGCCGCGGGTCGCGCGCCACGCCATGCCAGCCGGCCCGGATGGTCGCCCATTGCCCGGGAGCGGCGCTGCGCGAACCCGCGGTGAGTGCGGCGGGACGATGCGGGCTGAGGCCGTGGGCGATCAGCAGCGCCGACAGAGCGAACGTGGCCGCGTTGATGAGCAGCGCCGTGTGCACGCCGAACTCGGCCACCAGCGCCGCCGCGGCGCCGAACCCGACGACGAGTGAGGCCTGGTAGGTCATCGAGATGATCCCCAGCCCCAGCATCAGCCGGTCGCCGCTCAGGATGTCCGGCAGCGCCGCCTGTCGCGCGGCCGAGAACGGCGCCGTCAGCAACTGCACCACGGCCAGCAGGCACACCTGCCCGGCCAGCGGGACGCCGGGGATCGCCATCGCCGCCACCAGCGCCGCCCGCGCGAGGTCGGCGGCCACCATGACGTCGCGGCGCGGGAACCGGTCGGCCAGTCCGGCCAGGGTCGCGCCGCCGACGAGGTCCGGGAGGTACGTCAGCGCGTAGGTGAGCGCGGCGAGTCCGGCCGACTCCGTCCGGTCGAACACCAGCAGGGTCAGCGCCACGCGCGCGAGCTGGTCGCCGATGACGGAGAGCAGGTGCGCCAGCCACAGCCAGCGGAACTCCGCCACGCCCAGGACGTGGCGGTAGGTGGCCGGCGACGTAGACATTTCCGGAGAAGTCTGACCGGTCTGATGACGACGGGCAAGGTCGTGATCACGATGCGTCACGGCGCATCCGCGCGGCCGTCGTCGCCGGTGACGAGGGTCGTCGCGGGTGAGCCGTACCTTGCGAGGAAGTTCGGCGGCCAATTGAGTGGGCACCGGAGTGGCGTTCGGAATAACACCGCCGGATCGCTGGGAAAATCGCGCGTTTCGGTTCCGCGGAATCGTCGCGCAGCGTTATCGTCCGGAGCGGCGGCGGCCATCGCCGACGTGCGTTGTTCGGGGCGGCAGGCCGCTGAGCTGCGAAGCAGTGACGTAGCGTAAGTTTTTGATCACTGAGCGTCACGCTCCGGCACAAGATCGAACCGCTACTCTCCGTCACATTTTGTTACGCAAAGTAGTTGTTGCGAGATCGGTTTTCCCTGTCTATTCTTCTAAACATCCGCACCGGCAAATAGGTGCTCCAGTCCAATACGTTGGATTGGTCGCGAGGGACGGGGATGTCACGGAAGTGGCGCCTCGCGGCCGGGAAGCATCGGAGGTGCGATTCACGACCTCGAGTCGTGACCTTGGACCGGTACGGCCCTCCGCCCTGCACAGGCCGTGCCGTGAAAAGGGGACGTGGTGCGCGCGTCCGGGGACGTTCGCACCACGTCCCAAACGGGGCGGCGGCAGGTTTCCGCGGGCTGGTCCTGCCGCCGCAATGTGGAGACGCGGCGGGTCTGTTGGGGGGCAGGCACCCGTCGCGTTCTCCATTCCGGCGTCGCCCTCGCGCCGAGTCGGGCATTATGACATCTATAGCGTGAACGGCGCATACGGTACAGATATGACAGACCGGACGGAGCCGTGAAGCCAGGTGTGGATGCCATGACCACCAGCCCCCTCAAATCCGCCGCCCGCGAGTTGTACGGGTTCCGTGACGACGTCTCGGGCATGACGATGCGCTTCTATACGCCGGCCCAGGGGTTCGGCCACTGGACCACCTACGCCGACGGCGCCCGCGCCAGTTACCAGCGCTACCGGGTCGAGCAGGCCCTGACGCTGCCCGCGGTCACCGACGAGTCCGAGGCGCCGGTGTTCGCCATCACGTCCGACGACAGCGGGAAGGTCTGGGCCGGCTGGTACGTCAACGGCCCGCTGCGCAGCATGCGCGACGCGTACGCGCCCCGCGAGTTCGCCAGCGAACCGGTGTCGGCCTCGCTGGTCAGCGACTGGATCGAGGCCGCTCTGCCCGAGGGCGTCATCGAGCTCAAGGGCGCCTGGGTCGATCCCGCGTCGGAGCACAAGTCGGCGCTGGCCGACCTCACGTCGCGGGCGTTCCTGCACGCCATGCGGGTGCTCGGCGTCCGTTACGCGTACTGCTCGGCGGCCGAGCACGCGGCGTCGCGCTGGTTCAACTCCGGCGCCGAGGAGTTGCCCGGCATCATCCCGGCCCGCTACCCCGACGACCGCTACCGCACGACGATGCTGACGTGGGACGGCGCGACGGCCATCGAGCGCGCCACCGACGAGCAGCGCCGGCTGTTCGAGAACGAATGCCGCACTGCGACGGGCACGGAGGTTCCGGGCGCACGATGACCGATGCCGTGAACGGGGCCGGCTGGCGCCCGGAGCTGGTGACCGACCCCGAACGACTGGCCGCCCTGCGTGCCGACCCCGCGGTGCAGGTGGCCGACACCCTCGGGCAGCAGCAGCGTGACCTCGCCCGGTTGCTCTCCGCGGCACCGCCGGAGGTCGCCGGCGAGCCGGCGCGGTGGTTCTACTACCCCTGGCGGCGCACCCTGGTGCAGCTGCTCGGGCCCGAGGCCTTCCACCGGCTGCGCACCGACCGCAACCGCAACAAGATCACCGCCGAGGAGCAGCAGCGGCTGCGCCGGCTCTCCGTCGGCGTCGCCGGCCTCAGCGTCGGCCATGCCATCGCGCACACGCTGGCGCTCGAGGGCAGCTGCGGTCACATCCGGCTGGCCGACTTCGACGAGATCGAGCTGTCCAACCTCAACCGCATCCCGGGGACGGTCTTCGACCTCGGCGTGAACAAGGCGGTCGTGGTGGCCCGCCGCATCGCCGAGCTGGACCCGTACATCGAGGTGAGCATCGAACCCGCCGGCCTCACGCTGGAGACCGTCGACCGCTTCCTCGACGGCCTGGACGTCGTCGTCGAGGAGTGCGACTCCTTCGACGTGAAGCTGGCCCTGCGCGACGGCGCGCGGCGGCACCGGCTGCCGCTCGTCATGGAGACCAGCGACCGCGGCCTGCTCGACGTCGAGCGCTACGACCTCGAGCCGGACCGGCCGCTGTTCCACGGCCTGCTCGGCGACGCCCGCCCGGCCGACCTCATGGGCCTGTCGACGCACGACAAGGTCCCGTACGTGCTGCGGGTGCTCGAGCCGGGCGAGCTGTCGGCGTCGATGGCCGCGTCGATGACCGAGGTCGACGAGACCCTGAACACCTGGCCGCAGCTGGGCGGCGACATCACGCTGGGCGCCGCCACGGTGGCCGCCGCCGTCCGCAAGCTCGGCCTGGGCGCGCCCGTGCGGTCGGGACGGGTCCGGGTCGACCTCGACGCCGTGCTGTCCGAGCTGGCCGACCCGCCGCCGGCCGCCGACGCCGACTTCGGCGCCGACCTCGTCGTCGACCCCGAGCCCGCGCCGACCCTGCCGCGCGCCACCGTCGTGCACGCCGCGCGGCTGGCGCCGTCGGGCGGCAACACCCAGCCCTGGGCGTTCACGCTCAGCTCCGAAGGGTTGGCCATCGACCTCGACCGCACGCAGACGTCCACGCTGGACGTCGCCTTCCGCGGCAGCCACGTCGCCATCGGGGCGGCGCTGTTCAACGCCCGGGTCGCGGCCGCCCGGCACGGGCTGCTCGGCGCCGTCGAGATCCCCGCCGACGGCGACCACGTGGCGACCCTGCGGTTCGGCAGTGGCACCGACCCGGAGCTGGCCGGCCTGTACGACGCCATGCTGCGGCGGGTCTCGAACCGGCACTTCAACGGGCCCGCGCCGCTGCCGCCGGAGACGACGGACGTGCTGCGGGCGGCCGCCGCGGCCGAGGACGGCGACGTCCACCTCGTCACCGGGCGCGAGCCGCTGCGCCAGCTGGCCGAGCTGCTGGGCGAGTCCGACCGGCTGCGCTACCTCACCGAGCATCTGCACCGGGAGATGATGCGCGAGCTGCGCTGGCCCGGCGTCGACGCGCTCGACTGGGGCATCGACGTGCGGACGCTCGAGCTGGACCGCTCCGACCTCGCGAAACTGGGCGTGGCGCGGCGGTCCGACGTCATGGCGGTGCTCGCCGAGCAGGACCTCGGCCGGGCGCTCGGCGAGTCCACCCGCGATCGCGTCGAGGCCGCCGCCGGGCTGGCGGTCGTCTCTGTCGCGGGGTCGTCGCCGGCCGACTACGTGCGCGGAGGCCAGGCCGTCGAGCGGGTCTGGATCGAGGCCGAGCGGCTCGGTCTCGCGGTCCACCCGATGTCGCCGGTGTTCATCTTCGGCGTCGACGACGCCGATTTCGAGGAACTGTCGCCGCGGTACTCCGACCGGCTTCGTCGCTTGCGCGACGATTTCGCCGGGATCGTCGGACTTGGGCGAAGGCACGTCGCACTGGTGATGCGGATCGGATACGCTCCTAGCGTCAGCGTCCGGAGCCGCCGCCTGTCTGCCGACCGCACCGTTCGGGACGCCCTGGAGGCAGGGAGAAATCTATGAAGATGGACCCGGAGACGATCCAGCCGCTCCTCGAGGCGCTGGCTCGGGCCACGGATTCCATCTCGGCCGACGTGCTCGCCGTCGACGGCGGCATGCCGATGGTGTCGTGGGGAAGCGCCGCCGCGGCCGGGGTCGGGGGCAAAGACCTCACCGCCATGCGCGACGCCATCCGCGCCGCCACCACCGAGGTCGCCGGCCGGGCCGGCACCGAGCCGGTCGAGAGCACCACGCCGGCCGGCCACGCCGTCCTCGCCGTCAAGGTGGCCTACCGCGACTTCGTCGGCGCCATCTGCCTGGTGCGGATCGACGGCACCCCGTACGGCGTGAAGGACCGCGAGCTGATGTCGGTCTCCGGCCAGCTGTGCACGGCCGTCATGGAGGCCGGCGAGATCACCGACCAGCACGGCCGGCTCGACGCCCTCGTCACCTACGTCGCCGCCGAGCTGATGGGCGTCACCGCTCGCGACCTCGCCGAGACCCTGTTCAGGGTCATCAGCGAGCTGGGCCGCTACTTCGGCGCCGACACCTGCTTCCTGCGGCACAACGACCCGGGGCTGCAGGCCAGCGTGCTGGTCGACGAATGGCCGCGACGGGTGGACGTTCCCGATCCCGACCCGCTCGGCATCGTGCCGTGGGACACCGACGACCCGATCTTCTCGATGGTCCGCGACCAACGCGAGCCGTTCATCACCCGCCCGGCCGACGGCCAGCTCGGCTACCAGGAACGCGTCCGCGCCGGTTCCGGCGTGCCCGAGGTCTCGCTGGCGACGGTGCCGCTCATCCACGACGACACCACCCGGGGTGTGCTCGGCCTCATCCACTTCGGCGACCGCATCTGGACCCGCCCCGAGGTGCGCGCGCTGCGCGCCATCGCCTCGCTGCTGGTGCAGCTCGACGCCCGGGTCGCGGCCGAAGAGAGCCTGCACCACCACGCGTACCACGACGAGCTGACCGGGCTGTGGAATCGCCGGGCGTTCGTCGAAGACCTCAACGCCGTGCTGGAGGCCGATCCCCGGGCTCCGCTCGCGGTGCTCTTCGCCGACATGGATCGGCTGAAGACGGTCAACGACGTGCTGGGTCACACCGTCGGCGACAGCTTCATCCAGGCCGTCGCGGAACGGCTGCGCGACTCCGTCCGCCCGAACGACGTGGTCGCACGGCTGGCGGGCGACGAGTTCGTCATCGTGCTGCACGAGATCGGGTCGACGTCCGCCGCCGAGCGGGCCGCCCGGCGCATTCTGGACCGCGTCGCCGAGCCGCTCGAGGTCGGTGGCCACGCCATCAGCCGCAGCGCCAGCATCGGCGTCGTGGTCAACGGGGACATGCCCAGCACGGTCGACGAGCTGCTCGGCAACGCCGATGTCGCGCTGCTCGAGGCCAAAGAGCGTGGTGGAGACTCCGTAGTGGTGTTCAACGACGACCTACGATCCAAGCTCCTCGTCCGCGCCGATCTCGAGCTGCGGCTGCGCTCCGCCATCAGCAACAACGAGATGCGGCTGTACTTCCAGCCCGAGTTCGACCTCCGCGACGGCCGCATGACCGGCGTCGAGGCACTGGTGCGCTGGCAGCACCCGGAGCGCGGGCTGCTGGCGGCCGACGCCTTCATCTCCGTCGTCGAAGAGATCAACCTCTCCGCCGAGCTGGGCCGCTGGGTGCTCGAGGAGGCGTGCCGGCAGCTCGCGGCGTGGAAGCGCACGTCGCCGGTGCCGCCGCCGCTGGTCCGGGTGAACATCTCCGCCGGCGAGCTGATCAGCGCCGACTTCGTCGGCTTCGTCGCCACCCTGCTGAGCCGGTACGGCCTGGCGCCGGCCGAGCTGGGCATCGAGATCACCGAGAGCACGGTGATGCGCGAGATCGACGACGTCCAGACCACCCTCAACGGGCTGCGCGGGCTGGGTGTCACGCTCGCCATCGACGACTTCGGCACCGGGTACAGCTCGCTGGCCCAGCTGAAGCAGCTCCCGGTCGACATCCTGAAGATCGACCGCAGCTTCGTCTCGGCACTGGCCGAGAGCAGTGGCGATCGCGCCATCGTCGCCGCGATCGTCCGGCTCGCCGAGGCGTTCAACCTGACCACCGTGGCCGAGGGAGTCGAGGACCCAGCGGCGGTCACGACCCTGCTCGACCTCGGCTGTTACCGCGCGCAGGGGTTCTTCATGTCCAAGCCGCTGCCTGCCCAGGTGGTGCTGGAGCAGGCCCGCAACCCAGGAGTCCCGCTTCGCATGGTGTGACGTGGAACACGTGCCGTTGGCGTGTCCTCGCCTGACCTCCTAGCATGCCAGCTGAACAAAGTCTCGGACGGCCGGTGATCAATCGGCCACGAATGCCCGGTATTCTCTGATCTGTCCCGGGCGTTGTCCGGGACCCTGCCAGGGGGGCGGCGCAGGCGTGCTGGTGCGGGCGGATCAGTACGGAGGACGAGGCACCTTTGGGGAGTTCGACGATGAACGACGGCAGTCCGGACTCGACGGAGGAGGACTTCGCGAAGGTCGTGGGCGCTCGGTTGCGCGCGTTGCGCAAGCGCCGGCGGCTCTCGCTCCAGGCCGTCGAGGAGAAGTCCGGTGGCCGGCTGCGCGCTGTCGTGGTCGGCTCTTACGAACGCGGTGACCGCGTGGCGTCGATCCGGCGCATCGCAGAGCTCGCCGAGTTCTACGGCGTCCCGGTCGACACGCTGGTGTCCGACGGCGCCCGGTCCCGTATCCCGACGCAGGAGGGCAAGCTGGTCCTCGATCTCGACGCGCTGCGCAACGCACCGCCCGAGGCCGAGCGGCTGGCCACCTTCGTCGCGTCCATCCAGCGGCAGCGCAACGACTTCGGCAGCCCGGTGCTGACCATCCGGTCCGAGGACATCTCGCTGGCCGCACTGCTCTACGAGATCCCGCCGGCCGAACTACGCGAGAAGCTCGTCGCGTGGGGCGTCCTGGCCGCCAGTTCCGCCTGAGCCGCAGGCTAGGCTCACGTCGTGGCGACCACTCTCCTCGACGGTATCGGGCTGCTGGTCACGAACGACCCCGCGTACGGTGACGGTTCGCCGCTCGGCGAGATCTCCGGCGCCGCCCTGATCGCCGACTCCGGTGGTCAGGTCCTCTGGGTGGGCCCGGCCCCCGCCGCACCCAGCGCCGACTCCCGTATCGACCTCGACGGCCGCTGCGTCGTGCCCGGCTTCGTCGACAGCCACGCCCACCTCGTCTTCGCCGGCGACCGCTCGGCCGAGTTCGCCGCGCGCATGACCGGCCAGCCGTACGCCGCCGGCGGCATCCGCACGACCGTCGCCGCCACGCGGGCCGCCCCCGACGAGCAGCTCGCCCTCAACCTCGCCCGCCTGGTGCTGGAGATGCGCCGGCAGGGCACCACCACCGTCGAGATCAAGAGCGGCTACGGCCTGACGGTGGCCGACGAAGCCCGCGCCCTGGCGCTCGCGGCGGAGCACACCGACGAGACCACCTACCTCGGCGCGCACGTCGTCCCGGCCGAGTACGCGTCCGACCCCGGGGCCTACGTCGACCTCGTCACCGGCCCCATGCTCGACGCCTGCGCGCCGCACGCCCGCTGGATCGACGTGTTCTGCGAGAAGGGCGCGTTCGACGCCGACGCCGCCCGCGCGGTGCTGACGGCCGGCCTCGGCCGCGGGCTGGGCGCGCGGATGCACGCCAACCAGCTGGGTCGGGGCCCGGGGGTCCAGCTGGCCTGCGAGCTGGGCGCCGCCAGCGCCGACCACTGCACCTTCCTCGACGACGCCGACGTCGCCGCGCTGGCCGGTTCCGGCACCGTCGCCACGTTGCTGCCGGGCGTGGAGTTCTCTACCCGCTCGCCGTACCCCGACGCCCGCCGGCTGCTGGCCGCCGGCGCCACCGTCGCGCTGGCCACCGACTGCAACCCCGGCTCCTGCTTCACGTCCTCGATGCCGTTCTGCATCGCGCTGGCGGTCCGCGAGATGCGCATGACGCCGGCCGAGGCGCTCTGGTCGGCGACGGCCGGCGGCGCGGCGGCCCTGCGCCGCGCCGACGTCGGGCGGTTGTCGCCCGGCGCCCGCGCCGACCTCGCCGTGCTCGACGCACCCTCGTACGTCCACCTCGCCTACCGGCCGGGGGTGCCGCAGATCGCCGACACCTGGGTCGGCGGCCGGCCGGTCTAGGATGGGTCTCCCGGGTCTCGGCCGTAGCGAGCGGCGGAGACACACCCTCGATCAGACGCGAGCATCGTCGCGCAGGTAGGCGACGACCGCCGCGACCCGGCGGTCGGTGCTGCCGCGCTCGGCGCCGAGCTTGGCGAAGATGCGGCCGATGTGCTTGCGTACGGTCGCCTCGCTGACGAACAGCCGGCCCGCGATGGCGGCGTTGGTCAGGCCCTCGGCCATCAGCTCGAGCACCTCGCGCTCGCGCGGCGTGAGGGTGGCCACGAAGGCGGACGGGGCCGGCTCGGTGCGTGCCGGCGCCGGGGCGGCCGACCGGCGCACGAGGTCCAGCTGGGCCCGGCCGAGCCGCGCGAACACGTACAGCTCGGCGGTCAGCAGGGCCGCTCCGGGCAGCACCGTGAGCCAGGCCTCGCCGCTGGTGTCGATCAGCCAGAGGCCGAGATCGATCTGATCGGCGGGGACGAGAGCGGGCGCCGCCATGAGGATGGCGGGCAGCATGGCGGCGACCGTCACGACGACGATGTCGACCACCGCGAGCGCGGCCGCGAGCAGGAGGGTGGCCGGTAGCGGCAGCGCACGGTGCGCCGCCAGGGCGCCGGCTGTCGAAGTCATGGCTTCACCGTACGGGGTGGCGTGCGCGCTACCCCGTGGACGAGAGCGGATGTCTCGTCCACGCCCATACCCGAACCGGCGTCGCCCGCCTTGGATGGACCGTGATGTCCGAGACGACGCCACTCCCATCCGTACACACCGGCCGCGCCGGCCCGCCCGCAGGAGCGGTCGCCGCCGTCGGACTGTCCAAGACCTATGGTTCCGGCGCCACGTCGGTGGCCGCACTGACCGACGTGAGCCTGCAGGTGCCGGCCGGGACGTGGCTGGCTGTCATGGGCCCGTCGGGCTCGGGAAAGTCCACGCTGCTGCATTGCCTGGCCGGGCTCGAACGGGCCGATGCCGGCCGGGTCGTGCTGGCCGGCGACGACATCTCCCGGGCCTCCGATCGAGTGCTGACGCGGCTGCGGCGCACCGCCATCGGGTTCGCCTTCCAGAACTTCAACCTGGTCGGCTCGCTGACCGCCGCCGAGAACGTCGCGCTGCCGTTGCGGCTGGCAGGCGCCCGGCCGCGCCGTGCTCAGATCCGGGCCGCGCTCGAGTCGGTCGGGCTCGGCGACCGCGCCCGGCACAAGCCCGGCCAGCTGTCCGGCGGCCAGCAGCAGCGAGTGGCGCTGGCCCGGGCGATCGCGACGCGTCCGGCCGTGCTGTTCGCCGACGAGCCCACCGGCGCCCTGGACTCCGCGGCGTCCCGGTCGGTGCTCGGCCTGCTCCGCCGGATGGTGGACGGCGGCCAGACCGTCGTCATGGTCACCCACGACCCCGCCGCGGCGGCGGCCGCCGACAGCGTCGTGTTCCTGCTCGACGGTGGCATCGCCGACCGGTTGGAGCGTCCGTCCGCCGATGTGGTCGCGGCCACCCTGGCCGGCCTGGAGCGCCCGTGATCGGCCTGTCGCTGCGCGGGTTCCGCGATCGCTGGCCGTTGTTCGCCGGTGCTGTCCTCACCGTCGCCGTCGGCGTCGCGCTGATCGCCTCGGCAGCGGCGATCGCCGCGTCCGCGACGCCGCCCGATACCGCCGGGCTGACGCCGCACGAGGCGGCCGCGGTCCGCGACGCGTTCGACGGCGTGGCCACCGTGATGATCATCAGCGCGATACTCGCCGGGTTCCTCACCGTCTTCATCGTGGCCACCACGTTCTCGTTCACCGTCGCCGAACGCCGCCGGGACCTCGCCCTGCTGCGGTTGCTGGGCGCCGGGCGCCTCCAGGTGCGGCTGGTCCTGACCGGAGAGGCGGTGCTCCTCGGGACGGCCGGCGCGGCTCTCGGCCTCCCGCTGACCGACCCCGCTGTCCGGACCCAGCTGTGGTTGCTGCGGCGGGCCGAGTTCGTGCCGGACGGGTTCGTCCTCACCCGCCCGTCGTGGGCGGGGTGGGTCGCAGCCGGTATCGGCATCGGGGTGGCCGTGTTCGGTGTGGCGGCAGCGTCACGGCGGGCCGCGCGGATCCCGCCGCTGGAGGCGGTGCGTGGCGCCCCCGCGGCGGCGTCGGTGATGACCGCCGGACGGTGGGCCGGCGGCCTGGCGATGCTGGCGCTGACCGTCGTGCAGATCGTCGCCGCCTCGTTCGTCGGTGTCATCGTGGCCCTGGCGCTGGGCCTCGGAGTCGCGATCACCGGCGCGGTCGCGTTCGGTCTGCTCGGCCCGGCGCTGCTGCCGCCGGTGAGCCTGCTGCTCGGCCTCCCGGTGCGGGCCACCACGCTCGGACGGCTCGCGCAGGCCAACATCCGCGACGGGGTGCAGCGGTCGGCCTCGACCGCGGCCCCGGTGATCGTCCTGGTCGCGATGGTGCTCAGCCTGACCGGTGCCGTGAACGCCACGACCAGCGCCGTCACCGCCGAGCAACGCGAGGGGACCGACGCGGACCTCGTCGTCGCCACCACCGGCGAGCACGTCGCTGTTCTCGCCCGGCTCCCCGGCGTGGCGGCCGCCTCGCCGGAGCAGGTGCTGCCGCTCACGGTGGACCTGCCCGGTGCCGACCGGCGTCTCGACGGGATCGCCGTCATCGACCCGGACGCCTACGGCCGGGTGCATCGGGTCCGCCCGGTCGCCGGCGAACTCGATGACCTCACCGGGCCGGCGATCGCGGTCATGGAACAGCCCACCGACGGCGTCCGCTACACGGTGGGCGAGCGCGCGACGGTGACCGTCGGCGACACCGCCGTCGACGTGCGGATCGCCGTCGTCCTGCCCGAGCGGCTCTCCGGGCAGCAGCAGGTCCTCGTCCCGCGCGACCTCGTCCCGGCCGACGAACTCGCCGCCGCGCCCGCCGACGTGCTGCTCCGGATCGCGCCCGGCCACGACCCGGCGACGGTGGCGCGGGCGGCCGCTGCCTACGGCGACGTCACCGACGTCGACGCCTGGATCGCCGCGGCCGCACGCGACCAGCAGCGGACCAACACCACCACGCTCGCCGTGCTCCTGGTGCTCGCCGCGCTCTACACCGTCATGGCCGTCGTCAACGCAATGGTGATCGCCGGCACCGGCCGCCGCCGCGAGCACGCCGTCGCGCGGCTGTCCGGCCTGACCCGCGCGCAGGTGGTGGCGACCACCGCCGTCGAGGCGCTCCTCGTCGCGGCGACGGGCCTCGTCCTCGGTGCTCTCGTGGTGACCGCCGCGCTGGCCGGCATCGCCGTCGCCGCCCGGCGGTCGGTCGGCACGGCGATCGTCGAGGTTCCGTGGACGCTCGCCGCCGCGACCGTGGCCGGCACGCTGCTGCTGGCCGCCGTCGTCGCACCGGCCGTGTCGCTGCTCGTGACCCGCGGCCGCCCCGTCGTGCTGGCGGCTGCGCGCGAATGAGTCCGCGGACAGGTTCGGCGAACCTTCGCAAGGATAGGCAGGACTTCGTGGAAATGTGCTCTGAGCTGCGTTAACGTCGGGCACATGAAGCTCAACGACACGCTTGCCAAGGCCTTCTCCGAGCAGATCACGCTGGAGCTCGAGTCGTCCATCGCCTACCTGCAGCTGGCCATCGCGCTCGAGGACGCCAACCTGCCGGGCATGGCGTCGTGGATGCGCATCCAGTCCGATGAGGAGCGCGTGCACGCGGCCAAGTTCACCCAGCACGTCACCGACCGCGGCAACCGTCCGCAGATCGGCGACATCGCCGCGCCGAAGGACCCCGGCACGGCGGTGGTCACGGCGTTCGAGGCGTCGCTGGCGCACGAGCAGCGGGTGTCCGAGTCCATCCGGTCGCTGTACCGCCTGGCCGTCGCCGAGGGCGACATCGACAGCCTGCCGATGCTGAGCTGGTTCGTCGAGGAGCAGATCGAGGAGGAGTCCACGGTCTCCGAGATCCTCGGCCGCCTGCACCTCATCGGCGACGACGGCCCCGGCCTGCTGCGCCTCGACGCCGAGCTCGGCGCCCGCGCCCCCGGCGCCGACTCCGTCGAGTAGACACGCGAACCGCCCCGTGGCCCGGAACGCCGGACCACGGGGCGGGACGAGAACCGCCTAGCGGCCGGTCACCCGGGCCGCCAGCTCGGCCGCCGGCACGGTGCTGCCGGCGCCGTTGTAGAGCGCGTTGGACACGATCGTCCACGTCGCCCGCGGCCAGCTGCGGAACGTGATGTCCGCAGCGGCGACGGTCGCCTCACCGGCGCCGACCGGCACCGTCACGACGTTCGCCAGCCCGGCCAGCGCGGCCTGGCCGTGCGCGTAGCCGCTGGCCAGCAGCTCACCGGAGGCCGGGTACGTCGACGCGACGGTGGCGCCGGCGCCGGCCGTCACCCGGTACGCCGGGCTGTTGTTGTACCAGACCGGCCAGTTCGCCGGCATGCCCCAGGTGGCCGGGGCGGCCGGGTCGAACTGCGCGTTGAGCAGCGTGCCCGGAGCGCTGAACGCGGCCCGGTCGGCCGGCGTCGCGTTGGTGATCGGCAGCGCCAGCAGGTCGCGGGCCGTCTCCGCCGCCGACCCGACGGCGACGAGGTTGCCGCCGTCGCGCACCCACGTCGCCAGCGCCTGCCAGCCGGCCTCGCCGACGCCGCGGGCCCAGTGGAACTCCTCCGGGACCAGCGCCGGGTTGACCCCGGTGACGATGCGGGCCTTGGTGACGCCCGGCGCCACGAGGATGGTGTCGAACTGCGCCAGGTTCGCGTAGTCGTCGGCCTCGACCACCTCGTAGTTCAGCCCGTAGGTGTCGGCCAGCCACATCAGCCAGCCGCCGGGCATGTTGTTCGCGCCGCGGATCAGCCCGATCTTCGTGTCCGCCTTCAGCTGCAGCGCGTCGACGCCGGGCACCTGCGGCGCCGTCGTCACCGGCAGCGCGGTGAGCTGCGACACCTCGGTCAGCGTGGCGCGTGCGGCCGCCGTCGCGGGGACGATCAGCGTGCCGGGCTCGTACGTGGTGCCGGTGGCCGTGAAGCCCGCCGCCGCCCGGAACACCGGGACGTCGTCCTCCTGCAGCCGGGCGATCGCGTGCGTCAGCCCGTACGTCGTCGGCCGCACCAGGTAGGCGCCGCCGGCCGGCGCGTTCGGCACCGCCGGCGCGGTGATGTCGCCGGCGGTGATCCGTTCGGTGCGGGCCACCCGCGCGCCGTCCACCGGCTGCACCGTGAGGCCCAGCAGCATGCCGAGATTGTCGGTGGTCTCGCTGTACGGCATGATCAGCGGGCAGTTGGCGCACTTGCGCGCCTGGTCCGGGTACTGGTCCACCTCGAGCACCTGGTCCACCCAGCTGCCCATCGGCTGCCGGCTCTGGATCAGCAGCGTGCCGGCCGGGTACGTCTGCCGGCCCACCCGCACCGTCGACAGCGCGCGGTCGACCTCGACGCCGGCGATGTCGAAGGTCTCGACCAGCTGCTTGACGGCGAACGGGTCACGCTGGCCGGCCGGGACGAGGTACGTCTCCGGTCCGCCGTCGGGCTCCATGTTCTTCCGGTTGACCTGGTAGAGGTTGTTGTACAGCCAGTCGTCGGCGTCCTTGGCCACGCTGTCGAGGCCGGTGTACATCGAGAGCTTCGCGTACTCGACGATCTGCTCGAGCGTCCACGTCTTCTCGGTGTACGGGTCGAACGTGCGCATGGTCCGGTCGCGAGCGCCGGGCGGGGTGCCGTCCGGGTTCGAGAACGGCAACGCGAGGTCGCGCACCGAGGCGATCTCGTGCAGGAACAGCGACGCGCCGCGGTGCGGGCCGGTGCCGAACACGTCGGCGTTCCAGAAGATGCCGTACGCGTCGTCGGTGCTGACGCCGGGCAGGCCGGCCTCAGCGGCGGCGTTGGCGATCTCGGCGCCCAGCGCGTTCGACGCGGAGATCGGGATCGAGTCGATGTTCGGGCCGAGCGGCTCGTCGAACGGCGGCACCCACATGCGCGGGCTGTTGCTGCCGGCCTGGTGCATGAAGTGCAGGATCACCGGCCGGTACTGCTGCTCCAGCCGGGTGCGGATGCGCGACTCCTCCTGCGTGAAGAAGATCCAGTCGCGGTTGTTGTCGTGCCCGACGTACTTGTGGTAAAGGTCCGGATAGGTGCGCGCGTAGCTGGTGCCCTCGGTCTCGTTGAAGTAGTCGACGAGCAGGTGCTGGCCGTCCGGGTTGGCCGACGGCACCACCAGGATCACCAGGTTGTCGAGGATGTTCTGGACGAACTCCGACCGCTCGGTCGACAACCGGTGGATCACGTCGACCAGCGCCGGCAGGTTGCCCACCTCGGTGGAGTGCAGCGTCGCTTCCAGGTAGTAGACCGGGACGCTCTGCTCGGCCAGCGTGCGGGCCTCGCTCTCGGTGAGGTCGGCGCGCGGGTCGGCCAGCCGCTCGTTCGCCGCCAGGATCTCGTCGATCCGGGCGAGGTTCGCCGCCGAGCTCACCCGCATGATCGGGTATTCGTTGCCCATCGTGGTGGTGCCGGCTACTTCGTACTCGACGCTGTCCGATTCTTCGGCGACCAGCTCGAAGTAGTCCTTGATCTGCTCGAAAGGCGCCAGCTTTCCGCTGGTTCCCATGGCGAATCCGAAGAATTCCGTGGGGGTGGGAATGTCATCAGCAGCGGCGTCCGCGGTGCTCGCTCCTCGCTCGCCTGGCACGACGACCAGCACAGTTGCGGCGAGGGCGGCTGCGGCCACACCCGTCAGAGCGCGCTTCATTGACATCGTCGGGACCTCCGGTGGAATAGTGCCCGGCGACGCATCTTGTGCCCTGCTATCGCCGGACAAACTGATGTGGGGGTGCACGTAACCTAGCGACAGGAATCCCGAGGGGTCAATGCTCGTGTTGCGGGCCAAGATTCTATTGACGCTGCAATAACGAACCGGTAAATTGGGGCTGTTTTGCGGCGCCTTTACCGTCGGTTCGGCCGGCCGTCGGCCCACGTCTCCGGCCGGGCGGGGAAACCGCTTGCCGCACCGAAGCGGCCGTTCGCCGCAGCACGGCTGGTGGCCGGTGCGGAGGGCGACATACCGTCACGAGTGCCGCGCCCGGTCACCCCCTGCCGGGCGCGGCCGACACGACGAGGAGACGCCGATGCCGCTGTCCCGTTCGCTGCCGACCTCCCTTCGACGCTGGGCCGCACCGCTGGCCGCAGCAGCCGCGGGCGCCGCGCTCATCGCGGGCGCCGCCACCGCCGCACCTGCCACCGACGCCCCACCGGCGCCACCGAATCACGCGGCCCCGGTCGCCACGTCCGCGGCCGGCGACTGGGTCGGCACCTGGTCCACCGCCGTCGCCCGCCCGCAGAACGGCCAGGCGCTGGCCGGGTTCACCGACACCACGCTGCGCCAGCGGATGCACGTCTCCGTCGGCGGCTCGCAGGTCCGGCTCCGGCTCACCAACGTGTACGGCACCCAGCCGCTGGTCGTGGGTGCGGCGACGCTCGCGCTGCCGGGCGCCGGCCCGGGCGACGTCGACGCGGCGACGGTGAGCGCGGTGACCTTCTCCGGCGACGCCGGCGTCACGATCCCGGCCGGCGCCGAGCTGGTCTCGGACCCCGTCGCGCTGCGCATCGCCGACGACAGCGACGTCCTGGTGAGCCTCTACGTGCCCGGCCCGACCGGTCCCGCGACGTACCACTCGGCGGCACACTCGACCGGCTGGGTCGCGACCGGCGACCAGGCCACCGCGCCGTCGGGGTCGTCGTTCCCGCAGACGACGACGTCGTTCTGGTTCCTCGACGGCCTCGACGTCCGGGGCGCGACGTCCGGCGCGGTGGTGTTCCTGGGCGACTCCATCACCGACGGCAGCGGCTCGACCCGCGACGCCAACCACCGGTGGCCCGACTACCTGGCCGACCGCATGCTCCAGCAGCCGCGGCCGCACCGCTTCGGCATCCTGAACGCCGGCATCGGCGGCAACCGCCTGCTGCTGCACGCCAACAGCCCCGGGCAGGGCGACAACGCGCTGGCCCGGTTCGACCGCGACGTGCTGACGCAGACCGGCGCCGGCACCGTGGTGGTGTTCGAGGGCGTCAACGACATCCAGCAGCCGAACTCGCAGTACGACCCCGAGAAGCTGATCGCTGCGTACGAGCAGATCATCCAGCGCGCCCACGACCAGGGCATGCGGGCGGTCGGCGCGACCATCGGGCCGTTCCAGGGCTGGGGCACGTGGACGCCGGAACGCGAGGCCGTGCGGGCGGCGGTGAACGAGTGGATCCGCGAGTCCGGCGCGTTCGACGCGGTCATCGACTTCGACGCCGTCCTGCGCGATCCGGACGAGCCGCTGCGCATGCGCGCCGAGTACGACTCCGGCGACCACCTGCACCCCGGCGACGCCGGGTACGCGGCGATGGCCGACGCGGTGGACCTCGGCGTCCTATCGCCGCGGCGACGGTGACAGCACGGCCTCCCGCCCGGCCCGGCCCAGCCCCGCCGCGACCGCCTCCAGCGGCCCGCGTCCGATGAACGCACGCCACGGCATGGCGATGGCGAACGCGATCGCCACGTGGATCAGGTAGGTCGAGAGGTCGTGGCCCTGGACCGGGCCGGACAGCAGCACGACGTGCAGGGTGTAGAGGGTGAACGTCATGCCGCCGATGGCCGCCAGCGGCCACACCAGCGGCCGGGCTCGCGGCGCGATCAGCAGCATCAGCCCGAGCACGGCCGCGCTGGTGCCGATGGTGTGCAGCAGGTCGAACGGCGTCGCTGAGTGCGGTGACGCGGCGACCAGCCACCACCAGCTGGTCGCGGGCGTGGTGCCGTAGAAGGAGGTGTGGTTGACCACGTCGGTGAAGTCGAACGGGCTGGCCGGGTGCCCGCCCAGCCCGGCGGTCACCAGGTGCTCCAGCCCGCCGTTGTCGAGCAGGACGGCCGACGTCACCCAGGCGGCCACCGCGAGCGCGGCGCCGCCGGCCAGCAGCGCCGTCGCGACCCGAGTCGACGACAGCGCCAGCCGGCCGATGCCCAGCCCGACCAGCACGTACGCCAGCCACGGGAACACCGGGTAGTAGCCGCTGACCAGCAGCTCGCGCAGGAGATCGCCGGGCTGCTGGAGCGAATCGAACGTGGGGACGTCGTACGACGCCGGCGGCCGGTCGATGCGCCACTGGTGGTTCAGCAACGGCGCGCCGACGGCCCACAGCAGGCCGAGCGGCAGCAGCACCCGCGGCCCGAGCCCGAGGAACGGGATGGCCAGCAGGAACAGCACGCCGTAGTAGGCGAGGATGACGGCGACGCCGGACGGGAAGGCGCCCAGGCAGAGGCCGACCAGGAAGATGACGAGCGCCCGCAGTGCCACACCGACGCTCGCCGCGGCCAGTGGCCGGCCCCGCGGCGGCGTGCGCCCGCCGGTCGCCAGCGCCAGCCCGACCCCGGCCAGCACCGCGAACAGCGCCGACGACCGTCCGCTGGCGATCAGCCGCGACGCGGTCAGGCCGCCGTCCTCGCCGACGGCCGGGAGGATGTGCACCGACATCATGCCCAGGAGGGCGATGCCGCGGGCGGCGTCGACGCCGAGCAGGCGGCTGCGGACGGCGACCGGCCGGGCGTCCTCCTGAACGGCCATGCGGCTAGAAGATCAGTGCGGCGAGGAACGGCGCCACGCCTGCGACCAGGCAGAGGATGAGGACCGCGGCCACGATCTTCTTGCGCACGTCGGGACGGCGGGGTGCGTCGTCGTCCTGGAACTCCGGGAACATGGCGGTCAGCGTACGCGCAGAAACTGAGGGAATCCTCAGAGCGGTTCGCTCGTTGTGCCGTATGTCAGAAGTTGAGCCAACGTGGCTCAAGGTTGTAGGTTGAGCCATACTGACTCAACACTGCTGAGGAACACACTGGAGGTATCTGCCATGGCTCGAGCCGTCGGCATCGACTTGGGCACGACGAACTCCGTCGTGGCCGTTCTCGAGGGTGGCGAGGCCACCGTCATCGCCAACGCCGAGGGGTCCCGGACCACCCCGTCCGTGGTGGCTTTCGCCAAGAACGGCGAGGTCCTGGTCGGTGAGGTGGCCAAGCGCCAGGCCGTCACCAACGTCGATCGCACCATCCGCTCGGTCAAGCGCCACATGGGCACCGACTGGTCGCAGAAGATCGACGACAAGAACTTCACGCCGCAGCAGATCTCGGCGTTCGTCCTGCAGAAGCTGAAGCGCGACGCCGAGGCGTACCTGGGCGAGACCATCACCGACGCGGTCATCACCACGCCGGCGTACTTCAACGACTCCCAGCGCCAGGCCACGAAGGAGGCCGGTGAGATCGCGGGCCTCAACGTCCTGCGCATCGTCAACGAGCCCACTGCGGCCGCGCTGGCGTACGGCCTCGACAAGGGCGAGCACGACCAGACCATCCTCGTCTTCGACCTCGGTGGCGGCACCTTCGACGTCTCGCTGCTCGAGATCGGCGAGGGCGTCGTCGAGGTGAAGGCCACCAGCGGCGACAACCACCTCGGTGGCGACGACTGGGACCAGAAGGTCGTCGACTGGCTGGTCGCCCAGGTGAAGGCCGCGCACGGCATCGACCTGTCCAAGGACAAGATCGCCATGCAGCGCGTCCGCGAGGCCGCCGAGCGGGCCAAGATCGAGCTGTCGTCCAGCACCCAGACGTCCATCTCGCTGCCCTACATCGCGCAGGACGCCGAGAAGAACCCGGTGCACGTCGACGAGACCCTGTCGCGCGCGCAGTTCGAGCAGATGACGGCTGACCTGCTGGCCCGCACGAAGTCGCCGTTCCAGAACGTCGTGCGCGACGCCGGCATCTCCGTCGACCAGATCGACCACGTGGTCCTGGTCGGCGGCTCCACCCGCATGCCCGCCGTCGTCGAGCTCGTGAAGGAGCTCACCGGCGGCAAGGAGCCCAACAAGGGCGTCAACCCCGACGAGGTCGTCGCCGTCGGCGCCAGCCTTCAGGCGGGCGTGCTCAAGGGCGAGGTCAAGGACGTCCTGCTGCTCGACGTCACCCCGCTGTCCCTCGGCATCGAGACCAAGGGCGGCGTCATGACGAAGCTGATCGAGCGCAACACCACCATCCCGACGAAGCGCTCGGAGATCTTCACCACGGCCGACGACAACCAGCCGACGGTGGGCATCCAGGTCTACCAGGGCGAGCGCGAGATCGCGGCCTACAACAAGAAGCTCGGCACGTTCGACCTCACCGGCCTGCCGCCGGCGCCGCGCGGCGTCCCGCAGATCGAGGTCACCTTCGACATCGACGCCAACGGCATCGTGCACGTGTCCGCGAAGGACCTCGGCACGGGCCGCGAGCAGTCCATGACCATCACCGGCGGGTCGTCGCTGCCCAAGGACGACATCGAGCGCATGGTCCGCGAGGCCGAGCAGTACGCCGAGGAAGACCACAAGCGTCGCGAGGCCGCCGAGAACCGCAACCAGGCCGAGTCGCTGGTCTACCAGACGGAGAAGTTCCTCGCCGACAACACCGAGAAGGTCGGCACCCTCTCCCAGGAGGTCCGCGACGACGTCGACACCTCCCTGGCCGAGGCCAAGAAGGCGCTCGAGGGCAACGACGAGGCGGCCATCAAGTCGGCCACCGAGCGGCTGCAGACCGCCTTCCAGGCGCTCGGCGCGGCCATCTACGCCAGCGCGCAGGCTCCGTCGGGCGACGGCGCCCAGGCCGGCCCGGCCGACGGCGACACCGCCGACGCGTCCGCCGACGGCGACAACGCCGAGGAGGATGTCGTCGAGGCCGAGATCGTCGACGACGAGAAGGACACCAAGTGACCGATGCGCAGCGGCCCGCGGGGCCGGGCGACGACCCCGAAGAGCTGAAGCCCGTCATCCGCGACCGGCGCCGCATCGATCCCGAGACCGGTGAGCGTCGTGCCGACGACGCCGCCGGTCCGGACGCGGGGGCCGCGGCTCCCGCGTCCGCCGCGTCCGACGCCGCGGCGGCGGCGGGCAGCGAAGAGCTGGCCGCCGCCAAGGCCGAGGCGGCCGAGCGGCTCGACGACCTCCGGCGGCTGCAGGCCGAGTACGTCAACTACCGCCGCCGGGTCGAGCGCGACCGCGAGGCCAACCGCGAGGCGGCCAAGGCCGAGGTGCTGGCCGAGCTGCTCGGCGTGCTCGACGACATCGGCCGGGCCCGCGAGCACGGCGACCTCAACGGCGGGTTCCGGTCGGTCGGCGAGGCGCTCGAGGCGGTCACGGCGAAGGCCGGCCTGGTCCGATACGGCGAGCCCGGCGACGCCTTCGACCCGATGATCCACGAGGCGCTCATGCACGGCTACTCCGACGACGTCGAGGTGCCCACCTGCACGCAGATCCTGCAGCCCGGCTACCGCATCGGCGAACGGATCATCCGGCCGGCGCGGGTCGCGGTGGCCGAGCCGACCGAGGCACTGCCGGCGGCACCCGCCGAGGACGACTCGGCGGAGAATAAGGACGACCAGAACTGACGTTCAGTCAACGGAGAGGAGGGGGGAGCCCGTGAGCACCAAGGACTGGATCGAGAAGGACTACTACAAGATCCTCGGCGTCGAGAAGGACGCCGACGCGGCCACGGTCAAGAAGGCCTACCGCACCCTTGCTCGCGAGCTCCACCCCGACCGCAACAAGGACGACAAGGCGGCGGAAGAGCGCTTCAAGGACGTTTCCGAGGCGTACTCCGTGCTGTCCGATCCCGCCAAGCGCAAGCAGTACGACGAAGCGCGCACGCTGTTCGGCAGCGGCATCCGCACACCGGCCGGCGGGGGCGGCGGGTCGTTCAACTTCGACCTCGGCGACCTGTTCTCCGGCGGCGGCAACGGCGGCATCGGTGACGTGTTCGGCGGCATCTTCGGCCAGCGCAACCGGCCGCGGAGCACCGGCGCGCGCCGCGGCGCCGACGTCGAGCGCGAGGTCACCGTCACGTTCAGCGAGGCGGTCGAGGGCAAGACCATCCCGCTGAAGCTGACCAGCTCGTCGGCGTGTTCGGCCTGTGCCGGCACCGGCGCGCGGGCCGGCACCGTCCCGCGGGTCTGCCCCACGTGCTCGGGCACCGGCTTCACCAGCACCGACTCCGGCGGGTTCGGCATGGCCGAGCCGTGCAAGGACTGCCGGGGCCGTGGCCTGGTGGTCGACGACCCCTGCCCGGTGTGCGCCGGCTCCGGCCGCGGCACCACCAGCAAGGTCATGCACGTGCGCATCCCGGCCGGCGTGGTCGACGGCCAGCGCATCCGGCTGCGCGGCAAGGGCGTGCCGGGTGAGCGCGGCGGCCCGGCGGGCGACCTCTACGTCATCATCCACGTCGGCACGCACCCGGTGTTCGGGCGGCGCGGCGAGCACCTCACCGTCACCGTCCCGGTCACGTTCCCCGAGGCGGCGCTGGGCGCCGACATCAAGGTGCCCACGCTGGGCGGCAGCGCGGTCACGCTCAAGCTGCCGCCGGGCACGCCCAACGGCCGCACCTTCCGGGTGCGCGGCCGCGGCGCGCCCCGCAAGGACGGCACCCGCGGCGACCTCCTGGTCACCGTCGAGGTCACCGTGCCTCCGTCGCTCAAGGGCGACGCGAAGCACGCGCTCGAGGAGTTCCAGACGGCCACCTCGGGCGACGACGTCCGGGCCGAACTGATGGGCCTGGCGGCGAAGGAGGGATGACCATGGAGGCCGGAGGACGGTTCATCGTGGCGCTGTCCGGCGCCGCGCGCCTGGTCAGCGACGACGAGCCGTTGTACGTCATCTCCGTGGCGGCCGAGATGGCCGGCATGCACCCGCAGACGCTGCGGCAGTACGACCGCCTCGGGCTGGTGTCGCCTCGGCGCACCCCCGGCGGCGGCCGTCGCTACTCGCTGCGCGAGGTCGAACTGCTGCGCGAGGTGCAGCGGCTGTCGCAGGAAGACGGCGTCAACCTCGTGGGCATCAAGCGCATCCTCGAGCTCGAGGCCGAGGTGCACACACTGCGTCAGCAGCTCGAGCTCATCACCGGCGCGGCCGAAGAGCCCGCCGACTACCTGCCGGTGCCGGCGTTCACGTCGGCGCTGGCGGTGTACCGATCGCGCTTCGTCGCGGGCGACTAGGACACCCTTCACGCGGTCAGCAGACCCACGCCGAGGGTCGCCAGTCCGGCGGCCAGGACCACCGCGCCGATCCACACCAGCCAGATCAGCCGATTCGGCGTCGTGCGGCCGGGGCCGAGCGACGAGAAGAAGAAGCCGGCCGGCATCACGATGGCCGCGATCGGCACCCCTGAGCGCGCCACCCACGCCGCGAACCCGTCCAGGGTCGTCGCGTCGGTGAGCACCGCGGTGAGCAGCCCCAGCGTGACGAACATGCCCGCATGGCCGTGGCCGGCCCGGGCGAACGAGCGCTGGAAGTCGGTGGCCGGGACCTTGCCGCGGGCGATGCGGGTGAGGTACCAGCCGCCGGACTCGATGGTGACGGCGGCGAGCAGGAGCACTCCGGCCAGCCGGGTGGCCTCGGTACTGAGTTCGAGCATGAGCGACCTCCGTGCGGCCCGAGTAACCTAACAATGTTATGAAACAACGTTAGGTTATGCTCGTCAAGTGGGCAGACCTCGGCTTCACGACGACGCGGTCCGCGACCGCCTGCTCGAACGGGCCGCCGCCACGGTGTCCTCCGGCGGCGTCGCGGCGCTGAACCTGCGCACGCTGGCGGCCGAGGCCGGCACGTCCACGGCGGCGGTGTACTCCCTGTTCGGCGGCAAGCCGGGGCTGGTGTCGGCGCTGTACGCGCAGGTGTTCGCCCGGTTCGCGCAGCGGCTGGCGGCGGTCGGTCGGAGCGACGACCCGGTCGCCGACCTCGTCCGGCTCGGCCACGCCTA
The DNA here is from genome assembly GCF_900106035.1 of Jiangella alba. Classification (GTDB taxonomy): domain Bacteria; phylum Actinomycetota; class Actinomycetes; order Jiangellales; family Jiangellaceae; genus Jiangella; species Jiangella alba. Next base: position 1,632,095 of record NZ_FNUC01000004.1, read on the forward strand.
CCGCGAGAACGCGCTGGCCGACCCGCACGGCTACCGCGTCATGTTCGGCGAACTGAGCCCCGACGACGTCGGGCGGCACGCGGCGCGGACCGGCGCGCGGACGTTCGAGCCGCTGCTCGACGCCGTCCGGCGGGCGGTCCGCGCGGGCACGTTCCCGAAGCGCCCGGCGGCCGAGTCGATCGCCACCGCGCTGTGGGCCAACGTGCACGGCCTGGTCTCGATCGAGCTGGGCGCGTTCATTCCCCCGCGGGCGGGCGATCCCGCGGCCGTCTTCGACGCCGCGGTGCGGGCGAACGTGGCCGGCTGGGCGGCGTCAGCCCGAGGTCGGTGACGGCGCCGGCTCACTCGGCGACGACGTCGGCGCCGGGGTGGCGGAGTCGTTGCGCACCTCGTACCGCACGTCGTTGCCGTCGACGTCGGTGGTCGTGACCGTGAGTCCGACCTCCTCGCCGGCCACCGTCGCCGTGCAGCGCACCGAGGCGTCGACCTCGCCGGCGAGGTCGCCGTCGCAGCTGACGGAGTCGACCGGCTGGCCGGACTGCTCCTCCATCAGCTGCTTCACCGCGCCTTCGAGGTCGGAGCGGGGGACCGAGCGGTCGCCCAGCACCGAGCAGCCGGCCAGGGCGGCGACGGCGAGAGCGGCGGCGGCCAGGGCGGCCGGCAGGCGACGAGACATCGCAGACATCGTCACACACCATCCGACTGGCCACACAGAGTTGAGTGGAATAGGCTCAACTCTGTCACGGTTGTCTCTGGAAAGAGACCGAGCACCAGAGGAGATCGATGTCCGACCAGCTCACCACCAAGGCTCAGGAGGCGCTGTCCGTCGCCGTGCGCAGCGCCGCGACCGCAGGGAACCCGGCCGTCGAGCCGGTGCACGTGCTGCGTGCGCTGCTCATCCAGTCCGGTGGGCTGACCGGTCCGCTGCTCGAGGCCGCCGGCGCCGACCTCGCGGCCGTGCGCCGCGACGTCGACGTCGCGTTCGAGGGGCTGCCCAAGGCGGCCGGCTCGACCGTCGCGTCGCCGAACCTCGCGCGCAGCACGTACGCCGTCATGTCGCACGCCGGCGAGGTCGCCCGCGAGATGGACGACCAGTACGTCTCTACCGAGCACCTGGTCGTGGGGCTGGCGCACGTGCAGTCGCCCGTGCGCGACCTGCTGGCCGAGCACGGCGTCACGGCCGAGAAGGTGCGTGCGGCGTTCAGCGAGGTCCGCGGCTCCGCCCGCGTCACCAGCCCCGACCCCGAGGGCAGCTACGACGCGCTGAACAAGTACGGCGTCGACCTCACCGAGCGGGCCCGCGAGGGCAAGATCGACCCCGTCATCGGGCGCGACTCCGAGATCCGCCGCGTCGTCCAGGTGCTGTCCCGGCGCACCAAGAACAACCCCGTCCTCATCGGCGAGCCCGGCGTCGGCAAGACCGCCGTCGTCGAGGGGCTGGCCCAGCGCATGGTCGACGGCGACGTGCCCGAGTCGCTGCGCGGCAAGCGGCTGGTCTCCCTCGACATGGGCGCCATGCTGGCCGGCGCGAAGTACCGCGGCGAGTTCGAGGAGCGGCTGAAGGCCGTCCTCGACGAGATCAAGGCCAGCGACGGCGAGGTCGTCACGTTCATCGACGAACTGCACACCGTCGTGGGCGCGGGCGCCACCGGCGACTCCGCCATGGACGCCGGCAACATGCTCAAGCCGATGCTGGCCCGCGGCGAGCTGCGCATGGTCGGCGCCACCACGCTCGACGAGTACCGCGAGCGCATCGAGAAGGACGCCGCGCTGGAGCGCCGGTTCCAGCAGGTCTACGTCGGCGAGCCCAGCGTCGAGGACACCGTCGCCATCCTGCGCGGGCTGCGCGAGCGCTACGAGGCGCACCACAAGGTGCAGATCGCCGACGCCGCGCTGGTCGCCGCCGCCACGCTCTCGCACCGCTACATCACCGGCCGGCAGCTGCCCGACAAGGCCATCGACCTCGTCGACGAGGCCGCGTCGCGGCTGCGCATGGAGATCGACTCCTCGCCGGTCGAGATCGACACCCTGCGCCGCCAGGTCGACCGCCTCAAGATGGAGGAGCTCGCGCTCGACAAGGAGCACGACGCCGCCTCGCGCGAGCGGCTCGCGTCCCTGCAGGCCGAGCTGGCCGACCGCGAAGAGGAGCTGCGTGCGCTCGAGGCCCGCTGGGAGCAGGAGAAGGCCGGGCTGAACCGCGTCGGCGCGCTGAAGGAGCAGATCGACGACCTGCGCGGGCAGGCCGAGCGGTCGCAGCGCGAGGGCGACCTCGCCGGCGCCAGCGAGCTGTTGTACGGCCGCATCCCCGAGCTGGAGAAGGAGCTGGCCGCGGCCAGCGAGGCGGCCGACGCCCAGGCGGCGGCCACCACCATGGTCAAGGAAGAGGTCGGCCCCGACGACGTCGCCGACGTCGTGGCGGCCTGGACCGGCATCCCGGCCGGCCGGCTGCTCGAGGGCGAGACCGAGAAGCTGCTGCGCATGGAGGACGAGCTCGGCAGCCGGGTCATCGGGCAACGGGCGGCCGTGGCAGCGGTCTCTGACGCCGTCCGCCGGTCCCGCGCCGGCATCTCCGACCCCGACCGCCCCACCGGCTCGTTCGTCTTCCTCGGCCCGACGGGTGTCGGCAAGACCGAGCTGGCGAAGGCGCTCGCGGACTTCCTCTTCGACGACGAGCGCGCCATGGTCCGCATCGACATGAGCGAGTACAGCGAGAAGCACAGCGTCGCGCGGCTGGTCGGCGCCCCGCCCGGCTACGTCGGCTACGAGGAGGGCGGCCAGCTCACCGAGGCGGTGCGCCGGCGGCCGTACTCCGTCGTGCTGCTCGACGAGGTCGAGAAGGCGCACCCCGAGGTCTTCGACATCCTGCTGCAGGTGCTCGACGACGGTCGCATGACCGACGGCCAGGGCCGCACGGTCGACTTCCGCAACGTCATCCTCATCCTCACGTCCAACCTCGGCTCGGTGTTCCTCGCCGACCCGTCGCTGGACGAGAAGGCCAAGCGCGACGCCGTCATGGAGGTCGTCCGGGCGTCGTTCAAGCCCGAGTTCCTCAACCGCATCGACGACATCGTCATGTTCGAGCCGCTCGGCACCGACGAGCTCGCCCGCATCGTCGACCTCCAGGTCGTGAAGCTGGCGCAGCGCCTGGCCGACCGCCGGCTGGCGCTGCGGGTCACCGACAGCGCGAAGGAGTGGCTGGCCCTCACCGGCTACGACCCGATCTACGGCGCCCGGCCGCTGCGCCGGCTGGTGCAGACGGCCATCGGCGACCAGCTGGCGAAGGAGATCCTCGCCGGCCAGGTCCGCGACGGCGACACCGTCGTCGTCGACCTCGACGAGGGCGCCGACAAGCTCAGCGTGCGCCCCGCCTGACGGGACCGCGGGCTCCGCACCGCGTCAGGTGGGGGAGCCGGCGCGGCCGAGGCGCCAGTAGCCGAACGCGTGCAGCCGATGGCGCTCGACGCCGCGGTCGGTGGCGGCGAAGCGGCGGATGACGCGCACCTCGCCGGCCTCGCCGGCGACCCACACGTCGACGGCGCCGGAGGGCCAGGGGAGCGACCGGACCGCGCGTTCCAGCGCGCCGGTCGTCCCGGCGGCGGCGCCGTCGCGGTGCAGCCAGGTGACCCGCAGGTCCGCGGCCGACGGCAGCGGCTGCTCCTCGGCGGCGTCCGCCACCTCGACGACGGCGTGGATCGCCAGCCCGGCCGGCGCTGCCGCGGCGACGGCGGCCAGCGCCGGCAGGCCGGTCTCGTCGGTCGCCATGACGACGGCGTCGGCGGTCAGCGACGGCACGGCGTGCGGCCGCGGGCCGGTGAAGTCGAGAGTGTCGCCGGGTGCGGCCGTGCGCGCCCAGCGGACGAACAGCCCGTCACCGTGCAGGACGACGTCGAGGTCGAGGCGGCCGGTGGCCGGGTCGGCCCGGCGGATCGTGTACGTGCGGCTGGCCGGCCGCGCCCCGCTCAGCACGCCGGCGTCGTCGGCCGGCGGCGACAATCGGAGCACCTGGTTCGGGCAGGTCGGGTCCAGCGGCAGGTGCGGCTCCTCGACCTCGACGGTCAGCCGCAGCATCGCCGGGGTGAGCGGCGCGACGCCCGTGACCCGGAGCCGGCCGGACGACCCGCGGGCGGGTACGGATCCGGCGGTCATGCCCGCATCGTAGGGCCGCTCCCGCAGCTGGATGGCTCCAGGGTGAGCTGTGCGGTCTCTTCGGTGGCCGGCTCGTGGTGCCCGCATCGTAGGACCGCCCCCACAGCTGGATGGCTCCAGGGTGAGCTGTGCGGTCTCTTCGGTGGCCGGCCCGTGGTGCCTGCATCGTAGGGCCGCTCCCGCAGCTGGATGGCTCCAGGGTGAGCTGTGCGGTCTCTTCGGTGGCCGGCCCGTGGTGCCTGCATCGTAGGACCGCCCCCGCAGCCGGTTGGCTGCGGGGGCGGTCAGAGGTCGCTCGGTTTCAGTCGAACTCGCCGGCCTTCGCGCCCATCACGAACGCCGACCACTCGCCAGCGGTGAACTTCAGAATTCCACCGTGGGGATTCTTGCTGTCGCGCACAGCCATGCCACCGTCAGACAGCGGCGTGATCTCGACGCACTGTCCACCATCGCCGTTGCTGTAGCTGGACTTGCGCCACACGGCGCCGGCCAGCTCCGACACCTCGTTCATAGTTCCTCCATCGTTTGGCGGATCAGGTCCGCCGATTCATCTGGGGACAACGCCTGGGCCCGGAGCACATCCATCCGGTCCACGGCATCACCCACGACTCCGCTGTCCGTCATGAGGTGCCCCCCGGTAGGGCCTTCGTAGTACAACACCGGTTGCCCGTTCAGGCGGTCGAAGATCGTCATTTGCCCGTTCAGCGCGGCGTGCGCTCCCGCGCCGAATGGAATCACCTGAATGGTGATATGACGCATCTCGCCCATTTTGAGCAGGTATTGCAGTTGATCTCTCATGACGTCCGGCCCGCCGATCATCCGGCGGAGCGCGGCCTCGTCGATCACCGCTCGTAGCCTCGGTGGATCATCGCGGCGGAGGATCTCCTGCCGCCGGATCCGGGCTTCGACCTGGGTGTCGACGTGGTTGTCATAGGCCATCCTGACGCCCGCCAGGAGCTCGCGTGCATACGCTTGTGTCTGCAGGAGACCGGGCGGGAATGTCTGCTCGTAGGTGTGGATCGACTTTGCCCGTTCTTCCTCCTCGATGAACCCTCGATACTTCGCGGGCACCGACTCGCGGCTCACCATCTTCCAAGCGCGGACGAGGAGGCCGTCGGTTCCCAGGATCTCATCGCACCGTTCCGCGAACTCTCGCTGCGGAGGCCGCTGCGCAGTTTCCACATTAGCGACGGCTCCGCGCGAGTAGTTGAGCTTTTCCGCCAACTGTTCCTGGGTGAGGCCGGCACGGTGACGCGCGCGTGCCAGCTCACCACCGAAAAAGGCGGCCGCGGAATCCGGATCATGGTCTGTCACGGCATCTCCTGGCGATGTCACAAAGTCGCGGACGGCGTCACAGGTGGCGGGCGTGACACCCAGATTGTTCCCGCGGGTGGCTCAGATCATGCACGATACTTCGCCAAGGGCTATGGCGCAGCGTTTCGGCTGATCCAAGCCGTGGCGAAGCCGTGCCAGGTCCCGGTCCGCCGCCCCGCCTCGAACGGGTGCGGACGAGCCCCGAGCACGGGCCTCCTGGAGGCCCTGCACGACGGAGGAGAGATGGCTCGCTTCACGGCTCGAGCGCACGGATACGGCCTCGTCGACTGGACCGCTGACGAGCTGGACGCGTACGCCTCCCGGCTGCTGCACGACCACGTCCCGGGCCGGCGCTGGATGCCGCACCGCTCGTCGTCGTGCCGCGAGTGCGGAGAGAGCTGGCCCTGCCCCGCGGCGGCCTGGGCCGGCCAGTGGAGCCACAGCGTGACCCGCGCCGAACCCCGCTAGCCGATCCGAACCCGGTGAGTGAGATGACCTCGACCCTCGTTGTCCTTGCCCTGCCCGTGCTGTGGGCCGTCTGCGAGCTCATCTCGCGGGAGCGTCGCCGGCACCATCCGTGACCAGCGGCGTGCCCGGCGAGACGCGGTCGCGGGTGCGCACCGCCCGGGCCACCCGGTCGATCGGGTACGCGGTCATGGCGAACGCCTGCACCGACGCGACGCCGTCGACGCCGAAGTGGTAGCGGATGGTCTCGCCCACGGGCGCGTAGCCGGTGCCGCCGGCGATCCGCAGCGTGTGGTCGTCGACGACGGCGAGCCGCATCGGCTCCTCGGTGGGGTCGCGGTCGGTCGGGTCCAGCAGGTAGAGCCGGCCGGCGAGGTCGACGACGTCGAAGACCCGCCACATGCTGGCGTACCGCCCGGTGAACCGGGACAGGTCCGCCGCCGACGGCGTCAGCTGCGGGCCCGCCGTCTCGGCCAGGTTCACCAGCCGGATCAGCCCGTCGGCGAGCGCCTGCGCGGGCCCGTCGATCGCGTTGGTGAGCACCGAGACGGCCAGCCGCCCGGCCGGGTCGAACGACGTTCGGGTGATGTGCCCGGGGTAGCCGCCGCCGTGGCCGAACACCAGCCGGTCGCCGATCATGACGCGGCCGAACCCGAGCCCGTACTCGGCGTCGCCGCGGCCCTGGACCTTCCACTCCGCCCGCTGCATGAGCCGCTTCGTCGCGTCGGACACCAGCCGGGTGTCGCCGTGGAAGTGCGCCGCGACGTAGTGGACGAGGTCCTCGGCGGTGCTGAAGAACCCGGTCGCCGCCGCCATCGCCGCGGTGTCGACGTGGTCGATCGGGATGCGGTGGTCGGCGTAGGACAGCGCGGTGTAGCCGGTGGCGTAGTCGCCCGCGCGGACCGGGTCGTACTCCGGGCCGGTGTTCTCCAGCGACAGCGCCTCGACGATGTTCTCCTGGACGAACTCGTGGTACGGCTGCCCCGACGCCGCCGCGACGATCAGGCCCAGCATCGAGTAGCCGATGTTGGAGTACTTGAACCGCTCGTTCGCGGGCAGCACGCCGGCGCCGTCGTCGAGCAGGATGTCGCGCAGCCGGTCCTCGTCGGGGAACGCGTGCGCCAGCTGCCAGAAGTCGCCGTTGCTGCTGTCGCGCACCACGCCGCCGCCGTGGCCGAGCAGCTCGCGCACCGTCACGGCGGCCAGCGGCGTGTCACGCAGGAACGGCAGCCAGCGCACCGCCTGGTCGTCCAGTCGCAACTGCTCGCGCTCGGCCAGCTGCAGGACCGCGGTGGCCGTGAACGTCTTCGAGTGCGACGCGATCCGGAACAGGTGCTGCGGGGTCAGCGCGGCCTGGTGCTCGACGTCGGCGAGCCCGTGCGCGGTGGACAGCAGCAGCTTGTCCTCGTGGAGGACCGCGGCCTGGATGCCGGGGACGCGGTCGTACTGCTGCCGGAAGGCGACCCACGTGTCGAAGTAGCGGGTCGCATCGGCTACGGCGGGGTGGGAAAGATCGCTCACGAATCATGACCTTATCGACCGCATTGACCGATGTGTGACCATGATCGTCGCGATGTATCGCGATTCGGCCCCCGGTCTCGCATCGTGGTCGGCGGCGTAGGGTTCGGCGCATGGCAACGGCACTCGTCACCGGGCCCACCGCGGGCATCGGCCTGGCCTTCGTCCGGGCGCTCGCCGCGCGCGGCCACGACGTCGTTCTCGTGTCGCGTGACGAGGCCCGGCTGGAGGCCGTCGCCGGCGAGCTGCGCGGCGCCTACGGCGTGGGCGCCGAGGTGCTGCCGGCCGACCTCGCGACCGGCGTCGAGGCGGTGGAACGGCGGCTGCTCGATGCCGGCCGCCCGGTCGACCTGCTGGTCAACAACGCCGGCTTCGCGACCCGCGGCCGATTCCTCAGCAACGACGTCGCCGACGAGGAGTACCTGCTGGACGTGCTGGTGCGCGCGGTGCTGCGGCTGACGCACGCCGCGCTGCCCGGCATGGTCGAGCGCGGCCGGGGCGCCGTCGTCAACGTCAGCTCCGTCGCCGGCTGGGTGCCGCGCAGCACGTACAGCGCGGCGAAGGCCTGGGTGACGGCGTTCAGCGAGGGCCTCGCGCCGCAGTTGCGCGGCACCGGCGTGCAGGTGATGGCGCTGGCGCCGGGGTTCGTTCGCACCGAGTTCCACGAGCGCGCCCAGCTGAACATGTCCGGGCTGCCGTCGTGGATGTGGCTCGACGCCGACGCCGTGGTCGCCGCCGCGCTGAAGGACCTGCGGCGGCGGAAAGTGGTGTCCGTCCCCGGCGCGGTGTACAAGGTGGCCGCCGCGGCGCTGCCCCGGCTGCCGCGGAGCCTGGTGCTCGGCATCGGGCAGCGGCACCCGTCCCGCCGGAACTGATCAGCGCGCCGTCGCGGCCTCGGCACGGGCGTCGGCCACCTGGGCGCCGGCCAGCCGGAACGACAGCCCGCGCGGCCCGGCCACCAGCACGGCCAGCCCGGACACCACGATGACGACGTTCGTCAGCGACGCCGCGGCGTCGGTCACGCCGTCGTCGAGCGGCGGCAGCGCGCTGACGACGTCGAGCAGGCCGTAGAGGCCGAACCCGCACAGCGACCGCGCCAGCGCGCGGGACCGGTGGACGGCGCCGTCCGCCCACCACGGCGCGAGCCAGAGTGCGCGCTGGCCCAGCGACGCGCCCGGCCCCGACAGCGTCGGCACCAGCATCACGAGCACGAACGCCACGATCGACGGCACCGCGCGGTCGCCCCAGCCGGCTTCGGCGGGCAGTTCGTCGCCGCGGCCGTAGAGGACGTAGGCCCGGTAGGCGGTGGCGACGACGGCCGCCACCGCCGTGTACGCGGCGAGGTCGACCACCATGCCGAGCAGCCGCCGCGAGCGCGTCACCGGACGTGGCTCGCGGCGGGTCCGCCGCAACTCCTGGCCGGGCATCCAGCGCAGCAGCACCGGAGCCAGCAACGCGCCGATCGCCGCGCCGGTCGTGTTCGTCAGCACGTCGTCGACGTCGGCCACCCGGTAGACGCAGCCGGCCAGCCCGAACACGCCGGTGCCCTGGGTGGTCTCGATCAGCACGGACACCGCGGCCCCGCTGATCACCGTCAGGCCGAGGCCGCGGCCGAAGAACCGGCGCAGGAACAGCCCCCACGGCACGAACAGCACGACGTTGAAGACGACCTGCAGGACGGCCGCGCTCTCCAGCCGGGCCATCAGCGACAGGCCGGCGGTGTCGTTGACGATGTCGTCGACGGAGTGGAACGGCCGCCACTGCACCGGCGGCGCCTCGTGCGCGGCGCACCAGGCCGACTCCGGCCACGGCAGCAGCGTGTACGCGACCAGCGCCATGCCGTAGATCGCGAACGCCGCCGCGCCGGCCAGCCTGAGCGGGCTGAGCCGGCCGTACGTCCGCGACTCGATCACGACGATGGGCGCGAAGAACAGGACGAACGTGACGGTGCCGAACAGCACGGCCACGTACGCCGGCCAGGTCCACGCGTCGGTCACGGGCACATTCTGGCCGGGCCGGCGGCCCGCGGTCAGCCGATCGCGGGACTCACCCGGGCAGCGCGGCGATCGTCGCGGCCAGCGCGGCCGTCACGTCCTCGCCGCCGGACAGGGTGTGCACGGGCCAGCCGCGGGCCGCCGCCGAACGGGCCCAGAAGTCGCCCGGTCCGACGCCGGGGACGGCGGCGCCGGTGTGCAGGTAGCCGCACGGCGCGTCCGGCCAGTCCGGCGCCGGCGGCAGCCGCTCGGTCCAGAAGTCGTGGTCGCCCGGGTGCTCGGCGTCCGGCGGCCAGACCGCGCCGGTTCCGTGCAGGACGTCGTGGGCGGCGTCGGCGGCGGCGCCGTCGGCGGCGCGGAGCAGGTCCAGGTGCGACGGCGCGCCGGGCCGCGGCAGCGTCGCGTCGGCGAACACGTAGCCGCCGACGCGCCGCCCGGCCGCCCGCTGCGCGCGGGCCAGCGCCGGCAGCAGCGGGCCGGCGGTGCCGTGCGCGACCAGCACCCGCGGCGACGCGGGCGTGGCCGCGAGCAGCCGGCGCGCGGCGTCGGCCAGCCAGCTGACCGCGTACGGTCGGCGCTCGGCCACCGGCGCCGCGACGACGACCGGGTAGGGGACGGTGCTGGGCGCCGGCCCGCCGGCCCACGGGCCGAGCGGTCCGGACACGACGACGACGGCTGCGGGCTGCACGCCGACCAGCCTGCCGTACGCTCGTGCCTCGTGAGTGCCTGGGATGAGCTGCGCCGCCACATCGTCGAGAAGGCCGTCGTGCGCGGCCGGGTCGTGCTGTCGTCGGGCAAGGAGGCCGACTACTACGTCGACCTGCGCCGCATCACGCTCGACGGCGCCGCCGCGCCGCTGGTCGGGCAGGTCATGCGCGACCTCACGGCCGACCTCGCCTTCGACGCTGTGGGCGGCCTCACGCTCGGCGCCGACCCCGTCGCCACGTCCATGCTGCACGCCGCCTCCGCCGCCGGGCGGTCGCTCGACGCGTTCGTCGTGCGCAAGGACGCCAAGCAGCACGGCCTGCGCCGCCGCATCGAGGGCCCCGACGTCACCGGGCGCCGCGTCCTCGCCGTCGAGGACACCTCCACCACCGGCGGCAGCGTGCTGACCGCGGTCGAGGCGCTGCGCGAAGCGGGCGCCGACGTCGTCGCCGTCGCGGTGATCGTCGACCGCGACACCGGGTCGCGGGAGCGCATCGAGGCGGCCGGGCTGGAGTACCGCGCCGCCTACTCCCAGGCCGACCTCGGCCTCTGACGCCCCGCCTCACCATGATCATCAACCTTCTGTGCTGGCGGGACGACGCAAAAGGTTGATGATCATGGTGGCTGGGTGCCGGCGGGCCGCGGCGGGTACCAGCGCCCGTCCAACAGTTGCCGGTCGCCCAGCGGCTCGTCGAGGTGGACGGTGAGCGGCGCCGGCGGACTGCCCTGGCAGGTGTACGCGCCGGGCGGCAGCGGCTCGACGCGAGTGGTGATCACGACCGTGTCGGCGTAGTACTCCACCATCGGCTCGGTCAGCCGGCCTGCGTCAGACTGGCCGCTGGAGCACTCGTCGGAGCTGACATCGATGTCGACCGACGTGGCGTCTGGGTCGGGTGTGCTGCGCAGCGACCACGACGCCGGCAGGAGTCCATCGTCGAAGAACCGTTGTGGCTCGCAGCCTCCGCCTCCGCTGTAGAACGTCCAGGTGCCGTCTGCCTCCCGGCTGTAGACCGCCGTCGACAGCCCGTCCTCGGCCATGTTGCGCGCCTCTGGAGTGTCCTTCAGCCAGATCAGCAGGTAGGCGAGGGAACTGACCTGGTCGACCAGCGTCCACCTCTCGATCAGGCGTGCGGCGATGGGCGGTCGCGCCGTGGTGCGGACGGCGGCGCCGAGGTCGCTCTCCGGATCCAGCGCCGGCCGTTCGGTGAGCAGCGCGGGATCGAACGCCGGCCACCCCGGATTGCAGGTGATCAGCTCGGTCGCCGGTGGCGTGTCCGCCGGCTGTGGCTCGGCGTCGCCGGCGACCGGGACGAGACCCCGTCCGGCCAGCCCGGCCAGTGCGCCGACCGCGAGCACCGCCGCCGCTCCCGCGACACGGCGCCGGCGCCGGCGGGCGAGCCCCACGCGGGTCACCTCGTCGGCGAGGTCGTCGCCCGCCGGGGCGTCCGCCGCGCGGCCGGCGAGCGTGGCCCGCAGCGCGGTCTCGAGGTCGTGGTCAGACACGGGTCCACTCCTTCCGCAGCGTGGCCAGGGCCCGGGACGCGTTCGACCGGACCGTCGACGGCGTGCTGCCCAGCAGTTCGGCGATGCGGGCGTCGTCGAGGTCCTCGTAGAACCGCAGCACCAGCACCGCCCGCTGCACCCGCGGCAGCCCGGCGAGCGCAGCCCACATGACCGTCCGCTCGGCGTGTGCGTCGCCGTGGTCGGGCCCGGACGCGACGGCGGGCAGGTCGACCGGCGCGGTGGGCGCCTCGGTGGAGCTGCGCCGCCGCTTCCCGTCGACGTAGGCGTTGACGACCATGCGCCGCACGTAGGCGTCGGGCTGGTCGGCCCGGCTCACCCGCCGCCACTGCCGGAACGCCCGCAGCAGCGCCGTCTGGACGACGTCCTCGGCGAGGTGCGCGTCGCCGGTGAGCAGGTAGGCCAGACGCAGCAGCGGCTGCCGCCGGGTGACCACGTACTCGTGGAAGTCCACGCCCATGTCTCTCAGACGTCCCAGGGCGGCCGATCCGCTGCATCGTCCGTCCGGCGGGAATCTCCCGCACCGCCCACGCGGGCGTCCGGCGGTCGGTACATTTGCCGCCGTTCCCCTGCGTGACAACACGCATACCCTTCTGTCAAGGAATCAGACGAACCATGCGAAAGCTCGGAATTTCTGCGCTTGTGGCCGCCACCCTGTTCCTCGCCGCGTGCGGCGGTGACGACGACACGGGCGACGACGCGACCGCCGCGAGCGAGGAGACCGCCGCCGCCGACGAGACCCCGGCCGACGACGCCGCCGAGGAGGAGGACGGCGCGGCCGCCGCGTCCGGTCTGCAGGGCGCGCTGCTGTCGGCCGAGGACCTCCCCGAGGGCGCGACGGTGTCCGCGTTCGACGTCGCGCAGCTCGACAGCGCCGGCGAGAGCATGGCGCAGCTGCTCGAGGGCGTCACCTACGAGCCGGCCGACTGCCAGGCCTACGACACCAACCCGCTGCAGAAGGACGGCGCCGACGCCGCCGGCATGACCGCCACCTCGGGCACCGACGCGCTGATCAACGCCGTCTACACGAACGCGAGCGCCGACGACGTCGCGAGCGTGCAGGAGTACTACGACCGCTGCGGCGAGATCACTGTCAGCGGCGAGGCCGGCGGCCAGCCGTTGGACATGACGATCCGCACGACCACCGTCGACGCGCCGGAGGTCGAGGCCGACGAGGTCATCGCGGTCGAGACGGTGACGGAGTCGGCGGCCATGCCGGCGGTCCCGACCCGGATCATCTACATGATCGACGGCGACCGCGGCGTCTACGTGGCCGGCAACCCGGAGTCCACCACGTTCGACCTGAACGCGCTGGCCGTCGCCGCCCTCGACAAGCTCAAGGCGCAGGGCTGACACCAGCCGCGTCGCGCCGGGTCGCCGTGCGGGCGGCCCGGCGCGGCCGGTAGTGTGATCAGGCGATGCGCACGACGGCCCGGACCGCGCTGGTCGCCACCGCCGTCCTGCTGAGCGCCTGCGGGAGCGGCGGCGTCGACCTGGACGCGGCCCTGCTCACCGCCGACGACCTCCCCGACGATGTCGAGCTGATGCCGGTCGACGCCATCGAGCTGACGGGGACCATCCAGAGCATGGCGCTGCTGCTCGAGAACGTCGCCTACGAGCCGGCCGACTGCCAGGACGACCCGGCCGACCCGCTGCGCCGCCACGACGTCGAGTCCGCGGGCATGGCCGCGGTGTCCGGCGACGACGTCTTCGTGCAGGCCGTCTACACCGGCGCGTCCATCGACGACATCGCCGCCATCGAGGACTACTACCAGCGCTGCCGCGAGGTCACCGTCAGCGGCGAGATGGCCGGCCAGCCCGTCGACCTGACGATCCGGACCCAGGTCACCGGCGGCCCGCCGGTCGACGCCGACCACGTCATCGCGCTCGACAGCACCACCAGCGCCGACGGTGTGCCCGACACGCTTGACCACGTCGTCTACCTGATCGACGGCTCCGAGGGCATGTTCGTCGCCGTCACGCCCGAGTCCGCGACCTTCGACCTCGACGAACTGACGGTGAAGGCGCTGGAGAAGCTGCGCGCCGCGCAGGGCTGACCGGTCCGGCCGTCCGGCACGAACTACGGTGGGGTGTGTGAGCGACCAGGCGGCCCCGGCGGCGGACGAGTCCGCGCCGGACCACCGGCCCGGCGTCGGGCCGTGGCCGGGACCGTGGCCCGACGATCCGCGATATGACCCCGAGCTGCTCGAGTACGGCGACCGCCGCAACGTCGTCGACGCCTACCGCTACTGGAGCAACGACGCCATCGTCGCCGACCTCGACCGCCGCCGGCACCCGTTCCACGTCGCCATCGAGAACTGGCAGCACGACTTCAACATCGGCTCGGTCGTCCGCACGGCGAACGCGTTCCTCGCCGCCGAGGTGCACATCGTCGGGCGGCGGCGCTGGAACCGCCGCGGCGCCATGGTCACCGACCGCTACCAGCACGTCCGGCACCACGCCGACCTCGCCGCGCTCGCGTCCTGGGCGCACGCCGAGGGCGTCCCGGTGCTCGGCATCGACAACCTGCCCGGCGCGGTGCCGCTGGAGACCTACGACCTCCCGCGCGCCTGCGTCCTGCTGTTCGGCCAGGAGGGCCCCGGCCTCTCCGACGCCGCGCGCGAGCACGTCGACGCCGTCCTCTCCATCGCCCAGTTCGGGTCCACCCGTTCCATCAACGCCGGCGCGGCGGCGGCCATCGCCATGCACGCCTGGATCCGCCGGCACATCGTTCCCGGAGGAGCCGATGGCTGACCGTGTGCTGGTGATCGGGGCGGACGCCGCCGGGATGAGCGCGGCCTCGCAGGCGTTGCGGTCGGCGAAGGCGGCCGGGCGCTCGCTGGAGGTCATCGCGGTCGACCGCGGGCACTGGACGTCCTACTCCGCGTGCGGCATCCCGTACTGGATCGCCGGCGACGTCCCCTCGCCGGGCGCGCTGGTGGCCCGCTCGCCCGACGAACACCGCGCCAACGGCATCGACGTCAGGCTGGTCACCGAGGCGGTCGCCCTCGACACCGACGCCGGCTGGGTCGAGGTGGTCGACCACGCGGCCGGGCGCACCGAGCGCATCGGCTACGACGAACTGGTCATCGCCACGGGCGCCGCGCCCGTGCGGCCGGACGTCCCCGGCGCCGGCGCGGCCGGCATCCACGGCGTGCAGACGCTCGACGACGGCGCCGCGGTGCTCGAGTCCCTCGCGCGGCCACCCGAGCGGGCGGTCGTCGTCGGCGCCGGGTACATCGGCCTCGAGATGGCCGAGGCCATGGTCCGCCGCGGCCTCGCCGTCACCGTCGTCGACCGCGGCGAAGAGCCGATGAACACCCTCGACCCCGACCTCGGCACCCAGGTGCACGCCGCCATGGAGCGCATGGGCATCGACGTCGTCACGTCGGCCGCGGTGACGGCGTTCGAGACCGGGCCCGGCGGCGCCGTCACGGCCATCGTCACCGACGCCGGGACCTACCCCGCCGACATCGTCGTGCTCGGCACCGGCGTGCGCCCGGCCACCGGCCTCGCCCGGGCCGCAGGGCTGCCGCTCGGCCCGTCCGGCGGGCTGCGCACCGACGACACCCAGCGCGTCGCCGACGGCGTGTGGTCGGCCGGCGACTGCGTCGAGACCTGGGACCGCGTCCGCCGCGACTGGGTGCACGTGCCGCTCGGGACGCACGCGAACAAGCAGGGCCGCGTGCTCGGGACGAACCTCGGCGGCGGGCAGGCGCGGTTCCCCGGCATCGTCGGCACCGCGCTGACGAAGGTGTGCGACCTCGAACTGGCCCGCACCGGCCTGACCGAGGGCGACGCCGTCGCGGCCGGTCTCGACCACGTCGCCGTCACCATCGAGTCGACCACGCGGTCCGGCTACTTCCCGGGCACCCGGCCGATCACCGTCAAGATGGTCGCCGAGCGGCCGACCGGCCGGCTGCTGGGCGCCCAGATCGTCGGCCGCGACGGCTCGGCCAAACGCATCGACGTGTGCGCCATGGCACTCTGGACCGAGCTGACCGTCGGCGAGCTGGCGATGACCGACCTCGCCTACGCGCCGCCGTTCTCGTCCGTCTGGGACCCGGTCCAGATCGCCGCCCGCAAAGCCGCCGACCGGCTCTGACGCCGCGACCCTGAGACGGTCTCAGGGTCGCCCGCGCCGGCGCCTCCGGGATGATCGTGCTCGGGGACGACATCGCGTGTCGTACCACCGCCGGACGCGCGGCGACCTGCCGCGGCGGTAGCGTCGATCCGTGCCTGTCATCCAGACCGAGGAACTGACGAAACGGTTCCCGGCGACCACCGCGCTCGACCGCCTCACCATCGACGTCGAGCCGGGCGTCGTCGGGCTGGTCGGCGCCAACGGCGCGGGCAAGTCGACGCTGATCAAGATCCTGCTCGGGCTGTCACCGGCCACGTCGGGACGGGCCAGCGTCTTCGGGCTCGACGTCACGAAGGACGGCCCGAAGATCCGCGAGCGGGTCGGCTACATGCCCGAGCACGACTGCCTCCCTGGCGACGTCTCGGCCACCGAGTTCGTCGTGCACATGGCCCGCATGTCCGGGCTGCCGGCCGACGCCGCCCGCGAGCGGACCGCCGACACCCTGCGCCACGTCGGCCTCTACGAAGAGCGCTACCGCCCCATCGGCGGCTACTCCACCGGCATGAAGCAACGGGTCAAGCTGGCGCAGGCGCTGGTGCACGACCCCGAGATCGTCATGCTCGACGAACCCACCAACGGCCTCGACCCGGTCGGCCGCGACGACATGCTGGCGCTCATCCGGCGCATCTGGGCCGAGTTCGGCATCACCGTCCTCGTCACGTCGCACCTGCTGGGCGAGCTGGAGCGCATCGCCGACCACGTGGTGGTCATCGACGGCGGCACGCTGCTGCGGTCGTCGTCGACGTCGGAATTCACCCGCACCAGTCAGTTCCTGGTCGTCGAGGTGTCCGCCGCGGCCGAGGCCGTCGCCGCCACCCTGACCGCCGCCGGCCTCACGGTGAGCCGCGACGGCACGCAGCAGCTGGTGCTCCCTCTCGACGACGAGAAGGTGTACGACCTCGTGCGCGACGCCGTCGCCGCCGAGGGCGTCGGGCTGATCCGGCTGGAACAGAGCCGGCACCACATCTCGGAGATCTTCGAACAGGACCAGGGGTGAGTGGCCCGATGACCGAACAACCGTCGGGTGTCATCCACGACATCGGCTACCGCAAGTACGACGGCCCCCGGCTCGGCCGGGCCCGCGTCACCCGGGCGCTGTTCGGGCACAGCCTGCGCGGCGCCTACGGCCTCGGCCGCTCGGGGCGGGCGAAGGTGCTGCCCATGCTGCTGCTCGGCATCATGTGCATCCCGGCGTTCGTCATCGCGGTCATCGCCAACGTCGCGTCCGGCGTCACCACCGAGCTGGTGCTGCCCTACTCGCGCTACGCCATGGTGACCATGCCGATCCTCGCGATCTTCCTGGCCGCGCAGGCACCGGCGTCGCTCTCTCGCGACCTGCGGTTCAAGACCGTCCCGCTGTACTTCTCCCGGCCGCTCGAGCGCTCCGACTACGTGCTGGCGAAGTACGGCGCGCTGGCCACCGCGGTGTTCCTGCTGCTCCTGGCACCGCTGCTGATCATGTACATCGGTGCGCTGCTGGCCGAGCTCCCGGCCTGGCAGGAGACCGGCGACCTCCTGCTGGCGCTGCTCGGCGTCGTGGTGTTCGCCGTGGTGTTCGCCGGCATCGGCCTGGTCATCGCCTCGCTGACGCCACGGCGCGGGCTGGGCGTCGCGGCCATCATCACCGTCCTGGCCCTGAGCTTCGCCGCCGTCAGCGCCCTCCAGGGCATCATCCGCTACGAGGTCGACAACGTCGAACTCGCCGGCTGGCTCGGGCTGCTGTCGCCGGCCACGCTGGTCAACGGCTTCCAGATCTGGGTGTTCGACGCGTCCTCGGGCTCCGCCGTCGCGTCACCGCCGGGCGCCGCGGGCGGCGTGGTGTACGTGCTGGTGACGTTCGCCGTCATCGGCGCCTGCTGGGCCCTGCTCAACCTGCGCTACCGGAAGGTCGCCGTCTCATGAGCCCCTCGGTCCTCTCCGTCGACACCGTGTCGCGCTGGTACGGCAACGTCGTCGCCGTCAACGACGTCACCATGACCATCGGGCCCGGCATCACCGGCCTGCTCGGCCCCAACGGCGCCGGCAAGTCCACGCTGATCGGCATGCTGGCCGGGTTCCTGGCGCCGTCGGCCGGATCCGTGACGCTCGACGGCGCCACCGTCTGGAAGAACCCCGAGGTCTACCGCACCATCGGGCTGGTGCCCGAGCGCGAGGCCGCGTACGACTTCCTCACCGGCTGGCAGTTCGTGCTGGCCAACGCCGAACTGCACGGCCTGCCCGACCCCGGCGCCGCCGCGAAGCGCGCGCTGGCCGCCGTCGAGATGGAGTTCGCGCAGGGCCGCAAGGTCGGCGAGTACTCCAAGGGCATGCGGCAGCGGGTCAAGATGGCCTCGGCGCTGGTGCACGACCCGTCCGTCCTGCTGCTGGACGAGCCGTTCAACGGCATGGACCCCCGGCAGCGGCTGCACCTCATGGAGCTGCTGCGCCAGATGGGCGCCGACGGCCGCACCGTCCTGTTCAGCTCGCACATCCTCGAAGAGGTCGAGCAGCTGGCGCAGCACATCGAGGTCATGGTCGCTGGCCGGCACGCCGCGTCCGGCGACTTCCGCGAGATCCGGCGGCTGATGACCGACCGGCCGCACCAGTACGTCATCCGCTCCTCCGACGACCGCGGGCTGGCCTCGGCGCTCATCGCCGACGGCTCCACCGCCGGCGTCCAACTCGACGACGGCGTGCTGAGCGTCGAGGCGGTGTCGTTCCTGCGGTTCACCGAGTTGCTCCCGCGCGTCGCCCGCGACGCCGGCATCAGGCTCTTCGAGGTCTCGCCCACCGACGAGTCGCTCGAGAGCGTCTTCTCCTACCTGGTGAAGAGTTAGGGGTACCAGACATGAACGGGACCGTTGTCCGGCTGACCTACCGGGCGCTGCTCGGAGGCCGGCGGGCCTGGCTGCTGTTGCTGATGTCGGTGCTGCTGCTCGCCATGGCCGTGCTGCTGCGCGTCACCGTGGGCGTCGACCACCAGGTCACCGCCGACTTCCTCGGCGCCGTCTCGGTGGCCGCGCTGGTGCCGCTGTTCGGGCTGATCGTCGGCACCGGCGTCATCGGCCCCGAGATCGACGACGGCTCCATCGTCTACGTGCTGTCGAAGCCGATCTCGCGGCCGCGGATCATCCTCAGCAAGTTCGTCGTCGCCGCGTGCGCGACGGTGCTGTTCGCCGCCGTGCCGACGTTCGTCGCCGGCCTGGTGATGTCCGGCACGGCGGGGCGCATCGCGCTCGGCTTCGGCGCCGCCGCCCTGGTCGCGTCGGTGGCGTACAGCGCGATCTTCCTGCTGCTGTCCGTCGTCACCCGGCACGCCGTGGTGTACGGGCTGGCGTACGCGCTGATCTGGGAGGGCCTGCTCGGCTCGTTCGTCCCCGGCGCGCGGACGCTGAGCGTGCAGCAGTGGTCGCTCTCGCTCACCGAGGCCATCGCCACCCGCGACCTCGTCTCCTCCGACGTCCGGCTCGCGGTGGCCGGGGTGCTGCTGGCCGTCGTCATCGTCGGCGCCACCTGGTACGCCGGCCAGCGGCTGCGGGTGCTCTCGCTGGCCGGCGAGGAGTGAGCCGGGCTCAGGCGCCCTGGCTCCCGGCCTTCTGCCGGATCAGCTCCTCGACGGGGGTGGGCAGGGTGGTCTCGAAGTCGATCAGCTTCGCCCACGTCGGCGTCACCACGATGCGCACCATCGCGTCGTAGAGCCCGCGGACCGCGACCTCCCACTCGACCCGCTGCTCGGGCGTCATCTCGTAGCTGGTGTTCATCTTCATGTACTCCTCCGGGATGCCCTCGACGAGGTCGAGCTCGGCGCGGCCGCGGAGCAGCAGGATCTTCGGCGGGTGCACCTCGGTGTCGATGGTCAGCGCCACCGCCGGGTTGGCCCGCAGCGACGCGAGCTTCGGCGCGTTCGTCGGCGTGCACATGATGATCTCGGTGCCGTTCCAGGTGAACCCGATCGGCACCGTGCGCGGCGTGCCGTCTGTCGCCACGTAGGCCAGCCGGGTGATGTCGCGGGCCAGCAGTTCCTGGCTGTACGGACGGTTCAGGATCTCGGCGATCTCGTTCGGCTGCATGATGTGTCCTCTCCTGACGCGGCCCCTCGTGGCCGTTCGTACCCCGGGGACGGGGCCGGTGCCGCGTTCTCGACATGCCACGGCGACCGACTTTCCCGTCCCACCGTTGCGGGCGACGTTGTCGGTGGCCGCTGTTAGTGTTCGAACTCCTGTTCTTGTGAATCTTTCTCCCCGGAGGTCGACATCATGGCGTTGGACGCGTGCACGCCGCTTCAGCTGCAGCAGTGGCAGGACCAGGAGGACGCGTGGCTGCGCGACACCGTCCGCCGGCACGGCTGGGCGGTCCAGTACGCGGCCGGCGCGCCGCCGTTCGCCTACACCGTCGGGTTGTACGGGTTCGGCCATCCCGAGTTGCTGGTGTACGGGCTCGACCTGCAGGCCAGCGCCTGGGTGCTGAACCACTTCGGCGACCGCGTCCGCGAGGGTGAACGGTTCGGCCCCGGCCGGCCGATGCGCCTCACCGGCTGGTCGCACCGCCTGCAGCTCTTCCCCTTCCACGACGGTGAGGAGCCGCCGGTGCTGGGGTCGGCGCAGCGCTACTACCACCGCGGCCCGGCCGACCCGGTGCCTGCCCTCCAGCTCATCTGGGACGACTCCGCCGGACGCTTCCCCTGGGACGACGGCTACGACCTGCCCGGCGGGCTGCAGCCGGCGCCTCGTCCCTAGCCAGGGTCATCGGCCCGCTGGCCGTCCGGGGGTGGCGGTCGCGTGGTGATCGGGCGCGCGGCCCATCGGCTGTTGTGGTCGCACGTGGCGATCGGCCGGGCTGGTCGGCTGCGGCGACTGGCTGTGGTGGCCGCCGCGGTCGTCGGCCGGGCGGGATCCCTCGAGGTCCATCGGCCGTGGTCGTCGGCCTGGTTGGTCGCCCGTTGACTGGCCGTGGTGGCCGCCGCGGTCGTCGGCCGGGCGGGGTCCCTCGAGGTCCATCGGCCGTGGTCATCGGCCCGGCTGGTCGCCTGTGGTCAGCGGCGGTGGTGGTCGCCCGTGGTGATCGGCCGGGACGGTCGCTCAGGATGATCGGCCGTCGTGGGCGGCCGTGGTCATCGGCCGCCGGCGCCATTGCCGGCGGCCGATGGTCGTCGGATCCTAGCGGGTGGGCCGGCCGGTGGGGACTCCCGTGCCCGTCCTCGCTCCCGGTGCGCTGGCTCGGTCCGGTCGCTCGGGTGCGCCGGCCGGGTGCGTGCTGGTCCGGGTGTGTGCCGACTTGGGCACGCCAGTCCGGGGTATGTGCCGACTTGGGCGCGCCAGTCCGGGGTGTGTGTCGACTTGGGCACGCTGGTCCGGGTGTGCCGGTTCGGGTACGCGCGGACCCAGGTGCGTGCCGGCCCTGGGTGCGCTGGCTGGCTGGGCGCTGGCCTGGGTGCGCCGCTCGGGTGCGCCGGCCGGCGTCAGCCGCCGTTCGCGCCGGGTGCATGGCCCGCCCGGCTGGGAGGGAGTCCCACCCTACGGGCGGGCACTGACACTCGACGTCGATTTGCCGGTGTCGGTGTTGCTGTCGTCGGTGCGGCGACGGCGCCAGCGGCTCAGCCGGCTGGGTCGGCCGTCCTCGCCGGCCGGAGCGTCGGGGGTGCCGTCCCGGCCCACGCCACTCGTGTCGGCAGCGCCCGCGGGCATCGTCGTCGCCGGGCGGTCGGCGACCACAGAGCGGTCAGCGACAGCAGAGCGGCCGCCCACAGCAGAACGGTCGGCGGCGGCAGCGCGGTCCTCGGCCAGATCCTGGTGCGCCACCTTCTGGCGCAGGTAGCGGATCT
Source organism: Jiangella alba (assembly GCF_900106035.1). Taxonomy (GTDB): domain Bacteria; phylum Actinomycetota; class Actinomycetes; order Jiangellales; family Jiangellaceae; genus Jiangella; species Jiangella alba. The sequence goes on from NZ_FNUC01000004.1 coordinate 1,653,702, forward strand.
CCGTCCGCCGCGCCCGGGCGGCACGCAGCCCGGCGGTGAGCACGACCAGGCCGGCGAGCACCACGAGCATCGTCACGGCGCCGGCGACGAACACGCCCCAGACGGGGACGTCGGTGTTCAGGCCGAACGAGTCAAGCAGCACGTCACCGGTGCCGTCGGCCGCGACGACGTACACGGCGGCGCCGGCGACCGCGAACAAGAGCAGTGCGAGCACGATCAACATGGCTCCCGACCTCCTCCGGAGTCTGTCCCCACAGGTACCCGTCCGGACGCCGGCCAAACCGCGTGGTCAGGACCGCAGCAGCTCCGCCGGTCCGGAGACGACCCGCTCCGCGCCGCCGTCGAGGAGGAGGGCGGGCGGGGCGCCGGTGGCGACACCGATGACGAGACCGACGCCGGCGGCGAGGGCCGAGCGCAGGCCGGGAACGGTGTCCTCCAACGCGACGGCGTCGACGGGGTCGACGCCGAGGGCGGCGGCGCCGGCGAGGTAGGGCGCGGGGTCGGGCTTGCCCGCGGACGTCGTCTCGGCGGTGACGAACGCGGCGAAGAGGTCGCGGACGCCGAGGATGTCGCCGACGGCGCGCTCCGCCCACTCCAGCCCGGCCGACGTCACCAGCGCGACGGCGACGCCGGCCGCGTGCAGCCGGCGGATCAGCTCGGCCGCGCCCGGCACCGGCCGCGGCGGGTGCGCCTGGAGGTCCACCCGCGCCACGACATCGGCGACCAACGCGGCGGCGTCCTCGCCCGACCACGGTCCGGCGAGCTGCGCGAACACCTCGGCGCCGCGGCGGCCGGCGAACGCGCGCAGCACGTCCGGCCCGACGTCCCAGCCGCGGGCGGCGAAGTACGACCGGTAGGCGGCCTGGTTGGCCGGCTCGCTGTCGACCAGGGTGCCGTCGAGGTCCAGCAGCGCGGCCCGCCGGCCGGTGAGCGCCGCGTCGAGCCCGGCGCTCACCGCGCCCACGTGAACAGGACGTCGCCCGCCTCGGCCGGGCCCGCGGCCCGCAGCTCGCCGAGCTGGCCGGGGGTCGCCTCGAGCGCGATGACCGGCACCACCGGCGACCGGCCGCTCGCCTCGACGGCGGCCGGGTCCCAGGTGACGACGGCGGCGCCGGCGGCCACGACGTCGCCCTCGGCGACGTGCAGTTGGAAGCCCTCGCCGCCCAGCTGGACGGTGTCGATGCCGAGGTGGGTGAGCACGCCCGCGCCGTCGTCGGTCTGGACGACGAACGCGTGCGGGTGCAGCTTGACCAGCCGCCCCGGCACCGGCGCGACCGCCGTCACGGGGCCGGACCGGTCGGGGTCGACCGCCAGCCCGGGGCCGACCAGTGCCTGGGCGAAGACCGGGTCCGGCACCTCGGCCAGCTCGATCACCCGCCCGGGCACCGGCGAAAGCACGTCGAGCTGCGTCACATCAGATCCTCGATGTCGGTGGCGATGGTGTCCGCCTCCGGCCCGACGACCACCTGGACGACCTGGCCGGCCGAGATGACGCCGAACGCGCCGGCCGCCTTGAGCGCCTTCTCGTCCACCAGCGCGGCGTCGTGCACCTCGGTGCGCAGCCGCGTGGCGCAGGGCTCGATCTCGACGATGTTGCCGGCGCCGCCCAGCGCCTTGAGGATCTGCTCGGCCTTGTCCATGTGTCCCCTCCGATTGACGAGTGTGCGCGGCCGGCTCAGCTGCCGGCCGGGTCGGTCTGGGTGACCTTCGAGAGCCCCCGGGGCGCGTCCGGGTCGAGCCCGAGCCTGCGCGCCAGCGCCTCGACGGTCAACTGGGCCGGCACGACGAGCGCCAGCGGCGCCACCAGCTCGCGCAGCGCCGGACCCGGAACGGAGACGTCGACGGCGCCGGCGAACCCGGTGTCGCCGCCGATGCCGATGGTGGCGGCGGCGCCGCGGCGGCGCAGGTCGTGCGCCAGCTCCGTCATACCGGCCACCATCGGCCCGTCGGCCGCCGACACCAGCAGCGCGACGTGCTCGGCGTCGACGACGGCGATCGGGCCGTGCCGCAGGTCGGCGTAGGACAGCCCGCGCACCGGCCGCAGGCAGGTCTCCTCCAGCTTCAGCGCCGCCTCGAGCGCCGTGCCGAACGTGATGCCGCGGCCGCTGACCAGCGTCTCGGGCGTGGACGCGAGCCGCTCGGCCGCCTCGTCGACGCCCTCGCGCCGCTCGATCAGCCGCTGCACCTCCTCGGGCACGCGGTCGAGGTCGGGGTCGAGCGTGCCCGGCTTCGCGGCGAGCGCGTCGGCCAGCACGACCATCGCGGCCAGCTGGGTGAGGTACGACTTCGTCGCGGGCACGGCCTTCTCGGCGCCGGCGCGGGTCACCAGCGCGAGGTCGGCGGCCCCGGCCAGTGCGCTGCCGCCATCGTTGGTGACGGCGATGGTGCGGGCGCCGTGCGCGGCGGCCCACGCCTGGGTCTCGACGATCTCCTCGGTCTCACCGGACTGCGACACCGACACGACCAGCGCCTCGGACAGGTCGAGGTCGGAGTGGTAGTGCGTGGCGACACTCGGCGCGGCCAGCCCGCCCGGGACGCCGGCGTGCACCTCGAGCAGGTACCGGCCGTAGATCGCGGCGTTGTCCGACGACCCGCGGGCGACGAACAGCACCACGCGGCGGTCCGCGGCCAGCGCCTTCAGCTCCGCACGCAGCGGCAGCAGCGACTCGAAGGTACGGGCCAGCGCCTCCGGCTGCTCGGCGATCTCACGGGCCATGATCGTGTGGGTCACGAGGCGGTCTCTCCTGTCGGTGGGTCGATGACGTGGGACGGGTTCAGGTGGTGGCGCCGGGAGCGGCGGCGTCGGGCTCCTCGGTGCGTTTGCGCGGCACCACCGCCGGGTGCGGCCGGGCGACCGGCACCCACAGGGTGTAGCGGTCGGACCGGAACGCGGACCGGCTGTACTCGATGGCGGAGTCGCCGGTGAACGCGCGCCGCGAGATGCGCAGCACCGGCTTGCCAGGCTTGATCATCAGCAGCTTGGCCTCCTCGTGGTCGGCCTCGCCGGCGTCGATGGTGTCCTCGCCCCAGTCGGGGATCAGCCCGCGGGAGTCCAGTTCGACGTACACGCTGTCAGGGGTGCCGTCCTCGAGGAAGCCGGGCAGCCGGTCGGCGGGCAGCCAGGTGTGCTCGACGGCCATCGGCTCGTCGTCGGCGTAGCGCAGCCGGTGCAGGTGGACCAGCTGCTCGCCGGGCGCGACCTTGAGCGCCTCGGCGATGTCGGGCTCGGCCCGCACCAGCTCGGACGCGAGCACCTTGACGCCGGCGGTCATGCCGCGGCGGGTCATCTCCTCGGTGAACGACGCCAGCCGGACCTGCAGGTCGACCTTGGGTGGCGCGACGAACGTGCCGCGGCCCTGGACGCGTTCCAGCACGCCCTCGACGACCAGCGCGTCGACGGCCTGGCGCACCGTCATGCGGGACACGGCGAAGCGCTCGCACAGCATGCGCTCCGACGGGACGGGGTCGCCCGGACGCAGCTCACTGATGACGAGACTCCGCAGGTAGTCGCGCACCTGCAGGTACTTGAGCGTCGATCGGCGCAAGGACAGCACAGGACTCGCATCGGGTCGGGGCCGTCCGGGCATCCGGCCAGCCGGTCGATTCGGCACACACCCCTTGACAAGTTCGAGGTGCAGCCACATTGTATGGGCCACTGGTCAAGTCATCTAGACCAGTTCCTACCACTGACCGAGATGTCGGGAAAGAGGGTCTCCGTGAACGTGGTCGACGGACCGGTGCCCAAACACCGGCAACTGAGGGAGATCCTGCTCGCGATGATCGAGGGCGAGCTGGTGCCCGACGCGCCGGTGCCGTCCGAACGCGAGCTGGTGGCCCGCTTCAAGGTCAGCCGTGCCACAGTACGCGAGGCGGTCGGGCGCCTCGTTGCCGAGGGCCGCCTCTATCGCGTCCGCGGCAAGGGCACGTTCGTCGCGGCGGCCAGCATCGAGTCGCAGATGCACCTGTCCTCGTTCACCGAGGACATGCGCCGCCGCGGCCACAAGCCGTCGACGGTGGTGCTGGGCGCCGACGAGACCGCGGCGCCGCCGCCGGCCCGCGCCGCGCTCGGCCTGGACGTCACCGACCGCGCCTACCGGATCGAGCGGCTGCGCTCGGCCGACGGCGCACCGATGGCGCACGAGGTGTCCTGGCTGCCGGCCGCGCCGCTGCCAGGGCTGCTCGAGCGCGACCTCACCAGTTCCGTCTACTCGATCCTGGCCCACGACTACGGCCGCGTCCTCGACTCCGCCGCCCAGACGGTGTGGGCGGAGGGCGCCGACCCGCTGCGGGCCCGGCTGCTGCGCGTGCCGCCGGCCGCGCCGCTGCTGGTGTTCCGCAAGACGTCCTACGCCGCCGGACGGCCGATGGAGCACGTCACCTCGTGGTACCGCGCCGACCGGTACCAGGTGCACATGACGCTGGAACGCACCCCCACCACGGGCTCGGCAGGCGCCGGGCCTGGACACCACCTGTAGAGGAGAACGCACGTGAACCCTCACATCCGCATGACGGCGAGAGGAGCGACGGGATGAGCGCGGTGACCGCCACCGCGACCGGGAAGCGCGGCTTCCCCGGCCTCGCGGTGCTGCAGCGCATCGGCCGCAGCCTCATGCTGCCGATCGCCGTCCTGCCGGCCGCGGCCCTGCTGCTGCGCCTCGGTTCGAACGACATGCTCGGTGGCGAGCCCGGTACGGTGCCGGAGGGCCTGCCCGCCGGTCTGGCGCAGTACGACGGGCTGCACTGGCTGCAGCCGGTGTCCGAGGTCGTGGGGGCGGCCGGAGCGGGCATCTTCAACAACCTGCCGCTGATCTTCGCGCTCGGCGTCGCGATCGGCTTCGCCCGCAAGGCCGACGGCTCGACGGCGCTGGCCGCCGTGGTCGGCTACCTGGTCTACAAGAGCGTGACCGACGCGATGTCGCCGCACGTTCTCGACCGGGCGGCCGAGGGCGAGACCCAGGAACTGATCAACTTCGGCGTGCTCGGCGGCATCATCATGGGTCTCACCGCGGCGCTGCTGTGGCAGCGGTTCTACCGCATCAAGCTCCCGCCGTACCTGGCCTTCTTCGGCGGCCGCCGGTTCGTGCCGATCATCACCGCCCTGGTGGCGATCTTCATCGCCGTCGGCATGAGCTTCCTCTACAAGCCGTTCAACGACGGGCTGACGAACCTCGGCGAGTGGGTCACCGAGAACGACGTGCTCGGCGGCGGGCTGTACGGGTTCTTCAACCGGCTGCTGATCCCGCTCGGCCTGCACCACATCCTCAACTCGTTCCCGTGGTTCCAGCTGGGCGAGTACACCCCGCCGGGTGGTGAGGCGGTCCAGGGCGACATCCTGCGCTTCCTCAACGGCGACCCGACCGCGGGCGCGTTCATGACCGGCTTCTTCCCGATCATGATGTTCGCTCTCCCGGCCGCCGCGCTGGCCATCTGGCAGACCGCCAAGCCCGCGCAGAAGAAGATCGTCGGCGGCATCATGCTCGGCGCCGCGCTGACCTCGTTCCTCACCGGCGTCACCGAGCCGCTGGAGTTCTCGTTCCTGTTCGTCGCGTTCCCGCTGTACTTCATCCACGCGATCCTGACGGGCACGGCGTTGGCGCTCACCAACGCGCTGGACATCCGCGACGGGTTCGGTTTCTCGGCCGGCTTCATCGACTACGCGATCAACTTCCGCATCGCGGAGAAACCGCTGTTGTTGATCGTGATCGGCCTGGGCTACGCGGTGGTCTACTACTTCCTGTTCCGCTGGGTCATCACCAAGTGGAACCTGCGCACGCCGGGCCGCGAGGACGACGAGGCGGCGGTCGAGGCCTCGCTCGGCGAAGAGGCCGCGGCGCTCGTCGAGGAGGAGGAGAAGGTTCCGGCCGGCGCGCCGGCGCCCGCTCCCGCCACGGCGGATCTCGGGGCATCACCGGACGGTCCGTCGCCGGGTGTGCCCCCGGCACCCGAACCGCCGGCGGGGCCGTCGTCGAACGGCGAGCCGAAGTAACCAGCACCACGGTGATCATCGGCACTTTCCGGCCCACGCGGGCCGGAAAGTGCCGATGATCGTGTGAGGACACGCAAGGAGGAGCGGTGGCAGTGATCAGCGGTGTGGGTGTCAGTTCCGGACGAGCGGCAGGACCGGTGGTCCGGATGCCGGACCCGGTGGGCGAGCCGCCGGCCGGCGCGACGTTGCCCGACGGCGCCGACGTCGCGGCCGAGGGCGCCCGCATCGCCGCGGCGGCCGAGCAGGTCCGCGCCGACCTCGAGCGGCGGGCGGCGGCTGCACACGGCGACGGCGTCGCGGTGCTGGAGGCGACGGCGCTGATGGCGGCCGACCCGACGCTGGTCACGGCCGCACAGAAGAAGCTGTCCGACGGCACGTCGGCGCCCCGCGCGGTGTGGGACGCGGCGGCCGAGGTGCAGGCGATGCTCGAGTCGCTGGGCGGGTACATGGCCGAGCGGGCCCGCGACGTCGCCGACGTCCGCGACCGCATCGTCGCCGTGCTCGACGGCCGGCCGGCGCCTGGGGTGCCCGAGCGGGCCGAGCCGTTCGTCCTGGTGGCGCACGATCTCGCCCCGGCCGACACAGCGACGCTGGACCCGGCGACCTGCCTGGCGCTGGTGACCGAGGGCGGCGGGCCGACGTCGCACACGGCGATCCTGGCCCGGGCGCTCGGCCTGCCCGCCGTCGTCGCCGCGGCCGGGATCCTGGACGTCGCCGAGGACACCGTCGTGCTGGTCGACGGCGGCGCCGGGACGATCCAGCCGGACCCGCCGGACGACGTCGTCGCGCAGGTCCGGGCCGCGGCCGCCCGGGTGCTGACGTTCGACGGCACCGGCCGCACGTCCGACGGCCACCGCGTGCAGCTGCTGGCCAATGTCGGCGACCCGAAGGGCGCCGCGGCCGCCGCTGAGGCCGGCGCCGAGGGCGTCGGGCTGTTCCGCACCGAGTTCTGCTTCCTCGACCGCGCCGAGGAGCCGTCCGTCGACGAGCAGGTCGCGCAGTACACGGCCGTGCTGGCGCCGTTCGCCGGCAAGAAGGTAGTGGTCCGGACGCTCGACGCGGGCGCGGACAAGCCGCTGCCGTTCCTCACCGACGCGTCCGAGGCGAACCCGGCGCTGGGCGTGCGCGGCTATCGCACCGCGTGGCGGCATCCGGAGGTGCTCGACCACCAGCTCGAGGCCATCGCGCGGGCGGGTGAGGCGTCCGGCGCCGAGGTGTGGGTGATGGCGCCGATGATCTCCACGCCCGCCGAGGCCGCCGACTTCGTCGCCCGCGCCGCCACGTTCGGCCTCGCGACCGCCGGGGTCATGGTCGAGGTGCCGGCGCTCGCGCTGACCCCCGACCACCTGATGGCGAAGGTGGCGTTCGCCAGCCTCGGCACCAACGACCTCACCCAGTACACGATGGCGGCCGACCGCCTGCTCGGCGACCTGGCCGAGCTGAGCGACGGGTGGCAGCCGGCCGTGCTGCGGCTGGTGCACCTGACGGCCGAGGCGGGCCTGCAGGCGGAGCGTCCGGTCGGCGTCTGCGGCGAGGCCGCGGCCGACCCAGCCCTCGCCGTCGTGCTGACCGGCCTCGGCGTGACCAGCCTGTCGATGACGGCGCGCGCCATCCCCGACGTCGCGGCCACGCTGCTCTCCGTCACGCGCGCCGAGTGCGTGCGGCTGGCCGAGCTGGCGCTGTCCGCGCCCGACGCGAAGGCCGCCCGCGCCGCCGTCCACGCGGAGCTGCCGCCGCTGGGCTGACCCGGGATGGGCACGGTCACCGGCCTGATCCGTGTGCGCGCCCTCTGGGCGTCGGGTACGCGTCGGTGTTCGAGGTCCATCCGCTGATGCTCGACTGAACCCGCCGGACGCTTTGCAATGAGCACCCATACGCACCACCGGCGGGGTGGTGCGTATCGGTGCTCATTGCAAACGCGTCCAGCACCGCGGCCAGCAGGTCGTCAGCGTCAGCTGGGCACCGGATCCCGTGATGGTCATGCGGCGCCGAGGCGGGCGTCGACGGCGGCGGCGGAGAAGACGTGGTCGACGACCATGATGCGGGCGCCTTCGATGGCGGCGCGGTCCTGCAGGGCCGACGCCGTGATGGTGAGGTCGCGGGTGGCCAGCGGCACCGTCCGCTCGTACAGCGACTCGCGCACGCCGATGAGGAAGTGCTCGTGGGTCAGCGCCATCGACCCGCCGATCACCAGCACGCCCGGGTTGAGCAGCGCCACCGCCGTCGCCAGCACCTCGCCGACCAGCTGGCCGGCGGTGCGCACCAGCGCGATCGCGTCGGCGTTGCCGGCCTGCACCAGGCGGGCGACGTCGGTGGGGGTCTCGGCCGCGATGCCGCGGTCGGCGAGCTGCCGGACCAGCGCGCCGCCGCTCGCGTGCGCGGCCAGGCAGCCGTTGGCGCCGCACGCGCAGACCGCACCGGCGACCGGGTGGGCGATGCGGATGTGGCCGATGTCGCCTGCGCCGCCCGCGATGCCGCGCTCCGGCCGTCCGCCGATGATCAGCCCGGCGCCGATACCCGTCCCGACCTTGACGTAGAGCAGGCTCGGCACGTCCGGGTGGTAGCGCCGGGCCTCACCGAGCCCCATGAGGTTGGCGTCGTTGTCGATCAGGGCGGGCACCCCGAACCGCTCCTCGAACACCGTCGTCACCGGGTGGTCGTCCCAGCCGGGCATGATCGGCGGCTGCTGCAGCCGCTTCGTCGCGACGTTCACCGGCCCGGGCACGCCGATGCCGATGCCGCACAGGCCGTCGCGGGCCGCCGGACCGGCCGACGCGAGCAGCGCCGCGAACCCTTCCAGCACCGCCGTCAGTACCGGGTCCGGGCCGTCCTGGATGCGGATGCGGCTGGTGCTCTCGGCCAGGATCGCCCCGGCGACGTCCTGCAGCGCCAGCCGCGCGTGCGTCGCACCGAGGTCGGCGGTCAGCACGTACTTGTCGGTGTCGACGAACGACAGGCCCTTCGCCGGCCGCCCGGCGACGCCGGAGTGCTGCGCGGCCGCCTCGCTCAGGTAGCCCGCCGCCGTCAGCATGGCCAGCCGCTGGGTCAGCGTCGACCGGGACAGCCCGGTCTGCTCCAGCAGCTCGCGGCGGGTGCTCACCTCGCCGGAGCGGACCAGCTGCAGGATCTGCCCTGCCGTCGTGCCCGTCATCCCTTCTCCGCGCCGCTGGTGAGGCCCTCGACGAGCATCCGCTCGGCCAGGAAGAACAACGCGATGATCGGCAGCGTGAGCACCACCGAGCCGGCCATCAGCACCGTCGTCGGCACCTCGATCGACCCGGACAGCCGCGACAGCCCGAGGCTGACCGTCCAGTTGTCGCGCCGCTCGACCAGGAACAGCAGCGCGAACAGGAACTCGTTCCACGCGATCATGAACACGTACAGCCCGGTCGCGATCAGCGACGGCATCGACAGCGGCAGGCTGATGCGCCGGATGACGCCGAAGCGCGTGCACCCGTCGATCAGCGCCGCCTCCTCCAGCGACACCGGGATGGTCGAGAAGTAGTTGCGCAGCATGTAGATCGCCACGGGCACAGTCTGCGCCACGTAGACGATCGCCAGCGCCAGTAGGTTGCCGCGGAGACTGAGCTGCGAGAACAGCACGAACAGCGGGATCGCCAGCAGGATCGGCGGGAACAGGTACACGATGAGGAACAGGAAGCCCGACGCGCCGCGGCCGCGGAAGGCCAGCCGGCTCACCGCGTAGGCGCCGAGGATCGACGCCACCAGCGTCACCACCACGGTCACGGTGGCCACCAGCGCGCTGTTGCCCATGTACCGCAGGAACCCCTGGCCGCCGTCGTCGACGGACGTCAGCACCTCGCGGTAGGTGTCGGCGGTGACCTCCGACGGCGACACCCACAGCCGGCCGGGCTCCAGCAGCACCTCGGCGATCGGGCGCACGGACAGCACCAGCATGTAGAGGAACGGCACGATCGTCACCAGCGCCAGCCCGACGATCGTGACCACCCGCAACGTGCCCCAGACCCGCTCCTCGCGGCTGCGGGGACGGCGCCGGCGCGACGACGGGCGGTCCGGCGCGGTGGGCGGTGCGGTCGTCACGGTGTCCACGCTCACGACGTCTCCCCTCGGGCCGCGGCCGTCCGCAGGTAGACGGCGATGAAGACGACCAGCACGCCGGCCAGCACCAGCGACTGGGCGGCCGCGGCGCCGATGTCGGTGCGGGCGGTCAGGAACTCGTACACCCGGATCGACACCACGTCGGTGCCGGCGCCGCCGCCGGTCAGCAGGTACACGTCGTCGAACTTGTTGAACGTGAAGATGAACCGCAGGATCGTCAGCAGCGCGATCACCGGCATCAGCTGCGGCAGCGTGATGTGGCGGAACCGCTGCCAGATCGACGTCCCGTCCACCATGGCGGCCTCGTCCAGCTCGCCGGGCAGCGCCTGCAGCCGGGCGATGAGGAACAGGAACGCGAACGGGAAGTACCGCCACGCCTCGAACGCGATGACCGTCAGCAGCGCCAGCGGCACCGTCACGTCCACCCCGAACAGCCCGACCGTGTAGTCGCGCTGCGACAGGAACGGCACCGGCTCGTCCCAGCCCAGGAACCGGGTGCCCCAGGCGTTGACGATGCCGAACTGCGGGTTCAGCGCGACCGACCACACGAACGTCACGGCGACGACGGGCGCGACGTACGGCAGCAGCATCGCCGCGCGCAGCACGCCGCGGCCGCGGAACGGCTTGCGCAGGGCCAACGCGGCGACCAGCCCGATGGCGATCGAGCCGAGCGTCGCACCGACGGTGTACACGACCGTCGTCCACAGCGACGACCAGAACCCGGACGACCCGAACACTGTCGCGAAGTTGTCCAGGCTGTACTCGCCGAAGAACCCGGCGTCGCGCAGGTTGATCAGCCGGACGTCCTGGAACGCCAGCGAGATCGTCCAGAGCACCGGCAGCACCACGACGACGACCACGATGAGCAGCGTCGGCGAGATGAGCCGGAACGCGAGCCGGGACTCCTGGCGGGCCAGCGTGTCGGTGCGCGGCACCGTCGTCACTCCAGGCTCTGCTGGATCTCGGCGACGGCGTCCTGCGCCTGCTGGGCGGCCTCCTCACCGGTGCCGCTGCCGCTGACCAGCTCGTTCAGCGCGGCCGCGACGGGCAGCTCGCCGAGCGTGGCGCCGACCAGCTGGCCCTGGCCCTGCTCGAACCCCCACCGCTGGATGGTCTCGGCGCTGGTGCGCACCGTCTCCAGCGTCTCGGCGTCGTAGAAGTCGCCGAGCGGCGCCAGCGTGTCGACGCCGGCGTCGAGGCCCTCCCACGCCGTGACGTACTCCTCCGGGTCGTCGGCCGTGCCCTGACGGGTCGGGATGCGGCCCTCCGGCGCGACGGCGAGCCAGTCGACGTAGCCGTCGGACATGACGTACCTGACGAACTCCGAGGCCGGGTCGGTCGCGGCGTCGGCGGTCAGCACCCACGACGTGATCTCGCCGTACGACGCCGGCTCGTCTCCGCTGGGTCCCTGGACCGCCGTGACGACGCCGCTGTTCTGCGCGAGGAACGTGGGGTCGGCCCGGCACTCGGGGCAGGTCGGCAGGGCGTCGTTGCGCAGCCCGGCCAGCTCGTCGAGGATGAACGACGACCACACGACCATGGCGGCCTGGCCGGCGAAGTAGGTGGCCCGGGTGGTGTCGACGTCCTGGTTGCCGGCCACGGAGTAGTCGCGCACGAGGTTCGCGTAGAAGTCGAACGTCTCGGCGCACTCCGGCGAGTCCAGCGTCACCGTGCCCTCGTCGTCGACCAGCTCGCAGCCGTTGCCCAGCGCGAAGTACTCGAAGCTCTGCTGGGTGAACGCGTCGCCGGGGATGGTCGGCGCGGCGATACCGGCGACGGCGTCGCCGTCCAGGGTCTCGGCGGCCGTCGTGATGGCGTCGAACGTCGTCGGCGGCTCCAGCCCGGCCGCGTCGAACAGGTCCTTGCGGTAGACCATGAGCTGCGGCCAGCCGTCGCTCGGGACCGCGAGCTGGGCGTCGCCGTCGCGGGTCAGCTCGAGCGCGGCCTGCGCGAAGGTGTCCTCGCCGAGGTCGTCGACGATGCTCGCCGGCGTCTCGGTGTCCAGCAGTTCGTTGACGGCCATCGACTGCACACCGGCCAGCGACGTCGCGCCGATGACGTCGGGCAGGTCGCCGGCCGCGGCCGACGACGTGACCAGTTGGTCGAAGTCGTTCTCGGCCACCGACACCAGCTCGACGTCGACGCCGGAGGACTGGCTGAAGGCGTCGACGATCGCCTCGATGGCGGTGACGCGGTCGGCGATGTCCTCGACCACCCACACCGTGATTCCGTCGGCGTCGCCGGCCGAGTCGCTGTCGTCGTCGCCACCGCCGCACGCGGCGAGCAGGACCGATCCGGCGAGGACGGTGGCCGCCCCGCGGCCGATGGTGCGTGCTCTCATGCGAACCTCTCATCGTGGAGAGTTGCCAGCTCTGGGTTACGGTCATGAAACACCTAATAATGTCCGATGACAAGACATAATCTGCCTGACCCTCCGACACAATTACACTGAACAGAAGTAGAGGTGTCTGATGTCGCTCGTCGTGCAGTTCACCGGTCCGCGTCAGGTCGGCGTCGCCGACGAGCCGTCGTCGCCGCTGGGTGCGGGGCAGGTCCGCATCGCCACCTGGTACTCCGGCATCTCCGCCGGCACCGAGCTGACCGCGTACCGCGGCTCCAACCCCTACCTGACGAAGACGTGGGACGCGGCGGCGCGGCTGTTCACCGACGGCGCGCCGGCGTTCTCCTACCCCGTCTCCGGCTGGGGCTACCAGGAGGTCGGGCAGGTCAGCGAGGTCGCGCCGGACGTGGCGTCACCGCGGGTGGGCGACGTGGTCTACGGCATCTGGGGGCACCGCGCCGAGACGGTGGTGCCCGCGGCGATCGCCGCCCGGCGGCTGCTGCCCGCCGGCGTCGACCCGGTGCACGGCGTGTTCGCCCGGGTGGGCGCCATCGCGCTGAACGCCGTGCTCGCCGCCGACGTGCACCTCGGCGAGCACGTGGCGATCTTCGGCCAGGGCGTCATCGGGCTGCTGGCCACGCGGCTGACGGAACTGAACGGCGGCTCCGTGGTGGCGGTCGACGGGCTGCCCGGCCGGGTCGCGCTGGCGTCGCGGTTCGGCGCCGTACGGGCGGTCCCGGCCGACGTGGCGGGCGGGGCGGCGGTCGTGGTGCGGTCGGTCACCGACGGCGCCGGCGCCGACACGGCGATCGAGCTGAGCGGCCACTACCGCGCGTTGCACGAGGCGATCCGGTCGGTGCGTCCCGGCGGACGGGTCGTGGCGGCCGGCTTCTATCAGGGTGAGGCGGGTGGGCTGCTGCTGGGGGAGGAGTTCCACCACAACCGCGTCGAGATCGTGGCCAGCCAGATCGGCGGCACGCCGCGGGCGCTCGGCGACCGGTGGAACCACGACCGCCTGCTGACGGTGGTGATGTCGCTGGTCGCCTCCGGCCGCCTGGACGTCGCGCCGCTGCTGTCGCACGTCCTGCCGGTGACGGAGGTGGCCGGCGCGTTCGACCTGCTCGACCGCCGTCCGGCCGAGGCATTGCAGGTGGTGCTGCGGTTCCCGGCCGCCCCCGTCAGCTGACCGCGTCGCGGCTGGGCGGGACGCCGAACTGGCGGCGGTACTCGCGGCTGAACTGCGACGGGCTGTCGTAGCCCACCCGGTGCCCGACGCCGGTGACGTCGCCCGGGTGGGCGGCGAGCAGCAGCCGGGCCTCCTGGAGCCGGATCTGCTTCTGGAACTGGATCGGGCTCATGGCGGTGACGGCCTGGAAGTTGCGGTGGAACGCCGAGACGCTCATGCCGGACAGCCGTGCGACGTCCTCGACGCGGAACGATTCGCGGTAGTGGTCGCGGATCCAGCCGACCGCCCGCGCGACGTGGCTGAGGCTGCTGTCGGCGAGGCCGAGCTGACGGACCAGCGCTCCCTGCTCGCCGCTGAGCAGCCGCCAGAGGATCTCGCGCAGCACCAGCGGCGCGAGCACGTCGCGGTCGCGCGGGTGGTCGAGCAGCCGCAGCAGCCGGACGACGGCGTCGAGCAGTTCGGCGGGCGCCTCGTTCACGGCGAGAGCGGACGGCGCGGCGGCCGCCCCGCGCGGGACGGCGCCGGGGCCGGCCCGCAACAGCAGCTCGGCCACGGCGGCGGGTCGCAGGATCAGCCCGAACCCCAGCGCCGGCCGCTCCCGCGTCGCGCCGACGAAGTGCCCGGTGACGGGGAGGTCGACCGACGCCACGAGGTACTGGCCGGCCCGGTAGTCGTAGACGCGATCGCCCAGCGCCAGCCGCTTCTCGCCCTGCGCGATGAGCGCCAGCATGGTGCCGGACATCGATGCCGACGGCGGGCCGGAGCGCTCGACCTTCGAGAGCAGCACGTCGTCGATGGCCGTGGTGGCGTCGGGGCGGGCATGACGGTCGATCAGCCGCCGCAGCTCCTCCAGGGGCATGCCACGATTCTCGTTAGCGCGAGAGGATCGGGCAAGTCATGGAGAGGATCGATCTACTCCCAATACGGACTGGCCTGCTCTGATGGAGGTGTCAGCCAAGTCAGAGAATCGAACGGGAAGGTCACCCATGAGAGTCGCCATCGTCACCGGCGCGAGCTCGGGCATCGGGCGGAGCACGGCGATCCAGCTCGCCGCACGCGGCGCCGGCGTCGTCCTCACCTACCACCGCAACGAGGCGGGCGCGCTGGACACCGTCGCCCGCATCGAGAAGGACGGCGGCGCCGCCGTCGCGCTCCCGCTGGACCTCTCCGACGCCGCCACGTTCCCGGCGTTCCGCGCCGCCGTCACCGCCGTCCTGCGCGAGCGCTGGCAGCGTGACACCGTCGACGTCCTGGTCAACAACGGCGGCTTCGCCGAGTCGGCGCCGTTCGCGGAGATGACCGAGGAGCGGTTCGACCGGCTCTACCGCGGGCTGTTCAAGGGCCCGTACTTCCTCACCCAGACGCTGCTGCCGGTGCTCGCCGACGGCGCCGCCGTCGTCAACGTCACCAGCAGCTCGGCGCTCGCGGCCGCGCCCGAGGCCGGGTACTCCGGCTACGCGGCGATGAAGGGCGGCCTCGCCGTCGCCACGCGTTTCCTCGCCAAGGAGCTCGGCCCGCGCGGCATCCGGGTCAACGCCGTCGCGCCCGGCCCCACCCGCACCCGCCTCGGCGACGACGCCATCGAGCGCTTCCCCGAGCTCGTCGCGCCGCTCGCTGCGAAGACCGCGCTCGGGCGCATCGGCGAGCCCGGCGACGTCGGCACGGTCATCGCGATGCTGGCCGGCGACGAGGGCCGCTGGATCACCGCCCAGCAGATCGAGGTCAGCGGCGGCTACGGGCTCTGAGCGCGATACTCCCTGGCGCGATCCGGCGGGGTGGTGTGTGCTGCTGCCCATGACCCGACCCGACACCCCGGTGGCCGTCGTGACCGGCGGCGCCCACGGCATCGGCGCCGCCGTCGCCGCGCGGCTGGCCCGCGACGGGCACGCCGTCGCCGTCCTGGACCTGAACGAGGCCGGCGCCGCGCAGACCGCGGCCGCCATCACTTCCGCCGGTGGGCGCGCCATCGGCCTGCGCTGCGACATCGCCGACGAGGCCGCCGTCACGGCCGCGACCGACGAGGTCGTCGCCGAGCTCGGCGCGCCCACCGTGCTGGTGAACAACGCCGGCGTCGGCCCGCCCGCCGCCATCACCGAGATGACCGTCGAGCAGTGGGACCAGCTGCTCGGCATCAACCTGCGCGGGCACTTCCTGGTCACCCGTGCCGTCGTCGGGCACCTGGTCGCGGCCGGCTGGGGGCGCATCGTCAACGTCTCCAGCATCTCCGCGCTTGGCGACGACGGCCGGTCGCACTACTCCAGTGCGAAGGCGGGGCTGCTCGGCTTCACGAAGTCGCTGGCGCTCGAGCTCGGCCGGCACGGCGTCACCGCCAACGCGATCGCGCCCGGCTTCATCGTCAGCGACATGACGGCGGCCACCGCGCGGCGGCTGGGGCGCGACGTCGAGGAGCACCAGCGCATTGCCGCCGCGTCCATTCCGGTCGGCCGGGTCGGCTACCCCGACGACATCGCGCACACCGCGTCGTACCTGGTCAGTCCCGACGCCGGCTTCGTCACCGGGCAGGTGATCTACGTGTCCGGCGGGCCCGCCGTCTGAGTCCGTCTCCCTGCTGGATCTGCTGCCGCAGATCCACCCATTGACGGGATATGGGATATCTGACTACTGTCTCCGCGAGGCGCGAATCGCGGACACAGGGAGGTGTCATGGGCACGACAGGCGGGCGGTCGGCGGCCACATGGACGGCACGGGCGGTGGGGGTGCTCGCCGCGGCGGGGCTGCTCGCCGCATGCGGCAGCGGCGACGCCGACGAGACCGGCGGCGGGGACGACGGAGGCGCGGCCACGCTCTCGCTGTGGCACTACTACGGGACGCCGGACACCCCGACCGGTGCGGCGTTGCAGGGCCTGCTCGACCGGTACGAGGAGGAGCACGACGGCGTCACCATCGAGGCGCGGCACATCCCGTTCGGCGACTTCACCCGCACGCTGCTGCAGTCCGCGGCCGGCGGCGACCTGCCGGACATCGCGCTGATCAACGGCTTCACCACGCAGGCGCTGGCCGACGCCGGGGTGATCCAGGACCTCAGCGACCGCGTCGACGAGTGGGGCGAGGCCGACCGCTACTTCGAGACCGGCTGGGAGACCACGCAGGTCGACGGCGCGACGTACGCCGTCCCGCACGTGGCCGACGCGTACGCCGTCTACTACAACGAGACCATGCTGGCCGAGGCCGGCCTGGAACCGCCCACCACCTGGGCCGAGATGCAGGACCACGCCACCCAGCTGTCCGACGGCTCGCGCTACGGCCTCGCGTTCAGCGGCATCGAGGGCGACGAGGGCGCGACGGCGCTGGTGATCCGGCTGCTCGCGGCCGGTGGCGACCCGGCCGACATCGACACCGAGGCCGGTGCGACGGCCCTCGGCCAGTTCACCGACCTGATCAACGGCGGCGCGGTGTCCAGCGGTGTCCTCACCTGGAACGAGGAGGACGTCAAGAACCAGTTCGCCAACGGCCAGGCCGCCATGATGATCAACTCGGCGACCTACCTGAGCATCCTGGCCGAGGAGAACCCGGAGCTGCAGTGGAACGTCGCGCTGCTGCCCTCCGACGTCGAGGCGGCCACGTTCCTCAGCCAGGAGAACCTCGCCATCAGCACGTCGACGGAGAACGCGGACGCCGCGTGGGACGTCATCGCGTGGATGCAGCAGCCCGACGTGCTGGCCGAGTACCTGCCCGAGCGCAACAAGCTGGCCGCGCGCGACGACGTCGACACCGGCGACGACCCGGTGCGGGCCATCTTCGCCGAGCAGCTGCAGCAGGCGTGGGCGCCCGAGGGCGATCTCGCGGCCGCGTCGTCGGAGGTGCTGACCCGCATCCAGGGCGCGCTGCAGGCCGCCGCGGGTGGCGGGGCGAGCGTCGAGGACGCGCTGGCCGACGCCCAGGGCCAGATCGACGAGGCGCTGGCGAACGTCGAGTGACCACCACCGTCGCCCCGCCGGGAACGGCGAGCACCACTCCGGCCCGGGCCCCGCGGCGGGCCCGGCGCTGGGGCGACCACCTGTTCGTCGTCCCCGCGGTCCTCTTCGTCGCGGCGACCGTGCTCTACCCGCTGATCTTCAACATCGACCTCAGCTTCCGCGACGTCGGCGTCGCGCAGATCGTCACGGGCGGGGCCGAGTGGGTCGGCTGGGAGAACTACGCCGACCAGCTGGGCCGGGACTCGTTCTGGCACGCGCTGGTGACGTCGCTGCTGTACACGGGGCTCGCCGTGGCCGTCGCGTTCGCGCTGGGCATGGCGCTGGCGGTCTACTTCAACCAGCGCTTCCCGGGCCGCAACCTCATGCGCTCGCTGCTGCTGCTCGCCTGGATCCTGCCGACGGTCGTCAGCGCCAACGTCTGGCGCTGGATGCTCGACGGCAGCTACGGGCTGATCAACACGCTGCTCGGGGCCGTCGGTCTGGTCGACGGCGACGTGTTCTGGCTGGCCCGGCCGGTGCCGGCGCTGTTCGCCGTGGTCATCGCGACGGCGTGGTCGTTCACGCCGTTCATCATGATCCTGCTGCTGGCCGGCCTGCAGGGCATCCCGGACACGCTGTACGAGGCGGCCACCATCGACGGCGCGGGCGCGTGGCGGCGGTTCACGAACGTGACGCTGCCGCTGCTGAAGCCGGTCAACCTGACCGCGCTGCTGCTCTGCTTCATCTCCACCTTCAAGACCTTCGACACGGTGTTCCTGATGACCCGCGGCGGTCCGGGCGAGGCCACGATGATCCTGCCGATCTACGCCTACAACGAGGCGTTCGAGTTCTTCCGGTTCGACACCGGCGCCGTCGCGACCACCCTGATGCTGGTGGTGCCGCTCGGCCTGTCGGTCTTCTACTTCCGGTCGCTGCGCCGCGAGGAACTGTCGTGACGGCGGCCCGGCGCAAGCGCGGCTGGCTGAGCGTCGGCGGCGTGCTCATCACCGTCGCTTACCTGCTGCCGGTGTACTGGATGCTGGCGACCTCGCTGAAGCAGTCCTCGGACATCTTCTCCACGCCGCCGGACCTGTTCCCGTCGCCGATCAGCCTGACGTCGTACACCGAGACCGTCGTCAACCACGCCGGCATCGGCCAGGGGCTGCTGAACAGCACCGTCATCGCCGTCGGGACGACCGTCGTGACGCTGGCGGTCGCGGTGCCGGCGGCGTACGCGCTGGCCCGGCTGCGGGTGCGGTTCGTCGCGCTGCTGATGCTGCTGTTCCTGGTCGTGCAGATGGTCCCGGCGGTGAACCTCGCGCTGCCGATGTTCGTGATCTTCAGCCGGGCCGACCTGGTGAACTCCTACCCGGGGCTGATCCTGGCGAACTGCTCGCTGGCGATCCCGCTGGCCATCACCATCCTGCGGCCGTACTTCCTGTCCGTGCCGGGCGAGGTGATCGAGGCGGCCAAGATCGACGGCTGCACCACGTGGAGCGCGTTCCTGCGGGTCGCGCTGCCGGTCTCGGTGCCGGGTGTGATCACCGTCGCGGTCATCAGCTTCCTCGGCGCGTGGGGCGAGTTCGTGTTCGGGCTGGCGCTGGCGTCGGACGCGGGCATGCAGCCGATCACCGTCGTGCTGGCCGGGCTGACGAACTCGTTCGGGACCCGCTGGAACGACCTGATGGCCGTCTCCGTCGTCGTGGCGCTGCCGATCATCGTCGTCTTCGTCTTCCTGCAGCGCTACATCGTCGGCGGCCTCACCGCCGGTGCCACCAAGAGTTAGAGGAGCTGTGCATGAGCGCGTTCGAACTGTGGGCGGCGACGCCGACCCCGTTCCGGCCGGACGAGAGCCTGGCCGCCGAGGTCGTGCCGGCCCAGGCGGCGCACCTGGTCGAGCTGGGCCTCGACGGCGCGTTCGTCGGCGGCACCACCGGTGAGTCGATGGCGTTGACGGTGGACGAGCGGGCCGAGCTGATCGGCGCGTGGGCCGAGCACCGCGGCGACCACCTGCTGCTCGGGGCGCACGTCGGCGACCTCAGCGTGGTGGACGCCCGGCGGCTGGCCCGGCACGCGGCCGACGCCGGCGTCGACCTGATCGCCGCGGTGGCGCCGTTCTACGGCGAGCCGCCGTCGGTCACGGCGATCGTCGACTACCTGGCCGAGATCGCGTCGGCCGCCCCTGACGTGCCGCTGTGCTACTACCACATCCCGTCGATGACGGGGCTGCGCGCGGCGCCGTCGGCGGTGGTCGAGCAGGCCGCCGCCCGGGTGCCGAGCCTGCGCGCCGTCAAGTTCACCGACGGCGACCTGCTGGAGTTCATCCGCACGCGCGAGGCCGCCGACGGCGTCCGCGTCTACTTCGGCAAGGACGAGCTGCTGCCGGCCGGTGTGGCCTGCGGTGCGACCGGCGCCATCGGCAGCCTGTACAACGTGCTGGCGCCGGTGGCCCGCGAGGTGCGGTCGCGGATCCTGGCCGGCGAGGTCGAGTCGGCGCTGGCGCTGCACCGTCCGTTCCGGCAGATCGCCGCGGTCGCCGACCGGTGGGGTTCGATCCCGGTCGTCAAGGAGCTGATCAACCGGTTCGGGCCGGACGCCGGCTCGGCGCGGGTGCCGTGGGGGCGGCTGGGCCCCGACGCGCTCGCCGCCGTCGACGCGCTGGTCAAGGAGCTCGACACGGCCGCCTCCTGACCGCTGCGCCGGGTCTGGCAGGCTGATCCGGACTTGTCGCCGCGTGAGGGAGATTCGCCCGATGGACGACCGCATGGTGGTGCTGACCCGGGCCGGTGCCTGCCTGGTGCTCGACCTGGACACGCCGTGGCTGCCGCGGGTGCTGCACTGGGGCGCTGACCTCGGCCCCGGCGTCGACGCCGCGGCGCTGCGGGCCGTGGCGGTCCCCGGCCGGCGTGGCGGGGCGCCGGCCGACCCGGCGGCGCCGTCGCTGCTGCCCGCGCAGGCCGACGGCTGGGCCGGGCGGCTGGGCGTCGAGGGCGCGCGCGACCGTGCCTACCCGCACCTGCGGCTGGCGCCGGTCGGCGTCGCCGTCGCCCCTGACGGCGGCGGCGTCGAGGTGACGTCGCGCGATTCGGCGGCGGAGGTGTCCGTCGTCAGCTCGCTCGTCCTCGACGACGCCGGTGTGCTGCGGCTGCGGCACACGCTCACCAACGAGGGTTCCGGTGCGTGGACGGTCGGCGGGGTGCGTGCCGTCCTGCCGGTGCCCGACCACGCCGCCGAGCTGCTGCACTTCAGCGGCCGCTGGGGGCTGGAGAAGATCCCGCAGCGCGAGGCGTTCCTGCCGGGCATCCGGTCGCTGGAGACCCGGCGCGGGCGCACCGGCCACTCGCACACCGGGCTGCTGGTGGCCGGGTCGGCCGGGTTCGGGTTCGGGTCCGGCGAGGTGTGGGGTGTGCACGCCGGCTGGAGCGGCTGGACGGTGCACGACGCCGAGCGGGTCGCCGAGGGCTGGTCGACGCTGGGCGCCGGTGAGCTGCTGGCGCCCGGCGAGGTGGTGCTGGCGCCGGGGGAGTCGTACGCGACGCCGGACGTCCACTTCGTGTACTCCGACTCCGGCCTGGACGGGCTGTCGGCGCGGCTGCACGCGTCGCTGCGTGCGCGTGCGTCGCACCCGTCGACACCGCGGCCGCTGGTGCTCAACACGTGGGAGGCGGTCTACTTCGACCACGACCTCGCGCGCATGAAGGGGCTGGCCGACGTCGCGGCCTCCGTCGGCGTCGAGCGCTTCGTCGTCGACGACGGCTGGTTCCTCGGCCGCCGCAACGACCTCGGCGGCCTCGGCGACTGGTACGTCGACCCCGACCTGTGGCCCGACGGGCTGCACCCGCTGGTCGATCACGTGCGTTCGCTGGGCATGCAGTTCGGCCTCTGGGTCGAGCCGGAGATGGCGAACCCGCGGTCGCGGCTGGTCGAAGAGCACCCCGACTGGCTGCTCAACGACCCGTCGCGGGTGCCGCGGGAGTGGCGCCACCAGCACACCGTCGACGTCGCCAACCCGGAGGTCTACGCCTACCTGCTGGAGCGGCTGGACAAGCTGGTCGGCGAGTACGCCATCGACTACCTCAAGTGGGACCACAACCGCGACCTGCTGGAGGCCGTCCACGACGGCCACGCCGGCGTCCACGAGCAGACCGCCGCGGTGTACCGGCTGCTGGACGAGCTGCGGTCGCGGCACCCGTCGCTGGAGATCGAGTCGTGCTCGTCCGGCGGCGCCCGGGTCGACCTCGGCATCATCGAGCGCACCGACCGCGTGTGGGCGTCGGACAGCAACGACCCGCTGGACCGCCAGGCCATCCAACGGTGGACGTCGCTGCTGCTGCCGCCGGAGCTGATCGGCGCGCACGTCGGGCCCGGCCACACGCACGTGTCCGGGCGGGTCACCGAACTGCAGCTGCGCTGTGCGACGGCGCTGTTCGGCCATGCGGGCATCGAGTGGGACATCACCGAGTGCTCGCCGGCCGAGCTGTCGCTGCTCTCCGACTGGGCCGCGACCTACAAGCGGCTGCGTCCCCTCCTGCACACCGGCCGCGTCGTCCGCGCCGACACCGACGACGCCCACGTGCTGCACGGCGTGGTGGGCCCGGGCCAGGCCGTCTTCGCCTACGTCGCGCTGCAGACGATGACCGCGGACATCCCGCCGCGGCTGCGGCTGCCCGGCCTCGACCCGGCGGTGACCTACCGGGTGACGCCGCTGGCCGGGCTGAGCAGCGCGTTGCCGCGGTGGGCGCGGCCGGCCGCCTGGCTGGAGTCGGGTGCGGTGGAGCTCCCCGGCCGCGTGCTCGCGACGGTCGGCCTGCAGGCGCCGCCGCTGAACCCGGGCCAGGTGCTCACGCTGGAGCTCACCGCCGTCTAACCGAGGCGCCGGACGTACCGCCGGCACACGTGGACCCGGCGGAACCGGGCGCGCAGCTGCGCTTCCCGTTCGATCGGGGCATGGGCGAAGACACGCACGGGCGTTCCGAGGCCGTCGGGCGCGGTGAACCCGGCGTCGCGCTCGTCCCAGTCCTGGTAGACGTGCAGGTAGCGGTGGTCTTCGCGAAAGCCGTTGCGGCGGTACCACGCGTTGGCCGCCGGGTCCTCCCGCGTCCACGCGTCGAGGGTTCGGAGCTTCCGTTGCTCGAGCTCGGGGAGCGCGGCATGCAGCAGCCGGGTGGCGATGCCCGACCGCGAGTGCTCCGGCAGGACCGCCACGGTCTCGATCGTGGCGGCGTCGGCGCCGATGCTCACGTCGAGGATCCCGACGACCTCGGTGCCGGCGGCCGCCACCAACTGGATCGACGGCCCGTCGAAGCGCGGCCGCTGGGTCACGACGTCGTCGTAGTACTGGGTGGCGAAGAAGCTCAGGAGCCGGCAGCGCAGCCAGCTCGCCGCGTCGGCGTCGTCGTACGGGCGGATGTGCGCAGGCTGCATGGTCAGGGCAGCGTCTCACGGAGGCGGGCGAGGCCGGCGGCGATGCGGTCCTCGGCGATGGCGCCGTAGCCGAGCGCCAGCCCCCGGACGGGGTGCGTCACCGCCAGCGGCGACAGCGGCAGCACCTCGACCCCGGCCGAGCGGGCGCGGGCGGCGACCTCGACGTCGTCGGCGGAGGGGTCGGTGAGCAGGGCGGTCACGTGCAGGCCGACCAGCGACGGGACCGGCTCGAGCCGGCCGGCGAAGTCGCGGCGCAGCAAGGACGTGACCAGATGGTGCCGCCGCGCGTACACCCGGCGCATCGCCTTGAGGTGCCGGGCGAACAGGCCCTCGTCGATCAGCTCGGCGAGCGCCGCCTGGGCGGGCACGGCGGTGTGCCAGTCGAGCAGCTGTTTGGCCTTGTGCATGGCGTCGCGCAGCGACCGCGGCGCGACGACGAAGCCGAGGCGCAGGGTGGGCAGCAGCGTCTTGGAGAACGAGCCGACGTAGGCGACGTGGCCGGCGGCGCCGAGCCCGGCCAGTGGCTCGAACGGGCGCCCGGCGAACCGGAACTCGCTGTCGTAGTCGTCCTCGACGATCAGGGCGCCGGTGCGCCGGGCCCACTCCAGCAGCGCCAGCCGCCGGCCCAGCGACATCGACGGGCCGAGCGGGAACTGGTGCGACGGCGTGACGTAGACCAGGCGGGCGGCGTCGGGCAGCGCGCCGACCACCAGGCCGTCGCCGTCGACCGGGACCGGAACGACGGAGTAGCCGGACGCCGTCAGCAGCTTGCGCGGCAGCGGGTACCCCGGGTCCTCGACCGCGACGACGTCGCCGGGGGCCAGCAGGACCCGGGCGAGCAGGTCGACGGCCTGCTGGCTGCCGCTGGTCACGATCACGTCGCCGGCCGACGCCGGGACGCCGCGAGCGACGGCGACGTGACGGGCGATGGCGGCCCGCAGCGCCGGGTGCCCGGCCGACGCGATGTGCGCGCCGGTCCCGACCGCCGACGCGCGCAGCTGGCGGGTCGTCACCCGCCGCCACGCCGCGTACGGGAACAGCGTCGCGTCGGGGACACCGGGACGGAAGTCGTACTCGGCGTCGGCCGCGGCGAGGTCGGCCGCCTCGGGCAGCCCGGCCCACACCGCCCGTGGCGCGAGGGCGACCTGGTCGCCGTCGTCGCCGGGCGGCCCGTCCTGGGCGAGGCCGTCGGCAACGAACGTGCCGACGCCGGGGCGGGCGGTGAGGAAGCCCTCGGCGGCCAGCCGGTCGTAGGCCATGCTGACGGTGTTGCGCGCGATGCCGAGGTCGCCGGCCAGCTCGCGCGTCGGCGGCAGCGGCTGCCCGGCGGGCAGCCGTCCGGCCAGGATCGCGGCGCGGACCTGCCGGTACAGCTGCCCGGACAGGTCGCCCCGGCCGTCCAGCCGCACGTGCAGGTCCATGGAGCCTGAGCTTAGGGCGTCACCGTGCCGTGACCGGCTCAGTGCGGAACCCCTCGCTGTGGCCCAGCGGGCGTCGTCCGGGCCTGGCTAGCGTGCCGGGCATCGGCAGGAACTCGGAGGGGTGACGATGCAGAAGAACACGGTACGGACGCTCGCCGCGGTGCTGGCCGCGGGTGCGGTGGCGCTGCCCGGCATCGCGGCGGCGACCGACGGTGCAAGCGGCGAGAACCGCGGGTGCGCGGCGAGGTTCGACGAGGCGCAGCGCGCCGACATGGAGTCGTTCCGCGACTTCGACGCCGAGACCTGGCGCGACGGCCACCACGAGGACGCCGTCAGCGTCTTCGCCAGCGGGCACCGGTTCTCGGGCATCGACGCGATCATGGCCGCGCAGAAGAGCCACTTCGAGAACCGCGAGGCGATCTGGACGTGGACCGAGATCGACCGCCACGTCCACGGCTGCAAGACCGCGACCATCGAGTACGACGCCACCTACGAGCTGCCCAGCATCGGCTTCAAGTCGCGCGCGCTCACCGTCGTGACCTACACGTTCGAGCGGGGCCGCTGGCTGTCGATCTACGACCAGGGCACCGCGTTCCCGGCGCCGGCGCAGTAGCCCGTGATCGACACGGTGGAGCACGGCTCCATCGAACGCGTCATCCACGTCGAGGCGCCGCCGCACGTGGTCTACGAGGTGCTCAGCCGGCCCGAGCACCTGCGCCGGTGGTGGCCCGACGACGCACGGTTCGAGCCGGTCGTCGGTGCGCGGGGCGAGCTGATGTGGCGTAACACGGCCACGGCCGGGACGGAGACGGTCGCGCTCGCCGTCGTCGACGCCGACCCGCCGCGGCGCATCTGCTACCGCTCGTCCTCACCCGAGTTCGGCGGACGGCCGTCGCTGCTGGTCGCGTTCGCCCTGGTCCCGGAGCGCGGCGGGACCCGGGTGCACCTCACGCAGACCGCGTTCCTCACCGACGGGGCGCCGTCGCCGGCGTGACGAGGGTCAGCGCAGCCGGCCGGCGACGCCGTCGAGGAGGAGGTCCAGCGACAGCCGCATGACGGCGTGCGGGTCGCCCGCGCCGGCCGCCTCGCCGGCTGCCGCGCCGACCCGTCCCGCCAGCGGGAAGCGGGACTCGCCCATCGAGCGTGCGAGGGCCGGGCTCACCGTCGCCCACCAGTCGAGGTCGCCGCCGGCGGCGCGCACGCGGCCGAGCCCGACCTGCTGCCGCGCCGTCGACTCGACCAGCGCGAGCACGCCGCACAGCACCTGGTCCATCTCGAGGTCGCTCAGCCCGATGCCGTCCAGCGGCGCCAGTTCGAGCTCGTACTTCGCGGACACGCCCGGCCCGAGCACCGGCCGCCCGGGCACCATCTCGACGGTCCACGGGTGCCGCAGGTGGTGGCGCCAGTTGCGCTCGGCGATGTGCCGCAGCCCGGCCCGCCAGCCGTCCTGCTCGCCCGGCAGCGCGCCGTCGGCGTACGCCTCGACGGCGACGGCGTCGAGCATCAGCTCGACCAGCTCCGGCTTGCCCGGGACGTGGGTGTAGAGGGTCATGGCGCCGACGCCGAGGCGGTCGGCGACCCGCCGCATGGTCAGCGCGCCGAGGCCCTCGGCGTCGGCGATGGCGATGGCGTTCTCGACCACGGCCTGCTTCGTCAGCCCGGTGCGGCCGGGCCGGTCGGACGGTTCCCAGAGCAGCGAGACCAGCCGGCTGGGGTCGGACGGGCGCGGGGCGTTCGAGGGCACGGAAATATCCTCTCACCTTCCGTACGTTGTACCGTACACTGTACGGGAAATCGGGAACGAGGAGGGTGAGTGGACGCAGCCATCGAGGCGCGGGCGGTGCGCAAGCACTACCGCGGGGCAGAGCGGCCGGCGCTGGACGGGTTCGACCTGCGGGTCGCGGCCGGCACGGTGTGCGCGCTGCTGGGCCGCAACGGCGCGGGCAAGACGACGGCGGTGCGGATCCTGACGACCCTGCTGGCCATGGACGACGGCACGGCGGTGGTGGCGGGCCACGACCTGCGGGCCGACGGCGACGGCGTGCGGCGGGCCATCGGGCTGGTCGGGCAGAACGCCGCCGTCGACGAGATCCTGGGCGGCCGGGCCAACCTGGTGCTGTTCGGACGGCTGCGCGGGCTGGCCAAGGTGGCGGCGCGGGCCCGGGCGGACGAGCTGATCTCGCGGTTCGGGCTGTCCGACGCGGCGGAGCGGGCGGTCGGGACGTACTCGGGCGGCATGCGGCGCCGGCTCGATCTCGCCGCGAGCCTGGTCGTGCCGCCGTCGGTGCTGTTCGTCGACGAGCCGACGACCGGCCTCGACCCGGACGCGCGCCGCGAGGTGTGGGCGACGGTCCGGCGACTGGTCGGCGACGGCGTCACGGTGCTGCTCACCACGCAGTACCTGGAGGAGGCCGACGAGCTGGCCGACCACGTCGCCATGCTCCGCGACGGCCGGGTCGTGCTGGAGGGCAGCCCGGCCCAGCTGACGTCGCTGGTGGGGGACACCCGGGTCGAGGCGCGGTTCGGTTCGGCGGACGACGCCGCGGCGGCGGGGCGGGCGGCCGGGCCGTACGCCGTCGGGCCGGTCGACGTGTCCGGCGCGGGCGTCGCGGTCCCCGTGGCCGACGCGGGCGGCATCACCGGGTACTGCGCGGCGCTGGCCGGGGCCGGCCTGGCACCCGTCGACCTCGCCGTCCGCCGGCCCACGCTCGACGACGTCTTCGTGCACGTCAACACGGTCTCGGAGGAGGCGCGATGAGTTCGCTGGTCCACGGTTCGCTGGTGCTGGCCGGCCGCACGTTCGGGCACTGGCGGGCGCAGCCGGTGCCGTTCCTGGTGACGTTGCTGTTCCCGGTGCTGATCGTGCTGATGATGGGTGGCCTGTTCGGCGGCGCGATCGCCGGCAGCGCGGGCGACTACGTCCCGTTCGTCGTGCCCGGTGTGCTGGCGCTGACCATGCTGTTCGGACTCGAGACCACGATGATCGCGATCGCCACCGACGCGTCGCGCGGCGTGACCGACCGGTTCCGGTCGCTGCCGCTGCACAGCGGGTCGGTGGTCGCCGGGCGGTGCCTCGCCGACCTCGCCGCGTCGGTGGCCGGGCTGGCCGCGATGACGCTCGCCGGGTTCGCGCTGGGCTGGCGGTGGTCGGCCGGCCCGGGCGAGGTGCTGGCGGCGTACGGGCTGCTGCTCCTGCTGCGGTTCGGGCTGCTCTGGGTGGGCGTGTGGGCCGGGCTGAAGGCGCCCGGTCCGGAGGCCGTCGCGGCGGTGCAGATCATGGTCTGGCCGGTCGCGTTCCTGTCCACGGTGTTCCTCGACCCGGCGACGATGCCGTCGTGGCTGGGCGCCGTGGCGGAGTGGAACCCGCTCTCCGCGACGGCCGACGCGGTGCGCGAGCTGTTCGGCAACCCCGGCGTCGCCGGTGGAAGTTGGCCGGCGGATCACGGACAGGAGTTGTCAGTGATGTGGCCGATCCTGATGGTGGCGGTGTTCGCGCCGCTGTCCGCTGCTGCCTACCGGAGATCGAACCGATGACGTTGGACGACACGCCCCACCCGCCGACCCCCGAGACGTCCGCCGTCGACGCGCGTGCCGAAGACGTAGCCCGCCCGGCCGGGTGGGAGGCCCACCCTACGGGCGGGCGCCGACAAGGTCCGCACGGCCAACGTCCGCAAAGCCCGCCCGGGCGACGTCCGCGGCACGGCTTCATCGAGGTCCGCGGCGCGCGTGAGCACACGCTGCGCAACATCGACGTCGACATCCCGAAGCTGCACCTGACCGTCGTCACCGGCGTGTCCGGGTCGGGCAAGTCGTCGCTGGTCTTCGACACCCTCGCCGCCGAGTCGCAACGTCAGCTCAACGCCACGTTCAGCGCGTTCGCGCGGAACCGGCTGCCCAGCTACGGCCAGCCCGACGTCGACCGCATGGCGCACCTGTGCGCCGTCACCGTCGTCGACCAGAAGCGGCTCGGCGGCGGCGCGCGGTCCACCGTCGGCACCGCGACGGACATCGGCGCCCGGCTGCGGCTGATCTTCTCCCGCGCCGGCCGGCCGTTCGCCGGGTACTCCAACGCGTTCTCGTTCAACGACCCGCAGGGCATGTGCCCGCGCTGCCAGGGTCTCGGCGTCGTCAGCGTGGTCGACGAGACGCAGCTGGTCGACCGCGACCGGTCGCTCGACGACGGCGGGCTGACGTTCCCGGCGTTCGGCGTCGGCGGCTGGTTCTGGCGGTCGTACGCACGCAGCGGGTTCTTCGACCCGTCGCTGCCGCTGCGCGAGTTCAGCGACGAGCAGTGGCGCATCTTCATGTACGCCGAGCAGGGCGAGCTGAAGGCGCCGAACCCCGACGTCACCAGCTACGAGGGCGTCGTCGCTCGGTTCAACCGGCTCTACCTGCACAAGGAGCCCGACGCGTACAAGGGCAAGGCGCGCGAGGCGTTCGAGCGCATCGTCACGCGCGGGGTGTGCCCCGACTGCGCGGGGACGCGGCTGGCGGAGGGCGCTCGGTCGTCGCTGATCGACGGCCGGTCCATCGCCGACCTCAACGCCCTGCAGGCCGACGAGCTGGCCGGCGTCATCCGGGCCATCGACGACCCGTCGGTCGCACCACTCGTGGCCGACGCCGCCGACCAGGTGGAACGGCTCGGCATCCTCGGACTCGGCTACCTCAGCCTCGACCGCGCCACGTCGACGCTGTCCGGTGGCGAGTCGCAGCGGGTGAAGATGGTCCGGCACCTCGGCAGCAGCCTGTCCGACCTGCTGTACGTGTTCGACGAGCCGACGGTCGGGCTGCACCCGCGCGACGTGCACCGGCTCGGCTCGCTGCTCGAGGAACTGCGCGACCAGGGCAACACGGTGGTGGTCGTCGAGCACGATCCGGAGATCATGGCCATCGCGGACCACTGCATCGACATGGGGCCGGGGGCGGGGCGGGCGGGTGGCGCCGTCACGTACGAGGGGTCCTACGACGGTTTGGTGAAGTCCGAGACGCGGACCGGGCTGGGGCTGCGGGCGGCTCGGGTGACGCGCGACGCCGGCGCCGTGCGGACGCCGTCGGGGCACGTGCGCATCGAGCACGCGTCGACGCACAACCTGCGCGACGTCACCGTCGACCTGCCGCTGGGGGTGCTGACGGTCGTCACGGGGGTGGCGGGGTCGGGGAAGAGCAGCCTGATCCGCGGCCACCTGCCCGCCGTCCGCCCCGACGCCGTCCTGCTGGACCAGAGCCCGGTGCGCGGGTCGCGGCGGTCCAGCCCGGCGACGTTCACCGGCGTGCTCGACCCCATCCGGTCGCTGTTCGCCCGGACGACGGGCGCGCCGGCGGCGTTGTTCAGCCCGAACTCCGACGGCGGCTGCCCGGAGTGCCAGGGCGCCGGGGTCATCTTCACCGACCTCGCGTTCATGGACGGCGTCACGACGATGTGCGAGGTCTGCCGCGGCCGCCGGTTCAAGGACGAGGCGCAGCAGCACCTCGTGCGCGGCCGGTCGATCGCCGACGTGTTCGAGCTGAGCGTCGCCGAGGCGCTGGAGTTTTTCACCGAGAAGGCGATCCGGCCGACGCTGCAGCGCCTCAGCGACGTCGGCCTCGACTACCTCACGCTCGGCCAGACCCTCACCACCCTGTCCGGCGGCGAACGGCAGCGGCTGAAGCTGGCCAGCGAGTTGGTCGTCGGCGGCAAGTTCTACGTGCTCGACGAACCCACCACCGGCCTGCACCTCGCCGACGTCGAGCACCTGGTCGCGCTGCTGCACCGGCTGGTCGACGACGGCAACACCGTCATCGTCATCGAGCACAACCTCGACGTCGTCGTGGCCGCCGACTGGGTGATCGACCTCGGCCCCGGCGCCGGCCACGACGGCGGCCGGGTGGTGTTCGAGGGCACGCCCGCCGCCCTCGCCGCCGACGGGTCGACGTACACCGGTGAGTACCTGGCCCGCTACCTCGCCGACTGAATTCGGCGGGCAGGTGGGGCTACATGCCGCGCCTGGAGACGGCGGTGACGACGGCGACCAGTTCCGTAGCCTCCGACGGAGTGCTGACCATCTCCTGCTCGTCCACGGAGTAGGTGGCGCCGGTGATCTGGAGTGTGTTGATGCGGGTGTCCTCGCCCCCTTGGACCTCGTAGGTGAGCTCGTAGGTCGCGTTCGGGTCGACCTCCTCGAGGTAGAGCGACGTCACCTCGATTCGGTACGTGACGTTGCACCCGGCGCTGCCGAAGCAGGATTGTTCGAGGACCTTGATCGTCAGCAGGTAGTCCTCGGGCAACGGCTCGTAATAGGTCGGTTCGGTTCGGGCTCGGGTATCGGAGTCGGGGTAGCCGCCGCCGCGGCTGTTTCGTCGACGTCCTCGCTGGGTGCGGCGGTCGCAGTGTCCGGGTCGGAGTCGTCGATGACGACACCGACCAGCACCCCGACGGCGAACGCCCCGACAATCGCTGCCGCCACCACCAGGCGGCGTACGGTCTTGGGTGACACGGTGGAGCCGGGTGTCGATGGCGGCTGTGGTGCTGGTGAGTCTGGTTCGATGGGCATGGTCATGGTGCGAATCCCCCCTTGCGCTGCGTCCCGCCGTGGGCATCACAGCGGCGCTGCGCGATCGTGCCACGGTGTTCGGACAGTTGCCGGGCACGTCGGTCATGGGGTCACGTACACCGGCGAGTACCTGGCCCGCTACCTCGCCGACTGAATCAGGCCGGGTGGCGTTCATTCCGGGTGGGAACGCTGTGCGGCATGGAGATCCCCTCGTCCGGACGTTCCGTCAGCCGTCGTGCCGTGCTCGCTGCCGGCGCCGGGACCGCCGCCGCCCTCGCGCTGCCCTCCATCGCCGACGCGGTGGAGGGCAGCGGCCGCGGCCGGGCGCGGCACGTGGTGCTGGTCGGGTGGGACGGGTTCGACCCGGCCTACCTCGACCTGGTCGAGACGCCGCATCTCGACGCGCTGGCCAGGCGCGGCGTCGTGGGCACCACGACCGGCTGCTTCCCGTCCATCACGAACACGTCGTGGGCCAGTGTCGTCTCGGGCGCCTGGCCGCGCACGCACCTGAACACGCCGTACTTCCTCGACCCCGCCACCGGGCGGGCGGTCAGCCAGAGCAGGACGCTCGAGGCGCCGACCATCGCCGAGGCGGTGACGGCGGCCGGCGGGACGGTCGCGTCGGTGCAGTTCTTCATCCTGCAGAACCACGGCGTCGTGTTCGGCGACCCGCGGGCGCTGTACGTGCAGCCGGGCGGCACCGGGCCGTCGCGGCTGGACGTCGCCGCCGACATCCTGCACGGCCGCCCGGTGCAGTCCGGCTCGACGACGGTCACCGTCGAGCGGCCGCCGACGCTGCTCGCGGTCTACGCCGACGACCTCGACGCGCTCGGGCACGCCGAGGGCGCGGAGTCGCCCGGCATGGCCGGCCGGCTGGCCGCGCTGGACGCCGCGCTGGGCCGGCTCGTCCAGGCGACGAAGGACGTGGGCACGTACGGGAGCACGGCGTTCGTGCTGCTCGGCGACCACGGCATGACGACGTTCACCCGCGCGTTCGGCGGCGACGTGCTGGCCGCGCTGACCGCCGCCGGGTTCACGCCGGAGTTCGTCGCGCCGGGCGCCGCGCCCGCGCCGTCGACCGACGTCGCGATGGTGGTCGGCGGGGTCGCCAACGTGTACCTGCTCGGCGCCGCCCGGACGCCGGACGGCGTCGCGCGGGCCCGCGCCGCGCTGGAGTCGGTCGAGGCGGTGGAACGGGTCCACGACCGCGCGGCCCTCGACGCGTTCGGCGCCAGCCCGCTGCTGGGCGAGCTGGTGGCCGAGCCGGTCGCCGGCTGGTCGTTCGGGCTGACCGACCCGGACGGCCCGCGCGGCTACCACGGCCGGACCGGCGAGCGGGAGGCCGCGCTGCTGGTCGCCGGGCGGGGCGTCTCGCCGCGGGCCCGGCTGGACGGCGCGCGGCACGTCGACGTCGCGCCGACGATCGCCGCGCTGCTCGGCATCCCCGCCCCGTCACGGGGTGAGGGCCGGGTGCTCACGGAGGCGCTGCATACGATGCCGGGGTGAGTCTCGACGCGGCGTCGGCCGCCCTCGTCACCTCCTACGGCCTCGACGACTCCGGACGGGCCTGGCTGGCGGACCTTCCGCGGCTGCTCGCCACGTCCCTGGAGCGGTGGGAACTGCATCCTGACGGACCGGCCGGGAACGGCATGGCGGCGCTGGTCCAGCCGGTGGTCCAGGCCGACGGCACGCCCGCGGTGCTCCGGCTGCAGCCGGCCAACGAGGAGTCCGCGGCCGCCGTCGTCGGGCTGCGCACCTGGGACGGCGACGGTGTGGTGCGGCTGCTCGCCCACGACGGCGGCGCGATGCTGCTGGAACGGCTCGACGGCGACCGGCCGCTGTCGTCGGTCCCGTCCGACGACGCCGCGATGACCGTGCTGGGCGAGCTGCTGGCCCGGCTGACCGCGCGGCCGGCGCCGGACGGCCTGCCGCGGCTGGCCGACATCGCCGCCGCGATGGTCGCCGACGCCCCGTCGGCCGCGCCGTCGCTGGCCGACCCGGCCGAACGCCGGCTGGTCGCGACCTGCGCGGCCGCCGTCGCGGAGCTGCTGCCGGAACCGGGCGACCGCCTGCTGCACTGGGACCTGCACGCCGAGAACGTCCTGGCCGGCGAGCGGGAGCCGTGGCTGGCGATCGATCCCGTGCCGCTGGCCGGCGACCCTGGCTTCGACCTGTGGCCGGCGCTGAACAGCCGCTGGGACGACGTCGTCGCCGGCGGGGTCGAGCGGGTCGTGCTGCGCCGGTTCGACCTGCTCGGGGAGCTGACCGGCGTCGAACGACGGCGGGCCGCGGGCTGGACGCTGGGCCGCGTCCTGCAGAACGCGCTCTGGGAGATCGAGGACGGCAAGGCCGCGCTGGACCCCGCCGACGTCGCCCTCGCCGACGTCCTGCTGCGGCACCGGGTGTGATCCACGGTCCTGTCGGACGTCGCGGGTAGGGTGCCGGGAGTTCGTTCGTCGAAGGGAGAGGTGTTCGTGCTCGCGAAGTACGCCGGCCGGTGTGGTGCGTGCGGTGGAGACATCCATCCCGGCGACGAGCTCGAGAGCTCGGGCAGCGGCCGCAACCGCGCCTGGGTGCACGCTGCCTGCGCCGGCGCGCCCGCCCTCATCCCGGTCCCCGGCGACGCCGAGGCGGCGCTCGTCCCGGCCGCCGCGACACCGGCCCGCGCCAAGCGGCCCCGGCCGCCGGCCATGGTGGCGCCCGAGGGCGCGGTCGAGGTCTACACCGACGGCGCCTGCTCCGGCACGCCCGGCCCCGGCGGCTGGGCGTGGGCCATCTCGCGCGAGCGGTTCGGGTCGGGGTCCGCGCCGAGCACCACCAACCAGCGCATGGAGATCACGGCGGCGCTCGAGGCGGTCAAGGCGATGTCCGGCCCGCTGGTCGTCGTCAGCGACTCCGCCTACGTCGTCAACTGCTTCCGCGACGGCTGGTGGCGCAACTGGCGCACCCGCGGCTGGGTCACGTCCAGCAAGTCGCCGGTGGCCAACCGCGACCTCTGGGAGCCGTTCGTCGACCTCGTCGAGGAACGCGGCGACGTCGTCTTCCGCTGGGTCAAGGGGCACTCCGGCGACCCCATGAACGACCTCGTCGACGAGTTGGCGGTCGCCGCGAAGATCGCGCAGAGCTAGCCGCGCAGGGTCACCTCGAACGAGCGGCCGTAGGCCTGCCGGGTCGCGACGCTCAGCAGCGTGCCCTCGGCCGTGTGCCGCACGGTGACGGCGCGGTCGCCGGCCACCCGGGTCAGCCGCCGTCCGGTCACCAGCACCTCGACGACGTCGCGGTCCATCGTCGGGTCCGAGACGGCGACGGTGGTGAGCCGGCCTGCCCGCGTCCGCGCCAGCACCGACGCCGGTCCGTCGACGCTCAGCCCACCGGCCTCGTGCCGTCCGGCGGTGAACGTGTTGACGCCGGTCAGTTGGAGCCCGGCGTGGCGCACGGCCTGGACGTCGGTGGTGTTCGCGAGCACTTCCAGCGGGCCGTCCGCGTACGCCGTCAGCGCCGCCTCCGTCGCGTGCGGGACCAGCGCGTACGCGTGCGACGACGGCGCCGCGCCGGCCGGGTGGTCGATCGTCACGCCGAGGACGCGCTTGGTCACGGCGGTGTCCGGGTTCGCGGTGCGCACGACGCGGCGGCTGCGGGTGACGGTGTCGAGCCCGACGCGCACCGGCTGCGCGGAGAGGAACACGTAGCCGACGGCGGCGTCCTGGGCCGGGTTCGCCCAGCGCAGCCAGGCGAGGTCGGCGGTGCCGGGCCCGGTCCACGCGCCGCCGTCCCGCAGCGCGCCGACGGCCGTCACCGGGTCGGCCGCCCCCGCGATGCGCGCGTCGACCGACGTCGTCGCCGCCCGGCCCGCGTCGCCCCCGACCCCCGCCGCCAGCACGACGATCTCGTCGTCGAACAGGAACCACGACTTCGTCGCCTTCGCGTTGCGATACACGACGAAATCGTCCGGCAGCACGCCGCGCTGCTGGTCGGCCCACGCGACGTCGCTGGAGAGCACCAGGGCCGCGGCGCCGTACGCGTCCAGCGTCGCGCCGCCGGAGTGGGTGTTGGTGCCGCGCGGGAAGTAAACGTACGTGTTCTGCGACGTCGACGACGACGTGAAGTTCAGCGGGTGGCCCGGGTTGTCGTAGTACGGCGTGCCGTAGAGCTGCGGGATCGTCCGTCGCTCCTCGACCGGCGCCGTCACGCCCGCGAGGCCGTACGGCGACACCGTCGTGAAGTAGTCGACGCCGAACGCCTGCGTCTGGTCGCCGCCGGAGAGGTACAGGTAGTGCGCGCCGTCGCCCTGGAACCACGGCATGAGGTTCTCGCCGCTCATGTACTCGTACTTGCTGATGCGGTCCGAGCTGCGGGCCAGCGCGAACGTGTAGCCGGGGCGGCGGTGCACCGTCTTGTCCATGGCGTTGAAGGCGACGCAGCGCTCGGGCGGGTTGAGGTCGGCCGGCTCGACGGTGTCGTCGGCGATGAGGTCGGCGAAGCGCGCGACGCTCACCGGCGAGACGAACGTCGCCGGGTCCAGCGCCGCCCGCGACGTCGACCGGATGAACTTCACGTACCCGCGCAGCGGTGCAGGGTCGGGCACGTGGCCGGTGAGGTCGACGACGGCCTCGACCACCTGAGCGACGTCGGTGTACCCCGTCGACGTGCGCGAGACCGACCGGCCCTTGACGATCTCCATCATCCAGCCCTCGAAGATCAGCGGCGCGAACCCGTCGGTCACCCACCGCTGCACGATCGGGCCCAGCGCGGCGCCGTCGGCGAACCCCGTCCCTTCCAGGATCTTCAGCGTCTGCACGACGCGGGTCAGCAGCGCGCGGCCGTACGCGCCGGTGTAGGCGACGGAGTGGTGCTGGATGAACGAGCCGTCCGCGTAGTAGCCGTCGGTGTTGCCGTGCCGCAGCGCGTACGGGTCGATCGTCGCGAAGACGGTGAGCTGGTCCTCGATCGCCTTGCGGATGCGCGCCTCGTCGCCGAGCAGGGCGCCCTGGATCATCCGGTTGGTCGTGATGTCGGCGAGGTTGGCGCCGGTGTGGAAGCGGGAGTCCAGGTTCACGTCGCCGTCGGTGCCGTTGCGCAGGTAGGCGTCCATGGAGGCGACGTAGGTCCGCACGAGGTCGCCGGTCTCACCCAGCAGGGCGAGGGTCTTGCCGACGTGCGTCGAGACGCCGATCTCCCAGGTGAACCAGTTGCCGTAGTAGCCGGCGGCCTGGTCGCCGTAGTAGTGGTCGTGCAGCCACACCAGGCCGTCGCGCACCTGCGTCCGGGCGGCGGCGTCGCCGTGCAGGGCCGCGCCCGGGGTAGCAGTGGCCAGCGCGATCTCGTAGAGGTGCTGGTAGGTCGCGTTGAGGTTCGGGTCGCTGGCGCCGAGCGGCAGGCCCGCGAACAACTCGCCCGCCCCCGCGCCGTCGAGGGCGGTGCGCCAGGTGGCGGCGGTCCGGTCGATCGCGGCCAGCTTGGCCGCCACCGCCGGGTGCGCGTTGACGTCCGGCGTGCCGGCGAAGATCGTGGCGGTGTTGGCGAGCAGCCGGTCGGTGCCGATGGTGGCCGGTGCCACGCCGGCCGGCGTCGCGCCTGCTCGCGGCGGGTGGACGACCGCGGCCAGGCCCGCGGCGGACAGCATCGACAGCACTCGGCGGCGACTGAGCTCCACGGGCCCTCCTCGGCAGAGGTCTAGACCTGACAGAGCGGAGTCAAACAGACGAACCGCCCGGCGGCAAGCGCTTGCCCGTGCGCTGCGGCAGTCCAGTGCTCGGGCTGTGGTGATTCGACCTGGTGACCTGAGCGCCAACTGTTGGCGTTCAGGTCACCTGTCCCGCCAGGTACCACCCGCTTCGGCCGCTCAGGAGTCGATGCGCCGTCGCTGGCGCTGCTGCGGGACGAGGCTGTCGGTGGCGGCGGCTAGCGTCGGGTGGGTGACCGAACCCGCCTTCCTCGCCGCCGTCAGCAGCTCCTACGACACCGTCGCCGACACGTTCGCCGAGCGGTTCCCGCCGTCGCGGCTGGGGCCGCTCGGCCACGCCATGCTGCGCGCGTTCGCCGAGGTCGTGCTGGCCGAGAGCAACGGCCCGGTCGCCGACGTCGGGTGCGGGCCGGGCGGGTTGACGGCCGAGTTGGCGGGGCACGGGCTGGACGTGTCGGGCGTCGACCTCTCGCCGCGCATGGTCGAGCTGGCCCGCGCGGCGCACCCTGAGCTGACGTTCACGGTCGGCTCCATGACGGCACTCGACCTCCCCACCGGCGGGTTGGGCGGCGTCGTCGCGCACTTCTCCACGCACCACACACCGCCCGAGCACCTGCCGGCCGTGTTCGCCGAGTTCCGCCGAGTGCTCGCGCCCGGCGGCCACCTGCTGCTGGGCACCCACCTCGGCGCGGACGAATACCTGCGCCCGACCGAGGCCTACGGCGGGCACCCGGTCTCGTACGAGGCGTATCTCCTGCCGGGCGAGCGCATCGCCGCGCTGATCGAGGGCGCCGGGCTGACGATCACCGCACGGCTGGACGAGCCGAACCCGAAGGGTGGCGGCCGCTCGTTCGCCTACTTCTTCGCCAGGAACTAGTCGACGATGAACCAGTCGCCGTCCTGGTAGGCGAGGACGGTGTCGCCGAGGTCCTCCTCGGTGAAGGTGGCGTCGGCCACCACGGCCTCGATCGGGATCGTCACCTGGCTGGGCGTGCTGTCGTCGACCAACTCGGGGTCGATGGTGGCGGTCGCCAGGGCGGCCAGCTGCTCGGCCGACGGCAGCGTGGCCATGATCGCCATGGTCGACTCGCACGGGCCGAAGCCCTCCGCCTCGGCCTGCGCGGCCGCCGGGCCGGCGATGGCGCACATCGTCGGGACGTCGGCGGCGCCGAGGGCGTGCAGGAACGTCTCGAACCGCGTGATCGCCGCCTCGGTGGTCTCCGGCGACCCCGACCCATCGGCCGGCGGCGCGGCCGGGGTCTCGGCGGGGGTTTCGGCGGGTGGCTCGGACGGTTCCGCCGGCGGCTCGGTCGTCGGGTCTGTCGTCGGGTCGGCGGACGCGTCCGTCGACGGCTCGGCCGAGGTCGGCGCCGGGGTGTCCGACCCGCCCGCCGACGGGTCGTCGTCGGAGGAACCGCAGGCGGTGAGGGCGAGCACGGCGCCGGCGCAGAGCAGCGCGGCGCGGCGGACGAACGACAACGACATGGGGACGTCCCAGCAGGAGGTGGCAGAACCGCGCGGCAGGCTAGCACGCGCCCGCGACGAACCAGGGGACAATCGCCGAACGCCGAGAGAGGGGCCCTGACATGGAACGCCAGCGGTTGCTGGAATCGGTCGCGACGACGCTGCGGGCGCTCGACCCCGGCCACCCGGTCCGCGTCGCCGTCGACGGGCCGGACGCGGCCGGGAAGACGACGTTCGCCGACGAGCTCGCCGCGACGCTCGAGGGCGCCCGCCCGGTCCTCAGGCTCGGCGCCGACGACTTCCACCAGCCGCCGGAGTTGCGGTCGCGGCGCGGTGCGCTGTCGCCGGAGGGCTACTACCTCGACGCGTTCGACGTGGTGGCGATCCGCGACGGCGTGCTCCGCCCGCTCGGCCCCGGCGGCGACCGTCGCTACCTGCGGTCGACGTTCGACCACCGGTCCGGGCAGCCGACGGAGCCGGCCGTCGCCGTGGCGCCGCCTGACGCCGTCGTCATCGTCGACGGGGTGCTGCTGCTCCGCCCGGAGCTCCGCGACGCCTGGGAGCTCAGCATCTACCTGCACGTCAAGCCGGACGAGACGCTGCGCCGCGCCGTGGTCCGCGACAGCGACCTGTTCGGCGGCGAGCAGCAGGTCATCGAGCGGTACACGCACCGCTACCTGCCCGCCCAGGCGCTCTACCGCGAGCGCGACCGGCCGCTGGACCGCGCCGACCTCGTCGTCGACCACACCGACCCGGCCCAGCCGCTGATCCTCGCCGACCGCCGCTGATCACTGGCCGCGGCCCGTCCGTCGTGCCAGCATCGAGGCAGGGGTGCACCGTGGCCGAGCACACGACGTCGTCGGACCGGCCGTCGAAGGCGCTGCGGAAGGTTCTGGTCCCGCTCGCGCTCGCGCAGTTCATCTGCAGCTTCGCCGGCTCGAACATGAACGTGATGATCAACGACATCAGCCGCGACCTCGACACCAGTGTTCAGGGCGTCCAGGTCGCGATCACCGTGTTCCTGCTGGTGATGGCGGCGCTGATGATCCCGGGCGGCAAGCTGACCGACAAGTACGGGCGCAAGCTGTGCTTCCGGGCCGGCCTGACGATCTACGGCGTCGGCGCGCTGCTCAGCGCGGCGGCGCCCGGACTCGGCCTGCTGATCCTGGGCAACTCGATCCTGGAGGGCGTCGGGACGGCGTTGTTGATCCCGCCGGTCTACATCCTGGCGACGCTGCTGTTCACCGAGGTGACGTCGCGGGCGCGGGCGTTCGGCCTGATCAGCGCGATGGGCGGGGTCGGCGGCGCGGCCGGGCCGCTGATCGGCGGCCTGATCACGTGGGCGATCAGCTGGCGCGCGGCGTTCGTGTTCCAGGCACTGGTGATCGCCGTGATCATCTGGCTCAGCCGTGACCTGCGCGACCCGCTGCCGCCGGACCCCGACCGGCCGTTCGACGTGCGCGGCGCGGCGCTGTCGGCGGCCGGGCTGACGGCGCTGGTCATGGGGATTCTGGCGGCCGACAACAGCGCGGCGCTGATGGTGCTGCTGCTGGTCGCCGGTGCGCTGCTGCTGGCGGGGTTCGTCTGGTCGATCCGGGCGAAGGAGCGGGCCGGCGAGGAGCCGTTGCTGTCCACCGCGGTGTTCCGCAGCCGGACGGCGAACCTCGGGCTGGTCACGCAGAACGTGCAGTGGCTGCTGCTGCTCGGCACCTCATTCGTCGTCGCGACGTTCCTGCAGGTGGTGCGCGGGTACGACGCCATCGAGACGGGCGTGATCTTCACCGCCGCGACGGCCGGCCTGCTGGTGTCGTCGCTGGCGGCGGAGCGGCTGGCCCGGCGGCGGGCCCAGCGCACGCTGATCCTCGGCGGGTTCGTGCTGGCGATCGTCGGGATCGGGGTGCTGCTGGCGCTGGTGATCGGGGCGCCGTCGGTGTGGGCGTTCGCGCCGGGCTTGCTGGTGATCGGCCTCGGGCTGGGCCTGATGCTGACGCCGTCGGTGAACGTCGTGCAGTCAAGCTTCGGTGAGAGCCTGCAGGGTGAGATCTCCGGGCTGTCGCGCAGCGTCTCGAACCTCGGCTCGACCCTGGGCACGGCGATCGCCGGCACCGTGCTGGTGGCCGGGCTGACGGCCACGCCGGATCGTGCCTACGGGCTCGCGATGGCCGTGCTGGCGGCGGCCGGGCTGATCGGGCTGCTGGCCGCCTGGCGGTTGCCGCGGACACCGGCGCCGGGCGGCGTCGGCGCGACCGAGGGGTAGGTATGACCCGCCCCTCGAGGGAGGGTGCCCACCCTACGGGCGGGGACCGACAGACTCTGCGCGACCGACGTGGCGGAACGGCGGGCCGGGGGAGCGGCGCCTAGGTCTGGGCTCCCACCACCACGCCGTCGGTGTCGGACGTGAAGCGGGAGTCCTTGATGCGCAGCACCCCGGATCCGTCAGCGTGCAGGGCGCCGCCACCGAGGGGGATCAGGTTCGCCCCGTCCGCCGCGAGACCGGTGTTGCCGAACGCGGCGCTGGCGTAGAGGCTGCCGCCGTCGAAGGTCATGGTCGCGCCGGACTCGAACGTGTTCAGCGTCGCGACGACGGAGGCCTCGGCGGTCACCACCAGACGCCCGGCCGCCGACCCCGCCACGTGGTTGCCGGTGAAGACGTTGTCCGGGCCCTCGAACCGCCCGGCGAACGGCCCGGCCGGGGTGCGGAAATGGTTGCCCGCGACGTGCGCCTGCGCGCCCTTGATCCGGAACGCCGCCGCGGCGGCGGACACGAACGTGCAGTCGGTGAGCTTCAGCCCGACGCCCGCCGGCGGCGCGTTCAGCACGTAGTGCGACGCGCACTCGGCGACGTGCAGGCCGGTGATCGTGGCGTCGGCGCCGGCCACCAGCACGGCCTCGAGCGCGGCCGCGTTGCCGTGCCTGAACGAGACGTCGGCCAGCCGGATCCGGGTGCCGCCGATCCGCACCGCACGGCCGTCGGCGCCGGTACCGGTCGTCGACCCGAACCGCAGGTCCGAGAACGTGCACGCGTCGGCCAGTTCGCCGATCTCCAGGAACCGCCGCGCCGTGTCGCCGCCGCGCACACCGCGGACGTGGCTGTCCCAGACCTTCCGGGTGAAGATCACGAACGACCCGGCCCCGGCGGTGTCGCCCAGCGCGAGGCCGTCGAACCGGACCCGGTGCGCGTTGGAGACGACGACGTAGTTGTAGCCGGTCGAGTGGCAGCTGATGTCGCTGAACGCGATGTCGTGGACGTCGGCGCCGCCGAGGTCCTCG
Organism: Jiangella alba; assembly: GCF_900106035.1. Taxonomy (GTDB): domain Bacteria; phylum Actinomycetota; class Actinomycetes; order Jiangellales; family Jiangellaceae; genus Jiangella; species Jiangella alba. The sequence goes on from NZ_FNUC01000004.1 coordinate 1,695,004, forward strand.
GTGCTGGTGGTGCCGCCGGGATAGTAGGAGAGGTCGACGCCGGCGGTCTGGCCCTCGATGCTGATGACGGCGAACGTGGACCGCGGCTCGGTGGCCGCCTCGAACACCGTCACGTCGCGGCAGCGGATGTTCGAGCAGTGGTACTGGAACGTCAGCGCCTTGCGCCCGATGCGGGAGAAGTAGAGGTTGTCGACCTGCACGTCGCGGCAGAACGAGCCGCCGAGGCCGTTGTCGTTCGACCCGTTGCCGGTGTCGAGGTGCAGCCCGCTGACCCGCACGCCCCGCACGTAGCGCTGCGGCGGCCCGGACGGCGTCGACGGCGCGGCGCCGTGGATCCCCAGCAGTTCGCCCGCCCCGCCCGGCCCCGACGCCAGCGTGATCCGCGACCGCAGCCCGTCGCCGAACCAGTACGTGCCGTCGGCCAGCAGGCTGATCGAGTCCGTCGTCAGGTACGCGCCGTCCACCCCCGGCACGTACACCGTCCCGCCTCGCCGGGCGGCCGCCTGAAGCGCGAGGGTGTCGTCGGTCCCGGTGCCGGCCGCCACGTCGTAGTCGCCGACGGCGCCCAGCGCCTTCACCGACACCACGTCGTCGGCCAGCTCCCACCAGGCGCCGTCGCGGGTGCGCAGGTGCCAGCGGTCCGGCTCGGCCGGCGCCGCGTCGAGCCGGCGGTACAGCGCGCCGCCGCCGTCGCCGGCCTCGGCGTAGCCGAACGTGCGCAGCGCCCGCGCCCGGCCGTTGACGATCGCCTGCTCCGCCGCCGCCCGCGACGACACCGTCAGCGCCTCGCTCCCGGCCGGGTCGGCGGCGAAAGCCGGCCCCGCGGCCGCCGCACCCGCACCCACCGCTCCCGCGGCTCCCAGCAACGAACGTCGGGTCATCGGCGACACGGACATGGCAACTCCTCGAAGGCATCGATGCGAACGGAAGAGAGCAGCGTGCGGCCGAGCACGGACCGCGAACGGCCGGTGCTCGAGAAGAGGGAGAACCTAGAGCGGCCTGGTGCGGTCGAGCCGGGTCAGGATCGGCGCGTAGTGGTCGGACAGGGCGTCGTGGACGGCCGCGACGTCGCCGTCGAGCACGGCCCGGTAGATGGCGTCGTGCTGGCGGTAGGTGTCGGACGGCCGGTCGTCGGCGATCTCGGCGCGCTGCGACACCGCGCGGCTCATCGTCAGCCAGAACGCGTCGAGCAGTTTGAGCGCGACGGCGTTGCCGGCGTCGGCGAAGAGGGTGCGGTGGAACCGGCGGTCCTCGTCGAGGACGTCGGCGCCGCGGTCGGACTTCTCCTTCATCTCGCTGACGATCTGCTCGAGCTCGGACCGGGTGCGGTCGGTCATGTCGCGCACGGCCCGCTCGATGAGGTCGTTCTCGACGGCGCGGCGCACCTCGAGCAGGTCGGCCAGCTCGCTGAAGTCGAACAGCAGGTTGAACGGGAGGTTGTCGATGAGCAGGGACAGCGAGAAGTCCTTGACGAACACGCCGCTGCCACGCCGGGTCTCGAGGATGCCGAGGGACACCAGCCCCTTGACCGCCTCGCGGACGGAGTTGCGGCTGACGCCGAGCTGCTGGGCCAGCGCGCCCTCGGCCGGTAGGCCGTCGCCGGCGCGCAGTCCGTTGGTGAGGATGTAGTCGCGCAGCGCCGCCTGCACCGACTCGTGCAGGCTCGGCGGCCGCGGCAGCGCCGTCAGTTGCGTGAGCTGGTCCCCCTGGGCCACGTGAAACTCCTCCCGGCATGGCGTTGATTTGTAGGATAACCGAGCAATGTCCGGGACCACAAGCGCGCCCGGACCCCACCCATAAACGACGACGCTGCAGGTGGACGGGCCACCTGCAGCGTCGCGCGAGAGTACGGACTACTCGTCGAGGTCGCGTTCCAGCAGCGCGACGAGGGCGTCGAGGGCGTCGTCGGCCTTCTCGCCCTCGGCGGACAGGATCACCTGGTCGCCCTGCTCGACACCGAGCGTCATGATCGACAGGATGCTCGACGCGTCGACCGGGTCTCCGTCGGGTTTGCGGATCGACACCTTGGTGGGCTGTTCCGCGGCGGCCTTGACGAAGACCGCGGCGGGCCGGGCGTGCAGACCGGCCTTGCTTGCGACGACTGCGGTGCGCTCAGGCACGGCGTCTCCTCTGCTGAGCTCGTGGGTAAAGCGACCCCCAGCATATCCGCAGGTCCTGCCCAGTGTCGCAGCTCCACGGTCCACGCGCCGCGGGCAAGACGACATCGGCCATGCGGCTCGCGGCGAGCGTGCTGCGGCTCGACACGCCGGCCGTGGCTCAGGTGGTCCAGGCCGACCCCGACGCCGCGCTGCGGCGCATGGACGAGCCGCTGCTCATCGACGAGTGGCAGGAGGTGCCGGCCGTCCTCGGCGCCGTGAAGCGCGCGGTCGACGCCGATCCCCGGCCCGGCCGGTTCCTCCTGACCGGCAGCGTCGACGCCGATCCCGCCGCGACCACGTGGCCGGGGACGGGGCGCGTGGTGCGGCAGGCGATGTATCCCATGGCTCGCCGGGAGATCGACGGGACCGCTGACGGCGCCGGGCTGCTGGCCGCCGTCGTCGCTGGGAATCTCGACGAGGTCCGGGTCCCCGCCGGCGCGGCCGACCTCGACGAGTACGTGGACCTGGCGCTGCGGGGCGGCTTCCCGGAACCGGTGTTCCGGCTGCCCGAGCGGCTGCATCGGGAATGGTACGACGGCTACGTCGACCAACTCGTCACTCGCGATGCGAAGCAGATCGCCGACCGCAGGCCGGCGCTGTTGCGGCAGTACCTCGAGGTGCTGGCGCTGTCGACGGCCGGGCTGCCGGCCGGCACGACCCTGTTCGAAGCCGCGGGCATCAACAAGGAGACCGCGCGGGCCTACGACGATCTCCTGCAGAGTCTGTTCGTCTACGAGCCGGTCCGGCCCTGGCTGTCGAACCGTCTGAGTCGGCTGCTGAAGCGGCCGAAGCGCTATCTGCTCGACGCCGGGCTCGCCGCGGCCGCTGGCCGATTCGACGCCTCGGCCGTCCTCAGCGACGCGGATCTGCTCGGCCGGACGTTGGACACGTTCGTGGCGGCCCAGCTCAGGCCGGAGTTGATGACCGTCGCTGGAAGGCCGAGACTGCACCACCTGCGGGCCGAGGGCGGGCGGCGGGAGGCCGCTCTGGTCGTCGACCTCGGGAACGGGCGCGTCATCGGCATCGAGGTCAAAGCGACCTCGGCGCCGACGTCACGAGACGCGCGGCACCTGGCGTGGTTGCGCGAGCAACTCGGTGAGTCGTTCGTCCGAGGCGTCGTCCTCCACACCGGACCGCTCCCGTTCGAGCTCGACGAGCGCATCTGGGCGATCCCGATCTGCGCGTTCTGGGGGACGCCCGCGGACGGGTTTCGCGTTACCACCGGGTTACAGTGAATACTGGGCCTGACATGCGTGCCCCCCGTAGACGTGGGGCTGAGCCCGGGCGGCTGGGTACTGCCGCCCGACCGGAACGGAGCGTCTATGCCCATCGCCACTCCCGAGGTCTACGCCGAGATGATCGACCGGGCCAAGAACGGCTCGTTCGCCTATCCCGCCATCAACGTGACGTCGTCGCAGACGATCAACGCGGCGATCCGCGGGTTCGCCGAGGCCGAGAGCGACGGCATCATCCAGATCTCCACCGGGGGTGCCGAGTACATCTCCGGCCCGACGATCAAGGACCGCGTCCGCGGCGCCGTCGCGTTCTCCGCGTTCGCCCACGAGGTGGCGCAGAGCTACGACGTCCAGATCGCGCTGCACACCGACCACGCGCCGCTCGACGCCGTCGAGCACTGGGTGAAGCCGCTGCTCGAGCTGTCCGCCACCCGGGTGAAGAACGGCGGCGCGCCGCTGTTCAACTCGCACATGTGGGACGGCTCGGCCGTGCCGCTCGATCAGAACCTCAAGGTCGCCGAGGAGCTGCTGGCGCTGTCGGCCGAGGCCAACACCATTCTCGAGATCGAGGTCGGCGTCGTCGGCGGCGAAGAGGACGGCGTCGCCCACGAGATCAACGAGAAGCTGTACACCACCGTCGAGGACGGCCTGGCCACCGCCGAGGCGCTCGGCCTGGGCGAGCGCGGCCGCTACATCGTGGCGCTGACGTTCGGCAACGTGCACGGCGTCTACAAGCCGGGCAACGTCAAGCTGCGTCCTGAGATCCTGCGCGACATCCAGCAGGCGGTCGGCGAGCGCTACGGCAAGGACAAGCCGTTCGACCTCGTCTTCCATGGCGGCTCCGGCTCGACGGCCGAGGAGATCGGCGCGGCGGTCGACTACGGCGTCATCAAGATGAACATCGACACCGACACCCAGTACGCCTTCACGCGTCCGGTCGTGTCGCACATGTTCACCAACTACGACGGTGTGCTGAAGGTCGACGGCGAGGTGGGCAACAAGAAGGCCTACGACCCGCGGGCGTGGGGCAAGCTGGCCGAGACGGGCCTCGCCGAGCGCGTCGTCGAGGCGACTCAGCAGCTGCGGTCGGCCGGTCAGAAGATTCGCTGATGCCGGGCGAGAACCTGATGGCGGGGCCGCCCGAGACGCTGCTGCCCGACGACCCCGCGGCCCGCGAGGCGCTGGAGTCGGGCGTCGACGCCGCCACGGTGGCGGCGGCCCATCCCGCCTACTCGGCGGCGTGGGCCGACCTCGCCGACCGCGCGTTCACGGCCGGCGACGCGGTGACGTCCTACGCCTACGCGCGCACGGGCTACCACCGCGGCCTCGACCAGTTGCGGCGGGCCGGCTGGCGCGGCCAGGGACCGGTCCCGTGGGCGCACCAGCCCAACCGCGGGTTCCTGCGGTCGCTGAACGCGCTCGGCCGGGCCGCCGAGGCCATCGGCGAGACCGACGAGGCCGCCCGCTGCGCGCAGTTCCTGCGCGACTCCAGCGCCGAGGCCGCTGAAGCGCTCGGCTGACCGTGCGGGGGGCCGTCTCGGTCCCCCGCACGACTCCGCACCTCGACACAGGGGGACACACCGCATGCCCGCAATCGTGCTCGTCGGCGCCCAGTGGGGCGACGAAGGCAAGGGGAAGGCCACCGACCTCATCGGCGGCCAGGTCGACTACGTCGTGAAGTTCAACGGCGGCAACAACGCCGGCCACACCGTCGTCATCGACGGCGAGACCTACGCGCTGCACCTGCTGCCGTCGGGCATCCTGACGCCGAGCGTCACGCCGGTCATCGGCAACGGCGTCGTCATCGACCTCGCCGTCCTGTTCGAGGAGCTCGACGGGCTCGAGGCCCGCGGCGTCGACACGTCGAAGCTGGTCGTGAGCGCCAACGCGCACCTGATCCCGTCGTACAACCGCACGCTCGACAAGGTCACCGAGCGGTTCCTCGGCAAGCGCCGCATCGGCACCACCGGCCGCGGCATCGGCCCCACCTACGCCGACAAGATGTCGCGGGTCGGCCTGCGGGTGCAGGACCTCTTCGACGAGAAGATCCTGCGGCAGAAGGTCGAAGGCGCGCTGGAGCAGAAGAACCAGCTGCTGGTGAAGGTCTACAACCGGCGCGCGGCCAGCGTCGACGAGGTGGCCGACGAGCTGCTGGGCTACGCCGACCGGCTGCGGCCCATGGTCACCGACACCGCGCTGCTGCTCGACCAGGCGCTCACCGACGGCAAGGTCGTCATCATGGAGGCCGGGCAGGCCACCCTCCTGGACGTCGATCACGGCACCTACCCGTTCGTCACCTCGTCCAACGCGACGGCGGGCGGCGCCAGCACCGGCTCGGGCATCCCGCCCACGCGCATCGACGGCGTCATCGCGGTGCTCAAGGCGTACACCACCCGGGTCGGCGAGGGCCCGTTCCCGACGGAGCTGTTCGGCGACGACGGCGACCGCCTGCGCAAGGCGGGCGGCGAGTTCGGCACGACGACCGGACGCCCGCGCCGCTGCGGGTGGCTCGACACCGTCATCGGCCGCTATGCCACCCGCATCAACGGCACCACCGACCTCGTGGTGACGAAGCTCGACGTGCTGACCGGCTACGACCCGGTGCCGGTGTGCGTGGCGTACGAGATCGACGGCGTCCGGCACGACGAGATGCCGATGACGCAGACGGAGTTCCACCACGCCGTGCCGGTCTACGAGTACTTCGAGGGCTGGGACGACGACATCAGCGGCGCCCGCACGCTGTCCGACCTCCCGCCGGCCGCGCGCCGCTACCTCGAGGCCGTCGAGGACCTGTGCAAGGCGCCGATCTCCGCGGTCGGCGTGGGGCCGGGCCGCGAGCAGATCGTCGCGGTGCGCGACCTCGTCCGCTGACGCCTCCGGCTCAACCTCGGTGGGGCTCGCCGAGCCCGGTGAGGTCGAGGGTGGCCAGCCGCTCGGGATCGGACAGGATCTCGATCGCGCTGATCCTGCCGTTGGTGACGGTGAGGCTCATGACCGAGAGCAGTTCGCCGTCCAGGGTGTTGACCAGCCCTGCCGTCCCGTTGACCAGCGCCGGACGGCTGGTCGCCAAGGTCGCCATGCGGTGGAAGACGGCCGCCTGGCCGGACACCGCTTCGCTGCCGCTGAGGACTCGCATGCCGCCGGGCCGGGCGCTGCCGCCGTCGACGCGCAGCACGACCTCGGGGTCGAGGACGGCCACGAGGGCGCCGAAGTCGCCGTTGCGCGCGGCAGCGAGGAAGGCGTCGGCGACACGGCGCTGAACGACCGGGTCGGGCTCGGGTTCGGGCACGCTGCCCTGGAGCCGTAGCCGGGCTCGGCTGGCGAGCTTGCGGGCCGCGATCGGGGAGCGGTCGACGATGCGGCCGATCTCGTCGAACGGGACACCGAACATGTCGTGCAGGACGAAGGCCAGCCGTTCGGGAGGGCTCAGCGAGTCCAGGACGACCAGCAGGGCCAGCCCGACCGAGTCGGCGATCACCGCCTGGTGCTCGGGGTCGGTGGCCGGTTCGCTGACGATCGGGTCCGGCAGGCGGGGCTCCAGCGGGAGCTCGCCCCGCTTCGCGCGGGAGCGCAGCATGTCCAGGCAGACCCGGCCGACGGCGGTGGTCAGCCAACCGCCGAGGTTGCCGATCGAGTCGAACTCGGAGCGGACGAGCCGCAGCCATGCCTCCTGGACGGCGTCGTCGGCCTCGGCCAGGGAGCCGAGCATCCGGTAGCTCACTGTCCTGAGACGCGGGCGGTGCTCTTCGAAAAGTCCGGCCAGGACGTCGTGCTCGTTCATGGTCCTCTCTCCTGCCGCCGACGCGGCACCTGCATCTCTGACGTTCTGCGGGCCGCCGGTGTGACCGCGTCCGGTCACGTTCGCCGTCACCGGTTCGACATAGCCGTGACCGACGAACCGAGACGGAAGAGATGAGCGAGATGGAGATCTACGGGACGGTGGCCGACGGCTTCGAAGCGGTGCGGGACGAGTTCGCCGCCGCGATGGCCGCCGGGGGCGATGCGGCCGAGGCGCAGCTCTCCGCGTACCTGAACGGCCGGAAGGTGGTCGATCTGTGGGCCGGCGAAGGGGTCACGGGCGACACGCTCACCGGGGTGTACTCCTCGACCAAGGGCGCGGCGACGCTGCTGGTGGCGCTGCTGACGCAGGAGGGTGTGCTCGACCTGGACGAGCCCGTGGCCACGCGCTGGCCCGAGTTCGCCGTTGCCGGCAAGGCCGGGATCACGTTGCGCGACGTGCTCTCGCACCGGTCCGGCGTGATCGGGGTCGACGGCGGGCTGACGGCGAGCGAGCTCGCCGATGACCAGGTGATCGCGGCGCGACTGGCCGGGCAGCGTCCCTACTGGCGCCCGGGCACCGCCTGCGGCTACGGCGGGTTCGTGTCGTTCGCGATCGTCGGCGAGGTGGTCCGGCGGGCCACCGGCCGGTCCCTGCAGGAGCTCTTCGAGGAACGCGTCCGCGCACCCCACGGGCTCGACGTCCATCTCGGCCTCCCGGAGGCACTGGAGCACCGGTACCGGAAGGTGCTGCCGGGACTGGCCGACCCCGAGGAGCTCGCCGCGTTCTGGGCGAACGTCCCGGGCCCGCACAGCATCACCGGCATCGGGTACGGCCTCAACTCCACGCCGCCACTCGACCAGGTCGCCTTCCTCAACACCCGGCGGGTCAGGGCGCTGGGCCAGGCGTCCGCGGGCGGCGTGGGTAGTGCACGGGGGCTGGCCGGCATGTATGCGGTGGCCGTGTCCGGGCTGGACGGCCGTGCCCCGCTGCTCGGGCCCGACATCGTCGACGAGTTCAGCATGCTCCACTCGACCGGCGGCGACCTGGTCGTCGGTGCTCGAGGCCAGTACTCGCTGGGGTTCCAGGCCAAAGGGTTGCGTTACACCTTCCTGAGCGCTCGGGCGTTCGGCCACAACGGCTCGGCCGGCTCCGAAGCCTTCGCCGATCCGCGCAGTGGGCTCACCTTCGGCTACACCCGCCGCCGATTCTCCTTCGACTGGTCCTATCCCGAACACGACCGGCTGGCGGTCGCGGTTCACCGCGCCGCCGCCGGCTCCTGACGAAGGCGGCGCCCGATGAACTCGCACACCCTTGCGCGCCCCGAGGACGGGAAGACCGGCCGGGCCCTCCTGGTGATCGCGGCGGCGCAGCTGCTGATCGTGATGGACGGCACCATCGTGACCGTCGGCCTGCCGGTCATCGGCTCGGGCCTGGGTATCGCCCGGGCCGACCTGGACTGGGTGCTGACGGCCTACGCGCTGGCCTTCGGCGGGATGCTGCTGGCCGGCGGCCGCGCCGGTGACGTCTTCGGCCGCCGCCGTCTGTTCCGCGCCGGGCTGGTGGTGATCCTGCTGGCGTCCCTGCTGGGCGGTGCCGCCCAGGACGGCGCCACGCTCATCGTCGCGCGAGTGCTGCAGGGTGTCGGCGGTGCCGTCGTCGCCCCCGCGGCCCTGTCGCTGCTCGCCGACACCTTTCCCGCCGGCCCCCGGCGCAACCGAGCACTCGGCGTGTACGGGGCGATGGGTGGCCTGGGCTCGGTGGTCGGCCTGCTGCTGGGCGGCGCGCTGACCGAGTACCTGGGCTGGCGATGGATCATGTTCATCAACGTCCCCCTCGCGCTGGCGGTGCTCGCCGGCACGTTCACCCTGATCCCCGGCACCCGCAAACGCGGCGGCATCGACCTGCCCGGCGCCGTCACCGTCACGCTCGCGCTCGGTTCGCTGGTCTATGCGATCAGCCGAGCCGGATCCGACGGTCTGACCGACGAGCTGACTCTGGCCTTCGCCGCGATCGCCCTGGTGCTGGGGTTCGCGTTCGTCGTCATCCAACGCAGCGTGCGTACCCCGATGCTCCCGGCGAGCGTGCTGGCCGACCGCGGCCGACTCGGCGCCAACCTGGTCATGTTGCTGATGGGCGCCGGCCAGCTGGCCACCTTCTACTTCCTCACCCTCTACATGCAAACGATCAAGGAATACTCGCCGATGCTCACCGGGCTGGCCTACCTGCCGTTCGCACTCGGCATCGGCATCGGCTCCGGGGCCGTCGGCCCCCGGCTGCTGGCCCGCACCTCCCCTCGCGCCGCCCTGGGTGCCGCCATGACCGTGGCGGCCGCCGCGATGGTCTGGTTCAGCATGCTCACCCCCGACCAGAACGCCCTGACCGTGCTGCTGCCTGCTCAGCTGGTCGCAGGCATCGGCCTGGGCATCGGGTTCGTGGCGGCCACGATCGGGGGCGTGCAGGACGTCGCTCCCGACGATTCGGGCATCGCATCCGGACTCATCAACACCAGTCAGCAGATCGGCGGCGCGCTGGGCCTGGCCGCGCTGGCCAGCGTTGCCGTCAACGCCACCGGGCGCCAGCCCGCGACTACAGCACTCCCGGAAGCGCTCGCCCACGGCTACAGCGCCGGCCTGCTCGGTGCCGCGGCGTTCTACCTGGCCGCCGTGCTCGCCGCCGTCCTGCTGATCCGCCCACGCTCGCGCAGGCCGCGTTCACTCGTCACGGGGAACGACGTCTAGGTCGTCGGACGGCCCATCGTGCGGCCGTTCGGCGACTGGTACAGCGTCTGGAAGCCCATCCGCTCGTAGAACGCGATGGCGCGGGTGTTGCCCGCGCCGACGCCGAGGTGGACGGCGGGCGCGCCGGCCGCGTGCAGCGCCGCCAGCAGCCGTTCCATCAACGCCCGGCCCATGCCCTGGCCCTGCGCGCGGGGCAGCAGGTCGATGTGCAGGTGGGCCGGGTACTTCGCGACGATCTCGGGGTCGGCCGTGTGCGACTCGTACAGCCGCTGGACGTAGGCGGCGTCGCGGGTGCCGGCCGGGAACGAGCCGGGCGGGTACTTCTCCCGCAGCGGCGGCCACCACTCCCGCTCGCAGACCCGCTCGAACGCCGGGGTGTCGCGCACGCCCAGCACGTAGCCGGCCGGTGCGCCGTCGTCGATGACGAAGGCCAGGTCCGGCTCGTAGCGCAGGTACGGCCCGACGAAGTGCTCGCCGAGCAGCCGGGGGTCGGCGAACTGGCCGGTGGCGTCGCCGCCGTTGTCGCCGGTGCGCAGGCAGATGTCGTAGAGCGCGTCGGTGTCGGCGGGCTCGTACGGCCGGATGGTCACGCGGTGGTCCCTTCTTCGGTCGAGTCTCGACGGTAGGCGAAGATGGGCACGTGTCCATCATCGCCGCCGTCCCGCTGGCCAACGCCTGGATCGAGCTGGAGCCGCTGTCGTCGGCGCATCTCGGTGACCTCGAGGCCGCCGTGTCCGAGCCGGACGAGCTGTTCCGCTGGGTGTCCGCGTGGCGGCCGGGGCCGGACGGGCTGGCCGGAGCGCTGGACCGCGCGCTGGCGATGGCCGCTCACGGCGACCTCGCGCCGTGGGTGATCAGGCGCCGCGCCGACGGCCGCGTCGTCGGGGCGACGTCCTACCTCGACATCGATGCCGGGAACCGGCGGGTCGAGGTGGGCGCCACCTGGATCGGGCCGGCGTGGTGGCGCACCGAGGTCAACACCGCGACGAAACTGCTGGTCATCGGGCACGCGTTCGAGACGCTGGGCCTGGAGCGGGTGGCGCTGAAGACCGACCACCTCAACGTCCGGTCGCAGCGGGCGATCGAGCGGCTCGGCGCGCGGCGCGAGGGCGTGCTGCGTCACCACATGCGCCGCGCCGACGGCAGCTGGCGCGACACCGTCTACTACTCGATCCTCAGCGCCGAATGGCCCAGGGTGCGGGAGACCCTCCTCACCGCTTTGCAATGAGCACCGATACGCACCACCTGACGGCTCGGGCGTGACGGTGCGTATTGGTGCTCATTGCAAAGCACGACGAAACGCGGCAGTGCTGGCCCGCTGACGCCGGCGTCAGCCGACCAGCCGGGTACGCAGCGCGGCGGTCTCGGCGTCGGTCCAGCCGTGCCGCGCCAGCCAGCCGGCCGGACTGCCGAACTCGGTGTCGATGAAGTCGAGGAACGTGTGCATGGACTCGGCACGCGGCAGGTTCGCGTCGTTGGGACGCCCCTCGAGGTCGGCGGCGTAGGTGGCCGTGGCCTTGAGGCGGGTCATGATGGCGTCGACCCGCTCGCCGGTCTGGACGTAGTCGTCGACGACGGCCTGGCGGTCGACGCCGACGACGGACAGCGCCAGCGCGCACACGACACCGGTGCGGTCCTTGCCGGCCGCGCAGTGCACCAGCGTGGAGCCGCCGGACGTCGTCATGGTGCGCAGCGCCGCCACGACGTTGCCGGGCCGGTGCCGCAGGTAGTTGGTGTAGTAGACGCCGGCGTTCACCCAGATGGCCTCTTCGTCGTCCTGGCCGGTCCACGGCAGCACGCTGTCGGCCTCGACGTCGGTGGTGGTGCCGACCTCGGGGTAGAGGGAGAGGTGGTGGATGGTGACGTCGGGGACGCGGGTCAGCGGGCCGGGGCCCTCGGACGTCACCTCGTACGTCGTGCGCAGGTCGACGACGTCGCGCAGACGGTGCTCGCCGGTGAGCCGGTCGATGTCGTCGCCGATGAGGTCCTGCAGGTTGTCCGAGCGCAGCACCTGGCCGAACCGGGTGGCGCCGCCGTCGGTGGTGGGCAGCCCGCCGAGATCGCGGACGTTGACCGCGCCGACGAGGTCGATCCATCGTTCGCTCATCAGCGTCCACCGTAGTCGATGATGTCGGGTCCGCCGAAGGCCGCCACCAGCCCGGCCCGGCAGTCCGCCGGCGTCCGCGCCGACGTCACGACGACGCCCGGCAGCGGCAGCGGCGGATCGAACCGGACGGTGCGCACGCCGGCGGGCGGCGGCGGCCCGCTGGCCGGGATCGGAGCCCATTGGTCGCTGCTGCCGGCCAGCTCCAGCAGGGTCCGTTCGACGGTGCCCGCCGGGCGGTCCGGCAGCGGCCGCACCCCGGCGCCGGCCAGCAGCCGGTGGAACGGCCCGTCGCACTGCGGCGCGGGCAGCCGGGCCGGGTGACCGGCGAGGTCGGCGACGCGCACGGCGTCGGCGCCGGCCCGCGGATGCCCGGCCGGGAGCGCCGCCACGACCTCGTCGGACCACGCCTGCGTGGCGACCAGGTCGTCGTCGCTCTCAACGGCGCCGCGGAGGAGGACGGCGTGCAGGTCGCCGCGGCGCAGCGCGTCGAGGTGGGCGCTCACCGGGCCGTCGGCGAACGTCACCGCGAGGTCCGGCCGGTCCGCCCGCAGCGTCGTCAGCCCGCGCTCGACCCGTCGCTCCAGCCCGGCGCCGGCGCCGAGGCGCAGCACGCCGGAGCGTCCGGCCAGCTCGGCCGCCAGCGTCGCGGTGTCGGCGGCCGCGGCCAGCACCAGGCGGGCCCGCTCGAGCAGCCGGCGGCCGTCGTCGGTCAGCCGCACGTGGCGCGACGAGCGGTCGAACAGCCGCACGCCGAACTCCCGCTCCAGCCGGCCGATCTGCTGGCTGACCGCGGGCTGGACGATGTGCAGCCGCTCGGCGGCGCGGCCGAAGTGCAACTCCTCGGCGACCGCGACGAAGTACCTGAGCTGGCGCAGCTCCACGCTCGACCTCCCGGCGCCGATCACCGGACGTGATCGCTGCACAGCACAACTGGCCGTTGGTCCGGCCTGTTCCGCCGGCTTTGACTGGGCCCATGCGAATCGGAGTGTGGATCGACGATGACGGCGTGAGCGTCGCGACCGTGGCCGAACGGGCCCGGGCGGCCGCCGCGGCCGGGTACGAGACCGTGTGGCTGAGCGAGCGCTCCGGCTGGGATCCGCTGACGCTGCTGACGGCGATCGGCCCGGCCGTGCCGGACGTGCGGCTGGGCACCGGAATCGTCCGCACCCATCCGCGGCACCCGCTGGCGCTGGCCGCCCAGGCACTGACGGCGCAGGCGGCGACCGGCGGGCGGCTCGTGCTGGGCGTCGGGCCGAGCCACGCGCCGATCATCGAGGGGCAGTACGGGCTGTCGTTCGAGCGGCCGGCCCGGCACACCCGCGAGTACCTGACGGTGTTGCGGCCGTTGCTGCGCGGCGAGCCGGTCGCGTACTCCGGCTCCACGCTGACGGTGAACGGGCAGGTGGGCGTGGCCGGGACGGTGACGGCGCCGCCGGTGCTGGTGGCCGCGCTCGGACCGGCGATGCTGCGGGTGGCCGGCGAGCTGGCCGACGGCACCGTCACCACCTGGGCAGGGCCCCGCTCGATCGGCGAGCACGTCGTCCCGGCGCTCACCGCCGCCGCTGCCGCGGCCGGGCGCGAACGGCCCGCCGTCGTCGCCGGGGTGTGCGTCGCCGTGACCGACGACCCCGGCGGCGCCCGCGACTGGGTGCAGCAGTACTTCGGCATGGCCGGCGACCTGCCGGCCTACCGGGTCCAGCTGGACCGCGAAGGCGTCCGGACCCCCGCCGAGACGGTGATCGCCGGTGACGAGGCGACCGTCCGCCGGGCGTTCCGGGCGCTCGCCGACGCCGGCACGGACGAGCTGCAGGTGCTCCCGGTCGGGTCGGCGACGGACCAGGTGCGGACACTGGAAGTGGCGGCGCGACTGGCCCGATAGGGTCGGCGTCCGTGAAGGTACTCGTCATCGGTTCCGGCGCCCGCGAGCACGCCCTGGTGCGCTGCCTGCTGCGCGACCCCGAGGTGTCCGAGGTGCATGCCGCGCCGGGCAACGCCGGGATCGCCGCGGACGTCGCCGTCCATTCCGTCGTCGCCGACCAGCCCGAGGCCGTGGCCGACCTCGCCGCCCGGCTCGACGCCGACCTCGTCGTGGTGGGGCCCGAGGTGCCGCTGGTGGCGGGCGTCGCCGACGCCGTCAAGGCGCGCGGCATCGCCTGCTTCGGGCCGTCCGGGCGGGCCGCCCGGCTGGAGGGGTCGAAGGCCTTCGCGAAGGACGTCATGGCCGCGGCCGAGGTGCCCACCGCCATGGCCGTGGTCTGCGAGACCCGCGCCGAGGCCGAGGCCGCGCTGGACCGCTTCGGCGCGCCGTACGTCGTCAAGGACGACGGCCTGGCCGCCGGCAAGGGCGTCGTCGTCACCGACGACCGCGCGGCCGCGCTCGCGCACGCCGAGGCCTGTGGCCGCGTCGTCATCGAGGAGTACCTCGACGGCCCCGAGGTGTCGCTGTTCTGCGTCACCGACGGCCGGGTCGCCGTGCCGCTCACCCCGGCGCAGGACTTCAAGCGCGCCTACGACGGCGACGAGGGCCCCAACACCGGCGGCATGGGCGCGTACACGCCGCTGCCGTGGGCGCCCGAGGGCCTGGTCGACGACGTCATGGAGCGGGTCGTCCGGCCGACCATCGAGGAGATGCAGCGCCGCGGCACCCCGTTCGCCGGCCTGCTGTACGTGGGGCTGGCGCTGACGTCGCGCGGCGTTCGCGTCGTCGAGTTCAACGCCCGGTTCGGCGACCCCGAGACGCAGGCCGTGCTGGCCCGGCTGCGGTCCGGGCTGGGCGGGCTGCTGCGGGCCGCGGCCACCGGCACCCTCGCGCAGCACCCGGAGCCGGTGTGGCGCGACGGCGCCGCGGTCACCGTCGTCGTCGCGGCGCACGGGTACCCGGCGTCCCCGCGCACCGGCGACCCCATCGGCGGGCTGGACGACGCGGCCGCCGTCAAGGGCGTCGAGGTGCTGCACGCCGGCACCCGGCTCGACGCCGGCGGCGCCGTCGTCTCCAGCGGCGGCCGGGTCCTGTCGGTCACGGCGGTCGGCGACGACATCGACGAGGCGCGCGCCCGCGCGTACGAGGCGGTCGGGCACATCACGCTCGACGGCAGCCACCACCGCACCGACATCGCGTTGCACCGATGAGCGCCGGCCGCCCGGAGCGCTACGTCGCGGGCCTGCCGCGGCCGGACCGCACGCTGGTCATGGGCGTCGTGAACGTCACGCCCGACTCCTTCTCCGACGGCGGCTTCTGGTACGAGCCCGGCGACGCGATCGAGCACGGGCTGCAACTGATAGAGCAGGGCGCCGACATCGTCGACGTCGGCGGCGAGTCCACCCGGCCCGGCGCCGCACGCCCGTCGCCGGACGAGGAGCGCCGCCGGGTGCTGCCGGTGATCCGCGAGCTGGCCGCCGCGGGCGCCGTCGTCTCCGTCGACACCATGCGCGCCGAGGTCGCGGCACCCGCGCTGGAGGCCGGTGCGCGGCTGGTCAACGACGTGTCCGGCGGGCTGGCCGACCCTGACATGCTGCGCGTCGTCGCCGCGGCGGACGTGCCGGTCGTCCTCATGCACTGGCGCGGGCACTCCGACCACATGCAGGAGCGGATCGCCTACGAGGACGTCGTCGCCGACGTGCTCGCCGAGCTGCGGCCGCGGGTCGACGCCGCCCTCGCCGCCGGGGTGAAGCCGGAGCACGTCGCCGTCGACCCCGGGCTCGGCTTCGCCAAGACGTGGGACCACAACTGGACGCTGCTGGCCCGGCTGGCCGAGCTGCACGCGCTGGAGCTGCCGCTGCTCGTGGCCGCGTCGCGCAAGACGTTCCTGGGCGAGCTGCTGGCCGATCCGGCGACCGGGGAACGGCGCCCGCCGGCCGGCCGCGATGCCGCCACCGACGCGTTGTCGACGACGATCGCGCTGGCCGGAGCCTGGTGCGTCCGCGTCCACACCGTCCCCGCGACGCTCGACGCCGTGCGCGTCGCGGCCCGGCTCGCGCAAGGGTGACCGACCGTGGCCAATCCCACCCTCGTCCGAGTGCACGATGAGCGGGTGCGGGCCGCTAGGGTCGTGGGGTGCCTGACCGTATCGAGCTGCGCGGCCTGACCGCGCGTGGACATCACGGCTGGTTCCCCCACGAACGGGAGAACGGCCAGCTGTTCCGCGTCGACGTCGCTCTGAGCGTCGACACCCGTGCGGCGGCCCAGAGTGACGACCTGACCGACACCGTGGACTATGGCAGTCTTGCTGAACGGGTGGTCGGCCTCGTCTCGGGGGAGCCGGTCCGGCTGGTCGAGACCCTCGCCCAGCGCATCGCGGACCTCTGCCTGGACGATCCCAGGGTGGAGGCGGCGGAAGTGACCGTGCACAAGCCGGAGGCGCCAGTGACGGTGCCGTTCGACGACGTGACCGTGACGATTCGAAGGGCCCGAACGTGACCAATGTCCCCAACCCCAACGTGGTCGACGCCGACACGCTGACGGGTGATCTGCGCCCGCTGCGGCGCACGGCGTTCGCGCTGGGCAGCAACCTCGGCGACCGCCTCGAGTTCCTGCAGGCGGCCGTCGACACCCTCACCGACTCCTCCGAGATCGTGCCCGTCGCGGTCTCGCCGGTGTACGAGTCCGAGCCGGTCGACACCCCCGACGGCTCGCCGAACTTCTTCAACGCCGTCCTCGTCGTCGACACCACGCTGTCGCCGCGCTCGCTGATGGAACGGGCCCAGTCCACCGAGACCGCCTACGGCCGCACCCGCGACGTCCCGAACGGCCCGCGCACGCTCGACATCGACGTGCTCGCCGTCGGCGACGTCACCTCCGACGACGACGACCTGCACGTGCCGCACCCGCGGCTCGCCGAGCGGGCGTTCGTGCTCATCCCGTGGGCCGACATCGACCCCGACTTCTCGGTGCCCGGCCTCGGCCGCGTCGTGGAGCTGAGCTCGGCCGTCGACGCCACCGGCGTGCGCCGGCTGGACGAGGCGCTCGAGATCCCGGCCTGACCCCCGGGTCGCGGCACACTGTGCAACGGACGAAGATCGGCTCGCTGATCTGGGTCGCCGCGGTGGCGGTCCCGGCCGGGTGGTCGATCGGCCGCATCGTCGACGCCGCGTCGGGTGCGCTCCCGCCGATCCCGTGGGTGCTGCCGCTGCTGCTGCTCTTCCTGGCCGCCGGCATGTTCGCCGGCGCCCGGGCGGTGCGCGGCTGGATCACCGAGCGGCGCTTCGACCAGCGCATCGACGCACTCCGGGTGGCCCGCTCCGTCGCCCTCGCCAAGGCGTCGGCGTACTTCGGCGCCCTGCTCACCGGCGTCTACACCGGACTCGGCCTGCTGGCGCTGGGCCTGCTCGACTCCCCGATGGGCCGCAACCGCGCCGTCCTCTCCGCCGTCGTCGTCGCGGCCGCGGTCGTGCTGACGGTGGCCGCCGTCCGGCTGGAACGCGCCGGCGAGGTCCCGCCGCCGTCCGACGAGGAGAACGGCGCCCACCCGGCCTAGCGGATCGTGAGCTCGAACCAGCTGCCCGGCTGGCCGCCGACCTCGTCCGAGTCGGCCGGTCCGGCCAGGACGAACCCGGCCTTGGCCAGCACCTTCCGCGACGCGACGTTCGTCTCGGCGACGGCCGCCCGCACGGTGTGCACCCCGTGCCGCGACGCCGCCAGGCGGCACAGGTCGCGGACGGTCGCGGTCGCCACGCCACGGCCCGCGACGTGCTGCGCGACCCGGTAGCCTAGGATCGCGGTGCCGTCCTCGATGTCGAGCAGGTTGAACCGCCCGAGCACCGAGCCGTCCGAAGCGACGAGCACGTGGAAGGCGCAGACGCCGGCCTCCTGCTCGGCCAGCAGAGCGTCGAACCGCTCGGTGAAGTGCTCGAAGTACGCGTCGCCGCGGTCGGAGACGAAGTCGGCGAAGTAGGCGCGGTTGGCCAGCTCGAAGGCCAGGACCGCCGGGGCGTGGTCAGCGCGCAGCCGCTGCAGCTCGGGCACCGTCCGACCCTACCCAGCCGGTGCGGCCAGGAACTGCGTCAGCAACGTCGTCACCTCGGCCGGGCGCTCCACCGGCGGCAGGTGGCCGGTGTCGTCGAGGTCGACCCGCCGGGCGCCCGGGATCCCGTCCGCCAGGAGACCGGACACCTCCTGGATGTACGGCAGGTCGGCGCGGCCGTTGACCACCAACGCCGGCTGCACGACGTCGGCCAGCCGCGGTTTCGCCGGCGGGTCGGCGGGCAGCTCGGTGTGCGCCGGGCCGGTCCACTCGCGCTCGAACACCAGCCGGCACATGCGCACCATCTGCTCCCACGCGTCCGGGTCCAGGTCGGACGGCTCCCGCCCCGGCCCGACGGCGGTCAGCCGCAGCTGCGCCTCGGCCATCGCGGCGACGTCGGCCGGGTCGACGTCGCCGGCGGTGTGCTCGCGGTAGCGCGCCAGCCGGTCGGCCGGAACCGCGGCGAGGATCCGTTCGCGGGCCAGCGCGCCCATCTCGGCCGGCCACTCGTGCCCGGACAGCCCGGACGCGATCAGCACCAGGGCCGTCACCCGCTCCGGCGCCGCCAGCGCGACGTCGACGGAGTACGCGCCGCCCATCGAGCAGCCGACCAGCGCCGCCCGCTCGATGCCGAGCGCGTCCAGCAACGCCAGCAGGTCGGCGTGGTGCGAGAACTCCCCGGCGGCAGGGCTGGACTCGCCGTGCCACGCCAGTCGTAGCGCACCACCCGGTGCCGTTCCGCGAGCGCGGCGACCTGGTGGTCCCACATCCGCCGGTCGGCCAGGCCGGCGTGCACGAGCACCACCGCGGGCCCGGCCCCGGCGTCGTCATGGGCGAGGTCGGCGCCGTTGGCGCGCACGGTCGGCATGCCGGCAGCGTAGCCAGGCGGCACCCGACGACGAGAGCGGCGGCGCCCGCCCGGCCCGAAATCCAGATGACGCCCGGGCACCCGTCCTGGATCATCGAGACATGACCGCCCCACGTGTGCTGCCGCCCGGAAGCGCGACGAGTGGGCTCGCGCTGAGCCGCACCCGCGTCCCGCACGAGCCGCCCGTGCCGTGGCGGGCCCCGGCCGCGTGCCTGCGCCGGCCGCGTGCGCTGGGTGCGGCCCGGCGGGCCGTCGACCACGCCGCCGACGCCCGTCGACTCCGGGGCCGAGCGGCCCGGCAGTGACACCGCGACGGCGGTCGCGGCGTGGGTGAAACACGGGACGGAAGTTCCCGGTGTGGCGCGGCGTGTGAAGTCCGATTCGCGCCGTACAAGAAGGTACGGTGACGCCCATGGCCTCCGTCCGTCACCGCCGCCGTCTGACCGCTGTCCGTCTGCTCGCCGTCGCCGCACCCGCGGCGGCCATCGCGCTGACGGTCGCCGCCATGGTCCTGGACGGGCCGTGGCCGCGCATCGCGGCGGCCGCGGGCGCCGTCGGCGCGGCGGTCCTGGGCGCGTTCGTGCTCCGGCTCGAGCGGCGGCTGCGGGTCGAGGTGGCCACGGTCCGCGCCGAGCAGGCGGCGGAGTACTCGCAGGCGCACGCCCGCTACTCCGAGGAGCACCGCGAGTTCACCGACCACATGGTCGGCCTGCTCGACGTCGCCTCCGAGCGCATCGACGTCATGCGCTCGAAGCTGGACCTGCTGGAGGCCGAGATCGCGGCCGCCCGCAGCGCCCGTCCCGGCGCGTCCACCCCCAGCGTCGAGCTGGCCCGGCTGGCCGAGGGCGCGGAGTGGAACGACCTGTGGCCCGACCTCTCCGAGGCGCCGACGGTGGTCGACCTCATCAAGTGGGAAGACAAGAACACCGACCTGCTGCCCGAGGCCGACCGCAAGAAGAAGTCCGCCCCGGTCGAGCAGCGCCAGGAGCGCAGCGCCTGAGTCAGGCGTTCTGCACCGTCTCCAGCACCACCTCGGCCCGGGCGACGTCCTTCGCCTCGGCCTCGACGGAGCGCCGTAGCGCCGCGTGCAGCGTCGCCGGCGTCAGCACGCCGACGTAGCGGTCGTCGTCGTCCAGCACGGCGATCCAGCCGGCGTTCCACTGCAGCATCTCCGCGAACGCCACCTTGAGGGAATCGTCCAGCTCGACCCACGCCTCCATGCGCCGCGCGTGGTCGCGGACCTTCCCGGCGCCGGTCAGCATGTCGTGGCCCACCCAGCCGGCCAGCCCGCCGTCACCGTCGAGGACGACGGCCCAGCGCTCGTCGCCGAGGGCGGCGCCGGCCGCGGCGAGGTCGTCGTCGGCCTTCACGACGGGCGGGTGCTCGAGGTCGGCCGACGTGATGGCCGTGACGGAGAGCCGCTTGAGGCCGCGGTCGGCGCCCACGAAGTCGGCGACGAAGTCGGTGGCCGGCGCGCCGAGGATGGCCGCCGGGGTGTCGAACTGCTCCAGCCGGCCGCCCTGCTTGAACACCGCGATGCGGTCGCCCAGCCGGACCGCCTCCTCGATGTCGTGCGTGACGAACAGGATGGTCTTGCGGACGTCGTCCTGCAGCCGCAGGAACTCGTCCTGCAGCTGTGACCGCACCACCGGGTCGACGGCGCTGAACGGCTCGTCCATGAGCAGGACGGGCGGGTCGACGGCGAGCGCGCGGGCCACGCCGACCCGCTGCCGCTGGCCGCCGGAGAGCTCGTGCGGGTACCGCTTGCCGTGCACCGCGGGGTCGAGGCCGACCAGCTCCATCAGCTCGCGGGCCCGCTCGTGGCGGCGCTTGCGCGGCCAGCCGACCAGCTCGGGCACGACGGCGATGTTCTCTTCGATGGTGCGGTGCGGGAACAGCCCGACGTTCTGGATGACATAGCCGATGCCGCGGCGCAGCGCCACCGGGTCGGCGTCGGTGACGTCGACGCCGTCGACCACGATGCGCCCGCCGGTCGGCTCGACCAGCCGGTTCACCATCTTCATGGTCGTGGTCTTGCCACAGCCGGACGGCCCGACCAGCACGACCAGCTCGCCGCGGCCCACCTCGAGGGTGAGCTCCTGCACCGCGACCGTGCCGTCGGGGTACCTCTTGGAGACGCGGTCGAGACGAATCATCGGTTCTTCGGTAGCGTCAACGGAATGGCGCTCTCCGGGCCCGTTCATACCGCAACCCTGACCGACAACTGCCTCGTGCGCAACGACTGGGTGTGTGGCGAGTACGTCCGTACCCGCTGGGACGAGATCATGGAGGCGCTCGGCCAGCACGTCACCATCACGGTGGTGTCCGTCGTCATCGGCTTCGCCCTCGCGCTCGTGCTGGCGGTCATCGCCCGGCGGGTCGGCTGGCTGCGCGGCGCGATCCTGGGCACGTCGACGGCCCTGTACACCATCCCGTCGCTGGCGATGTTCTCGCTGCTGGTACCGCTCACCAAGCTCACCGCGACGACGGTGGTGATCGGGCTGGTGCTGTACTCGCTGACCATCCTGGTCCGCGGCATCCTCACCGGCCTGGACGCGGTTCCGGGCGACGTCCGCGAGGCGGCGGTCGGCATGGGTTACGACGGCTTCCGGCTGCTCCGCAAGGTGGAGCTGCCGATGGCCATGCCGGCGGTGTTCGCCGCGCTCCGGGTCGCGACGGTGTCCACCATCGCGCTCACGACCATCGGCATGATCGTCGGCCACGGCGGCCTCGGCAACCTGATCGCCCGCGGCCAGCGCAGCAACTTCCACGCCGAGGTGCTGACGGCGTCGGTGCTCTGCGTCGTGCTCGCGCTGGTCGCCGACGTGCTCCTGCTCGGCCTGCAACGCTGGCTCACGCCGTGGCGACGGGGGGTGCGCGCATGAACGGGCTGGTCGACGGCATCAACTGGCTGCTCGACGGCGACAACTGGTCCGGTCCGACGGGCGTCGGCACCCGGTTGACCGAGCACCTGTGGATCACGGTGCTGTCGATGGTCATCGCCTGCGCCGTCGCGCTGCCGATCGCGCTCTGGCTGGGACACCTCGGACGAGGTGGCGCGCTCGCCGTCAACATCAGCAACGTCGGCCGGGCGGTGCCGACGTTCGCGATCCTGGCGATCCTGTACATGACCCCGCTCGGGCTGTCGATCTGGACGACCGTCATCGCGCTGGTGCTCTTCGCGATCCCGCCCATCCTCACCAAC
Organism: Jiangella alba; assembly: GCF_900106035.1. Taxonomy (GTDB): domain Bacteria; phylum Actinomycetota; class Actinomycetes; order Jiangellales; family Jiangellaceae; genus Jiangella; species Jiangella alba. The sequence continues at coordinate 1,717,057 of NZ_FNUC01000004.1, forward strand.
GCCTACGTCGGCATGCGCGAGGTCGACCGCGACGCCGTCGAGGCGGCTCGCGGCATGGGGATGAGCGGCTTCCAGCTGTTGCGCCGCGTCGAACTGCCGCTGGCGGTGCCGCTCATCCTGGGCGGCATCCGGCTGGCGACGGTGCAGGTGGTGGCCACGGCGACGCTGGCCGCCGTCATCTCCGGGCCGGGCCTGGGCCGCATCATCACCAGTGGCTTCAACCGGCAGGACGTGCCCGAGCTGATCGGCGGCGCGATCATGGTCGGCCTGCTGGCGCTGGCGATCGAAGGGGTCATGGCGCTGCTGCAGCGGGCGGTCGACCCGATGCGACGGGCCACGCGGCAAGGACGGTCGAAACGCGATCGTGACCGGGGAATGCCGCTCGTCACGGACGAGGTTGTCAGTGGCGCGTAGTTGACTGATTCCACGCGGGCGCTATGAGGGTGCTCGCCGGACACGCGTGCGGGGCTCGGCGCCCGGCACGGGACACAGAAGGTGACACCGGTGAAGACCATGACCATGCGGAGACGAGCGGCCGTGCTGGCGACCGCGGCCGGCCTGGCGCTGTCGCTGGCGGCGTGCGGCGGCGACGATGACGATCCGTTCGAGGACGGCGACGGCGGCGGCTCCACCGCCACCGACGGCGGTGGTGGCGGCGGCGACTTGACCGTCGGCGGCGCCAACTTCACCGAGATGGTGATCATGCAGGAGATGTACGCGGCGCTGCTCGAGGACGCCGGGTACACCGTCGACATCCAGTCGGTGGCCAACCGCGAGATCTACGAGCCGGCGCTCGAGAGCGGCGAGATCGACGTCGTGCCCGAGTACCTGGCCACGTTCGCCGAGTTCCTCAACGGCGCCGTCAACGGCCCCGACGCGCCGTCGACCGCGCCCATCGCCACGTCCGACGCCACGGAGACGGTCGACGCGGCCCGGCCGCTGGCCGAGGAGCGCGGGCTGACCATCCTCGACCCGGCCGAGGCGGCCAGCCAGAACGCGTTCGCCGTCTCGCAGGAGTTCGCCGACGAGAACAACCTCACCACGCTCTCCGACCTCGCCGCGCTGGGCCAGCCCATCACGCTGGCCGCGGTCGAGGAGTGCCCCGACCGGCCGTTCTGCGAGCCGGGCCTGGAGTCGGTGTACGGGCTCGACATCGTCGACCCGCCGCTGGCCACCGGGTTCAGCACCAGCGAGACGAAGACGGCGGTGCAGCGCGGCGACGCGCAGCTGGGCCTGGTCGGCACCACCGACGGCACGCTCGACCAGTTCGGTCTCGTGGTGCTCGAGGACGACAAGGGGCTGCAGGCGGCCGACAACCTGGTGCCGGTGGTCAACACCGAGTCCGCGGGCGACCCCGCCATCGCCGACGCGCTCAACCAGCTGGCCGCGGTGCTCACCACCGACGACCTCGCCACGCTGAACGCGCAGGTCGACGCCGAGCGCCAGCAGGCTCCCGACGTCGCGCGGGCCTACCTCGAAGACAAGGGGCTGCTCTGACCTCGATCAGCGCGCTCGACGTCCTGGACTGGCGGCGGCGGGTCCACGTGCTCTACTCCGCCGTCCGGGACACGAGCGAGGCAGATCCGGCCGGCGCCCACGAGCAGTGGGCGGCCGGCCGCGACGACCTGGTGCGCACGCATCCCGCGTCGCCGGTCCCGCCCGAGGCGCGGGCCGGCTTCGCGGGGCTGCGGCACGCGCCGTACGACCCCGCCCTGCGGTTCGTGCTGCCGGTCGACCCCAACGTCGAGCCACGGCGGCTCGAGGTGCCCACGGCCACCGACGGCGTCGTGCCGTTCGTGCTGGCCGGACGGCTGCACCTGCCGCTCGGCGATCTCGACGTGTGGTGGCTCGACTCCTACGGCGGCGGCGTGTTCGTGCCGGTCAAGGACGCGTCGGCCGGCCGGGCCACGTACGGCGGCGGGCGCTACCTGCTCGACACCGTCAAGGGCGCCGACCTCGGCGGCTCGGTGCACGACGCGCTGGTCGTCGACCTCAACTTCGCCTACAACCCGTCCTGCGCCTACGACCCCGCGTGGACGTGCCCGCTGGCGCCGCCCGGCAACACCCTCGGCGTCGACGTCGCGGCGGGCGAGTACGTGCCGCCCACGGGGTCCGGGGACTGACCGGCTGACACACGGTACGCTCACCTCCGACAGATTGTCGCAATGGAACCTTTCTGCGCGAGGTGGGCGGAATGCGGATACGGGGAATCGCCGTCGGCGCGGCGGCGTCGGCCGTGCTGCTGGCGGGGTGTGAGGCGCCCGGCGATCCGCCGCTGGGCCTGCTGGACGTCGACGGCGCCGAGACCGGCACGGTCACCGGCGAGCCTCCGACGGGTGACCCGTCCGAGCCGCCCACGGGTGACCCATCCGCCCCGGCCGAGAGCGACTGGGCGCTCGATGTCGCCGGCGAGGCGCCGGAGGAGCCGGCCGACCTCGCGGTGTTCGAGGCGTACCTCGACTTCTGGCGCGCCGACCTCACCGCGGTGAGCCTGCCCGACCCCGCCCACCAGCCGCTCCTCGACCTCTCCGCCGACCCGCAGCGCCAGCGCGTCGTCGACGTCGCGGAGCAGCTGCTGGCCGACGGTCACCGCACCATCGGCACGCTGCGCCTCGAACCGGCCGTGGTCTCGGTCAGCGGCCCGACGGCGGCCGTCCAGGACTGCCTCGACGGCCGCGAGACCTTCGACGTCGACGCCGAGGGCGCCGAGGTCGCCGACAGCCGCGGCGACCTCCTGCCGGTGCTGGTCCAGCTGGTCGCCGACGGCGACTCCTGGATCGTCGCCGACGTGCAGGAGTCCGACCATGACTGCGGTTGACCGCACGGCCGCGACCAGCCTCGACGGCCGAGTGACACCCGTACGGGAGACGGCGATGCGACGCGCACGAGTGGCCCTGCTCACCGCCGTGACGACCGGCGCCCTGGCCCTGCTCGGCACGGCGCCGGCCCTCGCCGGAGTGGGCGACGACCAGGTCGGCGGCGACGCCGACGAAGGCGGGCTGACCGCCGTCGCCGTCTCGCTCACCGGCAACGGCCTCGACGGCGGCGACGGCTCCGGCGGCGACGGTGGCGGAGTGTCCGTCAGCGTCCGGGGTGTGTCTCCCGGGTCTCGGCCGTAGCGAGCGGCGTTCAGGTGTATGCCTCGCAAGGCCGAGGAGGGAGTCATAGCGGGGTTCTATGACGACTGACGAGAACGCAGCGAGGCGCCGCCTGGGCGTCGCGCAGTAGGCCATGGACCCGGGAGACACACCCCGGGTGCCGTCGCCCTGCTACTGGGAGGTCATGGAGTTCGCCACCGGCGAGTGGGCGTACCAGAACTGGGCGCTGGAGTACGACGACCTCGACGACCCCGTCGGCCCCGGGAACGAGCAGACCTTCGTCTACCCGCCGCTGGAGGAGATCGAGGCGCACCGCGACGAGCCCGGTCACTGGGCCTTCGGCACGCTGCTGAACGTCGACGGCGACTTCGACGCGGCCGGCGAGTGCTTCGATCAACTGGTCGCGGCCAACGGCGGGGCGCACACCCTCTGGGTGCCCGAGGGCAGCACGCCGCCGCAGCCGCCCACGCCGCCGGTTCCGCCGGAGCTGCTGGCCGAGGTGGCGTTCGAGCATCTCGCGATCCCGGCGCCCGACACCCTGCGCAACCCGGCGGCCAGCTCCTACGTCAACCTCGCGACCTGGTTCTGGGTGGCGCCCGGCGACGGTCCGCGCGACGGGTTCGTCCGGCTCGAGGTCACGGCCACGGCGGGCGACAACTCCGCCACCGTCGTCGCCGACCCCGAGCGCCTCACGGTCCGTTCGTCGGCGGGTCCGTCGGCGGGCTGCACGGCCGAGCAGGCCCGCACGTCCTACGCGGCCGGCACACCCCAGTCGGCCGGCTGCAGCCTGCTGCACACCCGCTCGTCGGCCCGGATGCCGGGGCTCGCCTACACCGTCACGGCCACCGGCGCCTACGCCGCGTCGTGGTCCGGGCAGGAGGGCGGCACCCCGGTGGCGGGCGGCGGCCTGGGCGCCGTGGTCTCGCCGCCGACGTCGCTGGAACTGCCGGTCGCGGAGGTCCAGACGGTCGTCATCCGCTGAGCCGCGCCGCCGCGCGATGAGCAGCGGGGTAGCCTCGACGCCGTGGACCAGGAGGAGCTCTTCGCGCCGCCCGGCGAGGCCTGGCAGCAGGTGTCGCGCAAGCTCGTCGACCTGCGCCGGCTGGTGCTGCTGATCACGGTGACGCTGGTCGCCGGCGGCGCCGGGGTCGTGCTGGGGCTGATCTTCGGGCCGGCCGGCGTGCTGCCGGTCGTCGCCGCGGCGCTCATCGCGCTGGTGTGGGGGCTGTGGCTGATCCCGCGCAACTGGCGCGCCTGGGGCTACGCCGAGCGGCTGGACGACCTGCTGGTCACCCACGGCGTCATGTACCGCCGGCTGACGGTGGTGCCGTACGGCCGCATGCAGTTCGTCGACGTCGCGTCGGGGCCGCTGGAGCGGCGCTACGGCCTGGCCACCGTCCAGTTACACACCGCCTCGCCGGCCACCGACGCGAAGATCCCCGGCCTGCCGGCCGCCGAGGCCGCACGGCTGCGTGACCGGCTGTCGGCGCTCGGTGAGGCCCAGGCGGCTGGTCTGTGACCACCACGCCGGGGAGCGAGGCAGACGGCAGCAAGGCCGCCCGGGTCGATCCGACGCCGGAGCACTTCCGCCGCCTGCACCCGCTGACCCCGCTGCTGCGCGGCTGGGGGTTCCTCGCCCTGGCCATCGGCATCGGCGGCCAGGACGCGCTGCGCTCCGGCGAGATGGGCCGGTTCGGCCTGACGGTGCTCGCGTTCGCCGTCGTCGGGATGATCGTCGGGCTGCTGTCGTGGTGGTTCACCCGGTACGGCTTCGACGGCGACGCGCTGCGCATCGACTCCGGCATGCTGAACCGCCGGTCCCGGCGGGTCCGGCTGGACCGCCTGCAGGCCGTCGACATCAACCGTCCGCTGGCCGGCCGGTTGCTCGGCGTCTCGGAGCTGCGGCTGGAGGTGGCCGGTGGCGGCAAGGCCGAGGCGCCGCTGCAGTACCTCGCCGTCGACGACGCGGTGCGGCTGCGGGCCGAACTGCTGGCGCGGGCGGCCGGCATCGACGCCGACACGCCGGAGGCGCCGGAGCGGGTCGTGCACCAGGTGCCGCTGGACCGGCTGGTGTGGTCGACGGTGCTGTCCGGCGCGTTCGTCACCGGCGTGGTGTTCATCGTCGGCATCGGCGTCGCGTTCCTGTTCTTCCGCGACAGCCAGGTCACCGTCGGCGTGCTGTCGTCGATGCTGCCGGGCGTCATCGCCATCGGCGCCGCGCTGTGGGGGCAGCTGGGCCGCAACTTCGCGTTCGTCCTGGCCGAGTCGCCCGACGGCTACCGCATCCGCAAGGGCCTGCTCGACACCCAGCACCAGACGGTCCCGCCCGGCCGGGTGCAGGGAGTAGCCATGCGCCAGCCGTTGTTGTGGAGAGGGAAGGGCTGGGTGCGGCTGGACGTCGACGTCGCGGGGTACAGCGGCGAGTCGTCCGACGACAGCCAGCGCACGTCCACGCTGCTGCCGGTGGCGACGTACGAGGAGGCGGCCGAGGTGTTGCGGCACGTACTGCCGGGGACCGACCCGCTGTCGGTGCCGCTGACGCACGCCCCGCGACCGGCCCGCTGGCTGCGCCCCTTCGGCTGGAAGCGGCTGGCATACGGCGTCGACGAGCACGTGGTCGTGGTGCGCGAGGGTGTGCTCTACCGCAACCTCACCACCGTCCCGCACGCGAAGACGCAGAGCGTGCGCATCGTGCAGGGGCCGCTGCAACGCCGCCTCGGGCTGGCGTCGGTGCACGTCGACACCACCCCCGGACCGGTCGACGCCGTCATCGCGCACCGGCGGCCGGCCGAGGCCCGCGTCATCGCCGAGGAACAGGCCGAACGGGCCCGGCTGGCACGCAAGACCGATGTTCCAGAACAATGGATGGCGAGGTACCGGCAGCAGTCGGCACCCCGACCCGACGGCCACGCCGACGGTGACGGCCCTCCGGCCGCATCGAGCGAGCGAGACCAGGAGTGAGCTCGTGTTCCGCACCATGATGAAGGGCAAGATCCACCGCGCCACCGTCACGCAGGCCGACCTGCACTACGTGGGATCGGTCACCGTCGACGAAGACCTCCTCGACGCCGCCGACCTCCTGCCCGGTGAGCAGGTCGACATCGTCGACATCACCAACGGCGCGCGCCTCACCACGTACGTCATCCCCGGCCAGCGGGGCTCCGGCGTCATCGGCATCAACGGCGCCGCCGCCCGGCTCGTGCAGCCCGGCGACCTCGTCATCCTGATCAGCTACGGATTGGTCGACGACGCCGAGGCGCGCGGGTTCCAGCCGCGGGTGGTGCACGTCGACGCCGCCAACCGCGTCGTCGCGACCGGCGCCGACCCCGCCGAACCGGTGCCCGGCGCGGCGGCCCAGGTGCGCGGCGACACCGTCGCGGCCGGCTGACCCGGCGACCCTGACGCACATGGCGGGCGGCCCCGAGGCACGGTCGCGGCCCGGTGCCTCACGATGGGTTGAGCGGGTGTGCCGGCGACCCTGACGCACGCGGCGGGCGGTCCCGAGGCATTGTCGCGGCCCGGTGCCGATGCCGCCGAGTCGGTGTACCGGCGGCCCTGACGCACATGGCGGGCGGCCCCGAGGCACTGTCGCGGCCCGGTGCCGATGCCGCCGAGCCGGTGTGCCGGCGACCCTGACGCACATGGCGGGCGGCCCCGAGGCATTGTCGCGGCCCGGTGCCGATGCCGCCGAGCCGGTGTGCCGGCGGCCCTGACGCACATGGCGGGCGGCCCCGAGGCACTGTCGCGGCCCGGTGCCGATGCCGCCGAGCCGGTGTGCCGGCGACCCTGACGCACATGACAAGAGGCCCCGAGGCATGATGGGCCGGTGCCTCACGACGACGCCGACACCCCCCGGAAGATCGCGGACCGCTACGTCGAGACCATCGCCGACCTCAACCCGCTGGTCGGGACCGCGCTCGGCATCAGGCCGGGCGTCGACGCGATGCCCGATTACTCGCCCGACGGCCGCGAGGTCGTGGCCGACGCGGCGCGCGGCACGCTGGCCGAGCTGGACGCCGCCGAGCAGGCGGCCGGCGACGGCGGGCTGCCGGTCGAGGAGCGCCGCGCGGCCCGGCTGCTGCGCGAGCGGCTGACGGCGTCGCTGGCGCTGCACGACGCTGGTGAGGGGCTGCGAGAGTTGAGCAACCTGTTCTCGCCGGTGCAGTCGATGCGCTCGGTGTTCCTGATGATGCCGACCGCCACCGACGACGACTGGGCGGTCGTCGGCCGGCGGCTGCGCAACATCCCGGCGGCCGTCGCCGGGTTCCAGGCGTCGCTGGACGAGGGCGCCCGCCGCGGCCTGTACGCCGCGCCGCGTCAGGTCGACACCGTCCTCGAGCAGCTCGACACCTGGCTCGAGGCCGACTGGTACTCGTCGTTCGTCGCGAACGGCCCCGACGCCCAGCGCGACGAGCTGACCGCCGCGGCCGCCGTCGCCGGCGGGGGCCTGGCCGAGCTGCGCGAGCACCTCGCGGGCTACCGCGCCGGCGCCGAGGGCACGCCCGACGCCGTCGGTCGCGAGCGCTATACGACCGCCGCGCGCTACTGGACCGGCTCCGACCTCGACCTCGAGGACGCCTACGCCTACGGCTGGTCCGAGTTCCACCGCATCGCCGACGAGATGAAGCAGGCCGCCGACGCCGTCCTGCCCGGCCACACGCCGCTGGCCGTCATGCGCCACCTCGACGAGCACGGCGAGGCGATCGAGGGCGTCGAGGAGGTGCGGGTCTGGCTGCAGGGTCTGATGGACCGCGCGATGGCCGACCTCGACGGCACCCACGTCGACCTCGCCGAGCCGATCAAGCACGTCGAGGCGATGATCGCGCCGCCCGGCAGCGCCGCCGCTCCGTACTACACCCGCCCGTCGCTCGACTTCAGCCGGCCCGGCCGCACCTGGCTGCCGACGCTGGGCGAGACCCGGTTCCCGGTGTGGGGCCTGGTCAGCACCTGGTACCACGAGGGCGTTCCGGGCCACCACCTGCAACTGGCGCAATGGGTGCACGTCGCCGGCCGGCTGTCGCGCTACCAGGTGAGCCTCGGCTCGGTGAGCGCGATGTCCGAGGGCTGGGCGCTCTACGCCGAGCGGCTGATGGACGAACTGGGCTACCTCACCGACCCGCCGATCCGGCTCGGCTACCTCGACGCGCAGATGATGCGAGCGATCCGGGTGATCATCGACATCGGCATGCACCTGCGGCTGCGCATCCCGAACGGCGAGGCGTTCCACCCGGGCGAGGTGTGGACGCCCGAGCTGGCCCGCGAGTTCTTCGGCGCGTTCAACGGCCGCGACACCGCGTTCCTCGACTCCGAGATCGTCCGCTACCTGGGTGCGCCGGGGCAGGCCATCGGCTACAAGCTCGGTGAGCGGGCGTGGCTGGCCGGTCGCGACGCCGCCCGGTCGGCGCAGGGTGCGAACTTCGACCTCAAGGCGTGGCACATGGCCGCGCTCTCGATGGGCTCGCTGGGGTTGGACGACCTCACCGACGAGCTGGCCCGGCTCCCGTGACGGGCTGACCCATGGTTGCCGTCGTCGACTGGGCCGTCATCGTCGCCTCGCTGGCCTACGCCGCGTGGGCGCTGGTGGCGGTCGTGCGCAACCAGCCGCCGCGCGAGCCGTACGTCATCGGCGCCGGGGTGGTCGAGCTGCTGCTCCTCGTCCAGGCCGGGGTGGCGATCGTGCTGATGGTCGCCGACGGCGCGCCGGACGAGACCGCGACGTTCGTCGGGTATCTGCTGATGACGCTCATCATCCTGCCGCTCGGGCTGTTCTGGGCGCTCGCCGAGAAGTCCCGCTGGGGCACGTCGGTGCTGGTCGTGGCCGCTCTGGTGGTGCCGGTGCTGGTCGTGCGCATGCAGCAGCTCTGGGACGCGGGCGCCGGGTGAGCACGACGGCCCAGCGCTCCAGCGGTCCCGGCCGGCTGCTGATCGCCGTCTACGCGGTGTTCGCGCTCGCGGCGTCGGCCCGGGCCGCCGTCCAGATCGCGACGAAGTTCGACGAGGCGCCGGTGGCGTACCTGCTGTCGGCGTTCGCCGCCCTGGTGTACATCGTCGCGACCGTGGCGCTGGCCCGTCCGGGCGCGACGGCCCGCAAGGTGGCGCTGACCGCCGTCACCGTCGAGCTGGTCGGGGTGCTGACGGTGGGCGCCGTCACCGCGTTCGACCCGGGCGACTTCCCCGACGACACCGTGTGGTCGCTGTTCGGGCGCGGCTACGGGTTCGTGCCGCTGGTGCTGCCGGTGCTCGGCCTGCTCTGGCTGCGCCGCACCCGTGGCACCGAGGGCGCCGGCCGGTAGCGAAGCCGCTCCGCGAGCCGGGGGTCGTCGCCGCTGCGGGCCAGGTGGACGAGCTCGCCGCCGGGCGCGTCGTAGAGCCTGACGCCGTCGCCGAGCAGGACGGGCGCCACATGGACGTCGATCTCGTCGACCAGTCCCAGCTGGAGCAACTGCCGGCCGATCGTCGGGGAGAACACCTGCAGGTTCCGGCCCCGCGCCGCGTCCAGGCCGATCCGCACCGCTTCCTCCACAGGGCAGCTGAGCACCGTGGCGCCGTCCGCGGTGCGGACGTCCTCGGGGTGGTGGGTGAGGACGAAGATCGGCCCGCTCCACGCGCCTCCGTAGGGCCGCAGGTCACCGCCGGTGCTGTCGTAGCCGTCGCGTCCGGCCAGGATCGCGCCGGTGCTCTCGATGAGCTCCCGGTGCACGCCGTCGCGCACCGTGGTGCCGTCCATGAAGTCCATCGTGTGGCCGGGGCCGGCGACGAAGCCGTCCAGCGACATCATGAACGCGAGCTGGACCTTTCCCGTAGTGGTCTCCATAGCAGGCAGTCTCGGCGACGCGGTCCTGGCGCGGTAGCGTTTCGGGCCGAGGCGAAACGTCGGGCGGCGCGAGAGGGCGTGGCGAGCTAGCCTGCTCACCGTGAGGCGCAGGGACCGGCTCTACGCATGGGTGCGCCGGCATCCCGTGGTGCCGGACGCCGTCATCGCGCTGGGCGTGTTCGTCACGATGGTGCTGTTCTCGGCGGCCGCGTTCGACCCCGCCTGGGCGCACTTCGTCCTCGGGACGGTCATGTGCGCCGCGCTGGTGTTCCGGCGGGTGCGGCCGATCGAGTCGTTCGGCGTGCTGGTGGCCGCCGGGCTGGTGCAGTGGGCCACCGGGCTGCAGCTGACCCCGTACGACGTCGCGCTGCTGCTCGGCCTGTACGCCGTCAGCGCCTACGGCCCGCGGTGGGCCAGCCGGGCCGGGCTCGCGGCCGGGTTCCTCGGCGTCGTCCTGGGCACCATGCGCTACGTCCCGTCGATCGAGGAGAGCGCGGAGGCGTTCGTGGCCAGCGCCATCGGGCTGTCCGCGACGGTCATCGGCGCCTGGGCGATGGGCGACGTGCGGCGCACGCGGCAGGCCTACGTCGCCGAGCTGGTCGAGCGGGCGCACCAGGCCGAACGCGAACGCGACCAGCGGGCCCAGCTCGCGGCCGCCGAGGAACGCTCGCGCATCGCCCGCGAGATGCACGACGTCGTCGCGCACAACCTGTCCGTCATCGTCGTGCAGGCCGACGGCGGTCGCTACGCCGGCGACCACGACCCGCAGGCCGCGCTCGACGCGCTCAAGACGATCGGCGACACCGGTCGCGGCGCCCTGGCCGAGATGCGCCGGCTGCTCGGGGTGCTCCGTACGGCCGACGGCGACGACGACGGCTCGGTCCGCCCGCAGCCCGGGCTGGGCACGCTGCCCGAGCTGGTCACGTCGGTGCGCCAGGCCGGGCTGCCGGTCGAGCTCGACGTCGCCGGCCCGCCGCGGCCGCTGCCGCCGGGGCCGTCGCTGGCGGTGTACCGCGTCATCCAGGAGGCGCTGACCAACGCCCTCAAGCACGCCGGACCGGCGGCCCGTGCGAAAGTGGCGCTGGTGTTCGGCACCGACCGGCTGACCGCTGAGGTCAGCGACGACGGCCGGGGCGCGGCCGCGGCGAGCGACGGGCTGGGCCAGGGACTGGTGGGCATGCGGGAGCGGATGACGATGTACGGCGGCACGGTGACGGCGGGACCGTCGTCCGGCGGTGGCTGGCGGGTCGACCTCGACCTGCCCTACGGCGAGGGGAAGTGAGCGTGCAGCCGGTCAGGGTCTTCCTGGTCGACGACCAGCAGCTGGTCCGGGCCGGGTTCCGGATGGTCATCGACTCCCAGCCCGACCTCGAGGTGGTCGGCGAGGCCGGCGACGGCGACGCCGCGCTGCACACGCTCGCCGTCACCGCGGCCGACGTCGTGCTGATGGACGTGCGCATGCCCGTCCTCGACGGCGTCGAGGCCACCCGTCGGCTGCGCACCCGCGACGACGCGCCGAAGGTCATCGTCCTGACGACGTTCGACCTCGACGAGTACGCGTTCGCCGCGATCAAGGCCGGCGCCAGCGGGTTCCTGCTCAAGGACGCGCCGCCGCCGACGCTGCTCGACGCCGTCCGCACGGTGCACTCCGGCGACGCCGTCGTCGCGCCGAGCACCACGAAACGGCTGCTGGAACGGTTCGCGGGGCACCTGCCCGAGGACGCCACCCCGCCCGACGCCGTCTGGGCCGAGCTGACCCAGCGCGAGCACGAGATCGTCCGCGAGGTGGTCCGGGGCCGGTCCAACGCCGAGATCGCGGCGACCCTGTTCGTCACCGAGGCGACGGTGAAGACGCACATCGGCCGGGTGCTGGCCAAGGTCGGCCTGCGCGACCGCGTGCAACTGGTGGTGCTGGCCTACGAGACCGGGCTGGTGCGGCCGGGCGCCTCGTAGCGTCGGCTACCCTGCCGCGGATGCGCATGCTGCACCTCGGCCTCCGGGTCACCGACCTCGACCGTTCGCTCGCGTTCTACACCGCGCTCGGCTACGTCGTGCGGGGTCGTGTCCCCGAGACGCCGTTCGGCAGCCTGACCATGCTGCAGCTGCCGGGCGACCCGTTCGTCAGCCTCGAGCTGGTGCACGACCCCGCGCGGCCGGTCACCGACACCGGCGCCGTGAACCACCTCGTCGTACAGACCGACGACCTGGCGGCGACCGTCGCCGGCCTCGCGGCGAAGGGCCTCACGGCCGAGCCGCCGGCCGACCACGGCGAGGGCATGTCGACGTCCTGGCTGACCGATCCCGACGGCTACCGCATCGAGCTGGTGCAGTGGCCGCCCGGCCACCCGGCGGGCATGACCGCCGCCGACTTCGAGGCCTAGTCGCCGACCTCGACCCGAGCCGGATGCTCCTCGCGGGCCGCGGGGGAGACCAGCCCGAGGACGGTCGCGGCGACGGCGACGGCCAGCAGCGCGTTCAGCACGCCCTCGTGGTCGCCGAGCCAGCCGAGGATGGGCGGGCCAGCGAGGAACGCGGTGTAGCCGACCGATGCGATGACGCTGACCCGCGCGGCCGCCCGCCGCGGGTCGTCGGCGCCCGCGCTCATGCCGAGCGGGAAGCCCAGCGCGGCGCCGAAGCCCCAGACGATGCTGCCGGCCAGCGCGACCCACAGCGACCCGCCGAACACCACGAGCAGCACGCCGCCGGTGGCCAGCACCGCGCTGACGCGCAGGATCGGCAGCCGGCCGAACCGGTCGACCAGCTGGGTGCCGGCCATGCGGCCGATCGTCATGGCGGACAGGAAGATCGCGAAGCCGATGGCGCCGACGGTGTTGCTGACCTCGTAGCCGTCGACGAGGCCGAGCGCCAGCCAGTCGTTGGCGATGCCCTCGACCAGCGCGGCGCACATCACCATGAGGCCGATGAGCAGCGTGCGCGGCTCGCGCCAGGCGGTGAGGACGGAGATCTTCTCGACCGGCGTACCGTCCTCGTCCTCGACCTCGGCGGCGTGCGGCAGGAAGCTGCGGGTGGCGATGATGGTGACGATCATCGCGATGGTGCTGACGGTGGCCAGGTGCGCCACGACGGGGACGCCGACGGCCGCGATGCCGGCGCTGAGGCCGGCGCCCGTCACCGTGCCGAGGCTGAACGCGGCGTGGAACCGGGGCATGATGGTCCGCCCGAGCAGCCGCTCGACGGCGGCCCCCTCGACGTTCATCGCGACGTCCCAGGATCCCGAGCCGTAGCCGAACAGCACCAGCCCGGCCGCCACGACGGCGACGACACCCGCGGTGTCGGCCCCGACGCCGGCCAGGGTGAGGCCGAGGGCCACCAGCACCGAGCCGCCGGCCACCGTGCGGGCCGCGCCGATCTTGCTGACGACGAACCCCGACGTGGGCAGCGCGATGAGCGAGCCCACGGCCAGCGCCAGCAGCACCCGGCCGATCTCGCCGGGGGTCAGGCCGAGCAGGTCGCGCACCTCGGGGATGCGCGCCATCCAGCTCGCGAGCGCCAGCCCGTTGAGGGCGAACACTGTGGCGACGGCGTTGCGGGCACGGACGGCCCTGGCCAGTTCGGGCGACGGGGCCGGAGCGGAGTGGTTCACGGAGCATCCCCAGGGGTCATGAACTCGTCAGGATTTCGGCGGTCGAATCGATTCGATCGAATCGATTCGATATTCTGCTATGGACCAGGATCGGATGCAAGCGTGAATTTCCTCGGAGGGGAGCTGCCGTGGGCGAGCACCGGGCGACGCTGGCGGCGGTGGCCGCGCGGGCCGGCGTGTCCCCGTCCACCGCGTCGCTGGCGTTCAGCGGCTCCGGTCCGGTGGCCGAGTCCACCCGGGAACGGGTGCTGGCCGCGGCCCGCGAGCTGGGCTACGCCGGGCCCGACCCGCTGGCCAGGTCGCTGCGCCGCGGCCGCTCCGGCATCGTCGGCGCGGTGGTCGGCGAGCGGCTGCTGTACGCGTTCCGCGACCCGGTCGCCGTCGCGCTGCTCGACGGCATCGCCGAGGCGCTCAGCCCGTCCGGCACCGGCCTGCTGCTGCTCTCCGGCGACGCCCAGCACGGCAGCCCGACCCCGGAGCAGGTGTCGCGCATGCCGGTCGACGCCGTGGTGTTCGCCACGTGCGGCCGCGACGACGACCCGCTGCTCGACCTCTTCATCGGCCGCGGCGTGCCGGTGGTCGCCATCGACGGGCCGGACCGCCCCGAGGTCACGCTGCTGCGCATCGACGACTACGGCGGCGCGCTCGACCTCGCCAAGCACGTCGCCGGGCTGGGTCACCAGCGCGTTGCCGTCGCCGCGCTGCCGCTGCGCCTCGACGGCCGCAGCGGGCTGGTCGACGACGCCCGCCGGGCCGTCGTCGGGTTCGCCGACTGCCGGGCCCGGCTCACCGCCACCGAGGACGTCTTCGGGCGGGTGCCGGTCGCCGAGGCGCCCAGCAACGTCGTCGAGGAGGGTGAGCGGACCGGCCGGTTGCTGCTCTCGGCGCCGCGGCGGCCCACGGCGATCATCGCGCAGAGCGACCTGCTCGCCGTCGGCGTCATCCGGGCGGCCGAGGCGCTGGGGCTGCGGGTGCCCGACGACCTCACCGTCGTCGGCTACGACGGCATCGACACCCCCTGGTTGGGCGATCGCGTCCTGACGACGGTGGTGCAGCCGATGGTGGAGAAGGGCCAGCTGACCGGCCGCATGGTCACCGAGCTGCTGGCCGGGCGGCGTCCGGCCGACGTGCACCTGCCGGTCCACCTGCGGGTCGGCGCCACGTCCGCCCCGCCGCCGGCCTAGTCCGCGAGCCAGGCGTCCACGCCGTCCAGCAGCGTTTCGCGCAGCGGTGACGGCGCCGCCGACGACGTGATCGAGGCGCGGGCCAGCGCGGCCAGCTCGGCGTCGGCCAGACCGAGCGCGTCGCGGCACAGCGCGTACTGGCCGGCCAGCCCGACGGCGAACAGCAGCGGGTCGTCGCTGCCGACCGTCACCGGGACACCGGCCGCGAGCAGCGTCCGCACCGGCAGCTCGTCCAGCGCGTGCACCCCGAACGGCGGGTACGACGACGGGCACAGCTCCAGCGCCACCCCGCGCTCGGCCAGCAGCGCCATGACGGCGGGGTCGGCGACGGCGGACGTGCCGTGCCCGATCCGGGTGGCGCCGAGCACCTCCACACACGCCCGCACGTGCGCCGGCCCGGTGAAGAAGCCGCCGTGCGGGGTGCGCAGCAGCCCGGCGTCGGCGGCGATGCGGAACGCCGGGGCGAAGTCGTCGACCCGGCCCAGCCGTTCGTCGTTGGACAACCCGAAGCCGACGACGCCGGCACCGGCGTAGCGGGCGGCCAGCCGTGCCAGCGTCGCCGCGTGCTCGCCGGAGCGGGCCCAGCTGGAGGCCACGACGACGCCCATCGGCAGCGGCGCCGCCGCGGCCGCCGTCAGGACCGCCTCGACCGCCGCCTCCAGCCCGCCCAATGCCGGCGCGTACGACGTCGGGTCGACCTGCAGTTCGGACCAGCCGCAGCCGCCGGCGGCGTCGTCCTCGGCCGCCTCGCGGACCACCCGCGCGACGTCGTCGGGGGTGCGGATGGCCGCGCGCGCGGCGTCGTAGCGGCCCTGGAAGACGGCCCACTCGTACGGTCCGCCGGTCAGCGCGGCCAGCGGCGGCACCGCGATGCCGTGCCGTGTGGCCAGCTCGTCCAGCGTGGCTGGGCGCATCGCCCCGGTGAGGTGCAGGTGCGACTGGACCTTCGGCAGCGTCTCGACGGGACGGATCGGCACGGGAACCGACCCTACGACCTTCGTCGTACGCCGGGTCCACTCGCAGGTCCGACGATTCGCGGCGGCGTTCTCGCGACGCTGGGACCGTGAGCCTGCCTACCACGATTCCCTCCGGCGCCCCGGGCGCCGTCCTCGCGCCGGCGGTCCGCGCCGTCGGCCTGACCAAGCTGCACGGCAGCGGCGACACCGCCGTCCGCGCCCTCGACGCCGTCGACGTCGCGTTCGCGGCCGGGCGGTTCACCGCGATCATGGGACCGTCCGGGTCCGGCAAGTCGACGCTCGTGCACTGCCTGGCCGGGCTGGACACCGCGACGTCGGGCCGGGCGCTGCTCGGCGACACCGATCTCACTGCGCTCGACGACACCGAGCTGACGCTGCTGCGGCGCGAGCGGCTGGGCTTCGTCTTCCAGGCGTTCAACCTGCTGCCGACGCTGGACGCGGAGGCCAACGTGCTGCTGCCGCTGAAGCTGGCCGGCAAGCGGCCGGACCGGCGCTGGTTCGCCGAGATCATCGACGTGCTCGACATCGGCGACCGGCTGCGGCACCGGCCGAGTGAGCTGTCCGGCGGCCAGCAGCAGCGGGTCGCCGTCGCCCGGGCGCTGATCAACCGGCCCGAGGTGATCTTCGCCGACGAGCCCACCGGCAACCTGGACTCCCGGTCCGGCGGCGAGGTGCTGGCGATCCTGCGCACCAGCGTGCGCGAGCTCGGCCGGACGGTCGTCATGGTGACGCACGACCCGGTCGCGGCGTCGTCGGCGGACCGGGTCGTCATGCTCGCCGACGGCCACGTCGCCGGCGAGATCGCCGACCCCACGCCCGACGCCGTCATCGACGGCCTGCGCCGGCTGGGCGGCTGACTGATGCGATCGATCGTGCTGGCGGGGCTGCGCGCCCATCTGCTGCGGCTGGTGCTGACCGGCCTGGTCGTCGTGCTGTCGGTGGGCTTCACCGCGGCGACGCTGATCCTCACCGACTCGCTGGACGCGGGCACCCGCAAGGAGCTGGCCGCCGACGCCGAGGGGGTGGACCTCGCGGTGCTCGCGCCGGACGGCGCGACGTTGTCGCCGGACGAGATCGCCGCCGTCGCCGAGGCCGGCGGGGTGGCCGCGGCCGCGCCGCGGAGCGGGGTGAGCGTGCACACCGTCGACACCGACGGGCGGATCGACCCGTTCGCGACCGCCCGGCTGCTGGCCGCGCCGCTGGGCGCCGACGTGCCGGACGGCGGCGTGCTGCTGGACCGGCGCTCGGCCGACCGGCTGGGCCTGGCCGAGGGCGACGAGATCACCGTGGCGGCCGAGGGCACGGCCGACCTGACCACGCTGCCGATCGCCGGCCTGACCGAGCTGTCCGCCGACGGCATCGACGACCTCGAGCTCACCGCGGGCTGGGACCTCGTCCGCGAGTTCGCCGACCCGCCCGGCGCCTCGCGGGTGGACCTGCGGCTGGAGGACGGCGCCGACGCGGCCGCCGTCCGGGCTGCGCTGCCCGGCGGGTACGACGTCGTCACCGGGAGCGAGCTGGCGCAGCAGCTGATGGACTCCTCGTCGCAGCGTGAGGCGCTGCGGATCCCGCTGCTGATGCTCGGCGCGGTGTCGCTGATCGTGGCGGCGTTCGTCATCGCGAACACGTTCCGGATCCTGGTCGCCCAGCGCACCCGGGAGCTGGCGCTGCTGCGCACCGTCGGCGCGACCCGGCGCCAGGTGCTGCGCGGCGTGCTGGCGGAGTCGCTCGCGATCGGGCTGGCCGGCAGCCTCGTCGGCGTCGGGGCCGGAGCGCTGACGGCGCTCGTGACGGGCTCGGTGCTGGGCGAGTCGATGGTGCTGACGGTCACCGCGGCGACGGTGGCGTGGTCGGTCGCGATCGGCGTGCTGATGACCGTCGGGTCGGCGCTGCTGCCGGCCCGGGCCGCGACCCGGGTGGCGCCGCTGGCCGCGTTGCAGACGGTGCCCGACGGCGCCGACAGCCGCACCACGGGACGGGCCCGGATCACGTTCGGCGTGCTGGGGCTGGTGGTCGGCACGCTGATGCTGCTGGCCGGCGCGGCGTCGGGGACGTCCGGCGGCGGAGCCGGGCTAATCCTCGTCGTGTTCGGTGCGGCGGTCTGCTTCCTCGGCCTGCTGATCCTCGGCCCGAAGGTGGTGCCGCCGCTGGTCCGCGCGATCGGCGCGGTGGCCGCCCGGCTGTCCGGTGGTTCGCGGTCGACGGCCGAGCTGGCCACGGCGAACGCGGTGCGCAACCCGCGCCGGGTGGCGGCCACGACGGCGGCGCTGCTGATCGGCGTCACGACGGTGGCCGGCTTCCTCACCGTCGTGGAGTCGTCCCGGCAGAGCGTGGGCGCGGTCGTCGACGGCCGGATACCGGCCGACTTCGCCGTCCGCACCGCCACCGCCGACCCGATCCCGGACGACGTCGCGCGGGCGATCGAGGCGCTGCCGGAGACCGGCTCGGTGGTCCAGGACGGCGCCGACCTGCTGGCCGTCAACGCGGCCGACGGCGTGGACGACGACGATGCGCGGTCGGCGATCGTCGACGCGACCGCGGAGCACCCCGAGTTGTCCGTGCAGAGCTTCGCCCAGCGGCGCGCCGAGTTCGAGGAGAACCTGAACGAGGCCGTCAACCTGGTGCTGGCGATCCTGGCGCTGGCGCTGGTGATCGCATTCATCGGCATCGCCAACACCCTGTCGCTGTCGGTGCACGAGCGGACCCGCGAGATCGGGCTGCTGCGGGCGCTCGGCCTGACCCGCCGGCAGACCCGGGTGATGCTCGGCGTCGAGGCGGCGCTCATGGGCGCGGTGGCGGCGGTGGTCGGGTCGGTGGCCGGCGCGGCGTTCGCCTGGGCCGCCGTCTCCAGCCTCGAGGAGCTCGGGTTCGTCGTGCCGTGGGGGCAGCTGGCGATCAGCGCCGCCGTCGCGACCCTGCTCGGCGTGCTGGCCTCGATCGCCCCCGGCCAGCGGGCGGCGCGCACCTCACCGGTCATGGCGCTCGCGGCCGAGTGACCCCTCCGCGCCCGTTTGCAATGAGCACCCATAGGCACCGGTGCGTAGAGGTGCTCATTGCAAAGTCGGCCGGGCGTCTGCCGCGACCCTGCTCGGCGTGCTGGCCTCGATCGCCCCGGCCAGCGGGCGGCGCGCACCTCACCGGTCATGGCGCTCGCGGCCGAGTGACCCCTCCGCGCCCGTTTGCAATGAGCACCCATAGGCACCGGTGCGTAGAGGTGCTCATTGCAAAGTCGGCCGGGCGTCTGCCCGCGACGGCTCCGCCGTGAGCGGGGCGTGGGTGATCTAGCCTGGTCCGATGACGGAGGAACGGCCGGCGCGGCTCGACGTCGGCGTCGTCGGTACCGGGCGGGTGGGCGCGGTGCTCGGCGCGGCGCTGGCCCGGGCCGGGCACCACGTGGTCGCCGGCTACGGCGTCTCGCTCACCAGCCGCACCCGGGCCGGTGCGCTGCTGCCGGACGTGCCGCTGGTCGACGTGCCGCAGGTGTTCGCCCGCGCCGGGCTGGTGCTGCTCGCCGTCCCCGACGACGCGCTGCCGGCGCTGGTCGAAGGGCTGGCCGCCACGAACACCGTCCGGCCCGGCCAGCTGGTGGTGCACACCAGCGGCCGGTACGGCGTCGGCGTGCTGGAACCGGCGACGAAGGCCGGCGCGCTGCCGCTGGCGCTGCACCCGGCCATGACGTTCACCGGCACGTCGGTCGACCTCCAGCGGCTGTCCGGCGCGACGTTCGGGGTCACGGCGCCGGAGCCGCTGTGGCCGGTGGCCGAGGCGCTGGTCGTCGAGATGGGCGCCGACCCGGTCCGCGTCGCCGAGGAGCACCGCGCGCTGTACCACGCGGCGCTCTCGCACGGGGCGAACCACCTGGTCACACTGATCAACGAGGCCATGGACCTGCTCCGCTCGGCCGGCGTCGCCGAGCCCGACAAGGTGCTGGCGCCGCTGCTCTCCGCGGCGCTCGACAACAGCCTGCGCCAGGGCGACGACGCGCTGACCGGTCCGGTCTCGCGCGGCGACGCCGGCACCGTCGCCAGCCACCTCGCCGAGATCGCCGCGGCCCGGCCGGAGTCGGTGAGCACGTACGTCGCGTTGGCGCGGCGCACGGCGGGCCGGGCGCTGGCCGCCGGGCGGCTCAAGGCCGGCGACGCCGAGGCGCTGATCGACGTGCTCGCCGAGCCGCCGTCCGCGCTCTGATCAGGACGTACGCAGCGGCTCGAGCAGCCGGTGCGGTTCGCGCAGCGCCACGCTGACGGCGTCGGTGCGGGTCTGCGTGGCGCCGGGGCCGGGCCGCACCTCGACGTCCTCGGGCCGGACGACCCCGCAGGTGGGGCAGCTGCCGTTGCGCAGCTCCGAACCGCACGGCAGGTGCGTGTAGACGCGTCGTGGCCCGTGCTCGCTGAGGTGCCGCTCGCCCCACTGGCTGAGCAGGTGCAGCGCCGGCCACAGGTCGCGGCCCATGGCGGTGAGCACGTACTCGTCGCGCGGCGGGGCGTCCTGGTACCGCTCCTTCGTCATGACGCCGGCGTCGACCAGGGCCTGCAGCCGGGTGGCGAGGACCGCGCGCGGGATGTCGAGATGGTCGAGGAAGTCGCGGTAGCGGCGCACGCCGATGAAGGCGTCGCGGAGGATCAGCGGCGTCCACCGCTCGCCGACCAGCTCCAGCGCCTTGGCCAGCGAGCAGTCCTGGCCGCCGTAGTCGGTTCCGAGCGCCACGTTGGTCAGTTTACACCCCTGGGTTCATTCATCGAACTGACAGGCGTAGAGTTCCCTAGGTTCAGTCACCGAACTCAGGAGTGCGCCGCCATGACCTCGCCGTCCGCCACCCTCCAGGCCAGCGCCGCCGCCACCGGCCGGCCGCCGCGGGTGACCCTGCTCGTGGCCAGCGCCGCCACGCTGCTGGTGCTGATGAACTACACCGCCCCACTGGCGACGCTGCGCGACATCGGGGCGAGTCTCGACCTCGGCCATGCGGCGGTGACGTGGACGCTCAACGGCGTCCCGCTCGGCCTGGCCGCGCTGAGCCTCGCCGCGGGCAGCGTCGCCGACGACTACGGCCGCAAGCGGGTGTTCCTGGTCGGCCTCGGCGTGCTGGCCGCCGCGATGGTGGGCGGCGCGATGGCCCCGACGGCGACGGTGTTCGTCGTCGCCCGCGTGGTCCAGGGCGCCGCCAGCGCCGCGCTGCTGGCCAGCAGCCTCGGCCTGATCGCGCACGCCCACCCGGACGGCCACGCGCGGCTGCGCGCCACCACCGTCTGGGGTGCGACGGTCAGCGCCGGCATCGCCGTCGGCCCGATCGTCGCCGCGGCCCCCGTGCCCGGCGGCTGGCGGACGGCGTACGTCGTGTTCGCGGTGCTCGGTGTCGTCATCGCGGGCATCGGCGCGGTCGTGCTGGACGAGTCGCGCGCGCCGGTGCGGCGGCGGTTCGACGGCCTCGGCGTCACCACGCTGGGCCTCGGCCTGTCGGCGCTGTTCACCGCGTTGATCCAGGTGCGCGACGGCGTGACGGTGTCGGCCGTGGTGTTCGCGGTGGCCGCCGTCGCGCTGCTCGGCGGGTTCGTCCTGGCCGAGTGGCGTGGCCGCGAGCCGATGCTCGACCTGCGCCTGTTCGCCCGGCGCGACTTCGTGGCCGCGACCGTGGGCGCGCTGGCCACCGGCGTCGCCGTCATCGGCTTCTTCAGCTACCTGCCGACGCTGATGCAGCAGGGCCTCGGGCTGTCGGCGATGTCGACGGCGCTGCTGTCGTCGCTGTGGGCGGGCATCGCGTTCGTCGTCGCGCTGGAGGTGCGCCGGCTGGCCCGGCACTGGCCCGGCTGGGCGATCGTCTCCGCCGGGCTGGGGCTGTCCGCCGTCGGCACGGTCGCGCTGCTCGGGTTCCTCGACGCCGGGTCCTGGCAGCGGCTGCTGCCCGGCCTCGTCGTCGCCGGGGTCGGCAGCGGCCTGGTCAACGGGATCCTGCCGCGGCTGGCGGTCGACTCGGTCCCGCCCCGCAGCGCGGCGATGGGCTCCGGCGCCAACAGCGCGGCCCGCTACGTCGGCGCGGCCATCGGCGTCGCCGTCGCGGTCGCCGTGGTGGGTGCGGCGGGGCCCGATCTCTCCCACGCCACCGACGTCATGCTCATGACCGGCGCCGCGCTGGCCGCGGTGAGCGCGCTGCTCATGCTGTTGCTGCGGGACCGGCGTCGGTAGACCGGCGCACCGCGCTCGGGGCGAGGTAGAGGCGGCGCACGACGTCCTCGATGTCGGGTTCCTCGATGGCGAGGTCGCGCACCTGGCCGCGGCGCCCGACCGCCTCCAGGATCGCGCCCGCCGTCGTCCGTTCCGGCGTGAACGCGAACCGGTGCCGCAGCCCGTCGGACTCGACGGCGACGCGGCGGGCGCCGTCGACGGGACCGAGGTCGGCCACCGGCTCGACCAGGTCCACGACCATGACGCGCTCCGCGCCGACCTGCGCCGTCAGCCCGGGCAGCGTCCCGTCGTAGACCAGCCGGCCGTGGTCGACCACCAGCACGCGGTCGGTGAGCCGCTGCACGTCGTCCATGTCGTGCGTCGTGAGCAGCAGGGTCGTGCCGTGCAGCGCCCGCTGTTCGGCGAGGAACACCCGCAGCCGCTCCTTGCTCAGCACGTCCAGCCCGATGGTGGGCTCGTCCAGGATGAGCAGCCGCGGCGAGTGCAGCAGCGCCGCCGCGATCTCGCCGCGGATCCGCTGGCCGAGCGAGAGCTGGCGCACCGGCGTCGCCAGGAACGCGCCGAGGTCGAGCCGGTCCACCAGCTCGTCGCGGCGGACCGGCCAGGACGCCTCGGGCAGCCGGTGGATCGCGGCCAGCGCGCGGAACGACTCCGCCAGCGGCAGGTCCCACCACAGCTGGCTGCGCTGCCCGAACACGACGCCGATCTGCCGGGCCAGGTCGCGCCGCCGCCGGACGGGGTCCAGCCCGCAGGTGCGCACCGTCCCCTCCGTCGGCACCAGGATCCCGGTCAGCATCTTGATGGTGGTCGACTTCCCGGCGCCGTTCGCCCCGATGTAGCCGACGGCCGCGCCCTCGGCGAGGTCGAAGCTCAGCCCGTCGACGGCGGCGACGACGGTGCGCGCGCGGCGCAGCCGGCCGGCCGGGCTGCGGACGACGAACTCGCGGCGCAGGTCGCGCACCTGGATGATCGGCTCGGTCATGATCCCGTCCCGGTGTAGTGGCGAAGGCCGGTCCGCCAGCCCACCAGAGCGACGGCCCAGACGGCGACGGCGGCCAGGGGCGTGCACCAGCCCAGCCAGTGCGGCGTGCCCGGCGGCCCGGGCAGGTCCAGCAGCGCCAGCACCGGCAGGTAGGCGGTGAACGCGGCCGGCACGACGAACGTGAACAGCAGCCGCATCGGCAGGCTGAAGATGCTGGACGGGTAGCTGGACGCGTAGGCGCCGCCGTAGGTGAAGGCGTTCGAGAACTCCGACCCCTCGACCAGCCAGAACTGGATGGCCGACGCACAGACGAACAGCCCGGCGAAGACCGCGGCGCCGGTCAGCGGCGTCAGCACGAGCAGCGCGACCTTGGCTGCCGTCCAGTCGATGTCGTTGAGCGGCAGCGCGATCACGAGGATGAGGACGGACACGGCGACCCGGCCGAGCCGGCGCAGCGACACGTCGCTGGTGATGAGCTGGGCCAGCACCGGCAGCGGCCGCAGCAGGTACGCGTCCAGCGTCCCCTCGCGCAGGTACACCGGCAGGTTGTCGACGTGCCCGACCAGCAGGTCGGCGATGCTGAAGCCGACGTTGGCCAGTGCGAACAACAGTGCCGCGGCGGCGAAGTCCAGCTCGCCGAGCAGGTCGACGTTGGCGAACAGGACGTAGACCTCGGCGAACTCCATCAGCCCGATGCTGAGGCTGCCCAGCAGGTCGGACACGAACGAGCGCCGGTACGCCGTCTGCGACCGCATCCGCGACCCCAGGAGCACCCGGTACGGACGCCAGCGCTCAGCCACCCTGCACCACCAGCTTCCGGGCGCCGCGGGCGAACACCAGCCGGCCCAGCAGCAGGACGCCGGTCAGCCAGGCCGCCTGGATGGCCAGCACGCCGAGCGCCGCCGTCCCCTCCGCTCGCCCCATGAGGACGTCGACCGGCGCCTGCAGCATCGACGGGTACGGCGTCAGCGCGGCGAGGGTGGACAGCCAGCCCGGGAACCAGTGCACCGGGATGACCAGGCCGGACAGGATGCCCATGGCCACGACGTTCAGGGTGAGCACGCCGCGCAGCTCGATCAGCCAGAACGCGGACAGGTTCACCAGCCACCAGACCGAGAACGACACCGAGACGCCCAGCACGACGCTGACCGCGGCGAGCAGGTACGGCAGCGGCGTCGCCGGCAGCGCCAGCCCGGTGATCAGCGCGCCGGCCAGCAGCGGCGGCGCGCCGCGCGGGATGAACTGGTGGGCGGCGCGGCCGAGGAACCCGGCGAGGTAGGCGAACTGCGGGTCGAGCGGGCGGGCGAGGTCGATGGCGACGTCGCCGTCGCGGATGCGCAGCGCCAGCTCGTTCCAGTTGAACACGTTGACGGGCGCGATGAGGGCCTGCACCAGCCACGCGTACGTGGCGCCGGTCTGCGCGTCGTATCCGGCCAGCGTGCCGCCCGCCGCCCCGATGGCGCCGACCGTGATGGACGCCTTGATCAGGCCGAAGACGGTGTTCGTGAACGCGCCGGCGGCGGTCGCCATGCGGTACGTCGACCAGCGGCGGAAGCCGAGGACGACGAGCGTCGCGAACAGGCGCACAGTCGCAGGACATTACTCAGCCCACTTACCGTTGTCACGGGGATTTGTGTTACCTTGCGACCGGGCACGCACGGCAGTTCGGTATCCGGTTCGCGAGGAGCGAGTGCACTTGTCTGCCCGTCCGCAGCACCCACTGCGCGCGACCGTCCTCGCCGTCTGCGCCGGTGTGCTGACGCTGGCCGGCTGCGGCGACTCCGGCGGCGAGGAACCCACCGGGCTCGGCGAGTCGACGACGACGGCGCCCAGCGCAGAGCCGTCCGCCGACCCCACCGAGACGCCGTCGGACGACCCGGCCGGCCCCACCGAGCACGCCTTCCCCGACGCCGGTGTCACCATCGTCACCCCACCGCCGTCCGGACCGGCCGAGCAGGCCGCGCTGGCCGCGTACGTCGAGTTCGCCCGCGAGTGGCGCTGGTCGCTGCGCGAGGTCCGGCTGAGCGAGCAGCTTCCCGCGCTCGCGGTGGCGCCGGTCGTCCAGACGGTCGAGGACTCCCTGGCGTACCAGGAGGAGAACGGCATCCGGTACGGCGGCGAGATGGTCATCACCCCGGTCGTCGAGGAGAGCGGCGACGCGCTGGTCGTCCTCGGCGGCTGCATCGACGGCTCGGCCGTCCTGCTCGTCGACGACGGCGAGGAGCGCCCGCCCGACGGCGTCGACGAACACCCGGTCATCCCGATGCGCGTCGTTCTCGGTAACGACGGCAGCGGCTGGAAGGTCAACGAGAACACTCTGCACGAGGACGAATCATGTTGATGACACGCTCCGCGCGCCGGGCCGCCGCTCTCGGTGCCGCCCCGGCCCTGCTCGCGGCCGCCGCCCTGACCGCGCTGGCCGCACCACCGGCCGCCGCCGATCCCGCCCCGCGCTGCGGCATCAGCAGCTGCGACGACGACGACGGCGGCTCCGACGCCGATTCCGGCGACGGCGCCGTCACCATCCTCGTCTGGGGCTCCGGCACGACCGGCGGCGGTGAGGGCTACGAGATCCCTGGAGAGTCGGTCACCATCCTGCCGCCCTGTCGGTACTTCAACACGACGTGGAGCGGCAAGGAGTACTACGAGATGGTCCAGAGCGGCGAGTGGATCGGCGGCCGCGACGCCGACGGGAACCCCATCCCGCCGTACGAGGGCTATGAGGCGTACAAGGACGACACCGAGGGCCGGTGGTGGTCCGGCATGTGCTCCAGCGCCGACTACGACGGCCCCATCGATGACTTCTTCGACTACTCCGACGACTGGTTCGAGAACGAGTTCGAGCCCCTCTACGTCGAGCCCGGCGAGCCCGTCCCGGTGCCGCCCATCCCGCCGGAGGTCCTGGTCCAGGTCGCCTACGACGAGATGACGCTGCCCGACCCGCAGATCGGCTGGAACCCGCGGCGCGACGGCGACGGCGCCACCGTCGTCAACCTGCCCACGTGGATGTGGCTCGAGGACGGTCCCGTCACGCTCGAGGTGCACGCCGAGGCCGGCGACAACCAGGCCACTGTCGAGGCGACCATGAGCTCGATGAACTTCTCCGCCGCCAACGCCGCGCCAGTCTCGTGCGACGGCCACGGTGTCGAATGGTCGTCGGGGGCGTCGTCGGACTGCACACTCACGTTCACCCGGTCCAGCGCGCAGCTGCCGGGCGGTGTGGCGAACGTGCTGGCCGAGAGCCAGTGGACCATCGAGTGGTTCGCCAACGGCGCGCCGCAGGGTCCGCTCGACCCGCAGACCACGTCGGCGAACTTCGACCTGCCGGTCGCGGAGGTGCAGACGATCGTCACGCGCTGACCGGTAGCGTGGCGGGGTGACCGAGCCGATCGTCGCCCGCACCCGAGACGAGCTCGCCGAGGCGCTGTCGCGCGGCGAGCAGGAATCCGCCGTCGTCCTGACGATGGGCGCGCTGCATGCGGGCCACCGTGCCCTCATCCACGCCGCCCGCGACCTGGTCGGCACCGGCGGCGCCGTGCTGGTGACGATCTTCGTGAACCCGCTGCAGTTCGGGCCGGGTGAGGACTTCGAGCGCTACCCGCGCCCGTTCGGCGCCGACCTCGCCGTCTGCGCCGAGGAAGGCGTCGACCTCGTGTTCGCGCCGGCTACCGAGGAGCTGTACCCGCTCGGCGACCCGCAGGTGACGGTCGCGCCCGGGCCGCTGGGCGCCGAGCTGGAGGGCGCGGTGCGGCCGGGCCACTTCGCCGGCGTGCTGACGGTCGTCGCGAAGCTGCTCAACCTCACCGTGCCCAGCTACGCGGTGTTCGGCGAGAAGGACTACCAGCAGCTGGTCCTCGTCGGGCGCATGGTGGCCGACCTCGACCTGCCGTACGAGATCGTCGGCGTGCCCACGGTCCGCGAGGCCGATGGGCTGGCACTGTCCAGCCGCAACCGCTACCTCTCCGCCGACGAGCGGGCCGCCGCGCCGGTGCTGGGGCGGGCGCTGGAGGCGGGCGCGGCTGCCGCGGCGGGCGGGCCGGACGCCGTCCTCGCCGCCGCCCGGGCCGAGCTCACCGGCGTCGAGCTCGACTACCTGGAGCTGCGCGGCGCCGACCTCGAACCGGCCCCGGCCACCGGGCCGGCTCGCCTGCTCGTCGCCGCGCGCGCCGGCACCACCCGGCTCATCGACAACATCGCCGTCGATCTGCCCTGAATCAGGGCGGGTGGGCCTCCCACCCGGCCGGGCGGGGTGTCACCGTCGCCGAAACCGAACCGGTCACCGGCGGTGACCTCTGCCGGATCGGGCATCGGGGCGGCCGGCTGGAGGTTTGGCGGGGAAGGTGTCGCGCCCCGAGGCGTAGGCTCTTGGCGCGTGACCGGAGTTCGCATACCCCGCCGCATGCGCACCGAAGACCCCGGCTGGACGGCGTCCGCCGACGTCGTCGTGGTCGGCAGCGGCATCGCCGGGCTCACCACCGCGCTGGAGGCCCGCAAGGCCGGCCGGGTGCTGCTGGTGACCAAGACCCGGCTGTCCGACAGCGCCACCGCGTGGGCGCAGGGCGGCATCGCCGCGGCGCTCGGGCCCGAGGACAGCCCCGAGCAGCACCTGCGCGACACTCTCGTGGCCGGCGTCGGCCTGTGCGACGAGGACGCCGTCCGCACGCTGGTGACCGAGGGGCCGCGGCGGGTCCGCGAGCTGGTCGAGCTGGGCGCGCGGTTCGAGCGCACCCCCAACGGCGACATCGCGCTGACCCGCGAGGGCGGCCACCACCGCGACCGCATCGCGCACTCCGGCGGCGACCAGACCGGCAAGGAGATCTCCCGCGCGCTGCTGGAGGCGCTGGCCGCGGTCCG
The DNA here is from genome assembly GCF_900106035.1 of Jiangella alba. Taxonomy (GTDB): domain Bacteria; phylum Actinomycetota; class Actinomycetes; order Jiangellales; family Jiangellaceae; genus Jiangella; species Jiangella alba. The sequence goes on from NZ_FNUC01000004.1 coordinate 1,744,750, forward strand.
CGAGGACCCGCAGATCGAGGTCGTCGAGCACGCACTCGTCACCGACGTCCTCACCGACGCCACGGGCCGGGCTTGCGGGGTCGTCCTGCACGTCATCGGCGCCGGGCGGCAGAGCGGTGTCGGCGCGGCGCTCGGCCGGGCGGTCGTGCTGGCCACCGGCGGGCTCGGCCAGGTCTACGCGTCGACCACCAACCCGCCGGTCTCCACCGGCGACGGCGTCGCGGCGGCGGTGCGGGCCGGCGCGCAGATCGCCGATCTCGAGTTCGTCCAGTTCCACCCGACGGTGCTGTGGCTCGGCCGCTCCGCCAAGGGGCAGCAGCCGCTGATCTCCGAGGCGGTCCGCGGCGAAGGCGCCGTCCTGCGCGACGTCGAGGGCCGCCGGTTCATGAAGGGCCGGCACGAGTTGGCCGAGCTGGCCCCCCGCGACGTCGTCGCCAAGGGCGTCATGACCGCGATGGCCGAGACCGGCGCCGAGCACGTCTGGCTCGACGCCCGGCACCTCGGCGGGACGTTCCTGGAGGAACGGTTCCCGACCATCGTCGCCCGCTGCCGCTCCTACGGCATCGACCCCGCCACCGACCTCGTGCCCGTCGCGCCGGCCCAGCACTACGCCAGCGGCGGCGTGCGCACCGACCGCCGCGGCCGCACCAGCGTCCCCGGCCTGTACGCGTGCGGCGAGGTGTCCTGCACCGGCGTCCACGGCGCCAACCGGCTGGCGTCGAACTCGCTGCTGGAGGGGCTGGTCTGGGGCCACCGCATCGCCGAGGACCTCGCGTCGTCGCTCGGCGACGCCCACCCCGGCGACCCGGTCGAGCGCAGCGGGCCGGTCGGGCTGCTCGCCGCCGACGCCCGCCCGTTCGTCCAGTCGGCCATGACGGCCGGCGCCGGCGTGCTCCGCTCGGAGTCGACGCTGACGACGCTCGCGGCCCGGCTGGCGAGCCTCACCGCCGACCCCGCGAGTGAGCGAATGACCCCGGATTCGTGGGAGACGACCAATCTGCACACCGTGGCCGTTACGCTCGGTCGGCATGCCGCCATGCGGGAAGAGACGCGTGGCGGTCATTGGCGTGAGGACTTCCCGGACCGGGACGACCCCCGCTGGCGCGGCCACCTGGTCAGCGTCGTGGACCCGGACGGCGTGCTCACGACGACATATGAGCCCATGAAGGAGTAACGATGAGTCTGCCCGAGCCCGTGACACTCGCGCTGAGCGAGGCGGGTCTCGACCCCCGATACGTCGAGGATCTCGTCCGGGCCACGCTGGAAGAGGACCTCGGCGGCGGCGCGGACGTCACCACGGTGGCGACGGTGCCCGCCGACCAGCTCGCGGTCGCGGTGCTCGGCGCCCGCGAGGGCGGCGTGCTGGCCGGCCTCCCGGTGGCCGAGGCGGTCTTCGCCGTCACCGACCCTGGTGTCGAGATCGAGCGGCACGCCGCTGACGGCGCGGAGCTGCGGGCCGGCGCGAAGGTGCTGACGGTGCACGGCCGCGCCCGCCAGCTGCTGCTGGCCGAGCGGACCGCGCTGAACCTCGCCAGCCGGCTCTCCGGCATCGCCACCGCCACCCGGTCCTGGGTCGACGCGCTGGCCGGGAGCACCGCCGCTGTCCGCGACACCCGCAAGACCACGCCGCTGCTGCGCCCGCTGGAGAAGTACGCGGTGCGGGTCGGCGGCGGGGTCAACCACCGGTCGACGCTGTCCGAGTCGGCGCTGATCAAGGACAACCACATCGCCGCCGCAGGAGGCATCATGGCGGCCTTCCAGGCGGTCCGGCGGGCCTACCCCGATCTCACCGTCGAGGTCGAGGTCGACGACGTCGACGGCGCCCGCGAGGCGGTCGAGGCCGGCGCCGACCTCGTCCTGCTCGACAACTTCACCGTCGACGATGTGCTCGAGGCCGTGAAGGTCGTCGACGGACGGGCCCGGCTCGAGGTCAGCGGCGGGCTGACGCTGGCGCAGGCCGGCGCGTACGCCGCCACCGGCGTCGACTACCTGTCCACCGGCGCGCTGACCCACTCGGTGCAGGCCCTGGACCTCGGCCTGGACGTCGTCGAGGCCTCCTGACCATGCTGCTGGCGATCGACGTCGGTAACACCGAGACCGTCATCGGGCTGCTCGACGGCCTCGAGGTGCGACACCACTGGCGCGTGGCGACCGTGCCCTCGCGCACCACCGACGAGTTCATGGCGCTGCTGCGCGGGCTGTTCGCGGGGACCGACGAGCCGATCGACGGCGTCGCCATCTGCTCGACGGTCCCCGTGGTGCAGCGCCAGGTGCGGTGGCTGACGGAGCGCTACTTCGCCGACGTTCCGGCGCTGCTGGTCGAGCCCGGCGTCAAGACCGGCGTGCCGATCCTCATGGACAACCCGCGCGAGGTCGGCACCGACCGCATCGTCAACGCGCTCGCCGCCATGCACAAGTACGGCACCGGGCGGCCGTGCATCATCGTCGACTTCGGCACCGCCACCACGTTCGACGTCGTCTCGGCGCGCGGTGAATACATCGGCGGCGCCATCGCCCCCGGCATCGACGTGTCGCTGGAGGCACTGCGCAACGCCGCGGCCCAACTGCGCCGGGTCGAACTGGTCCGGCCCCGGTCGGTCATCGCCAAGAACACGGTCGAGGCGCTGCAGTCCGGCGCACTGTACGGCTTCAGCGCCCAGGTCGACGGCGTCGTGACCCGCATGGCGACGGAGCTGGGGGTGGGACTCGACGGTGTCACGGTGATCGGGACGGGTGGGCTGGCGCCGTTGGTGCTGGACGAGGCGGCGACGATCACCTACCACGAACCGTGGCTGACCCTGATGGGCCTGCGGCTGGTGTTCGACCGCAACCACCCGGCCTAGCGCTGCTCCATCAGGGCGTTGAGGTCGCCGACCGGGCCGAGGTGGTGCAGCTTCTCGGGGTTGATCTGGTTGTGCACGCCCACGACGCGGCCGTCGGCGATGGTGAGCGACAGCACGCCGATCACCGCGCCGTCGGGGTCCGACACCCGGGCGCCGGGCTGGCCGTTCACCGTCACCGGCGTGACCGTCGTCCCGAGCTGCGCGCCGGTGCGGCCCAGGTTGGCCAGGAACCGGGCCACCTGCAGCGCGCCGGTCAGCGGCTTGCGCACCGCCGCGGTGATGCCGCCGCCGTCGCCCTGGAACTCGACGTCCTCGGCCAGCAACCGCTCCAGCGCGCCGACGTCGCCGTCGTTGAGGGCGGCGAAGAACGTGCGGGCCAGTTCGTCGCGGTGGTCCCGCGACGGCTCGAAGCGCGGCCGCCGCTCTTCGATGTGCTTGCGGGCGCGGGTCATCAGCTGCCGGCAGTTGGCCTCGCTGCGCTGCACGATCGCCGCGATCTCGCCGTAGCCGTAGCCGAACACCTCGCGCAGCAGGAACACCGCCCGCTCGACCGGTGACAGTGTCTCCAGCACCACGAGGAACGCCGTCGACAGCGAATCGGTCTGCTCGACTCGCCTCGCCGGGTCGTCGTCGGTGGCCAGCAGCGGTTCCGGCAGCCACGACCCGACGTACTGCTCGCGCCGGTGCCGGGCCGAGCGCAGCGCGTCGATGGCCAGCCGGGTGGTGACGGTGGTGGCGTAGGCCTCGGGGTTGTCGGCGTGGGTGCCGGACTGAGACGCGCGGTGCATGCGCAGGAACGCCTCCTGGACGACGTCTTCGGCTTCGCTGACGCTGCCCAGCATGCGGTAGGCCACCGAGAACATCAGCGGCCGGAGGTCGTCGTGGGCGACCGCGAGATCGGTCACGGCAGCGATCCTGTCACAGGACGGCGGGTTGCCTCGTCGGAGGGGGCAGCACACGAGAAGAGGAGAAGGACATGCGAGTCTTCCTGGCCGGTGCCACCGGCGCCCTGGGGCGGTCCCTCGTCCCGCTGCTGATCCAGGCCGGCCACGAGGTGACCGGCACGACGCGCTCGGCGGCGAAGGTCGCCGACCTGAATGCCGCCGGCGCCGAGGGCGTCGTCATGGACGGGCTGGACGCGCAGAGCGTGGCGGCCGCGGTCCGCACCGCCCGCCCGGACGTCATCGTGCATCAGCAGAGCGCGCTGAGCGACCAGAGCGGCAACCTGAAGCGGTTCGACCGCGACTTCGCCACCACCAACCGGCTGCGCATCGAGGGCACCGACCACCTGCTGGCGGTGGCCCGCGAGACCGGAGTGACCCGGTTCGTCGCGCAGAGCTTCACCGGCTGGCCCAACGCCCGCAGCGGCGGCCCGGTGAAGACCGAGGACGACCCGCTCGAGCCGAACCCCGAGTCGGCCTGCAGCCAGACCCTGCGAGGCATCCAGTACCTGGAGCGGGTCACCACCGGCACGCCCGGTATCGACGGTCTCGCGCTGCGCTACGGCAGCTTCTACGGCAACGGCACCGGGCTGACCAGCGAGAAGTTCGCCGGCCTTCTGCGCAAGCGGCAGCTGCCGATCGTCGGCGGCGGCACCGCCGTATGGTCCGTCGCACACATCGACGACGCCGCGCAGGCCACGCTCGCGGCGATCGAGGGCGGAGCACCGGGCATCTACAACATCGTCGACGACGACCCGGCGCCGGCCGCGGATGTGCTGACGACGCTCGCCGCTGCGTTCGGCGCGAAGCCGCCGCGCCGGTTGCCCACCTGGCTGGCCCGGCCACTGATCGGCGACTTCGGCGTGGCGTTCATGACCACACTGCGCGGCTCGTCGAACGCCAAGGCCAAGCGCGAACTGGGCTGGAAGCCGGGGCACCCGAGCTGGCGGCAGGGATTCTACGAGCGGTAGTCGCCCGCCGGCCGGGGCGGGGCCGGTCGTTCTCCGGGGCGGCGGTCCGCGCCGGCCGGGGCGGGGTCGGTCGTTCTTCAAGCGGCGGTCGGGCCGGTCACGGGCGTGGACGACCGTGCGCGTGAGCGTCGCGCGTTCGAGGTTGTCGGTGCCCGCCCGTAGGGTGGGGGCCCTCCCGGCCGGGCGGGGTGTCACTCCGGCCGAAAGCTCGGCCGAGGCGTTGCTGTGGCCGAGACCCGAGGCTGAACGTCGTCCCCGATCGTGCGTGGACGACCGTGCGCGTGAGCGTCGCGCGTTCGAGGTTGTCGGTGCCCGCCCGTAGGGTGGGGCCCTCCCGGCCGGGCGGGGTGTCACTCCGGCCGAAAGCAACGACACGGTGCCCGTGCCGAGAGAAGGCTCAACGACGCGGTGCCCGCGCCGAGAGCCGAAGGCGCGACGGCGCCCGCGCCCGAGAGCTCAAGCCGAGGCGGCACCACCCCGGCCCGAGAAACTCAGGCGCGGCTGGGCGGCACGATGGGACTGTGCTCGGCGAAGGTCCAGCCGTTCGCCTCGATGGCCCGGTGCGCCGGCCCGCTGACCGCGGCGAACGACACCTCGTAGCCCGACGTGTGGCCGCGGGTCGACAGCTCGCGCAGGAACTCGATGGCGGCGTCGCTCATGCCCGTGACCCGGTGCATGTCGACGACCACGTGATCGAGCGCGTTCAGCTGCTCCAGCTGGACGACCCTGTCGATGGCCGGGCCGAACGCGTCGTCGGGATCGGTGCCGACCTCGCCGGCCAGGAACACCACGATCTCGCGGCCTCCGCGGTCGACGACCTCCACTGTGCTCATCGACCTCACCTCCACACCCAGCGTGACAGTTCGTGGTATCGGCGGCAAGCATTCCGCGCCTGCCCATGAACGGCGGGGAACGTCTACCGCCTAGGCTTGTCCTTCATGAGTGGACAGCCGCCGACCGACGATCAGGATTTGCCCGAGCAACTGCGCATCCGGCGCGAGAAGCGCGCGGAGTTGCTCGCCTCGGGGCAGCCGCCGTATCGTCTCGGATTCCCGCGCAGCCACACGTTCGACGCGCTGCGGGCGGCATATCCCGACTTGCCCCCCGGCGCCGAAACCGGCGACCGCGCCTCCGTCGCGGGCCGGGTGATCTTCCTGCGCAACACCGGCAAACTCTGTTTTGCCCGGCTGCGTGAAGGCGACGGCACCGAACTCCAGGTCATGCTCTCGCTCGATCGCGTCGGCGAGGAGAGCCTGGCGTCCTGGAAGCACCTGGTCGACATCGGCGATCACGTGGGCGTCGAGGGCGAGGTCATCGTCAGTAAGCGCGGCGAGCTGTCGGTGTCGGCCGAGCGCTGGACCATGCTTTCCAAGGCGCTGCGGCCGCTGCCGGTGGCGCACAAGGATTTGAATGAGGAAACCCGGGTCCGGCAGCGTTACGTCGACCTCATCGTCAATCCGGACGCCCGGGCCATGGTGCGAACTCGCGCCGTCGTCACCCGGTCGGTCCGCGAAACGCTGCATCGGCACGGGTTCATCGAGGTCGAGACGCCGGTACTGCAGCTGATCCACGGCGGCGCGTCGGCGCGGCCTTTCCAGACGCATCTCAATGCGTTCGACATTCCGATGACGTTGCGCATCGCCCTCGAGCTGTACCTGAAGCGGGCCATCGTCGGGGGCATCGACAAGGTCTACGAGATCGGCCGCATTTTTCGAAACGAGGGTATCGATTCCACGCACAGCCCCGAGTTCACCATGCTCGAGGCGTACGAGGCCTACGGCGACTACGACACCATGGCCGAGCTCATCCGTGACCTCGTCGTCGACGCCGCGCGCGCCGTCGGCCGCACGGTGGTGCCCGACGGCCGCGGCGGCGAGATCGACCTCGAGGCGCCCTGGCAGCACCTGACGCTGCACGAGGCCGTCTCGGGGGCGGTCGGCGAGACGGTCACCATCGACACCCCGGTCGAGCGGCTGCGCGAACTGGCCGAGAAGCACGAGGTCGGACTGGACCCGTCGTGGGGTCACGGCGAGGTCGTGCTCGAGCTGTTCGAGAAGCTGGCCGAGCACACGTTCATGACGCCCACGTTCATCCGCGACTATCCGGAGGAGGCGCGGCCGCTGGCCCGCCCGCACCGCGACGACCCCCGGCTCACCGAGGCGTGGGACCTCGTCATCCGCGGCGTCGAGATGGGCGTGGCGTACTCCGAGCTGGTCGACCCCGTCCTGCAACGGGACCGGCTGACGGCGCAGTCGCTCAGGGCGGCCGCCGGCGACCCCGAGGCCATGCAGCTCGACGAGGACTTCCTGCGCTCGCTCGAATACGGCATGCCGCCCACCGGCGGCATGGGCCTCGGAATCGACCGCCTGATGATCCTGCTCACCGACTCGGGCATTCGCGAGACGATCCTGTTCCCGCTGGTGAAGCCGGAATGACGGCGCCGGCCGATAACGAGCCGGAACAGCGCTATCGGGTACGGCGGGCACGCACCGCCGATGTACGGCACATCCGCGGACTGCTCGACGGTTACGCGTCCCAGCGGATCCTGCTATCGAAAGAGACCGTGACCCTATTCGAGGACATCCAGGAGTTCTGGGTGGCCGAAACGGTTTCAGAGAGCAGCGCGGTGGGCACTGTCATCGGCTGTGGCGCGTTGCACGTCATGTGGGAGGATCTGGCGGAGGTTCGCACCCTCGCCGTGGCGCCGGAATGGCGTCGCCACGGCGTCGGGCACGTACTGCTCTCCCGCTTGCTGCGGGTGGCTGAAGAACTCGGGGTCGTGCGCGTGTTCTGTCTCACGTTCGAGGTCGACTTCTTCGAGCGGCACGGTTTCGAGCGAGTGCAAGGCACGCCGGTAGACACCGACGTCTACGCACAGTTGTTGCGCTCGGCAGACGAAGGCGTTGCGGAGTTCCTCGACCTCGACCGGGTGAAGCCGAATACTCTGGGTAACGTGCGGATGCTACGTCGAATGGGTACCACGTCACAAAACGACCAGGACGACTCGCGGCAGCCGAATTGAAATTCGGTGTACTGAGGCGTAACAATAGTGATGTCATACTTAATCTTCGAGGGCACCCCCGCAGGAAGGATCAACGATGGCGCAAAAGGTTCAGGTGATTCTGCTCGACGATCTCGATGGCGGTGAAGCTACCGAGACCGTGAGCTTCGCCTTGGACGGAGCCACGTACGAGATCGATCTGTCGGCCAAGAACGCCGGTAAGCTCCGCGACGCCATGGCGCCCTACGTCGCCTCGGCTCGCCGGGCGTCGGCACGACGGGGACGCGGGCGGGCCGCTGCTACCGGCGGGCGGGCCAGCCGCACCGACACCACGGCCATCCGTGAATGGGCCCGCGACCAGGGCCTGAAGGTGTCCGACCGGGGCCGCATCCCGTCCGACATCTTGGCGAAGTACGAGTCCGCGCACGGGTGACGACACTCGTCAACGCATCCAACCGCGGAGATGCACGGGGGATTTGACGCGGGAAGGGGCCGGCGCCTGGTGATCAGGCGGCCGGCCCCTCGCGTTGCTCGGGAACGGGGATGACCTACGCGTCGGCGAAGACCTGGCGCTGCCGGCCGAGTCCATCGATCTCCAGTTCCACGACGTCGCCGGCCCGCAGGTAGGGCTGGCCGGGCATGCCCATCGCCACGCCGGCGGGGGTGCCGGTGTTCACCAGGTCGCCCGGCTCGAGCACCATGAACTGGCTCAGGTACCAGATGACGTGCCCGATGCCGAAGATCAGGTCGGCGGTGGTGCCGTCCTGCCGCTGCTCGCCGTTCACCCACAGCCGCAGCCCCAGCTTGCCGGGGTCGTCGATCTCGTCGGCCGGTACCAGCCACGGGCCGAGCGGGTTGAACGTCTCGCACGACTTGCCCTTGTCCCACTGGCCGCCGCGCTCGAGCTGGAACTCTCGCTCCGAGACGTCGTTGGAGATGGCGTAGCCGGCGATGACGTCCAGCGCGTCGTCGGGGGAGTCGAGGTAGCGGGCCTCCTTGCCGATGACGACGCCCAGCTCGACCTCCCAGTCGGTCTTCACGCTGCCGCGCGGGACCAGCACGGTGTCGTCCGGCCCGATGACGGTGTTCGGCGCCTTCATGAAGATGATCGGCTCAGGCGGCGTCGCCGCGCCCGTCTCGGCGGCGTGGTCGCGGTAGTTCAGGCCGATGCACACCACCTTGCCGGGACGGGCGATCGGGGCTGCGATGCGCCCACCCGCCGGCAGCTGCGGCAGGCCGCCCTCGGCCAGCGCGGCGCGGGTCCGCGCGACACCGTCGCCGGACAGGAACGCGCCGTCGATGTCGCCGGTGACCGAGCTCAGGTCGTAGACCGTGCCGTCGTCGGCGCGGACGGCGGGGCGCTCAGCGCCCCGGTCACCGATGCGCATCAGTTGCATGTCGTCTCCTCGTGAGTGGTGGTGCGGATCAGGGGAGCCGGACGTGGCCAGGGTTCAGCTCGTCCACGGTACGGGCACCGAGCAGCTGCATGGTGCGTCGCACCTCGGTGGTCAGGATCTCGGCGGCCCGGGCCACGCCGCGCTCGCCGCCGGCCATCAGGCCGTACAGGTAGGCGCGGCCGACCATGCAGGCGTCGGCGCCCAGCGCCTTCGCCGCCACGATGTCCGCGCCGCTGGTGATGCCGGTGTCGAGGTAGATCTCGGTGCGGTCGCCGACCGCCGCGGCCACGTCGGGCAGCAGTCGCAGCGGCACCGGCGCGCGGTCCAGCTGGCGGCCGCCGTGGTTCGACAGCACGATCGCGTCGGCCCCCGCGTCGACCACGCGCCGTGCGTCGTCGACGGTCTGGACGCCCTTGACGATCAGCGGCCCGGACCAGATGGAGCGCAGCCAGGCGAGGTCGTCGATGGTCATCGTCGGGTCGAACAGCATGTCCAGCAGCTCGGCGATGGTGCCCTTCCACGATGTCAGCGACGCGAACTGCAGCGGCTTCGTCGTCAGCATGTTCATCCACCAGGCTGGGTGCACGGCGGCGTCGAGCACCGTCTTCGCCGTCAGCGTCGGCGGGATGGTGAAGCCGTTGCGCACGTCGCGCAGCCTGGCCCCCGCCACCGGCACGTCGACGGTGAGGACCAGCGCCTCGAAGCCGGCGTTCGCGGCCCGCTTCACCAGGTCCTCGCCGGCGGAGCGGTCCTTCCACACGTACAGCTGGAACCACTTGCGCGCCCGCGGCGCCGCGGCGGCGACGTCCTCGATGGACGTCGTACCCATGGTCGACAGCGAGTACGGGATGCCGGCGCGCTCGGCGACCCGGGCCACGGCGCTCTCGCCCTCGTGGTTCATCATCCGGGTGAAGCCGGTCGGGGCGAACGAGAACGGCTGCGCGGCCGGCCGGCCCAGCATCGTCGTCGTGGTGTCGACGTCGGACACGTCGTGCAGGACGGACGGGCGGAACTCCAGGTTCGCGAACAGCGACCGGGCCCGGCGCAGGCTGATCTCGGCCTCCGCGGCGCCGTCGGTGTAGTCGAACACCGACCGCGGGGTGCGCATACGGGCGATGCGCCGCAGGTCGGCGATGGTCAGCGCGTTCTCCAGCCGGCGGTCGGTCGGGTTGAGCGTGGGCCGCTTCGTGCGCAGCAGCGGCTTGAGTTCGGACCAGCGGGGGAGTTGTCGGTCGGTCATGGAGCGGCTCCGTGGACGTCAGCCATGTGGTCAGACCACACGGTATCAGTAGGGTTCCCAGCATGAGGACCCACGAGCTGGTGCTCCGTCAGGTGGAGGCCGACCTCGCGGCTGGAAAGCTGCGACTGGGCGACCGCCTGCCCGGCGAACGGGCCATGGCCGGCCAGCTCGGCGTCAGCCGGCCGTCGGTCCGCGAGGCGATCCGCGTCCTCGAGGCCATGGGCGTCGTCCGCACCGCGGTCGGGTCCGGCCCCGACGCCGGCGCCGTCATCGTCGCCGACCCCGGCTCGCCGCTGACGGCAGCGCTGCGGTTGCACCTCGCCACCAGCCACCTGCCGATGGGCGACATCGTCCAGACCCGCGTGCTGCTGGAGTCGTGGGCGGTGCGCGAGGCGGCCGGCCGGGCCACCCCGGCGCAGGTCGCGGCGGCGGCGCAGCTGCTCGACGCCATGGACGAGCCCGACCTCCCGCGCGAGCGGTTCCACCTCCTCGACGCCGAGTTCCACGTCGCGCTGGCCAGCCTCGCCGGCAACGTGCTGGTGTCGACGATCATGGCGTCGCTGCGCGAGGCGATCCACGGCTACGTCATCGCGGCCGCGCCCAGCGTGCCCGACTGGACCCCCGTCGCCACCATGCTGCGCGCCCAGCACCGCGCCGTCCTCGCCGCCGTCGCCGACGGTGACGGCGACCTCGCCGCCGAGCTCGTCGCCGAGCACATCGAGGGCTTCTACAAGGCGTCGCGCCTGGCCTGACCGCCACCCGCCGCGATCACGCGTCCGGGAACGGGTCCTCCGGCAGCAGGCCGTCCAGTTCGGCGTCGGCGGCGTGCACCTGCGCCACGTACTCGTCCTCGATCTCGTAGGAGCGCGAACCGAGCCGGAACGTCGGGGCCGGGGCGAACTCGACCGGCCCGAGCCGCGTGGCGCGTGGGTACTGCAGGTTCACGTCGGCCGGCCGGCCGCGGTGGCGCAGGCCGCCGGTGAGGACGGCGATGCGCCGGTCGGTGACGGCGACGTAGCAGTCGATGCCGGACATCACGCTGCCGATCCAGACCGTGGTGACGGGGATCAGGTAGCCGATCTCCTCTCCTGCCTCGAGGAGGTCCTGGCACTGGCGGCGGACGTGCGCGGGCACCGGCATGTCTCACTCTGGCACGGCGATCGGCGGGTGCGGCGGCGCCGTGGCGCAAAACGGACAATCACGATCTCGAAGGGTCTCGAAGTTACGGCGGGATGCCGCTACTGTTTCCCCAACATCGGGGCAGCTTTCCACGCTTGTCGTCGAAAGTTTCGGCCGCAGCCAGCTCCGGTGCAGTGAGCATCTCGAGCAACGGTCCCGCACTTCCGACGGAGCGAGGAGACGACCATGGCTCAGGAACACAGGTTGAGCCGGCGCCGGCTGCTGACGATCAGCGCCGGCACGCTCGCGGCAGCAGCCATCGTGCCGGCCACGCCGGCGCTGGCCGGTCCGCTGGTGCGCAACGTGCCCAACCCGCTGCTTCCCCCGGGCAAGCGCGGCACGATCCTGTACACCCAGCGCGACGCGACCGCGCGGCGCGGCATCTGGAACAACCCGGCCCCGACCATGGGCTACCTCGGTGGCCCGAACTTCCCTGCCGACCCCGACGACCTCGGCGCGCTGGTGCCGCTGCCCGGCGGTTTCCGTGAGGTGTTCCAGTTCCTGGCGAACGCCGGCTTCAAGCAGGTCGAGTTCGCCGGGTACGGCCAGCACGCCGACAACCAGGGCGGCACCGTCCCGTCGCTCTCGTCGGGCGGCCGGCTGCTGCGGGAGAACTTCCCCGCCTACCTCGACTACGCGCGGACGCTGCGCGGCTTCCTCGACGAGGCCGGGCTGGAGGCCATCGGCAACCACGGCTTCATCCCGAACAGCTGGCCGGGCGGGCCGAACGGCGGCATGACCGTCGACGACTACGACCGGTTCCAGATCGAGCTGGAGTTCGCCTCGATCGTCGGCATGCCGTACATGGGCACCGGCGGCGACCCGACCGGTAGCTCTACCAAGGAGGCCTGGGACGTCGCCGGGCAGAAGTGGGAGGCGCTGAACGACCTCGGCCGCGCGTGGCGGATCTCGATCTACCCGCACAACCACGCCGACGCGTACGGCTTCCTGCAGGACGGCCCGATGGTCGAGGTGACCGTCGACCGCGTCACCGGCAACCCGCTGCCGCAGCCGCAAATGGTGCGGGGCGAGTCCGGCATCCGCAAGATGCAGTACTACTTGGACATCACGCCCAGCACGAAGTGCTACTGCGAGATCGACATCTACTGGGCGCACTCGGCGCAGCACCGGTTCCGCTGGTACTACGACTGGGACGGCCAGCGCCGCGAGAGCATCTTCAGCCCGATCGACCAGATCGCTGCCCAGCCGCTGCGCTACCCCCTGTACCACGCCAAGGACGGCGAGCGCCGCGACGACCAGCCCGTCGGCGTCGGCGAGGGCTACCGGATGATCCCGTTCGGCGACCCCCGCAGCGACATCGACTACGACGCGATCTTCCGGCGGCACCGCCCGCGCGGCTACCACAACCCCAACTACGAGGACGACTCCGCACCCGGCGGCGCCGGTGACCCGGGCCGTTCGCTGCGGCACGCGATCATCAGCGGCACGAACATGTCGAACATGGCGCGCTGAGACTCCCCGGCCGGCCGGGCCACCCCCGGCCGGCCGGGTGATCAGCTCGCTCTGCTCAACACCCGCTCCACGTACCTCGGGGCCGGCTCGTCCGTGGCGATGCGCCCGTCCGCCACCTCGACGACGCGGTCGACCCAGTGCAGCGACTGCGGCCGGTGCGTGACGACGATGGTGGTGCGGCCGGCCGACGCCACGCGCATGGCCTGGTTCACCTTCCGCTCGCTGGCGAGGTCGAGGTTCGACGTCGCCTCGTCGAGGATGAGGATCGACGGATCGCCGAGCAGGGCCCTGGCCAGGCACACCAACTGCCGCTGGCCGGCCGACAGCGACCGGCCGCGTTCGGCCACCACGTGGTGGTAGCCGCCCGGGAGCCGGGTGACGAACTCGTGCGCCCCGACGGCGCGGGCGGCAGCCTCGACCTCGGCGTCGCTGGCGTCCGGCCGCGCGTAGGCGATGTTGTCGCGGATGGTGCGCGAGAACAGGAACGGTTCCTGCGGCACGTACCCCAGGTGCCGCCGGTAGCTGGTGACGTCCAGGTCGTCGAGCGGCCGGCCGTCGACCAGCACGCGGCCGTCGGTGGGGTCGTAGAACCGGGCGACCAGCTTCGACAGCGTCGACTTCCCGGCGCCGGTGCGCCCCACGAACGCGACCCGCTGGCCGGCCGGCACGTGCAGGTCGATGTCGCGGACGGCGTCGGTGGCGGCGCTGGCGTAGCGCAGCCGGACCTGCTCGAACCGGAGGTCACCGGCGATGGACTCGACGGGGACGGCGTCGGGCCGCACCGGCGTCGACGTGTCCAGCGCCAGCAGCGCGCGCACGCGGACCAGCCCCGTGCGGGCCCGCTGGTACACGTCGAACACCGACGACAGCTGCTGGATCGGCGCGAACACCTGGGCGAGGTACAGCAGGAACGCGATCAGCGTGCCGAGCGCCAGCGTGCCGGCCTCGATGCGCTGCGCGCCCACCCAGAGCACGGCCGCGATGGCCAGCACCGAGAGCAGCTCGATGGCGGCGACGTACACCGCGGTGGCGTACAGGCCGCGCAGGCTGGCCTCGACGTACTGGCGGCCGAGCCCGGCGAACCGCTCCAGGTTGACGGCCTCGCGCCGGAACGCGTGCGTCACCCGGATACCGGCCATGCTCTCCTGCACGTCGGCGTTGATCGTCGACAGCAGCTCGCGCGCGTCGTCGTACGCGACCGAGGCGCGCCGCCGGTACCACCACGTGACGGCGGCGGCGAACGGCACGACGCCCAGCACGACAAGCGCCAGCATCGGGTCGAGCGCGACGACCACGACCGTCATGCCGGCGAACGTGGCGATGCTGACGACGGCGTTGATCAACCCGACCTGGAACAGCTGGGCGATCGCGTCGACGTCGGACGTCATGCGGGTCATGACGCGGCCGGCCTGGGTGCGGTCGTAGTAGTCGATGCCCAGCCGCTGCAGCTGCCCGAAGATGCGCACCCGCATCGCCAGCAGCAGCCGCTCGGTACTGCGCGTCGTCCACAGGAACCCGGTGCGTTGGTCCAGCCAGAGCAGCCCGACCAGCACCGCCGCTCCGAGACACACCCACAGCAGCACGTCCGTGGCGCCGGCGCGCATGCCGTCGTCGACCGCACGCTGCACCAGCATGGGGTTGGCCAGGGTGATCGCCGCTTCGAGGACGACCAGCGCGAGGCCGACCAGCAGGCCGCCGACGTACGGGCGCAGGAACGACGCCAGCCGCAACGGGCCGCGAGCGGAGTTCTCGTGGTCGAGGTCGACGCCGGGCGGGTCGGCGGGCGGTGGCAGCGCGGCGATGCGCTCGGCGACCGCCGGCGGCACCGTCATGTGCAGGCTGGGCAGCGAGCCGGTGGCGTCCTGCCGCGACTCCCACGCCGACGCCGTGGCCTCGAACCGTCCGGCCCGGGCGTGCGACATCAGGTCGTCGGCGCGCTCCTCGTTGCCGGGGCCGTCGCCGAACAGGTCGCGGTACAGCGTGTTGCGTTCCAGCAGTTCGGCGTGCCCGCCCTCGTCGACCACCCGGCCGTCGTCGACCAGGACGACACGGTCGGCCAGCCGCAGCGTGGACTCGCGGTAGGCGACCAGCAGGACGGTCCGGCTGGCGAGGAACGGTTCGAGGTTGGCGTGGATGCGCTCCTCGACCTTCACGTCGACCGACGAGGTGGCGTCGTCGAGCAGCAGGATGTCGGGCTCGGCCAGCAGCGCCCGGGCCAGCGCGACCCGCTGCCGCTGCCCGCCGGACAACGTGATGCCCTGCTCGCCGACCACGGTGTCGTAGCCGTCGGGCAGCGCCTCGACGAACTCGTCGGCCAGCGCCGCGCGGGCGGCCGCGCGGATCTCGTCCATGCTCGCGTCGGGTTTCCCGTAGGCGATGTTGGCGGCGATGGTGTCGGAGAACAGGAAGCTGTTCTCGAACACCACCCCGATGCGCCGGCGCAGCTCCGGCAGCGACCACCGCCGCACGTCGATGCCGTCGACGGTGACGGTGCCGGCGTCGGCGTCGAAGAAGCGGGGGAGCAGCGACAGCGCCGTCGACTTCCCGCAGCCGGACGGCCCGACCAGCGCGACCGTCTCGCCCGGCCGCACCTCGAGGCTGAAGTGGCGCAGCACCTGGTGGCCGTCGCCGTCGGCGTAGGCGAACCGGACGCGGTGGAAGGAGACCGCGCCGCCCTGCTCGTCGGCGGTCGCCGGGCGCAGCGGCTCGGTGATCTCGGCCCGCAGGTCGAGCAGTTCGCCGACCCGTTCAGTGGACGCCTTGCACAGCGGCGCGTTGGTGAGCACCATGCCGGCCACCCTGGCGGCGCCGATGAGTTCGGCCAGGTAGCCGGTGCAGGCCAGGAAGACGCCGAGGGTGAGCTGGCCCTGGATGACCAGCAGGCCGCCGGCCAGCAGCACCAGCACCTGGCCGAACAGCGGCGCGCCCTGCAGCGAGGCGATGAACGGGGCGCGCAGCCGGACCGCCCGGACCCGGGCCCGGAACATGTCGAGCAGCGCGCCGTGCAGCCGCTCGGTCTCGGCCGGCTGCTGGCCGAATGCGCGGACCACCCGGACGCCGGTGACGGCCTCCTCGACCCGGGAGGTCATCTCCGCCTCACGGTCCTGGGCGTCCCACCCGGCCGCGTACACCTGGCGCCGCTGCCGGTTCGTCACCGCGAACACCACCACGATGACGGCCACCACCAGCGTCGCGATGAGCGGCGACAGCATGAACATGACGATGACCGCCAGCAGCGACGACAACAGGGTTGCCGCCACCTGCGGGATCCAGCTGAGCAGCATGTGGACGTAGCGCAGGTCGCCGCTGATGCGCGACACCAGCTGGCCGCTCTGCAACTGCGCGTGGCCGGTGAAGTCGAGGCGCTGCAACGTGTCGTACACGTCGCGGCGCAGGTCGTCCTGGATGCGGAACGCGGTGGTGCCACCGACGTGCCGCCACCAGGCGGACAGGATGAAGCGGGCCACCGCCAGGCCGATGAGCAGCAGGATCATCGGTAGCAGCGGCGCACTGCGGTCGGTGATCGCGTCGTCGACGACCCGGCCCTGCGTGACCGGAACGGCGGCGACGGCGACGGCCCAGGCCAAGGCCACGACGACCGAGATGGTCAGCGTGCCACGGTGGCGGAGGAGGTACGGAGCGAGCCGGCGGAACGTGCCGGGTGGCTGTGAGGGTTCGGCTGACGCAGCGGCCAGCGACGGCGTTGACGGCTTGGCGGTCTGGGCTGAGGGACGCGCGGACGCGGTGCGGCTGGGCACAGGGAGCTCCCGAAGCAGCGGTCGGATTGTGATCACCCCGACTGGGGGTCGCGGAAAAGCCTACGCCCGGCCGGTCGGGCGGATCAACGGTCCGGAGCGAGCTCCGCGATCTCGATGTCGACCTCGAACGGCGCCCGGATGGGTGCCGTCTGACCGGCGGCCCAGGTGCCCACCTCGGTGTACGTGCGGGCGCCGTCGGGCAGTGCGTAGGCAGTGAGGCTGAGCTCGGGCTGGAGTTCGACCCGCCAGAAATGCGGGATGCCGGCCTCGGCGTACTTGGCGGGCTTGAGAATGCGGTCGATCGAGACCGACCCCGGCGACACCACCTCGACGACGAGCAGCGTCTCGGGGATCACCAGCAGGTTTCGGCTCGGCCGGACCGCCTCATGACGGAGCACCACGAGGTCGGGAATGAGGTAGCTGGGATCGAGATCGACAGCTGTCGGCCCGTGTGCGACGTAGCCGGCCGGAATGGCATCGCGGATCTGGTCGCGCAATCGAAGCCAGATCGCGTCGTGGAAGATGCTCGGCGGAGGTGTCATGAGCAGACCGCCGTCGACGATCTCGAATCGCCAGATCGACTCGGGTAGCGCGAGAAGATCATCGAACGTCCACCGTTCGAGATCGGTCGGAAGCTCGACCGCCGGCATGTCGACCACCACCATCTGGATTCTCCTGTTCTCGTGAGTTTCGCACTGCTGTTCGGCATGCCGCCACTCTTGCTGGTCGGTGGGCCGTGATCCATCGGCAGATCGGGAAATGTGGACAACCGGCGAGTCCGGCCGAGCCTGTGGACAACCGGCCGAACGGCTGATTCCCGGGATGCGACCAATCCGGGCCCGAAGCCGTGTCGAACACGGGGCATGACGACGCACCGGTGGGGGACCCGAGGACTGGCCGCGCTGGCCGGAATCGCGGCCGGCGGGCTCACCCTGGGCGTCGGCGAACTGGTGGCGGCGCTCGTGGCGGAGCCGGCCGCGGCGCCGTTCCTGGCGGTCGGCAACACGTTCGTGGACCTGACGCCGGAGTGGCTGAAGAGCTTCGCCATCCGCACGTTCGGCGAGAACGACAAGCAGGTGCTGCTGGCCGGGATGGCCGGCGTGCTGCTGGTGGTGTCGGCGGCGGGCGGGCTGATCGAGCTGCGGCGTCGGTGGGCCGGCGTGGCGGTGCTGCTGGCGCTGGGCGCCGTGGCGGTCGTGGCCGCGGTCGGACGGCCGACGGCGACGGCGGGGTGGGCGGTGCCGACCCTCGCCGGGCTGGTCGCGGGCGTGGTGGCGCTGACGGTGCTGGTGGGCCGGCTCCGCGCCGCGGTGGCTGTCTCCGGGGTGGCGGAGAAGAACGGGGCGGGCGGCGACGCCGGCGCCGAGGCCGGGGCGCCGGAGAGGAACAGGGCGGGCATCGGCGCCGAGGGGGAGGGCGTCGGCGCGGCGGAGGCGCGGCGGCCGTCGCGGCGGGACGTGGTGGTGCTGACGGCGGCGGTGGCGGGGTTGGCGGTGCTGACGGCGATCGGCGGGCGGCGGTTCGGGCAGACGCTGGCCGACGTGCGGGCGGCGCGCGACGCGCTGCGGCTCCCGGCGCCGAGCGACCCGGCGCCCGCGGTCCCGGCCGGCACCGAACTGGACGTCGCGGGGATGACACCGTTCACCACGCCGAACCCGGACTTCTACCGCGTCGACACCGCGCTCGACCTGCCGCGTGTGACGCCTGAGGAGTGGCGGCTGCGGATCCACGGCATGGTGGGGCAGGAGGTCGAGCTCGACTTCGACGACGTGCTCGGGCTGGACCTGGTGGAGCGCATGATCACGCTCACCTGCGTCTCCAACGAGGTCGGCGGCGAGCTGGCCGGGAACGCCGTCTGGCTCGGCTACCCGCTGGCCGGCCTGCTGGCCCGGGCGAACCCGAGCGCCGACGCCGATCTGCTGCTCTCGACCAGCGTCGACGGGTTCACGGCCGGTACGCCGCTGGACGTCGTCACGGACGGGCGGGACGCGCTGCTGGCGATCGGCATGAACGGCGAGCCGCTGCCGGTGGCGCACGGCTTCCCCGCCCGCCTCGTCGTCCCCGGCCTGTACGGCTACGTGTCCGCGACGAAGTGGGTCACGGACCTGGAGCTGACCCGCTTCGACCGCGCCACCGCCTACTGGACCGACCGCGGCTGGGCGGCGAAGGCCCCGATCAAGACGGCGTCGCGCATCGACGTGCCGGGGTCGTTCGCCGAGCTGCCGGCCGGCCGGACCGTCGTCGCCGGGGTGGCGTGGGCGCAGCACCGCGGCGTCGCCGGGGTGGAGGTGCAGGTGGACGACGGCGACTGGCGGCCCGCGCGGCTGGCCGCGGAGGCGTCGGCGGACACCTGGCGGCAGTGGTCGTGGGACTGGGACGCCGAACCGGGCAACCACACGCTGCGCGTGCGCGCCACCGACGGCGCCGGCGACCGGCAGACCGACGAGCAGGCGCCGCCGTTCCCGGACGGGTCCAGCGGCTGGCATTCGGTGGTGGTGCGCGTGACCTGACGCTCCGGCAGCACCCGGCACACCCATCAGAACGAGCACGAGAGGAACCGATCATGAAGCTCCTGACCAGGCGAGTCCCCGTCCTGCTGGCGACCGCCGCCGCCCTCACCCTCACGCTGTCCGCCTGTGGCGACGACGGCGACGACTCGACGGCGGACGGCAACGGCGGCAGCTCCGCCGCGCCCGAGAACGACGCCGCCGACGAGCCGAGCGACGAGGCCAGCGAACCGGCCGACGAGATGACGGAAGAGCCGATGGCCGGCCCGGTCGGCCCGGGCTGCGCCGACTACGCGTCCCAGGTGCCCGACGGCGAGGGGTCGGTCGAGGGCATGTCCGACGACCCGGTGGCGGTGGCCGCGTCGAACAACCCGATCTTGACGACGCTCGTCTCGGCCGTGTCCGGCGAGCTGAACCCGCAGGTCAACCTGGTCGACACGTTGAACGGCGGCGAGTTCACCGTCTTCGCGCCGGTGGACGACGCGTTCGCGGCGGTCGACCCGGCGACGCTGGCGACGCTGTCGACCGACGCCGACCTGCTGACGACGGTGCTGACGTACCACGTGGTGCCCGGCCAGCTGTCGCCCGACCAGGTGGTCGGCGAGCAGACGACGGTGCAGGGCGCGCCCGTGACCGTCGCCGGCACGCCGGACGCGCTGACCGTCAACGACGCGAACGTCGTCTGCGGCGGCGTCACGACGGCCAACGCGACCGTCTACCTCATCGACGGCGTGCTGATGCCGCCGATGTGACGGACGAGCGTGGCCGCCGGTCTCCCGCGTGGGGGGAGACCGGCGGCCGGCGTCTGCGACCATGGCCCCATGGCGACGCAGCTGCCCGGCGAGGCGGGGCCGAGGGACGCGCGCACCGACGCCGTCATCCGGCAGCTCCAGCAGCTCGGCGCCGAGATGGCCGACCTCGCCCGCCGCTTCGGCGCGGCCCACGACATCGACCACTCGGCCGCCCGCGCGCTACTCGTCCTGGTGGCCGCCGCACGTGAAGGGCGCGACGTCACCGCCGGTGCGATCGGGCGCGAACTGGGGCTCTCGTCGGCGTCGGTGACGGCGCTCATCGACCGGCTGGTCGCGTCGGGCCACCTGCGCCGCGAGGCCGACCCGCGCGACCGCCGCCGGGTGCTGGTCCGGCTGGAGCCGTCGGCCGCCGCGCTCGGCCCGGCCTACTTCGGCCCGCTGGCGGTGGACATGGCGGACCGGCTGGAGGAGTTCGACGCGCATGACGTCGAGGTGGTCCAGCGGTTCCTGACGACGGCGCTCGAGGCCCTCGTCGCCCACCGGGAGCGTGAGGCCGGCCCGCGCGGGTAATATCTCGACAATCGAGATATTCGACCATCGAAACGAAAGGCCCGAGCATGCCCTCTCGGCTGCGCTGGCTCGTCCCCGTCCTCTTCCTGCTCGGCTGGCTGGCGGTCGGCGCCGTCGGCGGTCCCTACGCGGGCCGGCTCGGTGAGGTCGCCGAGAACGACAACGCCGCGTTCCTGCCCTCCGACGCGGAGTCCACCGAGGTCGCCGACGCGCGGGCGGACTTCCAGGACGCCGACGTGCTGCCCGCGGTCGTGGTCTGGGAGGACGCGGACGGCCTGGCCCCCGAGGCGGCCGGCGAGGCCGCGGCCCAGCTCGAGCGGGTGGCCGCGCTCGACGGCGTCACCCCGCCGGTGAGCCCGCCGATCCCGGCCGAGGACGGGAGCGCGCTCACCGCCGTCGTCCAGATCGACACGTCCGGCGCCGCCGAGGTCGACGCCGTGGTCGAGGAGATCCGGGCCGAGCTCGCCCCCGCGGCCGGCGCCGCCGTGCACGTGACCGGGCCGGCCGGGTTCGCCGCCGACCTCGGCTCGGCGTTCGCGGGCATCGACGGCGTGCTGCTGGTGGTGGCGCTGGCCGTGGTGCTGGTGATCCTGTTGGTCGTCTACCGCAGCCCGATCCTGCCGCTCGCCGTGCTGGTGTCGTCGGTGCTCGGGCTCGGCCTGGCGTCGTGGGCGGTGTACCTGCTGGCCGACGCCGGCACGCTGACGCTGAACGGGCAGAGCCAGGGCATCATGTCGATCCTCGTGGTCGGCGCCGCCACCGACTACGCGCTGCTCCTGGTCGCCCGCTACCGCGAGGAGTTGCGCGAGCACCGAGGCCGGTTCGAGGCGATGGCGACGGCGCTGCGCCGGGCGGCCGGCCCGATCGTGGCCTCCGGCGGCACCGTCATCGCCGGCGTGCTCTGCCTGCTGCTGTCGAACCTCAACTCCAACCGCAGCCTGGGCCCGGTGGCCGCCATCGGCATCGGCGCGTCGCTGCTGGCGGCGCTGACCTTCCTGCCCGCCGTGCTGGTCCTGCTCGGGCGGGCGGCGTTCTGGCCGTTCCGGCCGCGGTATGGTTCGGCGGCGCCGGAGCACGCCGGGGTGTGGGACCGCGTCGCGCGGCTGGTGGGGCGCCGCCCCCGCGCGCTCTGGGCCGGGACGGCCGTGGCGCTGCTGGCGCTGGCGGCGCTCGTGCCGGCCTTCCGCGCCGACGGCGTCAGCGAGAGCGAGCTGTTCCTCGACCGGGTCGAGGCCGTCGAGGGCCAGGAGGCGCTGAGCCGGCACTTCCCCGGCGGCTCCGGCTCGCCCGTGCTCGTGCTGAGCGGCGCGGACGACGCGGCCGACGTCGCCCGGGTGGCCGTGGGCGTCGACGGCGTGAGCCCGGCGGCGAACGCGCCCGAGCCGCAGGTCGCCGGCGACCGCGCCCTGCTCGAGCTGACCCTCGCCGATCCCGCCGACAGCCACGCCGCCGTCGGCACCGTCAGGGACCTGCGGGCCGCCCTCGACGACGTCGGCGAGGACGTGCTGGTGGGCGGCCGGACCGCCGAGCTGCTGGACACCAACGAGATCTCGGCCCGCGACCGCACGCTGATCATCCCGGTGGTGCTGGCGGTGATCCTGCTGGTGCTGATCGGGCTACTGCGCTCCGTGCTGGCGCCGGTGCTGCTGGTGCTCACCGTCGTGCTGAGCTTCGCCGCGACGCTGGGCGTGGCCGGGCTGGTCTTCGACCACGTCCTCGGCTGGCCCGGCGCCGACCCCGGCGTGCCGCTGTTCGCGTTCGTGTTCCTCGTGGCACTCGGCATCGACTACAACATCTTCCTGATGAGCCGGGTGCGGGAGGAGTCGGCGAGCATCGGCACCCGGCCCGGCGTGCTGCGCGGGCTCGCGGTGACCGGCGGCGTCATCACGTCGGCCGGGCTGGTGCTGGCGGCCACGTTCTCGGCGCTCGCGGTGATCCCGATCCTGTTCCTGGCGCAGATCGCCTTCCTCGTCGCCTTCGGCGTGCTGCTCGACACCTTCGTCGTGCGCTCGCTCCTGGTCCCCGCCCTCGCCTACGACATCGGCGACGCCGTCTGGTGGCCGAACCGCCACCTCGGCCGCAAGGCCCGCTGACGCAAGGTCGACGGGCGTCGGAGGGCGGAGAGTGCGGAGCCGGCGCAGCACTCGCCGCCCGGAGAGGTCCGGCGACCTTCCCTCAACGGGAGGCCGCGCGGGTGATGTTGCGAGACATGCCGCCGAAGATGACGCCGTGGAACGGCCAGAGCGCCCACCAGTAGAGCTGGCCGGTCAGGCCGCGGGGCACGAAGACCGCGCGCTGGCCGTAGCGGGCGCCGTCGCCGTCGGGGGCCACCGTCAGTTCGAGCCAGGCGCTCCCCGGCACCTTCATCTCCGCGCGCAGCCGCAGCAGCCGGCCGCGGTCGATCGCCTCGACCCGCCACCAGTCCAGCGCCTCGCCGAGGTGCAGCCGGGCCGGGTCGCGGCGGCCGCGGCGCAGGCCGACGCCGCCGGCGAGCCGGTCGGCCCAGCCGCGCACCGCCCAGGCCAGCGGGAACGAGTACCAGCCGTTCTGCCCGCCGATGCCCTCGATCACGCGCCAGAGCCGCTCCGGCGGCACGTCGCAGCGCACCGACCGCTGGTCCACCCGCACCGAGCCGCCGGACCAGGACGGGTCGCTGGGCAGCGAGTCCGACGGCGCACCGGCGGGCGACGCGGCGGACCAGTGGCTCTCGACCTCGCCGTCGCGCATGCGGGCCAGGGCCAGCTCGACCGCGCGCTCGTACGGCGTCGGGTCGACCGGCTCCGGCAGCAGGCCGCGCAGGTCGTCCTCGGTGCAGACGGCCTCGTGCTCGAGCGACTCGATCAGCGGGACGGCGAGCGACCGCGGCACCGGGGTCACCAGGTTCACCCACTGCGCCGACAGCCATGGCGTCAGCAGCGGGACCGGCACGATGACCCGGCGGGGCAGCCCGGCGACCCGGGCGTAGCCGCGCATCATGTCCGCGTACGTCAGCACGTCCGGGCCGCCGATGTCGAAGGTGCGGTTCGGCTCGCCCGGGAGCGTGGTGGCCGCGACCAGGTGGGCGAGGACGTCGCGGATGGCGATCGGCTGGGTGCGGGTGTGTACCCAGCGGGGGGTCACGCTGACCGGCAGCCGCTCGGTGAGGTGACGGAGCATCTCGAAGCTGGCCGAACCGGAGCCGATGACCACCCCGGCCTGCAGCACGACCGCCGGCACCGGTCCGTCGAGGAAGATCCGCCCGACCTCGGTGCGCGACGCCAGATGGTCCGAGAGCCCGGCGGTGGCCGGCGGGTGCAGCCCGCCCAGGTAGACGAGCCGGCTCACACCGGCGTCCGCGGCCGCGGACGCCACGGTCGTCGCCGCCCTCCGGTCGGTCGCGGCGAAGCCGCGCGTCGCCAGCGAGTGCACGAGATAGTGCACGACGTCGATGCCGTCCATGGCAGGGTCGAGGCTCGCCCGGTCCAGCACGTCGCCGCGCACGACCTCGACCTCGCCCGCCCAGGGCTGGTCGCGCAGCTTGCCGGGGTCGCGGGCCAGGCAGCGGACGGTGTGCCCGGCGGCGGCCAGCCGCGGGACCAGGCGGCTGCCGATGTAGCCGGTCGCGCCGGCGACGAGAACCCTCATACCCGGGATTCGTACCCATCCGGGCCGCGGATGGGCCTCGAATGACGGGTACGGGTGCCGTGAGCGACGAGGAGGACCGAGAGTGACCGACGACCGGACGGCCGTGGTGCTGTTCACCCGCGACCTGCGCGTGCACGACCACCCGGCGCTGGCCGCCGCCAGCGAGCACGCCGGACGGGTGGTGCCGCTGTTCGTGCTCGACGACGCGATCCTGAGCGGCCGGAACGCCGCGCCGAACCGGGCCGCGTTCCTCGTGCGGGCGCTGGCGGACCTGCGCGAATCGCTGCGCGAGCGTGGCGGCGACCTGGTGCTGCGCCGCGGCGACGTGGTCACGCAGACGTTGGCGGTGGTCGCCGAGACCGGCGCGACCGCGCTGGTGTGCAGTGCCGACGTCAGCGCCTACGCGCAGCGCCGGGAGCAGCGGCTGGCCGGCGCGTGCCAGGAGCAGGGCGTGCGGTTCCGGGCCTATCCCGGCGTGACGGTGGTCCCGCCCGGCGCGCTGCTCCCGGCCGGCGGCGACCACTACCGCGTCTTCACCCCGTACTGGCGGGCGTGGACCGCGGCGACGTGGCGGGAGCGGGTGGCCGCACCGGGCCGCGTCAGCAGCGGCGACCTCGCCCGCATCGGCCGGCTGCCCGCCGCCACGGACCTGTCCGGCGGCGCCACCTCGCCCGACCTGCCCGAGGGCGGCGAGACCGCCGGGCGCGCCGTCCTCGCCCGGGCCGTCAGGCGCGCCGGCGACGGCGAGCCGGACCTCGACGACCTCGCGGGCGACCACACCTCGCGGTTGAGCCCGTACCTGCACTTCGGCTGCGTGTCGCCGCTGGAGGTGGCGCACCGGCTCACGGACGACGCGCCCGAGCAGGTGCGGCAGCTGGCCTGGCGCGACTTCCACCACCAGGTGACGGCGGCGGTCCCGTCCGTCGCCACGAAGGACTACCGGCGCCGCGACGTCGAATGGCGCGACGACGCCGACGGCCTGCGCGCCTGGCAGCGCGGCGAGACCGGCGTGCCGATCGTCGACGCCGGGATGCGCCAGCTGCTGCGCGAGGGCTGGATGCACAACCGGGCCCGGCTGGTGACGGCGTCGTTCCTGACGAAGAACCTGCGGGTCGACTGGCGGGCCGGCGCCGCCCACTTCTTCCGCTGGCTGGTCGACGGCGACGTCGCGAACAACGTGGGCAACTGGCAGTGGGTGGCCGGCACCGGTAACGACACCCGGCCCAACCGCGTGCTCAACCCGTTGCGCCAGGCCAAGCGGTTCGACCCTGACGGCGACTACGTCCGCCGCTACGTGCCCGAGCTGCGCGGCGTCGAGGGCGCGGCCGTCCACACGCCGTGGACGCTGCCGGACGACCTTCGCCGGGGCCTGGACTATCCGGACCCGTTGATCGACGTCTGACGCGGCGGCAGCGGGACGAAACCGCTGGTCCGCTCGACGTACTCGGCGTAGCCGGGCCGCCCGGCCATGCGCTTCTCGGTCAGCGGCTTGCCCGTCCCGCGAGCCAGGAAGTACGTCATGAGCAGCGGCGACAGCACGGTCGCCGCCCCCGGCCAGGTGACGCACGCGCACAGCCACAGCCCCCACCAGACGCACGCGTCGCCGAAGTAGTTGGGATGGCGGGTGTAGCGCCACAGCCCGCGGTCCAGGATGCGGCCGCGGTTGGCCGGATCGGCCTTGAACCGGGCCAGCTGGGCGTCGCCGACGGCCTCGAAGACCAGTCCGGCCGTGCACACGCCGACGCCGACGCCGACCAGCCACCAGGCCGGCGACACCGTCGCGTACTGCGCGACCTGCACCGGCAGCGACACGAACCACAGGATCACCGCCTGCGGCAGGCAGACCCACAGCACCGTGACGCGGACCCGGCCGCCGGCGTGCCGGGCGAACAGGTCCTCGTAGCGCGGGTCCTCGCCCTTGCCGTGGTTGCGCCGGTGCAGGTGGACGGCGAGCCGGACGCCCCACACGACGGTGAGGACGGTGACCACCGCGCGGAGGGCGCCGTCGCCGTCACCGGAGGACGCCAGCCAGGTCACGGCGGCGACCAGCGCGAACCCGGCGCCCCACACGGTGTCGATGACGACGACGGCGCCGCCGCGGGCCACCCACGCCACCACGCCGGCCATCACCACGGCGACGGCCGCGGCGGTCAGCCCGAGGTTCGCGCCGAGCCCGGACCACGCGACGCCGCCCATCAGGGTCGCACCGCCAGGATCTGGTCGACGCCCATCCGGCCCTCGTCGAACGCGGCCGCGCCGCCGGCGAGGTAGAGCCGCCAGACCCGGGCGGTCCGCTCGCCGGCCAGCGCGACGACGTCGTCCCAGTGCTGCTCCAGCCGGCCGGCCCAGCACCGGATCGTCCGCACGTAGTGCTCGCGCAGCGCCTCGACGTGGCGCAGTTCGTACCCGGCGGCCGCGACCATCCGCAGCGTCTCGGGTAGCGGGCGCATGTGCATGTCGGGCGC
Organism: Jiangella alba; assembly: GCF_900106035.1. GTDB lineage: Bacteria > Actinomycetota > Actinomycetes > Jiangellales > Jiangellaceae > Jiangella > Jiangella alba. Next base: position 1,771,471 of record NZ_FNUC01000004.1, read on the forward strand.
GATGTAGGACTCGATGAACGCGCCGCCGCCGGCCGCGTGCCGCCCCCGCGACATCTGTTGCAGCAGCAGCCGTCCGCCGGGGCGGACGGCGCCGTACAGCACGGCCGCGTACTGCGGGTACCGCTCCGCGCCGACGTGCTCGCCCATCTCGATGGACGCGACGGCGTCGGCGCCGGTGACGTCGAGGTCGCGGTAGTCGCGCAGCTCGACGGCGGCGCGCTCGCCCAGCCCGGCCCGCGCGATGCGGTCGCGGACGAACGACGCCTGCGCCCGCGAGATGGTGCAGCCGGTGACCCGGACGCCGTACTCGCGGGCCGCGTGCAGCACCAGCGAACCCCAGCCGCAGCCGACGTCGACCAGGTGGTCGCCCGGGCGCAGCTCCAGCTTGCGGCAGACGAGGTCCAGCTTGGCCCGCGACGCGGCCGCGTCGTCGCCGTCGGGCACGTCCGGCGTCCAGTAGCCGCACGAGTACGCCATGGTCTCGTCCAGCAGCAGCCCGTAGAAGTCGTTGCCGAGGTCGTAGTGGTGGCTGATCGCCGCACGGTCGCGCTGCTGCGTGTGCCGTCGCCCGCGCAGGCGGGCCTCCTCGGGCGGGGCCGGTGGTGGCGCGCCCAGCAGCCGCCAGTCGCGGGCCGCCCGCCACGCCGACCGGACGGCGCCGGGTGTCGGCCGCGCGCGGGAGGCCGCGAACGCGCGCCGGGTATGCGAGAACGCGGCGCCGAGGTCGCCCTCGACGTCGAGGTCGCCGGCGACGTACGCGCGGGCCAGGCCCAGCTCGCCGGGCCGCCACAGCATCCGGCGCAGCGCCATCGGCGACCGGAGCACCACCACTGGCGCGTCCGCCGGGCCGGCCAGGCTGCCGTCCCACGCCCTGATCCGGACCGGCGGCTCGGTCCCGAGCACCTCGCCCAGCAGGCCGTGCAGCCGGGTCGCCGTCGCGGTCATCGGACGCCGCCCGCGCCGAGCGTGAACTGCTCGACGTCCAGCCGGCCGGTGCGGAACCCGGCCTCGCAGTAGGCCAGGTAGAACTCCCACATCCGCCGGAACACCGGGTCGAAGCCGAGCGCGCCGACGGCGTCTTCGGCGGCCAGGAACCGCGCGCGCCACTGCCGCAGCGTCTCGGCGTAGTGCGCGCCGAACGAGCGCCGGTGCAGCACCGACAGCCCGCCGTCGCGCTGCGCGTGCGCCCGGATCGCCGGCTCCGACGGGATCAGCCCGCCGGGGAAGACGTACTTGTGGATCCAGGTCCACGAGTGCCGCGTCGCCACCAGGTGCTCGTGCGGCATGGTGATGGCCTGCAGCCCGACCCGCCCGCCCGGCGCCAGCGCCCGGCCCAGCGCGGCGAAGTACCGCGGCCAGTGCCGCTCGCCGACCGCCTCGATCATCTCCACGCTGACGACGGCGTCGTAGCGGCCCTCGACGTCGCGGTAGTCGCGCACCTGCACGTCGACGCGGTCGGCCACCCCGGCCGCCTGAACGCGGGACCGGGCGAGGGCGGCCTGCTCCTCCGACAGGGTGACGGTGGTGACGTGCGCCCCGCGTTCGGTGGCGGCCCGGACCGCCAGCGCGCCCCAGCCGGTGCCGATCTCCAGCACCCGCCCCCCGGGCCGGACCGCGGCCGCGTCCAGCACCGCGTCGATCTTGCGCAGCTGGGCCCGCTCGAGGTCGTCGCCGGGCCCGAACAGCGCCGACGAGTACGTCATCGACGGGTCGAGGAACAGCGCGAACAGCTCGTTGGAGAGGTCGTAGTGCCGGCTGACGTTGCGTCTCGCGCCGGCCCGGTCGGCGAACTCGGCGGCCGGCATCGACGGCTGCATCAGCCGGCGCAGCTTCTGCAGCGGCGGCGGGACCAGGCTGGTCAGCCGTTCGGCGAACGCCGTCAGTACGCCGGCGAGGTCGGGGGCCGTCCACGCGCCGCTCATGAACCCCTCGCCGAAGCCGATCAGGCCGTCGCGGCCGATGCGGGCGAAGAACTCGCGGGCCCGGCGGACCTCGAGCACCGGCGCGCCCGGCGCGGCGCCGAGCGCGCCGTCCGCCGTCACGACCCGGACCCCGGCCACCCGCGCGGCGTACGCCACCGCCGTCCGGGCCGCCCGCAGCCGCGCGCCACCGGCCGCGGGCGTGACGGCGACGTCCGGCCAGCGGCCGATGTCGATGCTGGTGACGGCGCTCATACGGCCGCACCTCGGCGCGGGACGACGGGCAGCCGGCGCAGCCACAGCCGGACGCCCTGCCAGCGGATCAGCGCGCTGACCCGCAGCGGCGCCCACGGGTAGCGCAGCAGCAGCCGGAGCAGCTGCGGCACGGTGGCCGGGCGGCGGCGCCCGGTGAGCGACGCGGCGAACGCGGGCACGTCCGCGCCGCCGGGCCCGGGCCGGAACAGGGTGACCGCCAGCCGCAGCCGCTGGCCGGGACGGGGGACGGACATCGCGTAGCGGCCGTCGACGGGGAAGAACGGCGACACGTAGAGCTCCTTCGCGGTCGTCGCCCGATCCTGCTCGTCGGGGTGCAGGACGTAGGCGTGCCGGCCTCCGTAGGTGTTGTGCACCTCCGCGACGACGCAGAGCGGCGCGCCGTCCGCGTCGTGGCACCAGAACACCGTCAGCGGATTGAACACGTAACCGAGCACGGCCGCGCCGGAGAGCATGAGCACGCGGCCGCCGCCCAGGGACATACCCCGCTCCGCCAGCCACGATGCCAGCCCGTCCCGGATCGTCGCGGCGTCGCCGTCGAAGTGGTCGCGGGCCCGGAACGCCGCGAGCGCCCGCGGCAGCCGGGGCAGGTCGTCGAGGTCGACCAGCCACAGGAAGGTCCCGTAGCGGAACGTCCGGCGGGCCCGTTCGTACCGCGTGTGCGTCACCGTGGCCGCGTACAGCGCCGTCACCAGCGGACCCCCAGGTGCTCGGCGGCGCGGACGCCGGACGCGCAGCCGTCCTCGTGGAACCCCCAGCCGTGCCAGGCGCCCGCGTACGCCGTCCGCGCGGTGGCGAGATCCGGCAGCCGTTGCTGGGCCGCGACCGTCTCGACGGTGTGGATCGGGTGCGCGTAGACCATCTGGGCGACGACGGCGTCCGGCGCGATGCGGTCCGTCCCGCCCAGCGTGACGACGTACTCCCGCCCACCCGCCGCACCGTCCAGCCGGTGCAGCCGGTTCAGGTGGTACGAGATCGCCACGGGCCTCGCGCGCGCCCCGGCGCCGGGGCCGCAGGCCGGCACCACGTGGTTCCACGACGCCCACGCCCGCCGCTCCCGGGGCAGCAGCGTCGCGTCGGTGTGCAGCACCGCCTCGTTGACCGAGAACCCGAACGTCCCCAGCACGGCCCGCTCGTCCGCCGTCGGGTCCTCCAGCAGCCGCAACGCCTGGTCGGCGTGGGTCGCCACGACGGCGTGATCGAACCGCTGCACCGTGTCCGACGCCTCGCGCACCAGGACGCCGTCGCCCGTGCGCCGCAGGCCGCGGACCGGCGAGGCCGTGCGCACCGACGTGAGGTCCTTCGCGGCCCGTTCGACGTACGTCCGGGAGCCGCCGGTGACCGTCCGCCAGCGCGGCGACCCGCCGACCGCGAGCATGCCGTGGTTGTCGAGGAACCGGAACAGGAAGCGGGCCGGGTAGCGCAGCACGTCCGCCCGTCCCGCCGACCAGACCGCCGACACCAGCGGCACCATGAAGTGGTCGGCGAAGTAGGCGGTGTGCCGGTGCCGGGCGAGGAAGCCGCCCAGTGTCAGCGTGTCGTCCGCCTCGCTCGTCAGCAGCGCCCGCGCCCGGCGGTGGAACGCCGCGACCTCGCCGAGCATCCGCAGGAACCGCGGCCTGGCGGCGGAGCGGCGCTGCGCGAACACGCCGGTCGGGCCGAGCGCGCCCGCGTACTCCAGCCCGCACGACGCGCAGCTCACGCTCATCGACATGTCCGTCTCGGTGGTCGCGATGCCCAGTTCCCCGAACAACCGGGTCAGCCGCGGATAGGTTCGCTCGTTGTGCACGAGGAACCCGCTGTCCACCGCGACCGTCGCGCCCGCGCCCGGCACGTCGTGCGTGTGCGCGTGCCCGCCCAGCCGGTCGTCGGCCTCGAACAGGTGCACGTCGTACCGGCGCTGCAGCAGGTAGGCCGCGGTGAGGCCGGCGATGCCGGACCCGATCACCGCCACCGACGGTCGCGTGGGCTCCATGCCCGGGATTCGCGGCCCGCGTGCGCCCGGATTGGTGCGGACCGCGACCAATCCGCCGTCGCCGCGGCTGCGAACACGGGGCAGTCAGGTGGACGATGACGGTGGAGGACGCACCATGGTGACGTTGCGATCGGTGCCGGCGGGTGAGCCGGAGCCGGCCGGTGGTCCGGGCGACCGGCTCGGCCGGCTGCTCGACCACTGTGCCCGCGGCGACCACGCCGCCTTCGAGCAGGTCTACGACAGCATGGCCGGTCCGGTGCTGGGCATCGCGACGACGGTCGTCCGCAACCGGGCGCTGGCCGAGGAGGTCGCGCAGGAGGTGCTGGTCGAGGTCTGGCGGACGGCGTCGCGGTACGAGCCCGAGCGGGGCAGCGCGCGCGGGTGGATCCTCACCATCGCCCACCGCCGCGCCGTCGACCGCGTCCGCCGCGAACAGGCCGGCAGCGACCGCGAGGAGCGGGCCGCCCGCCGCGACGACGAACGGCCGTACGACCACGTGGCCGACGAAGTGGAGGCGAACGTGGAGCGCGAACAGGTGCGCCGCTGCCTCGACTCGCTGACCGGGCTGCAGCGCGAGTCGATCGCGCTGGCCTACTACGACGGGTACACGTACCGCGAGGTCGCGCAGCTGCTGCATGCTCCGCTCGGTACGGTCAAGACGCGGCTGCGCGACGGCCTCGCCAGGCTGCGCGACTGCATGGGGGTGGGGCGATGAACGAGCCCGTGGACGCCGGCATCCACACGCTGGCCGCGCCGTACGCGCTGCATGCGCTGCCGCCGGACGAGGTCAGCCGGTTCGAGGAGCACCTGGAACAGTGCGCCGACTGCCGCGTCGAGGTCGACGAGCTGCGCGAGACCGCCGCCCGCCTCGGCGTCGCCGCCGCCGTCACACCGCCGCCGCGGATGCGGGATGAGGTGCTCGCGCGGATCGCCGAGGTGCGGCCGCTGCCGCCGCGGGTGGCGTCTGGTTCTGCCGGCGCGGGGCTGGAGTCGGGTGCGGGTGCGGGCTCGGGGCCGGATTCGGCCGCGGGTTCGGCCGCCGGGCGGGCGCTGCGCCGCTGGTGGCCGCGGGTCGCGACCGGCCTGGCCGCGGCCGCCGTGGCGGCGATCGTCGTGCTCGGGATCCGGCTGAACGACGTGCAGTCCGACCTCGACCGGTCGCAGCAGATCGGCGCCCAGATGCGGCAACTGGTCGGCGCCGAGGACATGGAGATGGTGCGGGTCGGCGAGGGCGACACCAGCGGCACCGTGCTGCTGGCGCGTTCGCTGGACGTCGCCGTCTTCATCGGCGACGGCATGGCGCCGGCGCCCGCCGGGCACACCTACCAGCTGTGGTTCATGCACGAGGACGGCGGCGTGGTGTCCGCCGGAGTCCTCGGCAACCCCCCCGACGGCCACGTCGGCCCCTTCACCGCCCGCGGCCTCGCCGGCGCCGACCGGCTCGGCATCACCGTCGAACCGGACGGCGGATCGCCGCAGCCGACCACGGACCCCGTCATGATGATCGACCTGCCGGCCGCCTGATCGCCAGCCCCACCCTGCGTCGGGGCGGCGGTCGTACCGGGCGGTGGCGCAGGACGTTGGTGCTGGGGCGGTGGTGGTGGGGCGGTGGTGCGGTGCGGTCGCTTCTGATCGCGCGGTAGGTATGACCCGCCCCTTGAGGGAGGGTGCCCACCCTACGGGCGGGCACCGACAGACTCGCGCGGCGCCGACAGGCGCCCGCGGCGCTGACCGACGTGCGCGACGGCAACGGACAGGCTCGGCGCGGCACCGGCAGACTCGCGCAACGCTGACCGACGTGCTTGGCGTGGGCGGGCGGACGCAGCGCCGACCGACGCGCGCGGCGCGCGAACCGGCAGCCCAGCACTGACGAGGCCCGCGGCACCGACGACAGAACCCCGAATCGCGACATTTCGCCTCACATAGTCACATTCAGGTATACACTCCCGCCGAAGACTTTCTGGTCAGGAACCGCGAGCCTGACCTGCCTGGCGATCATGGCGTGGCATCGCCGCGCCGTGGGCCGGCGCGCAGGTCTGTGCGACACCTCGGGGGGAGGCGTCGGCGTTGCGCGACACCGTGTCGACTCTGCCCGCGCTGCCGCTGGACCTCGACGACCTGCGGCTGCCGATTCCGGTGCAGCCGAGGCCGCCGCGGCCGCGCCGGGTGCGTGGTTGGTTCCGCCGGCACGGCCCGGATCTCGCCTGGCTGGCGCCGCTGCTGACGCTGGCCGGTTTCGTGCACGCCGCCGGGATGACCCGCTCGCCCGCGTTCACCGAGGCCGAGGGCGAGCTGATGGCCCGGGTGACGGACGGCGCCGACGGCGACCTGGCCGCCGCACAGCTGGCGGCGTGGACCGGGCCGACCGGCGCGCTGGACCGGGCGACGCACGTGGTGGGGGGTGGGCGGGAGGCGCTGCTGGTCGTGCTGCTGCTCGGCGTCGTCCTGATGTGGGTGCTGGCCCGGCGCCTCGGGGTGGCCCGGCCGGCCGCCGCGGTCGCCGTCGTGATCTATGCGGTGTCGCCGCTGGCGCTGCACCTGCACCGGCTGGTGCTGGCCGAGAACGTGGCGGTGCTGTGGATGCTGCTCGCGTTCGTGCTGGCGACGGCGCGGCGCGGGCGGCCGGTCGCGTTCCCGGCGGCCGGGGTCGCGGTGGTGCTGGCGGCGTTGACGCAGGCCACGTTCGTCGTCGTGGCGCCGTTCGTGGTGTGGACGATGTGGCAGCAGGTGACGCGGCGACGGTGGCGACTCGCGCTGGCCGGGGTGGCCGCCGCGGCCAGCGCCGGCGCCTACGGGTACCTGCTCGCGTCGCTGGGCGAGCTCGGCGGCGCGGCGCCGGAACGGTGGTGGACGCTGGATCCGGTGCTGGTGGCGATCGGGCCGGTCGCGGCGGGCGCCGCGCTGCTCTTTCCGCCCCTGCGTCCGGCGGCGGCCGCACTGATCACGCTGGCGCTGCTGATCGTCGTCCCGGGCGGGCCGGCCCCGGTCGTGCTGCCGGTCGCGGCGGTCCCGCTGGCCGCGCTGCTGGTGCCCGCGACGGCGCACCGGCTGGTCGTCCGGCTGCTGGCGGTGCGCGGGCGGCCTGAGGCGATGCCGCTGGCCATCATGTCGACGACCGCGGCGGCCGCGCTGATCGTCGCGGTGACGGCGACCTGGCCGGGCGAGCTGCGCCCGCTGCTGCGCGACGACCCGGTCGCGCCGGTCGCCCAGGCCGAGCGCTGGCTGACGGCGAACGTGCCGCACGACGTCCGGCTGGTGGTCGACCAGACGCTGCGGGCGGACCTGCTGCGGTCCGGGTTCGCGGCCGCCGGGCTGGTGCCGTTCACCAGCTTCCCGGCGAGCGCGGGCACCGGCACCGGCGCCGGCACGGAGCGCGGTCCGTTCGTCCCGCGTCCGCCCCGCTGGACCCACTACGACTACGTGGTGTCGACCGCGGCGCTGCGCGACGACGACGCCGGCCGGGCCGACGTCGGGTCCGCGCTGGCCGAGTCGACCGTCGTCGCGGTGTTCGGGCAGGGCGACGGCCGGGTGGAGATCCGGGCGGTGCACCCGCTCGGGCGCGAGGTCGCCGAGGCGGTCGCCGCCGGGGACCGGCACACCGTCCGGTACGCGACCGGCCAGCTGCTGCGCAACGACGCCCTGACCTTCGACGCCGCCGCGCGCGCCGTCGCGGCCGCCGGCCGGGTCGACCCGCGGCTGGTGATCGTCCTGGGCAAGCTGTCCGGCACCTACGAGCTGGACGTGTCGCTGCCCGCGCTGCCGGGCGAGGACGACGGCGTGCGCCGCCGGCTCGTGCTGGCCGGCCTGCCGACGGAGGACGAGGCGGCCCGGCTGGCGCTCTGGCTGCTCGGGCAGCCGGCGCCGTTCACGCCGTCGCAGGTCGACACGGACGGGACCACCGTCACCGTCACGTACTCGCTGACCGCGCCGCGCGGTCTGCTCCCCGACCCACCGCATCCCGAGGAGACCCCATGAGACGCATCGTCAGGTCCCTGGCCACGGCCGTGGGAGTCGTCGCCCTGGCCGCCGGCACCGCCACCGGCGCCCAGGGCAGCGAGGAGCCGGCGGCCGCGGGCTGGGCCCGGCTGGCGCACCTGTCGCCGGACACGCCGGAGGTCGACGTCAGCCTGACCGGCCTCGACGGCGCGTCTGTGCTGGAGCTGCGGGACGTCGGTTACGGCGACGTGTCCGGCTATGCGCGGCTGCCCGCCGGGACCTACACCGCGGCGATGCGCCCGGCCGGCGCGCCGGCTGACTCCGAGCCGGTCATCACGGCGGCGGTGGAGATCGAGGACGGGGTCGCGATCACCGTCGCCGCGGTCGGCCTGAACGCCGACCTGTCCGGTCGCATCCTCGTCGACGACCTGACGGCGCCGGCGGCGGGCCAGGCGCGGGTGCGGCTGATCTCGGCCGCCGTCTCGTCGCCGTCGGTCACCGTCAAGACCGACACCGGCACCGTCCTGGCCGACGACGCCGCCTTCGGGACGGCGACCGGCTACAGCGAGGTGCCCGGCGGCCGCTGGACCCTGGACCTCAGCAGCGACGCCGGCACCGGCAGCACGTCCGTCGACCTCGCCGCCGGCACCGTCAACACGCTCTTCGTCCTCGACGTGGACGGGGCGCTGAGCGTCGTCGGCGTCGTGGACAGCACCGGCACGCCCGACGCCCCGGCCGGCGGCGTGCCGACCGGCGGCCGCGGGCTCGAGAACGCACCGGGCTGGACGGCGCCGCTCCGCGCGGTGGTGCTGGCGGCCGGGCTGGCCGTCGTCACCGCTGTGCTGGCGCGTCGCCGACGAGTGGCATGAATCGAGCGGCGGCGACGCTGGTCGTGGCGGCCGTCGTCGTCGCCGGGCTCGGCGGGTGCGCGGACGGGACGGAGCCGGCTGTGGGCCGCGCGGCCGCATCGCCCGACGTCGTCACGTCCGTCACGTCCGCCGGGCCGCGCCCGATCCCCGTCGGCGACACGGTGCCGGTGCGCGTGCGGATCCCGGCGATCGGCGTCGACAGTGCGCTGGAGACGCTGCGCCGCGGCGACGACGGGCGGCTGGCCGCACCGGTGGACTGGCAGACGGCCGGCTGGTTCGCCGGCGGTCCGGTGCCGGGCACGCCCGGCCCGGCCGTCCTCGCCGGGCACGTGGACTCGCCCAGCGGTCCGGCGGTGTTCGCCGGGCTGGCCCGGCTCAGGCCCGGCGACCGGGTCGAGGTCGAGCTCAGCGACGGCGAAACGGCCGTGTTCGTGGTGGACGGCAGCCGCACGGTGCCGCAGGCCGACTTCCCGTCCGACGAGGTCTACGGCCCGGTGCCGGACCGCCAGCTGCGGCTGATCACCTGCCACACGTTCGACGAGTCCGCCGGCCACTACGTCGACAACCTGGTGGTCTTCGCGACGACCGCCATCTGACGCCGCCGCCGTCAGCTCGCCCCGTCGGCCGGCGTCGCCGCGATGACGAAGGTGCCCTTGCTCGGGTAGGTCTCGACGATGCCGCGCTCGCGCAGCAGTTCCAGCGTCCGGCGCACCGTGCCGATGCCCACCCCGTAGGTGCGCGCCATCTCGCGCTCGTTGGCCAGGCGCCCGCCGACCGTGATCCGGCCCGCGGCGATCTCGGCGAGGAGGTGGTCCGCGAGTCGCACGAAGACGTAGCCGCGCAGCTGGGGATCCGGATCGAAGGTCTCCACGGATCCAGAATCTAGAGCTTGCCCGACCTGCGGTTATCACCAGGACGCACGGGCGCGCACCCCTGTGCGTCCGGCCGCTCCCTACGGCTCCCCATAGCAATTGTCCGGGGTTCGTGGCACCGTTTAGCTATTTGCAATGTACTCGCGACCCCGTCCCCGGGGGATCGGAGACCGATCCGACATGCTGCCTCGCCTGCACTACGCCGCCTTCCACATCCCGGCACTGGCGCCCGACCGGCCGCTGCCGGTCGTCCAGATCAGGCGGCCGGACGGCACCCTGATCGACGCGGTCCGCGGCCAGCCGTTCGTGCCGGGCCCGCGCGGCTGGGACGCGCTGGTCCGGCGCCTGGGCTACCGGCCGGTCACCCGCTGGAGCGAGACCGACGTCGGACTGGGCGGCGGTGCGGCCCACCTGTGCAAGGTCGAGCCGCTGCCGGCCGGCCCGCCACCGGACGCGGGCCTGGAACCGCCTTGTGCCGCCTCGATCGTGCTGTCGCGCACCGACGCCGAACGGCTCGCCGTCCACCGTGGGAACGGCGCCGCCGGTGAGTCCGACGCCAGGGCCGGCGACCTCATCGTGTGCGAGTACGCCGCCGGTCACCGGCTGCCGCACATCGGGCTGGGCCAGCCGCGCGACCACGCCGCCGTCAGCACGCAGCCGTGGTGGTGGCTGCTCTGGTATGCCGACGACGTCATGCTCACCGAGGCGCTGCCCTGCGTCGCCGAGGGGCCGGCGCCTGACGGCGGCCGCGCCGTCGACGCCTGCTCGCTGCCGCGGGGCCACGACGACGCCAGCCCGCCGCACAGCTGGCAGCTCGCCGACGTCCCGCCGGTCAAGGCCGCGGGCGGGCCGGGACCGAGGGCGGTGCGCCGCCCGGGCGCGCGGTGACGCGCCGACGGCGGCCGGGGAGCCCCCGGCCGCCGTCGGTCAGCGGGACGTCAGGACCAGTAGACGATGACGGTGTCGCCGACGTTGACCTGGTCGAACAGCGACTTGATGGCGTCGCGGTCGCGGACGTTGACGCAGCCGTGCGAACCGCCGTTGTAGCCGTTGGCCGCGAAGTCGGGGGAGTAGTGCACCGCCTGGCCGCCGCTGAAGAACATCGCGAACGGCATCGGGGTGTCGTACAGCGACGACACGTGGTCGCGCGACTTGGAGTTCACCTGGAACGCGCCCTCGCGGGTGGGCAGCTCGTCGGTGCCGAACCGGACGTCGAGGGTCATGCGCACCTCGCCGTCGATGACCCAGCGCAGTGAGTTCGTCGACTTGTCGATGCACAGCACCCGGCCGGTGAGGCAGCGCGGGTCGAGGCCGTCGGTGTCGCCGCCGTTGTTCTCGGGCTCGCGGTTGTGCAGTTCGTCGTCGGTGGGCGTGCGGGTCATCTCGACGATCTTGTCCCAGGTGCGCTGGTCGACCTCGCCGGTGGCGGGGAAGCCGCGCTTGTCCTGGAAGCCCTTGATCGACGCGGTGGTGGTATCGCCGTAGGTGTCGGTGACCTCGCCGCTGAACCAGCCGATCTGCACGAGCCGGGCCTGCAGCTCGCGGACCTGGTCGCCGGTGTCGCCGGGGCCGAGGATGGTCGGGCCGGCCGTGAGCACGTTGTTCAGCTCGTCCTCGGTGGGCGTCTTCGTCATTCCGACCAGGGTGTCCCAGGTGGCCTGGTCGACCGCGCCGGTGGCCGGCAGCTCGCGCTTGCCCTGGAACCCGGCGACGGCGGCGGCGGTGACGTCGTCGAACTCGCCGTTGATCTTGGGTTCGTACCATTGCAGCTGCTTGAGCCGGGCCTGCAGTTCGCGCACCTGGTCGCCGCTGGCGCCGGCGACCATCAGCGCCTCCGGCGTGGGCGTGGTGGTGGGAGTCGGCGTCGGGGTGACCGTCGGGGTGGGTGTCGCCGTCGGGGTCGGGGTGTCCGATGGCTCCTCGGCCGGGAGCGTCGCGGTCTGGCCGGACCGCTCCGGGCTGGCCGACGCCGGCTCGTCGCGCCCGAACTGGTTCCAGCCGATGAGCACGGCCGACACCACGGCGACGGCGAGCACGGCGATGAGCGCGCCCGTGCCGGCCTTCCTGCCACGCGTCACGATCGTTCCTCCCCCTCTTGACGGCGTCCCCTCGACGCCGCTCCCACCCTTGAAGACTCACGAAGTCGCGACCAGGTTGCCGCATGGAGGCGGCAATCTCCATCACGACTCGGTATCGGCCACAGGGATTTCTCGGGCGATGTGCAGTTTTTCAGTCAAAACAGCAGCAATCGAGCGCACTGTGCCAGGGAATCGGCCGCCGCCGCAGGCGGTTGCACAGATTTGTGATGCCGGGCACGCGCGGACCGCGCAGGGTGATGATGCTGAGCGTCCACACCTCACCGCTCGACCAGCCCGGCGGCGGCAACGCCGGCGGCATGAACGTGTACGTCGTCGAGCTGGCCCGGCGGCTGGCGGCGCTCGGCGTCGAGGTCGAGGTCTTCACCCGGGCCACGTCGTCCGGCCAGCCGCCGGTGGTCGAGACCGAGCCGGGCGTGCTGGTCCGCCACGTGGCGGCCGGTCCGTACGAGCTGCTGCCGATCGCCGAGGTGCCCGCGCAGCTGTGCGCGTTCACGTCCGGCGTGCTGCGGGCCGAGGCGCGCCGCCCGCCCGGCTGGTACGACCTCGTCCACTCGCACTACTGGCTGTCCGGCCACGTCGGCTGGCTGGCCACCAGCCGCTGGGGCGTCCCGCTGGTGCATTCCATGCACACCATGTCCAAGGTGAAGAACCTCTCGCTGGCCGAGGGCGAGCGGCCGGAGCCGCGCGAGCGAGAGCTGGGCGAGGAGCAGGTCGTCGCGGCCGCCGACCTGCTGGTGGCCAGCACCGACGACGAAGCCGCCCAGCTGGTCGGGCTGTACGGCGCCGATCCCGCCCGGGTGGCGACGGTCCCGCCGGGGGTCGACCTCGACGTGTTCGCGCCCGGCCCGGCGGCCGCGGCCCGGGCCCGGCTGGGGCTGCCCGCCGACGCCGTCGTGCTGCTGTTCGCCGGGCGCATCCAGCCGCTCAAGGCGCCGGACGTGCTGGTGCGGGCGGCGTCGCTGCTGCTGGCCCGCGACCCCGCGCTGCGCGAGCGGCTGGTGGTCGCCGTCGTGGGCGGGCCGTCGGGGTCCGGCTTCGCCGAACCGCACGCCCTGACCCGCCTGGCCGACTGTCTCGACGTCGCCGACGTGGTGCGGTTCGAGCCGCCGGTCGGGCAGCGCGAACTGGCGGACTGGTACCGCGCCGCCGACGTCACCGCGGTCCCGTCCTACAGCGAGTCGTTCGGGCTGGTCGCGCTGGAGGCGCAGGCCTGCGGCACGCCGGTCGTCGCGGCCGCGGTGGGCGGGCTGCGCACCGCCGTCGCCCACGGCGTGTCCGGCCTGCTGGTCGACGGTCACGACCCGGCCGACTGGGCCGACGCGTTCGCCGGGCTGATCGGCGACCCCGACCGCCTGCGCCGGCTCGGCGCCGGCGCCGTCGCGCACGCCGCGGAGTTCGGCTGGGACGCCACCGCGGCCCGTATGCTCGACGTCTACGCCCGAGCGATGCGGCACCGGCAGGTGATGACGGCATGACGACCGACGACGGTCCCGCCGCGGTCGTCCGCGCCTACCTGCGCGACTCCGGGCAGCCGTGGGACGAGCCCGCGCCCGGCGAGTTCGCCGTGGAACTGCCCGGCGAGCGCAAGCTGAAGACGTCCTGCAGCCTCGCCGTCCGCGACCACAGCCTGGTCGTCAACGCGTTCGTCGCCCGCAGGCCCGACGAGAACCACGAGGGCGTCTACCGCTGGCTGCTCGAGCGCAACGCCCGGCTGTCCGGCATCGCGTTCGCCGTCGACCACGCCGGCGACGTGTACCTCGTCGGCCGGCTGCCGCTGCACGCCGTCACCGCCGACGAGGTCGACCGCCTGCTCGGCATCGTGCTCGGCACCGCCGACTCCTCCTTCAACACCATCCTCGAGCTGGGCTTCGCGTCGTCCATCCGGCGCGAGTGGGAGTGGCGGCTGGCGCGCGGCGAGTCCACCCGCAACCTGGCCGCGTTCGAGCACCTGAGGCCCGCACCGTAAGCTGAGCGCCATGACCTATCGCCTGGTGCTGCTCCGTCACGGCGAGAGCGAGTGGAACGCGAAGAACCTGTTCACCGGGTGGGTCGACGTCGACCTCACCGCGAAAGGCGAGGCCGAGGCCCGGCGCGGCGGCGAGCTGCTGAAGGCGCGCGACGTGCTGCCCGACGTCCTGCACACCAGCGTGCTGCGCAGGGCCATCCGCACCGCCAACATCACCCTCGACGTCGCCGACCGGCACTGGATCCCGGTGCGCCGGCACTGGCGGCTGAACGAGCGCCACTACGGCGCGCTGCAGGGCAAAGACAAGAAGCAGACGCTGGCCGAGTTCGGCGAAGAGCAGTTCATGCTCTGGCGGCGCTCATACGACACCCCGCCGCCGCCCATCGACCCGGGCGACGAGTTCGCGCAGACCGGCGAGCCGCGCTACGCCGACCTCCCGCCCGAGCTGCTGCCGGCCACCGAGTGCCTGAAGGACGTGCTCGAGCGGTTCCTGCCGTACTGGTACGACGCCATCGTGCCCGACCTCCGCCGCGGCCAGACGGTCGCCGTCGTCGCGCACGGCAACTCGCTGCGCGCGCTGGTCAAGCACCTCGACGGCATCTCCGACGACGCCATCGCCGGGCTGAACATCCCCACCGGCGTGCCGCTGCTGTACGAGCTGGACGAGTCGCTGCGCCCGGTCGCCAAGGGCGGCGAGTACCTCGACCCCGACGCCGCCGCGGCGGCCATCGAGGCGGTCAGGAACCAGGGCCGCTGACCCCGTCACCCACCCGTCCGAAGGGCGTCACCAGGCTGGTCCTGGTGGCGCCCTTCGGCCGCGTATAGTCCGACCAGGGTGTCAAGGGGGAACGTGTCGCATGGCAGTGACAGACGTCGCCATCGAGAAGATCAAGCAGATGATCGTCAGCGGGGAGCTGAGCCCCGGTGACCGGCTGCCGCGCGAGGCCGACCTCGCCGAACGGCTCGGGTTGTCGCGCAGTTCCCTGCGCGAGGCGGTGCGCGCGCTGTCGCTGATCCACGTGCTCGACGTACGGCAGGGTGACGGCACCTACGTCACCAGCCTGTCGCCCAACCTGCTGCTCGACGCCATGGCGTTCGTCGTCGACTTCCACCGCGACGACACCGTGCTGCACTTCCTCGAGGTGCGCCGCGTCATCGAGCCGGCCGCCGCGGCCATGGCGGCGGTGCGCATGAGCGACGACGCCATCGCGAAGCTCGAGGAGATCATGGCGCCGCTCGACCCCGACACCGGCGTCGAGGAGCTCGTCGCCAGCGACCTCGAGTTCCACCGGCTGATCGCCGAGGGCTCCGGCAACCCGGTGCTCTGCTCGCTGGTCGAGAGCCTGTCCGGTCCCACGCACCGGGCCCGGGTCTGGCGCGGCCTGACCCAGGAGGAGGCGGTGGCCCGCACGCTCGCCGAGCACCGCGCCATCGTCCAGGCCATCCGGTCGCGCCAGCCCGACGTCGCCCGCTCCTGGGCCACCGTCCACGTCGCCGGGGTCGAGCAGTGGCTCCGCGACGCTTTGACCCCGGCCCGCGACAGCGCCGAGCCCTCGATGACTGAGTCCGAATGAGTCCCGGGTGGCGGAGTTCGGTGAGCACCATGACCATGGCGCTGTAGTTGCTGCTCTGGCGACACGAATAGCGCCATCACCGTGGTTCTCACCCGCGCGACCAGCCACCCAGGCGTCACGGGGAACTACATCTAGTGGCCGGCGCCGCTGTCGGCCCACTCGATCTCGCCGGTGACCAGGTAGCGGACGTTCGTGGCGATGTGCACGGCGTGGTCGGCGAAGCGCTCGTAGTAGCGGCCGAGCAGCGCGATGTCGATGGCCGCCTCGACGCCGCGGTTCCAGTCGTCGTCGAGGATCTCGTGGAACAGCGACCGGTGCAGGTGGTCCATCTCGTTGTCGTCCTGCGCCAGCTCCGCGGCGGCGTCGAGGTCGCGGGTGCGCAGCACCTCGGTGGCCTTGGTCGACATCTCGCAGGCGGCCTTGCCCATGGCGGCGAAGGTGTCGCGCAGCTCTTCGGGCACGGCGTGGTCGGGGTAGCGCATGCGCGCGACCTTGGCGACGTGGACGGCGAGGTCGCCCATGCGCTCGGCGTCGGACGTGCTGCGCAGCGCGGACGTGACGATGCGCAGCTCGGACGCGACCGGGCCCTGGGTGGCCATCAGCTCCAGGACCTGTTCGTCGATCTCGAGCTGGTCGCGGTTGATGCTGGAATCGGACGCCATGGCCTGCTCGGCGGCGTCGAGGTCGGCCTCGAGCAGCGCCTTGGTGGCCAGCCCCATCAGCTCACCGGTCTTGCGGATCATCCCGATCAGCCGGCCGTTGACCTCGTCGAGCTGCTCGTGGTACGCCTCGCGCATTGGCTTCGTCATCCCTGTCATCCTGTGGGTAGGCAGGTTTCTCCTGTCTGATCAGCCTAGGTGCACGAAGTGGACGCCCAGGGCGGCAAGGTGAATGGGCCGCGAAGTCTCGGTGAACAAGGGACCGAAACTGCGGCGTGAAGTGTCTTGAAGTGGAGATGAACTCCGCTGTGGCACATACCATCGGTGGATGTGGATGCCGTGACAGCCGGAGCGCTGGCCGCGTGTGTCGGCGCAGCGGTCGGCCTCGCGGCGGGTCTGGCGTTCAAGGCCAGCGAGCGCGCGCAGCACCCGCCTGAGCCGCCACGTACCTCCCGTGTGCCCGAGGGCGTCGACGAGGTGCTGTCGGTGCTGCGCTCCAGCGCCATCGTTCTCGACAGCGCCCTCGACGTCGTGAAGGCCAGCCCGTCGGCGTACGCGTTCGGGCTGGTCCGGCACGATCGCGTGGCCGTGCCGGAGCTGGTCGAGCTGACCGAGCGGGTCCGCCGCGACGGCCAGATCCGCGAGGTCCAGCTGGAGATCCCGCGCTCGCGCGACACCACCCAGACGCTGTACGTGTCGGCCAGGGTGGCTCCGCTCAACAGCAAGCTGCTGCTGGCGCTGGTCGAGGACCGCACCCACGAGATCCGCGTCGACGAGGTCCGCCGCGACTTCGTCGCCAACGTGTCACACGAGCTGAAGACGCCCGTCGGCGCGCTGCTGCTGCTCGCCGAGGCGGTCGAGGACGCCAAGGACGACCCCGAGGCCGTGCAGCGCTTCGCCGAGCGCATGCAGCGTGAGGGCGCCCGGCTCACCCGGCTGGTGCAGGAGATCATCGACCTCTCCCGGCTGCAGTACGACGACCCCGTCGCGTCGCCCCAGTCGGTCGACGTCGACAGCGTCGTCGAGGCGGCCCTCGACCGGAGCCGGGTCGAGGCCGAGAAGAACAAGATCCGGCTGACCTCCGGCGGCACGCCGGGGCTGCAGGTGCTGGGCAACGTCGAGCAGCTGGTCATCGCGCTGGGCAACCTGGTCGAGAACGCGGTGAACTACAGCCCGCCCAACACCCGGGTCGCGGTCGGCGTCCGCCGCCGCGACGACCTCGTCGAGGTCAGCGTCACCGACCAGGGGTTCGGCATCGCCGAGAGCGAGCTGGACCGCATCTTCGAGCGGTTCTACCGCGTCGATCCGGCCCGTTCCAGGGCCACCGGAGGCACCGGCCTGGGACTGTCCATCGTCAAGCACATCGCCGCCAGCCATGGCGGCGAGGTAGGCGTGTGGAGCGTGCAGGGAGCAGGGTCCACCTTCACCCTGCGACTGCCGCTGCACCCGCACCGAACCGGGCAACCGTCCGCGTTCGAGACGCCAGTTGGTAAGGAGACGCCGTGACCCGCGTGCTCGTCGTCGAGGATGAGGATTCGTTCAGCGACGCCCTGTCGTACATGCTCCGGAAGGAGGGGTTCGAGGTCGCCGTCTCCGTGACCGGCGACGACGCCCTCGACGAGTTCGACCGGGGCGGGGCCGACCTGGTCCTGCTCGACCTCATGCTGCCGGGCCTGTCCGGGACCGAGGTGTGCCGCCAGCTGCGGCAGCGCTCGAACGTCCCGGTCATCATGCTGACCGCCAAGGACTCCGAGGTCGACAAGGTCGTCGGGCTCGAACTGGGCGCCGACGACTACGTCACCAAGCCGTTCTCCTCGCGCGAGCTGGTCGCGCGCATCCGGGCGGTGCTGCGCCGCGGCACCGAGCCCGCCGAGGCCAGCCAGGCGGTCCTGGGCGCCGGCCCGGTCCGCATGGACGTCGACCGCCACGTCGTCACCGTCAACGGCAGCTCCGTCCGGCTGCCGCTGAAGGAGTTCGAGCTGCTCGAGCTGCTGCTGCGCAACGCCGGCCGGGTGCTCACCCGGGCCCAGCTGATCGACCGCATCTGGGGCGCCGACTACGTGGGCGACACCAAGACGCTGGACGTGCACGTGAAGCGGCTGCGGGCGAAGATCGAGCCCGACCCGGCGGCGCCGACCTACCTGCTGACGGTGCGCGGCCTCGGCTACAAGCTCGAGGCCTGAACGGGCACGACGTACGAGTCGACCTGGGCGATCAGGTCGTCGCGGAACGTGAAGAGGTCGCTGTAGACGAACCGGAACGGGCCGTGCTCACGGTGCCGCCCGGCGCCCGTGCCGGTCACGACGACGACGTCGCCGGCGTCGACCGTGCGCTCGACGGTCAGCGTGGGGCTGCCCTCGAACGCCGGGTTCTCGATCTCGTCGTCGAACTCCGCCTTGCCGTGCGTGCTGCGCCAGCCGTGCACGTGCCAGACGACGTCGTCGGTGAGGCAGGCGAGGATCGACGCGTGGTCGCTGCGGCGGAAGCCGTCCAGGTAGCGGTGGACGAGCTGCTCTCGGGTGGTCATCGGGTGCTCCCAGGGGTGGCGAGGACGGTGGCGAGGTGGTCGAGGATGCCGGCCAGGCCGGCGCGGGCCGGTTCGGTGCGCAGCTCCGGCGGCAGCCGTCGCTGGTGCACGACGACGGTGGTGCCGGCGCCCGACGGCGTGAGGCGGATCTCGGTGGTGATGCCGCTGTCTGGCTCGGTCAGCACCAGCAGCTCCGGCGGCTCGACGACGTCGTAGCGGAACCGCAGCCGGCGGCCGGAGCCGTCGGGTCCGCGGGTCTCCAGCTCGAACCATCCGCCGGCGCGCAGGTCGACGGTGACCGAGCCGGGCGGGACGGTGGCGTGGTCGCCGCCCCAGAACGCGGCCAGGTGCTCCGGCGTGGTGAACGCGGCCCACACCAGCGCCGGCTCGGCGTCGAGGTGGCGGGTGGCGATCAGCTGATCGCCGTCGAGGCGGGCGTGCGTCGTCACGGCTGCCGCACCCGGGCCAGGTGGTCCTCGAGGCGGTCGAGCCGCGACGCCCACTCGCGCTGCTGCTCGGCTATCCAGCCGGCCAGCTCCTGCAGCCGCTCGGCCTGCAGCGTGCACGGCCGCCGCTGCCCGTCGACCCGCTGCTGGATCAGCCCGCAGCGGCGCAGGATGCCGACGTGCCGGGAGACGGCCTGGTGGGTGAGGTCGAACGGCTCGGCCAGCTCGGTGACCGTCGCCTCGCCGCGGGCCAGCCGGGCGACGATGGCCCGGCGGGTGGGGTCGCCGAGGGCGGCGAAGGCGGCGTCGAGGTCGTCGTCGATGGCGGTGGGCATGCCGCCGAGCCTATGTGCAACGAGATGCTTGCGCAAGCGATCTGTTGCACAAGCCGATGTGCGGAACCGCGCCCGGTGCGACGGCGCCCGGCCCGGCGGTTACGGCGTCGCGGTGCTGGTGGGCTCTTCCGTCGGCTGGTCGCCAGGGGTCTCCGTGGGCCCGTCCGTGGGCTCTTCGGTGCCGGGCGCCGGCTCGGCCGGCAGTGCCTCGGCATAGGCGCCCTCGGCCGGGCGGACCAGCGCCTGGACGGTGGTGCGCGGCGCGTTCTCGAAGCGGAACTCGACCGAGACGGTGTAGCCGGGGACGGCGTCGACGTCGAAGCCGTCGACGCGGTCGGCGTCGGGGCCGAGGTCGGCCACGCCGCTGACCGGGAGCTCGAGCGGGCCGTCGGCGATGTCGGCGGTGACGTCGCCGATGCGGACCTCGGCCAGTTCGTCGTCGTTGTCGCCGCGGTTGGTGAGGGTGGCGATGACGGTGGCCGTGCCGTCGCCGTCGGAGACGACCTGGACGTTGCGCAGGCCGATGTCGCCGGCCTCGGCGTTGATGCCGTTGTCTGCCGAGTACCACCGCTGGGTCTGTTCGTGGATGCTGCAGCCGGCCGCGCCCAGCATCAGGACGGGGGCGGCGGCGAGAACCAGACGCCGGACAGCAACCTTCACCACGTGCTCCTCGAAAGCGCGCTCACACTGGACAGACCGCGGACCACAGTACCGGCGCCGTCCGGGCGGCCGGTCACCGGCACCCGCTCCTACCTGGTGGGACGGCAAGATCGACGACCTTGGAAAGGGGCTAAACGGACACTACGGATCGACTCCCGGCCGCGTATGACGAGCGACCGCAGCACGCCGAATGGGCTTTTGTCAACCCCCATCACTGGCGCTGACCAGCACAAACGCTTATCCGGGTCGTGAAAATCGTGCTATCATCGGTGGGGGAAAGGGGACAGGAACACATGACTTTCAAGGTCGGCGAAACGGTTGTCTACCCCCATCACGGGGCCGCGCTCATCGAGGCGATCGAGTCCCGGGTCATCAAAGGAGAGGAACGTCAGTACCTCGTCCTCAAGGTCACGCAAGGCGACCTGACCGTTCGCGTTCCGGCGGACAACGTCGACCTCGTCGGCGTGCGCGATGTCGTCAACCAGGAAGGGCTCGATCGCGTCTTCGAGGTGCTGCGCCTGCCGCACACCGAAGAGCCCACCAACTGGTCGCGCCGGTACAAGGCGAATCTCGAGAAGCTGGCGTCCGGCGACGTCATCAAGGTCGCCGAGGTCGTCCGCGATCTCTGGCGGCGCGAGCGCGACCGCGGGCTGTCCGCGGGCGAGAAGCGCATGCTGGCCAAGGCCCGCCAGGTGCTCGTCTCCGAACTGGCCCTGGCCGAGAACACCAACGAGGACAAGGCCGAGACACTGCTCGACGAGGTCCTTGCAGGCTGACACACGCGCGTCGAACGGGGCATGATCCCGTCGTGAGCGTTGCGTGCATCGTGGTCGCCGCCGGTCGTGGCGAGCGACTGGGCGAAGGTCGCCCGAAGGCGTTCGTCGACATCGGCGGACGTCCCCTGGTCTGGCATGCGCTGCGGGCCGCCTCCGCCGCCGCGCGAGTGACACACGTCGTCGTGGTGGCGCCCGACGGCATGGAGGACGATCCCGCGCTGGCCGGTGCGGCCGCCGTCGTCCCGGGCGGGTCGACGCGGCAGCACTCGGTCGCGAACGGGCTGGCGGCGCTGCCCGCCGACACCGAGGCCGTGCTGGTGCACGACGCCGCCCGCTGCCTGGCGCCGCCCGAGCTGTTCGACGCCGTCGCCGCCGACGTCCTGGCCGGGCACGACGCCGTCATCCCGGGCCTGCCGGTGGTCGACACCCTGAAGGTGGTCGACGCCGCCGGCATGGTCACCGCGACACCCGACCGCGCCGCGCTGCGCGCCGTCCAGACACCGCAGGGCTTCGGCCGCGGCGTCCTCGAGCGGGCGCACGCGGCCGCCGTCGAGCGCGGCGACGTCGACGCACCCGACGACGGCGTGCTGGTCGAGCGGCTCGGGCTGGCGGTGCACGTCGTCGCGGGGCACGCCGACGCGTTCAAGGTGACCCGGCCGCAGGAC
Organism: Jiangella alba; assembly: GCF_900106035.1. GTDB lineage: Bacteria > Actinomycetota > Actinomycetes > Jiangellales > Jiangellaceae > Jiangella > Jiangella alba. The sequence continues at coordinate 1,793,022 of NZ_FNUC01000004.1, forward strand.
CTCCTGCTCGCGTCGGCGGTGCTCGCACGGCGGGCGGCCGCCGTATGACCCGGGTCGGGCTGGGCGTCGACGTCCACCGCATCGAGCCCGGCCGTCCGTGCTGGGTGGCCGGGCTGCACTGGCCGGACGAACCGGCCGGTCCGGTCGGCCACTCCGACGGCGACGTCGCCGCGCACGCCGTCTGCGACGCGCTGCTGTCCGCCGCCGGCCTGGGCGACCTCGGCGCCGTCTTCGGCACCGACCGCCCGGAGTGGGCCGGGGCCTCCGGCGTCGCGCTGCTCGGCGAGACCGCCCGGCTGGTGCGGGCCGCGTCGTTCACCATCGCCAACGCGTCGGTCCAGGTCATCGGCGTCCGCCCGCGCGTCGGCACCCGCCGCGACGAGGCCCAGGCCGTGCTGTCCGACGCCATCGGCGCGCCGGTCAGCGTCAGCGGCACCACCACCGACGGCCTCGGCCTCACCGGCCGCGGCGAGGGCCTCGCCGCCGTCGCCACCGCCCTGCTACTCGGCTGATCCCCTGAGCTCAGCCGCGCCGGTGCTCCTGTGGCGGGCCGACGAGTCGCAGCGCGATCGCCGGCAGGACCAACACCGACAGCATTCCGGCGCCCACGAGCGCGCTCGACATGCCGGACGACAACACCCCCTCGTCCTGCGCGATCTGCGTGATGACCACGAGCAGTGGCAGGGCGGTCGCCGCCAGCAGCCCCGCTGCCGTCGCGGAGCGAGCACCCAGGACCTGGACCTGCAGCAGGCCCGCCGGGCCACCGCGCACGGCGACGAAGAGCACGAGGAACACCGGCACCAACGCCAGCGTCGACGGGTCCGCCAGCGCGTCGACGTCGAAGCGCACGCCGCTGACGATGAAGAAGATCGGGATGAGGAAACCGAACCCGATGCCCTCGAGTCGTGCGAGCACCTCGTCGGACTCGCGGGGGACGCCGGTGTCCAGGAAGAGGTGGATCACGACGCCGGACGCGAACGCGCCCATCACGGGGTCGAGGTCGAGGCTCTCCGCGAGCGCCACCATGGCGACGGAGACGAACACGCAGAAGCGGACCGCCACCTGGGCGCTGGTCCCGAGCGTCACGGTGACCAGCCGGGCCACGGCCGGGTGCCGCGGTCGCCGAGCCAGTGCGGCCGCGCCTCCCGCGACCAGCGCGAAGACCAGCAGTACCGCCGTCGTATGGGCGGGGCGCTCGCCGCTCAACGCGAAGGCGATCGCGACGATCGGCAGGAACTCGCCGGTCGCGCCGACGGCCATGAACCGGGTCCCGAAGTCGGTGCCGAGCAATCCGCGGTCGCGCAGCACGGGCAGGACGACGCCGAGCGTCGTCGTGGTCAGAGCCAGCCCGACCACCAGCCCGGCGTCGGTGCCGGCGATCAGCAGTCCCACCCCGATGCCGAGGACCAGTGAGACGAGCCAGGCCGCCGCGGCCGCCCCGAGCGGCGCACCGCGGATGCGCGCGTACTTCAGCTCGTAGCCGGCGAGCAGCATGAGGAACGCCAGCCCGAGATCGGACAGCGCGTCGACGACGCCGGTCGGGCGCACCCAGTCGAGCACCGCCGGGCCGATGAGGATGCCGAGCCCGATCTGCAGGACGACCGACGGCACCATGACCACCCGGGAGAGCCGGTCGGCGACGATCGGCGCCAGCACGGCGACCGCGAGGACCACGGTCAGCATCACCGACGACTCGCTGGTCACGGCCCACCCCCCAAGCGTTCCGTACGCCCAATCTAGGGGGTGGCGGCGGCGATGGTCAGGTGTCGCGCAGCACCGATGGTGGTTCGGGGACGGGCGCGGTCATGATCTCGGCGACCTCGGCGTCGGTCAGCGCGCCGCCGTCGCGGAGGAGTTCGAGGGCGTGCCGCCATGCCGCGCGGGCGCCGTCGAGGTCGCCGAGGTGGTGGCGCGCGGAGCCGATGCGCCACTGGGCCACGATGTCCCGGCGCGTGTGCCCGAAGCGGCGGAACACCGCGGCGGCCTGCTCGGCGGCCGTGAGGGCGTCGGCGGGCTGGTCCTGGTCGAGGTGCAGCTGGCTGAGGTTGAGCAGGACGGCGCCGGCGCCGAGCTGGTCGCCGATCTCCGTGTAGGCGCGCAGGGCCTCCTGGTAGGCGCTGAGCGCCTCGTCGCCGTGGACGTGCTGCGACCAGGCCAGGTTGTTCAGCGTCCGGGCCGCGGCTCCTCGATCACCGCGGGCGCGCAGGATCGCCAGCGCCCGGCGGTGGTAGCCGACGGCGTCGTCGAGCCGGCCGGCCAGCCGCGACGCGTTGCCCAACGAGTCCAGCGCCAGCGCCTGACCGGGGGTGTCGGCGAGCTGGTCGAACAGCCGCAGCGCCGCACGGAGGTCGACCATGGCCTCGTCCGGCCGGCCCCGGATCGCCGCCGCCATCCCGAGGTCGTGCCGCGCCGCGGCCGTCAGCTCCGGCAGCTCGGCCCGTTCCGCCACGCTCAGGGCGATGGCCGGGACGGTGGCCAGCTCCGGCCACAGGTTCTGGCTGTGGAAGAGCTGGACGAGCGCCGCGGACAGGGCGGCCACCAGGGGCGGGCCGTCGCCGGGCAGCGTCGCGGCGTACCGGACCGACGCCACCAGGCCGGTCGCCTCGGCGCGGATCCACGCGCCGGCCGCCTCGCCGTCGGCGAAGCCGAGCGGCGGCTCGGTCAGCTCCTCGTCGCGGATGCCGGTCCGCTGCCGCCAGACCCGCCCCGGCGCCACCACGTGCATGGCCGCCCGGGCGGTCGCGAGCTGGTGGTGGACGACGCGCATCCGGGCGGCTCGCCGCTCGGCCGGCGTGGACGTCTCGGTGGCGCGTTCGCGGGCGTAGAACCGCAGCAGGTCGTGCAGCGTGTACCGGTCCGCGCCGGCGGCGTCGAGCAACCCGGCCTCGACCAGCCGGTCCAGCTGGCGGGTCGCGACCGCCACCGGCTGGCCGGTCAGCGCCGCGACGACCGCCGGGGTGGCGTCGGCGAGATGCAGCATCCCGAGCGCGACGAACGTGCGTGCGGTCTCCTTCGGCAGCGCGAGGAACCCGACGGCACAGCTGGCCCGCACCGCGAGGTCGCCGTGCTCGAGCTCGTCCAGGCGCGCGGTGCTGTCGCGCAGCCGGTCGCGCAGCGCGTCGAGCGACCAGTCCGGTCGTGCCACCAGCCGGGCGCCGGCGATGCGCAGGGCGAGCGGCAGCCGGTCGCACATGGCGGCGATCTCGGCCGCCGCGCGGGGGTCGGCGGTGACGCGGTCGGCGCCGGCCAGGCGGCCCAGCAGGGCGACGGCCTCGCGCTCGCTCAGCGCGGTCAGCCGCAGGTGCCGGGCGACGTCCAGGGCGCCGAGCACCGCCCGGCTGGTCACCACCACGGCCGACCCCGACGCGAGGCCGGGCAGCAGCGGCCGCACCTGGGCGGCGTCGGCCGCGTTGTCCAGCACGATCAGCAGCCGGCGGTCGGCGGTGACCGACCGGAACGCGGCGGCCGCCTCGTCGGTCGTCGTGGGGATGTCGCTGTCGGGGACGCGCAGCGAGCGCAGCAACCGGCTCAGCGCGTCCCGCGGCGGGATCGGCTCGGCCCCCGGCGTCGAGCCCTGCAGGTTGAGGTAGAGCTGGCCGTCCGGGAAGGCGTCGGCCGCCGCGTTGGCCGCCTGCCGGGCCAGTGCCGACTTGCCGACCCCGCCCGGGCCGCTGATGGCCACGATCGCGTGGTCGCCGCCGCGCAGCCGCTCGACCAGCTCGCGGCGCAGCGTCTCGCGGCCGACGAAGGACGCCTCGGCCGCGGGCAGCTCCGACGGCGCCGGGCGCGGCTCGGCCGGGCGGGGCGCCGCGATGCCGCCGTCGTCGGTCAGGATCGACTGATGGAGCTCGCGCAGCTCCACGCCGGGCTCGATGCCGAGCTCGTCGACGGCGAGGCGCCGGCCCTCGGCATAGGCCTCCAGCGCTTCCGCGGTGCGCCCGGACCGATGCAGAGCGAGCATGAGCAGTCCGCGCAGCTCCTCGCGGAGCGGATGCTCGGACACCAGCGCCACCAGCTCACCCACCACCTGGGCGGCCCGGCCGAGCGCGAGGCCGGCGCGCAGCCGGTCGGCCAGCGCGACCAGCCGCAGTTCGGTGAGCCGCGCGATCTGCACCCGCACCGGCTCGGACTCCTCGTAGCCGGCGTAAGGCGAGCCGCGCCACAGGTCGAGCGCCTCGCTCAGAGTGTGGTGCGCCGCGGCGGCATCGCCGGCGGCCAGTTCCGCGTGCCCGCGGGCGGCCGTGCGCTCGAACCGCGCGTCGTCGGCCTCGTCGTCACCGACCCGCAGCTGGTACCCGGCCGGGCCGAACGCGATGCGGTCGGCGCCGAGCCGCTGGCGCAGCCGGTGCACGTGCACCTGCAGGTTCGTGCGCGACGCGGGAGCGTCGTCCCACAGCAGGTCGACCAGCCGGTCGGCCGGCACCGGTTCGTCGCGGTGACACAGCAGGACGGCCAGCAGCAGGCTCTGTTTCGCGGCCGCGGGGGTGACGTCGGCGCCGGAGTCGGCCAGGGCACGCAGCGGCCCCAGAACCCCGAACTCCACCCGTCGTCCTCCGCTTCGGCCATCACCCCTGCGTGTCAGCCGGACAGTTTACGGGTACGAGGCGGGGCCCGCGGCTCACCGTCGCAGCCGCAGGGCCTGCATGCCGCCGTCGACGGCGATGGTGGTGCCGGTGACGGAGCCGGCCGACGGCCCGGCGAGGTAGGCGATGGCGGCGGCGATGTCCTCGGGCGGGACCAGCCGGCCGGTGGGCTGGCGGGCTTCGAGCGCGGCCCGCTCGGCGGCGGGATCGGGCGCGGCGTCGAGCAGGCGGGCCACCCACGGGGTGTCGGCGGTGCCGGGGTTGACGGCGTTGACGCGGACGCCGTCGGGCAGGTGGTCGGCGGCCATGGCCTGGGTGAGCGACAGCACGGCGCCCTTGGTGGCGGAGTAGAGGGCGCGCTGGGGGAGCCCGGTGGTCGCGGCGATGGAGCAGACGTTGACCACGGCGGCGTGCTGGGACTTGCGCAGATGGGGGAGCGCGGCGCGGGTGACGCGGACCATGCCGACGACGTTGACGTCGTAGACGCGGTGCCATTCGTCGTCGTCGTTGTCCTCGACGGTGCCCGCGGCGCCGATGCCGGCGTTGTTGACGACGATGTCGAGGCCGCCGAACCGCTGGGCGACGGCGTCGACGGCCGCGGTGACGCCGTCGGAGTCGGTGACGTCGCACCGGACGGCGTAGAGGTCGGACGGGGCGTCGTCGACGGAGCGGTCGAGCACGCCGACCGACGCGCCGGACGCGGCCAGCCGCCGTGCCGCCGCCAGCCCGATGCCCGACGCGCCGCCGGTGACCACCGCGGTCAGGCCATCGAATTCACCCATCGTCCGCTCCCGTTTCATCGAGGATCGATTGCGAGACATCCTACGTCACCGTGGTCAGACCACAGCATCGCCCCGAGGTCGTGGCAGACTGTCCGAGACAGACATCGGATGTTACGCGTCCCCGCGCCAGTTGATTGAAAGGGCCGCCATGAGTCAGATCACCGCTCTCGACACGTTCGACCTGCGTTTCCCGACATCGCGGATGCTGGACGGGTCGGACGCGATGAACCCCGATCCCGACTACTCCGCCGCCTACGTCGTCCTGCGCACCGACGACGACGGCCCCGACGGTCACGGGTTCGTGTTCACCATCGGCCGGGGCAACGACGTGCAGGTCGCGGCGATCGACGCGCTCGCCCCGCTGATGGTGGGCTCGGACGTCGAGGCGCTGCTGTCGGACCTCGGCGGCGCCTGGCGGCGGCTGGTACACGACTCGCAGCTGCGCTGGCTGGGCCCGGAGAAGGGCGTCATGCACATGGCCGTCGGCGCGGTGGTGAACGCGCTCTGGGACCTCGCGGCCAAGCGGGCCGGGGTGCCGCTGTGGCGGCTGCTGTCCGACCTCTCGCCGGAGCGGCTGGTCGACCTCGTCGACTTCCGGTACCTCACCGACGTGCTCGACCCGGCCGAGGCGCTGCACCTGCTGCAGGCCGCCGAGGCGGGGAAGGCCGATCGCGCGGCGACGCTGCTGGCCGAGGGCTACCCGGCGTACACCACCACCCCCGGCTGGCTGGGCTACGACGACGCCAAGCTGGCCCGGCTCACCCGTGAGGCGCTGGCGGCCGGGTTCACGCAGATCAAGCTGAAGGTCGGCGGCGACCTCGACGACGACATCCGCCGCCTGGCCATCGCCCGGGAGATCTGCGGCCCCGGCATCCGCATCGCCATCGACGCCAACCAGCGCTGGGACGTCGACGAGGCGGTCCGCTGGGTGAAGGAGCTGGAGCCGTTCGACCCGTGGTGGATCGAGGAGCCGACCAGCCCCGACGACATCCTCGGCCACGCCGCCATCGCGCAGCGCGTCGCCCCGATCCGGGTCGCCACCGGCGAGCACGTCGCCAACCGCGTCGTGTTCAAGCAGCTGCTGCAGGCCGGCGGGACGCAGATCGTGCAGATCGACGCCACCCGCGTCGCCGGTGTGAACGAGAACCTGGCGATCCTGCTGCTCGCCGCGAAGTACGGCGTCCCGGTCTGCCCGCACGCCGGCGGCGTCGGGCTGTGCGAGGCGGTCCAGCACCTCGCGATGGCCGACTACGTCGCCGTCAGCGGCACCCTGCAGGACCGTGTCATCGAGTACGTCGACCACCTGCACGAGCACTTCGCCGACCCGGTCAGGGTCGAGAACGGCCGCTACCTGGCGCCGACGCGGCCGGGCGCCGGCACCGAGATCCTGGTGCCGTCGATCCAGGCGCACCGGTTCCCGGACGGTGCCGTGTGGAGCTGACGTTGTCGCGGCTGGGGTTCGGCGCGGCCCCGATCGCCGGCCTCTACACCGCCGTCGACGAGGACGCCGCGGCCGCCACCGTCGACGCCGCCTGGGCCGCCGGGGTCCGCTACTTCGACACCGCGCCGCACTACGGGCTCGGCGTCTCCGAGCGGCGGCTGGGCGCCGCGCTGGCGCACCGGCCGCGGGCCGAGTACGTCGTGTCCACCAAGGCCGGGCGGCTGCTCGTCCCCGACGACCGCGGCGGCGCCGACCACGAGGGCAGCTTCGCCGTCGCGGCCACCCACCGCCGGGTCTGGGACCTCAGCCGCGACGGCATCAGGCGCAGCCTCGACGACAGCCTGACCCGGCTCGGCCTGGACCACGTCGACGTCCTCTACCTGCACGACCCCGAGGACCGCCTGGACGAGGCGCTGGCCACCGCGGTCCCGGCGCTGGCCGAACTGCGCGACGAGGGCGCCGTCACCGCCGTCGGCGCCGGGTCGAAGGACGCGGCCGCGCTGGCCCGGCTGGTCAGCGACGGCGGGCTGGACGTCGTCATGGTGGCCGGACGCTACACGCTGCTCGAACAGCCCGCGCTGACCGAACTGTTCCCCGCCTGCACCGCCGCCGGAACCGCCGTCGTGGCCGCCGGCGTCTACAACTCCGGCCTGCTCGCCGCGCCGGAGCCGGACCCCGCCGGCACCTACGAGTACGGTGTGGTGCCGCCGGAGGTGCTGGCCCGCGCCCGCGACCTCGCCGCCGTCTGCGCCGATCACGACGCCGTGCTGCCGCAGGCCGCGCTGCAGTTCCCGCTGCGTCACCCGCTGGTCCGGTCGGCCGTCGTCGGCATGCGCAGCCCGGCCGAGGTGCGCCAGAACGCCGCCTGGCTGGACGCCGCCGTCGCACCCGGGCTGTGGGCCGACCTGGAGGCGCGCGGGCTCACCCCCGTCGTCGGCGCAGGCGCAGCGGCGGCGCCCTGAGCACCGTCACCGAGATCATCAGGGCCAGCAGCCCCAGCGCCATGCCACCGGGGATGTCGCTGACCCAGTGGTAGTCGAGGGCGGTCATGAGGAACCCGGTGACCACCACCAGCGTGCCGGCCACCCAGAGGTAGCGGCGGAACCGGACCGGGTCGGGCTTCAGGCCGTTGGCCCCGAACAGCACCACGACCAGCAGGAACCACGTCAGCGTGGCGTTGGCGGTGTGCCCGGACGGGAACGCCTGCCCGACGCCGTGCAGGACGTCCTGCCCGCTGGCCGGCGGGGTGCGGCCCAGCCCGAACTTGATCCAGTACCCGACGAGCAGCACCGTCGCCAGCCCGGACACGATGGCGACGAGCACCCTGATGCTGCGCTGCTTGTACGCGACGAACAGGCCCACCGCGGCGATGATCGGCAGCGTGTAGAGCCGCTGCCCGCCGAAGCGCGCCACGGTGTCGAGCACCGACTTCGTGAAGCCGCCGGGCTGGCGGGCGTCGACGTAGACGTGGAAGTCCCAGTCCCACCCGATGAACCAGGTGCGCTCGAGCACCAGCCATGTCATCAGGCCCAGCAGTGCGGCGCTGACCAGGCCTGCCGCCACCGACGGCGCCCACCACGGCCACTCACGCCGGGTGGACACTCGCGTCTGTGCGTCGTCGGTCACCATGGTCACCGTTCATTGTTCCCCATCGTGGCCGCGATCGGGGAACGGCGACGTCCACCCCCGCTACCCTTGTCCGGTGAGTCTTCGCCTGTACGACACCGCCAGCAGTGAGATCCACGACTTCGTCCCGGTGACGCCGGGCCAGGTCGGGATCTACCACTGTGGGCTGACCGTGCAGGGGCCGCCGCACATCGGGCACATCCGCAAGGAAGTCGTGTTCGACGTGCTGCGGCGCTGGTTCGAGCACAACGGCTTCGAGGTCACCATCGTGGCCAACGTCACCGACATCGACGACAAGATCCTCACCAAGTCGGCCGAGGCGGGACGTCCGTGGTGGGCGTGGGCGTACGAGAACGAGCGCGCGCTCGACGCCGCCTACGAGGTGCTCGGCTGCCTGCCGGCCAGCTATCAGCCGCGGGCCACCGGGCACATCCCCGAGATGGTCGAGCTGATGGACGAGCTGATCGAGCGCGGCCACGCCTACGCCTCCGAGGACGGCTCCGGCGACGTCTACTTCGACGTGCGCTCGTGGCCGTCGTACGGCGAGCTGTCCGGCCAGAAGATCGACGAGATGGAGCCGGCCGCCGACGCCGACCCGCGGGGCAAGCGCGACCCCCGCGACTTCGCGCTGTGGAAGGGGCACAAGCCCGGCGAGCCGCCCACGGCGTCCTGGCCCACGCCGTTCGGCCGCGGCCGCCCCGGCTGGCACCTGGAGTGCTCGGCCATGGCCGGCAAGTACCTCGGCGCCGAGTTCGACATCCACGGCGGCGGCATCGACCTGCGCTTCCCGCACCACGAGAACGAGCTGGCCCAGTCGCGCGCGGCCGGGCGGCCGTTCGCCCGCACCTGGATGCACAACGGCTGGGTCACCACGGCCGGCGAGAAGATGAGCAAGTCGCTCGGCAACTCGCTGCTGGTCGCCGACGTCGTGCAGCGCATCCGGCCGATCGAGCTGCGGTACTACCTCGCCGCGCCGCACTACCGCAGCCACGTCGAGTTCTCCGAGGAGGCGCTGGCCGAGGCGGCCGCGGCCTTCCGGCGCATCGAGGGCTACGTCGTCCGGGCGGCCGAGGTGACCACCGACGTCCAGCCGGCCGCCGACGTCCCCGCGGCGTTCCGGGCCGCCATGGACGACGACCTCTCCGTGCCGCAGGCGCTGGCGGTGCTGTTCGACACCGTCCGCGAGGGCAACACCCTGCTGACGTCCGGCGAGCGGGTCGAGCTGCGGGCCAACCTCGCGTCGGTGCGGGCCATGCTCGGTGTGCTGGGTCTCGACCCGCTGGCCGAGCCGTGGCTGGGGCTCGGTACGGTCGGCAGCGGCGGCGACCGCCTGCGCGGCGCCGTCGACGTCCTCGTCCACACCGTGCTGGAGCAGCGCCAGACGGCCCGCGAGAACCGCGACTTCGCCACCGCCGACGCCCTGCGCGACCGGCTCAAGGCGGCCGGCATCGTCGTCGAGGACAACCCCGACGGCACCCGCTGGCAACTGGCCGACGAACCCGGCGATCTCGGAGGAAACGACTGATGGCGGGCAATTCCCAGCGCCGCGGCGCCATGCGCAAGACCGGCACCAAGAAGGGCATGGTCGTCGGCTCCGGCGGGCAGCGGCGCAAGGCGCTCAAGGGCAAGGGCCCGACGCCGAAGGCCGAGGACCGCCCCGCCCACCCGGCGTCGCGCAAGGCGGCCGGGGCCCGGAAGGCGGCCGAGAAGTCCGGCGCGCCGCGCCGCGGCACCGGGCGGCCCGGCGCCGCCGAGACCGTCGCCGGGCGCAACGCCGTCGTCGAGGCGCTGCGGGCCGAGGTGCCGGTGAAGGCGCTCTACGTGGCCGAGCGCATCGACAGTGACGACCGCGTCCGCGAGGTGCTGAAGCTCGCCGCCGAGCGCGGCCTGCCGCTGCTCGAGTCGCCGCGCTCCGAGCTCGACCGCCTCACCGGCGGCGCCGTGCACCAGGGGCTGGCGCTGACGCTGCCGCCGTACGACTACGCCGACCCCGCCGACCTCGTCGCCGCCGCGTTCGACGCCGGTGAGGTGCCGCTCGTCGTCGCGCTCGACGGCGTCACCGACCCCCGCAACCTCGGCGCCGTCGTCCGCTCGGCCGCCGCGTTCGGCGCCCACGGCGTCGTCGTGCCCGAGCGGCGCAGCGCCGGCATGACGGCCGGCGCCTGGAAGACGTCCGCCGGCGCGGCCGCCCGGCTGCCCGTCGCGAAGGCGACCAACCTCGCCCGCGCGCTGCGCGCGTACCAGGAGGCCGGGCTGTTCGTCGTCGGGCTCGACGGCTCCGGCGACACCGACATCGCCGCCGCCCGCGCGCTCGACCAGCCGCTGTGCCTGGTGGTCGGGTCCGAGGGCACCGGCATGTCGCGCATCGTCACCGAGACCTGCGATCTGGTCGTGCGCATCCCCATCGTGAGCGGCGTCGAGTCGCTCAACGCGGGCGTCGCGGCCGGGGTCGCGCTCTACGAGGTCACCCGCGCCAGGGCTGTCGGCGAGGCACGGTAGGCTACGGCCGATCACCGACCGCCGTCGTCCGGGCGATCCTCGGTCACGGCGCGACCCCGCGGAGGTAACCGGACGTGTCCGTGGAGCGCATGCTGCCCACGCCCGAGGCCGTCGACCTGATCGGCCTGGTTCGTGATATCGCCGAGCGCGAGCTGCGCCCGCGCGCGGCCGCGGCCGAGGAGGCGGGCGAGTACCCGCGCGACCTCGTCCGCACGCTGGGCCGCATCGGCCTGCTCGGCCTGCCGTACGAGGAGGCCTACGGCGGCGCCGCCCAGCCGTACGAGGTGTACCTCCAGGTCCTGGAGGAACTGGCGGAGCGGTGGGCCACCATCGCGCTCACCGTCAGCGTGCACTCGCTGTCCTGCTGGCCGCTGGCCACGCACGGCACCGTCGAGCAGCGCAAGCGCTGGCTGCCCGACCTCATCGGCGGCGACCTGCTGGGCGCGTACTGCCTGTCCGAGCCGCAGGCCGGCTCCGACGCGGCCGCGCTGACCACGCGGGCGGTCCGCGACGGCGACGCGTACGTGCTGACCGGCACCAAGGCGTGGATCACGCACGGCGGCATCGCCGACTTCTACACCGTGTTCGCCCGCACCTCCGACGACGGGTCGCGCGGCATCTCGTGCTTCCTGGTGCCGGCCGACCTCCCTGGCCTGTCCTTCGGCGCGCCGGAGAAGAAGATGGGCCTGACCGCGTCGCCCACCACCATCGTCAACCTCGACGGCGTCCGGGTGCCGGCCGAGCGGCGCATCGGCCGCGAGGGCGACGGCTTCGGCATCGCGCTCGAGGCGCTGAACTCCGGCCGGCTCGGCGTCACCGCCGTCGCGACCGGGCTCGCCGAGGCCGCGTTGCAGGCCGCCGTCGCCTACGCGCGCGAGCGGGAGCAGTTCGGGAAGGCGATCATCGACCACCAGGGCCTCGGCTTCCTGCTCGCCGACATGGCGGCGGCGGTCGAGTCGGCCCGCGCGCTGTACGTCGTGGCCGCCCGCCGCCGCGACGCGTCGATGCCGTTCCGGCACCAGGCGTCGGTGGCCAAGCTGGTCGCCACCGACAACGCCATGCGCGTGACGACCGACGCCGTCCAGGTGCTCGGCGGCGCCGGGTACACCCGCGACCACCCGGTCGAACGGTACTTCCGCGAGGCCAAGGTCATGCAGATCTTCGAGGGCACCAACCAGATCCAGCGGCTGGTCATCTCGCGCGAGCTGCGGTCGCCGGGGTGAGGGTGGTCGAACGGCGCAACGCCACGTTCCAGCAGTGGCAGGCGCTGCTGACCAACCGGTCGAAGCGGCAGGCCAGCGGCGAACTGCTGGTCCAGGGCGTGCGGCCGATCACGCTGGCCGCCGCGGCCGGGGTGCCGTTCGTGTCGCTGCTGTTCGACGGCCGGCCGCGGCCCTCGTCATGGGCGGCCGAGCTGATGGCGTCCGGGGTGGCCCCGGTCGTCCGGGTGGCGCCGTCGCTGCTGGCCGAGCTGGGTGAGCGCTCCGACGGCGCGCCCGAACTGCTCGCCGTCGTCCGCCGTCCCTCCGACTCCGTCTCCCGGCTGCCCGACGTCGCCGCGCCGCTGGTCGTGGTGTTCGACCGGCCCGCTTCGCCGGGCAACGTCGGGTCGCTGATCCGCTCGGCCGACGCCCTCGGCGCCCACGGCGTCGTGGTGGCGGGGCATGCGGCGGACCCGTGGGACCCGCAGTCGGTGCGGGCCAGCACCGGGTCGGTGTTCACCATCCCGGTGCTGCGGCTGCCCGGCCCGGCGCCGCTGCTCACCTGGGCCGCCTCCGCCGGCGCGACGATCGTCGGCACCGACGAGACGGGGACGGTGGAGCTGGCGGGCGCCCCGCTGGCCGGCGCCGCCGTCGTCGTGATCGGCAACGAGACCACCGGCATGAGCCGCGCCTGGCGCGACGCCTGCGACGTCGTCGCCCGCATCCCCATGACCGGCGGCGCCAGCTCCCTCAACGCGGCCGCCGCCGGCGCCGTCGTCCTCTACGAGGCGTTGCGCCAGCGCTCGTAATTATCCTTGCATCGTTCGCGCGACCGTTTAAGTTTGTGACCATAAACTTAAATAGATCCGTCGTGAATGAAAGGATAATCGAGATGGCTTTCTGGGAAGCTGCGCACTGGGAGTCCCAGCTCCAGTCCGGAGTGCCCAGGGCGGCGCAACGTGCTGGGTCCTATCGACGCTACGTTCCCGACGCCATCGACGGTCTCGGCCTCGCCGTGCGTGGCGATCTCTCCCGGCAGGTCACCCGGGTCGAGCGCGACCTCCGTGCCCTGAACGGACCAGATGCGGAGGGTCTGTCGGGGATCGCTCGCTTTCTCCTGCGATCTGAAGCGATCGCCAGCTCCCGCATCGAGGGCATCGCGTCGTCGCCGCAGCAGGTGGCGCTGGCCGAGTTGGGGCAGTCAGAGTCGGTGAGGGGCGTGAGCGAACAGGCTCGCCTGGTCGCCAACAACATGACGATCGTGCGGCGGTCGACAACGGAGCTGGTCGAGGCCGACCAGCTGACCGTCGACGGCATCGTCGACCTGCACGCATCACTGCTGCCGGACCAGCCGCGCCACCATGGTCTGCGCACGGTGCAGAACTGGATCGGCGGGTCGGACTGGAACCCGATCGGCGCCGACTTCGTTCCGCCGGCGCATGAGCGGGTGCCCGACCTGATGGCCGACCTCGTCGACTACCTCAACGGCGCCGCGCACGCACCGCTGATCCAGGCGGCCGTCGTGCATGCGCAGTTCGAGACGATCCACCCGTTCACCGACGGCAACGGACGGGTCGGCCGGGCCCTCATTCACACCGTCCTCGCTCGCCGCGGCGCGACGCAGCAGGCGGTGCTGCCGATCAGTCTGGTGCTCGCCACACTGCGTGACCGGTACATCGCCGGCTTGGGCGCCTATCGGCACGAGGCCGGCGCGGGCAGCGCGGCGGCCAGCACGGCCGTCAACCACTGGCTGGAGATGTTCGTGCACGCGTCAGCGATCGCGGTCGAGCAGTCGTCCTCGTTGCGTAATCGGATCAACGAATTGCGGACCGAGTGGGAGGCGCGCCTGTCGAGTCATCGCAGCTCGATCGGGTTGCGGGCGGCGCCACGGACGGACTCGGCCGTCGCGCGTCTGCTCCAGCAACTCCCGGAGGCACCGGTGGTGACCGCCACGACGCTGACGAGGATTCTCGACGTCTCGTTCCCGGCGGCGACGGCGGCGCTGGAGGAACTACGTCAGGCCGGCATTCTGCGCACCAAGGCGATCGAGCGGGGCGCAACGGCCTACATCGCCGGCGAGGTGCTCGACCTCGTCACGCTGACGGAGCGAGCGCTGGCGAGCACGAAGCTCGACACTCGGGCGGCACCTCCGGTTCGGCCGGTGCCGGCGATTCCCGGCCGCTGAACGCGCGAGAGCCGGGACCGGTCTGGGTGGACCGGTCCCGGCTCCCGGGACAGCGCTCGAAGGTCAGGCCGCGACGGGCTCCGGCTCGGCGTCGGTGACGTCCGCCGCCTCCGGCTCGGGGGCGTGGGCGGCCGGCTGGAACCGGCGGAACAGGGTCACACCGACCACCGCGAAGACGAACAGGGCAGCGGCGCTGATGCCGGCGACCGTGGTGAGACCGGTCATGAACGCCTCGCGGGCCGACTCCAGCAGCGGGCCGGCCACGTCGGCGGGCAGGTCCGCGGCGGCCACGGTGGCGCCGGGCAGCGAGTCCTGGGCGGCGGCGGCCAGCTCGGCCGGGGTGCCGGCGGGCAGGGTCAGGTCGGACCGGTAGACGGCGGTGCCCAGGCTGCCCAGCGTCGCGATGCCGAGGGCGATGCCGAACTCGGCGCTGGTCTCGGAGACCGACGCGGCGGAGCCGGCCTTTTCCGGCGGGGCCGAGCCGACCACGATGTCCGTCGTCAGAGCCGCACCCGGGCCCATGCCCACGTTGGCGATGATCATGCCAACGATGACGATCCCGAGGCCGCCGGTGGCGCCGGCCTGCGTGATGAGCAGCAGCCCGGTGGCCGAGAGGGCCATCCCGCCGCCGATCACCCAACCGGCACCGACCCTGCGGCTCAGCGCCGGGCCGTACATCGTGCCCCCGATCATCGCGGCGGCCGGAATGACCAGCCACAGGCCGGCCTCCAGCGCCGTCAGGCCCTCGACGAGCTGCAGGTACTGGCTGAGGAAGAGGAAGATGCCGCCCATCGCGAAGCCGCCGACGGAGAAGATGCCCAGTGCCGAGCTGAACCGCTTGTTACGGAACAGCCGCAGGTCGAGCAGCGGGTCGGCCAGCCGCAGCTGCCGGCGGACGAACGCCACGCCCACGGCCAGACCGGCAGCGGCGACGGTCAGCGCCACCGTGCTCACGCCGTCCTTCGCCAGCTCCTTGAGGCCGTAGATGATCGGCAGGATGGCGCCCAGCGACAGGCCCACGCTGACGAGGTCGAGCCGGCCGGCGTCGGGGTTGCGGTACTCGGGGAGCAGGAACGGGCC
Source organism: Jiangella alba (assembly GCF_900106035.1). Taxonomy (GTDB): domain Bacteria; phylum Actinomycetota; class Actinomycetes; order Jiangellales; family Jiangellaceae; genus Jiangella; species Jiangella alba. The sequence continues at coordinate 1,808,420 of NZ_FNUC01000004.1, forward strand.
GGTCGCGAGCAGCAGCACCATCACCGGGACGCCGAGCAGGAACACCGAGCCCCACGAGAACGCCTCCAGCAGCACCCCGCCGACGGCCGGGCCGAGCGCCATGCCGCCCATGAAGCAGCTCATCCAGACCGCGATCGCGACGCCGCGCTGCTGCGGGTCCTTGAACATGTTGCTGATCAGGCCCAGTGTCGACGGCATCAGCGTCGCGCCGGCGATGCCCAGCAGCGTCCGGGTCGCGATCAGCATCTCCGCGCTGGTCGAGAACGCGGCCAGTGCCGAGGCGGCGGCGAAGGCGACGGCGCCGATCATCAGCAGCTTGCGCCGGCCGATCCGGTCGCCCAGCGTGCCCATGGTGATGAGGAAGCCGGCCACCATGAAGCCGTAGATGTCGGTGATCCACAGCAGCTGGCTGCTGCTCGGCTGGAGGTCGGCCGCCAGGTGCGGCACGGCCAGGTGCAGAACGCTCATGTCGAGTGCGAGCAGCAGGGTGGGCAGGGCCAGCACGGCCAGGCCGATCCACTCGCGCTTGCCGGCTCGCTCCACGGGAGCCGAGGTGTCGATGGTCGTCACGGTGATCCCTCTCTCAGGTTCTTCGATCGCGCTGTCATCCGGTACGTCGCTGTGGCGGAGCGGATTTCGACATGGTGTTTTGTGACCTGGGTCACACCGAGATCGTGAGAGAGTGATCCCCGTGAAGTACCTGATGCTGATCTACAACAACCCGGGCGCGGGCCCCGACCCCGAGGCGGAGGCCCGGCTGCAGGGGCACGTCACCCTGTTCAAGGAGCTCAACGAGGCCGGGACGGTGCTCAGCTCGGCCGCCCTCGGCGACGGCTCCGGTGTGCTGACGGTGCGCGCGGGGGCTCGCGGCGGCGCGCCCGCCGTCACCGACGGCCCGTTCCTCGAGGCCAAGGAACTGCTGGCCGGCTACTACCTCGTCGACTGCGAGACGCCCGAAGAGGCGGCCGCCATCGCGGCGCGCATCCCGTGCGGTGTCGGCGGCGTGGTCGAGCTCCGGCCGGTGAACGAAGAGATCACCGACGCCGTCCGCGGCGACGCGCCCTACCGCATCTGAGCAGCACACGACGAGGGGTGGGCGGCCGCGCGGCCGCCCACCCCTCGTCGTTCGGATCGTGCTGTTACGCCATCGTGCCGCGGCGGTACCGGTACAGCAGCGCCGCGCCGGCCACCAGGGCCGCGCCCAGCGCCACCAGCACGCCGGTGCTGCCGGCGCCGGTGTCGGGCAGGTCGTCGTCAGAGGTCGGCGACGGCGACGGCGTCGGGTCCTCGGTCGGCTCCTGCGTCGGAGTCGGGCTCTCGGACGGCTCGTCCGTGGGCTCGTCGGTCGGCGGCTCCGTGGGCTCGTCCGTCGGGTCCTCGGTCGGCGACTCCGTCGGGTCCTCGGTCGGCTCGTCGGTCGGGTCCTCGGTCGGCGTCGGGGTGGGCGTGGGCGTCTCGCACTCGATCGGCGCCACGACGTCGATGCCCTTGTGCACGAGGTCCTGCGGCGGGACACCGTCGGCCCGGCTGGCGTGCATGACGTCGACCGGCACCCGGCCGCACTCGCCGCCGTTGTCGTCGACGGCGTGCTTGTCGGGCGTCGACACGACGCCCGGGCCCTCGACCCACGCGCCCTCGATGTTCACTGGCGCCCACGGGTGCTCGGCGAGGTTCTCGGTGCCGAGGAACGTCAGCGTGGTGCGGCCGGCGTCGTTGTTGTGGGCGATGACGAACGACTCGAGCTCGTCGGAGTACTGCCAGTCGGCCGAGAACGCGTTGGCCACGGAGAACGCGCGCGAGTTCTCCGGGGTCGACGGCTGCCAGCCGTCGGCGGTGAACACCTCGGTGCCGGTGGCGAACGTCGGGTCGGCCGAGCGCCACGCGAACTGCCCGGCGCCGTTGGTCGGCAGCGCGCCGGCACCGGTGGTGTCGGTGAAGATCAGGTGGAACCGCCCGTCGAGGTAGGTCACGCTGGGCTGGCCGGCGCCGTAGTCGTTGCCGGTGTCCTGCTGGTTCGCCGGTGCGATGATCGGCTGGTCGGTCATGCGCTCCCAGTTGAGCCCGTCGGAGCTGCGGGCGACGCCGACAGTGGTGGCGCCGTCGTTCACCGCCGCGCCGTAGTACATGTAGTAGGTGCCGTCGACCTTCACGACGGACGGGTCGCAGGTGTGCTGCCCGTCGAAGCTGCCGTCGCCGCGGCCCTCGAAGACGATCAGCGGGTCGCCGCCGCCCGGCGCGGTGAACGGGCCGTCGAGGTTCGGCGACTCCGCGTACAGGATGTCGTCGCCGGGCACGGAGCCCTGGGGGTCCTGGGCGCAGTACCACATGCGGTACACGCCGTTCTCGGCGATGACGGTCGGTGCATATTCGTAGGCCGCGTCGCCGCCGGTCAGCGGCGCGGAGTTGGGCCGGGGGTTCTCGGTGGTGAGCGGCACGTCCTGGGCGCTCGCCGGGCCCGCCGCGGCGAGCACGAGAGCGGCGCCGGAAGCGGCGGCCGCGAGCGTGAGGACGGTGCGGGTACGTATGGTGTGGTGCCTCATCCAGTTCCCAAATGGTCATGTGCCCGCGCGGAGCACCATAACAGGTCGGGTTACTGGAGGTCGCTCCACGTGACGCGGAACGGCTGCGTGGTGTCGGCCTCGGCGCTGGTGCCGCCGAGGATGGCCAGCTCGTCGGGCTTGTGCCGCAGGACGGTGTCGGCGTAGTCGCGCGCGGCCTCCTCGAGCCCGACGTCGCGGCCGAGGTTCTCGGACAGGTACCAGCGGTGCTCGAGCACCTCGTGGAAGATCTCCGGACCCTCCAGCTTGCCGCGCAGCTCGCGCGGGATGGCCCGCAGCACCGGCTCGTAGCTGTCCACCACCCACGCGTTGGCGACGATCTCTTCGTCCTCGCCCTGCTGCTCGGTGACGGCGGCGTAGGTGTCGAGGTCGTTGAGCAGCCGGCGGGCCTGGTTCTCCTGCGCGTCGATGCCGGTGAGGCGCAGCAGCCGGCGCGAGTGGTGGCCGGGGTCGACGACCTTCGGCTGGACGCGGATGGTGCGGCCGCCGATGTCGGTGACGATGTCGAGCTCGTCGACGTCGAAGCCCAGCTCGTTGAGGCGGTCGACCCGGCGGGCGATGCGCCAGCGCTCGTTGACGTCGAACGCCTCCCACTCGGTCAGCTCGGTCCAGAGCGCCGTGTACCGCTCGACCACCTGGTCGCTGACGGCGATGGGGTCGACGCTCTCGTCCAGCTGGCCGGCGGCGAGGAGGTCCATCATCTCGCCGGCGATGTTCGTGCGGGCGGTGTCGAGGTCGTGCGCGCGCTGGCCGTCGCTGAGCCCGTTGTGCAACTCGCCGGTCTCGGCGTCGACGAGGTAGGCGGCGAACGCGCCGGCGTCGCGGCGGAACAGCGTGTTCGAAAGCGAGCAGTCGCCCCAGTAGAAGCCGGTGAGGTGCAGCCGGGCGATCAGCACGACCAGCGCGTCGATGAGGCGGTCGACGGTGTCGCGGCGCATCATGCGGGCGAACAGCGCGCGGTACGGCAGCGAGAACTGCAGGTGCCGGGTGACGAGGACGGAGTCGAGCGGCTCGCCGCCGGGGGCCTCGCGGCCGCTGACGACGCCGACCGCCTGGACCGCGGGGACGTCGAGCCGGGCGAGGTCGCGCAGCATCTGGTACTCGCGGTCGGCGTACGGCTTGACGATCTCTTTCAGCGCGTAGACGTTGCGGCCGAGCCGGGTGAACCGGACGACGTGGCGCGAGATGCCGCGGGGGAGCGCGACCAGATACCACTCGGGCCACTGCTCCAGCGGCATGTCCCAGGGCAGGTCGAGGAGCGCCTGCTGCTCGCGCGGCGCGGCGAGGATCCGAAGCTCCATGGGACCATTGTCCCGTACGGAGCCCCGAACCCTCGCCGCGGCGTTCAGCTGGTGATCAGCGGTGCGTCAGGGCTCCAGCCGCTCACCGGTCTTGGCGGAGAAGAAGTGCTCGCTGCCCGGGCGGATGGTGAAGTTGATCTTCTCGCCCTTCTGCGGCGCGTTGCGCGGCTCGACGCGGGCGATGACCTGGTCGCTGCGCAGGCGGTCGGCCTGCTCGTCGGCGGCCGGGCCGGCCGGGCGGCCGTAGACGTACGCGTCGGAGCCGAGCTCCTCGACGACGTCGACGAGCACCGGGATGCCGCCCTTCTCCTCGGCCGACGCCAGCTGCAGCGCCTCGGGCCGGAAGCCCAGCGTGACCGTGGTGGAGCCCTCGGCCGCGACCTTGGAGGAGATGGACGCCGGGATGGCGACGTCGGCGGCGCCCAGCGTGGCGCGGCCGTCCTTGACGTCGAACGTCGCGATGTTCATGGCCGGCGAGCCGATGAAGCCCGCGACGAACACGTTGGCCGGCTTGTCGTACAGCCCCAGCGGGCTGTCGACCTGCTGCAGCAGGCCCGCGTTGAGGACGGCGACGCGGTCGCCCATGGTCATGGCCTCGATCTGGTCGTGCGTGACGTAGACCGTGGTGATGCCCAGGCGGCGCTGCAGCGACGCGATCTGCGTACGGGTGGACACGCGCAGCTTGGCGTCGAGGTTCGACAGCGGCTCGTCCATGAGGAACACCTGCGGCTCGCGGACGATGGCCCGGCCCATGGCGACACGCTGGCGCTGACCACCGGAGAGCGCCTTCGGCTTGCGGTCGAGGTACTCGGTGAGGTCGAGCAGCTTCGCGGCGTCGCCGACGCGGCGGCGGATCTCGTCCTTGGGGGTGCCGGCGATCTTCAGGGCGAAGCCCATGTTGTCGGCCACCGTCATGTGCGGGTACAGCGCGTAGTTCTGGAACACCATCGCGATGTCGCGGTCCTTCGGCGGCATGTGCGTGACGTCGCGCTCGCCGATGCGGATGGCGCCGCCGTCGACCTCTTCGAGGCCGGCCAGCATGCGGAGGCTGGTGGACTTGCCGCAGCCGGAGGGGCCGACGAGCACGAGGAACTCCCCGTCCTCGATGGCGAGCTCGAGAGCGTCGACCGCCGGCTTGTCGGTCCCCGGGTAGATGCGGGTGGCCTTGTCGAACGTGACCGTAGCCATCGTTGTTTCCCTTCACCGGCAGGTACGTGCCGGACGATCCGTTGTGAAGTGGACGGGTATGAAGTTGTCCCGCAGATGAATGCCAGGTTGCGGGTGTTACGAGAGACTATAGGTCCGACCTCGATCCGTCACCCGGGCGTGAGCTAGGTCACGCCCGGCGCCGCGCCGACGCCGGCCGGCCCGGGCCGCGCGGTACCGTCCGTCCATGACGGTGCGGCTCAGCGACGTCGCCCTGCATGCCGGGGTCAGCGAGGCGACGGTCAGCCGGGTGCTCAACGCCAAGCCCGGCGTCGCGGCGCAGACCCGGCAGGCGGTGCTGGCGGCGCTCGACGTCCTGGGCTACGAGCGGCCGAGCCGGCTGCGCTCGACCAGCGCCGGGCTCATCGGGCTGATCGTGCCCGAGCTGGAGAACCCCGTCTTCCCGGCGTTCGTGCAGGTCATCGAGACGATTCTGGCGCAGCGCGAGTACACGCCGCTGCTGTGCACCCAGACGCCCGGCGGCGTCACCGAGGACGAGTACGTCGAGATGCTGGTCGACCGTGGTGTCGCCGGCATCCTGTTCGTGTCCGGGCTGCACGCCGACAGCACCGCCGGCCCGGCCCGCTACCACCGTCTGCGCGAGCTGGGACTGCCGATCGTGCTGGTCAACGGGTTCGTCCCCGAGTTGGACGTGCCGTTCGTGTCCACCGACGACGTCGCGGCGGCCGAGCTGGCCGTGCAGCACCTGGCGTCGCTCGGGCACCGTCGCATCGGGCTGGCCATCGGGCCGCGCCGGTTCGTCCCGGCGGCCCGCAAGATCGAGGGGTTCACCCGGGCGCTGCGGGCGGTGCCGGGCGCGCCCGACCCGGACGGTCTGGTCGCGACGTCGTTCTTCACCGTCGAGGGTGGCCGGGCCTGTGCCTCGCGGCTGCTGGACGCCGGCTGCACGGCCATCGTGTGCGGCTCGGACCTCATGGCCCTGGGGGCGGTGCGGGCGGTCCGGCAGCGCGGGCTGACGGTGCCCGGTGACGTGTCCGTCATCGGCTACGACGACTCCCCGCTGATCCCCTTCACCGACCCGCCGCTGACCACCGTCCGGCAGGCCGTCCCGGCGATGGCCGCCGCGGCTGTCCAGGCGCTGCTGGAGCAGATCGCCGGCCGGCCCGCCGACCGTGCGGAACTGCTGTTCACACCCGAGCTGGTGGTGCGCGGGTCGACCGGACCGGCCCCGACTGGGGCGGACAATCCGGGGTAAACCACTCCTGACTGTTCAGAAGCCTTTCCGGATCGACGCGAACGCCGTACGGTTCAAAGGCACCAGGAGTACTCCGAGCGGCGAGGAGGCCCCCGATGCGCATCTCCGACATCATCCGGTCCAAGGGCAAGGGCGTCGTGACGGTGCCCCCCGACACCGACGTCCGCACTCTGCTCACCGTGCTGGCCGAGAGCCGCATCGGCGCCGTCGTCGTGTCGCCCGACGGCGAGACCATCAGCGGCATCGTCTCCGAGCGCGACATCGTCCGGGCGCTGGCCGCCCGTGGCGCCAGCGTGCTCTCCGAGCCGGTCTCGGCGATCATGACCGCCGACGTCCAGACCTGTGCGCCGCACCAGCACATCGACGAGCTGGCCGAGGCCATGACGCTGGGCCGGTTCCGGCACATGCCGGTGGTCTCCGACGCGGGCGGGCTCGACGGCATCGTCAGCATCGGCGACGTCGTGAAGATCCGCATCACGGAGCTCGAGGTCGAGCGCGACTCCCTCTCGTCCTACATTCGCACCGCCGCCACCTGACCTTTCGGCGGCGCCGTCGTAGGACCCATTCGGCCCTCCACCGATCGGCCGATCTTTCCTGACGTTTACCGGCAAACCGGTCAGCGTGTTCCCAGGTCCGGGCGCGTCGACATGCACGACAAGTCGATCTCTGAAAGGCTTTTGCCCGTCTAGAAGCCTTTGCCCAGCACCTTGTGCGCGAGATTGTCATGCGTTGTACGCAGCCGCGCAGTTCTCGGACGTGGTGGTTTTCGAACCACCACTTTCCGATTGTGGGGACCGCCTGAAATCAAACCCGCAGTCGGAATGGTCACATGCCCTCGTGACCGAAGACGGAGGGCCCGGTGCTCCCTCCTGGGGTGCCGGGTCCTTCGCGACCGTCACGGCCGGCGGCGGGGGACAATGGAACCCTGATGCCGACTCCGCGCCGTGCCTGGACCATCTGGGGCATCGGCGTCTCCGCCTACATCGTCGCGGTCATGCACCGCACCACGTTCGGGGTGGCCGGGCTCGACGCGGCCGACCGGTTCGACGTGTCGGCCAGCGTGCTCGCCTCGTTCGTCGTGCTGCAGCTGGTGGTCTACGCGGGGCTGCAGATCCCGATCGGCGTGCTGCTCGACCGCGTCGGCGGGCGGCGGCTGGTCATCGCCGGCGCGCTGCTCATGGCCGCCGGGCAGGCCGTTCTCGCCGTCGCCGAGTCGGTGCCGCTGGCCGCGACCGGCCGGGTGCTCGTCGGCATGGGCGACGCGCTCACCTTCGTGAGCGTCCTGCGCATCGTCTCGGCCTGGTTCCCGCCCGGCCGGGTGCCGGTGATGACGCAGCTCACCGGCCTGGTCGGGCAGTCGGGGCAGGTGCTGTCGGCCGTGCCGTTCGTCGCCGTCCTGCACGCCTACGGGTGGAGCGCGGCGTTCGGCTCGGCGGCCGCGACCGGCGTGCTGGTGTGCGTGCTGGCCGCCGCGGCGCTGCGCGACACCCCGTCGACGCGGGCCCAGCCGGTCGCCGGCGGCGACATGCGCCACGTCGGCGCCGACCTCGTCACGGCGTGGCGGCACCCGGGCACCCGGCTGGGGCTCTGGACGCACTTCACCACCCAGTTCTCCGGCACCGTGTTCGCGCTGATGTGGGGGTTCCCGTTCCTCGTCTCCGGCGAGGGCGTCTCCGAGGCCGGCGCGGGCGCGCTGCTGACGTTGACGGTGGTCGCCGGCGTGGTGGCCGGTCCCGTCATCGGCGTCATGGTGCAGCGGCACCCGCTGCGGCGGTCGTGGCTGGTGCTCGGGATCGTGTTCGCGAACGCGGCCGCCTGGACCGCCGTCCTGCTGCTGCCCGGGCGGGCGCCGGGCTGGCTCCTGGTGCTGCTGGTGCTGTCGATGGCGCTGAGCGGCCCCGGCTCGATGATCGGGTTCGACTTCGCCCGCACGTTCAACCCGCCGAACCGCCTCGGCACCGCGACCGGCATCGTCAACGTGGGCGGGTTCGTGGCGTCGCTGCTCACGATCCTGGCCATCGGGCTGGTGCTCGACGCGCGCAGCGGCGGCGCGCCGGCCACCGCCTACGAGCTGGGTGACTTCCGGGTGGCGATGTGCGTGCAGTACGTGATGTGGACGATCGGGCTGGTCGGCATCCTGCGGTCGCGCCGCCTGGCCCGCCGTCGCATGGCCGAGACCGGCGTCGTCGTCCCACCCCTCCGCGACGTCATCGCCGCCCGCCGCCGCCGTCGACGGCCGTGATCCGGTCGCGGTGGGCGCGGACGAACGCGTGCTCCCGCCACGACCCCGCCGGCCGCGGCGGTGCCGTCTGCCTCGGGCCCGGCGGCCTGCCGGCGCTTGCTGCGCTCCATTCGTTCCGGCGTCGCGCCGGCCCGCCCGCCCCCGTTGGCCGTGGTCGAGCCCAGCCCCGCTGGCTCTCGTGGAGCCCGCCCCGGCTGGCCGTGGTGGAGCCCAGCCCTGTTGGCTCTCGTGGAGCCCGCCCCGGCTGGCCGTGGTGGAGCCCAGCCCTGTTGGCTCTCGTGGAGCCCGCCCCGGCTGGCCGTGGTCGAGCCCAGCCCCGTTGGCCTCGTGGAACCCAGCCCCATTGGCCGTGGTTGAGCTCACCGCCGTTGGCCCTCGTGAGGCCCAGCCCGGCTGGCCGTGGTCGAGCCCAGCCCCGTTGGCCGTCGTGGGGCCTGCCCCGTTGGCCGTCGTCGAACCCAGCGCCGCCGGCCCTCCTGGAGGCCAGCCCCGTTGGCCCTCGCGAGGCCCAGCCCGGCTAGCCGTGGTCGAGCCCTGCCCCGTTGGCCGTCGTCGAGCCCAGCGCGGCCCTCCTGGAGCCCAGCCCCGTTGGCCGTCGTCGAGCCCACCTCCCTCCGCCACGACCCAGCTGCGGCGGTCCGTCGCCGGGTTGCGGTGGCTGCGTGGTGGTAGGACGCCGGGGTGAGGCGGCCCCGGTCAGGGGCCGGTCGGCCACGTGCGGGCGACGCGCAGTTCGTAGAGGTACGCCTTGGTGACGCTGCCGCCGTAGCGGTGTTCGATCAGGCCGCCGATGCAGTCGAGCAGCCCGCGCCGCAGGTCGGGGCGCAGCGCCCGGTGGCCCGAGTACGTCGACAGCAGGTCGAGGTAGCCCTGGGCGTCGTACGTGACGTCGGCGCGGAAGCGGCGCCGCACCGCGGGCTGGAACAGCGGCGAGTCGTCGATCTCGTCGGTGAACGGCGCGATGTCGTCGGCCGCCCGCAGCCGCAGGCCGGGCTCCGTCGCCGGGTCCCAGCGTTCGTAGCACTCCTGCGCGTCGGCGAAGAAGCCGGCCGTGCCGCCGAGCACGTGCTCCGTCGTCACCGTGGCCAGGGCGCCACCCGGCCGCAGCACGTCCGCCACCCGCTCCGCCCGCACGGCGGGATCGACCCAGTGCCAGGCGGTGAACGACGTCACGAGATCGGCCGACGCGGGCGGCGCCGGCCACCGCTCGAACGCCGCCTCCACCACCTCGACGGGCAGGCCGGCGGTCCGCGAGCGCAGCACCGCCGCCAGATTCGCGCCCAGCTCGACCGCGACGACGTGCGCGCCGGCCGCCGCCAGGCCGGCCGTCGCCTGGCCCGTGCCGGGACCGATCTCGACCACCCGCGTCTCCGGACCCAGACCGGCCAGCTCACCGAGGGCGGCGAAGATCGCCTCCGGGTAGCCCGGCCGGACCCGCGCGTAGAGCGCCGCGTCCTCGTCGAAGATCGTGCGCAGCTCCCGGGTCATGCCGCCGATCGTCGCATGGCGAGCCGTTGCCGTGCCCACTGTCCGGCGCGAGCCGGCGGTCAGGTGTTCCGGCGGTCGCGCGTGCCCACTGTCCAGCGCGAGCCGGCGGTCATGGCGTGCGGGCGGTGAGGCGTGCCGGCGTCAGGTGTGCAGGCCGTGCAGTGACGCGGCGCCGGTGACCGAGGCGCTGTGCTCCAGCAGCGCCGGGTAGTCCACCGCGATGCCCTCCAGCAGCGTCTCGACCGCCCGTTCCAGTTCGAGGTCGCCGGTGCGGGCGTGGCCGAACAGCACGCGGTAGTGGATCAGCGCGCCGAGCAGGTCGAGGACGAGGCCGAGGTCGGCGTCGGGACGCAAGTCGCCGCGGGCACGGGCGCGCTCCAGCGTGCGCGCCACTGCCTGCCGCGGCGGGTCGAACAGGGTCGTCATGAACTGCTCGCGCAGGGTGTCGTCGGACGCGCAGTCGGCCAGCAGCGGGCCGAGCACGTCCGGCGGGAGCCGCTGGAACGCGGCCACGAAGACCTTCAGCGACTCGTCCAGGTCGCACAACGTGCACCCGGAGTCCGGGCCGTCGACGGCGCCCAGCCGGCTGCCGAGCGCGGCGAGCACCAACTGCTGGCGTCCGGCCCAGCGCCGCCTGATCGCGGGCTTCGTCGTCCCGGCCCGCCGGGCGACGTCCTCGAGGCTGAGGTGGGTGTAGCCGTGCTCGGTCAGCGCGATCAGCGTGGCCGTCAGCACCGCGGCGTCGATGGAGGGATCGCGCGGACGGCCGGCGCCCTCCGCACGGCCCGCGCCGCTCTCCGCCCGGTCGCCGGTGCCCCCCGGGTGGCGGGCGTTCTCCGCACGGCGGGCGGGGTGGTCGCGGGCGTCCGGCATGCCCTCATCGTAATTGCGATCCGGATCGGAACGGTATCGACGATCACAATTTCGATGTGTACCGTATCGAAATATAATCGAGCGGAAGGCGGGTCGATGGACGGCGGAACGGAACGCGCCGGGGCACGGGCTTGGCTCGGGCTGGCGGTGCTCGTCCTCCCGACGCTGATGCTCGGGCTGGACCTCACGGTGCTCTACATGGCGCTCCCGCACCTGGGCGCCGAGTTGGGCGCCACCAGCACGCAGCTGCTGTGGATGACCGACGTGTACGGGTTCATGGTCGCGGGGCTGCTGATCACGATGGGCACGGTCGGCGACCGGATCGGGCGGCGCCGGCTGCTGCTGATCGGCGCGACGGGGTTCGCGGCGGCCTCGGTGGTCGCGGCGTACTCGACCAGCGCCGAGATGCTGATCGGCGCACGGGTGCTGCTCGGCATCGCCGGCGCGACCCTGATGCCGTCGACCCTGTCGCTGCTGCGCACCCTGTTCGCGCAGCCGCGGCAGCGGTCGCTCGCGATCGGCGTCTGGCTGATCGCGTTCTCCGTCGGCGGCGTCACCGGGCCGGCGATCGGCGGGGTGCTGCTGGAGCACTTCTGGTGGGGCTCGGTGTTCCTGCTCGCGGTGCCGGTGATGGTGCTCCTGCTGCTCACCGGGCCGGTGCTGCTGCCGGAGGCGCGCGACCCCGACCCCGGCCGCGTCGACCTCGTCAGCGTCGTGCTGTCGCTGGCCGCCGTCCTGTCCGTGGTCTACGGGCTCAAGGAGACCGCGCGGGACGGCGCCGGGGCGCTGCCACTGGCGCTGATCGCCGCCGGCGTCCTGATCGCCGTGGTCTTCGTCCGCCGTCAGCTCCGGCTCCCGGACCCGCTGCTCGACCTCGCGCTGTTCGCCCGGCGCCGGTTCACCGCCGCGACGGTGGCGCTGATGCTGACCATGCCGGTGATGTACTCGTTCGGGTTCTACTTCACCCAGCACCTCCAGCTGGTCGAGGGGCTGTCGCCGTCCGAGGCCGGGCTCTGGTTCCTGCCGCTCGGCGCCGCCACGGTCGTCGCATCGCTCGCGGCGCCGGTGCTGGCCGGGCGGTTCCGTCCCGCGACGGTGATCGTCGTCGGACTGGTCGTCGCGGTGGCCGGGTTCGGGCTGATCAGCCGGCTGGAGCCGGGGTCCGGGCTGACGCTGCTGATCGTGGGCGGGGTGCTGGTCAGTCTCGGCGTCAACGCGTTGGGCACGCTCGGGACGGACATCGTGGTCAGCTCGGCGCCGCCGGAGCGGGTCGGCTCGGCGTCGGCGGTCTCCGAGACCAGCAACGAGTTCGGCGCGGCCATGGGCATCGCGGTGGGCGGCAGCGTCGGCGCCGCCATCTACAGCGGCCGCATCGCCGACGAATTGCCGAGCGGTGTCACGGGCGCCGCGGCCGACACCGTCCGCGACAGCTTCGCCGGGGCGTTCGCCGTCGCGCCCGACCTTCCGGCCCCGGTCGCCGAGGCGCTGCTCGCCGCGGCCCGCGAGGCGTTCCTCGCCGGTCTCACCACCGTGACGACGCTCAGCGCGGTCGCCGTGGCCGGCATCGGTGTCCTGGTCGCGACGACCCTGCGGCACGTCCCGCCGATCGGCCAGGAGACGCCGGAGCCCGAGGATCGGGCAGCATCGACGGCATGACCGCCGCCATCGCCGAGGCCCGTCTCCCCGCCGACGCCGACGCACTGGCCCGCGTCTACGTCGCCAGCGCCGCCCACCACGTGGCGCTCGACCCGCACCGGTACCGCGTCCCGCCGCTCGACGCCGTCGCCCGGCATTACCGCGAGCCGCGTCCGGACGGTGCGCGGATCCTGGTCGCCCGCCTCGACGGCGACATCGTCGGCTCCGCGACGGTGACCATGCTGCCGCCGCCCGGCCCGGCCAGCATGATCGCCGACGTCGCGACCGCCTCCCTGGACGTCGCGGTGCTGCCGGACCACCGCGGCCGGGGCCTCGGCCGCCGCCTACTCACCGCCGCCGCGACGACGGCGGCCGCCCTCGGCGCCGCGCGCCTGCACCTCGACGCGCACCACGCGAACGAGAGCGCCCTGCGGCTGTACCGCGACCTCGGCTACCAGCCGATGGGCGTGCTGCTGAGCAGGGCCGTGCCGTAGAGCCTGTAGGCGCAAGCGGAGGTGGCCTTTGCGGTTGAATGAGCGGCCTGTTCGCTGGCGCTGCAGGAGGGTAGGTGAGGATCGATCGCCATCACGCTGGTCGAGCGAAGCGCGGCGGCCGCCCGCAGCTGGAACGAGCGGGTCGACTGGGACGCCGTCACCGGCATCACGACGGTCCTGGCCGCTGCGGCCGCGGTGATTGCGGGCACCCTGGCGGTCCGTGTGTTCCTGCACGATCGCACCGATGCGGAAGCCGAACAAGCGAGTCAGGTCGCCGTGTGGCCCGTGTTCCAGCCGTTCAAGGGCAACTTCAGGTGGATGACCTGTCTCACCAACACCTCCCGGCTCCCCGTCTACGACTGGTGGCTGGAGTACGAGGTCCAGACCGAGGAGCCTGCCGGCGTGTGGACTGTCCACACCAAGAAGAACTGGCTGAACGAAACGGTGCTCCCGCCGACCGTTCCGGCGCGCGAATTCCTGCACCCCCGGACGCTCAGGCAGCTGATTCCCGGGGACGAACGCCAGGAGTGGCGAATCCGCCGGGCGACTGTGGACTCGCGATCCCAGCGGTCACCTGAGCCGGCTCAAGAACGAGAGGAAGCACGAGCCCTGGGTTCTGCGCTACAACGGGCAGGTGGTGAAGCCTCCGCCGCCTGATGAGGCGGAGGCCCCCTAGACGGATGGAGCCCGAAGTCGGATTCGAACCGACGACCTACCGCTTACAAGGCGGTTGCTCTGACCAGCTGAGCTATTCGGGCAGAGGGGAAACGGTACCCGAGCGGGCACCGTCCCCTCCACTGCGTCGGACGACGCGGGCGTCAGACGACGGCGCCGTAGTTGGGGTCTTCGCGGCTGCGTTTGTCGGCCTTCTTCGGCGCCGGCGGCGGGGCCGGCTTCTTGTCCTCGAGCATGATCGTCAGTGGCACCGCCGTGAAGTTCGACGAGTACGTGCCGACGATGATGCCCAGGACCAGCGCGAGCGCGAAGTCGGACAGTGAGTCGCCGCCGAGGATGAGCAGGGCGATGAGGATGAACAGGGTGCTGGCACCGGTGTTCACCGACCGCGGCAGGGTGTTGAGGATGGCCGTGTTGGCGACGTCGCGGAACCGTTCGCCGTCCTTGCGGGTCCACGTCTCGCGGACGCGGTCGAAGACGACGACGGTGTCGTTGACGCTGTAACCGATGATCGTCAGCAGGGCGGCGAGGAACATGCCGTCGAGCGGTTTGCCGATCCAGGCGAAGATGCCGACGGTGATCACGACGTTCTGGAACAGGGCCACGACGGCGCCGGTGCCGAACGTCCAGCGGAACCGGATGGCGAGGTACGCCAGCTGCGCCGCCAGCGCCACGCCCAGCGCGATGAGCGCGTTGCGCTGCAGTTCGTCGCCGAGGCTGGGCCCGATGAGCTCGTCGCGGACGAGTTCGGCGCCACCGCCGGCCTCGTCGAGCGCGGCGATGACGGTGGCAGCGTCGTCGTCGGACATGTCGCTGGCGCGGACGGTGATGTCGTCGTCGCCGGATTCCTGGACGATGGCCGTCGGGAAGCCGGCGTCGGCGACCGCGGTGCGGGCGTCGTCGACGTCGAGGGTCTCGGTGGGCGACACCTCGATGAGGCGGCCGCCGGTGAACTCGATGCCGAATTCGAGGCCGCGGAGGACGATGCCGCCGAAGGCCAGGACGACCGCGACGCCGGAGATGAGCATCCACCGCAGCGGCCGCGCCATGAGCTGCGGGTTGCGCCGGCGCAGCCAGAGCCGGACCTTGCCGTGGTGCGCCAGGCCGCTGGCGTCGGGGTGACGGTTCAGCCAGCGGCGGTCGACCAGCCACTCGCACAGCACCCGGCTGAGCACCAGTGCCGAGAGCAGCGACGCGAGCACACCGATGGTCAGCGTGACGCCGAAGCCGCGGACCGGGCCGGACGCGAGGAAGAACAACAGCCCGGCGGCCAGGAGCGTGGTGACGTTGGAGTCGGCGATGGCCGAGAGCGCGTTCTTGAAACCGCTCTGGATGGCGCCGCGCAGACTCTTCGTCTTGCCGTCGACGTAGTCTTCCCGGGCTCTCTCGAAGATCAGCACGTTCGCGTCGACCGCCATGCCGATGGCCAGCACGAAACCGGCCAGGCCCGGCAGTGTCAGCGTGGCGCCCAGCGCGGTGAGCGCCGCGTAGGAGAGCAGCGCGTAGCCGACCAGCGCGAGGATGGCCATGAGGCCGACCAGGCGGTACGCGACGCCGATGAAGATGGCGGTGGCGGCCATACCGATGATCGCCGCCCAGGCGCTGGCCTCGATGGCGGCCTCGCCCAGCGTCGGGCCGACGACCCGCTGCTCGACGGTGGTGACGTCGACGGGGAGCGCGCCGCCCTCGACCAGCGCGGCGAGGTCCTTGGCCTCGTCCTCGTCGAAGTCGCCGGTGATCTCGGTCTGGCCGCCGCGGATGCCGACGCCGCACTGGACGCTGGTCGTGACGTTCGGCGAGGAGATGACGGTCTCGTCGAGGACGATCGCGATGCGGCGGGTCGGGTCGCCGTCGGGCTGGCAGGCGGCGTCGCTGGTGAGCTGCGCCCAGGTGTCGCCGCCGCTGCCGCTGAAGTCGAGCGTGACGAGCCAGCCGCCGCGCTGCACGTCGTAGATGGCGTCGGCGCCGTTGATCTCCTCGCCGGTCATGGCGGTGGGCGCGAGGATCAGCGGCTGGCCGGACTCGTCCGGCAGCACCAGCTGGTCGCCTGACTCGGGGGCCGGCGTCTCGCCGGGGGCGGGGGTCTCGGCCGGCGCGGGCGTCGAGCCGGCAACGACGTCGGTGCCGGTGTCGCCGGCCTGCGACTCGGGCTCGATAGCGCCGCCGACGGAGCCCTCGGTGGCCGGGGGCGTGGCGGGCGGGGTGGCCGGCGGCGTCTCGGCGGGCGGCGTGGCCGGCGGGGTCTCCGTGGGCGGGACCTGGCCGGAGGTGTCGTAGCCCAGGACGGGGTGCACCGTCAGCTGGGCGGTCTGGCCGAGCGCCTCGGCGGCCTCTCGCGGGTCGGAGACCCCGGGCAGCTCGACGATGATGCGTCGGTCGCCGGACCGGCTCAGCGACGGCTCCGAGACGCCGAGCGCGTCGACCCGGCGGCGGAGCACCTCGAGGGCGCGGTCGGTGGACTCGGCGTTGGCCTCGACGGTGTCGGTGTCCTGGGTCTCGAGGACGATCTGCGCGCCGCCCTCGAGGTCGAGGCCGAGGTTGGGGCTGGCGGTGAGCGTGACGAAGCCGGAGCCGACGAGGATCAGCACGGCCGTGACGCCGCGGAAGAACCGCCCGGCGTCGGTGGCGGCGCCGCGTTTCTGGGCGCGCCGGCGGACCAGCGCCCAGCTGGGGAGGATGATCGCGATGACGGCGATCGCGAGATAGAGCGCGGACGTGCGTTCCACGGGCAGGTCTCCAAGGGACGTGCTCGGCGCGCGGGCATGGGGCCCGCCGTCGGGCGAGGTTCTGAGGGAGGTCTACTACCGGGACGCGGGCGGCCCGCGCTGCGGGTCGGTGGGCGTCCAGCCGGCGTCGGCCGGGACGTGGTCGGCCGGCGTGGACGCGGCCTCCAGCGGGAACAGGTCGAGCGGCCCGACGACGGAGCCCGCGGGGACGGGCGGCGCGTAGCCGAGCTTCACGCTGACGGCGGTGGCGACGACCGCGAGGTCGGCGAGGTCGTCGATGCCGCCGACGGACGGCGCGGAGGACCCGTGGTCTCCGGACGCCGCGGTGACGGACGAGCCGCGCTGCTGGCTGGACGGCGCGGCGGCGGCCGGCGGCCCGGACGAGACCAGCATGAGGGCGCCGGAGAGCAGGATGGCGGGGAGCGCCCAGAGCTTCCGGAGCACGCGGTGGCCCGCGTGGTCCCCGGAGCGGCGACCCGACATGGCTGTGACCTCCTGAAGCGGCATCCCCCGAACCGCGCCAACCATACCCGCAAGTGGGCAGGCGTACGATGGGGAGGACCGGTACCTGTCAGGGAAGAAGTGAGCATATGCCCAACATCGGTACGCCTGAGCTGATCATCGGCCTCATCGTCATCTTCCTGCTGTTCGGCGCGAAGCGGATGCCGGAGATGGCTCGCGGCATCGGGCAGTCGCTGAAGATCTTCAAGAGCGAGATGTCCAAGCCGGCCGACAGCGACGCGTCGAACGCGGTCATCGTCAACCCGGCGCCGGCGCCGCAGCAGGCCCCGTCGGCGCAGGCCAGCGCCGCGCAGCCGGCTCCGGCCGAGCCCGCTACCGAGACGCCGGCTGCCGCCCCGGCCGACCCGGAGGCTCGTCCCGCTCAGCAGTGACCGACGCGGTCAGCTCCGCCCGCAGCCGTTCGGTGCCGCGCTCGCCCAGTTCGTCGAGCGCGGCCACGGCCAGTCGGCGCACCTGCGCCGCGACGACGGTGTCGCCGGCCGCTTCGTGGCTGTCGGCGAGCTTCCGTAGTGTGACCACTTCGTAGTAGAGGCCGTCGAGCTCGCGCAGCAGGTCCAGCGCGCGCTCGAAGCAGTCGACGGCGCGGTCGTGGGCGCCGAGCTGGTGGTGCGCGAACCCCAGGGTGTCGAGCGTCGCCGCCTCGGCGAGACGGTCGTCCAGGCCGCGCAAGATCTCCAGCGCCTGGCCGGCGAACTCCAGCGTGCGCTGGTAGTTGCCAAGCATCGCCTGCCCCCACCCGACGGCGTTCAGCGCGCCCGCCAGCCCGGCCGGCTGGCCGATGCGCCGGAACAGCGCCAGCGCGTCGAGGTCGTGCTCGAGCGACTCCTGGTGCCGGCCGGTGCGCTCCTTCACCACGCCCAGCGACCGCAGCGTCCGGGCCTGCCCGACGAGGTCGTGGCGGTCGGCGTAGAGCCGCAGCGCACGCTGCAGGTGCGCCTCGGCGTCGGCGTAACGGTCGAGGTAGCCGTAGGCGCGGCCGAGCAGGCGGTGCAGGTGCGCCGCGGGCTCGGCGTCGTCGAGGAGACGGACGGCCAGCAGGGCCGAGCTGTTCACCCGGGCGATGTCGCGCCACCGTCCGCGCCAGTCGAGGTCGATGGTGAGCGCCCACGCCAGCTGCCAGGCGTGGACGGCGTAGCCGCGGTCGGCTGCGGCGTCGACGGCGGCGAGCAGCGTGCGCCGCTCGGCGGCGAACCAGGCGCGTGCGGCGTCGGCGCCGGTGATGCGCTCGGCCACCTCGGGACCGGCCGTCGGGGGCGGGACCGGCTCGTACGTCTCGCGGTCCGAGCGCAGCGGCCGGCTGGCCGCCAGCGCGGTGGCGAGGTAGTGGTCGAGCAGCCGGCCGAGCGCCAGCGCGGGCTCGGCCGGTCCGGCCTGGGCCAGTTCGGCGGCGTACGCGCGGAGCAGGTCGTGCGCGCGGTAGCGGCCCGGGCGCCGCTCGGTCAGCAGGTGGGCGCGGGTCAGCTCGCCCAGCAGCGGGCGGACGGTGTCGGCGTCGAGCCCGGCGAGCGCGGCCGCGGCGGCGACGCCGATGTCGGGCCCGGGCGCGGAGCCGGCCAGCCGGAACAGCCGGGCGGCTGGATCGCTCAGGCCGTCGTAGGACCACGAGAACACCGAGCGCAGGTCGATGGTGGCGTCGTCGGCGGCGAACGCCTCCAGCCCGCCGCTGGCCGCCCGCAACTCCGCCACGCGATACTCCAGCGACTCGGGCTGCTCCGCCACCCGGGCGGCGGCGACGGCGAGCGCCAGCGGCAGCCGGGCGCACAGCGTGACCAGCTCGTCGACGACGTGGGGCGCGGCCGCGGCGCGCACGCCGATGCGCCGCACCAGCAGCTCGCGGGCGTCGGTGACGGGCGGGAGATCCAGCGTGACGGCGCGCGCGCCGGCCGTGGCCGTCAGGCCGATCAGCTGGTCGCGGCTGGTCACGAGCGTCAGGCAGTCGGCCGAGCCGGGCAGCAGCGGGCGGGCCTGACGGGCGTCGCGGGCGTTGTCGAGCAGCACCAGCAGCCGGCGACCGGCCAGCACGCTGCGGTACAGCGCGGCCTGGCCGTCGGTGTCGGCCGGGATCAGTTCGTGCGGCACCCGCAGCGCGTCGAGGAAGCCGCGGATGGCGTCGGCGGGGTCGACCGGCGGCCGGTCGGGGTCGAAGCCGCGCAGGTTGACGTAGAGCTGGCCGTCGCGGAACCGGTCGGAGACGCGGTGCGCCCAGTGCACGGCCAGCGTGGTCTTGCCGACCCCGGCGGTGCCCGACACGGTCGCGACGGGCGAGGTGGCGGCCGCGTGGTCCAGCAGCGCCAGCGCGTCGTCCCGGCCGACGAAGTCGGGCACGTCGGCGGGCAGCTGACGGGGCGCCCGGCGCAGGGTGGGCGGCGTCCGCCGGGCCGGGGTGTGCGCGAGCAGCCGCGCGTACACCGCCTGCAGCCGCGGGCCGGGCTCGACGCCGAGGTCGGTGGAGAGCCGGGCCCGCACCCGTTCGTACTGCACCAGCGCCTCGGCCCGCCGCCCGGACCGATCCAGCGCCTCCAGCAGCAGCGCCCACGCCGGCTCGCGCAGCGGGTGAGTGCCGGTCAGCTCGCGCAGCTCCGGGACGAGGTCGGCCGGGCGGCCCAGTTCGAGGTCGAGGGCGATGCGCCGCTCCTGCGCGCCGAGGTACCGCTCGGCCAGCCGCGGCGCCTCGGTGCCGGCCAGCCAGTCGGACTCGACGTCGTCGAACGGACGCCCCCGCCACAGCGCCAGCGCCTCGGTGAGGTGCGCCCGCTGCCGCACCGGGTCGGCGCTGCCGTCGGCACGCTCGAGCAGCCGCTGGAACCGCAGCACGTCGACGGCGTCGGGGTCGACGTGCAGCACGTAACCGGTGGCGCTGGTGGCGATGAGGTCAGCGCCGAACAGCGTGCGCAGCCGCGTGACGTAGGTCTGGACGCTGCGCCGCGGGCTGGCCGGGAGCTGCGCGGTCCACAGCGCCTCGATCAGCTGGGCGACGGTGACGGTCCGGCCGGCCGACAGCGCCAGGACGGCGATGAGGGCGCGCAGCCGGCCGGTGGTGACGTCGAGGGTCCGCCCGTCCGCCCGCAGGCGCATCGGGCCGAGCAGATCGATCTCGACGCGGTTACTCACTATGGTTATGACAGTCGTTGACCGCCCATGGTTGCATCGGCGGTCTCACCGGTCGAGACTACGCGGCCGGGCATGGTCGTGGCGCCGAGGCCGTCGATCGCGAGCGTGTCCAGCCGCAGCCGTCCGCCACCCACCGTCACGCTGACGCGCACGCCGTCGCCGGCCGCGGCCTGGGTCGCCGTGCCCCACGCGTCGCCGGAGGCCCAGAACCACGTGACGGGGCCGGCGGCGAGGTCCGCGGCCGCGAAGCGCAGCGTGCCGCTGACGCCGTCGTAGCCGAACCCGGTCAGCGCGGGGATGGTGCCCCAGGCGGCCATGGCGCGCACGTAGTGGTGGCCGCACTCGGCCTCGTCGAACGGGTTGCGGCGGCGTCCGTCGAAGCGGCTGCGGACCGCCTCGACGACGCCGGTCGCGGCCTCGGTGAGTCCGGCCTGCAGCAGCCCGATGGCGGCGGTGTACTCCAGCCCGGTCCACACCTCGGCGAAGTAGGGGAACGGCCGCTGCGGGCGGTTGCCGTGCGGGTACGACGCGACCAGCAGGCCCGGCTCGCCGGCCAGCGCGTAGCTGCGCTTGGGGTTGAACGGCGCGCCCGGCGCGGTGCGGTCGTTGTGCCGCAGGATGCTGCGCAGCGTGGTCGTCACGTGGCCGGCGTCGAGCAGGTCGCCGAGGCCGGTGAGCCGGGCGGCGTGCTGGCCGACCAGCTGGTCGGTGAGGCAGCCGTCGCCGATCTGCAGCTCCGGCGCGGTGAGGTCGCGGGCGCCGATGCCGGGCAGCCGCAGCCCCGGCGCGATGGCGTCCTCGCTGCCCGGCGGGCGGATCTCGTGCCGGTAGTACTCGCCGTTGAACAGGTGCTCGTCGATCCAGGTGCTGCCGCGGGCGAACAGGTCCGCGCACGTGGCGGCGAACTCGTCGTCGCCGAGGTGCCGCGCCATCTCCTCCGCCGCCCGCAGCGCCGCGAGGTACCACGTTCCGACCTGCGGGTTCGGCCCGAAGTACTCGACGTCCATGGTGTTGTGCTGGGAGCCCTCCATGACGCCGTCGCGGTCGGCGTCCCAGCCGCCGGGGATCCAGGCGAACGCCAGCGCCCGGCGGGCGGCCGGCCAGAGCGAGCGCAGCAGGTCGTCGTCGCCGCTGAGCCGCCACTCGCGGTGCAGCTTCACCAGGCAGCCCATCTGCCCGTCGGCCGCGGCGACGCCGTGCTCGCGGGACCGGTCCAGCGGCAGCTCCAGCCGGAAGCTCATGTGCCCGTCCTCGGCCGTCGCGTGCCCGAACTCCAGCTCGCGCATCGACCGCGCCAGCTCGCCGAACAGGTACGGCGTCGTGTGCTCGTAGTTCCACACGTGCGTGCAGTTGCCGTAGCAGCTGCCGCTGTCGTCGTGGCAGCCCTCCCAGCCGTAGAACCGGCCGTCCGGGGTGCGGAAGCAGGTCGGCGAGCGCAGCGTGCTGACGTTGGCGAGCGCGGCCTCGACGAGCGGAGCGGGCAGGTCGCTGCCGGTCAGGGCACTGACGAAGGCGACGGTGCGCTCCTCCAGGCCGGGCAGCCGCGGGGCGATCGCCGTGACGGCGTCCCAGGCGTCGCCGTACTGCTCCGCATAGTGGTTGCCGATGACGGTCTCGCCGCGCCAGTCCAGGCGGTTCGGGAAGTGCCAGGTGAGCAGGAACGTGAACGCGTGCGTCTCGCCCGGCCCGAGCGTGCGCAGCGCCGCCACCGACGCGACCGGCTCGCCGTCCGCGGGCCGTTCGTCCAGCCGTCCGTCGGCGGCGAGGTCGTCCCAGAAGTCCAGCAGCGGGCCGCCCCAGCTGGACCCGGCCCACGTCGTGCGGACGGTGACGTCGTCCTCGTCGAGCACGGCGAGGGCGATCGAGCCGCAGCGCTCGCCGTCGCCGCCGGACCGGAGCAGGACGCCGTCGTCGCGGCGCTCGTTGCGGGGATCGTCGCCGGGATTGCGGACGCTGCCGGCGACGGTGACGGCCTGCGGCTCGCCGCTCGTGTTCGTCACGACGTAGCGCAGCACCGCGATCGGCAGCGAGCTCGCCTCGACGTCGGCCGGGACCAGCGGGTTGAACGCCTGCAGCCGCACCGTGATCGGCAGGTCCGGGTCGTTGAGCCGCACCTGGCCCAGCGGGTAGGCGGCCAGGAACTCCGAGTGGGCGAACCGGGGCAGTGAGTGGTTCGGGACCGCCGCGCCCTCCCAGCCCTCGTACAGGACGGGGTCGATCGGCCCCTCCAGCGCCCGGACGGCGTCACCCGCCCTGATCGCGAAGAAGCTGTCGCGCGGCGCGAAGCCCTTGGCCGGCTGGTTGCGGATCTCCCAGTCGCGCAGGTCGCCGCGGCCGCCCAGCGACACCGTCCCCGTCCCGATGCCACCCAGGGGAAGCGCGATGCGCAGCGAGTGGTCGGCGTCGTACCGGCGCAGGACCGGCCATTCCGGCGTCATGGTCCGACCCCACGTGCAACCACGTTCCATGTCAAGCGGTGCGGGGACGCTCCGAGATGACGGCGACCAGCGTCTTGCGGCCGACGTCGCGCTGCTCGGTGTGGACGTCGACCTGGCCGAGGCCGGTCAGCCGGCCCGCCACCTCGCCGATCTGGGCCTGGGTGATGCCGTGGCCGGGCCGGTCGAGCAGCCGTTCGGCCAGCACCAGGCGGCCGCCCGGGCGCAGCTTCGCGCACAGCGTGGCCAGGCCGGCGTCGCGGTCGTGCCAGTGGTGCATGGAGGCCAGCGTGTAGATGGCCGCGAACGAGCCGTCGGCGAACGGGACGTCCTCGGCGCCGGCCACCCGGACGTCCGCGCCGGGCACCCGCTTGCGGGCCATGGCGACGAACGTCTCGGACGGCTCGACCGCGGCAACGTGCTCGGCGCCGGCGACGGCGGCGGCCAGCTCGAGCGCGACGCCCGGACCGCAGCCGACCTCCAGCACCGGCTCGCCGGCGCGCAGCTCCGCGAGGCCGACCACCACCCGGTTGGACTCGGGGTGGCGGTTGAACCAGGCGTAGAGCCGCGCGCCGACGGCGCCGAAGCTGCTCATCGGTGGACGCCCGCTGTCGGTGCCCGCCCGTAGGGTGGGAATCCCTCCCAGCCGGGCGGGCACCAGGCTCGTGCGAGCGCACCTTCGCTCATGGTCCGAGGCTACGGCAGCGCGATGAACGGCGGCGTGCGCGTGCCGGCCAGCTCGCCCGCCCGCACCCGGACCACGCTGAGGGGGGCGCCGGTCACCCGGTCGGGCAGTTCGTAGCGGGCCAGGTACACGCCGGGCGGCACGTCGACGAAGCCGAACCAGCCCGAGCCGTCGCTGACCTGCGTCCGGGTCTCGCCGCCGCCGGCCACCGGTTCGAGGGTGACGGTGACGCCGTCGAGGGCGGCGCCGGTGCGCAGCCGCAGCGCGCCGGCCACGTTGCCCGTCGTCGGGTCCTCCTTCCACGGCATGGACGGGACGGCGGCGTCGTCGGCGAACGGGGCGTCCGGGCCGGTCGTGAGCGCGGCGGCCAGCGCGGCCCGCTCGGCGTCCTTCACCGCGGGCGTCCCGGCGGCCGCCGTCAGCGACGCGTTGGCGTAGGAGTAGCCGCTCCAGCCGGCGACCGTGTTGCCGGCGGCGGTGGGGGTCAGCAGGTCGCGGACCTGCTGGACGCTGTCGTCGACCTCGTTGAGGTAGAGCGCCGGGCCCGAGACCGTCTGGCGGTCGCCCTGCCAGTCGGCCAGCACCTCGTTCCACTCGGCGAACATCTGCGCTTGGTCGGGCATCCACTCGCGCTTGTAGTTCATGGCGACGACGGTGTCGATGATCCCCTCGTCCAGCCAGGCCCGCCAGTCCTGCAGGACCTCGGCGTACGTGCGGGTCTGCTCCCAACCGCCGACGCTCTGCGGGCCGAAGCCGTAGGTGATGCCGTCGTTGCTCAGCCGCACCGTCGGGTCGACCTCGAAGATGCCGAGGTAGATGCGGCGCACGATGCTGGTGATCTGCTCGCGCCGCCACT
This sequence comes from Jiangella alba, assembly GCF_900106035.1. Taxonomy (GTDB): domain Bacteria; phylum Actinomycetota; class Actinomycetes; order Jiangellales; family Jiangellaceae; genus Jiangella; species Jiangella alba. The sequence goes on from NZ_FNUC01000004.1 coordinate 1,832,443, forward strand.
CGGTGAACTGCGCGTCGGACGGCGCCGGTATGTCAGTGCGGCCGGTGGCGGCCTGGAACCGCGCGATCGACGTCTCGCTGTAGCCCCAGTCGCTGTGCGTGGTGGTCGAGTTGTGGTCCGGGTAGCGGATGTAGTCGAGGTTGATGCCGTCGACGTCGTACTCGCGGACGATGCTCTGGATGGCGCCGACGACGTAGTCGCGGGCGGCCGGGTTGGCGGGGTCGAGGAAGCTGTTGTTGCCGACCCGTTCGGTGCCGTCGACGCGCTTGTTCAGCCAGCGGTCGGGGCCGGTGGCGCTCGGGCCGTTCGTGTTGAACACGTGGTCGGGGGAGCGCGGCGGCGTCGCGGAGTTCCACAACGTGCCGAAGTTGACCCACGCGTGCACCTCGAGCCCGGCCGCGTGCGCCTGCTCGATCACCTCGTCCAGCGGGTCGTAGGGCGCCGGCGCGATGGCGGCGTCGGTGCGGGGGTAGTCGGCACCGTTGCAGAAGCAGTCGTAGCGGCGGGCCACCTGGACGATCAGCGCGTTCGCGTTGACCTCCAGCGCGTCGCCGACCAGCTCCTCGACCTGTGCGGGGGTGTAGATGCCCTCGTTGAAGGCGTCGACCCAGTAGCCGCGCCACTGTTCCTGCTCCGGCGCCGGATCGGCCGCGGCCGAGGGTGCGGCGACCGTGGCGAGGACGAGTGCCACGATGACGGGAAGCGTGCGACGACGTCGGCTCACGCTGGTCCTCCTCGTTGGACTAGACCAATATGGGCCCCAAGTCTGGAAGACTTTGCCCGATACGTCTACAGGGGGTGCGGACGTGGCGAAATACCACTCGATCCGCGACGAGATCCTCGATCTGGTCGCGGAACTGAACGTCGGCGACGCGCTGCCGCCCGAGCGGGCGCTGGCGCCGCGGTTCGGCGTCTCGCGCATGACGCTGCGGCGCGCCGTCGAGGAGCTGGTCCGCGAGGGCCGCCTGGTCCGCCGTCAGGGCGCCGGGACGTTCGTCGCCGGGCCGAAGATCGCGCAGGGCCTGGCGGTGACGTCCTTCTCCGAGGACATGCGCCAGCGCGGCGCCGTCCCGTCCAGCCGCACCCTCGTCGTCGACGACGTGCTGGCCGGCGCGCCGCTGGGCCGGCGGCTGGAGATCTCGCCCGGCGAGAGCGTGGTGCGGGTGACGCGGCTGCGGCTGGCCGACGCCGCGCCGATGGCCGTCGAGACACTGCACGTGCCGCGCAGCATCGCCCCCGGGCTGGACGGCATGATGCTCGCCGACGGCTCGTTCTACGAGCTGCTGCACGACGTGTACGGGCTGGAGCTGTCCGGTGGCGTGCAGACCATCGAGGCGACGGTGACCGACGAGTTCGAGTCCGAACTGCTCGGCGTGCCGCTGCATTCGCCGGCGTTCCTGTTCGAGCGGATCTCCCGCGACACCGGGGGCCGTGTGGTCGAGTTCGTCCGCTCCGTCTACCGTGGCGACCGCTATCAGTTCCGTGTCGAGTTGCAGCCGGCCCGCAGACCGGCGAGGACGGCCGAGTGACGAACTCCGAGTTGGACCTGCTGGCCACCGAGGGCCGGTTGCCGGCTGCCGCCGGTCTCGATCTGCGCAGTACCCGTGAACAGGTCGACCTCATGGCCGAGCAGGACCGGGTGGCGGTCGACGCCGTCGCCTCGACCCGCGACCGGCTGGTCGAGGCGATCGACGCCACCGTGGCCCGGCTGCGCCGCGGCGGGCGCCTGATCGAGGTCGGCGCCGGCACGCCCGGCCGGCTCGCCGTCCTCGACGTCGCCGAGTGCCGCCCCACCTTCGGCGTCGACGAGCGCCAGGTGGTCGCCGTCATGGCCGGCGGGTTCGGCGCCGTGCGCTCGGCCGCCGAGCACGACGAGGACGACCTCGACGGCGGCCGCGCCGACCTCGAGGCCCTCGGCCCCGGCCCGGACGACGTCGTGGTGGCGGTGAGCGCGTCGGGCCGCACGCCGTACGTGCTCGGCGCGCTGGCCGCCGCCCGCGCGGCCGGCGCCTACACCGTCGCCGTCGTCAACAACGCCGGATCGTCGATCGCCGCCGCCAGCGACATCGCCGTCGAAGCCCTCACCGGTCCGGAGGTCGTCGCCGGTTCGACCCGGCTCAAGGCCGGCACCGCCGCCAAGCTGGTGCTCAACACCATCTCGACGCTGGTCATGGTGCAGCTCGGACACACCCACGGCGACCTCATGATCGACGTCCGCGCCACGAACGACAAGCTGCGCCGCCGCGCCCAGCGCATCGTCCAGGAGGCCACCGGCGAGCCGGAGGACGCGGTGGCGGCCGCCCTGGCCGCCAGCGGCGACGAGACCAAGACGGCGACGGTCATGCTGCTGGCCGGCGTCGACGCCGCCGAGGCCCGCCGGCGGCTGGCAGCCGCGGGCGGCTATGTCCGCGTGGCCGTGACGTCCACTACCTGACGTAGCGATGGTGCTACGTCTCATCGCAAGGGCGAGCCCGCACGAATTCCGGTCCGCGACCTTGGCCTTGCTGCAGCAGCGGCTCAAGAGCCAGGGCTCACGGATGGCCGATCGTGACCCAGGACCAGGGCTTTCCCGAAGGAGTTGCGGGCTCCAGGTGATCCTGGCCTGACGACGCCCTGATGCGTCAGCCGAACGCGTAGGCGATCTCCAGGACCGCCAGCAGCAGCGTGACCAGCGCGACCAGCCCCGGCAGTTTGCCGTCGGGCAGGGTGCGGTCGGCGTGCAGCGCCTCGTGTGAGCGCCGGTAGCGCCGCCGCGCCAGCAGCAGGACGGCCACCGCGACCGGCGCCACCACCAGCCCGAACACCACCGCGGCCGGGCCGAGCGGTTCGGCCGCCAGCCGGGTGGCGAGGACGACGCCGACCAGCAGGGCGAGCGCCGTGCGGGTCCACGCCAGCGCGGTCCGCTCGTTCTGCGCGCCGTGGTCGAAGGTCCGCTCGGCCATCGTCAGGGGGCGACCAGCACGACGACGATGACGATGGCCGCCACGGCCAGCCCGAACGCCAGCACCGGCGCCAGCGCGGGCGACGGCAGCGGCCGCGACTCGCGCAGCGCCCGCTCCGCCCGGGCCCACCGGAAGAAGGCCATGACACTGCAGGTGGCGCCGAGCACCGACAGCGCCACCACCAACACCAGCCGTAGCGCGGTGCGGTCGGGGATCTCCAGAGCCTCTAGCGCGATGCCGGCCGCCAGCAGCGCCAGAGCCGTGCGGATCCAGGCCAGGAAGGTCCGTTCGTTGGCGAACGTGAACCGGGGATCGGGCTCGCTGCCGGCCTCGTAGACGCTGCGCGGCCAGCGGCGGGTGGTGTCGTCGCGGTCCGCGCCGTCGGTCATGATCCGTCGCTCTCGATGTGGAGGGTCGCTCTCGATTGTGTCGGAGGCGTGCTGCGGCGGTGCCGACCGGCCCCCCGCTGGGCGGGTAAGCGCAGGTGACCGGGCCGGGCGCCGTTGGCGCTCGCGGGGTCACCCGGCGGCGGTGGCGGAGGAGCGGCGTCGGCGGGGGTGGCCGGCGTGGACGGGGTCGCGGGGGCGGCCGGATCGGGCTGGACGGGCGGCCCCAGCGGTCGCAGCGGCTCGGGGTGGGGGAGGCCGGGGCTCAGCAGACCGGGACGGACGCCGTCGGGGCGGCCGGGCTCCGGACGGACGGCGGGCGGATCGGCGGCCGGGACCGCGGGCTCGGGGGCCGGGGCCACCGGCTCGGGCAGCGGCTCCGCCGGCTCGGGGTCCGGCGACGACGGCTCCGGCGGCGACGGCTCCGGCGCGGACGGCTCCGGCGCGGACGGCTCGGCGTGCGGCTCGTACTCGATCGGCCGCGTCTCGCGGGTGACGTCCGGCTCGACCACCGGCTCCGGAAGGACCGTGCTGGGCTGCACCCGCCGCGCGCGTCGTCCGGCGCCCCGGGACGCGGCGGGCTGGGCGAACGGGTCGGTGGCGGGGTCGAGCCACTCGATGCTGGTGGCATCGCCGTGGCCGTGGACCGCGACGAGGTCGTCCATCGAGCCCCACAGGCTGGTGGCGGGGTGCGCCGACGCCCAGCGCAGCGCCACGTGGCCGTCGGAGAACACCACGCCGTAGGCCACCACCCCGACCCCGGACACACCGGTGTAGTCGACGTGGCGGACGAGGGCGAACCGTCGTGGGAGCAATCGACCACCGTAACGTTGTGAACTCCGGGCAGGCCCGACGTCACCCCCGTGTCACTCTGGCCTGTGCAGACCTCATCATCGTCGATGCCGCGCGATCCTGTCACGGCGGCCCGCCGTGACACTCCGGACCAGGGGTGCCGCTCGGCAGGGGGCCGGTCCGGGTTACGGTACGTCCCGACTCTCAGTCAACGTTCCCAGGAGTGATCTCGATGGACCCTCGACTGCAGCCCCAGACCCCCGAAGTCGACCCCATGGTGACCACCGCGGTGATGAACGTGCGCGATCGCTTCGGCGCCGAGGGCCTGCGCGACCTCATGGCCGTCGCGCAGCTGGAGCTGCGCAACGTCGAGGCGGCGGAGCGGCGGCTGGCCGCGCTGGCCGAGCCGGCGGCCGCCGAGCCGGTCGACGCCGCGGACACGCAGGCCTGGCTGGCCTACCGCGAGGTCGACCCGGACCCGGGTGACGACCGGCGCTGACGGGTCAGATCGCCCGCAGCGCGGTGAGGATCTCGGTGGCCCAGCGGCCGATGTCGTGACTGAGGACGTGGTCGCGCAGCAGCTTCATCCGCTGCTCGGCCTCGTCGGGGGCGATGCGCATGGCGGCCAGCATGGTGCGCTTGAGGCCGTCGATGTCGTGCGGGTTGACCAGGAACGCGCCGTCGCCCATCTCGTCGGCGGCGCCCGCGAACTCCGACAGCACCAGGGCGCCACGCAGGTCGGCCCGGGCGCTGACGTACTCCTTCGCGACGAGGTTCATGCCGTCGCGCAGCGGCGTCACCACCATGACGTCGGCGGCCAGCAGCAGTGACACCAGCTCGGAGCGGTCGTAGGACGAGTGCAGGTAGTGCACCGCGGGGTGCCCGATGCGGCCGTAGTCGCCGTTGATGCGCCCGACCGCCAGCTCGACGTCGTCGCGCAGCGTCTGGTACGCCTCGACCCGCTCGCGGCTGGGCGTGGCCACCTGCACCAGCACCGCCTCCTCGGGGGTGATGGCGCCCTGGGCGAGCAGCTCGCCGAACGCTTTGAGCCGGTGCCCGATGCCCTTCGTGTAGTCGAGGCGGTCGACGCCGAGCAGGATGTACTTCGGCGAGCCGACCTCCTCGCGGACGGTCGCGGCCCGCTGCTGCACGTCGGGGTCGGCGGCCAGCTTGGCCACCTCTTCCACCTGGATCGAGATGGGGAACGCGCGGGAGAACACCTCGCGGCCGTCGTCGAGCACCAGCGCCCCGTCGCGCAGTGACGCCGACGCGAACGTCTCGGCCAGCGCCTCGAAGTTGCTGGCCGCGCCGGCCCGCTGGAACCCGACGAGGTCGGCGCCGAGCAGCCCTTCGAGGATCTGCCGCCGCCACGGCAGCTGGGCGAACAGCTCGGTGGGCGGGAACGGGATGTGCAGGAAGAAGCCGATCTTGAGGTCGGGCCGCAGTTCGCGCAGCAGCTTCGGCACCAGCTGCAGCTGGTAGTCCTGGATGAACACGACCGCGTTCTCGGCGGCCACCTCGGCCGCGGCGCGGGCGAAGCGCTGGTTGACGGTGCGGTAGGCGTCCCACCACTCGCGGTGGTACTCGGGCTGGACGATGACGTCGTGGTACAGCGGCCACAGCGTGGCGTTGGAGAACCCCTCGTAGTAGAGGGCGATCTCCTCGCCCGACAGCGGGACGGGCACGAGGTCCATGTCGTTGGTCGAGAACGGCGGCGGCGCGTCGTCGGGTGAGCCGGTCCAGCCCACCCACGCGCCGTCGTAGGCGCGCATGACCGGCGCCAAGGCGGTGACCAGTCCTCCGGGGCTCCTGCGCCAAGTGGTCGTGCCATCGGCAGCCGTCACCCGATCGACCGGCAGCCGATTGGCGACTACGACGAAACTACTCGTTCCAGTCGTGGACAAATGGGGCCTCCTCGTGCCGACAACGGTAACCGAGTTGTGATGCATGGTTGTCACAGCCCTTGCCTACGATGGCTGCTATGGACGACCACGAGCGCGAGATCCTCGACTTCGAGCACCGCTGGTGGAAGTACCCAGGCGCCAAGGAACAAGCCGTGCGTAGCGAGCTGGGGATGTCCGCCACGCGCTACTACCAGGTGCTGAACGCGCTCATCGATCGTCCCGAGGCGCTGGCGCACGACCCCCTGCTGGTGCGCCGGTTGCGACGGCAGCGCTCGCGGCGGCTGCGCACGCAGTCGGGGCGCCCGCTCGCTGCGGAGGCATGAGCGGCCGCGGCAGTCCATACGACAGTGTCGCTGATCTTGATCAAGGAAGCCAGGGGCAGGGTGTGTCTCCCGGGTCTCGGCCGTAGCGAGCGGCGTCCAGGTGGATGCCTCGCAAGGCCGAGGAAGGAGACATAGCGGTGCCTATGGCGACTGACGAGAACGCCGCGAGGCGCCGCCTGGGCGTCGCGCAGTAGGCCACGGACCCGGGAGACACACCCTGGTGCCTCGCATCCGTTGCGCCGCGTGGCGTACGCTCCTGATCCTGTGACGATGAGTGACCGACTCCAGCGGCTCTGGCCGTCGCTCGTCGCGCTCGCCGGCACCGTGGCGGTCGTGCTGGCGCTGCTCTGGTATTTCGGCGACGACACCGGCGACAGCTCCTCCGGCGACGACGCCGCGGCGGGCGATACGGTCGAGGAGCCGCCGGCCACCGAGCCGCCGCCCACGGACCCACCGGCCACCGAGCCCCCGCCCACCGAGGCGCCGACGGACCAGCCGACCGGTCCCGTCACCGCCGACCCCGAGGTCCGCGAGCCGCTGGGCGTGCTGAACCAGACCGACGAGGACGGCCTCGAGGAGCGGGCCAGCGAGCGGTTCCAGGAGGGCGGCTGGGAGGTCGCCGCGATGAGCGGGTTCACCGGCACCGTCCCCGAGACCACCGTCTACGTGCCCGAGGGCATGGAAGAGGCGGCCGACGCGCTGGTGGCGCAGTTCCCGGAGATCGGGCGCGTCATGCCGAACGTCGAGCCGTTCAACGACACCCGGCTGGTCATCGTGCTGGCCGACGACTACCTCGACGAGGTCGAGTCGCAGTGACGCCCGAGCTGCGGGGGTTGTCCGGCCGGCTGGGCCGCACCCTCGTCGCGCTCGACTTCGACGGCGTGCTGTCGCCGATCGTGCCCGACCCCGCCGCCGCCGTCGCGCTGCCGGGGACGGCGGACGTGCTGACGGCGGTGGCCGCGCGGGTCGCGCGGGTCGCGGTGGTGACCGGCCGGCCCGCCGCCGACGCCGTCCGGCTGGGTGGGCTGTCCGACGTGCCCGGCCTGGTCGTGCTCGGGCACTACGGGCTGCAACGCTGGTCCGACGGCGCCCTGGCCACACCCGCCAGCGACGACGGCGTCGACCTCGCCCGGCGCCGCGTGGCCGAGCTGGCCGCCGCCCGGCCCGGCGTCAGCGTCGAGGACAAGCACCACTCCGTCGCGCTGCACACCCGGTCCGCGCCCGACCCCGCGGCGGCGCTGGCCGAACTGCGCCCGCACGCCGACGCCGTGGCTGCCGAGGCGGGCCTGCAGGTGACGCCCGGGCGGTTCGTGCTGGAGCTGCGGCCGGTAGGCGTCGACAAGGGGGTGGCGATCCGGTCGCTGGTCGCCGAGACCGGCGCCACCGCCGTCCTCTACGCCGGCGACGACCTCGGTGACCTCCCCGCGGTCGCGGCGGTGCGTGACCTCGCCGCGTCGACGGGCCTCGTCGGGCTGGTGGTCTGCTCGGACGCCGAGGAGGCCTCGGCCGAACTCCGCGCCGCCGCCGACGTCGTCGTCCCTGGGCCGCCCGGGGTGCAGGCGCTGCTGCGCGAGCTCGCCGCCCTCGACTGAGGCGGTATCAAAGCGGTATCATGGTCGCATGGCGATGACACTGCGACTCACCGAGGAAGAGACCGAGGCGCTGCGGCGACAGGCCGAGCGCGAGCACCGGTCCATGCAGGAAGAGGCCCGGCTGGCCATCCGCGAGCACATCGCTCGCACCGACCGGTCGCGGCGCATCGAGGAGATCACTCGTGAGGGCATCGAGCGACACGCCGGCCTCCTGGCCCGCCTCGCGGAATGACCGAGTACCTCACCCTCGAGGACGCACTCAGGATCGCCGAGCTGACCCTCGGTCGCGCGCCCGAAGTGCGCGACCTCGGTCTGCTGGATGCCGCGGTGCAGCGGCCCCGGACCTCGCTGTTCGGGGCCGATGCCTATCCCGACCTGCACACCAAGGCAGCGGCACTGCTCGAGTCGGCGGTGCGCAACCATGCCCTGATCGATGGCAACAAGCGGCTGGGCTGGATGCTCTGCTACGACTTCTACGCGCTCAACGGCCTGTTGCTCGCACCCGCCGAGGACGATGCGTACGACTTCGTCATCGCCGTGGTCGAAGGCAAGTTCGAGCTGGCCGAGATGGCGGCCTGGCTCGCTGAGAACGCCACACCGCTCGACTGACAGCATCCACGATGCGATACAAAACTGTCTCGCATCGTGGATGCCGGCTCACCGTATCCACTACCCGCACGTATGGTGACAACAGTTGTCCTCATCCAGAGGAGCCGAGGGACCGGCCCGTCGAAGCTCCGGCAACCGTCCGTGTCGATCAGCGCGATGACGGTGCCAATTCCGGCCCGCCTGACCCGGGGCGGGAGAGATGAGAAGGGATCCGCAGCAGCATGACCGTCACCGGAACCACCTCCCTGGGGCGCGCCACGCACCTGTCATGTCGTGAGTGCGGCACCACCGTCGAGCTGGGCCCCTTCTACGCGTGCATGGAGTGTTTCGGGCCACTGGAAGTGGCCTACGACTTCGGCACCATCACCCGCGAGCGCATCGAGAGCGGCCCACGCTCCATCTGGCGCTACCGCGACCTCCTCCCGGTCCCCGAGACCGTCACCGAGATCCCCAACACCGACCCGGGCTTCACCCCGCTGGTCCGCGCCGACAACCTGGCCCGCGAGCTGGGCCTGAAGCGCCTCTGGATCAAGAACGACGCCGCCAACCCCACGCACTCGTTCAAGGACCGCGTCGTGGCCGTCGCTTTGGCGGCGGCGCGCGAGCTGGGCTTCAAGGTCCTGGCCTGCCCGTCGACGGGCAACCTGGCGAACGCGGTGGCCGCGGCGGCGGCGCGGGCCGGCATCACCAGCTACGTGTTCATCCCGAGCAACCTCGAGCAGCCGAAGATCACCACGAGCGCCGTCTACGGCACCACGCTGGTCGCCGTCGAGGGGAACTACGACGACGTCAACCGGCTGGCCTCCGAGCTGGCCGGCGAGCACGACGACTGGGCGTTCGTGAACGTCAACGTGCGGCCCTACTACGCCGAGGGTTCCAAGACGCTCGGCTACGAGACCACCGAGCAGCTGGGCTGGCGGTTGCCGAGGCAGGTCGTCATCCCGGTGGCCAGCGGCTCGCAGCTGACGAAGGTCGACAAGTCCTTCCGCGAGCTGGTCCAGCTCGGCCTGGTCGAGGGCGACGCACCCGCGATCTTCGGCGCGCAGGCCACGGGCTGCTCCCCGGTGGCGACGGCGTTCAAGGCCGGCCACGACGTGGTGAAGCCGGTGCGGCCCGACACCATCGCGAAGTCGCTGGCCATCGGCAACCCCGCCGACGGGCCGTACGTGCTCGACGTCGCGCGGCGCACGGGCGGCGCGGTCGAGGACGTCAGCGACGAGGAAGTGGTCGACGGCATCCGGCTGCTGGCCCGCACCGAGGGCATCTTCGCCGAGACCGCCGGCGGCGTCACCGTCGCCGTGCTGGCGAAGCTGCTGCGCGAGGGGAAGCTCGACCCCGACGCCGAGACCGTCATCTTCAACACCGGCGACGGGCTCAAGACGCTCGACGCCGTCTCGTCCGTGGTCGGCCCCGCCGGCACCATCGCACCCACTACCGAGGCGTTCCACAGCCTCGTCAACGGAGGCTGAACATGAGCGTCGCCGTACGTGTCCCGACGATCCTGCGCACCTACACGAAGGGCGAGTCCGACGTCAGCGTCGACGTGCCCGAGGGCGCCACGCTCGCCGACGTGCTGGGCGCGCTCGAGGCCGCCTACCCGGGCATCGGCGCGCGTGTCCTCGACGACACCGGCCAGATCCGCCGCTTCGTCAACGTCTACGTGAACGAGGACGACGTGCGCTTCTCCGACGGGCTGCAGACGCCGACGCCGGCAGGCGCCAAGGTGTCGGTCATCCCGGCGGTCGCCGGCGGCTAGCCCGCCTCAGCAGCGCCATCCAGCGAAGTCACTGTCAGCCGACGGTGACCTCGCTGATGTTGAAGACGTCCTCCGCCCACGGGAAGATCCAGATGAACAGCGCATAGACGAGCGCGGCGATGAGGACCAGGTAGATGACCAGCCGAATGGGCCACGGTCCCGGCAGGTGCCGCCAGATCCAGGCGTACATCTGTCTAGACTTCCTCTCCGCCGACCAGGATGCCGGTCGCGTACATACGGTGTGACGAGCCCCAGCGCGGCCAGCACGTGGTGAGCGTGATGCGCCGTTCGGTCGCCTCGGTGTCGGCGCCCTCGCCCGGCACCGGGTCGACCACCCAGCTGTCTCGGATGCCGATCTTGTTGCCGTCGGGGTCGCCGTTCGGCGCGTTGTCCAGTTCGTAGAGATACGTGCCGGTGGCGGTCTCGATCTCGATGATGTCGCCGACCTGCAGCTCGGGGAACTGGGCGAACGGCTCGCCGTGACCGGAACGGTGCGCGGCGATGGAGAAGTTCCCGACCTGGCCGGGGTCGACGGTGTCGAGGTAGTGGCCGGGCCCGTTCTTGAGGTCGGAGTCCTCGGTGCCCTGGACGATGACCCACTCCCAGTCCTCGCCGAAGCGGGGGATGCGGATGATGCCGTAGGCGTCGCCCACCTCGAGCTGGTCGAGCGGGATCGGGTCCTTCTCGACCACGCCGGAGTCGAGCCCGAGTTGGTCGCGCAGGTCGTCCTGAGCGTTGGCGGTCTGGATGCCGGTGCCCCACAGCGTGTAGACCACGAACAACAGCACGACGGCGCCCGCGGTGAGCATGAACTCACCGACGCCGCCCGCGATGAGGGCGGCGACGTTGCGCTTGGGCGCCGGCTGGGGCGTGTTCCGGCGGGAGGCTTTGCGGCGCCCCCGAGCCGCCTTGCGATGCATGCCCAAGAGCCTAACCGCCGACCCACGGTGCTCGTGAGCTGATCTCGGCGTGAGGGGTCGAATCGGAAAATCGGGTCTGCTAACGTACCGCGAGCATGTGCCCTGAGAATCGTTGAATCTTCAGGAGATATGAACAAATGAATCGCACAATCACACGGCGGCTGCTGGCCGCGGTGGCGGTGACCGGGACGGGCGCACTCGCGTTCGCCGGCGCCGTGCCGGCAAACGCCACTGATGACCTGACCGACCTGGTCGATCTCAAGTCAGAGGAGGTCGTCCAGCGCTCTCTCGAGGTCGCTGCCGACCGAGCCGAGCTGGCGGTCGACGCAGTCCGGGAACTGGTCGAGTCCGGCCAGGCCATGGTGGGCGACGGCGGCACGCTGTCGTACACCGACAAGTTCGACGCTCCCGACGGCCACGCCGACGAACCGTCCGCGGCGGCCGACGTCCCGGGTGACCCCGCGGGCGGCTCGAAGCCGGGCGCGGCGTTCACCGTCTACCTCGACTTCGACGGCGCGACGGTCCAGAACACCGAGTGGAACCGGTCGTACGAGGAGGACGTGTTCGAGCTGTCCGCCAACGCGGCCGCCTCCGACGCGGACTACGTCTACCAGGTGTGGGCGCGGGTGGCGGAGGACTACGCGCCCTTCGACGTCAACGTCACCACCACCGACCCGGGCGCCGACGCGCTCTACAAGACGTCCGAGGACGACGGCGAGTACGGCATGACGGCCGTCATCACCGACACCACGGACATCGCTCCGGCCGACCAGGCCAGCGGGCGGGCCTGGGTGGGCGGGTTCGGCAACGAGTTCCTGTCGCCGGCCATGATCTTCGCGCCGATCGCGCGCGACAGCAACGCCCCCGACGTCGGCAACATCGTGTCGCACGAGGTCGGCCACACGCTGAACCTCGCGCACGACGGCATCGAGGGCGACGAGTACTACGGCGACACCCTGGCCGAGCCCACCTCGCTGTGGGGCCCGATCATGGGCGCGCCGTGGTCGACGCCGCTGTCGCAGTGGTCGCCCGGTGACTACGCCGGCGCCACGAACACCCAGGACGACCTGGCCGAGATCACCGCCGACACCACGCTGCAGACGTTCGCGGCGTTCGACGGCGACGTCATGTGGAACGACATCTTCTGCACCGACGCCGCCGACCCGAACAACCCGCAGCCCGGTGACAGCGCGTTCAAGCCGACCGGCCCGGACGACAACCCGTGCGCCTCGGTCGGCGACGAGCTGACGCTGAAGTTCTACTACGCCGGCCGGGCCGCGTACGCGGCCGACGACCACGGTGACGTGCTCGACGACGCCACCGCGCTCGACAACGGCTCCGGCGAGTTCACCGAGGCGGGCGTCATCTCGCAGTCCGGTGAGCGCGACGTGTTCTCGCTCGTCACCAGCGGCGGCCCGGTCACCATCTCGGCCGAGGGCGCCAGCGTCGGCGCGAACCTGGACATCAACCTGGAGCTCATCGACTCCGCTGGTGACCTGGTTGCCGAGGCGAACCCCGAGACCGCGACCGACCTCGCCAGCTCGCCGACCGACCGCACGGCCTCCGGCCTCGACGCTCAGATCGAGACCGAGCTGGAGACCGGCCTGTACTACGTGCGGGTCACCGGCGCGGGCCAGGGCGACCCGGCGGCGAACACGCCGAGCAACGGCTCGGGCTACACCGAGTACGGCAGCCTGGGCAACTACACGGTGTCCGGTACAGCCGCTCCGTTCGAGGCCGCTCCGATCACGATCATCTCGCCGGAGGACGGCGAGGAGGTCCAGCCGTCGCCGGTGGAGATCACCGGTTCGGCCGAGCCCGGCTCGACGGTGACGCTCACGCTCGGCGACGACGTCGTCGGCGAGGGCACCACCGACGACGAAGGCACCTGGAGCATCGTCCTGACCGCCGACCTGCCGTACGGCGAGTCGACGATCACCGCTCAGCAGACCGTCGGCACCATCGAGGTCCCCGAGACCGCGTCGGTGACGCTCGTGGTCCCGGTCGACCCGCCGACCATCGTGCGGCCGGTCGACGGCGACACCGCCACCACGGCCACGCCGGCGTTCACCGGCGAGGGCCTGGCGGGCGCGTCCGTCGAGCTGAGCATCACCTGCGGCGAGGAGACCTGGGCCGGCACGGCCGAGGTCGACGGCGAGGGCGCGTGGACGTTCACGCCCGAGCAGAACCTCCCCAACGGTGAGTGCACCGTCACCGCGGTCCAGACGATCAACGGCGTCACCTCCGCGCAGACCGAGCCGGTGTCCTTCACCGTCGACGTCGCGGGTGACGACGAGGGCTCCGAGGACGGCGGCGAGAACGGCTCCGAGGACGGCGGCGACGGCGGCACGGAGGACGGCGACGACCTGCCCGACACCGGCGCGTCGATGAACCCGCTCGTCCTGACGGCCGGCCTGCTGCTGCTCGGCCTGGGTGGTGCGCTGTACGCGCGCACCCGGCGCAGCGTGACCAGCTGACGTCAGTACCCCTGAGACGGGGCCCGGGACCACGTGGTCCCGGGCCCCGTCCCCGTTTCCGGGCCGCCCACACGAAACCGCGGCCGCGTCCCGTGCGTCAGAGTGGGGAAGGAGGAACCGACGTGCCCGACACCGCTCAGCAGCCCCGCAACCGCACTGTGCTCGCCGTGGCCGCCGCCGTCGTGGTGGTGGCGCTGGCCGTGGTGCTCGCGGTCTGGCTGACCCGCGACTCCGGCGACGACGACGGCTCCGTCGCGGTGCCGTCCGCCCAGCCGCCGTCCGCCACCTCGACGCCCGGCGACGGCGTCACCGCGCAGGCCCAGGGCGACGTGCTGCCGAGCCCGATGAGCGGCCAGGACGCCGTAGACGCGCTGGGCGACCAGCTCGAGCGCGTCGCCGAGCTCAACGGCATGAGCGCCGACGAACTGCGCGATCTGCTGCTGCGCGACGCCTCCGTGCAGGTCACGCCGAGCGGCCGGCTGATGTACGACGACCGGATGACACCACCGCCCACCTCGCAGTGATCGCCGTCGTAGGATGGCGGCGTGCAGGCGTCCGAGCAGTGTGACGCCGTCGTCGTCGGGTCCGGCCCGAATGGGCTGGCGGCGGCGGTGGTCCTCGCCCGGGCCGGTCTCGAGGTCCGCGTCTACGAGGCGCAGCGCACCGTCGGCGGCGGCGCCCGCACCCTCGATCTCGGCCTGGCGCCGGGCATCGTCCACGACATCTGCTCGGCGGTGCACCCCATGGCCGCCGCGTCGCCGTTCTTCCGCGCCTTCGACCTCACCGCGCGCGGCGTCCGGCTGAACTACCCCGACGTGTCGTACGCGCAGCCGCTCGACGGCGGGCGCGCCGGCATCGCCTACCGCGACCTCGACCGCACCGTCGAGGGCCTGGGTCCCGACGGCCGGGCCTGGCGGCGGCTCATGCGCCCGCTGGTGCGGCACTCGCCGGCCGTCGTCGAGCTGGCCCTCGGCGACCGCCGCAGCCTGCCGCCCGACCTCCTGACGGCGGCCCAGTTCGCGCTGTCGATGCTCGAGCAGGGCACCGGGCTGGGCAAGCTGCGCTGGTCCGACGACGTCGCGCCGGCACTGCTGATGGGCGTCGCGGCGCACGCCATCACGCCCATCCCCACGCTGACGGCCGCCGGCACCGCGTTGTCGCTGGGCGCGCTGGCGCACTCGCCGGGCTGGCCGCTGCCGGTCGGCGGCAGCCAGGCCATCATCGACGCGCTGGTGGCCGACCTCGAGGCGCACGGCGGCAGCGTCCACCGCGGCGTCGAGGTCACCTCGATGAGCCAGCTGCCGAAGGCGCGCGCCTACCTCTTCGACACCAGCCCGTGGACCCTCGCCAGCATCCTGGGCGAGCAGCTGCCGGCCCGCTACCGCCGCGCCATCGACCGGTTCAAGGCCGGCAACGCGGCCGCCAAGGTCGACTTCGTGCTCTCCGGCCCGGTGCCGTGGGCACACCCCGAGGTCGGCCGGGCCGGCACCATCCACGTCGGCGGCACGCTGGCGGAGATGTCGCTGGCCGAGGCCGAGGTCAAGGCCGGCCGGCACGCCGAGCGGCCGATGATCCTCTCGTCCGACCCCGCGGTGTTCGATCCCGGCCGCGAGGTGGGCGGGCTGCGGCCGTTCTGGACGTACACCCACGTGCCGGCCGGCTCCACCGTCGACGTCGGCGACGCCGTGCAGGCGCAGATCGAGCGGTTCGCGCCCGGTTTCGGCGACGTCGTCGTCGAGCGGCACACCATCCCGGCAGCGAAGATGGCCGACCACAACGCCAACTACCGCGACGGCGACATCGCCGCGGGCGCCATGACCATGTGGCAGATCTTCGCCCGGCCCACGCTGGCCTGGAACCCCTACGCCACCCCCGTGCCCGGCGTCTACCTCTGCTCGGGGTCGACGCCACCCGGCCCGGCGGTGCACGGCATGAGCGGCCTCAACGCCGCCGAGCGGGCGCTCAGGACGCGGTTCGGGATCCGCCGGGTGCCGTCACTCGCGCCCTGAGTCGCTGCGCCACCGGCACCAGCCGCTCCAGCGGCACGAACGCCAGCCAGCAGATGACCGTCGGCAGGAAATGGATGCCGAGCGCCAGGTAGGTCATCAGGTGGAAGCCGGCGAACGTGACGACCGCCAGGTACAGCGCCTTGCCCTTCAGCCACAGCACCACGGGCGACAGGAACTCGATGATGATCAGGCCCCACTGGGCGATGATCAGCAGCCACGGATAGTCGGTGGTCCAGCGCACGAGGTCCGAGCCGCGGCGCATGATGGCCCAGATGAACACCGCGCCGTTGGCCCAGGTGGCCGGCGAGCCGCTGCGCACCCACTTGACGACGGCCGACGCGAAGTAGGTCGCGATGACCGACACCTGGATGCAGCGGAACGCCCAGCCGGCCGACTCGCTGGAGTCGGTGTCGCTGAACCTGGCCCGGCCGATGGTCGGCAGCACGACGACGGCCACCGTCAGCGCCAGGTGGTCGTGCGAGACGTAGCCGTAGCCCTGGCTGAACACCATCCACTGGAAGTACGCGACGGCGACGATCCAGCCGGCGATGCGGGGCAGGAACCCCGTGGCCGCCACCAGGCAGCCGACGACGATGACGATCTGCAGGGTCTGCGCCAGCGGCAGCGACGGCTCGGGCAGCGGCAGCACCCGGCCGACCCACGTCGGGTAGTACAGCTCCGGCGCGTGCGCCATCGGGATGACGTCGTTGGTGAGCCGGAAGATGTCGTAGAGCACGAACAGGTAGATCGCCACCCGCAGCACGGCCACCCGGGCCAGCGGGACCGGGCGGGTCCACCAGCCGGCGACGGCGCGCCCGGCGTCGAGTGCGCGGCTCACCGCTGCACCTCCCACGACGTGAGCTGCTCGATCTCGGGCTCGCCCTGCTGGATGCCGTCCTTCAGCTGGTACGTGCTGCGCATGACGTAGAGCGCGACGTACGGGTCGGCGTCGGGATGCAGCTCGGACCAGGAGTTCGCGATGGCCTGTAGCAGCGACGGGTCGTCGACGATGCGGTTCAGCTGGGACTCGATGTCGGCCCGTCCGACGCCGACGCCCTGCGGGTTGAGCGGCACGCGCACCCGCTCACCGGTCTCGGTGTCGGCCATCATGTAGACGGACCGGACGGCGCCGTCGAGGTCGCGCGGTGTGGCGTATTGCGACAGCGAGCCGAGCGGGAAGTAGTCGTTGGTGTCCTGGAGCTGGCCCATGGTCAGGATCACCAGAGCCACTCCGGTGACGCCGAGTCTCCAGGCCAGGCCCCGCCGGGAGATGCGCCGGACGGCCGGTTCGGAACTCACAGCCCGCGAGTATACGGGGTATAGGGCGGCGCTTGCACTCTCCATGGCAGAGTGCTAAACACGTTGTTAGCACTCTCGAGGTGAGAGTGACAGGACTTCGGATCGACGAGGCCGTCGGGGCCCGGTGACAGGAGCCGGGAACTGGCGGTCGTCCGTCGCGGGCGTCGAGCCGGAATTTCCACCCGCTATGGGAGGACCAGGAACCCATGCCAAAGATCATTGCCTTTGACGAAGAGGCGCGGCGTGGCCTCGAGCGTGGCATGAACTCTCTTGCTGACGCCGTCAGGGTCACTCTTGGCCCGAAGGGCCGTAACGTCGTGTTGGAGAAGAAGTGGGGCGCTCCCACCATCACCAACGACGGTGTGTCGATCGCCAAGGAGATCGAGCTCGAGGACCCGTGGGAGAAGATCGGGGCCGAGCTCGTCAAGGAGGTCGCGAAGAAGACCGACGACGTTGCCGGTGACGGCACGACGACGGCGACCGTCCTGGCTCAGGCGATGGTCCGCGAGGGCCTGCGCAACGTGGCCGCTGGTGCGAACCCGATCGCGTTGAAGCGTGGCATCGAGCGGGCCGTCGAGGCCATCTCGGAGCAGCTGCTGTCGACGGCGCGTGAGGTCGAGACGAAGGAGCAGATCGCTGCTACCGCGTCGATCTCGGCCGGCGACTCGCAGATCGGTGAGCTGATCGCCGAGGCGATGGACAAGGTCGGCAAGGAAGGCGTCATCACCGTCGAGGAGAGCAACACCTTCGGGCTCGAGCTCGAGCTCACCGAGGGCATGCGCTTCGACAAGGGCTACATCTCGGGCTACTTCGTCACCGACCCGGAGCGCCAGGAGGCCGTCCTCGAGGACGCCTACGTGCTGCTGGTCGAGTCGAAGATCTCCAGCGTCAAGGACCTCCTGCCGCTGCTCGAGAAGGTCATGCAGGGCGGCAAGCCGCTGCTGATCATCGCCGAGGACCTCGAGGGCGAGGCGCTGGCCACCCTGGTGGTCAACAAGATCCGCGGCACCTTCAAGTCCACCGCCGTCAAGGCGCCGGGCTTCGGCGACCGCCGCAAGGCCATGCTGCAGGACATCGCCATCCTCACCGGTGGCCAGGTCATCAGCGAGACCGTCGGCCTCAAGCTGGAGAACGCGACCCTCGACCTGCTCGGGCAGGCTCGCAAGGTCGTCGTCACCAAGGACGAGACGACGATCGTCGAGGGTGCCGGCGACGCCGAGCAGATCGCCGGTCGCGTGTCGCAGATCCGGGCGGAGATCGAGAACTCCGACTCCGACTACGACCGCGAGAAGCTGCAGGAGCGGCTGGCCAAGCTGGCCGGCGGCGTGGCCGTCATCAAGGCGGGCGCGGCGACCGAGGTCGAGCTGAAGGAGCGCAAGCACCGCATCGAGGACGCGGTGCGCAACGCCAAGGCGGCTGTCGAGGAGGGCATCGTCGCCGGTGGTGGCGTGGCGCTCATCCAGGCCGGCGCGGCGGCGTTCGAGAAGCTCGAGCTCGACGGCGACGAGGCCACCGGTGCGAACATCGTGAAGGTGGCCGTCGAGGCGCCGCTGAAGCAGATCGCGGTGAACGCCGGTCTCGAGGGCGGCGTCGTGGCCGAGAAGGTGCGCAGCCTGCCGGCTGGTCAGGGCCTCAACGCCGCCACGGGCGACTACGTGGACATGCTGGCCGAGGGCATCAACGACCCGGTCAAGGTGACCCGGTCGGCGCTGCAGAACGCCGCGTCCATCGCCGGTCTGTTCCTCACCACCGAGGCCGTCGTCGCGGACAAGCCGGAGAAGACCCCGGCCGCTCCCGCCGACCCCAGCGGTGGCATGGGCGGCATGGACTTCTGAGTCCCGCCGCACCACCTGCACCACCTGTACGAGGGCGGTACCCCAGCCGGGGTGCCGCCCTCGTCATGTTTCAGAGAGGTCCAGGAGCAGCCGCAGGACCCGTTCGATCCGTTCCATGTCCATCGGGTCGACCATGCCGACGTGCTTGATGAAACGCTCGGTCGACACGAGCCGGATCTGCTCGCACTGGACGTAACTGGTGACCGGCAGCGGGCGCTCCAGCTCGACGTGCGTGGCGTAGCCGCGCCGGGTGCGGGTCACCGGAAGGACGATCGCCAGGCCGGTGGCGGCGAAGCTCGAGGACGAGACGGAGACGGCCGGGCGCCGGTAGCCCTGCTCGTGTCCGATCGGGTCGCCGAAGTCGCAGAGGTGGATGTCGCCACGCATCAGAGGACGTCGTCCCAGCGCTCATCCGGGTCCAGGCCGTCCTTGAGCGAGCCGGCGTAGCGCTCGGTCTCGCCGCGCAGCTCGGTGACGCCTTCGCGGGTTCCCATGGTGGAACGGACGTCGTCCCAGAACGCGGCCCGCTCCTCGGCGTCGAGCGCACGCCCGATCGCGCCGGCCAGGGACGTGTGATGCGCGGCGGCATACCTCGACAGCCGGTCGTGGAGGTCGCGTGGCACGCGGATCGTTGTACTCATACGACCGAGTCTACATTCATGTAGACACAACTGACTACGGCGACGTCGCCGAGGCTGCGGCGCGCACGTAGCGGGCGGCCAGCCGGCGCAGGTGCACGGCGAACTCGGGCGGGTCGAGCACGTCGAAGTCGACGTCGAGCATGGCGGTGTAGACGGCGAGCATCTCGTAGGTGTCGGCGCCGGTATGGATGACGCAGGTGTGCTCGCTCTCCGGCTCGACGGTGATCGTCGCCGGCAGCCGGCCGGCGACGGCGTCGGCCGGCGCGTGCAGCCGCAGCGTCGCGCGGTAGCGCCACAGCGCGAGGTCCAGCCCGCGGTTGACGAAGTCGGCGACGTCGCCGCCGGGGTCGGGGCGCGGCGCGAACCGCGGCCCGGTCGGGATCGTCGGCGTCATCCGGTCGACCCGGAAGGTGCGCCAGTCGGACCGGCCGACGTCCCAGGCGACGAGGTACCAGCGGCGGCCGCGGTTGACCAGCCGGTGCGGCTCGACGTCGCGCCGTGACGAGCCGCCGTCGTGGCCGACGTAGTCGAAGCGCAGCCGCTCGTGGTCGCGGACGGTGGCCGCGATCGCCGTCAGCACGTCCGAGTCGACCGACGGGCCGGCCACCGGCAGCGGCACCGTCGCCGACGACAGCGCAGTCACCCGGTGCCGCAGCCGTGTCGGCAGCACCTGCTCCAGCTTCGCCAGCGCCCGCACCGACGTCTCCTCGATGCCGGTGACGGAGCCGCCGGCGGCCGTCCGCAACCCGACCGCGACGGCCACCGCCTCCTCGTCGTCGAGCAGCAGTGGCGGCATGGCCGCGCCGGAGCCGAGCCGGTAGCCGCCGGACACGCCGGGCGTGGCGTCGACCGGATAGCCGAGGGTGCGCAGCCGGTCGACGTCGCGGCGGACGGTGCGCACGGCGACGCCGAGCCGGTCGGCGAGGTCGGCGCTGGCCCACTCGCGGCGCAGTTGCAGCAACGACAGCAGCTTCAGCAGCCGGGCCGAGGTTTCCACCATTCCTCGATTCTGGCAGCAATCGCGGCCCGTAACTGGCCGCAATTGCCGAGACCGTGGGGACATGACGAACTCCACCGAGATCCGCCCGTTCCGCATCGACATCGCCGACGCCGACCTCGCCGACCTGCGCGACCGGCTGGCCGGCACCCGCTGGCCGGTGGAGGTCGCCGGCACCGGCTGGGAGCGCGGCGTCCCGTCCGGCTACCTGAAGGAGCTGGCCGCGTACTGGCGCGACGGGTTCGACTGGCGCGCGCAGGAGCGGGCGCTCAACGCGTACCCGCAGTTCACCACCGACCTCGACGGCGCGACCGTGCACTTCCTGCACCTGCGGTCGGAGAACGCGGACGCGCTGCCGCTGCTGCTCCTGCACGGCTGGCCGGGCTCGTTCCTCGAGTTCCTGGACCTGATCCCGCTGCTCGCCGACGAGTTCCACCTCGTCATCCCGTCGCTGCCCGGCTACGGCTTCTCCGGCCCGGTCACCGAGACCGGCTGGACCGACGGCCGGTCCGCCGCGGTGCTGGCCGCGCTGATGGACCGGCTCGGCTACGACCGCTATGGCATCCAGGGCGGCGACGTCAGCGGGTTCATCGGCCCGGAGATCGGCCGGGTGGCGCCGGAGCGCGTCGTCGGCGTGCACGTCAACGCGTTCGTGACGTTCCCGTCCGGTGACCTGGAGGGGCTGACGGAGTCGGAGCAGCGGCGGTTGGAGCTGTTCCAGCACTTCCAGCAGGAGCTGGGCGGCTACCTGCAGGTGCAGGGCACCCGGCCGCAGACGGTGTCGTACGGGCTGGCCGACTCGCCCACGGCGCAGCTGGCCTGGATCGTCGAGAAGTTCAAGGACTGGACCGACCCGGCCAGCGAGCTGCCCGAGGACGCCGTCGACCGCGACCTGCTGCTCACCAACGTCAGCCTCTACTGGTTCACCAACACCGCCGGCTCGACGGCGCACACCTACTACGAGCGGTTCCACGACGCGGCCGGCTGGGCGCCGCGCGAGCGGTCCACCGTCCCGACCGCCGTCGCGAACTTCACCACGGACATCGCGATCCGCCGGTTCGCCGAGACCACTGGCACGATCGTGCGCTGGACCGAGTTCGACCGTGGCGGCCACTTCGCCGCGCTGGAGGCGCCGGACCTGCTCGCCGCCGACGTCCGCGCGTTCTTCGCCGACCTGAAGGAGACCGTCCGATGAACGAGATCCGCCCGTTCCGCATCGAGATCGCGCAGGCCGACGTCGACGAGCTGCGCCGCCGGCTGGCCCGCACCCGCTGGCCGGTCGAGGTGGCCGGCACCGGCTGGGAGCGCGGCGTGCCGCTGCCGTACCTGAACGAGCTGACGGCGTACTGGCGCGACGGGTTCGACTGGCGGGCCCGCGAGGCCGAGCTGAACGCGCACCCGCAGTTCGTCACCACCGTCGACGGGCAGGACCTGCACTTCCTGCACGTCCGGTCGGCGAACCCGGACGCGACGCCGCTGCTACTGGTGCACGGCTGGCCCAGCTCCGTCGTCGAGTTCCTGGACCTGATCCCGCTGCTCACCGACGAGTTCCACCTCGTCGTCCCGTCGCTGCCCGGGTTCGGGTTGTCGCCGCTGTCCGGGCCGGGCTGGGGCAACCTGTTCCGGGTGGCCGGCGCGGTCGCCGAGCTGATGACGCGCCTGGGCTACGACCGCTTCGCGGCCCAGGGCGGCGACGTCGGCGCCGGTGTCGTGGGTCTGCTGGCGATGCTGCACCCGGACCGTGTCGTCGGCACGCACGTCAACGGGCCGGCGCCGTACCCGTTCGGGCCGCCGGTCGAGCCGGACGGGCTGTCCGACGCCGAGAAGGTGCGGGCGGAGCGCTTCAACACGTTCCGCGAGGACGGCATCGGCTACCTCGCGCTGCAGTCGACCCGGCCGCAGACGCTGGCCTACGCACTGGCCGACTCGCCGGTCGAGCAGCTGGCGTGGATCGCGGAGAAGTTCCGCGAGTGGACCGACCCGGCCGCGGAACTGCCCGAGGACGCCGTCGGCCGGGACCGGCTGCTCACCAACGTCAGCCTCTACTGGTTCACCGGGACGGGCGCCACGGCGGCGCACGTCGTCTACGAGGGCATGCAGGCGTTCCGGCAGTTCATGGCCACCGCCGGCGACGCGGCACCGGCCGAGACACCGACGCCGCCGCCGGGCGCCGTCGCGGTCTTCGCCGCCGACACCTCCATCAGGCACCTCGTCGACCCGATGGGAACGGTCGTGCGCTGGACCGAGTTCGACCGCGGCGGCCACTTCGCCGCGCTGGAGGCGCCGGACCTGCTCGCCGCCGACGTCAAGGAGTTCTTCGCGAGCCTCCGGCCGCGATGAGGTCGTCGGCGGACTCGACCCGCAGCCGCCAGCCCAGGTCGGGGCGGAGCGGGTCGGGCTCGCCGGTGGCCAGCGCGCCGGACCACACGCCCCAGCCGTACGCGGCGTCGTCGAGGCGGCGGGTGAGCAGCCAGCGGACGGGGTCGAGGCCGGGGCGCTGCCGGCGCCACTCCAGGACGGCCGGGACGACGGCGGCGGCGGCCAGGGCGGGGCGCAGCCGGGGCACGACGACGCCCGCGGCGAGCGCCGCCGGCCACCACGTCCGCACGACGGCGTCGGCGACGGCCTCGCCGGCCCGCAGCGTCCCGCCGCCGGCCAGCCGGACCGCCGTCCGCACCGGGTCGGGCACGACGCCGCGCAGCTCGGCGGCCAGCAGTGCGCACGCCGTCGCCGTGATGGCGCCCGCCGCGACCGGCCGCCGCAGCGCCACCGCGGCCCAGGCCGCGGCCGTCCACGGCGACATCGCCAGCGGCCGCGCGGCGCCGGGGTGCCGCCGGGCCAGCGGGGCCGCGGTCCGGCCGTAGTACGCGCGGCGGCCGAGGAACGCCCGCGGCGTGGTCAGGTGCTCGTGCGCCACCCGCGCGGCCGGCTCGTACCGCACGACGTGCCCGGCCGCCGTCAGCCGCCAGGCGAGGTCGACGTCCTCGCCGCCGTGCAGGGTGGTGTCGAAGCCGGGGAAGTGCGCCGCGCGCACCAGCACCGTCGCCGTCGGCACGAACGGCACCCGCGCCCCGGGCGCGACCAGCCCCGGCAGCGGCCCGCGGTCGTACGGGGCCCGGTGCTGCTCGTAGCGGTCCAGCCAGCCGCGCCGGCCGGTCTCCAGCGCCACCACCCGGGGCGCGACGGCCGCCACCTCGGGGTCCGCGAAGTGCGCCAGCAGCGCCGTCAGCCAGCCCGGCGACGGCACGCAGTCGGAGTCGACGAACGCCAGCACGTCACCGGTCGCGACGGCCGCCCCGGCGTTGCGCGCGCCCGGCGCCCGGCGCCGCTCGTCCAGCCGGACCAGCCGCGCCCCTCCGGACGCGGCCACCGCCGCGTGCGCGGCGGCGTCGGCGGATGCGTCGTCGGCCACGATCACCTCGTGCACCGGCTCTCGCGCGGAGAGTGTCGTCAACGCCGTCAGCAGCCGGTCCAGCTGCCGCGGCCGGTCGCGGACCGGGACGACGACGCTCACCCGCGGCCATCCGCCGGCGTCGGCGTCGGCCGGGGGTGGCACCGGCAGCGCCAGCCCGGCGGCCACCAGCGCCCGCGCCAGTACGCCGTCGGCGCCGACCCGGCCGCCGGCCAGCCAGCTGCCGACCGTCGCCCGCTGCCGCGGCGTCAGCGTCACCACCCGGAACGGGGCGCCGCCGAACAGCACGTCGCCGTCCAGCCAGGCGCCGGGGTCCAGCGCGACCCCGAAACCGGCGGGCAGGGTCACGTCGCGAACCGCTCGCCCAGCATCCGCAGCGCGGACTCCAGCAGTTCGGTGAGGTCGGCGTCCTCGTGCAGCAGCCACTGCTCGTACGCCGACAGCGCGATGCCGAGCATCGTCCAGGCCAGCGCCTGCGGCTCCAGGCTGCCGGCCGGCACGCCGAGGCGCCGGGCGGCGTACTCGGCCACGACGTCGCGCCAGGCCTGGAACTTCAGCGTCGAGTGCGCCAGCAGCGCCGGGACGCCCAGCAGCAGTCGCATCCGCTGCCGGTGCCACGGCACCTCCTCGGCCGGGACGCGGTTGAACTCGATGACGGCACGGCAGACCGCGTCCATCAGCGGGAGGTCGTCGGGCAGGCCGTCCAGGTGCCGGCGCATGCCGTCCAGCTGGGCCTCGAAGTCGCCCCACGGGAGGTCGTTCTTCGAGGCGAAGTAGCGGAAGAACGTACGCCGCCCGATGCCGGCCGCGGCCGCGATGTCGTCGACGGTGGTGTCGTCGAAGCCGCGCTCGGCGAACAACGTCAGCGCGACGTGACTGAGCTCCGCCTGGGTGGTGGACGGACGCCGTCCGAGCCGGTGCGTACCGCTCTCACCAGCAGTGGAACCGTCGTCGGTGGGCAATGTCGGGTCACCCCCTTCCATTCGGCACTGGGTGTCATTAGTATCCGAACCATATCGCCGGAACTCGACCTGCAGGAGCATTTCATGACCCAGACGGATCAGACAGCAGCGACCGAGCCGGATGATCTCGTCGAGGACGACTCTCTGGTGGAAGAGGTCTCCATCGACGGCATGTGCGGCGTGTACTGAGCGCCGCCGTGCCCGCCATCGACCTGGACCGCGCCTTCGACCTGCATCCGCAGGTCGCGGTGCGGCCCGAGCCGTTCGGAGCGCTGCTGTACCACTTCGGCACCCGCCGG
Source organism: Jiangella alba (assembly GCF_900106035.1). GTDB lineage: Bacteria > Actinomycetota > Actinomycetes > Jiangellales > Jiangellaceae > Jiangella > Jiangella alba. The sequence continues at coordinate 1,857,598 of NZ_FNUC01000004.1, forward strand.
CTCTCCTTCCTCAAGGACCGCACGCTGCTGGCCGTCGTGCGCTCGCTCGCGGCCGAGCCGACCGCGCGCGCCGCCTGCACGGCGGCCGGCGTCGGTGGCGCCGAACTGCCCAGGTACGAGAAGGCGCTCGGCGTGCTGGTGCAGTCCCAGATGGTCGTCGAGAGGACCCCATGACCACCCAGACGAAGCTGGTCGAGCTGTTCGAGTACGGCCTCGACGCGCCCATCTGCCTCACGTGGGAGCTCACCTACGCCTGCAACCTGTCCTGCGTGCACTGCCTGTCCAGCTCGGGCCGGCGCGACCCGCGCGAGCTGACGACCGAGGAGTGCAAGGCGGTCATCGACGAGCTCGAGCGCATGCAGGTGTTCTACGTGAACATCGGCGGCGGCGAGCCGACCGTGCGGCCGGACTTCTGGGAGCTGGTCGACTACGCGACGGCGCACCGCGTCGGCGTGAAGTTCTCCACCAACGGCGTCAAGATCGACGCCGCGGTCGCGGCCCGGCTGGCCGCCAGCGACTACGTCGACGTGCAGATCTCCCTCGACGGCGCGACCGCGGACGTCAACGACCTCGTCCGCGGGCCGGGCTCGTACGCCACCGCGATCCGGGCGATGGAGCACCTGTCCGCCGCCGGGTTCACGGGGTTCAAGATCTCGGTGGTCGTGACCCGGCAGAACGCCGGCCAGCTGGACGACTTCAAGGCCATCGCCGACCGCTACGGCGCGCAGTTGCGGCTCACCCGGCTACGTCCCTCCGGCCGCGGCGCCGACGTCTGGGACGAGCTGCACCCGACGGCGCAGCAGCAGCGCGAGCTGTACGACTGGCTGCTCGACCACGGCGACAACGTGCTCACGGGCGACTCGTTCTTCCACCTGTCCGCCTACGGAAAGTCGCTGCCCGGGCTGAACCTGTGCGGCGCCGGACGCGTCGTCTGCCTGATCGACCCGGTCGGCGACGTCTACGCCTGCCCGTTCGCCATCCACGACACGTTCCTCGCCGGCAACGTCCGCGACGAGGGCGGCTTCACCCGGGTCTGGCGCGAGTCCGACCTGTTCACCGACCTGCGCAGCCCGCAGACCGGCGGCGCCTGCACGAAGTGCGAGCACTTCGACTCCTGCCGCGGCGGCTGCATGGCGGCGAAGTTCTTCACCGGCCTGCCGCTGGACGGCCCGGACCCTGAGTGCGTGCAGGGTTACGGCGCCGACGCACTGCTGGCCCGTGGCGACGTCCGCCCCCCGAAATCGGCCGTCGACCACTCCCACCGGACCGCGCCCGCGAACCGCTCCCGCCGCGGGCACGGTCCGGTCCCCGTCACCATCGCGCTGCGCCGGCCCGAACGGCCGCCGGTCAGCGCGTGCGAAGAGAGCCCGCTCGCGGGCCTGGACCTCAGCGAGGTGCCGACCCGCACCTGACATCCGAAGGAGGCGCGCAATGGGGCGTGTCGAAGGCAAGGTCGCGTTCATCACCGGTGCGGCGCGCGGTCAGGGCCGCAGCCACGCGGTCCGGCTGGCGCAGGAGGGCGCCGACGTCATCGCGATCGACCTGTGCGGTCCGGTGCCCGGCATCGGCTATCCACCGGCGACGCCGGAGGACCTGGAACAGACCGTCAAGGACGTCGAGGCGCTGGACCGCCGCATCGTCGCCCGTCAGGCCGACGTCCGCGACCGCGACGCCCTGAAGGCGGCGATCGACGAGGGCGTCGCCGAGCTGGGCCGGCTCGACGTCGTCGTGGCCAACGCCGGCATCTGCATCCTGGCGCCGTGGGACGAGGTGACGCCGGAGGTCTTCCGCGACACCATCGACATCAACCTCACCGGCGTCTGGAACTCCGTCCAGCTGGCCGCGCCGCACCTGGTCGCCGCCGGCGGCGGGTCGATCGTGCTCACCAGCTCCGCGGCCGGCCTCAAGGGGCTGCCGTTCCTCACCCCGTACGTCGCCGCCAAGCACGGCGTCGTCGGCCTCATGCGGGCGTTCGCGCATGAACTGGCCGAACACCACATCAGGGTCAACAGCGTTCACCCCACCGGCGTCGACACACCGATGGGCGCGGGCGACGGGATGGCCCAGATCGGCGCGTGGCTGGAACAGCACCCGCGCCTGGCCGGCATGTTCACCAACAGCCTGCCGGTCGAGATCACCCAGCCGGTCGACATCAGCAACGCCGTGCTGTTCCTGGCCTCCGACGAGGCCCGCTACGTCACCGCGCTCACGATGACCGTCGACGCCGGCAACACCCAGTACTGAGGAGGTCGCGATATGGGCAAGCTCGAGGGCAAGGTCGCGTTCATCACCGGTGCGGCGCGTGGCCAGGGCCGCAGTCATGCGGTGCGGCTGGCGCAGGAGGGCGCCGACATCATCGCCGTCGACATCTGCAAGCAGATCGACTCGGTCTCGTACCCCATGGCGACGCCGGAGGACCTGGCCGAGACGGTCAGCGAGGTCGAGGCGCTGGACCGCCGCATCGTCGCCGCCGAGGCCGACGTCCGCGACCGCGACGGGCTGCAGGCCGCCTTCGACGCCGGCGTCGCGCAGCTGGGCGGCGTGGACATCGTGCTGGCCAACGCGGGCATCGCGCCGATGGGCGTCGCCGTGCGGCCGAACGAGTGGGACGACGTCGTGGCGGTCAACCTCACCGGCGTCTACAACACCGTCGAGGTGGCCAAGCAGTCGCTGATCGAGCGCGGCGGCGGCGCGATCGTGCTGACCAGCTCGACGGCCGGCATCAACGGCATCGGCGGCAGCCAGCCCGGCGGCCTCGGCTACACCGCGTCGAAGCACGGCGTCGTGGGCCTGATGCGCTCGTACGCGAACGTGCTGGCCGAGCACTCGATCCGGGTGAACACCGTCCACCCGACCGGCGTCAACACGCCGATGGTCGTCAACGACGTCATGCAGGAGTTCCTGGCGCAGGACCCGAGCCTGTCCAACGCGATGGCGAACGCGCTGCCGGTGCCGATGGTCGAGGCCGTCGACATCTCCAACGCGATCCTGTGGCTGGTCTCCGACGACGCCCGCTACGTCACCGGCGTCACGCTGCCCGTCGACGCCGGCTTCACGAACAAGAAGTGAGGCGCTGACATGGCCGGACGGGTCGAGGGCAAGGTCGCGTTCATCACCGGTGCGGCGCGTGGCCAGGGCCGCAGCCACGCGGTGCGGCTGGCGCAGGAGGGCGCCGACATCATCGCCGTCGACATCTGCGACGACGTGCCCGGACTGCCCTACCCGCCGGCCACCGAGGCGGACCTCGCCGAGACGGTGGCGCAGGTCGAGGCGCTGGACCGGCGCATCGTCGCGTCCAGGACGGACGTGCGCGACCTCGCCGCGCTCCAGGCGGCCGTCGACGACGGCGTCGCGCAGCTGGGCCGGCTGGACATCGTCAGCGCGAACGCGGGCATCGGCACCCAGCCGCACCCGACGCACGAGCTGACCGAGGACCTCTGGCGCGACATGATCGACATCAACCTCACCGGGGTGTGGCACACCACCAAGGTGGCGATCCCGCGGATGGTCGAGCAGGGCGACGGCGGGTCGATCGTGCTGACCAGTTCCGCCGCCGGGCTGCAGGCGTACCAGAACATCGCCCACTACGTGTCGGCCAAGCACGGCGTCGTCGGGCTGATGCGGACGCTGGCGCTGGAGCTGGCGCCGCACTCGATCCGCGTCAACAGCATCCATCCGACGCAGGTCGACACGTTGATGATCCAGAACGAGGGCACCTACCGGCTGTTCATGCCGGACGTGGAGAACCCGACCCGCGACGACTTCGCGCCGGCGTCGCAGGCGATGAACGCCCTGCCGATCCCGTGGGTCGAGCCGGTGGACATCAGCAACGCGCTGCTGTTCCTGGCGTCGGACGAGGCGCGCTACATCACCGGGGTGGCGCTGCCGGTCGACGCCGGCGCCGTCATCAAGTAGGAGGTCACATGACGGCACTGACGCAGGTCCGCGACCGGGTCCGCACCCACCTGGTGGGCCGCGACCGCGAGCTGGACCTCGTCCTGGCCGCCGTGGCCGCCGGGCGCGACCTCCTGCTGGAGGGCCCGCCCGGCACCAGCAAGAGCACGCTGCTGCGGGCCATCACCGCCGAGTGGGGCATCCCGCTGGTGTTCGTCGAGGGCAACGCCGACCTCACGCCGGCCAAGCTGGTCGGCCACCACAACCCGGCCCGGGTGCTGCGCGAGGACTACAGCCCGGAGAACTTCGTCGACGGGCCGCTGCTGGAGGCCATGCGCGGCGGCGGCTTCCTGTACGTCGAGGAGTTCAACCGGGCGCCCGAGGACACGCTGAACACGCTGCTCACGGCGATGGCGGAGCGCGAGATCGCGGTGCCGCGGGTGGGCCGCGTGGCGGCGCTGCCGACGTTCCGCGTGGTCGCGTCGATGAACCCGTTCGACAACGTCGGCACCACCCGGCTGTCGACCAGCGTGCACGACCGGCTGTGCCGGCTGGCGGTCGGCTACCAGGACGACGAGGCCGAGCGCGGCATCGTCGCTCTGCGGGCGCCGCTGCATGGCGTCGACCCGCTGCTGTACACGCGGCTGGTCGCCGACGCCGTCGCCGTCACCCGGGCCACGCGCACCCACGACGACCTGCGCCAGGGGAGCAGCGTCCGCGGGGCGATCGACCTCACGCTGGTGGCCGGGCAACTGCTCGGCCTGGCCAGGGTGACGTCGTCAGCGGACCCGGGCTACCCCGACGTCGTGTTCGACGCGATGGTCGTGGCGCTGTCCGGGCGGATCTTCCTCGACGAGACCGTCGAGACGACGCCGGAGCGGGTGCTGCGCACGATCTGGGAGGACCACTTCGTGCTGCAGCCGGCCGCCGCGGCCCCTGGTTGAAGGACGGTCGAGGCGTCGTCGCCGGTGCGGCGGCGGGCCTCGGCGCCGTCGCCGAACGGGCTGCGTCCGCTGCGGCGGCGGCCCAAGCAGCTCGACGACGACCCCGTCCTGCACGACGTCTCGGCTTCCGGCGGCGGGGGTGCGGTGCTGCCGGGCGGGCCCCGGCCGGCGGGGCCGCGTCGGGTGCCGCCGGGCTCGGGCGCGCCCGGGACGACGGACGAGGCGGCGACGCTGCTCGCGGCCGTCCCCGACGAGGCCGAGCCCGATCCCGAGGTGCTGCGGCGAGCCCGCCAGATCGCCGCGCGGCTGGCGGTGCCGCGGCCGCGTCGCGACCTCACGGCGCGGCGCGGCGCCGGCGAGCTGGCCAGCGTCCGGTACCGCGGCGGCTCCGACGACATCGACCTCGACCGGACCCTGGAGCAGCTGGTCGAGCACCCCGTGCCGGAGGACGACGACGTCATCGTGCGCGAGCGGGTGCGCGCGCGGCGGGCGGTCGCGCTGCTGGTGGACGTGTCCGGCTCGATGCGCGGCGAGCGGGTGCGTACGGCGGCGGCCGCCCTGGGCGCGCTCGCCGCGGAGCTGTCCGCCGACGACGTCGCGGCCATCGCGTTCTGGTCCGACGCCGCCGTGCTGGCGCACCTGGGCGAGCGGGTGTCGCCGCAGCGGCTGCTGGACACGCTGCTGCGGATCCCCGCCAAAGGGCTCACCAACGTCGCGTTCCCGCTGCAGGTGGCCGCGCGCGAGCTGGCCCGGGCGCCGGCGCGCGACGCCCGGGTGCTGCTGCTGTCCGACTGCGTGCACAACGCCGGTCCGGACCCGCGGCCGTTCGCCGCCCGGCTGCCCCGGCTCGACGTCCTGCTGGACACGTCCGGCGAGCACGACGCCGACCTCGGCCGCGACCTCGCCCGGCTCGGCCGCGGCCGGCTGTTCCGGATCGGCGGCTATCGTGAGGTCGCACCGGCACTCGGAGAGGTGTTTGCGTGAGCTTGGGCGATCTGCGGTGGCCGGTGGTCCCGCGCGAGTCGGTGCTGGCGCTGCCGCTGGGGTCGACCGAGCAGCATGGCCCGCACCTGCCGCTCTCGACCGACACCGACGTCGCGGTGGCGCTGTGCGCGGCGCTGGCGGCGGCGCGGCCGGACGTCGTGGTGGCGCCGGTGCTGCCGTACGGCGCGAGCGGCGAGCACCAGGACTTCCCCGGCACGGTCTCCATCGGCACGCAGGCGCTGACGCACGTGCTGGTCGAGCTCGGCCGGTCGGCGTCGGAGACGTTCCCGCGGCTGCTGGTGGTGTCCGGGCACGGCGGCAACCTGGCCGCCGTCCGGACGGCGCTGGCCACCCTGACGGCGGAGTCGCGCGACGTGCTGGCGTGGTTCCCGCGCTGGGACGGCGACGCGCACGCCGGGTTCGTCGAGACGTCGCTGCAGCTGTACCTCTCCGCGTCGCGGGTGGCGCTGTCCTCGGCCGAGGCCGGCGCCGTCGCGCCGCTGGCGGAGCTGCTGCCGGCGCTGCGCTCCGGCGGGGTGAGGTCGGTCAGTCCGAACGGCGTGCTCGGCGACCCGGCCGGCGCGTCGGCGGAGGCGGGCCGGGAGATCTTCGACGGCCTGGCCGCCGACCTCGTCACCGCCGTGGCCGCCTGGCTGGCCGCCTCGTGAGCCGTGGGCTGCCGGCCGGGTTCGGGGTGGTGCTGGACCGGCAGACGCGCATGCTCGACGGCGGCCGGGTGCTGCTCGGCGGGTCGCCGCGGCGGGCGCTGAAGCTGTCGCCGGCCGGCGTCGCGGCGTTCCGGCGGCTGCTGGCCGACGGCTCAGTGACGGACGAGCGGACCGGCCGGCTGGCCCGCCGGCTGGTCGACGCGGGGGTGGCGCACCCACGCCCGCCGGTCCGGGTCGGCGCCGACGTGACGGTGATCGTGCCGGTCCGCGACCGTGCCGAGTCGCTGTCGCGGTGCCTGGCCGCGCTGGCCGGTGCGTCCGTGCTGGTGGTGGACGACGGCTCGGTGGACCCGGCGTCGGTGGCCGCCGTCGCCGCCCGGCACGGCGCCCGGCTGCTCCAGCGCCCGGTCTGCGGCGGGCCGGCCGCCGCCCGGAACACCGGCCTCGCCGCCCTGCCCCCCGCCGCCCACCAACTCGGGCAGGTGAGGCTGGTGGCGTTCGTCGACAGCGACTGCGTACCGTCGCCGGGCTGGCTGGACCGGCTGGCCGGCCACTTCGCCGACCCCGCCGTCGTGGCCGTGGCGCCGCGGATCGTGCCGATCGCCGCACCGAGCGCGGGCCGGGTGCTCAGCGCGTTCGCGACGGCCCGGTCACCGCTGGATCTCGGGCCGGACGAGGCGCTCGTGCGGCCCGGCGGCCGGGTGTCGTACGTGCCGACGGCGGCGCTGGTGGTCCGGCGGGCGGCGCTGGACGGGTTCGACGAGGCGCTGCGCTACGGCGAGGACGTCGACGCGGTGTGGCGGCTGGTCGCGGCGGGTGGCGTGGTCCGCTACGACCCGGCGGTCACCGTCGCGCACGCCGAGCCGGCGACGTGGCCGGCCTGGCTGCGGCGCCGTCACCAGTACGGGACGTCGGCGGGGCCGCTGGCGCGGCGGCACCCGGACCGGCTCGCCCCGCTGGTGCTCTCGCCCTGGCCGGCCGCGGTGACGGCGCTGCTGCTCGCCCGGCGCCCGGTGCCGGCGACGGCGGCCGGTGCGGTCGCGGCGGCCCGCCTGGCGTCGAAGCTGCGCGCCGACGACCTCCCGCCGTCGATCGCCGTGCCGATGATCGCCGAGGCCACCGCGGCGACGCTGACCGCTACCGGCCGCGCCGTCACGCAGCTGGGGCTGCCGGCCGCGGTCGCACTGACCGCGCGCCGCCCCCGCCGGCTGGCGACGCTGGCGGCCGTGGTCGCCGCCCCGGCCGTGCGCGACTGGCTGCGCCTGCGCCCGTCACTCGACCCGGTCCGCTGGACCCTCGCCAGCATCGCCGACGACCTCGCCTACGGCACCGGCGTCTGGCGTGGCGCCGTGCGTGCCCGCACGGCCCGGCCGCTCCTGCCGACTACGCCCCGAAGGTCCGGTGGAAGCCCGGCGGGATGACGAGGTCGTCGGGGGTGAGGTCGAGGACCGACGCCTTGCCGAGGCCGCGCAGGGCGGAGTCGATGCCGCCGCTGAGGATGTCGAGGACGTTCTCGACGCCGGCCTGGCCGTTGGCGGCCAGTCCCCAGAGGTAGGCGCGGCCGATCATGACGGCCTTGGCGCCCAGCGCGAGCGACTTGACGACGTCGCTGCCGCGCCGGATGCCGCCGTCCTGGACGACGTCGATCTCGGAGCCGACCGCGTCAACGACGGAGCGGAGGGAGCGGACGGCGGCCGGGGTGCCGTCGAGGTTGTTGCCGCCGTGGTTGGAGACCGAGATGGCGCTGACCCCGGCGTCGACGGCGCGCTTGGCGTCGTCGACGCGCATGATGCCCTTGAGCATGAACGGGCCGTCCCACTGCGACCGCAGCCAGGCGACGTCGTCCCAGGTGGCGGGCGGTGTCTGCAGCCACTGGCCGTAGGCGCCGAAGAAGGTGGGCGCGACGCCGTCGGCGCCCTCGAGGTTGGGGGTGGTGAGGTCGGGCAGGGTCCCGGCCCGCAGGTAGCGCAGCAGCCAGGCCGGGTGCGGCAGCACCTGCGGCGCGAACCGGACCATGGTCTTGAGGTCGAGCCGGTCCGGGATGCTCGGGCTGCCCCAGTCGCGGCCGTGGCTGAACGACCAGTCCAGCGTGAGGATCACTCCGGCGGCGCCGGCCCGGCGGGCGCGGTCGAGGAGGCGCACCATCTCGTCGCGGCTGCCCAGCCAGTAGATCTGGAAGAACGCCTTGGGGTTGGCCGCGACGACGTCCTCGATGGAGCGGCTGGCGAACGAGCTGAGCCCCATGGCGGTGCCGCGGTTGGCGCCGGCCCGGGCGACGGCGACCTCGCCCTCGGGGTGGACGGCCTGGACGCCGGTCGGCGAGAGGATGACCGGCAGCGCGATGTCCTGGCCCATGACGTGGGTGGAGAGGTCGCGCTCACCGGGCGTCGCGGCGACGTGCGGCGCGAACCCGAGCTCGGTGAACGCGGCGAGGTTGTCGCGCAGCGTCAGCCCCTTCTCGGAGCCGGCCACCAGCGCCCCGTACACCGACGACGGCAGCTGGCGGCGGGCCCGCCGCTCGGCCTCGGCCACGGTCTCGAACCACTTGCTCCTGCCGAACATCGTCACCTCTGAGGTCGCCGGTCGTGCCGTCCACCACAGAATAATGGCACTGAGGGCCAAAAAGAAGCCACCATCGGGTTCGGGAAACAGGCCTGGTACGCTAGGTGAACAGAAGGTGAACAACACCTAACTCATGAGTGGCCGAAAGGAGCGGACAAGGTGACGACGACACAGGTCCAGCGCCCCACGCTCGTGGCCCGCTGGGTGACGGTGACCGACATCTCCGGCCGTTCGCGGACGGAGCAGCGCTGGGTCCCCGCCCAGGACGTCCAGCCCGCGGACGTGCGGGCGGCCTGAGCGGCGCGACCGGCCTAGAGCGCGCCGAGCGGCGCCACCGGCCGGCCGGTCTCCTCACACACCCACTGCGGATCGGGCCCGAGTTCGGGCTCGATCCGCAGTTCGTGCGGCTCGTCGTCGTCGCACGACCGGCACGACGGCCACCGGCCCACCCCGGCGTCGAGCAGGCGGTCCTGCACGTCCTGCGCCAGCTGCCCGGCCACGAACGCCGCGCCGTCGGGCCACTGCTCCACCCACCAGCGGCGTTCGGTCAGCGCGGCGTCCAGCACGTCGACGGCGGCGGCGACGTCGAGGCGGCGCGCGCCGAGGTCGCGCAGGACCATCGCCCGCGCCACGATCATCACGTCGTCGACCACGGCACTGATGGTGCCATCTTGCTGGCACACTGATCCACGTGCGTCCGCTGCTGGAGGTCATCGCCCTGGGTCCTGGTGACGTGCCCGGCGCCGTCGAGGGCGGCGCCGACCGCCTCGAGGTCGTCGCCGACATGGACGCCGACGGCCTCACCCCGTCCCTCGACATCGTCCGCGACCTCAAACGCGCCTGCGACCTGCCGCTGCGGGTCATGCTGCGGTCCAACGACGGCTTCTCCACCAGCGGCTCGGAGCTGGCCCGGCTGCGCATCGCCGCCCACCAGCTGGCGAACGCCGGCGCCGACGGCTTCGTGCTCGGCTTCCTCGGCCTCAACGCCGAGATCGACGTCGAGGCGACGCTGGCGCTGGCCGACGAGCTGGACGGGCGGCCGTGGACGTTCCACCGCGCCATCGACCACTGCCTCGACCTCGACGACGCGTGGGCGGTCGTGCCCGGGCTGCCCGGCCTCGACGCCGTCCTGACCGCCGGCTCGGCGCGCGGCGTCGGCTCCGGCCTGGACGAGTTGTGCACGCGCGCGACCGGCTCGCCGGCAGCGGCCGACGTCATCATGGCCGGCGGCGGCCTCGAGCCCGACCACGTGCCGTGGCTGGCCCGGGCCGGCGTCCGCCAGTTCCACGTGGGCAGCCGGGTCCGTCCGGGCGGCTCGTGGAAGGCCTACATCGACGCCGGGCTGGTGCGGTCGTGGCGCGTCCTCATCGACGACGCCGTGGCGGCGGCGCTGTGACGATCCTGGTCGACCCGCCGGCCTGGCCCGGCCACGGCCGCCTGTGGTCGCACCTCGCGTCGGACGAGTCGTTCGAAGAGCTGCACGCGTTCGCGGCGCGGCTGGGGCTGCCCGCCCGCGGCTTCGACGGCGACCACTACGACCTGATGGAGTCGGACTACCAGCGCGCCATCGACGCCGGTGCGGCCCCTATCAGCAGCCGCGAGCTGGTCACCCGGCTGACCAGAGCCGGGCTGCGCCGCCGCAAGCAGCGCCGGCGGCCCTGACCCGAGGCCGCCTGCCCTCGGCGGCGGCGCGGCGTTGGCGCCGATGCCGACAACCGTTCCGGTCGGGTGACGCGGGTGCCAAGAGTTGGCGCTGGTGTCACCTGGTCCGATGGAGGGTGCGACGATCCGCGCCACGGGCCGGCGGCCGGCTCGTTCCGACGACGTCACGTGCCGAAGGCGCGGAGCAGGACGAGCTCGGTCCGCAGGTTGTGCCGGGCCCGGGCCTCCCAGCGGCGTCGGCCGTCGTCGGTGTGGAACAGCGCCGGACGGTCCAGCAGACCGGCCAGCACGTCGGCCCGGCCGGCGGCGAAGTCGGCGTCGGACACGTGCGCGTAGTCGGCCCGGACGGCGGACGCGTAGGCCGCGTAGTCGGACGGTGTGCCCGCCAGCACGGCGAGGTCGGCGTCGCAGAGCACCGCGCCGTTGCCGTCGCCGGGCGCGGGGTCGTGGCCGGCGGTGAGCAGCACCAGCCGCTCGACCTCGTCGACCTGCGTTACCGGCCGGCCGAGCGACGTCAGCACCTCGCGGGCCAGCCGTGCGCTGGCCGCTTCGTCGTCGCCCGGGCGGCCGTCGTAGACGGCGTCGTGGAACCAGGCGGCGAACCGGACGGCGTCGGGGTCGGCCGCGGCGCCGGCGAGCTCGTCGACCGCGGCCAGGACGGCGGCGAGGTGGCCGGTCGCGTGGTAGTGACGGTGCGGCTCGCTCCAGCGGGCCAGCAGGGCGGTCCCCGCCTCGGCCGCCGCGGGGGAGTCGCCGGCCAGCGTGGCCCAGCGCCGCTCGAGATCGTCCATGGATCCATTCTCGTTGTAGAATGTGCGAAGCACAGGGTTCCGTGCGCGACCTGGTGGTGGGGAGGCGCGCCGCCGAAGCGTTCCTCCGGAGTCCCTGTGTCCCCTCTCGCCTCGTACCGCCGGCTGCTCTCGCTGGCCGGCATTGGGTACGTCGTCGTCGCCTTCCTCGGCCGGCTGCCGCTGGCCATGAGCCAGATGGGCACGCTGCTGCTGGTGTCCGACGCCACCGGCCGGTACGCCGCCGGTGGCCTGGCCGCCGGCGCGCTGGCCGTCGCCAACGCCGTCGGGGCCCCGCTGGCCGGTGGCATCGCCGACCGCGTCGGGCAGCGGCCGGTCGTGCTGGCCCAGTCGCTGACGGCGGGCGTCGCGCTCGCCGCGCTGGTCGCGGCCGTGCAGTCCGACGCGAGCATCCCGGTGCTGGTCGGCGCGGCCGCCGTCGCCGGGTTCACCATGCCGCAGGTCGGCCCGCTGGCCCGGGTGCGCTGGCGGCCCATCACGCACCGCACCGGCGCCGCGCAGCCGCGGCTGGTCGACGCCGCGTTCTCCTACGAGGGCGCCGCCGACGAGGCGTCGTTCGTGCTCGGACCGGCGCTGGTCGGCCTCGGCGCCGTGGCGCTGAGCCCGAGCGGCGCGCTGCTGGCCGCGGCCGGCCTGCTGGTGGTGTTCGGCTCCTGGTTCGCGTTGCACTCGACCGCCCGGCTGACGCACGCGCTGCGGGCGTCGGCGGCCGCGCACGGCACGGCGTTCGTCACCGTGGCCTTCCTGACCCTGTGCCTGGCGCAGCTGCTCATCGGCGTGATCTTCGGCGCCACCCAGACCGGTACGACGGCGCTGGCCACGGCCGCGGGCACGCCCGGGATGGCCGGCCTGGTGCACTCCCTGCTCGGCGTGGGCAGCGTGCTGGCCGGGCTGGCGACCGCCGCGCTGCCGGCGCGGTTCGGCTACGACAAGCGGATCCTGGTGTTCGCCACCGGGCTGGTGGTGCTGTCGGCGCCGCTGCTGCTGGCTGGGTCGCTGGCCGCACTCGTGCCGGTCGTGCTGGTGCTGGGCCTGGCCGTCGCGCCGTACATGATCAGCGTGTTCGCCGCCGCCGAGCGGACGGTGCCGGCCGCCCGCGTCGGCGCCGCGATGACGCTGCTGGCCGGCGCCACGGGCATCGGTTACGCCGTCGGGTCCGGCATCGCGGGCCGGCTGGCCGACCTCGGCGGGCACCGGCCCGCGTTCGCCGTCACGGTCACCGCCGCGGCGCTCGCGGTGCTGCTGGCCGTCGTCCGGCTGCGCACCCAGCGCCCGGCGGGGGACGTCACCACTCCCGATGGGCTGGCAGCAGCGTCCCAGGGTTGAGGTTGCGGCCGGGGTCGACGGCCTCCAGCAGCCCGGCCATGACGTCGACGCCGGCCGGGGAGATGTCGTCCTCGAGCCAGTGCGCGTGGTCGGTGCCGACGCCGTGGTGGTGCGAGATGGTCGCCTCGTTGTCGATGAACGACTGCTGGATGGCCTTCTTCACCACCCAGTACTGCTCGATCTGCTCCGCCGCCACGTCGGTGCTGGGCGGGAACGCGAAGGTGAAGTACAGGCACGCGCCGGAGTGGTAGCTGTGCGACAGGTGGCACATCGCGAAGCCCGTCACGCCCAGCTCGGCGTAGGCCTCGTTGGCCGCCCGGATGGTGTTGGCGTACAGGTTCATCAGCTTCGACCACGGCGCCGCGGTCTCGGACACGTCGCCGAGCGCGCCGATGTCGAGCAGGAAGTCGCGGATGTACGGGGTGTCGAACTTCTTCTGGTCGTACAGCGAGCCCGGGCCCTTGCCCAGTTTGATGCCGCCGTGCTTCTTCACGATCTTGCCGACGATGGCCTTCTCGTGCTTGAGGTGCGACTCGGCGCCCTCGTAGCCGATGTAGGACAGGCAGGCGGCGGAGAGGTCCCAGCCGCGCCGCTCCAGCACGTTGAACAGGATCGGCCCGGCCTTCGCCGCCAGCCCCTTCGACGGCTTCTGCATGGACAGCGAGAACGCGGTCTCGTTGGCGTCGGACACGCGGGTGACCGTCGGCGACGCGTCGGACTCGGAGATCTCGTGCATCGCCGCGACGCCGGCCGCCCACGTCGGGAACAGGTACGCGATGATCTCGCGGTTCTCCGGCAGCCGGTGCACGTTGACCCACGCCTCGGTGATGATGCCGAGCCGGCCCTCGGAGCCGAGGATCATCTCGCGCACGCTCGGCCCGGACGACGTGCTGGGCAGCGGCCGCAGCACGATGACCTTGCCCGGCAGCACGACCCGCAGGCCGCGGGTGATGTCGGCGATGTCGCCGTACTTGTCCGACTGCATGCCCGAGCTGCGGGTGGCGATCCAGCCGCCGAGCGTCGAGTGTTTGAAGCTGTCGGGCTGGTGCCCCATGGTCCAGCCGCGGGCGTTGAGCTGGTCCTCGAGATCCGGGCCGAGCGCGCCGGCCTGGATGCGGGCCAGCCCCGCCGCCTCGTCGACCTCCAGCACCCGGCTCAGCCGGCCGAGGTCGAGCGACACGACGACGCGCTGCTCGTCTGCCTGCGGGGTCAGCGAGCCGGAGATGTTGGAGCCGCCGCCGAACGGGATGACGACGCCGTCGGCCGCGACCACGGCGTCGACGACCTGGCGCAGCTGGTCCTCGTCGGCCGGGTAGACCACGACGTCCGGGACGCGCGGGAGATCGCCGGCGCGGACGCGCACGAGGTCGACCAGCCCCTTGCCGTAGGTGTGCACGACGCGGTTGAGGTCGCCGGTGTCGACGTACTGCTCGCCCACGGCGTCGCGCAGCTTGGTGCCGAGGTCGTCCTGGAGCTGGGAGGCCGGCACCTCGAGGTCGTCGAACGCGGGCGGCGGCGTGCCGGGCGCGTTGAGGTCGAGGCCGATCTTCTCCATGACGAACGGAGCCAGCCTGGGCTTGTCGTCGTGGGTGAAGCTGATGCCCTCGACTCCCCAGCCCCACCACTTCTGGTGCTTGACACCGGTCACGACGCCTCCTCCTTCTGGGCGTGGTCGCTCGCCTGCTCCGCCGGATGCTCCGGCGAGGCGGCGTCGCGCAGCGGTTTCCCCTCGGCGTCGGGGTCGCCGGTGGCGACCATGGCCGCCACCTTCGCCTCGAGCCGCTCGGTCAGATCGCGGGTGCGTTCCCCCGCCTCCGGGTGGATCGGCGCGCCGATGACCACCGTCACCGGCGGCCGGCCCGGCTTCGGCCAGAAGTGCCCGACCGGCATGGCGTCGGAGGTGCCGATGATCGCCACCGGCACGCACGGCACGCCCTGCGCGATGCTCAGCGCGGCCGCGCCCGGCTTGAACCGCTTGACGCCGCTCTCGGTGTTGCGCCGGGTGCCCTCGGGGAACACGACGACGGGGACGTCCTCGCTCAGCAGCCGGTTGGCCAGGCCGCGGCCCTTGCCCATGTCGGCGTTGGTGCGGCTCACCGGATAGGTGTTGAAGAACAACGACGTCGCGGCCTTCATCCACCACCAGCGGTAGAAGTAGTCGGCGGCGGCGTTGACGGCCAAGGTGCGGGTGTAGCGACGTGGCAACTCGGTCACCAGCAGCGGCGCGTCGAGGTGGCTGCTGTGGTTGGCGACGACGATGAACGGGGCGTCGAGGTCGTCGAGGTTCTCGGCCCCGAGCACCGACACCTTCGTCGTCAGGTGCACGACGGGCCGCAGGAGCACGCGCTGCGCCACGAACCGGGCCCAGCGGTGCCAGGCCGCGTGGTACCTCTTCGTACTCGCCAGTTCGCTCATCGTCGTCCGCTCAGCAGTCGCGCCGTGACCTTGCGCACCGCCGCCCGGGGGGCGTGTTCGGCCAGCAAGGCCAGGACCTTGAACCGTGCTGACGGTACCGAACGGACCCGCCTCTTCTCGACATCGGCCAGGCAATCGGCCACGACGCGGTCGGCGTCGAGCCACAGCGACGACGGGATCGAGCCGGTGCGGATGCCGGCCCGGTCGTGGAACTCGGTGCGCACCCAGCCCGGCAGCAGCGCCGTGACCTGCACACCCGTGCCGGCCAGCTCCAGTGACAGGCTCTCGGAGTAGATGCGGACGAACGACTTGATCGCCGCGTAGCCGCCCTGCGGGTTGAAGCCGGCCACCGACGACACGTTGACGATGACGCCGTGGCCGCGATCACGCATGGTGCGGGCGGCGGCCGCGCCGAGCACCACGACCGCGGTGATCATGAGGTCGATGGCGTGCTCGTGCTCGCGGGTGTCGTCGGTGGCGAGCTTGGCGTGCACGCCCTTGCCGGCGTTGTTGACGAACACCTCGACCGGAGCGCCGGCGTCGGTGAGCCGGGCGACGACGGCGTCGACCTGCGCGCGGTCGGCGAGGTCGGCCGGCAGCACCTCGACGTCGACGTCGTAGCGGCGGCGCAGCTCGTCGGCGGTGCTCTTCAGCCGGTCCTCGTCGCGGGCCACCAGGACGAGGTCGCAGCCGCGTGCCGCCAGGGCCCGGGCGAACGCGAGGCCGATGCCGGACGTCCCGCCGGTGACCAGGGCCCGGCCGGTGAGCAGCGGCGCGGTCATGCCCGTCGTGCTCCCCGCACGCTGCGCACGACCGGCGACAGCCGGCCCTCGGCGGTGGTGGTCCAGGTGTGCACCGGCCAGCGCTTGGACTTGGCGTACCGGTACAGGCTGGCGTCGGGGTTGACGGCGTTCGGGTGGCCGACGACCTCCAGCCAGGAGCGGTCGGCGTAGCTGTCGCCGTAGGCGTACGAGCCGGTGAGGTCGAGCCCCTCGGACCGCGCGTACCGGCGCAGCCAGGCCGCCCGAGCTTCGCCGACCAGAGGCGGCGTGGCCAGGTGCCCCGTCCAGCGGCCGGACTCGTCGGACTCCATCTTGCCGGCCACCATGACGTCGAACAGCGGCGCCAGCGGCTCGACGAACACGTCGATCTCGCCGGTCAGCAGGACGGTGCGGTGCCCGGCAGCACGGTGCGCCTTGATGCGCTCGAGCGCCTGCTCGAACAGGCCGCGGTGCAGCGACACCGTCACCTCGTCGGCGATGACCTTGCGCAGCTCGTTCTCGTTGACGCCCTCGTAGCGGCGCATGAACGTGCGGATGAAGTCGCCGCGGTCGCGCCGCTCGGCCTGCAGGTAGCGCGGGCCCAGCGCGACCAGGTTGCTCAGCACGACCGGCCACCGCGACAGCGGCTTGGCGGCCAGCTCGATCCACACGTAGTGCTCGACCAGCGTGGCCGCGGCGACCGTCTTCTGCAGGTCGAAGACGGCGACGACGTCGGTGCGCCGAGGCAGCTCGAGCGGCGCCGGGCCGGAGGCCGAGCCGTCGCCGCCGCTGCCGCGGGTGAGACCGGGCACGCCGGGGATGTGGATCTTCTGCAGGTAGTGCGCCCAGTCGATCTCGGTGACGTCGAAGCCGTGCTCGGCCTTGCGGTCGTCGGGCAGCGACGCGTGCAGCTCGCGCAGGCGGGCGTCGTCGAAGATGACCTCGGTCTCGGTGTACGGCTGGTACAGCGAGGTGAACTTGCGCAGGGTGTCGAGGTCGCGGCGGGCGCGGTAGATGGTGGAGATCCACTTGCGCGACCGCTCGCTCGGCGGCAGGCGGTCGACGGCCTTGTCGGCGAGGTCGACGACCCGCTCGCGGCGGCGCAGCGCCCGCTCGACCACGCCGCGGTGCGGGAACGACCACGACGGGACCGCGACGTGCCCCTTGGCGTCCTGCAGCGGGTTGGCCTCGAAGTACTCATGCACCAGCCGCAGCAGCCGCCCGAACGGCAGCGGGTTGGTGATGCCGGAGCTGACCTGGAAGTACTGCGCCTCGCCGGCCGGTGGCGGCGCGGCGGCCGCGGCCAGCGCGGCGTTGACGACGAAGTCGACCGGGATGACGTCGAGCACGGTGTCGGCCAGCGCCGGGAACTCGGGCAGCAGGCCGCGTCCGTACGCCGCGATGAGCGGGTCGGCGACCTTGAAGCCGTCGATCCAGCCGGGGAACGGGTGCTTGAGCGACGACTCGATGATGGTCGGCCGGACGACGGTCAGCCGGTGGCCGGCGCCGGCCCAGAGGTCCTCGGCGACCCGTTCGCCCAGTGCCTTGGTGAAGGTGTAGACGTCGGGCCAGCCCAGGCTCTGCGCCCGGGTGCGGCCGGCCTCGACCAGCTCGTCGCGGACCCACTCCTGGCGGGCCTGCTCGGCGGCGTCGGTGACGACGCGCGCGCCGGCCCGGCCGTGGTCGGCCTGCGCCTGCGTGAGCAGCCGCTGCAGCAGCCGCGGGTTGCGCGACAGCCGCTCGACGTCGGGGCGGGCGGCCTGGGCGTAGGCGAGCTCGGCGACGCGGTCGACCTCGTGTTCGAGGCTGCGCTCCTCGGCGATGCCCTTGCGCAGCCCGGCGACGTAGCCGGTGGAGACGTGGACGACGTGCGGGTCGGTGCCGCCCGCGAGCAGCGCGCGGTACAGCGACTCGGGACCGGACACGTTGGAGTCGAACGCCTCGTCGATGGGCAGGTCGAAGGAGACCGTCGACGCGGAGTGGATGACGACGTCGACGTCGGCGGGCAGCGGCGGCAGGGCGCCGAGGTCGCCTTCGAGGACGGTGACCCGCGCGCGGTACTGCCGCTCGGCCTCGTCCTCGCCGACGGCCTTGCGCCACGTGCCGAAGACGGGTTTGCGGAACAGCCGGTCGATGCGGTCCTGTGCGCTGAGCGCGCCGCGTGGCCGGACGATGAGGCTGACCCGGGTGTCGGGGTAGCTGGACAGCAGCTTCTCGAGCAGAGCCTGTCCGACGAACCCGGTCGCGCCGGTGAGGAGAACGTGTGCGCCGTGCAAGATCGAGGTTCCTCCGCTGGCCGTGTCGGCGCTCACCGGCGGATTCCCGAGGCACCGCGTCCGGCCTGTGCCAGGTCGAAGTCAGATGCCATGCGCCCTCCCCAGGCAGGTGCCGCCGCTCGGTCGAGCGATGTTTCGGGGGGTGCCGATGACCCCATACGCCGTGCAGACAATACACAGAATGTAGCCCTTGGCGGGCATCGCCATCGTATCGCTACTGGTGAATCAGCGGATCGGGCAGCGGCTCGCGGTGCACGACGGTGAGCGACGACACCGCGCGGGTGAGCACGACGTAGAGGCGGCGCAGCCCGGCCGGCTCGGCGGCGACGATGGCGGCCGGCTCGGCGACGATCACGTGGTCGTACTCCAGACCCTTGGCCAACGTGGCCGGGACCAGCGTGATTCGGGCGTCGTCGGCCAGCCGTCCGACCGGCAGGCCGGCGGCGTCGAGGGCGGCCGCGGCCGCGTCGGCGGCGTCGTCGGCGACGATGATGCCGAGCGACCCCTCGCGGGCGGCGACGTCGCGCGCGGCGTCGACGACGGCCGCCACGAGCTCGCCGCCGGTGCGCGTGACGTCGAGGCGCCCCGGGTTGGACCGGACCGGCTCCGGCGGCGCCACGCCCGGCGCGATGACGGGCAGCAGCTGTCCGGCGAACTCGACGACGGCGGCCGGGACGCGGTAGCCCTTGCGCAGCACCTCGAGGTGGGCGTCGTCGTGGGCGAGGTGGCGCAGCGCCTCCGGCCAGGACGGCGTCGCCCACGGGGTGGTGCCCTGGGCGATGTCGCCGAGGACGGTGAGCGAGCCGGTGGCGGCGCGGCGGCCGACGGCGCGCAGTTCCATGGGGGACAGGTCCTGCGCCTCGTCCAGCACGACGTGGCCGACGCCGGAGATCCGCTCCAGTGCCGCGGCCGCCTCGTCGACGAGGACGGCGTCGGCGTGCGACCACGGCGCCGTCTTGGGGCCGCGGGCCGGCTTGTGCCACAGCAGCCGCTGCTGCTCGTCGGCGTCGAGAATGCCTTCGGCGGCCGCGGCCAGCAGCTCCGGGTCGCTGAGCAGCCGCATGACCAGCTTCACCGGGTCCAGCGCCGGCCACAGCTCGTCGACGTACGCCTTCACCGGCCGGGACCGGGCGACGGCGTTCTGGACGCGGTCGTCGGTGATCTCGCCGGCCGCCTCCATGCGCAGCAGGACGCGGTGCGCCAGCCGCTGGCCGAGCAGCGCGCGGGCCGTCGTGTAGCCGTCGCCGCGCTCGCGCAGCGTGCGGATCGCGTCGGCGGCCTCGTGCACCGGCACCCGCCAGCGCCGGGTGCCGCGGGCGACGTAGAGCGTCTCGGCGGGCTCCCCGAGGTGCGACCAGATGGCGTTGCGCAGCACCTCGGCCATGCGGGCGTCGCCCTTGAGCGTCGCCGTCTCCGGGTCGTCGGCGGCGCGGACCGGGACGCTCTCGACCAGTCCGGCGACGGTGACCTGGCGGACGTCCACCTCACCGAGCGTCGGCAGCACCTGGGCGATGTAGTGCAGGAACGCCTGGTTCGGGCCGATGACCAGCACGCCGGTGCGGGCCAGCCGCTCGCGGTAGGTGTGCAGCAGGAACGCCGCCCGGTGCAGCCCGACGGCGGTCTTCCCGGTGCCCGGCGCGCCCTGCACACAAACCGTCCGGTCCAGGCTCGCCCGCACCACCTCGTCCTGCTCGGGCTGGATGGTGGCGACGATGTCGCGCATCGGGCCGACGCGCGGCCGCTCGATCTCCTCGGTGAGGATGCGGCTGGTGACGTCGGCCTCGCCGGGGTCGAGCAGGTGCTCGTCCTCGTACGACGTGAGGTCGCCGCCGGCGAACCCGTAGCGGCGGCGCAGCGTGACGCCGTGCGGGTCGTCGCGGGTGGCCCGGTAGAACGCCCGTGCCACGTCCGCCCGCCAGTCGATCACCATCGGGTCGCCGTTGCCGTCCATGACGTGCCGGCGCCCGATGTGAAAGGTGTCGTCGCCGTCGTCCGCGGTGCGGTCGATGCGGCCGAAGAATAGCGGCAGCGACGGGTCGTCCTCGAGCGCCTTGGCCCGGCGGTACAGCGAGGCCTTCAGGTACTCCGTCGAGACGTGGTCCGCGCTCTGCGCCGTCAGCGACAGCGTGTGCTCGCGCATGGCGGCGAGGTCGGCGCGTGAGCGGCGCAGATGCTCGCGCTCGGAGCGCAGGACGGGGTCGGTGGACACAGAGGGCCTCCTAGGGCTCGGCGGAAGATGAGACATTTCCGACGGCCCGGTGTCCCGGTCCGGTCGCGAAGGGCATCGGAGCTTAGTTCGCGCCGGCCCGGGGTGTCCACCGATTTATGGCGCCAGGATGACCCACAGGAGCGACGCGCCGACGACACCCACGGCGATGCCCACCACCGAGACGAGCAGTCCCCGGCGCACGTTGTCGGGCTGGAAGCCGCCCAGCACGCTGAAGCACAGCCACAGCCCGTGGCCGAGACCGAGCAGCCCCAGGGTGAGCAGGGTGAGCGCGCCGAAGATGGCGTCCCACTGCCCGGCGAAGGCGTCCTTCAGGTGACCCGGCCGCCGCTGGGCGACGAGGTAGCCGATGGCCGTGATCAGCACGGCGGGACCGACGGTGAGGCCCACCGCGGTGGCGAGGCGCCTCACGCCGCCTCGCTTCCGCGGCCGGAGCGAAGGGGGAACGCGGACAGCCGCCGCCGGACCGACCGGATCCGGTCGTCGTCCCAGCCCTCGCGGCGGGCGAAGTGGGCGAGCACCTCACGCAAGCGGTTCACATCCTCGATCACCTGGTGTTGGTCGGCGGACAGGCGGCGGGCGGCGGGCCGCTCGGCGAAGATCCACGTCGCGAGCGCGACCAGGGCGGCGCCCGCCGAGGCGACCAGCCAGACGGCCCGGCCCGGCTCGGGGTCGGCGACCCACGTCGATCCGGCGGTGGCGAGTGCGGCCAGGGCCAGCACCGCGACGGCCGACCGCAGCAGGCGCACGCCGAGGCGTCGTCTCCTGACCTGGGCGATCCGCCGTTCGCAGCGTTCGAGAAGCGCGAAGAAGGCCGCACCGCTGACGAGGTCCGTCATCGACGTTCGTCCCCTCCGGTGTCGATGAAGTCTCTGAGCGTCCGGCTGAAATGACCCCGGAGCACGCCGAGCTGCGAGTCGTCCAGCTGCGACGTCTGGGCGGGCAGCCCGGGCAGGAACTGGTGCCGGATCAGCCGCGAGCCCATGGGCAGGACGGCCAGGTTCAGCGACGTGTCGACCTCGAGGTCACGCAGGAGCTCCCCGAACGGCGACTGCCTGCCGCCCGGTCGCGGGAGGTAGTAGTCGCGCGCCTCGTCGATGCGGTTCCAGTAGAGGTCGGCCTTGGAGACGACGACGATGAGCCAGCGCAGCCGCGTCGCCACTTGCTGGTCGATGAGGTCGCGCACCAACGTCCGGAAGTCCAGCAGCTCCTTGTCGAGGTGCCATGCGCGCACCTCGTCCGGGTCGACGTGGCGCGTGCCCGTGGTCAGCCGCGCCGCCACCTCGCGCTGGTCGGTGCGCTGCCAGATCCGGTTGTGCCCCCAGCAGGCGACGTAGACGAGGCCGTGCGGCGACGCGTCGCCGCGCATGGTGTCGTCCATGGCCTCGTCGCGTTCGAGGGAGTCCTGGCCGGGGATGACGGTGACGACGGCGCGCGTGCGCCGCCGGCCGGACCCGAACTGGGCCGTGTGCTTCTCGATGCGCGGGCTGCGCCTGCTGTCCGGGTCGCCACTTCGGATCAGCTGGGCCAGCGCTCCGTACAGCACCGTCTTGCCGGCGCCGGGCGGTCCGCAGATGACGATCGGGTTGGTCGCGACGCCGAGCGTGCCCGCCCTGGCGACGGCGGCCGGCGGACGGTGGCCGTCGTCGCCGTGGTCGACCGCGTGCCGGATGCTCTCCCATCGTGCGTGTATGCCGTCCCAGAGATCGGACACACGTCCTCCGCGCGACTGGTTGCCGAGCCAGCATCGTAGCGATCATCGGCCCGGACCGGAATCAGCCCTCGCGCAGGAGGTCCTCGGCGTCGGCGATCTGGTAGGCGTAGCCCTGCTCGGCGAGGAAGCGCTGCCGGTGCTGGGCGTAGTCCTGGTCGACGGTGTCGCGGACGATGACGGAGTAGAAGCGGGCCGTGCGGCCGTCGGCCTTGGGACGCAGGATGCGGCCGAGCCGCTGCGCCTCCTCCTGCCGCGAGCCGAACGTGCCGGACACCTGGATGGCGATGCTGGCCTCGGGGAGGTCGATGGAGAAGTTCGCCACCTTGCTGACGACCAGCGTGCCGATCTCGCCGGTGCGGAACGCGTCGAACAGCCGTTGCCGCTCGCGCACCGTGGTCTCGCCCTTGACGACCGGGGCGCCGAGGCGTTCGCCGATCTCGTCGAGCTGCTCGAGGTACTGGCCGATGACCAAGGTGGGCTCGCCCGCGTGCCGCTTCACCAGGCCCTCGACGACGCGGGTCTTGGCGTCGGTGCACGACGCCAGCCGGTAGCGCTCGTCGGGCTCGGCGGTGGCGTAGGCGAGCCGTTCGCCGTCGGTCAGGGTGACGCGGACCTCGACGCAGTCGGCGGGGGCGATCCAGCCCTGGTTCTCGATCTCCTTCCAGGGCGCGTCGTAGCGCTTCGGGCCGATCAGCGTGAACACGTCGTCCTCGCGGCCGTCCTCGCGCACCAGCGTGGCCGTGAGCCCGAGCCGGCGCCGGGCCTGCAGGTTCGCCGTCATGCGGAAGATCGGCGCCGGCAGCAGGTGCACCTCGTCGTACACGATGAGGCCCCAGTCGCGGGCGTCGAGCAGCTCGAGGTGCGGGTAGACGCCCTTCCGCCGGGTGGTCAGCACCTGGTAGGTGGCGATGGTGACCGGGCGGACCTCCTTCTTGGCGCCGGAGTACTCGCCGATCTCGTCCTCGGTGAGCGACGTGCGCTTGATCAGCTCGTCGCGCCACTGCCGGGCCGCGACGGTGTTCGTCACCAGGATCAGCGTGGTGGCGCCGGCCCGGGCCATGGCGGCCGCGCCGACCAGCGTCTTGCCGGCGCCGCACGGCAGCACGACCACGCCGGAGCCGCCGTGCCAGAAGCCGTCGGCGGCCTCGCGCTGGTACGGCCGCAGCGCCCAGCCGTCCTCGGCCAGCTCGATGGGGTGCGCCTCGCCGTCGACGTAGCCCGCGCTGTCGTCGGCCGGCCAGCCCAGCTTGACCAGCGCCTGCTTGAGGTTGCCGCGCTCGGACGGGTGCACGACGACGGTGTCGGGGTCGAGCCGGGCGCCGACGAGCGGGCTGACCCGCTTGGACCGCAGCACCTCCTCGAGCACCGCGCGGTCGGTGCTGACCAGCACCAGTCCGTGGACCGGGTGGCTCTCCAGCCGCAGCCGCCCGTACCGGGCCATCGTCTCGGCGACGTCGACCAGCAGGGCGTGCGGCACGGGGTAGCGGGAGTACTTGAGCAGGGTGTCGACGACCTGCTCGGCGTCGTGACCGGCGGCCCGGGCGTTCCACAGGCCGAGCGGGGTCAGACGATAGGTGTGCACGTGTTCGGGAGCCCGCTCCAGCTCGGCGAACGGCGCGATGGCGCGGCGGCAGTCGTCGGCGTGGTCGTGGTCGACCTCGAGGAGCAGGGTCTTGTCACTCTGGACGATGAGGGGTCCGTCGTTCACCGCCCCATTGTCCCGTACCGTCGGCCTGTGAGTGAAATGGTCGAGCGGGTCACCGAGATCGGCGACGACTTGGCCGCCTGGCTGCTGACCTGCTGGGTCGACGTGTCGAACGCGGGCGGTGCGGTCGGCTTCCTGCCGCCGGCGACGGCCGCCGACGTGCGGCCCGCGCTGGACGACCACCTCGCCGGCGTCCGCGCCGGTGCGGGATTCCTCGCCGTGCTGCGGGTCGACGGCGAGCGGGCCGGGTTCGCGTTCGTCATCGGCTCCACCCAGCCGCTGTTCCGGCACTGGGCGACGGTGCTGCGGCTGCAGGTGCACCCGCGGTTCCAGGGCCGCGGCGCCGGCCGGGCCCTGCTCGACGGCCTGACCGACCTCGCCCGCGCCGACGGGCTGGAGTTCCTGCACCTGACCTATCGCGACGGCATGAGGCTGGACCGGTTCTACGAGTCGTGCGGGTTCGCCGAGGTGGGCCGGATCCCGGGCGCGATCAGGGTCGCGCCGGGCGACGACCGCGACTCCGTGCTCATGATCCGGAAGCTGTGAATCGGGACAGGCCGGGCACGCCGGGAACGCGGGTGCGTCGGTGGGAGTTCGACACGTGAGGCACAATGTCCGGCGACCCATCGGCAGCACGTCCCGACCTGGTGAGGAGGCAGCCCGCGCAGGGGCACGCGTGTGGCGGCGGCATCGATGAGCAGCGACGAGACGGTCGGCCGACGAGCTCGGGGGCGACGCACCAACGTCAGCCCGGCCGAGTTCCGCCGCTTCCTGCGCCAGGTCGGTGTCGGCACGCTCGTTCCGGGCGCCGGGCTCATCTCGGCCGGGCGGAAGAAGCTGGGCTGGACGGTCCTCGTCGCGTTCGTGCTGCTCGCCGCCGGAGCCGTGGTCGCCGTGGTGCGCAGCGGGCGGTCCGGCCTGGTCGACGCCGGCACCGACACCGACACGCTGAACCTCATCACCGCCGGCCTCGCCGCGGTGGCCGTCGCCTGGCTGCTGACCGCGCTGGTCAGCCTGTACCTGTTGCAGCCGCGCGGCCTGCGGGGCCCGCAGCGGCTGCTGTCGGCGCTCGTCGTCGTGGTGGTCGCCTCGCTGGTGGTCAGCCCGCTCAGCCTCGGCAGCCGGTACGCGTACACCCAGCGCGACCTCATCGGCAGCGTGTTCGCCGACGACGACCAGCCCAGCCTCACCATCCCCGACTCGTCCGACGAGGACCCGTGGGCCGGCCAGCAGCGGGTCAACGTGCTCATCCTCGGCTCCGACGCCGGGCCCGGGCGCGACGAGACCCGCACCGACACCGTCATGGTCGCCAGCATCAACACCGAGACCGGCGACACCGCGCTCTTCTCGCTGCCGCGCAACCTGCTCAACCTGCCGATGCCGCCGAACACCCCGCTCGCCGAGGCCTACCCGGACGGCTGGGAAGGCCCCGAGGAGGACGCCTACTACTGGCTGTCGGCGGTGTACCGGTTCGTGCCGTACGAGTTCCCGGAGTTCTTCGAGGGCATCCCCGATCCCGGCGCCGAGGCGGCCAAGCTCATCGTCGGCGAGGCGCTCGGGCTCGACATCTCCTACTACGTCATGGTCAACCTGCGCGGCTTCCAGTACCTGGTCGACGCGTTCGGCGGCATCGACATCGACGTGCCCTACCGCATCCCGATCGGCACCAAGGAGCAGTGGGGCCGCTGCACGGAGCCGTCGGGCTGGATCGAGCCGGGCAAGAACCAGCACCTCGACGGCTACCGCGCGCTCTGGTTCGCGCGGGCTCGCTGCGGCCCCGGCCCGGTCTCCGACGACTACGAGCGCATGCGCCGGCAGCGCTGCGTCATCGGCGCCATCACCGAGCAGGCCAACCCGACGACGCTGCTGCGCCGCTACCAGCAGCTCGCGTCGGCCGCCGAGAACACCATGTCGACGGACATCACGCAGTCGCGGCTGTCCGACTTCGCCGAGCTGGCGCTCAAGGTGCAGGAGTCCGGCGGGCTGCGCAGCCTGCCGTTCACCAACGACATCATCGAGTACCACAACCCCGACTACGACGTCATCCGCGAGTACGTCCAGGAGTCGCTCGACCCCGCCGCCACGCCGCCCGCCGAAGAGGAGCCGACGGGGGAGCCGGCGGACGACCCGACCGGTGCGGAGGAGCCGCCGGCCACCGAGGAGCCGGCCGACCCGCCCACCGGCGAGGAGGAGCCGCCGGCCACCGAGGAGCCGGCCGACCCGCCCACCGGCGAGGAGGAGCCGCCGGCCGAGGGCGAGGAGGAGCCGCCGGCCGAGGGCGAGGAGGAGCCGCCGGCCGAGGGCGAGACGCCGGGCGGCACCGAGACGCCGAACGACGCCGACGGCGCCGTCAACGTCGACGACGTCTGCTGACGAGGACTGGCACCTGGGCGACGGATCCGTGCGGCGCGTGTCGCGCCCCGCTTTCCGGCTCACGCCCCGGAAACCGGCGCTTGCCGAGTTGAACTGGGCGCCATCCGCCGGATTCCGGGGCGTCAGCGGTCAGACGAGGTGCACCTCGACGCCCGCGGTGCGCAGGGCGGTCAGCTCGTCCTCGGGGGCGCTGGGGTCGGTGACCAGCACGTCGACCTGGTCGACGTCGCAGATGCGGGCGAACGCGCGGTGGCCGATCTTCTCGCCGGTCCCGGCGACGACGACGCGGCTGGCCCGCTGCACCATGAGCGCGTTGATGCCGGCCTCGCCGACGTGCCGGCAGGACGCCCCGCCGGCCGCCGTCAGCCCGTCGATGCCGAGGATGAGCACGTCCAGCCACAGCTCGTTGAGCACCAGCGTGGCCAGCGGGCCGGTCATCTCGTAGGACTGCGGCCGGGCCACCCCGCCGAGCGAGACGGTGCGGATGTGCGGGCGCAGCACCATCTCGGTGGCGATGTTCAGCGCGTTGGTGACGACGGTCAGCGCGTGCTCGCCGGAGTGCGGGCCGTGCTCGATGCGGGCGGCCAGCCGCCGCGCCGTCGCCGACGTGGTGGTGCCGCCGTTGAACCCGACCACCATGCCGGGCTCGACGAGGTCGGCGGCGAGCGCGGCGATGCGTTCCTTCGCGTCGCTGCCCGACGACGCGCGGTAGCGGGCCGGGAGGTCGTAGGCGACCGCCGTCGCCAGCACACCGCCGTGGGTGCGGGTGACCAGCTGCTGGCGGGCCAGCTCGGTGAAGTCGCGGCGGACGGTCGCCTCGGACACCGACAGCGCCGACGCGGTCTCGGTGACACTGAGGCGGCCCCGCTCGGCCAGCAGGTCGAGCATCTGCCGCCAGCGACGGGCGCGGTCGGGCGCCTGCCCGTCCAGGTCGGTGCCGGCTTCCCCGGCCGGCTGGTCGGTCACGACGGCGTCCCCCTCACTTGACCGCCCCGGCGGTCAACCCCGCCACCAGTCTCTTCTCGATCAGCGCGAACAGCACGACCACCGGCACGATACCGACGATCGACACCCCGAACACATACTGCCAGGCCGACTCGTACTGCCCGACGAACTTGGTCAACGCGACGGACAGCGGCTGGTTCTCGGCCGTGGTCAGGATGACGAGGCTGGCGGCGAACTCGTTCCAGCAGGCGACGAACGTGAAGATGATCGCGGTGACCACACCGGGCCACACCAGCGGCATCGTCACCCGGCGCAGGATCTGCAGCCGCGACGCGCCGTCGAGCGCGGCCGCCTCGTCCAGCTCGCGCGGGATGGCGGCGAAGAAGCTGTGCATGATCCACACCGCGAACGACAGGTTGAACGCGCTGTTGACCAGGATCATCGCCAGCCAGGTGTCGTTGATGCCGAGCGTGACGAACTGCCGGAACAGCCCGGTGGCCAGCACCGTCGGCTGCAGCATCTGCGTCACCAGCACGAGCAGCAGGAACACCAGCCGGCCCGGGAACCGGTACCGCGCCGTGTAGTACGCGGCCGGCGCGGCCACCACCAGCACCAGCAGCGTCGCACACACCGAGATGACGATCGTCGAGACGAGGTTGTACGGCAGCGGCGTCTCCGGCGTCGACCACATGTCGACGTAGTTCGACGGCAGCCATTCCTCGGGCAGGTACGTCGGCGGCACCCGCAGGATCTCCGACCGCGACTTGAACGACCCGATCAGCATGATCAGGTACGGCAGGACGAAGACCAGCGCGATGAGGGCGCCGGCGACGGCCATCAGGGTCCGGCGCGGGCTCCGGGCGCTGTGCGGGCCTCGGGTGCGGACGGCGGCGGCCACGGCTCAGTCCTCCCTCATCGGCTTGACGACCTTCAGGTACACGAGGATCACGGCGAGCACGATGAGGAAGTTGACGATGCTCAGCGCGCTGGCGGTGTCGATCTGCCGGTCGGCCCGGATGAACTTGAAGATCAGCGTGGTCGTGGTGTCGGCGTTGTAGCCGGGGATCGACCCGGTGATGACCTGCAGGATCGGCAGTGAGTTGAACACGTTGATGATGTTGATGATGGTGGCGACGGCGAGCGCGGGACGCAGCAGCGGCAGGATGATCCGCCGGTACGTCGCCCACGGCCCGGCGCCGTCCATGGCCGCGGCCTCGCGCACGTCCGACGGGATCGTCTGCAACCCGGCCAGCAGCGTGTACGTGGTGAACGGCAGCGACACGAACACCGCGATGCCCATGGCCGTCAGGAACGCCGGGACCGCGTTGCGGGTG
Source organism: Jiangella alba (assembly GCF_900106035.1). Lineage (GTDB taxonomy): Bacteria > Actinomycetota > Actinomycetes > Jiangellales > Jiangellaceae > Jiangella > Jiangella alba. The sequence goes on from NZ_FNUC01000004.1 coordinate 1,886,197, forward strand.
AACCCGTACGGCTGGTCCAGCAGCCCGACGTCGACGAGGAACGCGTTGATGATGCCGTAGAACGGGTCCAGCCCGTAGTAGACGACGGTGGTGGTCATGACGACGCTGGCCGCCCACGGGATGATGATCGCGAGCCGGACGAAGCGCCGTCCCGGGAACGCCTTGTCCAGGAACTGCGCCAGCCCCAGCGACAGCAGCACCGTCACCACCACCACGCCGACCACCCAGACGACGGTGTTCAGCAGCACCCGCGGCAGCGCGGTGAACTCCAGCAGCCGCGAGTAGTTGTCCAGCCCGGCCGGCCCGTTGTCGATGCCGAACTGGCTCAGGTCGCGAAACGACGTCCACGCCATGTAGCCGGCCGGGAAGAACACCACGCCGGCGACGAGCAGCAGCGTCGGCCCGAGCCAGGGCAGGGCGCGGGCCGTCGCGGCCCAGCGGGAGCGGCCGCCCCGCGCCCGGTCGGAGGACCGGGTCGCGGGGCGGGTCGCGGTGGTCGTCATGCGTTGTCGGCGCTGGCCTGGATCTGCTGCAGCACGGACGCGGCGTCCTGGGTCTGGATCTGGCCGACCAGGCTCTGCAGCGCGCCCTGCGTGGCCGCCCACGCCTCGTTGGTGCTCGGGTAGAACTGCGCGTCGGGCAGCAGCGCGAGGAAGTCGGCGAAGCGCTCCGCGTTGGCGGTGCCCTCGGCGCCGGACTTCGTGGTGGGCAGGAAGCCCTCGGTGTCGACGAAGCTCAGGTACACGTCGGTGCTGAAGAAGTGGTCGAGGAAGGCCGTGATGGCCTCCTGCTTGTCGTCGTCGTTGCGGAACGCCATCAGGTGGTCGGCCACGCCGAGCGTCACCGGCGAGCCGTCCTGCGTGGGCACCGGAGCGATGCCGTAGTTGAGCTCCGGGTTGCGCTCCTCGATCTGCCCGATGGTCGGCGGCAGGCCGACGGCCATCGCGATGCTGCCCTGGATGAACACGTCGAGCATCGGGGTGCGGTCGGTGGCGCCCGGGTCGGGCTGGGTGGCGCCGGCGTCGATCAGCTGCTTCATGAACTCGACGGCAGCGAGGTTCTCCGGGGTGTCGACGGTGATGGCGTCGCCGTCGGTCCACGTCCCGCCGCCGCCGAAGGTCCAGATCGACGTCTCGGCCTGCGCCTCCTCGCTGCCCAGCGGCATGCCGTAGCCGAATACGCCGGTGCCCAGCCCGGCGATGGCGGTGCCGGCGGCCAGGAGGTCGTCCCAGGTGGCCGGCGGCTCGGTGATGCCGGCCTGGGCGAGCACGTCCTCGTTGTAGAACAGCGCCCGCGCCGACGCGATCATCGGCAGGCCGTAGACGGTGCCGTCGAGGGAGGCGTTCTCGACGAACGACTCCTGGAAGTCGCCGAAGGTGTCCTCGGAGACGACCTCGTCGGCCGCGTACAGCAGGTCGTCCTTGGCGAAGCCGCTGAACGCGTCGATGTTCAGGATGTCGGGCGCCTCACCGGCCTGCACCTTGGTGCGGATGACGTCGTTGATGTTGTCCCACGACTGCACCTCGAGGTTCACGGTGACGTCGGGGTTCGCGTCCTCGAACGAGGCGATGATCTCTTCCCACAGCGCCGTGGTGCCGTCGCTGTACTGGGGGACGAGCAGGTCGAGCGTGGTCGAGCCGCCGCTCGCGGACCCGCCGCCACCGCCGTCGTCGTCACCACCGAACCCGCACGCCGTGAGCACCAGGCCCGCCGCCACCGCCGTCGCCGTCAACGACACCAGTCGTCTCATGTCCCGCCCTCCAGGTCCGCTCACTGCGATGATTGTTTGTATGCGTTTCATGCACGTTTCGCGCACAATCTGTCGATGCGGGTACCCATCGTGGCGGCCGGGAGAAACGCTGTCAACAGGTCGTGACTGGACCGCAACCTTGATCGTATGTGACGGGGCACGACTGAGTCTGCTCGATTAGTGGATGATTCGATCGATATGATGCAGACGATCCGGGCCGCGCGAGAGGGGACACACATCGATGAGCGAACACGTCAGGGCGGAGATCGCCAGTCAGCCGGCCTGCTGGGTCCGCGCCGCCGACCTGCTCGACGACGCCGGCCGGGCGCTCCCGGCGGCGGGTGAGCGGGTCGCCGTCGTGGGCTGCGGCACGTCGTGGTTCGTGGCCATGGCCTACGCGGCGCTGCGCGAGCAGGCCGGGCTGGGTGAGACCGACGCGTTCGCCGCGTCCGAGGCGCCGACCGGCCGCGGCTACGACAGCGTCGTCGCCATCACCCGGTCGGGCACGACGACCGAGGTGCTCGACCTGCTGGCGACGGTCGCCGCCAGGCCCGGCGCGCCGCGCACCGTGGCGCTGACCGCCACCGCCGGCTCACCGGTGACCGAGGCGGCCGGGCAGTCGGTCGTGCTCGACTTCGCCGACGAGCGCGCGGTCGTGCAGACCCGGTTCGCCACCAGCACGCTGGCGCTGCTGCGTGCGCACCTCGGCGACGACCTCGGGCCGGTGGCCGCTGACGCGGAGAAGGCGCTGGCCGAGCCGCTCGACGACCTCGTCGGGGCCGAGCAGGCGACGTTCGTCGGACGCGGCTGGACCGTCGGGCTGGCGCACGAGGCGGCGCTGAAGCTGCGCGAGTCGGCGCAGTTCTGGGCCGAGGCGTACCCCGCCATGGACTACCGCCACGGCCCCATCTCCATCGCCCAGCCGGGGCGGCTGGTGTGGTCGTTCGGGCCGCCGCCGGACGGGCTGGCCGACGAGGTCGCCGCCACCGGCGCGACGTTCGTCACCAGCGAGCTCGATCCGCTGGCGCAGCTGGTGGTGGCGCAGCGGCTCGCGGTCGCGCTGGCCGAGGCGCGCGGTCTCGACGCCGACCGGCCGCGGCACCTCACCCGCTCCGTCGTGCTGCCGGGCGGCTGAGATGACGGGCTCCGGCGCCGGGCCGGTGGTCGCCGTCGACGTCGGCGGCACCTCGATCAAGGCCGGTGTGCTCGGCGCCTCCGGCCGGCTGTCCGACGTCGACCGCACCGCCACGCCGGCGGCCGGGTCCGACGGCGCGGCGGTGCTGGACGCCGTCGAGGCGATCGTCCGGCGCCTCGCCGGCGGCGCGCGGCCGGCCGCCGTGGGCGTCGTCGTGCCGGGCATCGTCGACGACGCCACCGGGGTCGCGGTGCACGCCGAGAACCTCGGCTGGGCGGACGTGCCGCTGCGCGACCTGCTGGCGAAGCGGCTGGGCTGTCCGGTCGCGGTCGGCCACGACGTGCGGGCGGGCGGGTTGGCCGAGCACCGGGCCGGCGCGCTGCGCGGGGCGTCGGACGGCGTGTTCCTGCCGGTCGGGACGGGCATCGCGGCGGCGCTGATCCTCGACGGCCGGGTGTACGCGGCCGACGGCTACGCCGGCGAGATCGGCCACGTGTCCGTCGGACACGACCTGCCGTGCGCGTGCGGCGGGCGCGGCTGCCTCGAGGCCATCGCGTCGGCCGCCGCCGTGGCCCGCCGCTACGCCGCCGCCACCGGCACCACCGTCGCCGGCAGCCGCGACGTCGCCGACCTGGTCCGCCGCGGCGACCCCGCCGCCGTCGCCGTCTGGGACGACGCGCTGGACGCGCTGGCCTACGGGCTGTCGATGCTCACCGGCCTGCTGGCGCCGTCGGTGGTGGCGATCGGCGGCGGGCTGGGGGAGTCGGCCGACCTCGTGCTGCGTCCGCTGGCCGGCCGGCTGGCCGCGCGGCTGACCTTCCAGCGTCCGCCCCGCATCGTCGCCGCGGAACTGGGTGACCGGGCCGGGTGCGTCGGCGCCGGACTGCTGGCGCGGGAGCTGGTCGCGTGACCCGGGTCGTCTGCGTCACGCCGAACCCGGCGGTCGACGTGACGTACCGGGTGCCGGTGGTCGAGCCCGGCGCCAGTCACCGCGTCGCCGACGTGCTGGAACGGCCCGGCGGCAAGGGCGTCAACGTCGCCCGGGTGCTGCAGGCGCTCGGCGTCCCCGCGGACGTGGTCGCGCCGCTGGGCGGGCCGGGCGGGCACTGGCTGGCCGGCGCGCTGGCCGAGGGCGGGCTCGCGGTGCGGGCGGTCCCCGTCGCCGCCGCGACCCGCCGCACCGTCACCGTCGTCGACGACTCCGGTGCGGCCACCGCGTTCAACGAGCCCGGCCGCCCGCTGTCCGCCGCGGAGTGGGCCTCCGTCGTCGCGGCCGTGACCGAGGAAGTGCGCGGCGCGGACGCGCTGGTGGTGTCCGGCAGCCTGCCCGCCGGCGCGCCGGACGACCTGCTGCCGCGGCTCATCTCGGCCGCTCGTGCCGCCGGCGTCCCCGCCGTCGCCGACACTTCCGGGCCGGCCCTGCTGTCCGCGGCCGGGGCCGGCCCGGCGCTGCTCAAGCCCAACGCCGAGGAACTGGCCGCCGCCGTCCCCGGGCTCGAACCCGCCGACGCCGCCCGGCGGCTGCTCGCGCTCGGCGCCGGCCACGTGGTCGTCTCGCAGGGCGCCGACGGCCTGCTCGGGCTGACGGGCGACGGCGCGGCCTGGCGGGTCGCGGCGGTCCCCGGCGTCGGCGGCAACCCGACCGGCGCCGGCGACGCCACCGTCGCCGCGCTGGTCCGCGGCCTGGTCACCGGTGCGCCTTGGCCCGACGTCCTCGCCGATGCCGCCGCGCTGGGGGCGGCGGCGGTGCTCGAAGCGGCCGCCGGCGAGGTCGACCTCGCCGCCTACGCACGGTTCCTGCCCACGTTGAACACGGAGCGACTCGCATGACGCTGACCCCGATGCCCACCCTCCTCGCCGCGGCCGCCGCCCGCTCCGGCGGCGTCGGCGCGTTCAACGTGATCCTGCTCGAGCACGCCGAAGGGCTGGTCGCCGGCGCGGAACAGGCCGGCGCGCCCGTCGTGCTGCAGATCAGCGAGAACTGCGTGCGCTACCACGGCGCCCTGGCCCCGATCGCCGCCGCGACGCTGGCCGTCGCCGAGGCCGCGGCCGTCCCCGTCGTCGTGCACCTGGACCACGCCGAGAACCCCGAGCTCGTCCACGAGGCGGTGCGGCTCGGCGTCGGCAGCGTCATGTTCGACGCGTCGAAGCTGCCGTACGACGACAACGTCGCCGCCACGCGCGCCGTCGTCGAGCACTGCCACGCCCACGGCGTCGCCGTCGAGGCCGAGCTGGGCGAGGTGGGCGGCAAGGACGGCGTGCACGCGCCCGGCGCGCGCACCGACCCCGCCGAGGCGGCCGCGTTCGCCGCCGCGACCGGCGTCGACGCCCTCGCCGTCGCCGTCGGCACCTCGCACGCCATGCGCACCCGCGACGCCGTCGTCGACCACGAGCTGATCGCGAAGCTGCGCGCCGCGGTGCCCGTCCCGCTGGTGCTGCACGGCTCGTCGGGCGTGCCCGACGCCGAGCTGACCAGGGCGGTCGAGGCGGGGATGACGAAGGTGAACATCTCCACCCACCTCAACGCGGTGTTCACCGGTGCGGTCCGGGATCGGCTGGCCGGTGACCCGGACCTGGTCGACCCGCGCCGCTACGTCGCCGCCGGGCGGGAGGCGCTGGCGGCCGAGACGGCCCGGCTGCTGGGGGTGCTGCGGGCCGGCCGATGACCGGACGGCCCTTGGCATAGTGCGTGAATCTGGCTATTCTCCGGGCAATTCGATCACAATCGATCGCTAGGGGTAGCCGATGGCCCTCCGTCCAGCCCGCTTCGTGGTCATCCTCGCTCTGGTTGCGGCGGCGTTCCCGGCCGCGGCCGTGCCGTCGTCGGGCACCGAGCCGGAGGGGTACCGGGCCGCGGACTGGAGCGTGCGGCCGGCCGTCGAGGCGGCCCGGCGGCTGCTGCCCGACCACGCCCGCCGCATCCGGTTCGTCGCCGAGCAGCCCGGACCGGACGGCGCCGACCACTACCGCGTCGGCGCCCGCAACGGCCGGGTCGAGATCGGCGGCACCAGCCCGGCGGTGCTGCTGACCGGCCTGAACGCCTACCTCGGCGAGGTCGCCGACGCGAACGTCTCGTGGACCGGTGAGCAGCTGGACCTGCCCGCCCGGCTGCCGCTGCCCGGCGACGAGATCGTCCGCCCGGCCACCGTCACGCACCGGTTCGCGCTCAACGACACCGACGACGGCTACACCGGGCCGTACCGCGACTGGGCCGACTGGGAGCGGCTGATCGACGTGCTCGCGCTGCACGGTGTCAACGAGGTGTTCGTGCCGGTCGGCGCCGAGGCGGTGTACTACGACACGTTCCAGCGCTTCGGCTACACCGCCGACGAGCTGCGCGGCTGGATCCCGCCGCCGGCGCACCAGCCGTGGTGGCTGTTGCAGAACATGTGCTGCTTCCCGAGCCCGGTCTCGGCGGCGCTGATCGAGGAGCGGGCCGAGCTGGGCCGGCGCATCGCCGACCGGCTGCGCGACCTGGGCATGACGCCGGTGCTGCCGGGCTACTTCGGGACGGTGCCGGCCGGCTTCGCGGCGCGCAACCCGGGCGCGAACGTGGTGCCGCAGGGCGACTGGGTCGGGTTCGAGCGGCCCGGCTGGCTCGACCCCACCGGCGCACACTTCCCGCAGGTCGCGGCGGAGTTCTACCGCAGCTCGCGGGCCCGGTTCGGCGACTCCGCGATGTACAAGATGGACCTGCTGCACGAGGGCGGCGTCGCCGGCGACGTCGACGTGGCCGCGGCCAGCGTCGCGGTCGAGGACGCGCTGCAGGCGGCGCGGCCGGGCGCGATCTGGGCGATCCTCGGCTGGCAGAACAACCCGCGGCCCGAGACGCTGGCCGCCGTCGACCGGTCGAAGATGCTGATCGTCGACGGGCTGTCCGACCGCTACGACGGGCTGGACCGCGACGCGTCGTGGCAGGGCACGCCGTACGCGTTCGGGTCGATCTGGAACTTCGGCGGGCACACCACGATGGGCGCCAACGCCGGCGTCTGGAACGAGCGGTTCTTCGACTGGCGCGACCGTGCGGGGAGCGCCCTCGACGGCATCGCCGTGCTGCCCGAGGCGGGCGCCAGCAACCCCGCCGCCCTCGACCTGCTGACGTCGCTGGCCTGGCGCGACAGGCCGGTCGACCTCGACGCGTGGTTCGCGGACTGGGCCGACCGGCGCTACGGCGGGCCGTCGCCGTCCGCGCGGGCGGCGTGGCAGACGCTCGGCCGCACGGCGTACGCGATGCCGTCGGGCACCTGGTCGGAGGCGCAGGACGGGCTGTTCGGCGCCGAGCCCAGCCTCACCGCCGACCGTGCCGCCGAGTGGTCGCCGGCCGCCCTGCGGTACGACGCGGCGGCGTTCGCGGCCGCGCTGCCGGCGCTGCTGGACGTGCCGCCGGCGCTGCGGTCGTCGTCGGCGTACGCGTACGACCTCGCCGACGTCGCGCGGCAGGCGGTGGCGAACCGCAGCCGGCTGCTGCTGCCTTCGGTGCGGGCCGCGTACGAGTCCGGTGACCTCGCCGCGTTCCGCGAGCTGGCCGACGAGTGGATGACGCTGCTGGCGCTGGTCGACGAGGTCGCGGCCACCAACCCGGACTGGCTGCTCGGCCGCTGGCTGGCCGACGCGCGGTCGTGGGGCGCCGACGCGGCCGAGGCGGACCGGCTGGAGCACGACGCGCGGACGCTGCTGTCGGTCTGGGGGACGCGATCCGGCGCACAGGCCGGGCTGACGGACTACGCCAATCGCGAGTGGTCCGGCCTGGTGTCGACGTACTACGCGCCGCGCTGGCGGGCGTACTTCTCCTCGCTGGAGGCGGCGCTGGTCTCGGGCACCGCGCCGGCGCCGATCGACTGGTACGCCGTCGGCGCGGCGTGGGCCGCACGCACCGACCCGCTGCCGGTGACGCCGTCGGGGGACGTGCACGAGGTGGCCGGGCGGGTGCTGGAGCACCTGACGGACCACCCGCTCGCGCTGGCCGCGTCGTCGTCGGCGTCGCGGCCCGTGGTGACGCCGTCGGAGCCGGCCCGGGTGGTCGTCACGGTGACGAACCCGAACGAGTTCGCCACCGCGGCGAACGTCGCCGTCGAGGTCGTGACGCCGGCCGGCATGACCGCGACCCCGGTGGGCGACGTCCCGCCGCTGCCACCCGGCGGGTCGGCGCGGCTGGAGGTGGACGTCGCCCTGACGGCGCCGCCGGACGACCTGGTCGTACGCCTGCCGGTGCGGGTGACGGCGGACGGCGTGCCCGCGGGCGGTGCGTCGGCCGGGTCGGTGCGGCTGCTCACGGACGACACCGTCGAGGCGCCGTACGCGTCGGTGTCGTTCAACGACGCGACCTTCGGGCAGCAGGGCGACCGGTTCGCGATCGTCGGCGGTGGCGGCGACCTGTGGGGCGGCACGAACGAGTTCGGCGCCGTCTACCGCGACGGCGCACTGGCCGACGGCGGCTCCGTCAGCGCGACCGTCGTCGCGCAGGATCCGACCTGGCCGTGGGCCCGGGCCGGCCTGATCGCCCGCGACGACCTCGCCGTCCAGGGAACGGCCGGGTACGCCAACATCGCCGTCACGCCCGGCAACGGCTGCGTCTTCTCCTGGGACGCGAACGGGGACGGCCGGCTGGACTCGACCCGTCAGGCGCCGTCGTTCACCGTGCCCGTGCACCTGCGCCTGACCCGGCGCGGCTCGACGTTCGCCGGCGAGTGCAGCGCCGACGGCGTCACGTGGACGGAGGTCGGCTCCGCGGCGCTGCCCGCCGCTGCCGCCGTCGACGCCGGGGTGTTCATGAGCGCCGTGAACGTGGTCAGCGGCGCCACCGGGCTCGCCGAGTTCGACGGGTTCCGGATCGAGCCGGTTTCACCCCTTGCGGGCGGTTCCGGCTCTGCTCGATAATGCTCGTTACTCGATTGAAAAGTGCAGTTTCGATCAGAGGAGTGATTCGCGTGGCCCTTCCGCACAGGTATCGACCCTCCCGCCGCGACGTCATCAGGACCGGTGCCGCCCTGGGCGCGGCCGCCGGGCTCGGTGGTGCCGCCACCGGCGCGGCCGCCGCCGCAGACGTCGCCGACGACACCCGCCGTGAGCCACCGCGCATCAAGGGGCGCGAGCGGTCCATGGCCGAAGTGCCGTTCGAGGGCTTCGAGCAGGTCCGTGTGGGCCTCATCGGAGTCGGCCAGCGCGGCGGCGGCCAGGACGTCCGCTGGGGCGCCGTCTCGACCGTCACCGCCGTCTGCGACATCCGGCCGGACCGCGTCAGCCGCACCATCGGGCGCATCATGGCCCAGGGCTTCCAGGACGTCGAACCGGTCGGCTACTCCAACGGCGAGGAGGACTTCCTCAACCTCGTCAAGCGCGACGACATCGACCTCATCTACGTCGCGACCCCCTGGGAGTGGCACTACCCGCAGGCCAAGGCCGCCATGGAGCACGGCAAGCACGTCGCCGTCGAGCTGCCGATCTCGCCCCACCTCGACGAGATCTGGGACCTCGTGCGCACGTCGGAGCGCACCGGCAAGCACTGCATGCTGCTGGAGAACGTCAACTACTTCCGGCCCGAGCTGCGGATGTTCAACATGGCCAAGGCCGGCGTGTTCGGCGAGCTGCAGCACGCGTCCGGCGGGTACGTGCACGACCTGCGCTGGCCGTACTTCTTCGGCGGCGCGTACTACCCGGAGTACTGGCGGCGGCACTGGCAGACCCGGATGAACGCGCTGCACTACCCGATGCACGGCCTCGGCCCGGTCTCGGCCGCCCTGGACATCAACCGCGGCGACCGCTTCTCCGAACTGGTCGCCGTCTCGTCGCCGCCGATGAACCTCGCTCTGTTCCGCGAGAACGACCCCCGGGTCGGCCCCGACCACTCCTCGTGGGACGACGACGAGTACATCTCCGGCGACCGCCACACCGCGCTGATCAAGACCGTGAACGGCCGCATGATCCGGGTCGAGCACGACGTCAACTCGCCGCACCCGTACAGCCGCGAGACCACCCTCACCGGCAGCGGCGGGGTCGTCGAACTGGACAACGCGCGCATCTACCTGGAGTCGCTCGGGCACGACAACCACGCCTGGCGCACCGGCAACGCGTACAACACGATCATGGCCGAGCACGACCACTGGCTCTGGCCGGCCCTCGAGGACCTCGCCGACCAGTACGGCGGCCACGGCGGCGGCGACTTCATCGCGATCTTCCGCCTGGTGCAGCTCATGCGCCTCGGCATGACCCCCGACATCGACGTCTACGACTCGGCCGCCTGGTGCTCGGTCGTCCCCCTCAGCCACGACTCGATGAAGGGCGGCCGCATCAAGTCCGTCAAGGTGCCCGACTTCACCCGCGGCTACTGGGAGGACCCGCGGCCCACCTTCGACCGCGAACGGCCCGAAGACCCCTGGCTGGACGGCTGACCGTCCGCTCGGACCGGTGGCGGGGTGGGCGGGATGCCGGTCCCGCCCACCCCGCCACTGTCGATTCTCAGCCGGGTGTGTGCCTACGCGCGAGTCGTAGTCTCGAGGAGTGCCCATCATCGACGACGCACGTGTCCTTGCGCAGGAGCTTCTGGCAGACGAGTGGCCGAGGCGTTGGCGGCACGTTGTGGCGGTGGCAGAGCGCGCGGAGTCGCTCGCGGAGTCGCTTGCGGCGACGACGCGCGACGATCGCCGAGCCCTCGTCGGTGCGGCGTGGCTGCATGACATCGGGTACTCGGCGGCCCTGGCCGACACCGGGTTCCACCCGCTGGACGGCGCGCGACACCTTCGACGCATCGGTTTCGACCCTCGAGTGACGGCCCTCGTCGCCCACCACTCGTGTGCAGAGGCCGAGGCCAAGCTCCGCGGACTCGGTGCGGAGCTCAGGAGCGAGTTCCCCCGTGAACGCACGATCGTCGCCGATGCCCTCTGCATGTGCGATTTCACGACGGGCCCGGACGGCGAGCCGTTGTCGGTCACCGAGCGGCTCGACGAGATTCGGGCCCGCTACGGCGACGGTCATGTGGTGACCAGATTCAGTGAGATCGCCGAGGGTGACCTACGCGCGGCCGTCGCCCGCGTGACGACCCACCCGGACGCCGTGGCGGCTGCCGTGAAAAAGACGATCGAGGTTCAGCCGATGTACGGTCGGTCCCGGCCTTCGAGATAGTGATCGATACGCTGGCGCATGGAGGGGTGCATGGCGTAGTGATGCAGGCTGCCCGCGCCGACCCAGCGCACCTCCGATGATTCCGAGCTTGGTGTCGGCTCCCCTCCTACAGCCCGTGCGCGGAAGACGATCGAGAATTCCTGGCGGATCTCTCCGTTGCTGGTGTACTGGAGAACGTGGCCTGGGTTCGTGTAGATCCCCACGAGTCCCGTGATCTCGCAGGTGATACCGGTCTCCTCTCTGACCTCACGTACGGCGGTTTCGCCGATCCGTTCTCCGATGTCCATCGCGCCGCCTGGCAGCGACCAGTTGCCGTTGTCCGTGCGACGAATCAGCAGGATCTCCCCCGGATCGTTGACCACGACGGCATTCGCCGAGGGCACGAGGCTGTTCGCCGGCGGCGCAGCTGGATCGTCCAGATAGTCGATGCGCTTCAACCTCATGCTCCTACCTGCTGTTCCTCCACCGGTGCTGCTCCGGCCCAGACCCGGTCGAAGCTGTTCAGGTAGTGATCGAATACGCGTCCGCCGGGTGTGCGGCGCAGGTGGAGGACCGGGTTGTGGGGTGCTGGCGACCCGTACATGTGAACGTTGGCCAGCAACTCGTCGTCGAATCGATAGATCGAGTTGTACAAGATGGTCTGGTGAAAGCGGATCTCCACACCGGGCTCATGACGTAGCTCTCGCAAATAACTCAAGCTGATACGGATCCTTGCCGGCAACCCTTCACCGATACCCTCCTCGTGACCGCGTTGCCTGACGGCCTCTGACGACGGGTCACCGAACAGCAGGCGAACCCTGGCCCCGTCGTTGGCTCTCTCGGCGATCACTCGCGGCAGGTCCGGATTCGCGTCCATGAGGAACAGGCCGGCGTAGACGAGCATGTCGAAGCCGTCCTGTACGTCACGCAACAACGTGGTCCACAGGTACTGAGGTACCGCGCCCCGATGCGGAAAGAACTCGACGAACTCGGTATCACCCGCCGATCGGACCCTGGACTCATCGGCGATCGACGGCCAGAGATAGTCCTCATCCGATTCGAGCAGCGTCGAAGTGGCCTGGCGGTGTCGTCGATGCGGCACGCGGTCGGTGGTGATCCAGCGTTCGACGGTTTTCGGGTCGACCCCGACCTGCATTGCGAGATCGTCGAGCGTCAGGCCGGCTGCGGTGATACGGCTGCGCAAACGCTCGTTGGGCATGCGGGCACTCCGTTGACGGGACGTTCCATCGTAGTCAAGACGTCTCGGCATGTCTTGAATTCGTGGTGTCGACGTCCGCCATCGAGACGGTTTTCTGGACTTGCGTGACGAACGTGCCGGGTGGCGATGTGCAGGTCGGCCGGAGGTGTTCCTTCGGCAGTTGCCGTCGTCCGGACCTCGAGGAGACCCTCATGCTCAGCGCGGTGAAGCCACTTGCCTGCTGGGCGCCCTTGCCTGGCGTGGCGGCTGGTGCGGCCGATGCGGCCCCGGCCGCCACGCCTGTTCGACCGGCCCTGACCGATAGTGGGGTGTTCTCGTTGTCGCGCGGTGAGCCCATCGGAGAGGCTATGGCGGTGGCAACTTCCAACAACCTCACACCAGCGTCCGGAACACGTGACTTTCTCGCCGCCGAGGTTCGGCAGCGGCATGCGGCCTTCGCCACGATCCGAGAGGTCTTCGACCGGTATGGCTTCGAGCCACTCGAGACGCCAGCGTTCGAACGTCTGGAGGTGCTGACGGGCAAGTACGGGGATGAGGGCGACAAGCTCATCTTCAAGATCCTCCGCCGCGGGATGCACGAGGGCTCCGGCGAGGCCGACCTGGCTCTGAGGTACGACCTGACCGTCCCGTTGACTCGTGTCGTCGCCGCCTACGGGAGTCAGCTCCCGAACCCGTACAAGCGCTACGCGATCGCACCGGTATGGCGGGCGGACCGGCCGGGGCGCGGTCGATTCCGCGAGTTCTACCAGTGTGACCTCGATGTCGTCGGCTCCAGCTCACCGTTGGCAGATGCCGAGACGGTATCGGCGCTGAGCGATGCCCTCACCGCTCTGGGCGTGCCTGATTTCCGATTCCTCGTGAATTCCCGGAACACGCTCCATGGGCTGCTGGAGGGCTACGAGGTTCCAGCAGCGATCAGCGGCCGGGTTCTGATCGTCTTGGACAAACTCGACAAGCTCACACCCGACGACGTGACAGTCGAGCTGCGCGGGGTCGGCCTCGACGATGCGACAGCCAAGTCGGTCATCGCTGACCTCACGGCCGAGGATGCTCAGGAACGGATCCGTCACCGGCTCATCGGCACCGAGATCGGTCGCGCCGGTATGGCGGAGATCGATCAACTCCTGCACCTGGTGTCCGGGCAGATCGCGCGGATCTCGTTCACCCCCTCGTTGGTTCGCGGGCTCGACTACTACACAGGCGTCATCTACGAGGTCACGGCACCCGGCATGCCGGGCTCGATCGCGTCCGGAGGCCGCTACGACGGACTGGTCGCCAAGCTCGGCGGTCCGGACCTTCCTGCGTGCGGTGGCTCGCTCGGCATCGAACGGATCCTGCCGCTCATCGAAGCCGAGGACGCAGGCGCCACCGGAGCGGATGTCGCCGTGACCGTCATCGACGATCAGACCGCGGCCGATCTGTTCGCCCTGGTCGCCGGCCTTCGCGCGGCACGTCTGCGCGTGGCCGTCTATCTCGGGAGCAGCGGAAAGCTCTCCCGTCAGATGAAGTGGGCGAACGATCAGCGTGCCAAGTTCTGCCTCATCTACGGCCGGGCGGAGAAGTCGGCAGGTGAGGTGACCGTTCGGGAGATGGCCACGGGTGACCAGGTCCGCGTGCCCGACGGGCAGATCGCCTCGTACCTCACGGAGAGGTGCGGGTTGTAGCAGCTGGGAGGTTGCGCACCATGGGTCAGCAGGGACGCACGATCTTCGAAACCACCAACGAACGCGGCATCCCCGAGCCGTGGCTGTCGTTCGGCGACTGCTTGTGTCGAGAATCGGCACACGCGACCGAGCTGAAGCGCGTCATCGAGATCGCCCGCAAGGAACAGGACGCCGAGAGCTTGACCGCGGTGAGCCGTGAGTTCGCGGCGAAGACCGCCAACCTTGCCACCGCTGCCGGCATCCTCGACCAGGTTCGCGACGACTACGACGTGTCCGGCGAGTGGGAACGTCTCGACGCCTTGGCCGCTCGACTCGACATCGACGACGTGTCGGAGACGTGGGCGGACGTCCTGGCCGTGCATCCATTGCCGCTCGTCTTGACCTCCCTGAGGTTCAACTGGCGGTACATGAAGGAGCACGGTGTGCGCGGCTTCTACACCATGTGTTCTGACTACGTAGCCGCGCTGCGTACGAACACGCAGCGATGGCAAGAGGCGTGGGATCGTGAGGTCGACACCGGCGTCGTGGATCAGTTGACCACCATCCAGTGCGATCTCGTGTCGATCGAGGCGCCGTTGCACTGCGACGTCTGCAACAAGACGATCACCGCGTTGCTCTATCTCGACGGCTGACACCGAGGTGGTGGAGCGTCAGCTGCAGGTGAGGCGGGCGCTGGCCCAGTCGGCGTGGTCGCCACCGACGCCGTCACCGGCGCCGTCGACGACGAGGTCGAGGTAGTGGACGCCAGTGAGGTCGACGTCGAGGGGAACGGGGTCGGAGAGGCCGGTGAGGACGTCCGACCGGTGCAGCAGCCCGCCGTCGCCCACGACGGAGAAGCGGACGGAGCCGTAGTCGGGGATCTCGTCGTCCACGCCCACGACGGCGGTCAGCCGGGTGCACGCGCCGCCCAGGTAGTACGACACCCGGGAGTCGGCGTGGACGCCGAGGCCCTTCTCGTGGGTCACCCCGCCGACGGACAACGCGCGGCCGTCGCCGGGGGCGTCCTCGCCGTTGCTGGTGTCGCGTTCGACCGGACCCCAGCCGTTCGTCGCCGACAGCCAGTCGACGTCGCTCACCCAGGCGTCGCCGGTGGGCGGCGACGGCAGTGAGCGGGTCGTGAACGCGGCCGCGAACAGGGTGATCTCCGGCCGGTCCGGCAGTCGCACCGACACGACCTCCTTGCCGGGCAGCAGCCGCAGTTCGTTGTGGAACACCCGGTACGCCGTGCCGTGGTTCGCCGGCCCGGCCTGCGTGTTCCGGTAGTTCGTGGTCACGGCGATGGTCGATCCGCCGACGTCGGTGGGCAGGCAGCACCAGTTCGGCAGCCGCAGGCTCTGCGTGTCGACGGTGCCGTCGGCGTAGCGGATCTCGAACTCACCGTCGACCTGGCCGGCCTCGGCGCCGAGCACGGCGAGGTGCGTCCCCTGCCCGCGCAGCGCGACGGTCTGCCCGGCGGTCCGCAGCCCGTTGGGCGTGCCCGGCGCGGCGGACGGCCAGGTGAACGCGACGTCGCGGCTGGTCACGGTCGAACCGGGGGTGACGCCGGCGGCGGCCAGCGCCTGTGCGGAGTACGAGTTGCCGCCGCGGTCGAAGTCGCCGGCCGTGGTGGCGGTGTCGTCCGTGACGGCGACGACGTTGAAGGCCTCGGCGAGCGAGCCGTACGGGACGGTGACGGTGGCGCCGGCGCGCGCGTCGTACGTTCGCGGGCCCGTGTTCCACGAGGCCACGGCGGTGATCGTGGACCGCCCGGCCGAACCCGACGACGGCGGCGTGACGGGCACCGTGCGGGTCACGGTCTCGTCCGGACCGACGACGCCCAGGGCGGCGGACCCGGCGGTCCAGCCGTCCGGCACGTCGACGCTCAGCGCCGCCCGCGGGATGGCCCGCCCGGTGCCGTTGGTGAACGACACCTCGACGTCGGACGGCTCGCCCGGCAGCAGCTCCGGCGCGGCCGCCACCGACACCGTCCCCGCCGCCTCGGACGGGTGCGCGCCGCCGACGGAGCTGGTGCCGGCCAGCCGCACCGTCAGCCCGTCGCCCGACGCGACCGGCGCGGTCTTCACCGACACCACGGACCCGTCGAAGAACCACCCGGCCGACGCCGCGTCGTACTCCGCCCGCGACGGCAGCTGCGCCAGCCGCGACCCGCCCGCCGTCACGGCACCCGGGGCGGTGCCCGTGTGCGCCGTGATCTCGTACGGCCGCTCCGCCGCCATCTCGTCGTACGACCCGGACCGCGCGCCGATCTCCATCACCACGTCGCCCCGCCCGCCCGACGGCGCCGTGACGGAGAACGTCTGCGTCGCCGACTCGCCGGCCGCGTACGCCCGGGTGACCCCGTCGTCCTCGTACAGGTCGAACGACCCGGACCCCCACGGGTAGACGTCCAGCGTGAGCCGTGAGTCCGGCGCGACGTCGGCGTGGTTGTTCACGCCGGCCGGCCACATCGGGACCACCGACCCGGCCTTGACGAACAGCGGCAGCCGGTCGAGCGGCGCCGCGTACCCGTCCACCGTCGCCGGGCCGGTGTAGAGCCGCCCGGTCCAGTAGTCGACCCAGGTGCCCTCGGGCAGGTAGATGCCGTCGCGCACCTCGCTGTCCTCGTACACCGGTGCCACCAGGAACTCGCGACCGGCGAGGAACTGGTGCGCCGTGGTGTCGTCCCAGGTGTTCGGGTCGTCCGGGTACTCGAGGACGAGGGACCGCGCCACCGGGGCGCCGCTGCGGTGCGCCTCGGCGGCGTAGCTGTAGAAGTACGGCAGCAGCCGCTCGCGCAGCTTCAGGTAGTCGCGGTTGATCGACGTGTACGGCTCGCCGCGGGTCCACGGCTGCTTGTCGAACCCGGCCCAGCCGCTCATCGTCATGAGCGCCGGCGTGAACACCTTCCATTGCAGGTCACGGACGTACGACTCGGCGCTGCCGCCGAAGATGCCGTCGATGTCGCCGGCGGTGAACGCGAGTCCGGAGTTGCCGGAGCCGTGGATCGCGGGGATCTGCCAGCGGATGGAGTCGAGCGTGCCGGAGTGGTCGCCGGTCCACTGGACGCCGCAGCGCTGCGCTCCCGCCCAGCCCTCCACCATCCAGACGTACCCGCGCGCGGCGCTGTTGTCCTCGATACCGGAGTAGGCGTCCTCGCAGGCGGACAGCGCGTGCCGGTAGCCGGCGCCGACCCACGCGACGTCGAGCTTGCGGACCCGCACGCCGGCGGCGCCGACCTCGTACTCCTGCTCGGTGAGGCCGCGCTCGGTCCACAGGCCCAGCTCGATGTCGTGGTCGCGCAGGCCGTCGCCGGTCTGCTCGAGGTCGACGTACTCGCAGCCGTAGCCGTCGTTGACCAGCATCCAGCCGCGCGGCATGTCGTGCTCGTCGTACGCCTCGGCGACCCGGACCGCGTCCGGCGTGACGAGCTTGCCGGGCTTGGGGTCGCCGGAGTACGTCGGGCTGCTGGTGTTGTAGCAGTCGGCATCGCCCAGTTCGAGACCGTAGATCGGCGGCAGCATCGGCCGGCCGGTCAGCTCGGTGTAGCCGTCCAGCGCGCGGTAGGCGTCGCCGAGCACGTAGTACGCGTCGAACCGGCTCTCCTGGTGCGTGGCCTGCACGGGCTCGCCGAACGCGTAGCTGCCCGGCGCGAACGTGTTGCGCAGCACCCCGTACCCGGCCGTGCTGAGGTACCAGGGGACGGCGTTGGGGTAGCCGTCGTCGTCCCAGTCGAAGTTTCGCTCGATCCGGATCGTCTGGTCGCGGTGCGAGAACCGCCCGTTCTGCATGCCGCCGCCGAGGAACTGCTCGGTCGCGGCGCGCGCCAGCGTCTGCGTCGTCGCGCCGCCGTCCCACGCCAGCGGCGCGGTCTCGGCGAACAGGGTGCGCCCGTCCGGCGTGGCCGCGGAGAGCAGGATCGGGTCCTTGCCGACGGTGACGACGGCGCCGTCGGTGCGCAGCTCCCAGGCGTCGGCGGTCTCGACGAGCTCCGGCTCCGGGCCGGCGCCGTCGTCACCGATGACGATGCGCGCGTCTGGCGCCGAGGGGTCCGACGGCGGCGTGCCGGCGGGGTCGGTGAACGTCCCGTCGGGCGCGAGCTCGACCCGGAACACGTCGTCGTCGAGGAACGTGACACGTAGCCGGGCGTCGCCGGAGGCGAAGGTGGTCGCCGCGCCGTCGGCGGTGACGTCGTCGACGGCGCCGAGCCGTTCGGACGCCGCCGGGGCCGCGGCGGTCGCGGGCGCGAGTCCGGCGAGGGGGAGGACGAGGGCAGCGACGGCCGCGAGGGCGGACGCGGAGCGGCGAGTGTCGGGGGCCACGGCGACTCCTGCTCGATCTAGAGCGAATTGAGCAAAACTCGTTCATGTTCAAGCAACGTGGCATGACAATGGCGCGCCTGATCCGCGCTGTCAATAGGGGAAGGTGCCGGTGTGCCCGTCAGGCGGCGTCGACGGGCGCGACGCCGCTGATGCGGTGGACGGCGAACGAGCGGACCTCGCCGCTGCGGTGGTCGAACGCCGACAGCCAGCCGCCGTCGATGCGGGCGGGGTCGACCAGACGCTCGGTGGTGGCGCCGTGTTGGTCGACGTAGCCGATCCAGACCGTCGTGCCGGTCTCGAGCGCCTCGCGCAGGTCGGCCAGCGTCGTGGCGGCCGTGGTGCGGCCGAGCCGTCCCGCGCGCCCGCCGTCGGCCGGACGCTCGGCCCGCGACCGGTCGCCGGCCCGCAGCGCCCGGACGGCGGCGCCGAGCAACGTCTCTTCGGGCGCGGCGAACTCGGCCGGCCCCGAGCGCGAGGCGAACCGGGCCGACGCCCGTCGCGGCTCTGACCGGCCGATGACGATGGACCCGTCGGCGGCCTCCGGCACCGGGCTGAACCCGAGCTGCCGCAACCGCTCGACCAGCGTGTTCGCCGCGATCGAGGACGCGAGCACCGTGGGCGCCAGCCGGCGCAGGCCCAGGCTGGACGAGCGCGGGTCGGCCACGATGGCGGCCAGCGTGGCTTCGTCGTCGCAGCGCACGAACGCCGACGCCGCGCCCACCCGCAGCTGCCCGTGCGTCCGCGCGACGTCGTCGACGAGGTACGTGAGCGGCTGCGGCACCGGGGTGCGCGAGATGGTCGCCAGGAACGCGTGCACGTCGGCGGCGGTGCGGCCGGCGTCGAGCGCCCGGCGCAGCGAGCCGGCCGTGAACCGGTGCACGGACGCGCCGCCGCGGCTCTCGACGTCGGAGAGCAGGCTCAGCTCGCGCTCGAGGTCGGCCCGCAGCGGGCCCGGCGCGATGGCCGTCAGGTCGGCCTGCAGCAGGACGTGGTCGAGCGGCTGCGGCAGGCTCGGCCGCACGGCGTCGGCCGCGGCCGCCACGACCCGCTCGGCGCCGCGTCCCTCCAGGAACGGCCGGGCGAACGACGCGAACGCGCCCATGCCGGTGAGCCCGAGCTGCTCGGCCTCGCGCAGCGTCCAGCGGACGAGGTCGTCGCGGAACCGGCCGGCCCGGCGCGGACGGCGCCACTGCAGCGCCGCGAGCACACCGACGAGGTCGGGCGCCCAGCCGGCCGGCAGCGCGGCCAGCTCGGCCAGGGCCAGCCGGCGCAGCTCGGGCGCGGCGGGCCGTTCGAGGTCGCGGCCGAGCGGCGGAATGGGGCGGTCCTTCTCGTCGCGGCCGCCGGCCAGCCCGGCGACCCGGCTGGTGGTGAGCCACGCCTGGACGAGGACGGCCCAGCGGCGGGGCGGGTCGTCGCGCCGCCACGCGTCGAACTCGGGCGTCGGCAGCCACACCTCGTCGAGGTCGTCGCCGACCGCGACCAGACCGGCGGTGTACGCGACCTCCGCGATCAGCGCCGCGCCGGCCTCGTCGGTGTCGAGCAGTTCCGGCAGCCGGCGTAGATCGCGCACGCCCAGCCCGCCGGTGCGCAGGACCGGCGGCGGCTCGGCCGCCCAGGTGTCGAGCAGCAGCTCGACCTTCCGGGTGAGGTCGAACGCGCCCGCGCCCGCCGTGCGGTCGACGATGTCGGGCGTGCGCTCGGTGACCGATGGCGTCGGCGGCGCGAGCTGGAGGTCGGTGTGGACGCGGCCGCCGCGCAGGTGCAGCGCGACCTCCCGCGGCAGCACCACCGTGGTGGCGTCGACCGGCACCAGCAGCCCGACCGCGAGCAGCAGGTCGATCGGCGTCCGCGCCGTGGCCCGGTGCACCTCGCGCAGCGCGTCGTCGATGCGGCCGGTCGGCGGGCCCGGCGTGAGGGCCGCGAGCGCCGACCGCGCGTCGTCGGTGAGGTCGTCGAGCAGCGCCGTCAGCGCGGCCGGGTCGGTGAGCACCCCCGCGACGGCGTCGACGTCGGCCGCGTGCGTGCCGGTGCGGCTGAGCCCGAGGCCGTCCATGATGGCCGCCAGCCGCGACGGCGACAGCGCGAGCAGCGCCTGGCGGGCGGGCGGCCCGAGCCCGGCCGGATGCGGACCGACGATCTCGTGCACGATGCGCGGCAGCCGCAGGTCGTCGTCGGGGCCCCACACCAGCGCCTGGGTGCGCAGCGTCGTCAGCGCCGCGTCGACGTCGGCGCCCAGGGCCTCGCGCAGGCCGGAGACGCTGACGGGAGCCGGTAAGATCATCAGGGCGTCGACGGTCTGGAGGGTGAACCGGTCGAGCCGGTCCAGCGCCCGCACGGCCGACGCCCGGGTGGTCGCCCGCGAGGCCAGTTGCGAGACGTCGGCGGGAACCGGCACCAGCAGGTCGGGCCGGGCACGCAGCAGCGCCGCCAGCTCGTCGTCGGCGCGGGCGCGCAGGTCGTCGGCAAGACTGCGCGGAGCCGAGTCGTTCCCGGTCATCCGCTCTACGGTACGGCGTGCGTCTGTCCGGCTGCGAATCAGAGCTTGCGCAGGCGCTCCAGGAGCTCCGCACTTCTCTCGGCGGCTTCGACTCGCGCCTCGATGTCGGCGGCCTTCAGCTCCGCGGTGATGTCGGGATCTACGGGAACCTCGAGGGGCTTGCGTCGTTCGACAGTCACATGCGCGACATTACCGGCCGGGTCGATCGCCACCCAACCCCCGTCCCACGGTTCGGGTCAGCGCGCTGTGAGCGCGCGCAGGACGTCGTCGAGGTAGGCCTGTCGCTCCTCCGGCGCGGCCGGCAGGACCTCCGGCGTCGAGTGGGTCAGCTCGGCGTGGCCGAGGTACGCGCTGTAGGCGAGCAGGGCGCGGCGGGCGGCCGCGGCGGGTGGGAAGCCCATGTCCTCGAAGATCGAGACGATCAGGTCGATGCGGGTGCGCGTCACCCGGTCCAGCGCCGCCGCGACCCGCGGATGTCCGGCCGAGGCCAGCAGCGCCGGACCCACGGGGTCGCGCTCGGCCATGCCGGCGACCCGGGTGACGAGCCGGCGCAGGCGCAGCTCGGGGTCGTCGGGGAGCGCCGTGATCTCGGCCGCGACGTCGGTGGTGGTGCGCTCCTCCCACCGGGCCAGCGCGGCGTCGAGCAGCGCGTCGCGGGTCGGGAAGTGCCAGTAGAAGCTGCCCTTGGTGGTCTGAAGCCGGGCCGCGAGCGGCTCGACCGCGACGGCGGCCAGCCCGCCCTCGGCGATGGCCGCCAGCGCCGCGTCGGCCCAGACGTCCTTGGAGAGCCGGCGGCGGGGCTTCTGCTCGGGCACCACCATACGGTACCGTACGGACCCACCATACGGTTGCGTATGGTTCGGTCGTGCCGGGAGGGTGCGATGAGCTACGACGTGATCGTGGTCGGCGCCCGGGTGGCCGGTGCGGCGACGGCCCTGCTGCTGGCCCGCGCCGGCCTGCGCGTGCTCGCCGTCGACCGCGTGGCGTTCCCTTCCGACACCGTCTCCTCTCATCAGGTGCAGGTGCCCGCGGCCGCGCGGCTGGCTCGCTGGGGCGTGCTCGATCGCCTGGTCGCCGCGGGCACGCCGCCGGCCCGCGAGGTCCGGTTCGACTCCGGCCGGGTGGTGCTGACCGGCCGCTACCCGTCCGTCGACGGCGTCGACGCGCTCTACAGCCCACGGCGCACGCTGCTCGACGCCGTCCTGGTCGACGCGGCGCGGTCGGCCGGCGCCGAGGTACGGGAGCGGTTCCGGCTGGAGGAGCTGGTGTGGCGGGACGGCATGGTGACGGGGATCCGCGGCCGGGGCGCACGCGGCCCGGCCGTCACCGAGAGGGCACGCCTGGTGATCGGCGCGGACGGCAAGCACTCGGCCGTCGCGGCCGCCGTCGGAGCGCGGGTGCGGTGGAGCGCGCCGGTCCGGACGTTCGCCAGCTACGGGTACTGGTCGGGCGTGCCGCTGCCGTCGGCGGAGCTGTACCACCGCGACGGGCACGTGGTCGCCGCGTTCCCCACGGGCGACGGGCTGAGCGTGGTGTACGCGGCGACGCCGCTGGCGCGGTTCGCCGCCGCTCGACGCGACCTGACCGCGCACCACCTCACCGTCCTGGACCGCTGCGGCGACCTCGGCGCCCGGGTGCGGTCGGGCGTCCTGGCTGAACGGCTGCGCACCACGCCCGACCTGCCGAACGTCGTGCGCGCGTCGCACGGCCCCGGCTGGGCGCTGGCCGGTGACGCGGGCGCCGTCATGGACCCGGTCACCGCCCAGGGGATCTCGCACGCCCTCGCCGACGCCGAGTCGCTGGCCCGCGCCGTCGTGGCCGGGCTCGCGGGCGGGCGGCCCTTGGGCGCGGCGCTGGTCGCCTGGGAGCGCCGGCGCGACCGGCGCCTCCGCCCGATGTACGACCTCACCCTGCGCACGGCCGCGCTGCGTCCGCGTCGCACCGACCACGCCCTCTTCGCGGCACTGGCCCGGCAGCCGGCGGAGGTCGGCCGGTTCCTCGGCGCCCTGGCCGGCATCGTCCCGGCGGACCGCTACTTCACGCCGCGGGTGGTCCTGCCGCTCGTCGGGGCCGCTGCCCTGCGCCGGGCGATGTCCGGTGGGTGACGTTGTGTCCCGACTTCGGGTCGGACAGGATGCATGGCCATGACGCAGCTCGACGCCCGGCAGGCCCGGACGCGTTACCTCATCCTGCTGGCCCTGCGCTGGCTGCCGTCCGGCATGCTGCTCCCGGTCCTGACACTGCTGCCGCTGGAGCGCGGGCTCACGCTATCCGAGCTCGGACTCGCCGCCGCGGCGCAGGGCCTCGTCGTGTTCCTGCTCGAGCTGCCCACCGGCGGGTTCTCCGACGCGCTCGGCCGGCGGCCGGTGATGGTGGCCTCCGGCCTGGTCAGCCTGGCCGGCTGCGCGTTGATCTTCGTCGCCGACTCGTTCGCGGTGTTCGCGCTGGCGTTCGGTGTGCAGGGCCTGTACCGGGCACTGGACAGCGGCCCGCTGGAGTCCTGGTACGTCGACACCGTCCAGGCCCGCGACCCGGACGCCGACATCTCGGTCGGCCTGTCCCGCGGTGGCACCGTCACCGGCATCGCCGTCGGCGTGGGCGCCCTGCTGGCCGGCGGCCTGGTCGCGCTCGACCCGCTGTCGTCGGTCGAGGCGCTGGCGGTGCCGGTGCTGGTAGCGGCGGTCCTGCGCGCCGTCGCGGTCGTCGCCACCATCGGCCTGCTGGTCGAGGCGCGACCGCGGTCGGGCTGGCCGGCCCTGACGGCGGCCGTGCGGGAGGCGCCGGGCGTCATCCGCGGAAGCCTGCGGGTGGTGCGCGCCTCCGTGGTGCTGCAGGGGCTGATCCTCATCGAGGTGGCCTGGGGGTTCGGGGCGACGGCGTACGAGTCGCTCACGCCGGTCCGGCTGGCCGAGGTGGTCGAGGACGCCGAACGGGCCGGCGCGATCATGGGTCCCGCGGCGGCCGCCGCCTGGTTCGCCTCGGCCGCCGGTGCGGCGCTGGCGCCACGCTTGGCTCAGCGCATCGGCATCACCGCCACCGCCGCCGTCACGCGGGTCGCCCAAGGCGTCTTCGTCGCCACGATGGGACTGTCGCTCGGCGCGGCCGGCGTGGTGGTGGCGTTCATCGCCTGCTACGTCATCCAGGGCGCGTCGAGCCCGATGCACATGACGCTGGTGCACCGCGAGGTCACCGAGGAGCACCGGGTCACGATCGTGTCGATCAGCTCGATGGTGTTCCAGCCCGCGGCCGCGCTCGGCCTGATCGCGCTGACGGCGGTCGGCGAGTCCACCTCGCTGGCGACAGCCATGGTTCTGGGCGGCGTGATCCTCGCCGCGGCGGCGGTGTTCTACCTTCCGGCGTACCGCGCGGAGCGGCGGCGGGCCGTCTAGCCTGCGGTCAGGTGGCGGGGGACAGGGTCCGGGCGCCCCGCCACCACGACCGCGGGCACTCAGACGATGAGTCGCGGGCCGGTGTGGTGCAGTGCGCCGATGGCGGCTTCCTGCAGCACGATGTGCCGTGCGACCGGCGCGGACACCTCGCGCTCGACCATGCGGCGGGCGATCAGCCCGGCCACGACCGGCGCCGCGAACGACGTCCCGGACCAGATCGCGTGCCCGTTGCTGAACCGGGCCGAGGTCTCGTCGATGTAGTCGTACCGGCCGTTCGGGTAGGGGATGACGGTGCTCTCGCCCGGCGTGTAGGCGTCGACCCAGTAGCCGAAGTTGCTCCACGGCGCCCGGTAGTCGCCACCGGTGGTGAGCGCGCCGACCGCCGTCACCCAGCTGTACGCCGCCGGCCAGAACGGGACGTCGGTGCCGTGGTTGCCCGCCGCGGCGACGATGACCGTCTCCGGGTGCTTGCTCACGACGCGCCGGTAGAGCATGTCGAACGCCTTCGGTGTCGCGCCATGACGCGCGTAGAGACCGGCCTGCACGCTGACGACGTCGACGCCCGCGCGGACGACCTTCTCGAGATCCTCCACGATCGCCAGCTCGTCGACCGCGCCGCCGATCAGGCAGTCGCGAACCTCGACCTGGACCGCCTCGGCGCCGGACACCGCCAGCAGCCGGGCCGTCGTCGCCGTGCCGTGACCCCCGTACGGCCGGATCTCGTCCGTGCCCGGCACGTAGACGTCGTCGTCGATCTCGTACTTCTTCACCGCCGAGAACCGGCCGAAGCCGGAGTCCTTGGCGACGACGGGCAGGTACCCGGTGTCGACGACGGCGACCTTCGGCCGGCCGGGACCGACCGGCTCACCGAGCACCGGGATCGGCCCGTAGGTGGGTACGGGCTCGGTGGCCGGGCACATCGACATGTGCACCTGAGCGTCGAGCACGTGGTTGGGCGCGACGATGCGCTCGTCGCCGAGGATGTCGGCCAGCTTGGCGGCGATCTCCGCCGCGTCGGTGTCCGGGACGTGCAGGACGGCCAGCCCGACCGGGCCCTCCGTCACCTCGGGGCGATCGATCCGGAGCTGGTCGAACGCCTCGAGCACGGTGTCGAGGTCGCGCTCGTCGCAGATCAGCTGGCCCTGGCGGTACAGATACTCGATCGCCGTCTCGTCCCGGTTCCAGCGAGCGGCGAGTTCGAACCCCCGTTCCTTGGTGCGCCGAGCGCTGTTCTCCCGCAGCCGCTCGAACTCCTGGTGTAGCCGTTCGCGATCAGGTTGCATCGGATTCCCCCAGACATGATTCGGGCAAACGACTACATGTCTAGCATCAGGGCGTGACCTCGGGAAGCACGTCGGCGGCGGTAGCCGCGGATCAGTTGCCCGGGCTGGCGATGTCGAGTCCCGACGAGGCGGCCCGGGCCGCTCGTGCCGTGCTGTCCGGAGCGGCGACGCCGGTGGACGAGACGTACGCGTTGCAGGCGCTCGGCATCGTCCAGCGGGAGCGCGGCGAGGTGGGCCGCGCCCTCCGCTCGGTGCGTCGTGGCATCCGGGTGGGGCGCGAACACGGGCTCGGCGCTCGGGTCACCGATCTGGAGGCCAGTCTCGGCACGGTGCTCGCGCTGGCCGGACGGCGACGGCCGGCGTTCGCGGCTTTCGACAGCGCACTCGACGGTGCCGAGCCGGCCGAGCGGGCCCGGGTACTCGTGCGCCGAGCGGCGGTCTGCTTCTTCTTCCAGGACCTCGACGGCGCGCGCCGCGACAGCCACGAGGCGGCCGCGGTTCTGGAACGTCATGACGACCCGGCGTGGGAAGCGCGAGCTCGCAGCAATCTCGCCGGTGCGCTCCTGGGACTCGGACGGTTCGCCGAGGCCGACCGCGAGTTCGCCCGCGCGCAGGAGCTGATCGAGTCGACCGGCGAGCGCTATCAAGCGACGATCATCGTGCAGAACAGGGGCGATTGCGCGCACCGGATGGGGGACCTGCCGCGGGCGCTGCGACTGCTCTATGACGCGCGCCGGCGATATGACGAGCTGGGCGTCGTTCCGCCGGAGGTGGTGCGCGACCTCGCGGTGGTGCAGTTGGCGGCCGGGCTGACGGAGGACGCGGCGGGGACGGCGGACGAGCTGGTGGCGGTGCTGGACGGCGCCAGGGACTCCGCGCTGCGCCGGTCCGACGGGTTCATCGCGGCCGCCATCGTGCACCTCGCGGCGGGCAACCCGAGCCGGGCCGCCGACCTGGCCAGAAAGGCGGCCCGGTCGAGCCGGCGGCAGGGGCACGACGACGCTGAGCGGCACGCGCGGGTGGTGGTGCTGCGGGCGCAGGCGGAGGCCGGCGCCGTCACGAAGCGGCATGCCCGGGCGGCGGCCGCGCTGGCGGCGGAGCTGACCGACCGCTACGCCTCCGAGCGCCTCGACGCGCTGGTGCTGGCGGGCCGGCTGGCGTCGGCGACGGGGCTGCAGGAGCTGGCGGGTGAGGCGCTGCGGACGGCGGCGGCCGGACGCCGCGGCCGTGGGTCGGCGCTGCGCCGCGCCACCGGCTGGTACGCGCAGGCCCTGCTGGCCGAGTCCGCCGGCGACCGGCGGGCCATGCTGCGCGCCTGCGGCCGCGGCCTGGACGTCCTCGACACGCACGCGCTGTCGCTCGGCGCGACGGAGCTGCGGGCCCGCGCGACGGTGCACGGCAGCGACCTCGCGGCGCTCGCGACGCGGCGGGTGGCGGTCGACGGGACGGCGCGAGAGCTGCTGCGGTGGACGGAGCGCTGGCGCGGCACGCTGCACTCGCTGCCCTGGCCGGCGGCCCGCCACGACGCCGAGCTGGCCGCCGAGCTGGGCCGGCTGCGCGCCGTCGGCAGCCTCATCGGCAGCCACGCCGACGAGGCGGAGCGGCGGCGCATCGAGGAACGCATCCGCCGTCACGTGCACGGCCGGGAGACGGCCGGCCCGCGGACCACCCGCCGCCGGCTCGACGTCGGCGAGCTGCTCGACGCGCTCGGCGACCGCACGCTGGTCAGCATCGTCGGGCTGCGCGGCGGCCGGTTCCATGCCGTCGTCGCGCGTGGGGGCCGGTTGAAGCACGTGGTCGCGGGCGACTCCGGCGCCGCGCTGGACGAGGTCGAGTACGCCAAGTTCGCGCTGCGCGGCGCCGCGGTGGCCGCCGACGCCGTCGCGGGCGTGCTGCTGGCCGCCGCCGAGCCCGGCCTGGCCCGGCTGCAGGAGACGATGCTCGGCCCGGTGGTCCGCGAACTGGGCGACGGGCCGGTCGTGCTGGTGCCGCCGTCGACCATGCAGTCGGTGCCGTGGGGCGCGCTGCCCGCGCTGCGGGACCGGGACGTGACGGTGGCGCCGTCGGCGACCGCCTGGCTGCGCGCCCGCACCAGCACACCGCCGCCCGACCGGAGCGTCGCGCTGATCGCCGGCGCCGACCTCGCGTCGTCGGGGGCGGAGGTCGGCGTGCTGGCCGGCGTCTACACCGACGCGACCGTGCTGACCGGCGACGACGCCACCGCCGACGCCGCGCTGGCCGCGTTGGATGGGTCGTGGCTGGCGCACATCGGCGCGCACGGCCGCTACCGCGGCGACAACCCGATGTTCTCGTCGCTGGAGCTGGCCGACGGCCCGCTGACGGTGTTCGACATCGAGCGGCTGCAGTCGCCGCCGTACCGCCTGCTGCTGACGGCGTGCGAGTCCGGCGTCGGCTCGCCCACCGGCGCCGACGAGCTGCTGGGTCTGACGACGTCGCTGTCGGCGCTGGGCACGGCCGGGCTGCTGGCCACCGTCGTCCCGGTGAGCGACGCCGCGAGCGTCGACCTCAGCCTGGTCGTGCACGAGCGGCTGCGCACCGGCGACGATCTCGGCGCGGCGCTGCTCGCGGCGCGCCGGGCGGCGGCAGGCGCCCGGGACCGCGCCACCGCGTGGTCGTTCCTCGCCCTCGGCGGTGCATGACCTGCGTCACATCTCGACGGTCGACGACCGCGTATGGTGATCACCGTGCCCCTCACCATCGGTTTCGACCTCGATCTCACCCTCGTCGATTCCGCGGAGGGCATCACCGTCTCGATGACCGAGGCGTTCCGCCGGGTCGGCGTCGTCATCGAGCCGCACGACCTGCTGCCGATGATCGGCCTGCCGCTCGACACCACGCTGCGCGCCTTCGTCCCGGACGACCGCGTCGACGAAGCGCGCGTCATCTATCGCGAGCTCTACCCGACGCTGGGCATTCCGGGCACCAAGCCGCTGCCCGGCGCCATCGAGGCGGTCGACGCCATCCACGCCCACCACGGCACCGTGCTGGTCGTCAGCGCCAAGATCGAGTCCGCGGTCCGCGCCGTCCTCGCACACGTCGGCCTGGCTGTCGACGACGTCGTCGGTGAGCGGTATGCCGAGTCCAAGGGCGTCGCGCTGCGCGAACGCGGCGCCGACGTCTACGTGGGCGACCACCCCGGCGACATGGTCGGCGCCCGCACCGCCGGCGCCTACGCCATCGGCGTGACCACAGGCGGGCACGACGCGCTCGCGCTGCGCGAGGCCGGCGCCGACGTCGTCTTCGCCGACCTGCTCGACTTCCCGTACTGGCTCGACGACTACGTCGCCCGGGCGTGACGCGCTCGCCGTCCGCCGGCGGCACGTACACTGCGGGCGCATGACCCCGATGATCGTCCGCTATGCCCGACCGATGCCCGTCGCCGCGCTGGTCGTGGGCGTCCTGCTGCTGGCCCTCTCGCTGCTCGACGGGCGGTCGATCGGCATGTTCACCGGGGTCGTCCTGACCCTGCTGGGCATCCTCCAGCTGGTCAACCCGATGCTGCGGATCGACGCCGGCGAGGTGCGGCTGTGCAACCCGCTCGGCATGACGCTGCGGCGCTTCGCGGTGTCGTCGCCGGCCGACCTGACGATCGACGGCAAGGCGTTGCGGCACGTGCCGACCGGCAAGAAGATCGCGAGCCTCGGGTTCGGCGCCGACAAGTCCGACGTCGCCGCGCTCCGCTCCCAGCTGCAGCCGGCGTAGCGCGCCTCGGCCTCAGAGCACGAGCCGGCGCAGCAGCCGGTCCAGTTCCGCCGCGGGGTCGTCGGTGAGCCCGGCGTGCACCGGGCCCGGCTGGACGATCGTGCTGCGTGGCGCCGTCAGCCAGCGGAACCGCTCGCCGATCGCCGTGGCGCCGACCGGGCCGGCCGCCGCCGGGTCGTTGCAGGTGGCCGCGTACGCCTCGACCGCCGCCACGATGGCCGCGACGTCGGCGTCCGGGTCCAGCGCCCGCAGCCGGTCCGCGTCGACGTGGGTGGCGGCGGCCAGGTAGGCGGCCTTCTGGCTGTAGACGATGACGCCGGCGTTGACGAACTCGGCCCGCTCGACGCGGGGGACCACGCGCAGGACGGCGTACTCGAACGCGATCATGCGCCGGCCGCCGGCAGCCAGTCGGACGACGCCGCGGCGCGGGCCGCGAGGTGCTCGGCGTAGACGGCGCGGACGGCGTCGGGCCCGGCGCCGTCCAGCCCGGGGACCTCGGGCAGCCAGTCGTCCGGGACCAGCGCCAGGATCTCGGCCAGCAGCGACGGCGTCACGCGCGGCGCCAACTCGGCGTCGACGGCCGGCAGCCGGTCGGCGGCGAACGCCAGCACATGGTCGTCGATCGGGTAGGGACGGACGGCGAACGCCGGCGCCCCGGGCCAGGTGTGCTGGAACAGCAGCGCCGCGCCGTGGTCGATCGCCCACAGCTGCCCGTGCCACGTCAGCAGGTTCGGGTTGCGCCAGCTCCGGTCGACGTTGACGGTGAGCGCGTCGAGCCACAGCACCTTCGCCGCGTCGTCGGGGCTCGCCTGCTTGCCGTGGCCGTCGTAGCCGAGCGAGCGGGGCAGGAAGTCCATGCCGAGGTTCACGCCGACGCTGGCCAGCAGCAGCGCCTGGATCTCCGGGTCGGGTTCGCGCCGCGCGATGGCGTCGTCGAGGTCGACGAGCACGAGGTCGGGCACCCGGATGTCCAGCCGCCGTGCCAGCTCGCCCACCACGATCTCCGCGACCAGCGTCTTCGGGCCCTGCCCGGCGCCGCGGAACTTGACGACGTAGGTGCCGAGGTCGTCGCCCTCGACCAGGCCGGGCAGCGACCCGCCCTCGCGCAGCGGCTCGACGTAGCGGACCGCGCGCACGACGGGCAGCCCCGTGTGCACCGTCACCGCGGGAAACCATCCATGGGCGACGACGGTACGCGATCGGATTGATCACCCCCTGGAGAGGCCTCAGGGGCTCCGTCGGCCTTAGGCTTGAGAGGTCTGGTCCCCCGACACGAAGAGGTCCGCCGTGCCAACGGGCAAGGTCAAGTTTTTCGACACCGAGAAGGGCTTCGGCTTCCTCTCCAAGGACGACGGCGGCGACGTCTTCGTGCACTCCTCCGCGCTGCCCGCGGGCGTGTCCGCACTGAAGCCGGGCCAGCGGGTGGAGTTCGGTGTGGCCGAGGGCCGCCGGGGCGAGCAGGCGCTGTCGGTGCGCGTCCTCGACCCGCTGCCGTCGGTGTCGGCGGCCACCCGCAAGAAGCCCGACGACATGGTCACCATCGTCGAGGACCTCATCAAGCTGCTCGACGGCCTGTCGAACACCTACCGCCGCGGCCGGCACCCCGACCAGCGCACGGCGCGTCAGGTCGCCACCGTGCTGCGGGCCGTGGCCGACGACCTCGAGCTCTAGGTTCCGCTCTCGGGCCGCTCCGGCGGCGGGGCCGGCGGTGACGGTGTGGGCGCGGGCGGGCGGACCCGCAGCGCGAACACCAGCCCGCCGGCCAGCACGAGGGTCGCGACCGTCATGCCCAGCCACGGGATCAGCGGCAGCACGATGCCTACGCCGCCGCCGACGACCCAGCCCAGCTGCAGCAGCGTCTCGGACCGCGCGAACGCGTTGGACCGGTTCTTCTCCGGCACGTCGCGCTGCACGATGGCGTCCAGCGACAGCCGGCCCAGCTGCTGGGCGAACCCGGCCGCGAGCCCGACCAGGATGACCGTCAGCAGGTTCCAGAACAGCGCCGTGACCAGCGTGCTGGCCGCGCCGAACGCGACCAGCGCCATGACGGTGCGGTCGGGACTTCGCGCCTGCACGAGCGCCCCGACGGACGAGCCCAGGGTGCTGCCCACCCAGGCGGCGGCCGCGACGATGCCGAGCAGGACGAGGTCGTCGAGCCCGGCGACCGGCGCCTCGCGCAGCACGAACGCCATGAACATGGTCATGAAGCCGGACAGCCAGCGCAGCGTCGCGTTGGCCCGCAGGGCGCGCACGACCGAGGGCCCGACCCGGAACTTGCGCGGCTTGCCGCCGGCGGCGGACTCGTGGCCGTCGCCCTCGGTGAGCGACGCCGGCTCCTCGCCGATCGAGAGGTCGACCTTCTTCGGCAGCAGGATGGCCAGCACCGTGGTGCCGACGTAGGCGAAGAACGCCGCCCGCAGTGGCCAGTCGTCGCCGATCTGCGCCAGGCCCAGGCCCACGGGTGCGCCGAGCAGCGTGCCGAACGTGGCCGCCAGTTGCAGCCGTGAGTTCGCCGCCACCAGCGTCCAGCCGTCGGGCAGCAGCCGTGGCACCGCGGCCGCCCGCGCGACGGCGTACGCCTTCTGCCCGACCAGCACGCCCAGCGCCGCCGGATAGAGCCACACGCCACCGCCGATGACGGCGTCGGCCGCCACCCAGGCGAGGAAGCCGCGGCTGGCCGCGGTGAACCCGATGGCCCAGCGGCGGCCGTGGCTGAAGCGGTCGAGGAACGGGCCGAGCACCGGTGCGACCACCGCGAACGGCGCCATGGTGAGCAGCAGGTACAGCGCGACGTTGCCGCGCGCCTCGGTGGTGGAGGCGGAGAAGAACAGCGTGCCGGCCAGCGCGACCGTGACCAGCGCGTCGGCGAAGGCGCTGGCGGCGTTGAGCTCGATCAGCCGGGACAGGCCGGTCTGCCCGGCGCCCTTCGCCTCGGCGGCGCGGTGCAGGCGGTTGGCGCTGAACCGGGCGGCGCGGGAGGTGCCGGACGCGGCGGTCTTCGCCGCCCGGCCGGTGGCACCGGCGGCGCGGCGCATGCGCTCGCTCGCCCTGGGCGGCTCAGGCGGAGGCGGCGGCAGCGCCCGCGTGTGGTCGTCGTGGCCGGGCCCCGGACGGCCGTTCCCGGCGGCGTGGTCGTCGCCGGGCGACCCGGACGACCCGTTGCCGGAGGGCCCGGATCGGGGCTGCCCGCCGCGGGCGAACGGCGACTCGTACGAGCCGTCGTCGCCGCGCGCGCCGCGGCCCCCGCCCTCACCGGGCGGGCCGGCCTGCGGATCGGTCTCAGCCACACACCCATCCAACCGCATCGGGCCGACAGGACCGGAAGATGTCCCCGGATCGGGCGCGATGTGTCGATCATGGCGCGAGTTTGCGACAATGATTCGTTGTGACCCCCGCATCGTCGCGCACGCGCACCGTCAAGGCCGACTCCGTCCTCGTCAAGGCCGTCGAGGACGCCCGGGCCGCCGCCGTCGACGTCGGCAGCGAAGACGCCGTCGGCGCCCATCTCGGCCACGACGCCGAGGGCGAACGGGTCGTCACCCACTACTTCGCCTGCGAGCTGGCCGGCTACGTCGGCTGGCGGTGGGCCGTCACCGTCACCCGGGCGTCGCGGTCCAAGCTGATCACGGTCAGCGAGTGCGTGCTGCTGCCCGGCGCCGACGCCGTCCTGGCCCCGGCGTGGGTGCCGTGGGACGAGCGGGTCAAGCCCGAGGACCTCGGCCCCGGCGACCTCCTGCCGGTCGCCGACGACGACTACCGCCTCGAGCCCGGCTACGCCCTCGCCGAGGAGCAGGACGTCCTCGACGTGGTGCAGGAGCTGGGTCTCGGCCACGAGTGGGTGCTCTCGCGTGAGGGCCGCGACGACTCCGCGCAGCGCTGGTTCGAGGGCGACACCGGCCCGCACACCGACATCGCGAAGGCGGCGCCCGGACGCTGCGGCAGCTGCGGCTTCTCGGTGCTGCTGGCCGGCACGCTCGGCCACGCGTACGGCGTGTGCACGAACGAGCGCACCCCGTTCGACGGCAAGGTCGTCTCGCACGCCCACGGCTGCGGCGGTCACTCCGACGTCCGGCTGCCCGCGCCGTCCGAGGACGCCGCCGAGCCCGTCGTCGACACCCTGAGCTACGAGCTGGTCCCGCTGGAACTCGACGCGCCGTAACGTTCCGCGCGTGGACGTCTTCGACACCGCGGCGCTGCGCGCGCGGGTGCTCTCCGCGTGGTCCGCGTCGCCCGCCCGGTTCCGCGAGGACGCCAACGCCGAGGACGAGCTCGCCCGCGGCGCCTACCGCGACCGCGTGGTCGTCGAGCTGGCGCAGAACGCCGCCGACGCGGGCGCGCGGGCCGGGCGGCCGGTGCGGCTGCTGCTGCGGCTGACCGGGCCGACGCTGGTCGCCGCCAACACCGGCGCGGCGCTGGATGCCGCCGGTGTCGAGGGGTTGTCGACGCTGCGAGCGTCCACCAAGCGCGACGGTGGCGCCGTCGGGCGGTTCGGGGTCGGGTTCGCCGCCGTGCTGGCGGTCACCGACGAGCCGCGGGTGCTGACGGCGTCCGGCGGCGGCGTGCGGTGGTCGCGCGCCTCGGCGCTGGCGGAGGCCGGGTCGGTGCCGGGGCTGGCGGCCGAGCTGGCCCGGCGCGGTGAGGCGGTACCGGTGCTGCGGCTGCCGTTCCCGGCGTCCGGCGTCGTGCCGGACGGCTACGACACCGCGGTCGAGCTGCCGCTGCGCGACGACGACGCGGTCCGGCTGGTGCGCCGGCAGCTCGGCGAGATCGACGACGCGCTGCTGCTGGCGCTGCCGTGGCTGGGCTCGCTCGTCGTCGACATCGACGGCGACGTGCGCGAGTTGTCCGCGGGCGAACCGTCCACGCTGGCCGACGGGCTGGCCGAGCGGCGCATCGGCGAGCGCACCTGGCGGCTGGCCACGCGCACCGGCGTCGCGCCCGACGAACTGGTGGCGGACCGGCCGTTCGAGGAGCGGACCCGGCCGGGATGGACGGTGACGGTCGCGGTGCCGGTGCGCGACGACGCCGGGGTACGCGCGCCGGCCGCGTTGCCGCCGTCGCTGCCGGGTGTGGTGCACGCGCCGACGCCGACCGACGACCGCACCGACCTGCCGGCGCTGGTGATCGCCGGGCTGCCGCTGGACTCGTCGCGCCGCCGCGTGGTCCCGGGCCTGCTGCTGGACCACCTCGCGGAGCAGACCGGCGAGGTGTACGCGCGGCTGGTCGCGTCGTTCGGGCCCGCGGCGCCGGGCGCGGCCGTGCTGGCGCTGGTGCCGGGGCCACTCGGGCTGGAGGCCGTCGACGCCGTGCTGCACCGGGCGGTCCGGGCGGCGCTGGCGGCGACGCCGTTCGTGCCCGGCGCCGACGGCGAGCTGCTGCGTCCGGTCGAGGTCACGCTGGTCGACGGGCTGAGCCGCACCGGCGACCCGGCGGCGCTGGGCGGGGTCGTCCGCGGGCTGCCCGCGCGCGACTGGTGGCGGCCGGAGCCGCTGGCCGGGCTCGGCGCCACGGTGACGCCGCTGGCCGACGTCGTCGACGAGCTGGCCGGGGAGCGGCTGGCGCCGGCCGGGTGGCGGGCGGTGTACGACGCGCTGGACGGGTCGGACCACGAGTCGCTGGGCGCGCTGCCGGTGCCGCTGGCCGACGGCCGGCTGGTCCGCGGGCCGCGCGGGCTGCTGGTGCCCGGCGAGGTGCGCCCGGAGCTGCTGGCGCCGTTCGACCTGCGCGTGGTCGCGCCCGACGCCGTCCACCCGTTGCTCTACCGGCTCGGCGCCGTCGACGCCACGGCCGCCGCGGTGCTGCGCGACCCGCTGGTCCAGGGCGCCGTCGCCGACCTCGCCGAGAGCGACGACGATCCCGCGCCCGTCGCCGCGGCGGTGCTCGGCCTGCTCGCGGAGTCCGGCCTGGACGTCGCCGACGAGCCGTGGCTGGCCGGCCTGCCGCTGGCCGACGCGACCGGCGCCGCGGTGCCGGCGCGCGAGCTGCTGCTGCCCGGGTCGCCGCTGTTGGCCGTGCTGGACGCGGACCCGGCCGAGTTCACCGTCGCGCCGGACCTGGTGCACCGGTTCGGCCCGGCGGTGCTGCGGGCCGCCGGTGTGCGCGACGGGTTCGCCGTCGTCCGCGACGCCGACGTCACGCTGGAGCCGGACACCTGGCATGACCTCGACGACGAGGACGGCTGGGTCGACGACGTCCTCGCCGGCCTGCCGGCCCAGCCGGTACCGCCGCTGACCGGCGAGTTCGCCGCCGTCGCCGACCTCGACCTCGTCCGCGACGACGCCTGGCCGCGGGTGCTGGAATGGCTGGCCGCCGACGACGCCGCCCGTTCCGCCGTCGTGTCGCCGGTGCGGCTGACGCTGTACGACGGCGCGCAGCGGGAGGCGCCGTCGTACAGCGCGTGGTGGTTGCGGCGGCACGCCCGCATCGGCGGCCGGCCGCTGGGCGGCCTCGCGGTGCCCGGCGCCGACGCCGTGGTGCGGGCGCTGCTGCCGGTGGCCGACGTGCCGGTGGACGACGTGTTCGCGGCCGCCGTCGGGCTGGCGCGCTCGCCCGCCGACCTCGACCCCGGCGCCGTCCTCGACCGGCTGGCCGAGGACGACCTCGAGCTGCCGGCGGCGACGCTGGCGCGGGTGTACGCGGCGCTGGTGGCGCACGACCCGGCCGGCGTGGAGCCGCCGGACCGGGTCCGCGTCCCCGACGGCGTCGGCACCCGCGTCGTTCCCGCCGCCTCGGTCGTCGTCGGCGACGGCCCGCACTGGCTGCAGCTCGGCCTGCCCGGCCTGCTGCCCGGACCGGCCGCCCTGGCCGATCTCCTCGACGTCGACCTCGCCGCCGAGGCGCACCCCGCGCCGGTCAGCGGCGGCGGCCGCCGTCAGCCGGTCCCGGACGTCGCCCGCGCCGTACTGGGCGACGCGCCGTCGGACTACGTGGAGCACGACGACCTGCGGGTCGGCGACACCTCCGTCGACTGGTGGCCACTCGGCGCCGACGTCCACGCCGCGACGCTCGACGGCCTGGCCCGCGGGCTGGCCTGGACGACCGGGCAGTGGGGGAAGCGGTGGGTGCTGGCGGAGGTGTTGGCGGATCCGGGTGCGCTGCCTGGCTTGCTGGCAGACGACGCGTTCTCCTGAGCCGGGCCCGCGGGGTTCGGGGGGACGCCGTCTCCGCCCGCCTCGCTCGTTCCTCGCTCGGACGCCCGCAGCCCACCCCTGACGGCGTCCCCCCGAACCCCGCTCAGGTGGTGCCGCGGCTCGCCCGGGTGCCCGAGTCCGCCGTCTCCTGGGGGTGGCTGGTCAGAAGCGGCGGCCGCCGCCGGAACGCCGGGACGAGCGCCGGCTCGAGCCGCCGCCGAAGCTGCGTCGCCGGCTGCGTCCGCCGGACCCGCCACCCCAGCCGCCCGAACCGCCGGAGCCGTCGCCGGACGAGCTCATGGCGCTGCTGGCGGCCTTGCCCAGCGACCGGCCATAGCTCGCCAGGCGGGCACGGGGCCGCCGCGACTCCCAGCGGCTGCGCAGCCGGCTGCGCGCCACCGAGTGGTCGTTGTGCGGGAAGCGCCAGGTGCCGGCGGTGCCGTTCCAGTAGCCCTCGATGTAGGCGACGAGGTCTTCGCCGCCCTCCCAGTAGCTGCCGCGCCCCGCTTGCCGGGTCTGCGGCGCCTCGCCGGCGTCGAACCGGACGGTGCACTGGTCGCAGAGCGGCACGTCGCGGCTGACGCCGTGCTCGGGGGTCCACTGCCGCTCCTGCGTGCTGGGGCCGTGCCGCGGGTCGAAGAAGCACGGCGGCGTCGGTTCCGGCACCGGCCGGCCCTGCTGCAGCGCCGTGAGGCAGGCGATGCGGTAGCGCGCGCCGCCCAGCAACGACGTCACCGCCTGGACGTCGTCGTCGGTGGCGGCCTGGTCGAGCCGGTGCCGGGCCTTCTCGACGGTGTCGAGGATCTCCTTCGTCAGCTTCGCCTGCTCGATGTCGGACGTCGTCGGCAGGTCGGACACGCGGTCGGACAGCTCGATGACCTCTTCGGTCAGCAGCGGCCGGACGACGTCGAGGTGGCGCTGCTCCTCGGCCTGGCGGCGGCGCCGCGCGCTGAGCGTCGTGCCGCCCCACCAGACGCCGGCGATGCCGGCCGCGCCGCCCGCCCACGGCGCGACGTCGACGTAGAACGGGTGGTCGACGTCGGAGGCGCGGTCGATGAAGCGGTCGATCATGGGGCCGTAGTCGGGGGCGCAGCACTCGACCGCCTGGTCGATGGCGTCCTCGACGTAGTACGTCGGGCCCTCCTCGCTGTGCTGCACACCCCAGAGGCCGCGGCCGTCGTAGGAGCTGTCGGCCACCGACATGACGAGGTAGACGCCGTCGACGCCGACGCGGTCGTACAGCTGCGACGCCAGCTCCTCACCCTCGTAGAGCAGCTCGCGGCCCACCAGACGGTCCTGGCCCTCGGGGTCGAGCCGCCACGCCGGGACGACGGCGATGCGCATGCCGGTGGGGGCCGACGCGGCCGCCTCGTCGAGGTCGGCCGCTTCGGCCGAGCCCAGGGCGCCGGCGGCGTCGGGGTCGACCCACACGCCCGGCTCGGCCAGCTCGACGGCGACCTCGTCGAGGTAGCGGTCGACGTCGTCCTCGTCGGCCGCCGCGGGCAGCGTCGCCGCCCACAGGCCGGCGGCGGTCAGCGCGAGCGCGGCCGTGCCACGCAGGACGGGCCTCATCGGGCGGTCCCGGCCAGGCGGTCGCGGCAGCCGGCACAGACCGGAACCTCGCGCGAACGGCCGCCGGGCGGGACGTACATCCAGTCGGTCACCGACACTCCATGGCGCTGGTCGAAGAAGCAGTCGGCCCGTCGTGCGGGCAGCGGACGGCCGGCCAGCCGCGCCTGCGCGCACGCCAGGCGCCACCGACCGTACTCGACCGTCGCCCGGACGGCGCGCAGCACGTGGTCGTCAGGCGCGCCGTCGACGGCGGAGCCGGCCGCGGCGTAGGCGTCCATGGCGGCCTGCACGTCGGCGGCGACGGCGGGGTCGGCGACGTGGGTGTCGGCGGCGTCGAGCTCTTCGCCGAATCGGGTGACGTCCTCGCGGGCCAGCTCCTGCCGGTCGTCGAGGGAGTCGGCCTCGTCGTCGAGCACGTCGAAGGACGGCCGGTAGAGCGCCGGGCCCTCGGTGTCGCCGCCGGCGCGGCGGCGGTGCCACCAGAACGCCGCACCGGCCGCGGCTGCCAGCACGACCAGCGCGATGACCAGCGGCAGCACCCAGCCGGCGCCGCCGGAGTCTTCGGGCGCGCCGGACACCCCCAGCTCCGTCAGCGCGTCGTCGAGGATCGCGACCTGCTGCGACCGGGTGTGCCGCCCGATCGCGGTCTCGACCGCCTCACGCACCGGCGCGTCGACCGAGATGGCGGCGCCGTATGTGCCCGCCCCGCCGAACACCACGAGGTAGATGCCGTCGGGCCCGCCCGCCGCGTCGACGGCGTCGATGAACGCCGCGGCCCGCGCATCGTCGTCGTCGCCGGGCTGGTCGGAGAGCGCCGTGGCCGGGAGGACGGCGATATACACGGCCGGCGAGCGGCCGTCGACGCGGTCGGCCAGCCGCTCGGCCTCGGCCTCCGGCACGATGCCCGACTGCGTCTCGTCGACGTACACGGGTGCGGACGCCCACGCCAGCGCCACCTCTCCCGGGACGTCGCTGGGCGCCGGCTCCTCGGCCCGCGGCGCCATCCCAGCAAGCGTCGTCGCTGTATCGGCCGCGGCGCTAGCGGCCGCTGACCGGCCGGGCGGACCGAACGCCGTGAGCCCGCTGCTCCTCCCGGGGTCCGCGGCCGCTGACCGGCCGAGCGTCGCCGGCACACCGGCGGCAGGGCCGACGGTTGCCGCCGGGCCGGGCACCGTGGTCCGGGCCGCATCGGCTCGGGTCACCGTCGCCGGCGCCTCCGCGGCATCGGCCGTGGCGCCGGCGGCCGCCGCCGGGCCGAGCGCCGTCGCGGCGACCAGCAGCAGTGCGGCCGCCGGGTGAGTCAGCCGCATGCGTTGCTCCTCGCCGGATCGGGGTGGGTCAGCGCCCCCGATCCTCACATGCCGCGATGAACTCCAGCGCACGGCCGTGCATGAGGCCGGCCGCCTCGGCGTCGAACTCGCCGGTCAGCGACGGATCGGCGAACAGGTGCGCCGCCACCCCCGGGTAGCCGAAGTAGTGGTACTCGGCGCCGGACGCGGCGGCGGTCTCGGCGAACTCACGGTTGGCGTCGTCTTCGCGGAACGGGTCGAGCTCGGCCTCGTGCACCTGGACCGGAACGGCGGACGGCCACAGCTCGGCGCCGACCACCCGGACCGGCACCGAACCGTGGAACGCCAGCGCGCCGCGCGCCCCCGGCCGCGACGTGACCAGGTGCACCACGGAGATGACGCCGTTGGAATAGCCCGCGTAGACGACGTCGGGCCTGACGCCGTCGACCGCCGCGTCGGTGCGTCGCAGCAGCTCGTCCTGCCCGCCGCACTTCTCCAGGAACTCGAACGCCTCGTCGTAGCCGTCGAAGACCGCGCCGCCGTAGAGGTCGGGCACATGGACGACGTGACCGGCCGCGCGCCACTGCTCGGCGGTCTGCAGCACCCCGGGCCGGAGCCCGAGGACGGAGTGGAACAGCACGATCTCGGTCATGTCTTCGGTTCTACCGGACGGCACCGACAATGTCGGCCGGATCCCAGGTCAGCTCACGCCGAGCAGGTCCTCGATCGGCGTGATCGCGAAATAGACCACGAACAGCGCCGCGATGATCCACAGCAGCGGGTGCAGCTCGCGCACCTTGCCCTTGGCCAGCTTGATGATGACGTACGACAGGAACCCGGCGCCGATGCCGGTGCTGATCGAGTACGTGAACGGCATCAGCGCCAGCGTCAGGAACGCCGGGATCGCGATCTCGAGGTCGTCCCAGGCGATCTCGCGGACCTGGCCCATCATCAGGAACCCGACGAGCACCAGCGCCGGCGCGGCGGCCTCGTTCGGCACCATCGCCACGACCGGCGCCAGGAACGTCGCGAGCAGGAAACAGATGCCCGTCACGACGCTGGCCAGGCCGGTGCGGGCTCCTTCGCCGACGCCCGACGCGGACTCGATGTAGGACGTGTTGCTCGACACCGACGCGGCACCGCCGGCCGCCGCGGCCACGGAGTCGACCAGCAGGATCTGCGTCGTCTTCGGCGGGTTGCCGTCCTCGTCCAGCAGCCGGCCCTCGGCGCCGACCGCGACCATCGTCCCCATCGTGTCGAAGAAGTCGGCCAGCATCAGCGTGAACACGAACAGCAGCACGCTCACGACGCCGACGGACTCCCACGAGCCGAGCAGGCTGAAGTTCCCCAGCAGCGAGAAGTCGGGGAGGTCGACGATCTGGTCGGGCCACTGTGGCGCGTTGAGGTTCCAGCCGCCGGGGTTCTCGGCGGACGTGCCGAGGTCGGCGATGCTCTCGACGACGACCGCCAGCACCGTCGTGCCGATGATCGTCCACAGGATCGCGCCGCGCAGCTTCAGCGAGTAGAGCACGATCACGGCGATCAGCCCGGCGCAGAACACCGCCACCGGCCACGTCGTCAGCGAACCGCCCTCGCCCATGCCGATCGGCGGCGACGGGTTGCCCGTCGACTGGACGAACCCGGCGTTCACGAAGCCGACCAGCGCGATGAACAGGCCGATGCCGACGCTGATCGCGGTCTTCAGCTGCCGCGGGACGGCGCTGAACACGGCCTGCCGGAACCCCGTCAGCACGAGGACCAGGATCACCAGGCCCTCCATCACCACCAGGCCCATGGCGTCGGCCCACGTCATCTGCGACGCCAGCCCGAACGCGACGAACGCGTTCAGGCCGAGGCCCGCGGCCAGCGCCAGCGGGAAGTTCGCGACCACGCCCATGGCGATCGTCAGTACGCCGGCCACCAGCGCCGTCGTCGCCGCGACGGCCGCGAGGTCGGGCGCGTCGCCGCCGCCGAGGAAGGTGCCGTCGACGTCGGCGACGGTGCCGATGATCAGCGGATTCAGCACGATGATGTAGGCCATCGTGAAGAACGTGACTACGCCGCCGCGGACCTCGCGGCCGATCGTCGATCCACGCTCCGCGATCTTGAAATAGCGGTGCAACGCAGTGGGCTCGCTCGTCGTCTCGGTGTCGCTCACGGGCGTGAGGATGCCAGAAGATCGTTGCGGGACGAATACGGCGGGCTGTGGATCGGCTCGCCGCGACGGATGCGGCCGGGCTAGCCTGGGACATATGGCGAAGCGTCGGCGGCGGTCCCCGGGGGAGCCCGAGCCCGAGGTCGAGGCGGCCGAGACCGATGAGGTTCAGCCGCTCGACCTCGACGGCGTCCGCACGGTCGCGGTCGTCACCGTCCTCTGGGCGGTCGCGTTCGTCCTGCTCGCGCTGCGCATGGACACCCTCCAGGACGAGGGCCGCGGCTGGTGGGTCTGGACCTGCCTCGCCGGCGTGGGGCTCGGGCTGCTGGGCCTCGAGTACACCCGCAAGCGGCGCGACGCGCTCGAGTTCGAGCGTGAGGAGGCGGCGGCCGAGGCCGCCGGTATCGCCGCTGACGACGACGGTGCCGCCGGCGGCGAGGTGCTGACGCGCGGCGAGGTCATCGCCCGCGACGGCGACGACGCCCGGGCCGCTGACCCGCGGTCTGCTGACCCGCGGCCTGCTGACCTGCGGGCCGCTGACGTGCCGACGGCCGGTGGGCCGTTCGCGGGCCGGCCGCAGAGCGCGCCCGACTCCGTCACTCGGCCCATCGACACCGGCGGCAACCTTCCGCCGGTCCGTCCCGACACCACTCGTGCCGACGCCACCCGCGTCGACATGCCGTCCACCCGGCCCGGCGCCCATCCCGATCCGCGCGGCGGACGTCAGGACACCACCGCCCACGGCCGGCCGGGCACCGCTGAGCGTCCGCCCTTCGCGGCGACGGGGGAGCGGCCGGCTCCGGGGCAGCGGTCCGGCCCGGGCACCGGCGAGCACCCTGTCACGCCGACCGGGCAGCGGCCGGTGCCGGGCACCGAGCGCCCCGGTGCGCCGACCGTCCAGCGGCCGGCTCCGGGGACCGCCGAGCGTTCCTTCGCGGCGACGGGAGAGCGCCCGGCTCCGGGCCAGCGGTCCGGCCCGGGCACCGGCGAGCACCCCGTCACGTCCACGGGCCAGCGGCCGGTACCGGGCACCGAGCGCTCCGGCGCGCCCACGGGCCAGCGTCCGGCTCCGGGCACCGGCGAGCACCCCGTCACGTCCACGGGCCAGCGCCCGGTACCGGGCACCGAGCGCTCCGGCGCGCCCACGGGCCAGCGTCCGGCTCCGGGCACCGGCGAGCAGCCGCTCCCGCCGACGGGCCAGCGGCCGGCTCCTGCGCAACGCCCGTCGACCCCGCAGCGCCCGGCCGCGCCCCAGCGACCCGCCGCCGCGTCGCAGCCCGGCCCGGCGACCGGTGAGCTCCCGGCGACCGGTGAGCGCCCGGTGGCGCCGTCCCGGCCC
The DNA here is from genome assembly GCF_900106035.1 of Jiangella alba. Classification (GTDB taxonomy): domain Bacteria; phylum Actinomycetota; class Actinomycetes; order Jiangellales; family Jiangellaceae; genus Jiangella; species Jiangella alba. Next base: position 1,928,740 of record NZ_FNUC01000004.1, read on the forward strand.
ACGACCGGTGAGCACCCCACGACCGGCGACCGTCCGGTGCCGCCGCCGGCTCGCCCGGCCACGCCGCCACGGCCGAGCGCCACCGAGAGCCCGTCCGATCGCCGTCCGGCCCCGCCGCCTCGCCGCACGTCGGCGTCCGAGCTGTTCGGCGACGCGCCGACGCGCCCGGCGCCGTCCCCGCTGGACGACGACGAGCCGCTGCTCGACACCATGTTCGGCGGCCGCAGCGCCGTCGCCGACGAGCCGGCCGCCGAGGCCGCCGACACCGACGACACCGAGGGCGGCAGCCGTTACCGCGGCCGCCGCGCCCGCCGCTCCGACTCCGCCTGACGCGCCGGGGTCACCCGCCGGCCCGTCGGCGCCCGCCGTCGCGCGTCGACGCGCGACGACGCGCGACGACGCGCCGGCATCACCGGCGCCGGCACCCCGCCGAAGCCATCCACCCGACGCCCCTCGACGGCACCGTCAGCCGGCCCTCAGCCGCGCCTCGCCGACCCCGGCGCACGCCGAACCGGCCGGAACCGGGACCAACTACGCCAGCACCAAACCGCAAGAACACGACTGGCCTTTAGCAAAGGTAATGAGTTAGACTAAGCAAAGTGCCAGCCGCGAAGATCTCCCAGAACACCGCGCCCCAGAGCCAGCCGGCGCGCTCGGGCCCGGCGCAGCCGCGTACCCAGGCGGGCCTGGCCAGCTCCCTCCGCATCGCCGTCGGACGGCTGAACCGCCGCATCCGCAACCAGCGCGAGGACGACGCCCTGACGCTGAACCAGCTGTCCGCGCTGGGCATCCTGGAGCGCAAGGGGCCGCTGCCGGTCGGCGAGCTGGCCGCGTGCGAGCGCATCCGCCCGCCGTCCATGACGCGCATCGTGTCCGGCCTCGAGGAGCTCGGCCTCGCCGTCCGCGAGCCCGACCTCGACGACCGCCGCGTCATCAACGTCCGCATCACCGAGGCCGGCAAGGCGCGTACCGCCGCCGACCGCAAGCGCCGCGACGCCTGGCTGACGCACAAGCTGCGTGATCTCTCGCCGGACGAGCGCGAGCGGCTGCGTGCGGCGCTGCCGGTGCTCGAGAAGCTGGCCGGCCTGTGAGTCCTACCTTCCATTCCCTCCGGCACCGCAATTACCGGCTGTACTGGTCGGGGATGTTCCTGTCCAACGTCGGCACCTGGATGCAGCGCATCGCGCAGGACTGGCTGGTGCTGGTCGTGCTCGGCGGCGGCGCACAGGCGGTCGGCATCACGACGGGCCTGCAGTTCCTGCCGTTCCTGCTGGTGGCGCCGTTCGGCGGGCTGCTCGCCGACCGGTTCGACAAGCGCCGCCTGCTCATGCTCACGAACTCCTTCCTGGGTGTGGTCGGGCTGACGCTCGGCGTGCTGACGCTCACCGGGGTGGCGCAGATCTGGCACGTCTACGTGCTCGCGTTCCTGCTCGGCGTCGGCACGGCGCTGGACAACCCGTCCCGTCAGGCGTTCGTGTCCGAGCTGGTCGGCCGCGACGACCTCACCAACGCGGTCGCGCTGAACAGCGCGTCGTTCAACGCGGCGCGGCTGATCGGCCCGGGCATCGCCGGCATCCTCATCGGCCTCATCGGCACCGGCTGGGTGTTCGTGCTGAACGGCGCGTCGTTCATCTCGCCGATCCTGGCGCTGGCGCTGCTGCGTGGCACCGGCGGGCGGCCGAAGCGCGACCCCGAGCGGGCGGGCACGCTGTCGCAGCTGCGCGAGGGCGTGTCGTACCTGGGGTCGCGACCGGACCTGCTGATGGTCGTCGCGATCATGTTCGGCCTCGGCACCTTCGGCATGAACTTCCAGATGACCATGGCGCTGATGGCCACCGACGTCTACGGCAAGGGCCCCAGCGAGTACGGCCTGCTGGGCTCGATCATGGCCATCGGCACGCTGTCCGGCGCGCTGGTCGCGGCGCGGCGCAAGGTGCCGCGACGACGGCTGATCGTCGGCGGCGCCGTGGTGTTCGGCGTGCTCGAGGTGGCGGCCGGGCTGATGCCGACCTACGCGCTGTTCGCGATCTCGCTGATCCCGCTCGGCATCATCGCGATGACGGTCATGACGGCGGCCAACGCGTACGTGCAGACGACGGTGCCGCAGTACGTCCGCGGCCGCGTCATGTCGCTCTACATGATGATCTTCATGGGCGGCACGCCGTTCGGCGCCCCGGTCATCGGCTTCGTCGCCGACGCGTTCGGCGCGCGCTGGTCGCTGCTCGGCGGCGGCATCCTGACGGCGGCGTTCGCCGTCGCCGCGCTGGTCGTGCTGGCTCCGCGCAGTGGCGTGGTGGTGCGCACGCGGCTGCGGCCGCGGCCCGGGCTGGTCGTCGTCACCACCGCGCCGGCGACGGCGCCCAGCCTGGCGCCCGCCGACGAGCCGGCCCCGGTGCGGGTGGCCTGACGCTCACATCCGCTCGGGCGCCGCGATGCCCAGCAGCGCCAGGCCCTCGCGCAACGTCGCCTTGGTCAGGCGGCACAGCGCGAGCCTGTTTCCGCGCCGGGGCTCCGGCGCCGTCAGCACCGGGCAGGCCTCGTAGAAGTCGGTGAACGCTCGCGCGGTGTCGTAGAGGTACGTGCACAGCCGGTGCGGCTCCAGCGTCGCGGCGACGTCGGCGAGCGTGTCGCCGAACGCGTCGAGCGCCAGGGCGAGCGCCCGCTCGGCCGGGTGCAGGTCTGCCGCCGGGTCGACGACGGGGCCGGGCTCGCCCTCGGCGCGGCGCAGGATCGCGGCGATGCGTGCGTGGGCGTACTGCAGGTAGCCGCCGGTGTTGCCGGTGAACGAGACCATGCGGCCGACGTCGAAGGTGTAGTCCTTGGTGCGTGACGTCGACAGCTCGGCGTACTTGACCGCGCCGATGCCGGTCAGCTCGGCGACGTGGTCGGCCGCGGCGGCGTCGAGCGACGGGTTCTTCGCGGCGACGACGGCCCGGGCGCGCTCGACGGCGGCGTCGAGCAGGCTGCCGAGCGTGACGGTGTCGCCGGCCCGGGTCCGGAACGGGCGCCCGTCCGGGCCCAGCACCGTGCCGAACGAGACGTGCGCGACCTCGACGTCGCCGGGCAGCCAACCGGCCCGCGTGGCGGCCTCGACGACCAGCCGGAAGTGCAGCGCCTGCCGTGCGTCGACGACGTAGAGGATGCGACCGGCGCGCAGCTCGGCGACCCGGTACCGCAGCGTCGCGAGGTCGGTGGTGTCGTAGCCGTAGCCGCCGTCGCGCTTGCGCAGGATCAGCGGCACCGGCGCGCCGTCCGGCCCGGTCTCCGTCGCGGACAGGACGACCACCGCGCCGTCGCTCTGAACCGCGACACCCGCCCGCGTCAGTTCGTCCACCACACCGGCCAGCCGGTCGTTGTAGAACGACTCGCCGGCGGAGTCGGCCGGGGTGAGCAGCACGTCGAGGCGGTCGTAGAGCTGCCGGAACGCCGCCTCGGACTCGGCCACGATCTCCCGCCAGACGGCGATCGTCGCGGGGTCGCCCGACTGCAGCGCGACGACCCGCGACCGGGACCGTCCGGCGAACTCGGCGTCGGCGTCGAACCGGGCCCGCGCCTCGCGGTAGAGCCGGTCCAGCGCCGACACCGACGACTCGCCGGACAGGTCGCCGTGCCGCCACGCCGCCTCGGGATGCTCGTCGAGGTACTGGATGAGCATGCCGAACTGCGTGCCCCAGTCGCCCAGGTGGTTCTGCCTGACGACGTCGTGGCCGAGCCGGCCGAGCACGCGGGCGAGGCAGTCGCCGATGATGGTCGAGCGCAGGTGCCCGACGTGCAGCTCCTTCGCGATGTTGGGCGCGGAGTAGTCGATGACGACGCGCCGGCCGGTCTCGGCGCGAGGCACGCCGAGATCGTCGTGCGCCAGCCGCGCGGCCACCCGCCGCCACACCGCAGGCGCCGCCACCGTCAGCTCGAGGAACCCCGGCCCGGACACCCGGACACCGGCCAGCAGGTCGGTGCGCACCGCCTCGGCCACGCGGCCCGCCAGCTCGGCCGGCGCCCGGCCGGCCCGCCGGGCCAGTGCGAGGGCGGCGCCGGACTGGAAGTCGGCGCGCTCACTCGGCCGGACCAGAGGGTCGGCACCGGTCAGCGCGGGGTCGGCGACGGCGATGCCGTCGGCCACCGCAGCGGCGACCTCTGCCAGCAGCGAGTTCGTCATGCGCAGCCATGGTGGCAGCGCCCGCCGCGGCCGCGCCATGCAATTGTTGGCGGGTGAGGCTGTTCGCCGCGATCGACCCGTCGCCCGACGCGGTCGCGCGGCTGGCCGCCGTTGCCGACGGGGTGCGCGACGACGTGCTGCGCTGGTCCGACCCCGCCGGCTGGCACCTGACGCTCGCGTTCTACGGCGAGGTCGGCGCTGACCAGGTGGACGAGCTGACGCAGCGGCTGACCCGGGTGGCCCGCCGGCACCCGGCCACGCGGGCGCGCATCGCCGGCGCCGGACGGTTCGGCCGCACGGTGCTCTGGGCCGGCATCGACGGCGACGGGGCCGCCCTGCGCGCGCTGGCGGGGTCGGCGAGCGCCGCCGGCCGGCGGACCGGGGTCGGGACGGACGACCGGCAGCGGTTCCGGCCGCACGTCACCCTGGCCCGGGCTCGCGGGCGCGACGGCGCCGACCTGCGGCCGTACGTCGCGCGGCTGGAGTCGTACACGGGACCGTGGTGGGACGCCGACGCCGTGACGCTGTTCCGGTCGCGGCCCGGCGGGCCGGGGCACGGCCCGCGATACGAGCCGCTGGCCCGCTTCGCGCTGACCGGCCGCCGCTGACGCCGTCAGAACAGCGTGGCCACCGCGACGACGAGCACCATGAGGACCAGGACCGCGGTCACCAGTTGCCGGGTGGTCTTCGGGCGCACCGTGGCCGCCTCCTTCACAGGGTCGTCGGGGTCAGCTTACGCGTCGCTCTCGGCGCGCCGAACCGCTGGTCGTCGCGGTGAATTCACCATTCCGTGACCAATCCAATGACTAATTGATCTGACGTTGCAAATACGTTGCGTGCGAGCCTCCTGCCAGCACGGATCGCGTTCTACTGCCGTAGATTGCTGACCGCGTGGCCGACCGTCAGAGGGACCGAACGGATGATCCCCATAGTCGTCGCTGACCTCTATGGTTGTGTCAGGAACACGACGGGGGAATGGGTTCCTGCGAGTAAGTGGAACCAACAACGCGCCCGGCCGCTGACACGAATCGCGGCCGGGCGTTGTTATTGACAGCTTCGGTGACCTACGCGCCGAGCTTCTCGACGACGAAATCGATGCACGCGGTCAGCGCCTCGACGTCGGCGGGGTCGACCGCCGGGAACATCGCGACGCGCAGCTGGTTGCGGCCCAGCTTGCGGTACGGCTCGACGTCGACGATGCCGTTGGCGCGCAGCACCTTCGCCACCGCGGCGGCGTCGATGCTGTCGTCGAAGTCGATGGTGCCGACCACGAGCGAGCGCGCGCCGGGGTCGCTGACGTACGGCGTGGTGTACGGGGTCTTGTCGGCCCAGCTGTACAGGTGGCCCGACGACGCCGTGGTGCGGCCGACGGCGAACTCGAGGCCGCCGTTGCCGTTGAGCCAGTCGAGCTGCTCGGCCAGCAGGAACAGCGTCGCCACGGCCGGGGTGTTGTACGTCTGGTCCTTGGCCGAGTTGTCGACCGCGGTCGGGAGGTCGAGGAACGCCGGGACGTAACGGTCGGTGGCGGCGATCTGTTCGACCCGGGCCAGCGCGGCCGGCGAGAAGGCCGCGATCCAGAGCCCGCCGTCGGAGCCGAAGTTCTTCTGCGGCGCGAAGTAGTAGACGTCGGCCTGGGCAGGGTCGACCGGCAGGCCGCCCGCGCCGCTGGTGGCGTCGATGAGCACCAGTGCGTCGTCAGCGGCGCCCGGGACCCGGCGCACCGGCGCCATGACACCGGTGGAGGTCTCGTTGTGCGGCCACGCGTAGACGTCGACGCCGTCCTCGGTCACCGGCACGGGCAGCGAGCCCGGCTCGGCCTTGACGATGCTCGGCTCGTCGAGCCACGGCGCGGTCTTCGTGACGGTGCCGAACTTCGACGAGAACTCGCCGAAGGAGAGGTGCTGCGCCTTCTGGCGGACCAGGCCGAACGCGGCCGCGTCCCAGAACGCCGTGGTGCCGCCGTTGCCGAGCACGACCTGGTAGCCCTCGGGCAGGCCCAGCAGGGCGGCGACGCCCTCGCGGACGCGGCGGACCAGGTTCTTCACCGGCGCCTGCCGGTGCGAGGTGCCGAGGACGGCGCCGCCCTGGGCGGCGAGGGCGGCCAGCGCCTCGGGACGGACCTTGCTCGGGCCCGCGCCGAACCGGCCGTCGGCGGGCTTGAGGTCGTCGGGGATCTGCACAGTGTCGGTCATGGCTGCGCTCCGTGTCGGGTGTCCGGTGGGTTACGGAAGTGTGACGACACTGTCAGGTAGGCCATTGTGCCGCATGACCCCGGGCATGCGAGCGCCGGTCCGTCAGCTGACACGGACCGGCGCGTGGCGTCGTACGTTGCTGGTGGTCAGGCGGCCCAGGCAGGGCTCCAGCCGGGGACGGTGTCGGGGGTGCGGGCGCCCGGGCCGGTGTACTTGGCCGACGGGCGGACCAGCCGGCCGGTCTTCTTCTGCTCGAGGATGTGCGCGCACCAGCCGGCCGTGCGGGCCGAGGTGAACATCGACGTGAACATGTTCGCCGGGACCTCGGCGAAGTCGAGCACGATGGCGGCCCAGAACTCCACGTTGGTGGCGAGCACGCGGTCGGGCTTGCGCTCGTGCAGCTCCGAGAGCGCCGCCTTCTCGAACGCCTCGGCGACCTCGTAGCGGGGCGCGCCCAGCTCGCGGGCGACGCGGCGCAGCGTGCGGGCGCGGGGGTCCTCGGCGCGGTAGACGCGGTGACCGAAGCCCATGAGCCGCTCGCCGCGGTCGAGGATGCCCTTCACGTAGCCGACGGGGTCGCCGGTGCGCTCGATCTCCTCGATCATGGCCAGCACCCGCGACGGCGCGCCGCCGTGCAGCGGGCCGCTCATCGCGCCGACGGCCGCGGACAGCGACGCGGCGACGTCGGCGCCCGTGGACGCGACCACCCGCCCGGTGAACGTCGACGCGTTCATGCCGTGCTCGGCGGCCGATGTCAGGTACGCGTCGACGGCGGCGGTGTGGCGGGGGTCGGGCTCGCCGCGCCAGCGCACCATGAACTGCTCGACGATGCTGCCCGCCTGCGCCACGACGTCCTCGGGGACAGCCTCCTGGCCGGCCCCCACGCGCGCCGACTGGGCGACGAACGAGAGCATGGCGGACGCGCTGCGCGCCAGCTGGTCGCGGGCGTCGTCGTCGCTGGTGTCGAGCAGCGGCTGGAAGCCCCAGAGCGGCGCCAGCGTGGCGACCGAGCTCTGCACGTCGACCCGGACGTCGCCGGTGCGGACCGGCAGCTCCAGCGGCTCGGCCGCCGGCAGGCCGGGATCGAACGCGCCGTCGACCAGCAGACCCCACACGTTGCCGAACGGCACCCGGCCGACCAGGTCGTCGATGTCGACCCCGCGGTAGCGGAGCGCACCGCCTTCCTTGTCGGGCTCGGCGATCTGGGTCTCGAACGCTACGACACCCTCAAGGCCATGCTTGACCTCGGTCATTGACATCTCCATTCGTGGTGCGCTCGCGGGCCCCCACGACCATCATGCCCCGCAACTGGTGGCTCTCCACAAGTTGCGACAATGTGAATGTGCGGTTTCCCACAGTGGCCTCCGCCACGTCGCTGTGGTGGGCGGCGTTCTGTCTGGCGGGGGTGACAGAGTGGAGGACGTGGAGGAAGGACTGCCGCGCATGCGCCGCCGGTACACGTCCGGGCGGCTGCTCGAACGCGACCTCGCGCCCGACCCGTTCGACGAGTTCCGCGCCTGGCTGCACGACGCCGTCACCATGGGCATGGCCGAACCCAACGCCATGGTCCTCGGCACCACCGGCGCCGACGGCCGGCCCAGCAGCCGGACGGTGCTGCTCAAGGGCATCGACGACGGCGCGTTCGTGTTCTTCACCAACACCGCCTCGCGCAAGGCGACGGAGATCGCGGCCAACCCGTGGGTGTCGCTGTGCTTCCCGTGGATCGCCATGGAACGCCAGGTCCTCGTCTGCGGCGCCGCCTCGACGGTGTCCCGGGAGGCGACGCTGGCGTACTGGCTGACCCGGCCGCGCGAGTCCCAGATCGGAGCCTGGGCCAGCCACCAGTCGACGGTCATCGGGACGCGCGAGGTTCTGGAGGCGTCGGCCGCGGCGGTGGGCGAGCGGTTCCCCGGCGAGGTGCCGCTGCCCGACTTCTGGAGCGGCTACCGGGTCGTGCCGGACACCGTCGAGTTCTGGCAGGGCGGGGTGGCGCGGCTGCACGATCGGCTGCGGTATCGGCGTGCCTCCGGCGGCGAGGATTCTGCCTCCGGCGGCCAGGAGGACGCCTGGGTGGTGGAGCGGCTCGCACCCTGAGCGGGTTCGCGTGGGCCGGGCGCGCGTTGGCCGGGTATGCCGCGTTGGCCAACCCCCTGCTGCTCTCGATTGTCGGGAGCGCGGGCGGCCGCCTCAAGCGGACCTCATGGTTGGCGCTTCGCGCGTCGGAGGACCGCTTGACCCGGCCGTCCGCGCCCCCGTTCAAGCAGCGTCAGGGGGCCGGCCGAAAGAGGGCCTGGGCTTCCAGCTCTGCTGGGGTTCTGGTCCGCTGGCCACTCACTGGCCGTGGGCGGCGTTGGCTACCGGCTCCGCTTCGGGACCTGGTCCGCTGGCCGCTTGCGGCTATGAGTGCGTTTCGGCTGCCGGCTCCGCTCGGCGCGGGTTCGCTGGCCGCTGCCAGGTCTGCTCATGGGGTCGGCAGCGGGTCTGGTTCGGAGGTTGACGAGAACGCCAACTGTTGGCGTTCTCGTCAACACTCCGAAATGAGCTCGGCCCCACCCCGTAGAACCGGCGCCCCACCGCGGGGCTTCGCCGCGGACCGGACCTCCGATCCGGCGTGCTCGGCTCGGCTCGTCGTTCGCCGGCCGCCGTCCGGCCGGCTCGTTCTTGGCATGGCCACGTTGGGCCGGCCGGTGGCGCACCGGGCCTGACGCCCGCACCGGGAAACGTCCCTAGAAATGGGACGACCCGTGGGCTGCTTCCACGCTGAGCGACACAAGGTCGTCAGTCGTGGCCCGGACGGACCAGCGCCGGGAGCCCACGGGTCGGGTGACTGCTCGGTAGTGCCAGCAACCAAGCCGGCGAACCGCTGGGGTCACCCCCAAGTCCTGCGACGAGCAGGGCTGCTAGCGAGCAGCCACCTCACGAGTCCGATAGCTATTCATCTACTGGACCACCTCCTCTCCGTGTGCCCACCACGTTATGCGCCTACCCGACCCCGCGGCAACGCCTTTTTCGTGGGGTGAACGCGGGAACAAAACGGGGTGTGTCAGGCGATCGCGATCCAGGTCGAACGGGCCCGGCCGAGCACCCGGCCGTCGGCGCCGTAGAGAGTGGAGTCGGTCCAGGTCTTGCGGCCCTCGGTGCCGACGAGCGCGCCCATGACCAGGCACGATTCGCTGGGCAGCGGGAGGTCCGTGACGGCGGCGGTGATGCGGCCGAGCACCATGGGACGGCCCTCGATGGGCGCCGACCAGCCGCCTGGGCAGTCGAGAGCGGCCCAGACGAACTCGGGGGCGCCGGCGACGTCGGGGGCGACGGACCAGAGGCAGGCGGTGCGGCCGTCGCCGACGCGGCCGGGGAACAGGCGCAGGCCGTCCTCGGGGGAGCGGGCCGGGCCGCAGACGAAGCACTCGGGGAACGGGTGGGCGGTGAAGCCCGGGTACCGCGCCGAGATCTCCGCGACCTCGTCGACGGGGACGGGCGGGACGGCGGCGAGGTCGTCGGGGGCGGCGGCGACGACCGCGACCAGGGTGGAGCCGTCGGACAGCTCCAGGGCATCGGGCGCCGACGGCCGCACCGTCAGCGGTGTGTCGAGCGGCGGCGGCGTGCGCAGCGTGACCGTCGCCGGACCCTCGCCGAGGCGGCCCGCCAGCAGGCCGGCCACGTACCCGCCGTTGCCCGACGTCGTGGGACCGCGGAACCGGGACCGCACCGTCACCGTCATGGTGACCGAGGGTAGCGATACGGTGCGGACCGAGACGAAAGAGCCCGGGAGGAACGCATGACGGTGATCGCCGGTGCGCAGATGGTCACGCCCGACGGCGTGGTGCAGGACGGCTGGCTGCAGACCGACGGCGAGCGCATCGCCGCGCTCGGGTCCGGCCCGCCGCCGGCGAACGCCGACCGCGACCTCGGCGGACGCTGGCTCGTGCCCGGGTTCGTCGACATGCACACGCACGGCGGGGGCGGCGGCAGCGTGGTGGGCGCCGACGACGAGGCCGTGCGCACGTTCGTCGCCACGCACCGCCGCCACGGCACCACGTCCATTGTCGCGAGCCTGGTCACCGGTGAGTACGACGCGCTCGAGCACGACGTGCGGGTGCTGGCCGAGCTGACCGGCGAAGGGCTCGTCGCGGGCGTGCACCTGGAGGGGCCGTGGATTTCGCCGGCCCGCAAGGGCGCCCACGACGAGCGCGCCCTCCGCGTGCCCGAACCGGACGCCGTCGACCGTCTGCTCAAGGCCGGCAACGGCACGGTCCGCATGGTCACCCTCGCGCCCGAGCTCGACCACGGTCTCGACGCGGTGCGCGCGGTCGTCGCGGCGGGCGCCGTCGCCGCCGTCGGGCACACCGACGCGACCTACGACGTGACGAGGCAGGCGATCGACGCCGGCGCGACGGTCGCGACGCACCTGTTCAACGCGATGGCGCCGGTGCACCACCGCGACCCGGGCCCCATCGTGGCGCTGCTGGAGGACGAGCGGGTCACGGTCGAGTTGATCCTGGACGGCGTCCACCTGCACGCCGCCATCGCCCGCATGGTGCGCAGCGCCGCCGGCCCGCAGCGCATCGCGCTGGTCACCGACGCCATGGACGCGACGGACATCGGCGACGGCGAGTACGTGCTCGGCGACATGGCGGTCCGGGTCCAGGACGGGGTCGCCCGGCTGGTCGAGGGCGGCTCCATCGCCGGCAGCACGCTCACCATGGACCACGCCTTCCGCTTCGCCGTCCAGCAGGCCGGGTTCACCGTGCCCGAGGCGGTGCGCGCGACGTCGGCCACGCCGGCCCGGCTGCTCGGCCTCGACGGCCGCACCGGCGCGCTCGTCCCCGGCCTCGACGCCGACCTCGTCGTGCTCGACGCCGACCTCGCCGTCGACGCCGTCATGGCCCGCGGGGAGTGGTCACCCTAGGGCGAAGCTGGCCAGCACACGGGACCGCTCCGGCTGGTACCACGCGAGGTCGACGCGGTCGGCGACGCAGGTGACGGGGACGGTGTCGCCCAGGGCGTCGCGGGTGGAGGCCACCGACACGTCCGCCGAGAGCTGGTCGAGGGTGAGGTGCGGCACGACGTCGGGGAACTCGCCGCCGTACGGCGGGCACTGCGGGAACGCCGCGACGAGCGCCTCGGTGAGCGCGCGGAACGGGTCGGCCGGCTCGGGCGCGAGGTAGACGATGCCGTTCGGGAACGTCTCCAGGCGGCGCAGCGTGAACGTGATCGGTTCCGCGGCCGCGGCGATGGCCGCCACGGTGTCCAGCGCGGCGGGATCGGGCGCCGGCAGGAACGGCGCCAGCGCCGTGATGTGCGCGTGCGTGAACGCCGGGTCGGGGGAGACGTACGCGCGGTCGTAGTGCTCGAACCGGCCGCGCACGAACGTCTCCAGTGCCGGAACGGGAACCTGCAGGACCGTGTAGCCCACCAAGGGTGTGTCTCCCGGGTCCGTGGCCTGCTGCGCGGCGCCCAGGCGGCGCCTCGCGGCGTTCTCGTCAGTCGTCATAGAACCCCGCTATGACTCCTTCCTCGGCCTTGCGAGGCATCCACCTGGACGCCGCTCGCGACGGCCGAGACCCGGGAGACACACCCTACTCATCGGCCCAGGCGCGCAGCACGTGCGCGGCCGCCTCCTCCGCCGTCCAGCCGTAGCCGTCGGCCTTGCGCCGCAGCCGCTTGCGGTCGCGCTTGGACAGCGCGACCACGACCTCGGCGTCGTCGTCGCCGGGGCGCGCCTTCTTCTTCTTGTGCTTCTTGACCGCCTTGGCGACGTCGGCTTCGTCGACGGAGAGCGAGGAGAGGTGCGGCGCGGCGGAGCGGACGGTGCCGTCGGGACGGCGGACGAGGGCCGGCCGCGGCGGAGGCAGCGACGAGCTCATCGGGACACCCCCTTCGAGAACGGTCCGGCGCCGGCCCGGGACGTGCTCAGCAGCAGCGCGAGGTAGCCGGCGAAGATGCGGCCGGCCTCGCGCGCGCCCGGCGACGGCCAGCGCTGCACCGGCACCCCGGCGCCCTGGGCGCGCGAGATGGCCGAGCGCTCAGGCAGCACGGGGTCGATGACGAGGTCGCGGTAGGCGGCGATCAGCTCGTCGAGGCGGTAGCGGTGCTCGGCGGAGCCGGCCCGGAACCGGTTGACGACGATGCCGGCCGGCCGCAGCCGCAGGTTGTGGGCGCTGCGGACGGCGTCGACGGCGTCGAGTGCCTGCTGGGCGCCGGCCAGCGCGAACGCCGTCGGCTCGGTGACGACGAGCGCGGTGTCGCTGGCCGCCAGCGCGTTGCGGGTCAGCTCGGCCAGGCTGGGCGGGCAGTCGATCAGCACGAGGTCGGCGTCGCGCAGGCCGGCCAGCGCGGTGCGCACGTGGTGGCGTCCGGCCGGGCCGTCGGGCGGATGGTTGCGCCGCTCCAGCGCGGGCTCGCCGGCGAGGACGCGGACCGGCTCGCCCCAGCCGCTGACGGCGAGCGCGTCGCCGATGGCCACGGGGTGGTCGCCGGTGAGGACGTCGTTGGCGGTGAACCGCACGCCGTCGGGCGCCAGCACGGTGGTGGCGTTGCCCTGAGGGTCGAGATCGACGACGACGCAACGCAGCTTCTGCGCGGCCGCCGCGCCGGCCAGCCCGAGCGTGACCGACGTCTTCCCGACGCCGCCCTTGAGGCTCAGGACGCTCACCACCGGCACCCCGTGAGTCTGTCACGAGGTGCGCCCCGGCGTCTCGGTCCGGAGCCCGGTGAGCGATCGAAACCGGAAACGAGACGCGGTCGCGATAAGCTCGACGTATCGACCCGAGACCCCGGCGGGTCGATCGGCGAACGACGGCACTACCAGCCGCAGCGCCATGGAAATCTGAGTGATGCGAGGAGAGCCGTCGGGTGAGCGACCTCATCGATACGACAGAGATGTACCTCAAGACGATCTTCGAGCTCGAAGAGGAAGGCATCGTCCCGCTCCGCGCGCGCATCGCCGAGCGGCTGCACCAGTCCGGTCCCACCGTCAGCCAGACCGTCGCCCGCATGGAACGCGACGGCCTGCTGCACGTCGACGAAGACCGTCACCTCGAGCTGTCCGAGAAGGGCCGGCTGCTGGCCATGCGCGTCATGCGCAAGCACCGCCTGGTCGAGCGGCTGCTGGTCGACGTCATCGGGCTCGACTGGGAGCTGGTGCACAACGAGGCCTGCCGCTGGGAGCACGTGGTCTCCGAGGCGGTCGAACGCCGCCTCGTCGACCTCCTGCACGAGCCGGCCGCCGACCCCTACGGCAACCCGATCCCGGGTCTGGCCGAGCTCGGCAGCTCCACCGAGGTCGAAGAGTTCCGTTCCGGCGTCCGGCAGCTGCGCCAGGCCGGCACCACCGACGGCGCCGAGGTCGTCGTCCGGCACATCGGCGAGCCGTTGCAGGTCGACGAGAAGCTGCTGGCCAGCCTGCGCGAGGCCGAGATCGTCCCGGGCCGCACCGTGCGCGCCACCACCACCGACAACGGCGTGCAGGTGCGCAGCACCGAGACCGTCGAACTGTCCGCGGCCGACGCCTCGCACATCTTCGTGAGCGTCCCGTGAGCGCCGCCGAGGTCACCGTCGACGAGCTGATGGCGGTGTGGAAGGACGGCGGCGCCGCCATCGTCGACGTCCGCGAGCCGGGCGAGTACGTCGAGGCGCACATCCCGGGCGTGCAGCTGATCCCCATGGGGTCGGTCATCGAGCAGATCGACGACATCCCGCGCGACCGCACCGTCTACCTCGTGTGCGCGGTCGGCGGGCGCAGCGGCCAGGTGGCCGACTACCTCGACGCGCAGGGCTACGACGTCCGCAACGTCGCCGGCGGCACCCAGGCATGGGTTCGCGCCGGGCACCCGGTCGAGACCGGCCTGCCGGAGTAGCCAGGAGACGATCATGCAGCGGGCGGCCGGATTCGGCCGCCCGCTTGCTGTTGTCGGGGACTGATCAGACGCGGCGGACGTGCCGTACCAGCATCGCCGGGGTGTCGCGGGCCCCTCGGCCCTGCGGCGCCACGACGCCGGTGATCTCGACGTCGTCGCCCAGTTCGGCGGCGTTGTCGAACGGGCCGAGCAACTCGAACCGCTCGCCGGCGGCATCGAGCTCGAGGAACCCCTCACGCTGGGCGAGCACGAGCCTGCCCCGGCGGGTGACAGCGGTGAGCGGGTCGGCGAAGTCCGTCATGGTCTCGAACTGACTCCTCGTCATGAGCACTGAGTATGGATGGCGGGTTCGGGCGCCGTCTGGGAAATGCCCGGATTGGTCCCCGATATGCGCGTGAGCTGCCTCTCACGCGTCGTGGAAGAGCGCGCTCACCGACTCGCCGTTGTGGATGCGGCGGATCGCCTCCGCGAGCAGCGGCGCCACGGACAGCACCGTCAGCTTCGGGTGGGCGGCGCCGTCGGCGAGTGGCACGGTGTTGGTGCAGACGATCTCCTCGACGTCCGGCTGGTCGCCGAGGCGGCGCAGCGCGTCGTCGGCGAACAGGCCGTGCGTGCAGGCGATGCGGATGGACCGGGCGTCGCGTTCGCGCAGCCGCTCCATCAGCTCGATCAGCGTGCTGCCCTTCGCGATCTCGTCGTCGAGCACGATGATGTCGCGGCCCTCGACCTCGCCGATGATGGCGGTGATCGTCACCTTGTCGTCGGCGAAGCGCTGCTTCGCGCCGGCCGCCACGGGCACGCCGAGCATGCGGGCGAACGCCGAGGCCGGCTTGGCGTTGCCGAGGTCGGGCGACACGACGACGGTGTTGGAGAGGTCGTGTCCCTGGAAGTGCGCCGCCAGCTCGCGCAGCGCGTGCAGCTGGTCGACCGGCACGCTGAAGAAGCCGTGCACCTGCGGCGAGTGCAGCGTCATCGCCAGCACGCGGTTGGCGCCGGCCGTGGTGAGGAGGTCGGCCATCAGCCGCCCGCCGATGGAGATGCGCGGCGCGTCCTTCTTGTCCGACCGCGCGTAGGCGTAGTGCGGCATGACGACGGTGGTGCGCGCGGCCGAGGCGCCCCGGGCGGCGTCGAGCATGAGGAACAGCTCGACCAGGTGCTCCTGGACCGGCGGGACGATCGGCTGGATCAGGAACACGTCGTGCTCGCGGCAGTTCGCCTGCAGCTGCACCTCGAGGCAGTCGTTGGCGAAGCGCTGGATGCGCACGGGGTTGAGGGAGGCGCCCAGCTGGGCGCAGATCTCGGCGGCCAGTTCCGGGTGGGCGCTGCCGCTGAAGACGGCGATGTCTCGCATGGTCGCTGCCCTCTCTCGCGTCGAGTCGGCGTGGTCGAGGTGTCGTCGGCCGGCTGCGGCTGCCGCCGCGGGCAGCATCTCACACGTGCGGGGCCCGGCCGTCATGCGGCGCGACGATCGCCGCGACGATCTCGCCGAGCTGGTCGATCTGCTCGGGCGTGAGCGGGTCGAAGAGGACGCCGCGGACCTCCTCGACGTGGCCCGGCGCGGCCTCGGCCAGCACCGCGAAGCCGTCGTCGGTGAGCGAGGCGACCGTGGTGCGGCCGTCGGTGTCGTGCTTGCGGCGACGCACCCAGCCGGCCTGCTCGAGCCGGGACACGGCGTGCGACAGCCGGCTCGGCGACGAGCCGACCAGGCGTGCCAGCCGCGTCATCGTCAGCTCGCGGTTCGGCGCCTCGGAGAGCATGGCGAGGATCATGTAGTAGGCGTGCGGCATGCCGGCGTCGCGTTGCAGCTGCCGGTCCAGGGAGGCCCACAGCAGCTGGTTGGCCAGCAGGTAGGTCCGCCACACCGTCTGTTCGTCCTCACTCAGCCACCGCGTCGACTTCACGTCGCACAGCATACGATGATGGTTGAAGGTTCAACTATCCGAGGAGGGGCTGTGGAGGTCAAGGAGCTGGGGCACCTCGTGCTCTACGTGCGCGACATCGGGCGGTCGGTGGCGTTCTACCGCGACGTGCTCGGCTGGCGGCAGGTGCTGCCGAAGCCGGACGGCGCCGGGTCCGGCCCGCTGCCCATGCCGTTCGCCATGTTCAACGCGCCGTCGGGCCGCACCCACCACGAGCTGCTGCTGATCGAGGTCGGCCCCGACGCGGCGGGGCTGCCGGCCGGGCGGCGGGTCGGGCTGTACCACTTCGGCCTGAAGATCGGCACGTCCGACGACGAGCTGCGGGCGGCGCTGCGGACGCTGCAGGAGGCCGGCGCGACGGTGCTCGGCGCCACCGACCACGTGGTGACGCACAGCCTCTACATCGCCGACCCCGACGGCAACGAGATCGAGCTGTACGTCGACGTGCCCGGCATGGACTGGGACGACGCGGAGCTGCTGGCCTCGCCACCGCGTGCGCTCCAGCTCTGACGGGGCGCCGCCCTAGGGTGGGCCGATGATCGCTGCCATCATCGGCGTCGTCGTCGACTGCCCCGACCCGAGGGAGCTCGCGCCGTTCTACGAGGCGCTGCTCGGTGCGCGACGCACTCGCGACACCCCTGACTGGGTCGAGCTCGAGGCCGGCCCGCTGACCCTGTCGCTGCAGCGCACCCGGCATTTCATCGCACCCGATTGGCGCCGCGGCGACCCGCCTCAGCAGCTGCATCTCGACCTCACCGTCACCGATCTCGATGTCGGCGAACGGCGGGTGGTCGAGCTCGGCGGCTCGGTGCTCGAATCGTCGGACAAACCGATCGGGTACCGGGTGTTCGCCGACCCCGTCGGTCATCCGTTCTGCCTCGTGACGCCGGAGGGCATCGCGCCGTACGTCACCTGACGTAGGCGCGATGCCGCATCCTGACGGATGTGTGCGAGCAGCGCGCACGCGAGCGTGGGGTTCCACACACCCGCTCAGGAGGTATCCGTGAGAACCCGTAGCACCATGCTCGGCCTCGCCGCCGGCGCGGCCGCGCTCGCCCTGGTGGCGACGGGCGTGCCGGCGACGGCCGCGCCCGCGTCGCCGGAGCCCGTCGCGCCGGTCACCCGGTGGGCCGAGCGGCACGCCGTCCCCGTCCCCGACGATCCGGCCCGGCCCGGACGCGACCTCCTGACGGTGGCCGCCGCCACCGCCGGCGCACGGGTGATCGGGCTCGGCGAGCCCGGACACCTGATCGGCGAGGTCACCGAGCTGAAGGCGCGCTACCTGCGCCACCTCGTCACGTACGGAGGCGTCCGCGCGGTCGCGTTCGAGATGGACTGGACCGCGGCGCTGCCCCTGAACGACTACGTGCTCGGCCGCCGCGACGACCTCGAGGCCGTGCTGGGCACGCTGGAGGACATCTGGCAGACCACCGAGATCCGCGACCTGTTCCAGTGGCTGCGCCGGTACAACGACACGCACGCCGGCGACGTCGAGGTGGCCGGGGCGGAGTACTTCGCGACCGGGCTGGCCGCCTACGACGCCGTCGCGGACTACGTCGCCGCGAACGCGCCGGACCGGACGGCCGACCTGGAGGCGCAGTACGAGTGGGTGGAGCCCGAGGACGACGACATCGGCGCGCACCTGGGCACCTACATGGCGGAGCCGGACAAGGCGCCGTACGTCCAGGCCGCGTACGAGG
Organism: Jiangella alba; assembly: GCF_900106035.1. Lineage (GTDB taxonomy): Bacteria > Actinomycetota > Actinomycetes > Jiangellales > Jiangellaceae > Jiangella > Jiangella alba. The sequence goes on from NZ_FNUC01000004.1 coordinate 1,946,566, forward strand.
TCGAGCGCATCGTCGCGTCCATCGACCCCGGGCCCGGGCACGAGGTCGTCGCGCAGCACGCGCGGCAGATCCGGTTCTGGTACGAGGCGTTCAGCCTGCCGTGGGGCGACATCCCCACCTACCGCGACGCCCGGGCGGCCGAGAACGTGCGCTGGTGGCAGCGGCACACGGACGCACGCACCGTCTACTGGGCGGCCTCGGCACACGTCGCCGACGCGCCACGGCTGACGCTCACCGAGCCGGGCGAGGACGACACCGTCTTCGCCAGCGCGGGCTCGTACCTCGAGGACTGGTACGGCCGCGGCTACGTGCCGATCGGGTTCACCTTCGACCACGGCACCCACCGGACCGGCGACGGCGCCACCGTCGAGCTGCCGCCGGCGCTCGACGGCTGGTTCGAGCGGCCGCTCGGCGACGTCGACGCGGACCGGTTCGTGCTGCGGATCGACCGGGCCGGCCCGCCCGCGGTGCGCGACTGGCTCGACGCCCCGCTCGTGACGCGCGGCCGGCCCGAGTACGGCGTCGCGTCGATCGCGTACGGCGGCACCCTGGGCGAGTGGTTCGACGTCGTCGTCCACACCCAGGCGGTCACCCCGGCCCAGCCGCTCTGACGCCGGGGCCCGCGGCATGCCGATCGAGAGCGGTCATCGCGCGTCGGACTCGCCCTACGTGGCACGGGTCTGGTGGGGTCGCACGTCCGGCACCGGGCGGATGACCTCGGTCGCGTCGTCGACCTGGGAGCTGGTGTTCTGGACCGACGGCGGCGTCGTGCACGCCGGCGTCCGCGGGCCCGAGACGTCCGCGTCCACCGCGGAGATCACCGGCGACTCGGAGGCGTTCGGCATCGCGTTCGCGCACGGCACGTCGATGCCGCGGCTGCCCATCGCCGAGCTCGTCGACGGCGAGCTGGAGATGTCGCGGGTCACCGCCCGGACGTTCGCGCTGGGCGGCGACGAGTGGGAGATCCCCGGCATGGACGACGCCGAGGCGCTGGTCCAGCGGCTGGTGCGCGACGGCGTGATCGTCCGCGATCCGATGGTCGACGAGGTCGTGTGGGGCGGCATCGCCCGCGTGGGTGCCAGGTCGGTGCAGCGGCGGGTGGCCGCCGCCACCGGCCTCACCCAGGGCGCGATCCGGCAGATCGAACGCGCCCGCCTGGCCGCGATGCTGCTCGGCGAGGGTGCGGAGCCGCTCGACGTCGTGCACCGGTGCGGCTACTACGACCAGCCGCACCTGGCGCGTTCGCTGCAGCGGTTCATCGGCCGCACCGCGACCCAGCTGCGGCAGGGCGACGCCGACGACGACGTGCTGTCGCTCCTGTACAAGCCCGAGGACGCGGACGGTCCCTAGCGTCGTTCATGGCGGTGACGGACACCGCAGGACCGGACGAAGGGCCTGACGACCATGCACCACGGCACGATCACCTCGGCCGACGGCACCCGCATCGCCTACACGGCGTGGGGCGCCGGCCACCCGATCGTCATCATCGACGGCGTGACCGCCTATCGCGCCACCACCCCCGAGAACGCGCCGACGGCGGAACTGCTCGCCGACGAGTTCCTCGTGATCAACTACGACCGCCGCGGCCGCGGCGAGAGCGGCGACACCCTGCCCTACGCCGTCGAGCGCGAGTTCGACGACCTCGCCGCGATCATCGACCAGGCCGGCGGAGGCGGCCCGGCGACGGTGTTCGGCTGGTCCTCCGGCGGCAACCTCGCGCTCAACGCGGCACAGGCCGGCGCCCCGATCGCCCGCATCGCGCTGTTCGAGCCGAACGCCGTCGTCGACGACACCCGCCCGCCGCTGCCGGCCGACTACGTCGACCAGGTCGAGGCCGCCGTCGCCGCGGGCCGGCCCGGCGACGCCGTCGCCCTGTTCCTGACCGCGGCGGTCCTCCTGCCGGACGAGATGGTCGCCGAGCTGCGTCAGGACCCCGCGGAGTGGCCTGTGCTCGAGGCGGTCGCGCCCACCATCGCCTACGACGGCCGCAACGTCGGCGACGCGATGTCGGGCAGGCCGCTGCGGGCCGGCCTCTGGGACCGCGTCGACGTGCCGGTCCTCGTCATGAACGGCAAGGACACCTGGCCGTTCCTCGCCACGGCGGCAGAGGCCATCGCCAGGCACCTGCCCACCGCGACGCACCGGGTCGTCCCGGGCGAGGAGCACAGCACGACGCCCGAGGTGCTCGCCGCCGAGCTCCGCGCGTTCGTCAAGGAGGCCTGACATGGGAACGATCGTGCTCACCGAGTTCATCTCGCTCGACGGCGTCGTCGAGGCGCCCGGCGGCGAGGACTTCAAGTACCAGGACTGGAGCTTCGAGTTCGACCGCGGCGCCGACGGCGAGCGGTTCAAGGAGACCGAGGCGCTCGGCTCCACCGCGCTGCTGCTGGGGCGCGCCACCTACGACGGGTTCTCCGAGGCCTGGCCGCAGTACGAGGGCGAGCTCGCCGACAAGTACAACAGCATGCCCAAGTACGTCGTCTCCAGCACGCTCACCAACCCGACCTGGCCCAACACCACCGTGCTCTCCGGCGACCTCGTCGAGGAGGTGACCCGGCTCAAGCGGGACGTCGACGGCGAGATCTCGGTGGCCGGCAGCATCCGGCTGGCCCAGGGGCTGCTGGCGCACGACCTCGTCGACGAGATCCACCTCATGACGTTCCCCGTCGTCCTGGGCCACGGCCGCAAGCTCTGGACCGCGACCCCGGACAAGCTCGTGTGGAAGCTGTCCGAGGCCACGACCTACGGCGACGGCGTCCTCGTGACCATCTACCAGCGCCGCAGCTAGGGATCCCTAGTGCCAGTTGCTGATCTGGACGTCGTCGGGCGCGGGGTGGCCGGAGCCGGTCTCGGCGAACTCCTTGAGGCTCATGAGGAACGTGGCCCACTTCGTGCTGCAGTGGTACATGAACTCGACCGGCTCCCGCCAGCCCTCGTGCTTGAACAGCACGACGGTGAAGTCGTCCTCCTGCTTGAGGTCGAAGCGGATCCGGGTCCCGATCCACTCCGCCGGGCCGTCGACGACCTCCCAGCGCACCAGCTCGGCGGGGACGGTCTCGAGCACCTTCATGTCGAAACCGTCCTCGCCGTGCGGCGCGTCGAAGCGGAACCTGATGACGTCGTCGCCGGCGTCTTTGGTCTTGACGGTCCACCAGCCGGCCAGCCCGTCGATCGTGGTGAGGGCCGCGTAGACGGTGCCGGGCGTGGTGGTCGCGCCGATGCGGTGCAGGATCTCGGCCATGGTGTGTCCTCTTCCTGAGGTGGCGCCCGGTGTCCGGGCGCGCTTCGGTAGCGCCGCCACGGTCGTGACGGCGAGTGGGTCCGGGCGCCGGGGGGTCAGCCCTGACGTCGGCGCTGGATCGCCTCGGAGATGCGCTTGATGCGGCCCAGCCGGGCGTCCCAGGTGGCGCCGACGGAGGTCAGCTGGGCGACCGCGCGGGCCAGTTGGGACTCGTCGACGTCGTAGCGGCGTTCCCGGCCCGACGGCGTGCCGTGCACGAGCCCGACGCGGTCGAGGACGCCGAGGTGCTTGGCGACCGCCTGCCGCGACACCGGCAGCCGTTCGCTCAGCGTCGTCGCCGTGCCTCCGCCGCCGGCCAGCAGCAGGTCGAGGATGCGCCGCCGGGTCGGGTCGCCGACCGCCGACCAGAGCTCGTCGTCGATCGGGCCGGTCATGGCGCCGACACCAGGCGGTCGACGTAGGCGACGAGGCGCGGCAGGAAGTGGTCCCAGCCGGCGACGTTGCCGCGGTACATCTCCTCGAGCACGGCCGCCTCCCAGCCGCGTTCGCGGAATCCGGTCTCGCGGAACCGCACCAGCGTGCCGGTGCCGGACGGCTCGAGGTCGAACGTCACCAGCAGCGAGTTGCCCGCCGTCGCCGCGGCGTCGTCGTCGTAGACCCAGCGGAACGCGAACCGCCGCGGCGGGTCGGCCTCGACGACGGTGATCGCCTCGACCTTGGCGTCGGGCCCGGCCGGGTCGCCGAAGGTGATGGAGCCCGTGGCGCCGGGGACCGCGGCGCCCAGCTCGGCGTCGTCGGGCCACCATTCGCGCAGGTGCTCGGGCATGCTGAGGACCTCGTAGACGATCTCGGGAGCGGCCTCGATGTGGAGCTCCCGTTCGATGCTGCCGTACTCCATCGCGCTGTCCCGTCTTCTCGCAACTAGTGGTTGCGTATGACTGTAGAACGGCAGGTCCCGATGCGCAACCCTTGGTTGCGTTACGGCTGGAGGGTGAGCGTGGCGCGGCGGGCCGGCGTCTCGCCGGCAGCGGTGGCGCGGTTGCCGGACGGCTCGGCCGGCGGCCCGACGGTGAACCCGAGCGTGCGCAGGAACGCCTGCCCCGGCGGCCATGCGTTGTGCGCCGACGCGGTGACGGTGTCGAGGCCGCTCTCGCGCGCCTCGTCGAGCAGGACGCGGGCGACGGCGGCGCCGACGCCGCGGCCGCGGTGCGACGGCGCCACGAGGAACAGGCCCACCGCGACGGCGGTGCGGTGCGGGTGCCCGAGCACGGCGTCGATCAGCCCGACGATCTTCTCGCCGTCGCGGATCGTGAACAGCCGCTTGTCCTCGAACGACGCGCCCTCGGGCAGCGCGTAGAACAGACTCTGCACGTCGCCCGGTCCGGACGGGCCGCCGGTGGTCGCCTCGAACCAGTCGTCGCAGGCGGCGAAGAGCTCCAGCAGCCCGGGCTCGTCGTCGGGCTCCAGTTGCTCGCGGACGACGAGGCGCCCGGTTGCGGTGGCGACGGTCCAGATCACGCGTTCACCCTAGATGAGTGAGTCCGATTGATCGTTAGTGGTCGTAGGCGATCAGGGATCGTTTGGCTTGGGTGCCGGTGTGCCAGTTGTGCCAGATCGCGGTGGCGAGGGCGAGTAGTCGTGCGGCGATGCGGGCGTGGACTCCGTTCAGGGTGCGGGCGCCGTGTTCCTCGAGGGTGAGCTGGCCTTTCAGGGTGTCGAAGACGGCTTCGATCCATTGGCGGACCCGGGCCAGTTTGCCCCGTCTGGTCGGTTCGTCTTTGCGGTCGGGGCGGATCAGGTGCGCGCCCAGGCTGGTGACGAACTGGTCGAAGTCGCGCCCGGCGAACCCTTTGTCGGCGAGGATGACCTGCCCGGACGCGACGAGGTGGTGGTCGTGGTCGAGGAGCGCTCGGGCGGCGTCGCGTTCGCCGATCTTGGGGTTGGCCAGGCCCCAGATGATCGGCATGCCCTCGGCGGTGGTGACCAGGTAGAGCCGGAATCCCCAGAAGTACCGCGAGTGACTGGCGCAGTAGCCGTAACCGGCGTGCCCGGCCAGGTCCGAGCGCTTCACCGTCTCCCGCGACGCCGCGCACGGCAGCGGGGTGGAATCCAGCAGCCGCAGATCGTCGTGCCAGGACGGCGTGTCCCGGGCCAGTTCGGTGATGACCGCGGCGAGCAGCCCTCCCAAGGACCGGAGTCGTTTGCCGTATCCGGACTGGCCGGGCAGGTAGGGGAACAGTCCGCCCAGCCGGGCGCGCGCGAACCGGACCCACCGCCGTTCCGACGCCACGCCGAGCAGCTGCTGCGCCACCGCCAGGGTGATCAGTTCACCGTCGGACAGCCCCGGCTTGCGGCCCGGCCGGTGATCACGCGACCACCCCAACACCGGGAAGACACGATCCTCGACATGGACATAGAGTGCGGTCAGGAGGGCGTCAAGATCATTGCTCACACACTGATCCTCGACGCCCTCCACCCATGTCTATCGACAGCGACACACCCACAAGATCAATAGGACTCACTCATCTAGGTGATGTCTCCGGAACCGCGGCGGGGCGCCGGACGTCTGATCATCGTGAGGCTGAACGGGGTGCTGACGGCTGCCGTGGCGGCGACGGTCCTGCTGCTGACGGCGTGTGGCGACGACGTGCCCGCCACGGGCGGCGACGACCCGACGGCGACGTCCACGTCGTCCGGCGAGCCCAGCGTCACGCCGTCGGTGCCCACCGACGAGCCGACGCCGCCCGACGACCTGCCCACCGACGTCCCGACGACGTCGCCGACCGACCCGGGCACCACGCCGCTGCCGTCGGAGACCCCGGTCCCGCAGCCCACCACCGTGCCCGAGGGGCCGGTCCAGCTGACCGGGTTCCCGACCCCCGGTGTCGAGGCCGGCTGCTGGCTGCTCGACGGCTACCTGCTGATGGGCGGCGACCAGGAGCTCATCGCGTCCGGCCGTGAGGTGCAGATCACCGGCGAGGTGCAGACCGACGTCATGACCACGTGCCAGCAGGGCACGCCGCTGCGGGTCGACTCCGTGGTCGGCATCGAGCCCTGACACCGCCGCGACCCCACGGGACCCGGGGACGCTAAACGGCCGGGGCGGTCCGCTGTGGACCGCCCCGGCCGTCGGTGTTCGCGCCCCGCGTCAGGCGGCGCGCTGCACCTCGATGCGGGTGGGCGAGGTGCCCGCGTAGACGCCGGACACCGTCACGGTGAGGACGCCGGCGTCGTAGCTCGCGCTGACGGCGCTCGGGTCGGCCGCGACCGGGAGCGCGACGGTGCGGCGGAAGCTGCCGTAACGGACCTCGCGGACCCGGCGGCCGGTGCCGTTCTCGTCGCGGACGTCCTTGCGCTCGCCGCGCACGACCAGCCGGCGCCCCTCGACCTCGACGGTGACGTCGTTCTCCGGGTCGATTCCCGGGAGGTCGAAGCGGGCCACCAGGTCGTCGCCCTCGCGAGCGAGGTCGGCGGCGGGGGCGAAGCCCTTGGTGGAGCCGGCGGTGACGGGCGCGTCCCAGAACGTGCGGAACAGGCGGTCGACGTCGGCGAACGGTGCGAGGGTGGTGCTCATGGCGACTCTCCTTCGTGGTCAGAGTACCTGGGATCACCAGGTCTGACGGCTATAACTTGAGTCGACCACGCTCAATTCCCGGCGTTCGCCGTGGGCGATGCGCCGCTGCTAGACGGCGGCGCGGTGGCCCACGTGGACGCTGCGCGCGCTGAGCGAGCACACGTCGTCGCGGTGGCCGAGCCAGGCGTCGTCCTCGGGGTCGAGCAGGCGGGCCCACGCCGCCTCGTCGTCCGGGCGCAGTTCCTCGTCGGCGACGGCGCGGCCGACCCGGTGCCGCAGGCTCAGTAGCACCGAGCGCAGATCCTCGTCGCACAACGGCACCGGGCGCTCGAACGTGAACGTTTTCGTGGTGACGTCGACGAGGCCGGCCCGGCGCAGCGCGGTGCACCAGCCGTACGGCATCGCGACGCTGCCCGGGACGCCGGCCCGCATGCGCGCGAACCAGCGGTCCTCGGCGGCGGCCAGCCGCACCTCGAGACCGGGCTCGCCGACGCCGACGTCCCACGGCAGGTGCTGCGCGGGCAGCCCGCCCTCGGCCAGCGCGATCCGGCCGCCGGGCGCGAGCAGCGCCGCCAGCGCGTCGATGGCCGCCTGCTGGTCGGCGAGATGGTGGATCGACGACGACGCCCAGATGATGTCCGCGCCGCGCGCCACCAGCGGCAGGACGGCGAGGTCGGTGTCGAGGTCGGCGCGCAGCAGCCTGATGTGGCCGTCGTCGACGCCGGCCTCGAGGATGCGCCGGCGCGCCGCGTCGAGCACGTCGCCGTCGCCGTCGACCCCGACGACGAACGCGGGCGGCGGCAGCGCGGCGCCCAGTGCGACCGCCATGCCGGCGCCGCCGCAGCCGATGTCGACGGCCAGCCGGTCGCCGGGCCGGGCCAGCTCACCGGCGACGGACGTGTACCAGGCGGCGTCGTCGGCGACGGCGGCGCACAGCCGCTCGGCCTCGTCGGCCCAGTTGATGACGATGGCGTGGTGGTGGACGTTCATCGCGGTCCCCCCTCGACCGGCTCCGTTGCCGGCCTGGACCTGTCGTACGGTCAGCCGCAGCCGCAGGCACCGCCACAGCAGCCGCCGCCCGTGGGTGCGGAGTCGCCGCCGGCTCGGCCGGCCAGGCCCACGGTGGTCAGCAGCTTCACGGTGTCGTCGTGGCCGGCCGGGCAGAGCGCCGCGGCGCTCGCGTCGGCCATGGGCCGCACGACGTCGAAGGTCGAGCCGCAGGAGCGGCAGCGGAACTCGTAGGTCGGCACGTCGTCGAGGATACCGGGCCGCGGCGCTCGCGGGAATGTCCGGCGGCCGAGGCATGTTGTTGAGAACGACAATCAGAAGGAGGCTGTCGTGAAGAAGCACATCCACCCCGACTACCGCCCGGTCGTCTACCGCGACGCCGACGCCGGCCTGGCGTTCCTCACCCGCTCGACCGCCCGCGCCGACCGCACGGTCGTCTGGGACGACGGCGCCACGTACCCGGTCGTGGACGTCCAGATCTCGTCCGCCAGTCACCCGTTCTACACGGGGAAGGCGCGGGTGCTGGACTCCGCGGGCCAGGTCGAGAAGTTCCGCCGGCGCTATAGCGCGCGCTGAGCGGCACTTCGTCGGCGCCGGCCGGCTCATCGTGCCCAGTTCGCTGAGCACGGCGTTCGTCTAACTCGGCGTTCGCCGCGCGCCGGGTGGGCACGCCCCGCCCCGGACCGGGTGGGTCACCTACGGGCTGGCACCGACAAGCTCGCGTCTACCCGGGCCGACGTCCCGTCCCACGGAGGCCGGCGGCCTGAGTCAGCAGAGACGACCGTTCCACCTCGTTGGCGGTCAAGGCGGCGGCTTCCTCGTAGGAGGCCGCCGCTTCCGCCGTCCGGCCCAGCCGCCGCAGCAGGTCGGCCCGGACGGCCGGCACGCCGTAGTACCCGCGCAGCCGTGCGTCGTCGCCCAGTGAAGCGACCTCGGCGAGCGCCGGCCCCGGCCCGGCCACGTGCGACCACGCGGCCACTCGGGCCAGCGCCGTCACGGGTGACGGCGCCACGGCCAGCAGCAGGTCGTACAACGCGACGACCTGGGGCCAGTCGGTCGCCTCGTACGTCGCCGCCTCCGAGTGCACCGCCGAGATCGCCGCCTGCAGCGCGTACGGCCCGGCCCGCCCCGGCACAGCGCGCCGCATGGCCTGCGCCGCCAGCGCGCACCCGGCCGAGATCAGCGAACGGTCCCAGCGCGACCGGTCCTGCGCCGACAGCAGCACCAGCCCGCCGTCGTCGTCGAGGCGGGCCGGGCGCCGGGCCGCGGCCAGCCGCACGGTCGCCAGCAGGCCCAGCACCTCGGCTTCGTCCGGCATCAGCTCGGCGAGGACCTCGGCCAGCTCGGTCGCCGTGCGGACGAGTTCCGGCCGGCCCAGCCCCGAGCCCCGCGACGCCGTATGGCCCTCGGTGAGCAGCAGCGTCACCACCGCCAGCGCGGCGGGCAGCCGGTCGGGCAGTTCGTGCTCCGCCGGCACCCGGTACGGGATCCCGGCCGCCTGGATCTTCTTCTTCGCCCGGGTCAGCCGCGCCGCCATCGTCGGTTGCGACACGAGGAACAGCCGCGCGACGTCCGGTGTGGGGACGCCGCAGACCAGGCGCAGCGTCAGCGCGACCCGGCTCGGCAGCGACAGCGCCGGATGGCAGCACGTGAACACCAGCCGCAGCCGTTCGTCCTCGATCGCCTCACGGCCGGCCGGCGCGTCGTCGCCGGGGACGATGAGCAGCGGCAGCTTGCGGGCCAGCGTCTGCTCCCGCCGCCTGGCGTCCAGGGCGCGGTTGCGGGCGACGGTGGTCAGCCAGGCGGTGGTGTCGTCCGGCACGCCCTGACGCGGCCACAGCTCGACGGCCGCGGCGAACGCCTCCTGGACGGCGTCCTCAGCGGCGCCGAGGTCGCGGGTGACGCGCACCACCGTGGCCAGGACGCGGGCCCAGCCCCGGCGGTGCGCGCCGGCGACCTCGTCGGTCACATCCCGGTGTCCCACAGCGGCCGGATCTCCGTACCGGTGCCGGTCGGGCAGTGCCGGGCGATCTCGACGGCGTCGTCGAGATCGGCGGCCTCGACGATGTAGAAGCCGGCGAGGTTCTCCTTCAGCTCGACGTACGGCCCGTCCGTCACCAGCAGCTCCTGGTCCGGCCCGGCCGGGCGCAGCGTGGTCGCCGTCGTGGACGGCCGCAGCGCCTCGCCGGAGAACTCGATGCCGCGCTCCCGCAGGTAGGCGATGAACGCCCCGTGCTCGTCCAGCGCCGCCGTGCGCTCGGCCTCCGGCACCGCGTCCCAGTCGGTGTCCCGTTCGAACAGCATGAGCATGTACTTCATGACGCCTCGTCCTTCCGTCTCGGTGGCTGTCTATCACCGTTGACGAACGAGCCGTGAGGGAATCGACATAGGCTCGGCGGCAACATGGGAGGTGCGATGAGCGAGCAGGTCGATGTGGTCGTTCTGGGGCTCGGCGTCGGTGGCGAGCAGGTCGCCGGATCGCTGGCCGAGGCGGGTCTGAACGTGGTCGGCATCGAGGGCCGGCTGGTCGGCGGCGAATGCCCCTACTACGGCTGCATCCCGACCAAGATGATCATCCGGGCGGCCGACCTGCTGACCGAGGGGCGACGCGTCGACGGCATGGCCGGTCACGCGGACGTCACCCCCGACTGGGCGCCGGTCGCCGCGCGCATCCGCGACGAAGCCACCGACGACTGGAACGACCAGGTCGCCGTCGACCGCCTCGTCGGCAAGGGCGCGCGGTTCGTCCGCGGCTGGGGCCGCCTGGCCGGTCCGGGCCGGGTCGAGGCCGGCGGGACGGTGTACGAGGCGGGCCGCGCGGTGGTCGTCGGCACCGGGACGGCGCCGTTCGTGCCGCCGATCGACGGGCTGGCCGGCACCCCGTACTGGACCAACCAGGACGCCGTCCGGGCCAAGGAGCTGCCGGCGTCGCTGCTGGTGCTCGGCGGCGGCGCCATCGGACTGGAACTGGCGCAGGCGCTGGGCCGGTTCGGCGTGCGGGTCACCGTCGTCGAGGCGGCCGACCGGCTGCTCGGCGTCGAAGAGCCCGAGTCGTCCGAGCTGGCCGCGCGGGTGCTGACGGCTGAGGGCGTCGAGGTGCGTGTCGGCGCCGGCGCCGAGGCCGTCCGCCACGACGGCGAGTCGTTCACCGTCACGCTCGGCGACGGCGCCGAGCTGAGCGCCGAGAAGCTGCTGGTGGCCGTCGGCCGGCGCACCGACCTCGCGGCCATCGGCGTCGACACCGTCGGCCTCGACCCGTCCGCCCGCTTCCTCGAGGTCGACGACCGCCTGCGGGCCGGTGACCGGCTCTGGGGCGTCGGCGACGTCACCGGGCACGGCGCGTTCACCCACATGGCCACCTACCAGGCCGACATCGTCACGCGCGACATCCTCGGCCAGGACGGCCCGCCGGCCGACTACCGCGCGCTGCCTCGCGTGACGTTCATGGACCCCGAGATCGGCGCCGTCGGACTCACCGAGGCGCAGGCGCGCGAGCAGGGCCTGGACGTCCGCACCGGCAGCACGCAGGTGCCGTCGACGTCGCGCGGCTGGATCCACAAGGCCGGCAACGACGGCTTCATCAAGCTGGTCGCCGACGCCGGCCAGGGCGTGCTGGTCGGCGCCACGTCGGCCGGCCCGACCGGCGGCGAGGTGCTCGGGGCGCTGTCGGTCGCGGTGCACGGCCGGGTGCCGGTCGAGCAGCTGCGGCACATGATCTACGCCTACCCGACCATCCACCGCGGCATTCAGGACGCGCTGCGCGAGCTCGACCTGAGCTGACGGGTTACTGCAGCCAGCCCATCGGGTCGGTGAAGTTGCCGTTCACCAGCACCTCGAAGTGCAGGTGGCACCCCGTCGACGACCCGGTGGTGCCGACCCGGCCGATGAGGTCGCCGGCCGCCACGGACTGGCCGCGGCTCGAGCTGAACGCCGACAGGTGGTTGTACGTCGTGGTGACGTCCATGCCGTTGACGTCGCCGTGCGAGATCTCGATGCGGTTGCCGTAGGCGCCCGCGTAGCTCGCGGAGTCGACGGTGCCCGGGTAGGCCGCGTAGACCGGCGTGCCGCAGGCCGCGCCGAAGTCGGTGCCGCTGTGCAGCTTGTAGACGCCGGTCAGCGGGTGCACGCGCATGCCGTACGGCGACGTGATGCTGCCGCTGGACGGGCGCTGGAAGACGCCGTCGCCGCTGGGCGGGGGCGTGTCCGTGGTGCCGTTGTCGCCGTCGTCGCGGTCGCCGCGGTCGGGCTGGTTCTCGGCCTCCTCGCGATCGCGGGCGGCCTGCTCCGCGGCGGCGTGGATCTCGCGCGCCTTCTGCAGCTGCTCGCTGGCGGCGGCGGAGGCCGTCGAGGCCTCGTCCAGCGCGGCGGTGGCCTGCTCGGACAGCTCCACCGCGGCGGCCGCGGACTCCGCCGCGGCGGCCGCGTGGCCGTCGGCCCGGCTGGCGGCGTCGGTCGCGTTGGCGCGCGACTCCGCCGCCTCGGCGAGGACGCTGTCCTGGACCCGCATGAGTTCCGAGACGCCGGTGGACCGGGCCTGGAACTCCTCGGGGTCGGCGATGCCGAGCTGCATGAGACCGCTGAGCTCGGAGTTGGTCATGTAGGCGTGCGCGGCCAGCCGGCCCAGCGTCTCGCGAGCGGTGTCGGCCGCAGCGGCGGCGTCGGTGCTCTCGCCGCGGGCCCGCTCGGCCCGGGCGGTCGCCTGGTCGGCGGCCGTCCGTGCGTCGGCGGCTGCCTGGCTGGCCTGCTCGGCCCGCTGCTGGGCGGCCTGCTCGGTCTGCTGGGCGGTGGTGAACGCCGCCTGGGCGGACTCGAGGTCGGCCTGCGCCTCCTCGACCGAGGGCACGGTGGACGCTGCTCGGGGATCAGGCGCTGCCGTCGAGGACGTCATTCCCCAGGTGAGGCACCCGGCGGTGACAGCTGCGGCCATGATCGGCCCCAGAGATCGTCTCCTCACTCGGGGCCCTTCCTGTCTGCGGTCATCGGCGGCTACTGTAAGCGGGCTTTGCCCGATATACAACCAATGGCTGTACTCCCAGGAGGCGACCGTGCTCGACGCCGGAGCCGAGTTGGAGGCCGCTCTGCGCCCTCTGACCTGGCCCGATGCCGAGTTGGTGGTCGGTGGCGGCAACTATCTGCGGATGGGCGGAACCTGGGTCTACACCGCCACGCGCCAGCCCGTCCCCGGCGCCGAGGACGTCACCTTCGGTCGCCGCTACGCCGGCGCCCCTCGTGCCAGCCGCGAGGACGGCGAGGTCGTCCTGCTCGACCGCGACTGGCTGGAAGGCCCCGACGCACGTCCTGAGCTGCGGTGGTGCATCCCGCTGGCCACGCTCGGCGGCGCGTCGGCGACCGTGGAGGTGCCGGTCGACGAGGTCGTGGCGCGGTCCGCGGTCGTGGTCGGCCTGTGGGCCCCCGAACTCGACCCGGCGGCCCTCCTGACGGCGTCGGCGATCGCCCGGCTGCTCGGTGTGACCAGAAGCACGGTCAACGCCTACCACGCACGCCAGCAGATGCCGCCGCCCGTCGCGACGCTGAACCAGCGGGTGCCGCTCTGGACCCGGCCCGTCATCGACCACTGGGCCGCCCGCCAGACCCGTCGACGGCGACCTGCGCTCTGAGCCTCGTCCGCGCGCCGGGCCATCGTCCGTGGGGCGGGCCCGGCGCGCGGGTTGGGCTTCGCCTGTCGGCCGGGCTGCATTCGTGGGTTTGGCGCCGTCTGCGGGGCCAGGCCTCGCTCGGGGTCGACCACGCCCGCGAGGTCGGCCACGCCAGTGGGCCGGGCTTTGCTCGTGGGTCCGGGCTCGCCGGTGGGACGGGGCTCGCTCGTGGGCCGGGCTTCGCTCGTGGGTCGGGGCTCGCCGGTGGAACGGGGCTCGCCGGTGGGACGGGCCTCGTCCGAGGAGCCGCCGGGCCGGTGCGCCGGCGCCGGTCGGCTCGTTCGCGGCGACTCTGTCGGTGCCCGCCCGTAGGGTGGGCCTCCCACCCGGCCGGGCGGGGTGTCACCTCGGCGCGATTCGGCGCACGCGGCATCCGGCGCACGCGGCATCCGGCGCACGCGGCATCCGGGCCGGCACACCCATCGCACCACGAGCGGCCCCGAGGTACGTGGAGCGGGTGTCCGGCCAGCGGGCCGGTGCAGGGGGCGCGGGCGGCGGGGCGGTCAGGTCGCGACGGCCGCGTCGACGGCGGCGGGAGCGTAGACGTGGCCGGTGACGAGGGCGGCCATGCCGGCGGCGGCCGGGTGGTGGGCGGTGCTCGGGACGATCTCGAGCTCGCTGGTCAGCCGGTCCAGCGCGTCGGCCCGCACGGCGGCGCTCACCTCGTCGACGACGGCGGGGAGGCGGCCCAGGGCGCCGCCGAGCACGATGGTCCGCGGGTTCACCAGCGCGACCAGTCCGGCCAGCGTCCGCCCCAGCAGCCCGGCCGCGTCGCGCAGGTCGGCGGATCCGGCCAGCCGTTCGGCCAGGTCATCCGACGACGACGGCGTCACGCCGCGGCGGCGCAGCAGCGCGTAGCCCGACGCGTACGCGGCCAGGCACCCCGTCCGCCCGCACCGGCACACCGGCCCGGCCCCCGCCCCGGTCCCCGACACAGACGCCGGCAACGACGCCGGCCCGGCCCCTGACGGAGCCGCCGACAACGACGCCGCCCCAGACCCGCCGACCCGGATGTGCCCGATGTCCCCGGCCGCGCCGTCGAACCCCCGCAGCAGCGCACCGTCCAGCACGAGTCCGGCGCCGATCCCGTGCGCGTACTTCACGGCCAGCAGCGGCGTCACGCCGGGCCGGTCGGCCGCCTCGCCGAGCGCGTGCGCCCGGGCGTCGTTCTCCAGCAGCACCGGCACCGGCCAGTGGGAACCGATGACGGCGGCGATCGGGAACCCGTCCCAGCCGGGCATGACCGTCGCCGGGCGGAGCAGGCCGGTCGCCGGCGACACCGGGCCGGGTAGCGCGACGCCGACCCCGACCAGCGTCTCGCCGGCACCGGACGCCAGCAGCGACGCACCCACTTCGCAGACCGAAGCGAGCACGGACGCGGGCGGCCCGGCGATGTCGAGGGGCAACTCGCGCTCGCGCAGGCTGCGTCCGGTGAGGTCGGTGACGGCGATGCGCCCGGTGTGGTGGTCGAGGTCGAGGACGAGCACGACGCGGCCGCGGTCGGCGAACCGGATCAGCGCCGCCGGGCGGCCGCCGGTCGGCCCGGCCGGACCTGCCTCGTACACCAGCCCGGCCCGGAACAGCGCGTCCAGCCGCTCGAACAGCGTCATCCGGGACAGCCCGGTCTCGGCCAGCAACTGCCGCCGGGTCCAGCCGTCGCGGGACCGGATCAGCTGCAGCAGCCATCCGGGCGACGTCCCTGCCACGGTAGCCCCTTACGTCCAGTGATTTGACAAAACTAGGACGATATCGAAACCTGGTCGGGACGACTACCCGTCGGAGGGCGAAGGAGACGCGCGTGCGGGTCCCGGTCAGCGACGTGGGGCTCGGCGACCGCGCGGCCGACGTCCTGCGCGGCAACGACCTCGGCTCCATGACGGCGGCGGCGCCGCGGCTCTACCCGCACATGTGGAGCTGGGACTCCGGGCTGATCGCGGTCGGGCTGGCCCGGCTGTCGGTGCCGCGCGCCATCACCGAGCTGCGCACGCTGCTGCGGGCCCAGTGGGCGACCGGGATGATCCCGCACATCGTGTTCTCCGAGGGCGACGGCTACTTCCCGGGCCCGCAGCGGTGGGCGACGGAGTCCGCGGCGGCCGCGCCGGCCGCCGTCCGCACGTCCGGCATCTGCCAGCCACCCGTGCACGCCCTCGCGGTCCGCCGCATCCTCGACGCCGGTCGTGCGGCCGGCGGGGCCGACCGCGCGGAGGCCGAGGCGTTCGTCCGCGACACCTTCGGCGCCTGGCTGGCCTGGCACCGCTGGCTGGCCACCGCGCGCGACCCGGACGGCCGCGGGCTGGTCGAGATCCACCACGGCTGGGAGAGCGGCATGGACAACTCGCCGCGCTGGGACCAGCCCTACGCCGCGGTCGTCCCGGGCGACGACCTGCCCGGGTTCGTCCGCACCGACGTCGACCACGTCGGCGACCTGCGCGAGCGGCCCACCGACGCCGAGTACGGCCGGTACCTGTGGATCGTCGAGCAGCTGCGCCGGGTCCGCTACGACGACGACGCGGCCCGCGAGGTCGTCGGGTTCCGGGTGGCCGACGTGTTCATGTCCGCCATCCTCGCCGTCGCCAGCGACGAGCTGGCCGGCATCGGCGACGAGCTGGGCTTCGACGACGACGCGGCCGAGCTGCGCGAGCTGGCCGCCCGGTTCCGCGCCGGTGTCCGGTCGACGGTGTCGCCGTCGACGGGGCTGGCCCGCGACCTCGACCGCCGGTCCGGACGCTGGATCGCGACGGAGACGGTGGCCGGCTTCGCGCCGCTGTTCTGCGGCGTCGACGACGGGTCGCAGCGGGCGCTGTTCTGGGGCGAGCGCTGGTGCGGCCACCCCGCGCTGGCGCATCCGCTGCCGCCGTCGGTCTCACCGGCCGACCCCGGCCTGCGGCCGCGCACGTACTGGCGCGGCCCCGTCTGGCCGATCGTGTCGTGGCTGTTCAGCTGGGCGTTCGAGCGTCAGGGCGACGACGACGGCGCCCGGCGGCTGCGCGCGGCGTCGCTGCGGCAGCTGGCCGGCGGCGACTTCGGCGAGTACTACGAGCCGTTCACCGGCGAGCCGCTGGGCAGCCTGCACCAGTCCTGGACGGCGGCCGTCGCCCTGGACTGGCTGGCGCGCTGACTCAGTCCGGCGGCAGCGCCGCCGCCCGGATGATCTCCTGGTCGATCCGGTTGCCCGCGGCGTCGGCCGCGCCGAAGCGCAGCGAGACGAACCCCGTGTGGCCGCGCGGCGGACGGTTCGGCAGGTGCGCCGAGAACGTGTCGCCGGAGCGGCGCACCCGCAGCGGCCGCCAGCCGGCGCCGTCGTCGTAGGAGGCCTCGACGGTGAGGGCGGTGACCCGCGGGTCCGCACCGGCCAGGTGGCCGACCTCGACGGAGATCTCGTTCGGCCCGCGCCGGTCCCGCGGCGCCGGGAGCCGGTTGGTGAGGTCGGCGTCGAGGTCGTGCTCGAGGGTGAGCAGCGGCACCACGGTGGGTTCGCCGCCGGCCGGTGTCGTGTCGGAGTCGAACGTCCACGAGGTGCGGGTGCGGGTCGAGAGCTCGGCCCACGTCGTCCGGTTCTCCAGTGAGTAGTCGATGCGGTACGTCTCCTCGCCGGGCGGCAGATCGATGGTGCCGGCCGGCGCCACGATGCCGGTCGCCTCGCCGATCAGCTCGTCGCCGTGCCAGACCTGGAACAGCTGGCGGTAGCCGGCGCCGTCCGTGCCGCCCGCCCACGCTTCGCCGAAGTTGCCGGCGGCGTCGACGAAGCCCGCGATGGGGATGATCAGCTGGTCGCCGCGGCGGGTCATCGGCCGCTGGTCGTCGAACCCGGGGACGAGCGGCTGCCGCAGCCACGAGTGCTCACCGTCGGCCACCGGCCCGATCGGGCCCTGAAGCCTGAGCTCGGTGACGGCCGGGCGGGGCCACAGCCCGTTGTACGGCTCCTGCGGGGTCTGCACGACGTGCTGCCAGAGCATGCTCGGGTCGTCGACGTAGTAGGCGGTGCGGCTCATCGGCGCCTCCGGCACCGGCATCGGCAGTGACGCGGAGAACTCGTGCTCGGCGGCGAAGGGGTAGGCCACCTCGGTCAGCGACCCGCTCAGCTGGACGCCGAGGTCGTGCCGGACGGCGGCGAGGTCCGCGGCGCGGTCGACGTAGCTCAGCTCCGCCGGGATCCGGCCGCGTTCGAGGTGCACGAGGTCGTAGACGTACGGGCTGGACGGCGTCCCCGTCGCGCTCGCGGTGACGACGCCGTCGCCCAGCCGGTCCAGCAGGGCCCGGCCCTCCTCGTGCGACAGCCGCACGGTGGGCACGTCGAGCCGGTGCACGTCCGGGCCGACCTGGTCGTTCGACCCGGGCACGTCGTTGTAGACGGCGACCAACGCGGCGCCGGCCGCGGCGGCCCGGTTCGCCTGCACGGCGACCGGGACCGCGTCGGAGCGGCGCACCAGCGCCAGCGCGCCGTCCAGGTCCGCGGCGGCGACGTCCGCGGCGGTGCCGTCACCGGCGTCGACGACGGGCAGCGTCAGCTCGCCGTCGAGCCTGGGGAACTGCGAGAGGACGTCGCTGAACTCCAACGGCGAGTAGTACGACGGCGCCAGGTCGACGCCGTCGACGTCGAGGGTGATGTCCGGAGCGGCCAGCCGGAACCGCGACGACGCGTTGAACGAGCCGATCGTCACCTCGTCCGTGGGCTGCAGGAACACCCGCTCCTCCAGCTGCGCGCCGGGCGGGTTGACCACGAAGTCCACGGTCGCGGGGCCGTTCTCGGGGGTCCGCGCCCAGCCGAACCCGACCGAGCCGCCGACGTTCGCCCGGGTCTCGTGGTCCGGCGTCGCGATCTCGACCTCGACGGCGTCGCGGGCGTCCAGGACCAGCGCGGTGTCGCCGGTGATCGTCACCTCGGGGTCGCCGACCAGCGAGGAGTAGAGCGGCGTCGCCGAGTGGGGGTCGCCGTCGCTGTCGGCCCAGGCCGGCTTGGTCACGAGCCACGTCATGACGGAGTACGTCCCGGCCGGCACCCGAGCGCACCAGGTCATCAGGTCCGACACGTCCTCGCACGTCCCGCGCAGGACCGGCTCGCCGGTGCGCACGTCGACGACGGGGGAGGCGACGTAGCCGGTGAGCTGCGGCTCGGCCGGCCGTCCGTCCGCGGCGATCGCCGTCATGGTGAGGTCGAAGTACTCCGCCTCGACGGTGTACCCGAGCGGCAGTCGCAGCGGGTCCGCCGCGTCGGCGGGCGTCGCCAGCAGGTAGCCGGCGTAGTCGCCCGCCGGCCCACCCGCCGCGTCGAGCACCACCTCGGCGCTGCCGGTGGCGCCGGGTGCGAGCGTCAGGGTGGACGGCGTCACCGTCAGGTCCCCGGCGGCGGCGCCGGGCACGTCCACGGCGAGGTCGACGGTGACCGGCGCGGCGGTCGTGTTGCGGTACTCGACGGTGCGCCGCAGCGGCTGCGCGGGGACGTCGCCGGGGAACGGCAGCAGGCCGAAGCTCAGGTCGCCGCCGGACGCCAGCACCGGGGCGGCCAGCAGCCGGCCGACGTCGATCCGTCCGCTGCCCTGCGCGGTGACCTCGACGCCGTCGGTGGGCACGGCGGTCGAGGTCAGCGCGGCCCGCAGCTCCGGCCCGGTGAGGTCGGGCCGGGCCTGCGCCAGCAGCGCGGCGGCGCCCGCGACGTGCGGCGTGGCCATGGACGTGCCGGAGTAGGCGACGTACGGGTCGCCGCCGCCGGCCCGTGCGGCGGAGATCTCCACGCCCGGCGCCGTGACCTCGGGCTTGAGCTGGTAGCCGCCGTACGACGGGCCGCGGCTGGAGAAGTCGGCCAGCTGGTCGTCGCGGTCGACGGCGCCGACGGTGAGCGCCGAGGGGGCCTCGCCCGGGCTGCCGACGCACGCGTCGCAGTGGTTGTTGCCCGAGGCGACCACGAACAGCGTGCCGTGCTCGGCGCTGAGCCGCTCGACCGCGCCGGTCAGCAGCGGCGCCTCGAAGTCGCCCGGGCCCAGGCCGAGGCTCATGTTGACGATCTGGGCGCCCTGGGCCGCTGCCCACTCCATGCCGGCGATCGCCCAGGACACCTGGCCCTGGGCCTGGCGGTTCAGCACCTTGCCGCTGATCAGCCGGGCGCCCGGCGCGACGCCGCGGCGGGCCCCGTCCGACGCCGCACCCGTGCCGACGAGGATCGAGGCGACGTGCGTGCCGTGCCCGGCGCCGTCGCCCGCGTCCGGCTCGTCGGTGAAGTTCACCGCCGTGCCGACCTGTCCGGCGAGGTCGGGGTGCGTGTCGTCGATGCCGGAGTCGAGCACGGCGACCGTGACGCCGTCGCCGTCGACGCCCGCGTCCCAGGCGGCCGGCGCGGAGATCTGGCCGGTACTGCGGTCCAGCCGGGCCTCCGTCCGGGCGTCCAGCCAGACCTTCTCCACCGCGCCCAGCGGGTCGCCGCCGGCCAGCGGCCGCGGCCCGGCCAGGGCCAGCACCGCCGCGCCGAACTCGTCCGGGTCGGCGTCCACCGCGACGGCGTTGACGCTGGTCAGCTGCAGCGTGGCGGTGGTGCCGGGCACGGGCGAGGCGTCCAGGGGCCGCACGGCGTCGTCGGCGTAGTCGAGGATCAGCGGCAGCGTCGCACCGGCGTCCTGCGCGGCCAGCGCCGTCACGTCGAACAGGGCGGCGTCGAGGCGGTCCGGCACCAGCGCGGCGACGTCGGAGGGCACCACCCGCGTGATGCCGTCGCGGGAGCTGGCGTGGAACTGCGGGACGACGCCGCCGGGCCGCGGCGCGGGGTCGACGGAGATGCCCTCGTACCCGTCGGCGCCGCGTTGGAGGTGCACGCGGTCGCCGGTGACGAGGGTGACGGTCGTGGTCTGCGGCTCGACGCCGAACGCCGTCACCGCGTCGTCCGTCGAGGCCTCCTCGCCGGCCTGCCCCGGCGCCGCGCCGAGGGTGGCGAGCAGCGACCCGCCGACGAGGATCGCGAGGAGACGCCTGGACCTGTCCGACCGACCGCTCATCACCGCGGGCTCCTTCACTGGGGGTGCCCATCAGTGTTCGAGCCGGTGCGATGACGGCGCCAGTGTCCGCCGGTGGCGAATGCCCGCCATGACACCATCTCGCCATGGCCGGGAATGTGGAATTCCCATGATCGAATGAGCGTGCCGGCTTATACGTGATTGTTTTCTAGATCACCACGATCCTCTCGTCCGAGTACTCCATCGGGTGTTCGGACCATATTCCTCCAAGATCCGACATACGTCGCGATGCGTACCTAGTCTGCGAGAGAACCGCAGGTGAACGGGGTGTTCACCGGCGGCAGGCCAGACGCGAGGGAGCCTGATGAACGAGCCGTCGATGCATGCGCGGATCGAACCCGTCCGGGATCGGTTCGTGGCCGTCCGTCCGGCCACGGTCACGCTTCCGGCACCGCCGCGGCGTACGCCCGAGGCGTCGCTGCGATTCCCGTCCGCCGTGGAATCCGCCGCGGTTCCGGCCGTCCCGGACGCCCGCCGGCTGCCTGCCGGCGATCGCGCCGCGCTGCTCGTCGGCACGGCCGTCCACGACCACGCCGGGTACCCGCTGCTGCCTGTCGCCGCGGCCGGGCTGCGCCAGCTGCGCCAGGTCCTGGAGCGCGCCGACGTCGGCATGGTCGACACCTGCCAGGTGGTCGCCGACGGCAGCCGCGGCGAGATCATGCGGGCGGTCGAGACGTTCCTCGACGAGCGGGCGCTGGCCGACACCGTGCTGGTGTACCTCACCGGCTACGCGCAGGTGTCCGGTGCCGACGGACGGCTCTACCTCGCCGCCGCCGACACCGACCCCGCCGACCTCGAGCGCACCGCCGTCCCGGCCGACTTCCTCCGCGACCAGCTGCAGGAGTGCCGGGCGGCCAGCAAGGTCGTGCTGCTCGACGCCTGCCTGCCCGGCGCGGAGACCGACCGGTTCGCCGTCCAGCGCAGCCAGGTCATGCTCGAGCCGGCCGGCGTCTACGTCATCTCGGCGTCGCCGGCCCCGCAGCCGGCGTCCGTCATGGCCGAGCCGGTGCCGCAACTGGGCACGTCGCGGTTCACCGGCGAGATCGTCGAGGGGCTGCGCACCGGCCGGGTCAAGGACGGCCTCGGGCCGTGGGTCACCGCCGAGGACCTCGCCCGGTACCTCACCACCAAGCTGGTCGCGCAGGGCGTGCCGGCCGAGCAGCTGCCGGCCACCTCGACGCTCGCCGTCACCGGCAACCACGTCATCGCGCGGTCGGCCGTGCGCGCGCTCAGCCTGCTCGACGGCAACGGCGGGCGCGACGTCCGCGGCACCTCCGCCGGAGCGGGCGGCGCCGTCGCCGTCCCCGCCGACGGGACCGCCGGCGCGTCCGGTGGCGCGGGAGCGGCCGGCGGCGACCACGGCGACCAGGTCGCCGACCCGGGCTGGCGCGAGGTCATCGCCTACTACCGCTCCTGCCTGGCCGAGGCGCCGTCGCCCGAGGCGCTGCCGGTGCGCGGCGCCGAGTCCGCCGACTGGTTCCCGATGGCCGACGGCGCCGAGGCGCTGCTCAGCGGCGCCGAGCCGACGACGCTCGCCCCGGCCGGCGTCGACACCTTCGACTGGAAGGAACGCGACGTCTGGTACGGGTATCCGCTGGTCACGCTGGCCGGCGCCGGGCGCCGCCACTCGGGCGACCCGCTGGCCCCGTCCACCGTCGCCCCGCTGCTGGTCCGCCGCGCCGAGGTCACCGTCGACGCCCGCGGCGCCGCCGCCCTGCGCCCGGTCGGGCCGGTGCTGCCGCACGCCGGCATCCTGCAGGCCTGCCTCGACGACCAGGAGGCGGCCAGCGTGCTGGCGGCCTGGCGGCAGAGCTGGAAGCCGGGCGACCGCGACCAGCTGCTGGTGGCGATCCGGCAGCTGCTGAAGCGACTCGGCCTGGACGAGCTGAGCCGTCTCGACCCCGCCGCGCTGGGCGCCGTCGACCAGAAGACCGCCAACCGCACCGGCGTCCACAACACCGCCGGCGTGCTGTACGTCGAGTCCGAGCGGGCCGCCCAGCAGGCCGTCGCCGCCGAGCTGGCCGAGCTGGGGGAGCGGCTGGCCGACGTGCCCGGCACCGCGCTGGAGTTCCTGGGCAAGCCGGTCGGGCTGCGCACCACCACCCGCGCCGCCGTCGCGCCGGTGCTGCCGGCCGAGCTGAACGAGAGCCAGCAGACGGTGCTGACGGCGGCCATGTCGCGGCCGCTCACCGTCGTCACCGCGCCGCCCGGCACCGGCAAGGACGAGCTGCTCGTCGACGTCGTCGCCACTGCGGTCGCCGCCGGGCAGAAGGTGCTGGTCGCGTCCGCCGACGACGCCGCGCTGCAACGGCTGGCCGACCGGTGCGGCTCGCTCGTCACCGGCCTGCTGATCAAGACCGGCGACGCACAGGCCCGGGCCGAGGAGAAGCAGGTCGTCCGCGAACTGCTCCGCTCCACCAAGGACGCGTCGGGCGGACGCAGCCGCGGCTCCGTCGCCGCCGAGCTGGCCGCCGCGCAGCTGCAGGTCAAGGCATGGCGCAACCGCCTGGCCGAGCGGAACGACCTCGAGACGCTGCTGCGCAAGACCACAGCCGCGCGGTCCGCCGCGGCCGAGCGGCTGGGCGTGCCGCCCGAGCTGCTGGCCGCCGCGTGGCGCGGCGACGACGCCGGGCTGTCCGACTGGGTCGACCGCGCGCGCACGCTCACCGAGACGCACCTCATGGGCGGGCTGCGCCGTCGCAACCTGGTGCTCGCGTTCGTCCGCGCCATGGCCGACGCCGGTGCCGACTCCGGCGCTGCACGCGAGCTGCTGCTCGACCCCGCAGCGTTCGACTCGCTCATGCTGTTCGCGCGGGCCGAGGACCGGTTGCGCGAAGACCGGCGCGAGGCGCTCGCCGTCAGCGACGACGCGCTCGACCTCGAGGGCCGCGAGCTGTCGGCGCGGGTCGCCGAGCTCTCCGCCGAACTGCTCGCCGTCGTCGTGGCGGAGCAGGCCGGCACCGCCCGCGAGCGGCTGGAGGCGCGCCGCATCGCGCTGGAGCCGGGCGGCCGGAACCGGCAGAGCAGCCACCGCGAGCTGCTCAGCCACCTCGGTGGCTGGGCGGTCACGCCGCGCGACGCCGGCCAGTTGGCGCTGGAGCCGGGCATGTTCGACCTCGTCGTCATCGACGACGCGCACCACTGCCCGGTGTCCGCCGCGCTGCCGCTGCTGTTCCGCGCCCGCCGTGCCCTCGTCGTCGGCGACCCGCGGCAGCGGCTGCGCACGCCCGGCCTCAGCGACCACCGGCTGCGCCGCGCCCGCCGCGCCGCCGGCCTGAGCGCCGGCTTCCTGTCCGAGCGGCGGCTGTCCTTCCGCGGCGACTCCGTCTTCGACGCCGCGCTGCCCAACGTCGAGGAGTCGCTGCTGCTCGACGAGCACGACGGCGCGCACCCGGGCATCGCCCGCATCGTCGACGAGCACTTCTACGGGGGCCGGCTGACCGTTGTCACCGACGTCGGCGCGCTGCCCCGCGCGCACGACGCCGAGACCGGCGACGCGACGCTGCTGCTGTGGGAGGACGTCACCGGCACGCCCGAACGCGGCGCCAACGGCGGGTCGTGGCGCAACCAGGCCGAGATCGACCGCGTCGTGTGGGCGGTCAAGGAACTGCGCGAGCAGCTGCCCGCCGACGCCACCGTCGCCGTCGCCACCCCGTTCCGGGCCCAGGCCGAGGAGTTGCGGTCGCTGTTCCGGTTCGAGCCGGTGCCGGTGGCCTGCGTGGCCGACGGCGACGCGGTCGACTGCGACGCCGTCGTGCTGTCGCTGGTCGCCGGCGACGGCATGCCGGAGCAGACGCTGCGCTGGGCGCAGGGGCAGACGGCGCTGTGGAGCGGCGCGCTGGCCCGGGCGCGGGCGCACGTCGTCACCGTCGGGCAGCACGGGTTCTGGTCGCGGCAGGCCGGGCTGCCGGCGCTGCTGGCCCGCATGTCGTCCGTCCGCTCGTTCCACGTCCGGCCCAACCCGCCGGCGCCGATGGAGTCGGCCGTCTTCACCGACCCGCTGGTCGAGGCGCTGTGCACGCGGCTCGAGGCGGCCGGCGCCGGCGACGTCGAGCCGAACGCCGTCGTCGACGGCTACCGGGTCGACGTGCTGGTGCGCACGCCGTCCGGTAGCACCGCCGTCCTGCTGGACCGCGGCTGGCCGGGCGAGGACGCCGCGCGCCACCTGCGGCTGCTGCTGCGCCGGCGGCGGCTGCTGACCGGGCTGGTGCCGGAGTCGGGGCTGCCGCCGGTGACGCGGGTCCTGCGGGTGCCGACGTGGCAGGTGCGCTCCGGCGAGCCGATCGACGGTCTTCTCGACTGACCGTTTGCGGGAGGTTTGTCTACAAGTCATCCGGAGTGGGAAGGCTCGACGACACGTGTGCCGTGACGTCGAAAGGACCCCACCATGCGCCTGCTCCGCACCGCCGTCCCCGCGGTTCTGGCAGTCTTGGGACTGATGGCCGGGACCACTCAGCCCGCTTCGTCGGCCGATCCGTCGCCCCGCGACCGGCCGCTCACCGTCATGAGCTTCAACATCCACCACGGCGTCGGCGTCGACGGCCTGCTGAACCTGCAGCGAGTCGCCGACGTCATCAAGACCGAGGGCGTCGACGTCGTCGGCCTGCAGGAGGTCGACCGCCACTGGGGCGAGCGCAGCGACTTCGTCGACCAGGCCGCCTGGCTCGCCGACGAGCTGGACATGCACGTCGTGTACGGCGCCAACCTCGACCTCGACCCGGCGCAGCCGGGCGAGCCGCGCCGTCAGTACGGCACCGCGATCCTCAGCGAGCGGCCGATCCGCGACTGGGACAACACCTACCTGCCCCGCTACGAGGGGCACGAGCAGCGTGGCCTGCTGCGCGCCCGCATCAACGTGCGCGGCGTCTGGGTGAGCGTCTACAACACCCACCTGCAGCACAACGACGCCAACGAGCGGCTTGAACAGGTCGCGGCGATCGAGGCGCTGATGGGCGAGCCGGACGAGTCGGTCGTGCTGCTCGGCGACCTCAACGCCGTCCCGTCGTCGCCGGAGATCCGCGAGCTCGTCGACGACCTCGTCGACACCTGGGAGGCCGCCGGCGTCGGCGACGGCAACACCTATCCGGCGGAGGACCCGAACGCCCGCATCGACTACGTCCTCACCTCCGGCGACGTCATCGTCCGCACCGCCGCCGTGGTCTCGACCGACGCGTCGGACCACCTGCCGGCCAAGGCGGAGGTGCTGTTGCCCGGTTCCCACGTTGGCCTGGGCCGTTAAGAGTTAGGGCAAATTTCTGAGGGGCGGATCCGCCGGTTCGGGCAACCGGGCCGGCGGATTCGGGCAAACGCGTGAGGGTGCCGATCCGCGTATCGTGACGGTATGAATCGAAGGTCAGATCATGATCGAGCGAAGGAGGTTCCGATGACGACGGTCACGGTGCCCAACGAGCTCCTGGCCATCGAGGATTGGGATGCACTCGAGGAGACCGACGCCAACCGGTACTGGGAGCTCGTCGACGGGACGATCATCATGAACTCGTTCCCGACGGCCGGCCATCAGTTCGTTGCGCACCGACTGGTCAACCTGTTGGACGCGCAGTTGCCCGAGGGCCTGGTCGCGCTTCAGCACCTCGGTCTGACCATCGAGGCGCGGTTCCCACCGACAGTGCGCGGCCCGGACGTCGTGGTGTTCTCCCGGGCGCAGGTGAAACTGGATGTCGCCAGGATCGACCCCGCCGACGTGCAGTTGGTCGTCGAGGTCGTCTCGCCAGGGTCGAGGCGCACCGACCGCATAGCGAAGGTCGCCGACTATCAGTACGCTGGCATTCCGGCGTACTGGATCATCGACCCGGCGGCGGCTGAGGGCGATGCGTTCGTCGCGTACGAGCTGGCCGGCGGCGCCTACAAGGAGGTCGCGCGCGGCTCAGGTGTCATCACCCTCGAGCGGCCGTTCCCGGTCACCATCGACGTCGGCGCGCTGCTGACGCTCGACTGAGGGCATGCGCGCCTGGCGGGTCACGACGCCCGGCCCGATGGCGAGCCGGCCGCTGACCCTCGTCGACGACGCGGTGCCCCGACCTGGCCCCGGCGAGCTACTGGTCCGCGTCCTGGCCTGCGGCGTCTGCCGCACCGACCTCCACGTCGCCGAGGGCGACCTGCCCGTGCACCGTCCGCACGTCGTGCCCGGCCACGAGGTGGTCGGCGAAGTCGTGACGGCCGACGGTTCCGGCGGGTTCGCGCCGGGCGACCGCGTCGGCATCGCGTGGCTGCGCGGCACCGACGGGACCTGCGCCTACTGCCGCCGCGGCGCCGAGAACCTGTGCCCGGCCTCGACCTATACCGGCTGGGACGCCGACGGCGGGTATGCCGAGTACGCCACCGTCCCGGCCGCGTACGCGCTGGCGCTGCCGTCCGGCTACGACGACGTCGAGCTGGCGCCGCTGCTGTGCGCCGGCATCATCGGCTACCGCGCGCTGTTGCGCGCCGAGCTCCCTCCCGGCGGACGGCTGGGCATCTACGGGTTCGGCGCCAGCGCCCACCTCGCGGCCCAGGTCGCGCTGGCGCAGGGGGCCACCGTCCACGTGCTGACCCGCAGCCCGGCCGCTCGTGAGCTGGCCCTCGAACTGGGTGCGGCCTCCGCCGGCGCCGCGGCCGACCCACCGCCCGAGCCGCTCGACGCCGCCATCCTGTTCGCGCCGGTCGGCGACCTCGTCCCGCCGGCGCTGGCCGCGCTCGACCGCGGCGGCACGCTCGCCGTCGCCGGCATTCACCTCACCGACGTGCCGCCGCTGAACTACCAGCGGCACCTGTTCCAGGAACGGCAACTGCGCAGCGTCACCGCCAACACCCGCGACGACGCCCGGGCGTTCCTCCGCTTCGCCGGCGAGCACCGGCTGCGGGTCACCACGACGCCGTATCCACTCGGCCGCGCCGACGCTGCGCTCGGCGACCTCGCCGCCGACGCCGTCAGCGGTGCCGCTGTACTCGTCCCCGACCTCGGTTGAGCACCCGCCGCCGCACCACGTCACGGAACCACGGCGTGTCCGGCAGCCGCGCCAGCAGCGGCCCGAGCACCACCGTCAGCAGCACGTACGTCGTCACCAGCGGCGCCAGCGTCGGCTCGATGCCGGCGCTGACGGCCAGCCCGGCGATCACGACGGAGAACTCGCCCCGCGGCACCAGCGCCAGCCCGGCCCGCCACCGTCCCGGCTCGGCGATGCCGGCGCGCCGGGCCGCCAGCCACCCGGTGAGCACCTTCGTCGCCGCAGTGACGACGGTCAGCGCCAGCGCCGGCAGCAGCACCGGCCCGATGTCGGCGGGATCGGTCGTCAGCCCGAAGAAGATGAAGAACACCGCCGCGAACACGTCGCGCAGCGGCGTCAGCAGCTCCGACGCGTGCTCGGCCACCGGGCCGGAGATCGCGATACCGACCAGGAACGCCCCGACGGCGGCCGACACGTTCACCTGCTCGGCGACGCCGGCCACCACCATCGTCAGCCCGAGCACGCCCAGCAGCAGCGCCTCCCGCTGACGTGGCGAGAACAGCGTCGAGATCGCGTGGCCGTGCCGCAGCGCCAGGTACAGGATCACCACGGCCGCGGTGACGGCGATCGCCAGCGTCCGCGCCCCCTCGGCCAGCCCGGCGCCGATCACCAGCGTCGACAGCACCGGCAGATAGAACGCCATCACCAGGTCCTCGATGACGAGCACCGACAGCACCACCGGGGTC
This sequence comes from Jiangella alba, assembly GCF_900106035.1. Taxonomy (GTDB): domain Bacteria; phylum Actinomycetota; class Actinomycetes; order Jiangellales; family Jiangellaceae; genus Jiangella; species Jiangella alba. The sequence continues at coordinate 1,974,737 of NZ_FNUC01000004.1, forward strand.
TCGCGGTTGTTCAGCCGGCCGAGGTCGCGCAGCACCTTCGCGATGACGCCCGACGACGACACCCACGTCACGCCCGCCAGCGCGACGGCGGCCACCGGGCCCCAGCCCATCAGCAGCGCGAACGCCGCGCCCGGCAGCGCGTTGAGCAGCGCGTCGTACAGGCCGGACAGCGCCGAGCGGCGGATGTTCGTGACCAGTTCGCCGGCCGAGTACTCCAGCCCCAGCATGAGCAGCAGCAGGATGACGCCGACCTCGGAGCCGACCTCGAAGAACTCCTCGCTGGCCGACAGCGGCAGCAAACCTCCCTGCCCGAACGCCAGCCCGGCCAGCAGGTAGAACGGGATCGGCGACACCCCGGCGCGGCCGGCCAGCCGGCCCAGCAGCCCCATCCCCAGCAGGAGCGCACCGATCTCGATCAGGAGGGTGGTGGTCTCCGCCATCGGGGCAGCGGATCAGTTCGCGCCGTCGGCGACGAGGCGGGTCAGCGCGTCGAGGCCCTCGCGGGTGCCGACCGCGACCAGGAGGTCGCCGGCGCGCAGTGGCGCGTCCGGCCCCGGCGACGGCTGAACGGCGCCGTCGCGGAGCAGCGCGACGATGGACGCGCCGGTGCGGGTGCGGGCCCGGGTGTCGCCGAGCGCGCGACCGGCGAACGGCGACCCGGCGGTGACGGCGATCTGCTCGGTGTACAGCCCGGCGGCGTGGTCGCGCAGCGCGGCCAGCTGGCCGAGCACGACGGACGCGCCCAGCAGCCCGGCCAGCGTCTCGGCTTCGTCGTCGGTGAGCGTGATGGGGTCGCGGCAGGAGTCGGGGTCGTCGACGTCGAAGACGGCCAGCGTGCGCTCGCCGGAACGTTGCGTCAGGACACTGACCCGGCGCCCGGACTCGGTGAGCACGTCGTGTCGCACCCCGATGCCCGGCAGGTCGACCTGTTCGATGCGCACCGCCACACCCTCGACATTACCTCCGGGCGCGGCGGCGGCTCAGCGGGCGTCCAGCGCCTTGAGCATGCGCTGCAGCGCGACCTGCCGGTACGAGCCGTCCAGCAGCTCGCCGACCTCCGTCCAGTCGACGTCGGCAGCGGTGAAGTCGAGGGCCAGCCAGCCGCTGGGGCCGTAGTAGGCGGGCACGTAGAAGCGCGGGTCCTGGACCAGGGCCGGCCGGTCGGCGGCGTCGGGCTTGAAGATCACCGCGAACGGGTGGTCGTCGTTGCCCTCGAAGACGGCGAACATCTTCTTCCCCGCCCGGAACGTCGGCCGGCCCCACGCCTCCACCTCGGCCGACTCGGGGAAGCGCAGGCAGATGGCGCGCAGCTCGTCGAGGTACGGGTCGTCGTCGGTGTACATCCGTGGGTGCGCCACCAGGTCAGCGTAGCGGCGTCCGATTCCTTCAAGACGCACTCGCGGGCGGGGTCGTAGCGTCGTCGGCATGACACAGCCACGTTTCAACGCCATCGGCTTGGCGGTCGCCGACATGGGCCGCTCGCTGGAGTTCTACCGCGCGCTCGGCCTCGACGTCCCCGACGGCGCGGAGGACGCGCCGCACGCCGAGATCCCGCTCGCGCCGGGCGTGCGGCTGCTGCTCGACACGCACGCGTCGATCGCCGGGTTCGACCCCGGCTTCACTCCGCCGTCGGGCGGCAGCGGCAGCCTCGCCTTCGACTGCGGCGACCCGGCCGGCGTCGACGCGGCGTACGAGCGAATGATCGCCGCCGGCGCCGCGAGCCACCTCGCGCCGTGGGACGCGTTCTGGGGGCAGCGCTACGCCGTCGTGCAGGACCCGGACGGCAACGGCGTCGACTTTTATGCCGCGCTGCCGGGCGCTACGCCACCAGGGTCGTGAGCGTGACGCCGGACAGCGAACGCGCCTCGCGGGACAGGTGCGCCTGGTCGGCGTACCCGGCCGCATAGGCGGCGTCGGCGGCCGGCGCGCCGGAGCGGCCCAGTTCGAGCGCGCGGTGCAGCCGCAGGATGCGCGACAGCGTCTTCGGCCCGTACCCGAACGCGTCGAGGCTGCGGCGGTGCAGCTGGCGGGCGCTCAGGCCCACCTCCCGGGCGACGTCGCCGACGGCGGCGCCCTGCCCCAGCCGCCACGCCACCCGCTCGACGACGGGATCGGCGGGCGCCCCCTCACCCAGCCTCCGCACGGCGACGGCCTCCAGCAGCGCGCCCGGGTCGGCGGGCCGGCCGTCGGCGAACCGGCGGGCGGCTTCCAGCAGCGCGCCCGGGTCGGGCGGCGACGTGTTGCCGGGTCTGCGTCTGGCCTCCAGTCGCGCGCCTGGGGCGGCCGGCCGCCCGTCAGCGAGCCGGCCGGCGGCTTCCAGCAGCGCACCGGGGTCGGTCGCTTCGGCGATCGCGGCTGCCTCGCTCCCGGTGATCCGGGCCGCTGGTCCGGCCCGCCCGTCCGCCGCCATCTCCGCTGCCTCGGCGGCTTCGGCCAGTTGTTCGGCCAGCCGGCGCACCTCTGCGCCGGGCCAGAGCGCGTCGAGGGGCACCCGCTGGTCGCGCAGCTCGTGCGCCGGCAGCCCGAGCACCCGCGGCCCGACTCCGGCGCTGAGCCGCAGCCCGACGAACGGCGTGCCGGCCCGCCACGACGCGAGGTGCGCGACGGTGTCGGGCCCGGCCACCACCAACCGGCCGCCGGACCAGAGCAGGTCGAGGCAGCCGTCGGGCAGCACCCGGTGCTCCTCGTCCGTCGTGACCGTCGACGACCAGACCACCGCGTGCGCGATGGTGGATGGTCGCTCGCGATACATGCCCTCACTGTGCCACTCGGCACCGACAAGCATGCGCCTCGTCAGGTGAAGGCGGCGCGGTACTCCCGCGGTGTCATCGCCTTGAGCTCGCGGAAGCGCCGGTTGAAGTTCGAGAGGTTGCCGAACCCGCAGGACGCGGCGATGTCGGCGACGGCGCGGTCGCTCTCGGAGAGTAGCCGGCACGCGGCGCCGACGCGCAACTCCGTCAGGTAGGCGGTGAACGTGCGGCCGGTCGCGCGGCGGAAGAACCGGCTGAACGCGGCCGGCGACAGGTGCGCGACGGCGGCGACGTCGTCGAGGGCGATCGGCTCGCCGTACCGTTCGTGCAGGTAGCCGAAGACGTCGTCCATCCGACGGCGGCTGTCGGGCCGGTCCGGCGAGCGGTAGCCGGTGCTGGCCAGCGGCCGCCCGGGCGCGCCGTCGGCCAGCCGGACCAGGACGTCCAGCAGGCCGAGCGTGCCGTCGGCGCCGTTCAGCTCCGTCAGCGCGACGATGCGCCGCACGAGGTCGTCCGAGGCGGCCAGTTCCAGGCCGCGCCCGGCCGCGTCCAGCAGCGCACCCACCGCCGCGAACTCCGGCACGTTGAAGAGTCCGGGGCCGAGGAAGTCCGCCCGGAAGTGGATGACGACCGCCTCGTTGTCGCCCGGCGCCGCCGACACGAACGCGTGCGGCACGCCCGCGCCGAGCAGCGTCAGCTGGCCGGGGTCGTACGGTTCGATGCCGTCGCCCGCGTACCGGGTGCCGGTGCCGGACGTGATCAGCGTCAGCTCGATCTCCGGATGGAAGTGCCAGCTGAAGGCGAACGCGGCGCTGCGGTACAGGTAGCGCTTCCACGACAGGCCGCCCGTGGTGCCGATGTGCTCGAGGGCGGGTCGCATGCCTCGACGATACGGTGCGCGCGCCATTTGCCCGAGGTGCGGCCCGAAACGGCCGCGAGAGTATCGGAAACCGTCATCGTCGGCGTGGTGCCGCGGGGTGCCGGCCCTGGAGCATTGACCTCGGCGCCCTACCCGAGACCCTTCCCTTCCTGGAGGACCCGATGACCACGTCGACCGCTCTCGACACGCCGTACGACCTCGCGGCGGACCAGATCTCCGCGTTCGACCGGGACGGCTTCGTCCACCTGTCCGGCGTGCTCGACCCGGAGGTCGTCCGGCACTACGAGCCAGAGATCACCGAGAAGGTGATCGAGCTGAACACCATGCATCTGCCGATGGAGGAGCGCTCGACGTACAACAAGGCGTTCCTGCAGGTCGGCAACCTGTGGCAGCACAGCGAGCTGGTGAAGGAGCTCGTGTTCTCGCAGCGGCTGGCCAAGATCGCCGCCGACCTCCTCGGCGTCGAGGGCGTGCGGCTGTACCACGACCAGGCGCTGTACAAGGAGCCCGCCGGCGGCATCACCCCGTGGCACGCCGACCAGTACTACTGGCCGTTCTCGAGCGACCGCAGCTGCACCATCTGGCTGCCGCTGCAGGAGACGCCGCTTGAGATGGGTCCGCTGTCGTTCGCCGCCGGCAGCCACCGGTTCGAGCACGGCCGCGACCTGCCCATCAGCGACGAGTCCGAGGTCGCGCTGCAGGCCGCGCTCGCCGAGCAGAACCTGCCCGTCGTCAACGAGCCGTTCGCCCTCGGTGACGCCAGCTACCACCTCGGCTGGACCTTCCACCACGCCGGCCCCAACGTCGGCGTCGACCCTCGCCGCGTCATGACCGTCATCTACATCGACGCGGACATGGTCGTGGCCGAGCCGGTCAACGACCACCAGGTCGGCGACCTCGCCGCCTCCCTCCCGGGCGTCAGGCCGGGCGAGGTGGCGGCCAGCCCGATGAACCCGGTGCTCTACCGGCGCTGAGGACGGCGTTGAGGTCACGGCAGTCGCGGTTCAGTGGGCGTGCTCGCCCGGTCTCGCCGAGGTGGCGGACCGGCGGGCGCGCCCACAGGCATGCCGCCACCCACTCTGTTCCTTGCGCGGGGGAGCGGGGGGCGCTCGGCCGCGCGGGCCGCTCGGCCGAGCGGGCGTGCTCGACCGGGGCCGAGCTGACCGCCTGCGGCCGCCCGGGGCAACGGTCCGCAGTGCGACGACGGCCCGGCGCCTCGGACACTGGCGGCGACCCCGGGCGTAGCCGTCGCGGCCGTCGCGGCGGCCGCGACGGCCGGCGGCGACCTGGGTGTGGCCTTCGCGGGCGACCTCGGGCACCAGCTGGATGACCCGTCCGCCTGGGGCGACCTCGCACCGGCGCCGGTCCGGGGCGTGACCGTCGCGGACCGAGTCGGGCGCCGGTCGGGGAACCCGTGTGCATGGCGCGACCTCAGGCGCCGGGCCGGGGGCGGCTAGCGCGTGGCCGGACCGACGTGGGTCGCGGCGTCCATCACACGGCACCGCGCCGCTGTGCTGGCGATCGGGGGATCGCGGCGGCGCGGGCTCAGGACATCAGCGTGTTCAGTTCTCCGTAGGCGAGCCCTCCCTCCAGCGCGGTGTACGTGCCGTCGTCGAACAGCTCGCGCGCCGCCCGCTGGGCCACCGCGTAGGCGGCCGCGGCGACGGACGAGCCGAGACTGATGCGGGCGGCTCCGGCGGCGGCGAGCTCGCGCACCGGCGGGGCGGACGGCCCGGCGAGGACGTTAACCGGCCCGTCGATCTCCGCGGTCAGGCGGGTGAGCGTGGGCACGTCGACGACACCGGGGACGAAGATGCCGGACGCACCGGCGGCGAGGTAGGCACGCGCCCGGGACACGGTGTCGGCGAGACGGGTGGCGGGGTCGCCGACGCCGCGAAGGTAGGTGTCGACCCGGGCGTTGAGGTAGAACGGCACGCCCGCGGCGTCGGTGGCGGACCGGGCCGCGGCCAGGCGCTCGGCCTGCTCGGCGGGGTCGCGCAGCGCGCTGGGATCGCTGGGGTGGACGTCCTCGATGTTGGCCCCGACGGCGCCCGTGGCCAGCACGCCCTCGAAGGTGACGCCGACCTCGGCGGGCGTGGCGCCGAACCCGCTCTCGACGTCGGCGGTGACGGGGACGCCGACCGCCGACACGACGCGACTGGTGAGGGTCAGCACGCTGTCGCGGTCGATCTGGTCGCCGTCGGCCGTGCCGAGCGCCCACGCCACTCCGGCGCTGGTGGTGGCCACCGCCGCGGCGCCGGCGGCCTCGACCAGCCGAGCGCTCAGAGGATCCCAGGCGTTCGGCAGCAGCAGCGGGGACCTGGGCCGATGCAGCGCACCGAACCGCTCGGCGGTGTCGCGAAGAGTCGTCATGAGGGAAGTCAACCAGCCGGGTCCGACAAGGTCCGGCGGCTTTCGGCCGCCACCGGGGTGGCGGCCTGAAGGCGTGGCGGGTGCAGCAGCGGAGAGCAGGGCGCCACATCCCGGGCACCGCCGTCATCGCGGGGTGGCCGACCGGTAGCGTGGCGAGGGTGACCGAGCAGCCATTCGTCATCGTCGGCGGCGGACTCGCCGGAGCCAAGGGCGCCGAGGCGCTCCGCGACCAGGGGTACGACGGCCCGCTGGTGCTCATAGGCGACGAGCCCGACCGCCCGTACGAGCGCCCGCCGCTGTCGAAGGGGTACCTCCTCGGCAACGACGAACGCGACAGCGCGTTCGTCCACGACGCCGGCTGGTATGCCGAGCACGACGTCGACTTGAGGCTGGGCGCGACGGTGGTCGAGATCGACACCCGGACGCGCACCGTGGTGCTCGATGACGGCGGCACCGTCCGGTACGCGAAGCTGCTGCTGGCCACCGGCTCCAGCCCGCGCCGTCTGAGCATCCCGGGCGCCGACGCCGCGGGCGTGCACTACCTGCGCCGGCTGCCCGACTCCGACGCCATCAAGTCGACGCTCGCATCGGTGCGCCGGCTGCTGGTGGTGGGCGGCGGCTGGATCGGCCTCGAGGTCACCGCGGCCGCCCGCGCCGCCGGCGTCGAGGTCACCATCGTCGAGGCGCAGGAATTGCCGCTGCTCGGCCCGCTGGGCCCGGAGCTGGCCCGCGTCTTCGCCGACCTCCACGTCGAGCACGGCGTCACGCTGCGCACCGGCGTCGGCATCGAGCGGTTCACGGTCGACGGCGACCGCGTGAGCGGCGCGGTGCTGGCCGATGGCAGCCACATCGAGGCCGACGCGGTGGTCGTCGGGGTCGGCGCGGCCCCGAACCTGCAGCTGGCCGCCGCGGCCGGGCTGCGCGTGCACTCGGGCGTCGTCACCGACGCGAGGCTGCAGAGCAGCGACCCCGACATCGTCGTGGCCGGCGACATCGCCGAGGCCGACCACCCGCTGCTCGGGCCGGGCATCAGGGTCGAGCACTGGGCCAACGCGCTCAACCAACCGGCGGTGGCGGCGTCGACGATGCTCGGCGGCGACGCCGTCTACGACGAGCTGCCGTACTTCTACACCGACCAGTACGACCTCGGGATGGAGTTCCACGGCCTGGTCACGCCGGACAACTACGACGACGTCGTGTACCGCGGCGACGTCGCGGCGCGCGAGTTCATCGCGTTCTGGCTGCGCGAGGGCAAGGTCGTCGCCGGCATGAACGTCAACGTCTGGGACGTCGACGGGCCGATCAAGGCGCTGATCCGCTCCGGCGAGCGGGTCGACGTCGCGCGGCTCGCCGACACCGGCGTGCCGCTCGAGGAGATCGCGGGCGGCTGAGCGCGGCCGTGCGCGACGCCACCGCCCGCCGGCTGTCCCGCCTGCACATCGCGCTCTACCGGGCGACGCGCGGGGTGCTGGGCCGGCGGCTCGTGCGCAACGACATGCTGCTGCTCACCACGACGGGGTCGCGGACCGGCCGGCGGCACACCGTGCCGCTGCTCTGTCTGCACGACGACGATCACCTGGTGGTCATCGCGTCGTGGGGCGGCCGGCCGCGGCATCCACAGTGGTACACGAACCTCGTCGCGCACCCGGACGTCACGGTGCAGGTGCGCGGCCGCCGCTGGCCGGCCAGGGCCCGGACGGCGACGCCGGAGGAGCGGGCGGTGTGGTGGCCGCGCGTCCTGGCCGCGTACAAGGGCTACCGCCTCTACGAGTCCAACACCGACCGCGTCATCCCCGTCGTGTTCCTGGAGCCGCCCTCGCCGTGACCATGGCAGGGTGGACGGCATGGACCGCTCGTACGTGGTGACCGGCGGCGGCCGCGGGGTGGGCCGGGCCGTCGTAGAACGGCTGCTCGACGCCGGCGGCACGGTCGTGGCGCTCGATCTCGACCCGACGGCGCTCGGCTGGCTGCGCGACCACCCGGCCGGCACCCGGGCGCTGGCGGTCGCCGGCAGCGCGTCCGACGACGGCGTCGCCTGGCACGCCGCCGACCTCGCCGAGTCGGCGGCGCCGCTGGCCGGGTGGGTGAACAACGCGGCGGTGTTCCGCGACGCGTCGGTGCACACGACGGACGCGGCCGAGACGTCGCGGCTCATCGCGCTCAACCTTGACCCCGTCGTCGTCGGCTGCACCACGGCGGTGCGCCGCTTCCTCGCCCACGGTCAGGGCGGCGCCATCGTCAACGTGTCGTCGCACCAGGCGCAGCGTGCCGTGCCCGGCTCGCTGCCGTATGCCACGGCGAAGGCGGCGGTCGAGGGCCTGACCCGGGCGCTCGCGGTCGAGTACGGCGGGCGCGGCATCCGCGTCAACGCCGTCGCGCTGGGATCCATCGCCACCGAGCGCTACGACGCCTACCTCGCCGGGCTCTCGCCGTCGGCGGCCGCCGAGGTCGAGGCGCAACTGCGGCAGCTGCATCCGGCCGGGCGGGTGGGGCGGACGGACGAGGTCGCCGCGGTGGTGACGCACCTGCTCTCCGACGACGCCTCGTTCGTCACCGGCGCCACAGTGCCGGTCGACGGCGGGCGCGCGGCGCTCGGCCTCGACCCCGAAGCGCCGGCCTAGCTCACAGGTCGGCGGGGTCCATCACCCGGCGCACCTCGACGAGGTCGTACGCAGCCTCCGGGATCTGCGCCGCGATCTCCGTCGCCCGCTCCACGCTCGCGCAGTCGACCAGGTAGTAGCCGGCCAGCACCTCTTTGGCCTCGGTGAACGGGCCGTCGGTGACCGCCGGCACGCCGTCGCGCACCCGCACCGTGCGCGCCGCGTCGACGGTGAGCCCGGACGACGCGACGTACTCGCCGGAGGCGACCAGCCGCTCGGTCAGCTCGCGGTGCCGGCGCATGAGGTCGTCGCCGACGCGGTCGCCGTCGTAGACCCGCTGCCAGGTCTCGTCGGTTCCGTAGATGAGCATCATGTACTTCACGTCTCGGAGCATAGGGTTTCTGGTGTGGCGCGGCCGAACAGCACCGTGGTGGTCATCGCCGGCGACGAGTCGGCCCGAGTGGTGGCCGGGCTGGACGGGCTGGCCAACGTCCGGGCCGTCCAGCGGCCTGGCGGGGACATGACCCGCCCGGCTGGGAGGGAACCCCACCCTACGGGCGGGCACCGACACTCGCCGCGAACGCCCGGCGACGACGCCGCGCAGCGGGTCCGCGCGGCCGTCGCCCAGTCGCACGCCGCCTACGTCGTGCACGACGTCGACCCGCTCGGCGAGGTCGGCGCCGCCTGGGCCGGGTTCTTCGACCGGACGGCGCCGGCCGGAACGCTGGAGGTCGCCGTCGAGGCGGCGCTGCGGTCGCTGCGCACCGAGGCCGCGGCGCTGCCCGACTACTACGTCGTCCTCGACCCCGACGCGCTGCCGGAGACCCGGCGGCACTGGTGGTTCGGCGTGCTCGCGGGGGTCTCGCCGAACCGCGTCGTGCCGGCCGCGGCCGACGTCGCCACCGTCCGCGACACCATCGGAGCGCTGCGGTCCGGCCGCTGGTGGCCGGACCCGCCGGACGAGTGGCTGCACGGCCTCGGCCGGGTCGTCCCCGACCGCGCCGTCCTGCTGGGCTGATCGCGGCAGGTAAGTCAAGCCTTACTCTCGCGGGAATCCGGCCTCATAGTGGTGAGCCGGATCGAGAGAAGGGCTGCAGTTGTTGACGACGCACGACGAGGGCGCCGCGGCGCAGGCCGAGGTGGAGCAGGCGCACGTGGCCGCCATGTACGGGCTGCTGGACGAGCGGCTGGCGGAGGCACGGACGCAGCTGGCGGACGTGCTGAGGTCGCCGTCCGCGGGCCCGGGCGAGGTGTTCGCGCGCGACGTCGCCGCGGACCGTCTGGCGCGCCGGGTTCGCCGGCTGGAGGCGGCCGAGCAGGGGCTGGTGTTCGGCCGCATCGACGGCGCGGAGGGCACCGTCCTGCACATCGGCCGGCTCGGCCTGCACGTCGACGGCCGGGACCTGCCGTTGCTGGTCGACTGGCGGGCGGAGGCGGCGCGGCCCTTCTACGCGGCGACCGCCGTCCAGCCGATGGGGCTGCGCCGACGCCGTCACCTGCGGGTCGAGGGCCGGACGGTCCGCGCGGTGAGCGACGAGCTGCTGGACGGATCCGCGGCGGAGGCCGGTGACGTCGTCGGCGACGGGCCATTGGTGGAGGCGCTGGCGGCGCGGCGCACGGGGCGGATGCGTGCGGTGGTCGAGACGCTGCAGGCGGAGCAGGACGAGATCGTCCGGTCGCCGCATCGAGGGGTGACGGTCGTACAGGGCGGTCCCGGCACGGGCAAGACCGTCGTCGCGCTGCACCGGGCGGCGTACGTGCTGTACGCGTTCCCGGACGCCGCTGCGGGTGGCGTGCTGGTGCTCGGGCCGAACCCGCGGTTCCTCGACTACATCTCCCAGGTGCTTCCGTCGCTGGGAGAGAACGACGTGGTCATGTCGACGTGCGTGCAGCTCGGCGGGGTCGTGCCCGCGGCCGTGGCGTCGTTCGACGCGGCGCGCCGCAAGGGGAGTCTGGCGCAGGCCGGGGCGCTGGCGGAGCTGGTGGGCTCCATGCAGGCGCCTGACGGCGGCTTCGCGGTTCGGGTCGGGCGGGAGTGGGTCCGTCTGGGCAGCGCGGACGTCGCGGAGTCGCGGGCGGCCGCGCGAGCGAGCGGCCTGGCGCACAACCCGGCCCGGGAGGTGTTCAAGGAGCACCTGGTCGACGCCGTCACGGATGCGCTGGAGCGCAGCGCCGCCGAGGACCTGGAGCGCATCGATGCCGAGATCGCGGCGAGCACGGGCCTGGATCTCGACGCCCTGGCCGCGTCGGGCCTGCGGGCGCTCGGCTTCGACGACGGGCCGTCCGCGGACCCGGCCGAGGTGTTCGACGCGGCCGCCGCCCGGGCGAACCTCATGGGCGACGCCTACGTCGACCGCGCGGTCGAGTCGCTCTGGCCGCGGCTGACCGCCGAGGCGCTCGTGCGGACCCTGCTGGGACACGCTCCCGGCGCGCCGTGGACCGATGCCGACGTGCCGCTGCTGGACGAGGCGGCCGAGCTGGTGGACGGGCCGCCGGAACGCACGTTCGGGCACGTCGTGGTCGACGAGGCGCAGGAGCTGACCGCCATGCGGTGGCGCATGGTGCTGCGCCGGTGCCCGGCCAGGTCGATGACGCTGGTCGGCGACTTCGCCCAGGCGGGCCCGGCGACGACGGCGGGCGACTGGCCGCAGGCGCTCGGCCCGCACCTCGGCGACCGGTTCGCCCTGCACACCCTGACCGTCGGCTACCGCACGACCCAGGAGATCCTGGCCACCACCCACGACCTGCTCGCCCGGATCGCCCCCGGACAGACGCCGATCCGGTCGATCCGCCACGGCGAAGCACCGAGCAGCCGCACCGCCGGGAGGGACACACTGGCCGCCACCGTGGCCGACGAGCTCGCCGCGCAGGCCGCGGCGCACCCGGGCGAACTGCTCGCCGTGATCTGCGCGGACGGCCGGCTGGACGAGTTGTCCGCCGCCGGCGTCACCCGGTGGGCGCGGCTCGTGCCCGCCACCGAGGCGCGGGGCCTGGAGTTCGACTCGATCGTCGTCGTGGCCCCGGACGAGATCGTCGCGGCCCGCCCGAGCGGTGAGCGTGACCTGTACGTCGCCATCACCCGTGCCACCACGAGACTGTGCACGGTGGCGTATTGACAAATTGAATTGTCAATTCGACGATGGGCCCATGGCCGCGATCACCTACCTCGAAGAGCCCGGTGAGGTGCGGGCCGCGCTCGCCCCGCCGCGGCGCGAGCTGCTGACCCGGCTGCGCGAGCCGGCGTCGGCCACCCAGCTGGCCGCCGCGCTCGGCCTGCCGCGGCAGCGGGTCAACTACCACCTGCGGGTGCTCGAGGCGGCCGGGCTGGTCGAGCTGGTCGAGGAGCGACGGCGACGCGGCTGCGTCGAGCGCATCCTGCGGGCCACGCCGGGCGCCGTCGTCGTCGATCCCGCCGTCATGTCCTCCGAGCTCACCCAGGTGCAGGACCAGTACGCCGCCGAGCACTTGGTCGGCGTCGCGGCCGACACCGTCCGCGACGTCGCCCGCATGCAGGCGCGGGCCGACGAGTCGGGCCGGCGGCTGCTCACGTTCACCATCGAGGCCGAGGTCCGGTTCGCCGAGCCCGGCGACGTCCACGCCTTCACCGACGAGCTGACCGAGGCGGTGCGGCAGGTGGTCGCGCGCTTCGACACCGACGACGGGCGCCCGTACCGGCTGGTCGCCGGCGGCTACCCGGCCCCACGAGGAGACCGATCATGACCGAGACCCCACGAATTCAGGTGACCATCGCCGCGCCCGTCGACGAGGTGTGGCGCGCGCTGCGCGAGAAGGACCGCATCAGGCACTGGCACGGCTGGGACTCGCCGGGCCTGGACGACGAGATCGACCTCATCTACTTCCAGAGCTTCACCGAGGACGCGCACGCCCGGACGCTGGGCGTGCAGGAGGGCGACCAGATCGTCGTCGAGCCCGACGGCGACGGCACCCGCGTCACGCTGACCAGGGCGCCGCGCGGCGTCAGCCCGGAGTGGGACGCCTACTACGACGACATCACCGAGGGCTGGACGACGTTCCTGCAGCAGCTGCGCTTCTACCTCGAGCGGCAGCCGGACGGGTCGCGGCGCACCGCGTTCTTCGCCGGGACGACGACGGGCGCGCCGGAACTGCTCGGCGAGCTCGGCCTCGACGCCGTCGCCGGCGCGCCGCCCGGCTCGGCCTACCGCGTGACGCTGGCCGGCCAGGACGTCGGCGGCACGGTGTGGTTCCGGTCGGCGCACCAGCTCGGACTGACCGTCGACGGGTGGGGCGAAGGGCTGCTCGTCGTCGCGTTCGTCCCGCCGGGCGCGGAGAAGCCGGAGCGATCCGCGATGGCCGTGCTCAGCACGTTCGGCCTCGACGACGCCGCGTACGCCGAGCTGACCGACCGGTGGGCGGCGTGGTGGGGCGAGCGCTACCCGGCGCCGGGCGCCGAGGCCTGACTGTGGACCGGCAGTTGATGTGGTCCGCGCTGGAGTGGCCGGCCACCGAGCACCTCGTGCTGCGGGAGGACGGCGACGGCGTGCGGGCCGACGGGGTGATCGTCGCGCTGGACGGGCGGCCGACGCGGCTGGCGTACGCGATCGACGCCGGGCCTGACTGGACCGTCCGCCGGCTGGCGGTGACGCCGTACGGCGAGCCCGGCGTGGTCCTGGATCGTCGCCCTGACGGCCGCTGGTTCGACGGCTCCGGCGCCGAGCGGGCCGGCCTCGCCGGCTGCGTCGACGTCGACATCGCGCTGACGCCGTTCACCAACACGCTGCCGATCCGCCGGCTGGGGCTGGCGTTGGGCGAGTCGGCCGGCGTGCGGGTCGTCTACGTGCAGGTCGACCGGGGGCTGACGGCGGACGCGGTGGACCAGCGCTACGAGCGGCTCGGCCCGGACACCTACCGCTACTCGTCCGGCGACTTCACCGCCGACCTCACCGTGGACGACGACGGGCTGGTCACCGACTATCCGGACCTCTGGCGGCGGCTGACCTGACCGGAGAGGCCTGGTCGAGCGGCGTCGCCACGCCCGCGGCGAAGGCGGCGTCGAACCGGTCCCGGCCCAGCAGGGCCAGGGCCGCGGCGCCGATGCGGTCGACGTCGCCACGTTCGGCGGGCGGCAGCGGCGCGCCGGCTCCGTCGCGGGCGGCCGCCGCCGCGCCCAGCAGGTGGGCCGCGCCGGCGCCGTCATCGGTCAGCGCGTGCACGCCGGCCAGGCCTTCGAGGGCCAGGGCGACGGCGCGCGGGTCGCCGGTCGACCGGGCCGCCGCGAGGCCGTCCAGGTGCAGCGCCCGCGCGGCGTCGGCGTCGCCGCGCAGTTCGGCGACGAAGCCCAGCTCGGCCAGGATGAGCGCCGCGCCCATCGCGCCGTCGACGTCGAGGCACCAGTCCAGCCAGGTGCGCAGGTGCCGCTCGGCGTCGTCCAACCGGCCCTGCCGCCGCGCCGACAACGCCAGCCCGATCTCCGCGAACTGCTCGCCGCGCCGGTGCGCGTGCCGGGCCGCCAGCCTCCGGGCCCGTTCGTGCAGGTCGTCGGCGGTGGCGAGGTCGCCGCGCAGCATCGCGACCCGGCCGAGTCCGGCCAGCTTCGCCGACAGCTCCGTCGCGAGCCCGAGCTCGGTGGCGATGCGCACGCCTTCGTCGTGCAGGGCGGCGGCGCGGTCGTAGTCGCCGCGGATCTCGGCGTGGCCGGCGAGCGTGTCGATCACGCGGAGCCGGCCCCACCGATCGCCCAGTTCGGCGAAGAGCGCGGCCGCCTCCTCGGCCGGGCGCGGTCGAGGATCCAGGCTGAGCGCGGCCGCCGTCCCCCAGCGGTCGCCGCGCCGCCGGAACGACACCAGCGCCGCCGCGACCCGCCGGACGTGCACCGACCGGTCGCCGACGCCGGTCAGGCCGAGGCTGAGGAACCAGCGCGCCCAGGCCAGCCCGGCCTCGTCGCCGTCGAACCCGGAGAGGACGGTGTCCGCCCGCGCCGTCGCGCCCGGATCGTCGCCGAGCTGGACGGTGAACCCGGCCGCCCAGGCGGCCACGCGGGCCCGCGGCCCGGCGCCGTCGACGGCGAGTGCGGCCGCCGCCGACCGCCGTCCCTCGCTCAGCCGGCCGCGCAGGAACCAGTACCAGCCCAGCGCGTCGACCAGCCGCAACGCCGGCTCCGCGGCGCCCTCGCGCACGGCGTCGTCGAGCACGGCACGCAGGTTCGCCGACTCCGCGTCCAGCACGTCGAGCCAGTGCCGCTGGTCCGGCCCGCGCAGCCCCGCGTCGGCGCGGACGGCGAGCGCCAGCAGGTGGTCGCGGTGCCGCCGGCGGAGGGCGTCCAGCTCGCCCGCCGCGCGCAGCCGCTCGCCCGCGTAGGCCGCGACGGACTCCAGCAGCCGGTAGCGCGGCCCGGCCGCCGACGGCACGACGACCACCAGCGACCGGTCCACCAGCCGTGCCAGCAGCCCGGCGACCTCGGGACCACCGGCGAGCGCCTCCGCAGCGGCGAGGTCGCACCCGTCGGCCGGGACGGCGAGCCGCCGCAGCACCGTCCGCTCCGGCTCGGTGAGCAGCTCCCAGCTCCAGTCGATCACCGCCCGCAGCGTCCGCTGCCGCCGCGGGCCGCCGCGCTGCCCGGCGAGCAGTTCGAACCGGTGATCCAGCCGGGCCAGCAGGTCACGCTCGCCGAGCGCCCGCACCCGGGTGGCGGCCAGCTCCAGCGCCAGCGGCAGCCCGTCCAGCCTGCGGCAGATCTCCGCGACGGTGGCGCGGTGCAGCTCGCGGCCGGGCGCGGCGGCAGCGGCCCGGGCGAGGAACAGCTCGACGGCGTCGGTGGCGGGGTCGAGCGGCGGGACGGGGACGACGACCTCGCCGGGCAGCCCGAGAGGGAGCTGGCTGGTGGCGAGGACCCGGACCGCGGGCGCGTCCCGCAGCACCCGTCCGGCGACCTCCGCCGCGGCGTCGACGAGATGCTCGCAGTTGTCCAGGACCAGCAGCGATTCGCGGGTGCGCAGCGCCGTCGCCAGGCGGGTGACCGGGTCCGGCCCGGCGTCGGCGCGCAGCTGGAGGACGCCGGCGATCGACTCGGCGACCGTCTCGGCCGTGCTGTCTGCGCGCAGGCCGGCCAGCTCGACCAGCCAGGCGCCGTCCCGCGGCGACGTCCGCCCGGCGACCTCGACGCCCAGCCGGGTCTTGCCGACGCCGCCGGGGCCGGTCAGCGTGACCAGCCGGTGCGCGGCCAGCTGCCCTGCCGCATCGGCGGTGGTCGTCGCGCGGCCGATCAGCGGCGTGAGCGGGGTGGGCAGCCGGCCCACGGGCTCGGGCGCTGCGGCCGGGTGGGGCCGGGCGCCGGTGAGCGCCGGGTCCTGCGCGAGGACGTCGTCCTGCAGGCGCCGCAGCTCCGGCGACGGGTCGACCCCCAGCTCGTCGGCCAGGTGGCGGCGCAGCTCGGCCAGACTCGCCAGCGCGTCGCCCTGCCGGCCGGCGCCGTAGAGGGCGCGGACGTGCGCGGCCCGGAGCCGCTCGCGCAGCGGCTCGGCGCTCACCCACCGCGCGAGCTCGCCGGCCAGCGCACCGTACGCGGCCGCACCGGCGGCCACCTCCAGCCGGGCCTCGGCCCAGTCCTCGAGGGTGACCAGCCGCAGCTCCTCCAGCTGCCGGATCGCCGGCGCCAGCGCCCCGGCGTCGGCCACGTCCGCGAACGCCGGCCCGCGCCACAGCTCCAGCGCCGCGTCCAGCAGCGCCGCCCGCGCGCCCGCATCGTCGTGTGCCCGCGCCCGCCCGGCCAGCGCGGCGAACCGGCCCGCGTCGACGTCGTCGGCGGGGACGCGCAGCTGGTAGCCGGCCGGCTGGTACGTCACCAGGTCCGCGCCGACCACCCGTCGCAGCAGCGAGACCTTGGTCTGCAGGGCGCCGAGCGGGCGGGCCGGCGGTGCGTCGCCCCAGAGCGCGTCGACGAGGCGGTCGGCGGACACCGCGCGGCCGCGGTGCGCGAGTAGGACGGCGAGCAGCAGCCGCACCTTCGCCTCCGGGACCCGCGCCGCGGCACCGCCGGACGTGGTGACCTCCAGCGGGCCGAGCACCCCGAAACGCACGTCATCACGCTAGCCGAGCCGGCCGTGAGCGTTTCGAAAGCGGCACCGTGCAGGCTCGTCGCAACCGAACCACGAAAGGACGACCATGACCGAGCGTCACCCCGTCACCGTCGTCGGCCTCGGCGCGATGGGCCAGGAGATCGCCCGCGTGCTGCTGGAGGCCGGCCACCCCGTCACGGTGTGGAACCGCACCCCGTCGCGCGCCGACGACCTCGTCGCCCGGGGCGCCACCCGCGCCGACACCGTCGCGAACGCCGTCACGAGCAGCCCGCTCGTGCTGGTCTGCGTGCTCGACTACGCCGCCACCCGGGAACTGCTGGAGCCCGTCGCCGCCGACCTGGCCGGGCGCACCGTCGTCCAGCTCACGACCGGCACGCCGCGGCAGGCCCGCGAGCTCGCCGTCTGGGCCGCCGGGCACGGCATCGACTACGTCGACAGCGGCATGATGGCCACGCCGCCGATGATCGGCACCGAGACGTCGGTGTTCCTGTACAGCGGCGACGAGACCGCGTTCCAGCGGTACCGGCCCGCGCTGGACCTGCTCGGCGCCAGTCGCTGGTTCGGCGCCGACGCCGGGCTGGCCTCGCTCTACGACCTCGCACTGCTGGCCGGCATGTACACGATGTCCGCCGGGTTCCTGCACGGCGCGGCGATGGTCGGGACGGCGGGCGTGAGCGCCGCCGAGTTCGCGGAGTCGGCCGGCGACTGGCTGCGCGCCGTGAGCGGCTCGTTGCCGTACGCGGCCGCGTTCGTCGACAGCGGCGACTACACGACCGACGTGCAGAGCGTCGACTTCAACAAGGCCGCGCTGGACGCGATCGTGCAGGCCAGCGTCGACCAGGGCGTCGCGCCGGACCTCGTCGCGCCGATCCGGGAGCTGCTCGCCCGGCAGCAGGACGAAGGACACGGGAAGGAGTCGTACGACCGGATCATCGAGAGCATCCGGCCGGAGGTCACCCGGCGGGCGTGATCGCGATGCCGTGCCGCGCCGCGTGCTCCTCGCCCCACGTGTAGAGGGCTTCGAGCACCGGCGCGAGGCTGCGCCCCTCGCCGGTGAGGTCGTAGCTGACCGGCGCCGGCACGCCGTCGTGGACCGTCCGGGCGACCAGCCCGGCGCGCTCCAGCTCGCGCAGCCGCTGGGTGAGCATCTTCTCCGTCAGGTCCGGCATCCGCCGGCGCAGCTCGCCGTACCGATGCACCCCCTCCTTGAGATGGGCCAGGATCACCGGCGTCCAGCGGCCGCCGATGACGTCCACGGTGACCTCGACCGGGCAGTAGTAGCGCGTTCGAGCGACGCTCATGGCCGCCTCACCTCCACGCACCACAAGGTACGTTCTTGTCCGCGCCCGCGGCCGGTGGTGGACTCGTGCCGTGACCGTTCCCGAGCTGAGCGAGCTGTTCCGCGACATGGACCCGGAGCATCCGCGGCACGTCGCCGCCTGGCTCGGAGAGGTGTTCGGCGGGCCGCCGGCGTACTCGCGGGAGCGCGGCGGGCACGCCCACATGGTCGGCATGCACCTGGGCAAGGAGATCACCGAGCGGCAGCGCCGGCGCTGGGTCGAGCTGCTGCAGGACGCGGCCGACGAGACCGGCCTGCCCGCCGACCCGGAGTTCCGGGCGGCGTTCACCGGCTACGTCGAGTGGGGCAGCCGGATGGCGGTGCTGCTGTCGCAGCCGGGAGTCCGGCCCGGACCACCCGAGCCGATGCCGTCCTGGACGTGGACGCTTCCCCCGTGGCAGCCGCCCGGCGAGGTCGCGCCCGGGTGATCGCCGGCTCTGTCCAACGCCGGCCCGCGGGTCTACCGTTGATCACATGTGCGACTGGGACGACGTCACCCGCATCGCGACGGCGTTGCCGGAGGCGAGCGAGCAGGCCGGGCGCGACGGCCTGCGCAGCTGGCGGGTGCGCGACAAGACCTTCGTCTGGGAGCGGCCGTTGCGCAAGGCCGACGTCAAGGCGCTCGGCGACGCCGCGCCGGACGGGCCGATCCTCGGCGCCTGGGTGCCCGACCTCGGGGCCAAGGAGGCGATCCTCGCCGACGACCCGGAGGTCTTCTTCACCACGCCGCACTTCGACGGCTACCCCATGGTGCTGGTGCGGCTCGAGCGCATCGACGAGCCGGAGCTGGCCGAGCTGGTGGTCGAGGCGTGGCTGGACCGGGCGCCGAAGAAGGTCGCCCGGGCGTTCCTCGACGACACCCGCTGACGGTGATCAGCCGGCCGGCCGCACCCTGATGCCGTCGAGCGCCATGGTCAGGACGCGTTCCAGCTGGGCCGGATCGGCGAACGGGTACATCGTGACGCCGCCGACCAGGCGCAGCACGTCGTCGAAGGAGGCGTCGGGCCGGGCGTCGCCGGAGTCCTGAGCCCGCCGCAGCAGCGGCCGGCCGGCGTCGCCGAT
This sequence comes from Jiangella alba, assembly GCF_900106035.1. Lineage (GTDB taxonomy): Bacteria > Actinomycetota > Actinomycetes > Jiangellales > Jiangellaceae > Jiangella > Jiangella alba. The sequence goes on from NZ_FNUC01000004.1 coordinate 1,993,795, forward strand.
GGCCTTGCGGCACGTCGCGAACACCGGGGAGTCGTGGTTGAGCGCCTCGGCGATGGCCCGCTTCGTGGCCGCGTAGCTGACGAACCGGCGCAGCCAGCCGGCCAGCGCGGCCCACGGCGGCAGGCCGGCGAGCTCGTCGGCGGCGCGGCACAGCGCCTCGACCTCGTCGACGTAGACGCTCTCGAACAGGTCCTGACGGGTGGGGAAGTGACGGTAGAGGGTGCCGATGCCGACGCCGGCCCGCCGGGCGATGTCTTCCAGCGACGCGGACACGCCGGCCTCGGCGTATGCCTCGCGTGCGGCGGCGAGCAGCTTCTCGTAGTTGCGGCGGGCGTCGGCGCGCTTCGGCCGCCGCGCGAAGACGTCGACGGGCCCGCCGGGGGCCGCGCCGTCCGTGTTCGTCATGCCGTCACCTCACTCGACCGCCTTGCAAACGGAGGCAACCCTCCGTATGGTGATACGGAGGGGCCCCTCCACCTTAGTCGACCGCTTCCGAAGGACACCATCACGCCATGAAGGTCGGTCTGCAGATTCCCAACTTCACCTGGCCGAACGGTCCCGCCGCGCTGGGCGGCGAGCTGGCCGCCGTCGCCAGCACCGCCGATCGGGCCGGGTTCGAGTACGTCGCCGTCATGGACCACTTCTTCCAGATCCGCGGCGTCGGCCCGTCCGAGAACGACATGCTCGAGGCGTACACCACGCTGGGCTTCCTGGCCGCGCACACCGAGCGGGCCAAGCTGCTCACCCTCATCACCGGCATCCACTACCGCGAACCGGGCCTGCTGGCCAAGGCCGTCACTACGCTGGACGTGCTGTCCGGCGGGCGGGCGATCCTGGGCATCGGGGCCGGCTGGAACGAGGAGGAGTCCCGCGGCCTCGGCTTCCCGTTCCCGTCCACGTCCGAGCGGTTCGAGCGCCTCGAGGAGGCGCTGCGTTACCTGCTGCAGATGTGGTCCGACGACGACGGGCCGTTCGCGGGCCGGTTCACGCAGGCCGAGCGGCTGCTGAACTCGCCGCAGGTGCTGAGCCGTCCGCGTCCGCCGATCATGATCGGCGGTGGCGGCGAGAAGAAGACGCTGCGGCTGGTCGCGCAGTACGCCGACTCCTGCAACCTGTTCCAGGGCCCGCAGCTGCTGCACAAGCTCGACGTGCTGCGCCGGCACTGCGACGACGTCGGCCGCGACTACGACGACATCACCAAGACCGTCTACCACGTGCTCGACGTCGGCGAGAACGGCGAGCGGACGCAGCAGCTGATCGACGAGCTCGGGCAACTGGCCGAGCACGGCTTCGACGTCGCCGTGGGGTCGGTGCCGACGCTGCCGCGGCTGGACCCGCTCGAGCGCATCGGCGCCGACGTCATTCCGCAGGTCGAGAAGCTCTGATCCGCGGCGGTAGGTCAGTCGCCGGCGAGGGCGCGGAAGTGGACGAGGTCGCCGCCGCACACCTGGGTCACCAGCTCGACCGCGTCGGGGTCGTCCGAGCCGTGCAGTTGCAGCGCCAGCACGGTGTTGATCAGCATGCCGTGCGCGAGGAAGTCGGTCGCCTCCTCGGGTGAGAGCCCGGCCTCGTCGCGGACCAGCCGGTAGATCGCCATGAACCCGTCGCGCCCGGCCGGGCCGATGGCGGGGTCGCTGCCGAGGCTGAAGATGTGCAGCAGCGACAGCAGGATGCCGCGGTCGGCGACGAGGTCGATGTAGGCCTGGCCGAGCCGCTGGCGCACCGGGCGGCCGTCGTCGTCGGCGATGGCCGCCCAGAACGCGGCCTCGATGCGGTCGACCGCCCGCCGCGCGACCTCGACGAACAGTGCTTCCTTGCTGCCGAACGTGCGCACGACGTACGCCTGGCTGATGCCGGCGGCGGTCGCGATCTGGTCGGTGGTGGCGCCCGCATAACCGCGTTCGCCGAACACGACGCTGGCCGCGGCCAGGATCGACTCGCGCCGTTCGGCCGCTGGGAGCCGTTGCCTCGTCTCCATGGTTGACATGTTATCAGTCGATTACTACTGTCCAAGTAATCAACGGATTACAACCCTGATCGAGAGGTACGGCAATGGACGGCGTGCGATCCCGGCCGACGTGGCTGCTCATTCTGGCGGCGTCGGTGCCGATGTTCATGGCGGCGCTCGACAACCTGGTCGTGACCAGCGCGTTGCCCGTCCTGCGGCGCGAGTTCGACGCGTCCATCGAGGAACTGCAGTGGTTCGTCAACGCCTACACGCTGGCCTTCGCGGGGCTGATCCTCGTGGCCGTCGCGCTCGGTGACCGGTTCGGCCGGCGCCGGGTGTTCGCGCTCGGGCTGGCGCTGTTCACCGTCGCGTCGGCGCTGTGCGCGGTGAGCGTGGAGTCGTGGCAGCTCATCGCCGCCCGCGCGGTGCAGGGCGGTGCCGCTGCGGCGCTCATGCCGTTGTCGCTGACGCTGCTGTCGACGTCGGTGCCACAGCGGCTGCGGCCGATGGCGATCGGCGTCTGGGGCGGCGTGACGGGGCTGGGCGTCGCGCTCGGCCCGCTGGTCGGGGGCGCGGTCGTCGAGGGCCTGAGCTGGCACGCGATCTTCTGGCTGAACGTGCCGATCGGCGTGCTGTCGCTGCCGCTGGTGCTGGCGGTGCTGCCGGAGTCGTTCGGCCGCCGGGTCCGCATCGACCTCGTGGGCGTCGGCCTGGCCAGCACCGGGTTGCTCGCGCTGGTCTACGGCATCGTCCGGGCCGAGTCCGCCGGCTGGGGGAGCGCGCAGATCGTGACGATGCTGACCTCGGGTGTGGTGCTGCTCGCGCTGTTCGTGGCGTGGGAGCGGCGGACGAGGGATCCGCTGCTGTCGCTCGGGCTTTTCCGCGACCGCGGCTTCTCCGCGGCCAACGTGGTCGGCGTGCTGTTCAGCTTCGGCGTGTTCGGGGCGATCTTCATCCTCATCCAGTTCCTGCAGGTCGTGCAGGGGTACAGCCCGCTGGAGGCCGGCGTGCTGACGATGCCGTGGACGATGGCGCCGATGGTCGTCGCGCCGCTGGCCGGACTCGCGGTGCCGCGTCTGGGCACCCGGCTGCCGATCGTCACCGGCCTGGTCTTCGTGTCCGTGGCGCTGGCGTGGATCGCGCTGGTCATGACCGAGACCGTCGGCTACGGGCGGCTCGTCGGGGCGTTCGTGCTGGCCGGCGTCGGCATGGGCCTGGTCATCGCGCCGAGCGCCACCGCCGTCCTCGCCACCATCCGCGACGACGACAACGCGAAGGCGTCCGGCACCAACTCGGCGCTGCGCGAGATCGGCGTCGCGCTCGGCATCGCGGTGCTGACGGCGGTCTTCACCGGCGCCGGCGGGCAGCTCACGCCGACCGGGTACGTGGACGCGGCGGTGGTCGCGGTGCTGGTGGGCGCGGGTGTCGTGGGCCTGGGCGCGCTGGCCGCGCTCGCGTTGCCGCACGGCCGGACCGGGCGGTCCGTAGAGTCGGCGGCGGAGGCGCCGATGAGTTCGCGACCGCTCACCGGTACACCCCGGTGACAGCACCACTCACCGAGCCGCACCGGGAGACACCATGACCGAGACGACCACCACCACCGACGCCGGCGCCGTCCGGCCTCGGCGCGCCGAACGAGGATGCCGAGGCACCGCTGACCCCGTCGTTCGAGGTGCCGTGGCTGCAGCCGATCCCCACCGACCCGGCCGACACCGTCGAGGCGCGGACGGGGCTGCGGCTCGCGCTGCTCACCGAGGACGCCGTCCTCGAGATGCCGCCGGTCCCGCTCTGGTACCGCGGCCGCGACGACTACGGCCGGTTCATGGCGCGGCTGTTCGTGCTGCGCGGCGCCGACTGGCGGACGGTGCCGGTATGGGCCAACGGGCAGCCGGCGTTCGCGGCCTACCGCGCCGGGACCCTGCACACGCTGCAGGTCTTCGCGGTGGACGGTGGCCGGATCGCGCACACCGTCGTGTTCCAGGACCCGCGGGTGTTCGAGCTGTTCGGCCTGGCTTTGCAATGAGCACCTCTACGCACCACCCGCGCGGTGGTGCGTAGAGGTGCTCATTGCAAAGCGGCTCACGGCAACACGGAGATGAGGTCGGCGCTGTAGAGCACGACGAACGCGGCGGCGACCACCGCGGTGACGACGACGGCGAGGGCGGCGGCACGCGCCGGCAGCCGGCGGCCGGCGATCACGGCGGCGAGCAGGAGGACGCCGGCGACGATCGAGCCCCACCAGTACGGCGGGTAGGTCGTGTCGGCGACGTAGCGCAGGCCGTAGACGCCCTCGCCGGCGAGAACCCCGGCGACGGCCCCCGCACCGAGCGCCGCCCGCACAGGCGGGCCGGACCGCACCCATGCCGCCGCGAGACCGATCACCGGTCCGACGACGATCGCGGCGGCGCCCCAGAACACCATCAGCGCCGTCGACGACGGGAACCCGCGAACCTCGGCGCCGATCACGTACCCGGCCAGCAGCGTGAGCAGGGCAAGCGCTCCGGCGGCAGCCGCCACCACCGGCCGGCCCGCGGCCCACCACGCCAGGCCGAACGCGAGCACCGTCCACGCGCCGCTGGAGTTCGCCAGCGACCCCACCTCGTCGGGCAGCCAGCCCTGGGCGTAGGCGGTCAGCACGCCGAGCGCCAGCCCGGCGGCGGCGACGGCGGACAGGACGACGAGCGGGCGCCGCGGCGCGGGAGCGAACACGCGAGCAGGCTAGCGAGATCAGGGCGTGACGGGGACGATCTCCGCCGAGACGACCCGGCCGCCGCTCAGCGAGAGCAGGCCGACGGTGCCGTGCGGCTGACGGCGCTTGTCCGTCGGCGAGCCGGGGTTGAAAACGCGGAAGCCGCCGGACTCCTCGTTCCACGGGATGTGCGAGTGGCCGAACACGACGAGGTCGGCGTCGGGGAAGCGGGCCCGCAGCCGCGGCAGCCGACCGGAGGCCGGCCCGCTGTCGTGCAGCATCGCGACGCGCACGCCGGCGACGGTGATCAGCAGCTCCTCCGGGACGCCCGCGCCCCACGCGGCGACGTCGGCGCCGTCGTTGTTGCCGAGCACCGCGTGCACCGGCGCGAACGCCGCCAGCTCGTCCAGCACCGACGGCACGCACACGTCGCCCGCGTGCAGGATGAGGTCGGCGTCGCCGAGTCGCTGCGCCACCGCCGGCGGGCACGTCTTCCAGAACCGTGGCGCGTGCGTGTCGGACAGCACCGCCACCCGCGTGACGTCAGCCATCGACGGCTCTCGCGACGGTGATGATCAGGCGGCTGTCCGGCGCGAACGGCCGGCGGTCCCACCAGCCGTACCGTTCCTCGACGGCGAACCCGGCGGCAGCGAGCCGGGCGTCGAGCGTGGCGGCGTCGGTGAACCGGAGCGTGGCGCGGTCGACCCGAAGCGCCGTGCCGTCGCGGGTCCCGGTGGTCTCGGTCAGCGTGACCAGCCCGCCGCCGGCCGCCTCGACGTCGTGCCAGACGCGCAGCTCACGTCCGGCGTCGTCGACCACGTCCATGCCGTTCTCGGGCCGCCACGTCTCCCATTCGCGGGCGCCGGGGTTGCGCGTCTCGAAGGCGAACCGGCCGCCGCCGGCCAGCGCGCCGCGGATGGCCGCCAGCGACGCCGTCAGCTCGTCGTCGCCGCGCAACTCCTGGAACGCGTTGCCGGCCATGACCGCCAGCTCGAACTCGCCGGTGGCGGGCAGGTCGGACGCCTTGCCCTCGACCCACTCGACGTCGGTGCGGCGGCGCGCGCGGGCCAGCGCGGCGGGGTCGGGGTCGAGGCCGCGCAACCGGCCGGTGTGTCCCTCGGCGCGGGCGCGGCGCAGCAGCCCGCCCGGCCCGCACCCGACGTCGAGGACGGACCCGGCTGCCATGACCCGTTCGAGGTAGAAGTCGTCGCCCGGACCCCACGGGTTGAGCACCTCGTAGAGCGCCGCCGCGTCGTCGTCGGTGTACATGGCGACAGCCTCGACGGCCGCACCCGGCACGGTCAATCGAATTGGTGGCGCGGAGCCCGTGCCCTTTTGCGATGTGACGGCGATCACAGGGGTGTTATGTCACCGACTACAGGAGCCGCCATGCGCCGACGCACGTTCCTCGCTGGAGTCGCCGGACTGGGGGTGGGCGCCGCGCTGGCGCCGAGCGCCCACGCGGACCCGCAGTCGAAGCCCAACGGGCCGTGGCTGCAGCCGGACCAGACCGTTCAGAAGGCGGCTCTCACCGCGAACAGCGACCTCGGTCCGAAGCTGGCCTCCATCGCGGCCCGGTCGAAGGGCCGCATGGCCGTCGAGGTCGCCGGGCACTCGGCCGGCGGCTGGCCGATCCACCTGGCCCGGTTCGGCGAGCCCACGCCGGGCAAGCTGCCGGTGCTGATCCAGACCCAGATCCACGGCGGCGAGCCGCTCGGCACCGAGGTCGTCCTGCACCTCATGCAGACCCTCGCGACCAGCTCGCACCCGGCCGTCCGGGCCGTCCTGGAGCGGCTGACGATCTGGTTCATCCCGCGGCTCAACATGGACGGCGCCGACTTCCGCGACGCCACCGGGCACCTCGTCCAGCGGCGGCAGAACACGCAGCTGTGGACGCCGCAGGAATGGGGGCTCGCCGCCGCCGCGTCGCCGCCGTGGTACCTGCCGCGGTCGCTGCTGCAGCCGGGCCGCGTCTCCGGCTACGACATCAACCGCGACTTCCATCCCGACCTCACGTTCCGCCTGAAGCCGGGCGACGAGGCGCTGCTGCCGGGCGCGTCCGAACTGCCCGGGTTCTTCGTGACGCCCGAGGCCAGGACGTCGGCGGCGGTGTTCCAGCGGCTGCGCCCGGCGGTCTTCATCGACCACCACCACCGCGGCAGCAACGTGGAGTCCGAGACCGACAACACGCTCACGACGCTGCAGGTGATCGGCCTGGTCACCGAGGGCACGCCGGAGTTCCCGCTGGACCCGGCGGTGCGCGACCTGAGCTTCCGGATCAACGTGCTGGTCTGGGACACGCTGCGCTCGCTCGGGCAGTCCCCGTTCGGCGGCATCACCCGCTACCCCGACGTCGAGCTGCCGGGCACCGCGCTCGGCTCGTACGCCCTGAACGGCGCCGGGATCATGCTCTACGAGACCCGTTCGGTCGCCCAGAAGTCGATGGGCATGCTGATCAAGCAGTCGCTGACCGGCATGGGCGCGACCATCGAGGCGCTGGCCGGCGGCAGCATCGACGCCGTCGACCCGGCCCGGTACTTCGACATCCCGCCGGCCGGCCCGTCCATCGGCAACCCCCGCGACGACCTGTAGAGGAGGCACCATGCGCAGACTGCTCACCGGGCTCGCCGGTCTCGGCGTGCTCGCCACCGTGCTGACCGGCGCCGGGACGGCGGCCTCGGAACCGCCGCACCTGCCCGGCGGCCCGTGCCTGCAGGAGGACCAGAACGTCAGCCTGGCCAGCGTCGCCGACTACGACGACGTCGTGCAGGCGCTGGACCGGATCGAGCGGACCAGCCAGGGCCGCGTCAGCGTGCAGTCGGCCGGCACGTCCGGCGAGGGGCGCGAGCTGTTCTACGCCACCGTCGGCACCGGCCCGACCACGTTCTGGCTGCAGGCCCGCATCCACGGCAACGAATTGCACAGCACCGAGGCGGTCCTGCAGATCCTGGACCACCTCGCCAGCGGCTCGCCGGACGCCCGGCTGATCCGCGAGAACCTCACCGTCGTCGTCATCCCGATGTACAACCCCGACGGCGCCGAGGCGAACATCCGGCAGAGCACCACGCCGACCCGCATCGACCTCAACCGCGACTGGGAGAACTTCGCCCAGCCCGAGACCGTCGCCTTCTGGAAGCTCTGGCGTGACACCGCACCGGAGCTGGCGCTGGACCTGCACCACATGGGCCAGGCGCCGGTCGTCGAGGGCACCAACGACCTCAACCAGTTCCAGATCGGCGCCCGTTCCATCGACCCGAGCCGGATGACGGCCGAGCAGTGGCTGACCAACCGGCAGCTGGCGATGACCAGCGTCGACGCGCTCGCGCGGTACGGGCTGGCGAACGTCGCGCATTACCCGCTGATCGACATCACCAACGCCGGGCTCAGCCGGATGCTCATGGGCGGCACCGCGCCGGCCGGTGAGCAGCCGGTGCTGCAGAGCCCGACGAAGGGCGCGATCTTCTACGAGGTCCGCTCGGTGGGGCAGAAGAGCAACGGGCAGCTGGAGAACCTGTTCCGTATCCCGACGATGGCGGTGCTGCGGGCCGCTGCCGACGGATCGCTCGGCGCGCAGGACGTGTCGGGCTACGAGGACCTGCCGTTCGCGAGCCAGGAGCAGTGCGGCCGGTTCTGACACCTCCAGGGCACCGGGGCCGGTCCGTACGTGCGCGGGCCGGCCCCGGTCTACGTCCCGCCGCCGCCCAGGAGCGCGTCGCCGAGCGCCGTCCGGGCGTAGAGGACGACCCGGCCGGCGCGGTGCGACGTCACCAGGCCGGCCGCGCGCAGCGCGCTCAGGTGCTGCGACACCCCGCCGGCGGTGAGCCCGGTGCGACGGGCCAGCTCGCCGGTCGCGGCGGGGGAGTCCAGCTCGGCCAGCAGCAGGGCCCGGGACCGGCCGACCACCCCGGCCAGCGTGTCCGGCGCCGCCGGCCGGCCGCGCTCCCACAGCGTCGCGACGCCGCGGGCGGGGTAGCGCAGCACCGGCTGCCACGGCTGCTCCGTCTTCGACGCGACGTGCGGCCAGAGGAACGCCGACGGCACCAGCACCAGGCCGCGGCCGCTCAGCCGCCGCGTCTCGTCGACGTGCACGTGCCGGACGGCGAGGGTGTCGCCGGACCACGTGATCGCCGGGTCGAGGTCGGCGAACAGCTCCGGCGCACCGCCCGCGGCCAGCCGCCGGGCCCGGTACCGGACGTCGCCCTCGAGCAGGTCGCGCAGCCGCGGCCAGGACGGCGCCAGCGCCAGCTCCCAGTAGGCGGCGACCGTCTCGACCAGAGCGTCCAGCGCCGCACGTCCGCCGTCGACGATAGCCGGGTCGGTCGCGCCGAGCAGCACCAACTCGTCGGACAGCTCCGGAGTCGGCGTGACGGGCGTGGGCGCGAGGTAGCCGGGCAGCGTCCGCCCGTCCGACGGCACCCGCGCCGTCAGCGGGCGCAGGTCCAGCCCGGACCCGGCCAGCCGGGCCCTGGTCGCCTTGACCCACGGCAGGTGCAGCGCGTGCGCGGCCGGCTCGCGCAGCACCCGGATGCTCGCGACGACCTCCCACAGCGGCGAGAACGCGAACCGCGTGAGCGAGAGGTCCTGCGCGGTGAAGGTCAGCTGGAGCATTCAGCCCAGACTAAATCTCTCGTGGTGACGGCCGCCAGCCACGAGGGTGGCCGCCATGACCGCCATCGCCCCGCCGCGGCCGCGGCGCGACCTCCACCTGCTGTTCGCCGGCGCCGCCGCGAGCAAGCTCGGGATGGAGGTCGGCTCCTTCGCGCTGCCGCTGGTCGCCGTCCTCGCGCTGGACGCCTCGCCGGGCGAGGTCGGCCTGCTGGCGACGTTGACGACGGCGGCGTTCCTGCTCATCGGCCTGCCGGCCGGCGTCTGGGTGGACCGGTCTCGGCGCCGCGGCGTGATGATCGCCGCCGACGCCGCCCGCGCGCTGCTCTACGCGTCGATCCCGGTCGCGTGGTGGCTGGACCTGCTGACGATCGAGCAGCTGTACGTCACGGCGCTGCTGGCCGGCGTGGCGACGGTGTTCTTCGACATCTCCGCGCTGAGCTACCTGCCGCACGTCGCCGGGCGGGACCGTCTGATGTCGGCGAACTCGGTGCTGGGCAGCATCGACTCGGTCGTGCACATCGGCGGGCAGAGCGCCGCCGGGTTCCTCGTGCAACTGGTGTCGGCGCCGGTGACGATGGTCGCGACCGCGGTCGGCTACGTGCTGTCCGGCGGGTTCCTGCTGCGGATCCGGCGCCGCGAACCGGCCGTGGCGGCGCCGGGCGGGCCGCGCGAGCCGCTGGCCCGGTCGATCGCCGCCGGGGTGCGGTTCGTCGCCGGGCACCCGATCCTGCGCGCGGTCGCCGTCGCCGGTGCGATGACCAACCTCGGCATGCAGCTCGTGCTGGTCATGCTGCCGGTGCTGGTGGTGCAGCGGCTGGAGCTGTCGCCCGGCGTGCTCGGCCTGTTCTTCGCCGCAGGCGGCGTCAGCGGCCTGGTCGGCGCGGCGACCGCGACGCGGGTCGTCGGGCGGCTGGGGGCCGGCCGGGCGCTGTGGCTGCTCGGCCTGCTGGTCGCCCCGGCCGGGCTGCTGGTCCCGTTGATCGACGCCGGTGCCTGGCTGTGGGTGGCCGGGCTCGGCTGGGTGGTGCTGGCCTACAAGATCTCCGTCGACAACGTCGTGCTGATCAGCTTCCGGCAGCAGGTCACGCCCGATCACCTGCTCGGGCGGCAGAACGCGACCATGCGGTTCCTGCTGATCGGTGCGGTGGCGATCGGCGCCGCGCTGTCCGGCGTGATCGGCGCGACGGCCGGCCCGCGCGCGGCGATGTGGGCCGGTGCGGGCGTGCTGGCCGTCGTGTGGGTGCCGCTCTACCTGTCGCCGCTGCGGCGGCTGCGCGCGCTCACCGACGCGACCTCCTGATCCGCGGCGATCGCGACGATCTCGTCGGTGAGCTGCTGCGGCGCGTCGAGCGGGACGAACGTCCGCGACTTCGGCACCGGCACGAACCGGGCGTCGCGGAACCACTCCTGGATGCGCCGGCCCAGCTTCACCGAGAAGGCGGGATCGCCGGTGCCCCAGACCAGCGTGACCGGGCCCTGGAAGCGGTGCAGCCTGGCGGCGACGTCGAGGAGCTCCTTCGGATCGACGGCGCGCAGGAACCGCACCAGGTCGCGGACGACGCCGTCGTCACGCAGGGCCGGCTCGATCCACGCGCGGGTCAGCTCGGCCGGGAGGTCGTGCGCCAGCAGGCCGAACCCGAGCCACGACTGACGCAGCGGGCGGGCGCGCATCTGCCCGGCCAGGAAGCGGGCGCGGCGCTCGTTGCGCAATAGCGCGAAGAGCGGCTTGAAGGCGGCCGGCGGGAAGACGTCGACGCCGTCGCAGTTGGTGAGGACGACCCGTCCGATGCGGCGGGAGTCCTCGTCGATGGCGAACTGGCAGAGCGCGCCGCCGGTGTCGTTGCCGACCAGCGTCACCGCGTCCAGGTCGAGGGCGTCGAGGAACTCGACGATCAGGCGCGCGATGCCGCGGGGCGACAGGTCGGCGCCGGGCTTCATGGCGATCGGGTGGGCGCCGAGCGGCCAGGTGGGCGCGTACGACCGGATCCCGCGTTCCGCGAGGCGGTCGGCCACTCGCGTCCAGAGCGCCCCGTCGGTGAGGAACGCGTGGACGAACACGACGGGCGGCGCGGCGGACTCCTCGGGCCCCGCGACGCGGTAGTGCACTGTGCCGCCGGAGAGTTCGATCGTGGCCATGAGAGACCTCCTAGACTCGACACACAAACAAACAGGCTGCATGGGAGGTAACATACAGGCAGTATGAATGTTAAGCGTCGTACTCAAGCGGAACGGTCCGCCACCACGCGCACGGCGCTGGTCGGTGCGGCCCGGCGGCTTTTCGCTGCTCAGGGCTTTGCCGGCGTCGGCACCGAGGCGATCGTCCGGGAGGCCTCGGTCAGTCGCGGGGCGCTCTACCACCAGTTCGCCGACAAGACCGAGCTGTTCGCCGCCGTGCTGGATGATGTCGAGGCCGACGTCTCCCGGCAGCTCGCCGAGGCCGCGGGCGCCGCGGCGGACGCGGGCTTCGTCGCCGCCATGATGAGCGCGGTCGAGGCGTGGCTGGAGCTCTGCGACCGGCCGGACATCCAGCGCATCCTCCTCGTCGACGGCCCGTCGGTGGTGGGCTGGGCGCGGTGGCGCGAGATCTGCCAGCGACACGTCCTGGGGTTCATCCAGGCCGCCCTCGAGCAGGGCATGGCCGCGGGCGAGGTGGTGCGGCAGCCGATCGTCCCGCTGTCGCACGCGCTGATCGCGGTCGCGGACGAGGCGGCGATGTACGTGGCGGCCGCGGCCGATTCCGCCGCCGCCCGGGCCGAGATGGTGGTCGTCGCCCGTCAGTTCGTCACGGCGCTGCGCCCGGCCTGACCGCGGGCGCGCGGCTGCGGGTCGCGGCCAGGGCGGCGGCCGCCAGCAGGACGGCGAACACGCCGTAGGCGACCGCGGTGCCGTCGTCGAGGCTGGCCAGCGCGCCGCCACCGGCCCGGCCGAGCAGTCCGCCGACGGTCTCGGCGGTGATCACGGCGGTGGCCAGCTCGGCGGCGGGCAGGGGCCGGCCCGGCGCGGGCGCGGCCGTCGTCGCGCGCAGGTAGAGGCCGGGGTAGGCCAGCCCGACCCCGGCGCCGCCCGCGGCCCACGCGATCAGGGCGACGGCGAACTCGCGCGGCCCGGCGGCGAGGACGGCCGCCGCTGCCGCCGTCAGCGCGAGTCCGGCCGCCGGGACCTGCCGCTCCGGCCCGACCCGCGCGACCACCAGGCTGGTCAGGCCCCACATGAGCGGCGCGGCGCCGAGCACGATCGCCGCCCGCGCGAGGCTCACGTCGTAGTCGTCGGTCAGCAGGACGGTGATCAGGCTGTCGGCGCCGACGTACCCGGCGCCGAACAGCACCATCGCGGCCAGCGCGGACGGTGCGCCGCGGCCCAGCCGGGCCGTGCCCGCCGGCAGCAGCGCGACCGTTCCGCCGACGGCGGCCACGGCGCCCGCCACGGCGACCGGCCAGACCCCGTCCGCCAGCACGACGGCGGCCGCGCCCGCGGGCACGAGCAGCCCGGCCGGCCGCAGCCGTTGCCCGTCGTCCGTCGGCGCCTCGCCGCGGACCGCGCGCACCACCAGGAACCGCCCGGCCAGCACGACCGGCACCGGCGCCACCAGCGTCCACCGCCAGCCGGCCGCATGCTCGAGCGCGAGCGTCGCGGCCGGGCCGACCATCGCGGGCAGGATCCACATCGCCGACGACGCCGCGACCACTTTCAGCCGCAGCCGCTCGTCCAGCCGCCGGATCGCCGCGCTGATCCCGAACACCGCCAGCAGCCCGCTCGCCACCCCGCTGGTGAATTGGCCGAGCGCGAACGCCCAGGCCTGCTGCGCCGTCGCCGCGACCACCAGGCCGCCGGTGTAGTACGCGGTCCCGAGCGCCAGCGTCCGCCCGGCGCCCAGCCGCCGCAGCACCGTCCCGGCCAGCGGCATCGCGACGAACAGGCCGAGCGTGCCGCCCGCGATCAGCAGTCCGAGCCGCTCCCGTGCGCCGAGCTCGGCGGCGACGATCGGCAGCAGTGTCGACGCGACGAACGTGCTGACGGCGGCCGCGAACTCCAGCGCGATGATGCCCGCGGCGAGCCGGAGGTCGCCGGCCCGCCGTTCGCTCGTCCGTGTGTCCATGCGAGCATGCTAGCAACCTAGCTGCCGAAGGCCGCCCGGTTGGCGGCGACCCACTGCGCGAACGTCCGCGCCGGGCGCCCGGTCACCTGCTCGACCGTCGGCAGCACGGTGTAGCCGGCCTCCGGCGGGTTCGTCCGCATCATCAGGAAGAACTCGACGTCGTCGTCGGAGAAGCCCTGCGCGCGCCACTGCCCGACGATCTGGTCGCGGGTCAGCTCCTCGAACCGGATCGGTCGGCCGAGCACCTCGGCGATCACCGCGACCTTCTCCGGCGCGGTCAGCGCCTCCGGACCGGTGAGCCAGTACTCCTGCCCGGCGTGGCCGTCGCCCGTCAGCGCCGCCGCCGCGACGGCCGCGATGTCGGCGTCGTGCACCATGGCGCTCGGGATGTCGGGGAACCCGTCGCGGACGACGCCCTCGGCGCGGATGGACTCGGCCCATTCGAGCGCGTTCGACATGAACTCGACCGGCGCGAGGTAGGTCCAGTCGAGGCCGCTCGCCTCGATGGCCCGCTCCAGGTCGGTCTTCTCCGGGTCGCCCTTGAGCAGCGTGACGCGGCGTACGCCCTTGCGCGCGGCGATCTCGACGGTCTCCTCGCCGGCGAAGGCGACCAGGTGGACCGCGTCCATGCCCCCGCACGCGACGTCGAGGCTGCGCGCGTCCTCCAGGTTCCCCGCGACGACGTCGGTGGCGGCCGGCAGGGCGGCCCGCTCCGGGTCGCGGGTCAGGGCCCGGACCCGATGCCCGGCGTCGAGCAACTGCTCGACCAGTGGCCGTCCGACGTTGCCGGTGGCGCCGGTGACCAGGACGGAGGTGGGTGCGTTGTTCGTCATGCCCCGACGCTAGGACGCCTTCCGGTCACTTCCCGGCCGCAATGTCGCTGGGCGGCGACTGGGATCCTGGTTCCGTGACGGGCTTCGACGATGACGTACGCGCCGAGGGCGAGCCGGAGCGAGAGTTCCACGCCGGTGTCGCCGCGCGGCTGCCGCGCAAGTCGGTCTCCGGCGGCGCGCTGGTGCGCGACACGGCCGGGCTGGTGCTGTTGCTGCGGCCGACCTACAAGCCGACGCTGGAGATCCCCGGCGGCGTGGCCGAGGCCGGCGAGTCGCCGCTGGCGGCCTGCCGGCGTGAGGTCAAGGAGGAACTGGGACTGGCGCTGCCGATCGGCCGCGCGCTGGTCGTCGACTGGATCCCGGTGCACGGGCCGTGGCCGGACCAGCTCGCGTTCGTGTTCGACGGCGGCGTGCTGGACGCCGCGACGGTCGCCCGGATGGTGCCCGACCCCGTCGAGGTGGCCGGCGTCGAGTTCCTGACCCTGGCCGCTGCGACCGACCGCCTGCGCCCGTCGATGGCCCGCCGGCTGGCCGCCGCGGTGGTGGCGGCTGAGGCCGGGGAGACGGTGTACGCCGAGTTCGGCCGCCCCGTGTGACGGCCGCTGGGTATGGCGGCCAGTCGCGTGTGGCGGCCTGCTGGGTGCGGCGGTGTGCCGGGCGGGAGGCCCGCTGGGTGTGACGTCCGCCGGGTGCGATGGCCCGCCCGGCTGGGAGGGCACCCACCCTACGGGCGGGCACCGACAACGTCGGCTTCGCGCGACGCGCCGGTCGCCGCGTGTGACAGCAGGTCGGGTGCGGGGCCTGCTGGGTGTGGCGCGTGTGACGTCCGCCGGGTGCGATGGCCCGCCCGGCTGGGAGGGCACCCACCCTACGGGCGGGCTCCGACAACGTCGGCTTCGCGCGACACGCCGGCCCTCGCGCGACGCGCCGGGCGCCCGTCAGCGCAGGCGCGGGTCGTTGCCGGCGGCGGTGCTGACCTGCAGGCCGAGCGCGTCGGCGATCCGGCCCCAGTCGACGTAGGAGAAGCTGGTGGCGTCGCGGTCCGGGTCGACGCCGGGGCCGGTCTCGGGCTCGTCGTGGGTGACCAGCAGGCCCTCGCGGTAGTCGCCGACGACGCGGTTGGTGACGGCCAGTCCGTCCGAGCCGTTGACGTCGTCGACACCGTCGCCCGCGATGCGGAAGGTGCCGAGCGAGCGGTTGCGGCCCTGCGTCGAGTAGACGGCGAACCGGTCGTCGCCCTGGCTGGAGACGATGACGTAGCCGACCCGCCCGCGTGCGTAGTACACGTCCACGCCCTCGGCGTCGGCGACCAGGTTCGGCCCGCCGAGACCGGGCTGCGCCGGGTCGGCCGGCACGCACTCCTCGGTCTCCTCGTCGTACACGTCGTCGATGCCGAAGTCGGCGACCGTGTCGATCAGCCGCGGCCCGCCGGGGCCCAGCGGCAGCGGGATCCGCCACAGCCCGACGTCTTCCTGGGTCGCGTACAGCACGCCGGTGCGCTGGTCGACGGCGACGCCCTCCAGTTGCGGGGCGACGCCGGGCTCCTCGCACGGGATCCAGGTGCGGCCGCCGGGGAGCGGGAACCGGTCCGGCAGGTCCAGGTGCTCGACCTCGGTGTAGCCGACCGTGCCGTCGCGGCGCGGCGTGACGCGGGCCGTCGCGATCGTCGTCGTGCCCTCCTGCGTCACGACGGCGTAGGTCTCGCCGGTGCCGGGCTGCCAGACCGCGACGCCGTAGGCCGTCTGCTCGTCGTCGACGGCGACACGATCCGGGTTGAACAGGAACTCCTGCTCCGGCGCGGTGACCTCCCGCAGCGGCGTCATGGCGCCCGACCCGGCCGGGTCGATGGTGAAGAAGCGCAGCTGGTCGTTGTACCGGTCCGACACCACCGCGACGTCGGCCGTGCGGCCGCCGACGCGGACGCCGTAGGCGATGTCGACGTTGTTGTACCGCCCGTCGACGCCGTCGGCGCGCGGCGCGGGTGTCGCCGGCAGCGACTGCAGCTCGCGCGACGCCAGGTCGTACACCCGCAGCCCGCCCTCCTTCGCCGTCACGACGACGATCGAGCGGCGGGAGTCGCCCGGGTGCACCCAGATCGCCGGGTCGTCGCCCGACGCGTTCCCGCCCTCATCGTCGTCGTACAGCACCGGCGTCTCGTTGTCGGTGGTCACCGTCGCGGGCGGAGCGCCGGCGGCGGGCAGCGCGAGCGTGAGGGCGAGCGGGACGGCGGCGAGGACGGCGGATCGGCGCATGACCGGGAGCCTGCTCCCGCAACGTTGCCGCCCGCGTGGCCGGCGGGCGAACGGTCGGCGAACGCTGCCGGGCCTACGCTGGAGCCGTGCTGATCGTGCTGCCTCCGTCGGAGACGCAGGCCCGGCCGGCCCGGGGCCGCGGCCTCGACCTCGCGCGGCTCTCGTTCCCGGAGCTGACCGAGGCCCGTGTCCGGGTGCTCGACGGCATGGTGGCGACGAGCGCGCGGCCCGACGCGATGCGGAGGCTGGAGGCGCCGGCCGGGGCGGCGGCCGAGGTGGCCCGCAACGTGGAGGTGCGGACGGCGCCCGCGGTGGCGGCGGCGCGGCTGTACCAGGGCGTGCTCTACGACGCGTTCGATCCGGCGACGTTGGAGGCGGCGGCGCTGCGCCGGGCCGGGCGCCGGGTGGTCATCGTGTCGTCGCTGCTGGGTGCGGTGCGGCTGGGCGACCGCGTGCCCGCGCACCGGCTGCCGATCTGCGCGCAGCTCGACGGCCTGGAGGAGGCGCCGGGGCTGGAGGCGTACTGGCGGGCCCGGCTCGGCCCGGTGCTGACGGCCGCCGCCGGCGCCGGGGTGGTCGTCGACCTGCGGTCGAGCAGTTACGCGCCGCTCTGGCGGCCCGGGCCGGAGCTGGCCGATCGCTGGGTGGTGCTGCGGGTGCCCGGGTCGCCGCACGGCGCGAAGGCCACCCGCGGCCGGGTTGCGCGGCTGCTGTGCGCCGAGCCCACGGCGCCCGGCGACGCGCCCGCGCTGGCCGCCGTCGTCGGCGCGGCGTTCGACGTGGACCTGCGCCCGCCCGACCGCGACCGCCGGCCCTGGGTGCTCGAGGTCAACTGAGCAGGAACGTGCGCAGCGCGGCGCCGCGGCGCTCGTCCTCGGCGTCCTGGCCCGGGTACTCGGCGTGCCCGGCGGGCAGCACGACGAGCTCCTTCTCGCCCGGGATCGCGTTGTGGACGGCGAACTGGCCGGGCGGCGGGACGGACGGATCCCACAGCGCCGGTACGACCAGCATCGGGATGCGCAGCCGCCGCGCCGCCGTCGCCGCGTCGAAGTAGCGCAGCACCTCGCGCACCTCCGGATGCCGGGCGACGTGCAGCCGGACCGCCTCGCCGCTGCCGGTGCACGGCATGGTGAGGCGCAGGTCGTGGTGGCCGAAGCTGGGCACCGTCAGCGCGCCGCGGTCGAACCGTTCGTCCCACGGCAGCGCCAGCGCGCCGATGCCGCCACCGAAACTGCCCCCGGCGTACGCGACCCGCGACGGCGGCGACGGCAGCAGCGCGAGCAGCGCCGACGCCGCGCACCAGACGTCGGCGACGCAGCCGCCGTGCACGTAGGTCGCGGCCGACTCGATGCCGTGCAGCACGTGCTCGCCGCTGACGGACGGGATGCCCGGGACCAGCCCGCGCTCCGGCAGTCCGCGCGACGCGGCGAACAGGACGGCGGTGCCGGGGAGGTCGAGGCCAGGATCGGGCTGCGCGCGGCCGCCGTACCCGTGCCCGACGACGACGGCGCGCTCCACGTCGCCGGGCGGCAGCCACAGCCAGCCGCCCAGCCGCACTCCGTCCAGCGAGGTGAACTCGACGTCGTGCCAGCCGGGCTCGGCAGCCGGGCGGACGACCGGCGCGGTGTCGACCGCCAATGCACGCGCGTACAACGACGTCCAGAACTCGGCGAACCCGGGCGGCTCGTCCGGCGCGCCGACCGCGAGCAGCGCGTCGAGGTCGTAGCCGTAGGTCGCGTCGAAGGCGTCCGGACCGAACCAGTCGTCATAGGGCAGCGTCACGATCCGCGACGTTAGCGAACGCCGCGCTCGCGGAACCACACGGCCAGGACGGCGGTGAGGCCGGGCAGGGCGAGCAGCACCAGGATCGTGCTGCCCAGCCAGAGCGGGACGTACTGCTCGTAGGGGTCGCCGCCGGCGCCGGCGATGGTGGCGAGCGTGCTCATGCCCAGCACGAACATCGTGGTGACGGTGGCCCGTACGGCGCGGTCGCGCCGCACCGCCCACAGCGAGACCAGCCATCCGGCCAGCCCCAGCACGCCGACGATCAACAGGGCGACGACGATCGCGTTGCGGTCCTTGGTCACCTCGCTCGCGTCCCACTGGGGGTAGGCGGACTCGACGTTTCCCTCGACCGAGCCGAACACCCACAGGTCGAGCAGCGGCAGCAGCAGGCACACCACCTGCAGGCCGACGCCGATCTGCAGCGCCTGCACCGTGCTCCTCCAGCGGCTCGTGCGCACCTCGTTCCCCACCGACATGGCCGATCTCCGATCTCTTACGGTGTATGACTTGCTGACGATGCTAGTCTTACGCCGTAAGTGATGCAAGGAGGGCAGCCGTGGGCCGGTCGCGAGTGCAGGGCAAGCACGCGGGCCTGACCAGAGACCAGGTGCTCCGAGCCGCCGTCCGGCTGGCCGACCGCGACGGCGTCGAGGCGCTGTCCATGCGCAAGCTGGCCCGCGAGCTCGACGTCGAGGCGATGACGCTCTACCACCACGTCCGCAACAAGCAGGGCCTCGAGGACGCCATCGTCGAGTACGTGCTGGCCGAGTCGCTGCGCCCGCCGCCTGAGCCGGCCGGCTGGCAGGAGGTCGTCGCCGGGCACGCCGCCGACCTGCACAGGGGCCTCACCCAGCATCCCGGCGCCGTGCTGCTGTTCGCGACGCGGACCGCGGTCACGCCGCGGACGCTGGCCATCCTGGAGCAGTCGCTGCGCGTGCTCCGCGACGCCGGGTTCGCCCCGCGGACGGCGCTGCACCTCATCTACGCGGTCGCGGGCGCCGTCGTCGGCCAGCACCTCGCCTACGCCGGCGAACAGGCGCAGCCGGCCGTCGACGCCCCTGCCGTCGGCGACGACCACCCCGTCCTCGCCGCCGCGCTCGCCGACGGCCCCGTCACGATGGAATCGCGCCTCGACTTCACCCTGACCACCCTGATCGCGGGCTTCGAGGCCCTGCGTCAGGGCGGCGGGTCGCGGTAGGCGGCGTCCAGCTGCTTGCGGGCCTCGAACGGGTGGAACGCCTCCTCGCCGGGACGGCCGACCGGCCGCAGCTGGCCCCGTCCGGTCACCGCCTGCACCCGGCCGTCGCGGCGAGGATCGGCGTAGCGGTCGAACCACCGTTCGAGCAGCGTCCGCAGTTCGGCGGCCCGGGCCCGGCGGTCCGGCTCGCCGCGGTCCAGCACGCGCTCGTCGGCGAGCAGATTGATCCGCTCGTCAGGGTCGCGCACGAGGTCGTACAGCTCGTGCGGCCCGTACGGGTAGCGGTGGACGTACTTGGTGTTGCGGGTGCGGATCATCCGGGTCGGGCCGAACTCGTCGTACACGACGACGGGCCGGTCGGCGCCCGCGGGCCGGCCGGTCAGCTCGGCGGCGAAGCTGTGCCCCGGCAGCCCGGACGGCATCCGCTCGGCCAGCCTGGCGACCTCCAGCAGCGTCGGCAGCAGGTCGTACCCGCTGAGCATGGCGTCGACCTCGCCCACCGGGACGCGGCCGGGCATCGACGCGATCATCGGCACCTTCACCGACGAGTCGTACATGTTCTGCGGGAACGTCGCGTTGCCCTTGCCCCAGATGCCGTGGTGGCCGCAGTTGAAGCCGTTGTCGCTGGTGACGAGCAGCAGCGTGCGCTCCTCCAGGCCCAGCGCGCGCAGCTCGGCGACGATCCGGCCGACGCCTTGGTCGAGGGCGGTGACGGCGGCGAAGTAGCCCTGCAGGTGGTCGCGGACGGTGACGGGGCCGCGCGCGGGGTCGGCGTTCTGCTCGGTGTTGTCCAGCTCGATCGGATGCTGCTCGATCCACGGGTGCCGGGTCTCCTGCGGGCAGCTCTCGAAGGCGCAGTCCGCGTAGGAGTCGACGAGGTCGGGCGGGTGCTGGTCGACCCACGGGCTGTGCGGCGCGGTGTAGTTCACGTTGAGCAGGAACGGCGACCCGTCGCCCGCCCGCGCGCGGAGGAAGCCGGTGGCGTCGTCGGTGATGACGTCGGTGAGGTAGCCCTCCGTGTCGACCCGGCGCCCGTCGCGGTACATGACGGCGTCGTGGTAGCGGCCGCCGCCGCTGGGGTGGACGAACCAGTGCTGGTAGCCCTGCTGCGGGACGGGGCTGTCGCCGAGGTGCCACTTGCCGCTGATGCCGCATGTGTACCCGGCGTCGGCGAGCAGCCGCGGATAGCTGGTCAGACCGTCCAGGTAGCCGATGCCCGGCTCGTCGTGGCCGTTGCCGCCGCGGATCCAGTCGTGCACGCCGTGCGCGGACGGGATGCGGCCGGTCAGCAGCGAGGCTCGGGACGGCGAGCAGACCGGCGACGTGCAGTAGAACTCGGTGAACCGGGTGCCGCCGCGGGCGAGCGCGTCGATGTGCGGCGTGCGGATCTCGGCGTTCCCGTAACAGCCCACCGCCCAGATCGCCAGGTCGTCGGCCGTGACGACGACGAGGTTCGGCCGGTCGCCGCTCATCGGCCGGCCGTCGCGAAGTTGGACAGCGGCGACCGCGCCGACCGGCCGGCGGCGTCGGCCGCCTCGGCGAACCACACGTACCGGCGTCCGGCGGCCAGCCCGGCCCAGGCCAGCTCGGCCGTCGCGCCGTCGACGGCGGGCACCGTGCCCAGCCCGTCCAGCGACGCCAGCGCGAACCCGGTGGTCTCGACCCGCTTGTCGTAGACGTCGCCGATGTCGGCGGGGACGACGAACTCGTCCGCCTCGTCGCCGTAGGGGCCGGCCACGTAGTACTCGCCGGCGTTGTGCTCGTCGCGCGACGGCGAGTACGTGTTGACCGACATCGTCTTGCTGTCGAGGTCGAACTGCAGCAGCCGCAGGAAGCCGGTGTCCTGCAGCCCGTCTGCCTGGTAGCCCTGGTAGTTGGTCAGCAACTCGGTCACGACGCGGCCGTCGTCCTCGTGCCTGACGGCCTGGGCCACGCCGTTGACGTGGCCGCTGAGCACGAGGAACACGTTGTCGTACGGACGCACCACCTGCTGCCAGATCCGCTCGCCCAGCGACGTCCAGCGGTCGTTCTCCGGCGTGGTGGGTACGGCGTCGCGGTTGAGGTACTCGTGCGTCGTGACGATCACGTTGTGCTCCGGGTGGGCGGCGACGACGGACGCGGCCCAGTCCAGCGTCTCGTCGCGGTCCGGGTACGCCACGAAGCCGATGTTGAGCACGAGGAACGGCGCGCCGTCGATCTCCAGCGTGTCGTAGTGGCTGACGTTGTCGCCGGGCCGCCAGGAGCCGCCGTACCACGGGCTGCCGGCGAACCGTTCCGGCGGGAAGTACTCGTTGAACAGGCCGGAGTCGCGGCCCCACTTGTTGTCGTGGTTGCCCGGCAGGATGCCGTACGGCATGCCGGCATCCTCCAGCACGCCCATGAGGTCCGACGCGAACCCCCACTCGTCGCGGGCCCGGCCTTCCAGGTGCGTGCCCCACATCCAGTTCTGCACGATGTCGCCGACGTGCGCGGTGTACTCGATCTTGCGCGCCTCGGCGTTGCGCACCAGCCAGGACACCTGGTCGGCGTGGACGTCGCGGAACTGCTCGGTGAGCTGCTGCGGGTCAGGCAGCACGCCGATGGCGAAGTCGTAGTCGGCCGGGTCCTCGAAGGAGCGGTCGGCGGCGCCGGTGAACGCGGGCCGGGTCGCCGGGCCGTCCTGGACGAGGACGCTGACGCGGCGGCCGCGGACCGCCGTCGCGGCGTCGACCGTGCCGGTCAGGGTGACCGACCCGGTGCCGGCGTCCAGCAGCTCCCAGGCGCCCGACAGGTGGTTCCAGACGTAGAGCTGCAGCTCGCTGGCGCCGGTCGACCGGCCGGTCCACACGACGTCGAACGTGGCGGGCGCGTCGTCGGCGACCGTCAGCTCGAACCGCTGGTACGGGAAGCCCTCGGTCGCCTCGGTGACCAGCGGCTCGGTGTCCTCTCCGCGGACGAGGCCGGCGGCGCGGTGCCGCTCCTCGCCGGGCAGCGTCCGCTCCGACGGCGGCGCCGCCGGGCTGACGCCGGTGAACACGGCGGCGGCGTTCTCGAGCACGGGCAGCCGCGGGCCGCCGCGGAACGTCAGATCGGCGGAGTCGCCGGCGGTGTGCCCGGCCCGCGCCGACAGGACGGCGTCGCCGGCCACGTCGTCCGCCCCGTCGGACGGCGTCAGCGGCGCCGGCGGCAGCGGCCGCGGCGACGGGGCGACATCGGCGGGTTCCAGCTCCTCGGCCGGGATGTCCGCCGGGTCGTGCAGGTCGGCGGGGATCGCGCCGGGCGACGCCGGCGCCCGGACGAAGTCGGCGACGTTGTCGCCGGTGTCCCGCAACCGCTGGTGCGTCTCGCCGGACGCGAGGTCGAGGAACGGCACCAGCGAGACGCCGTCGGTGCACGGGCTGTAGAGCGCGAAGTACGCGCCGGCGCGGTCGACCAGGCGTCCGTCCGCGTCGTGCACGGAGAACCCGTAGCCGTCCTCGTCCGGCGGCGTGGCGGTGAGCGGGACGACGTGCGTGCCGCCCGGCGTGAGCGCGACGCCGTCGAGGACCGTCACGGGTTCCAGCGCCCGGCGCCCGTTCGCCAGGCAGCGGTCGACGGTCCAGCCGGTGAGGTCGGCGGGCTGGTCGCCGTCGTTGACCAGCTCGACGAACGGGGCGGCGGGGTCGTGCGAGAACTCGCTGACGCGGATGCCGTCGGCCCGGTTCTCTTCCGGGCCGGGGGCCGTGACGGCGAAGTCGGCGGCGTTGTCGCCGGTGTCCGCGACGCGCCGGTAGGTCTGGCCGGACCGGTAGTCCAGCCGGTCCGGCAGCGCCGTGCCCTGCGTGCAGGCGCTGTCGACGGCCGGCTCGTGGACGGCGTCGGACTCGTACACGCCGACGGCGTCGACCACCGTGCCCGCGGCGTCTTCCACCAGCACGCCGAACCCGTCCTCGGCCAGCGCCGGGTCCGCGTACCGCAGGACGGCGCCGTCGTCCGGCACGTTCGCGGACGCGTGCGCCACCAGCAGCCGCTCGCCGGGCGGCAGCGTCGTCCCGGGCGGGACCTGCGCGAGCACCCCCGCGGTCTGCCGCGCCCCGAGCGTCGTGCACACCGAGAGCCGCCAGCCGCCGACGTCGACGGCGTCGTCCCCGGTGTTGGTCAGCGTCACGAACTCGTCGGCGTCGCCGCCGGGGCCGCCGTTCGCCAGCTCGCCGACCAGCACCTCGCCGCGCCGGACGCCGGGGTCCGGCCGCTCGGCGTTGGCGGCGCCCGGCGTGCGCGCGGCCCGGACGAAGTCGGCGCCGACGTCGCCGGTGGCGCTCACCCGCTGGTAGGACTGGCCGCGGGCGAAGTCCAGGGTGCTCGGCACCGGCGGGCCGCAGATGCTGTCGCGCGACGCCGGCGACACCGCGATCCGGTCGACCAGCCGCGCGTCGCCGTCCTCCAGCCACACGCCCATCGCGTCGTCGGCCAGCGACGTGCCGAACACCGCGTCCGCCGTCGCGGCCAGGCTGGACGAGCGGTGCGCCAGCAGGAACGTCTGGCCGGGCGCCAGCGTCACCCCGGCCAGCGCGGGCACCAGCGGGCTGGCGCCGCGGCTGCCGCTGGCGCCGCAGTGGTAGACGCGCCAGGAGTCGAGGTCGGCGGGCGCGTCGCCGTAGTTCGTCAGCTCGATGAAGGCGTCGTCGGCGCCGCCCGGGCCGCCGGCGGCGACCTCGCTGACGAGGACGTCCGCGACGGCGTCGGCCGACCTCGCCGCGGGCGCCGCCACGACGGCGCTCGCGGCGACGATGGCCGTGGTGAGCAGGGCCGCCGCTCGGCGGGTGGATCGCACCATGATCGTCACCTCTCGTGTGCTCCGGCGCCGGCCACCCTGCTGCTCGGCGGGCCGCTCGGGCAACGCGGTTGCACAGGGCGGAACCGCGTTGCCCGGCCGCGGCGGGGTGCCCGACCCTGAGCCGGTGAACGCGAGATGGCAGGTCGACGAGCCGGCAGTGGACGGCGCCCGCCGGGTGCGTCTGGTGCTGATCCGGCATGGCGAATCGACGTGGAACGCGGAGGGCCGCATCCAGGGGCAGCTCGGGCCGGGGCTGTCCGGCCGCGGCCGCGACCAGGCGGCGACGGTGGCGCGGTGGCTGCGCGACCACCACCCGCGGGTCGGCGCCGTGGCCGTCAGCGACCTCCCGCGGGTCACCGAGACCGCCGCCGCCTACCTCGACCTCGCCCCGTCCGCCGTCGTCACCGACCCACGGCTGCGCGAGATCGACAACGGCGACTGGAGCGGCCGCACCACCGCCGAGGTGGCGGCCGCATATCCCGAGCAGATCGCCGCGATCCGCCGCGGCGAGGACCTCCCGCGCGGCGGCGGCGAGACCTTCGCCCAGTTGACCGCCCGGGTCGACGACGCACTGCGGGAGCTGGCCGGTCGGCTCGTCGCCGAGCCGGTCGCGCTGGTCTTCACCCACGGCGGGCCGATCCGGGTCGCCGTCGCCGCGGCCCTGGGGCTGCCGGCCGGCGGCCACGCCCTGCTCGAGCCGCCCGGCAACTGCTCGGTGACCGAGCTGTCCGTGCTGGTCGGCCCGGACGGGACGACGCTTGCGCGGCGGCTGGCCGGCTACAACCACGATCCACTCGGCCGGGCCGAGCCGAGCACCGCGCTCGCCGAACCGACCGCCGCGGACGACGACGTCGCGGCCGCGAGGAGGACCGCGTGACCACGTTCGTGTCGATGACCTACAACCTCTGGGGCGGCCACCACCTGGACGCGCGGGTGCCGGCGCTGCGCTCGCTGTTCGAGGTCCGCCCGCCCGACCTGCTGTCCGTCCAGGAGCTGACGCCGCGCCTGCGTGAGCTCATCGACGCCGCCCTGCCCGGTCACCGCCGGGTGGACGACCCGTTCCCCGGCTGGGGCACGCAGAGCAACCTCTGGTGGCGCGACGACCTGTTCACGCTGGAGGAGCACGGCGCCGAGGACGTCGGCATCAGGGCCGAGCACGCGCGGCTGTTCTGGGCGCGGCTACGCGCTCGGCCCTCCGGCGGAGGCGACGCGGCGTCCGGCCGGAGCGACGCGGCGCCTGGCCCGAGCGACGCGGCGCCCGGGCGGAGCGACGCGGCGCCCGGGCGGAGCAACGCGGCGCCCGGTCTGAGCGGCGTCGCGTTCGGCGCCAGTGACACCCCGCCCGGCCGGGAGGGCCCCCACCCTACGGGCGGGCACCGACAGACTCGCTCGCTCGGCGATACCGACGCGGCGTCCGGCCGGAGCGACGCGGCGCCTGGCCCGAGCGACGCAGCGCCCGGGCGGAGCAACGCGGCGCCCGGTCTGAGCGACGTCGCGTTGGGCGCCAGTGACACCCCGCCCGGCCGGGAGGGCCCCCACCCTACGGGCGGGCACCGACAGACTCGCTCGTTCGTCTACGCCACGGCGCACCTGACCTGGCCCGGTCACCCGCAGGAGCGCGCCGACGACGTGAGCCCGCGGGTCGGGCAGGCCCGCAACATCGTGGCGGCGCTGGACCGGCTGGCCGGCGACGGCCCGTGCCTGTTCACCGCGGACGTCAACGACTACGCGCGGCCGCTGTGGGTGCTGCGCGAGGCCGGCTTCGCCGACGCGTTCGCGGCGCTGGGCCGCAGCTCGCCGATCACCCACCCGGTCGTGCCGCTGCCGGGCGAAGGCCAAGGTCAACGCCCCGGCTGGGCCGCTCCGGAGCCGGTGGCCAAGGCGATCGACTGGCAGTTCCACCGCGGTCCGCTGCGGCCGCGCTGCGCCGAGGTCGTCGAGTTCTTCCACGAGGGCGTCGCGCCCTCCGACCACAAGCCCGTGGTCGTCACCTACACATTGCCTGACAAGGAGAAGCCATGATGCGCAGCCGGGCACACCGTCCGCTGGCACTGGGCCTCGCGGCCGTCCTGGCCGTGGCCCTCGCCGCCTGCGGAGGGGACGACGACGAGAGCGCGGCCGGGGGTGGTGAGCAGGTGCTCCGCGTCGCGCCGAGCGTGGCGCCGGTCTCGCTGGACCCGCACGGCGAGCAGTCCGCCGAGGAGGGCGTCCAGGAGATCGTCCAGCACCTGCTCGACCCGCTGGTCCGCCTGGAGGACGGCGAGTTCGTCCCGGTCCTGGCCGAGTCGTGGGAGAACCCCGACGACCTGACCTGGGTGTTCCACCTGCGCGACGACGTCACGTTCCACGACGGGACCCCGCTCACCGCGGCCGATGTCAAGGCGTCGGCGGAGCGGCTGATCGAGCTGAACGGGCCGCTCGCGCCGCTGTGGGCGGGCGTCGCGGCGGTCGAGGCGGCCGACGAGCACACCGTGACGATCCGGACGGCGCAGCCGCTGGGCACCGTGATCAGCACGGTCTCGCTGCTGTTCGTCGGCCCGGCCGATCGCATCGGCGCGGCGGACTTCTGGCGGGCGCCGGTGGGCTCGGGGCCGTTCGTGTTCGACGAGTTCCTGCCCGACGAGCGGGTCGTGATGACCGCGAACGAGGACTACTGGGGCGGCGCGCCGGAGCTGGACCGGCTGGAGTTCACCTACATCCCGGAGATCTCCGCCCGCCTGACCGCGCTGGAGACCGGCGAGGTCGACCTCACGACGGGCGTGCCGCCGGACCAGGCGCCGTCGATCCAGGACAACGAGGACATCGTCTTCGAGACATCGCCCAGCTACACGTACTACTTCATGTGGTTCAACTCCGGCCGCGAGCCGTTCACCGACCCGCGGGTGCGGCAGGCGATGTGGCACGCCGTCGACGTCGAGACCATCGTGGCCGACCTGTTCGGCGACGCCGCGACGGTCGCGCGCGGCCCGATCCCGCAGGACGTCTTCGGCGCCAGCGAGCAGCAGCCGTACGAGTACGACCCGGAGCTGGCCCGGCAGCTGCTCGCCGAGGCCGGCTACCCCGACGGCTTCAGCACGACGCTGCAGTGGCCGCGCGAGTCCGGCGCGAACATCCGCTCGCTGGCGCAGACGCTGATGTCGCACTGGGCCGAAGTGGGCATCACGGTCGAGCCGCTGGAGAAGGAACGGGCCCAGTGGATCGACGACCTCAACGCGCTGAGCTGGGACCTGAACCTGCAGACGAACAGCGTCGGCACCGGTGACGCCGACTACACGCTCGGCCGGCTGTACACCTGCGAGGCGAACCGCAACGGATTCTGCAGCGAGGAGCTGGACCAGTTGCTGCTGGCGGCGAAGTCGGCGCTGGACCCGGAGGAGCGCGCCACGTTGTACGAGCAGGCCGCGACGCTGATCTGGGAGCAGGCGGTCGGCATCTTCCCGATGGACCTCGGCAACAACGTCGCGTACCGCGACCGCGTCGAGGGGTTCGAGATGCCGGCCAACGGCCGGGCCCGCTTCCACGAGGTGTCGGTCACCGGCGAGGCCGCCGAGGTGTACTAGACCAGCCACCTTGGTGGCGACCAGCACTGGCGATGGCGGGTGGTTTGGTGGCGCTCTGGCACCACCAAACCACCCGCCATCGAAGGAGCGATCGCACCGCACACTCATCCAGCGGCGACCGGACGGTCCGGGGTGGGCGCGACCGGGGGTCGCGCAGAAGTTCCAGAACGTGTTCGGCGCCAGCCAGCGTGAAGCGCCGGACGGGGCGCCGTGGTTCTCCTTTACGTCACGACCCACCGGCGGGTGAGCTGCATCGCGGGGCCACGCAGCGCGGCCGCCGAGCCAGTGCGCAGGCCGGACGATCCGATCCGGGCGAAGGAGCCCGCCGTGACGCCGGCGTTGGGCTGCCCGGCGTCGACGAGGGTCGCGCCGCCACCGGCCCGCGCGGCGTGAGAAGCCACCGAGGCGCCGACGATGCCGGCGCCGACGACCACCAGATCGCTGCTCATCCGCGACGCGGTAGCGCCGCGCCGGCGGCTGGTCGCACGGGCTTCGGCGGCCTGCCGGCGGGTCCGTTCACGTGGAGGCGCGGACGACCAGCTCGGGCGTCAGCCGCTGCTTGCGCGGCGCGGCGTCGGCGCCGTCGCGCAGGCGGCGCAGCAGCAGGTCGACGGCGGTCTCGCCGATGCGGCGGGCCGGCAGGTGCACCGTCGTCAGCGGCGGGTCCATATAGGCCGCGTACGGGTGGTCGCCGTAGCCGACGATGGCGAGGTCGCCCGGCGCGCGCAGCCCGCGCTCGGCCAGCGCGCGGTACAGCCCGAGCGCGAAGAAGTCGTTGCCGGCCACGACGGCGTCGGGCCGGTCGTCGCCGGCGACCAGCTCGCGGGCCAGCCGGTACGCCTCGGCCGGCTGCCACGGCAGGACGGCGGAGTCGTGCCGGCGGGTCGGCACCGAGATGACGTCGGCGTCGGAGCTGGGCAGGCCGGCGTCGGCCATGGCCCGGTGGAAGCCGGCGATGCGCCCGGCGATGGTGGTGATCGGGAGGTCCTCCTCGAGCACCTGGATGCGCCGGGCGCCGGACGCGATCAGGTGCCTGGTGGACTCGTAGGCGCCGTGCTCGTTGTCGATGCCGACGAAGTCGCAGCCCAGCTCGGGCACGTCGCGGTTGGCGAACACGATCGGCACGCCGGCCGCCTGCACCCGCGTCCAGTGCGCGGTCTCGCCCTGCACGGGCACGACGATGGCGCCGTCGACGGCCGAGCGCAGCAGCGACTCCGCCGCTCGCCGCTCGTTCTCGACGCTCTCGTCGGTGACCATGAGCAGCAGCGAGTAGCCGCGCCCGCGCCCGTGCGGCTCGATGCCGTTGATCAGCTGGGCGTAGAACGGGTTCGACGGGTTGGTGATGACCAGCCCGATGGTCATGGCCGAGCCGAGCACGAGCGAGCGGGCGTGCGTGTTGGGCACGTAGCCGATGCGCTCGGCCTCGGCCATGATGCGCTCGCGAGTGTGCTCACTGACGCTGTCCTTGCCGCCCAGCGCCCGGGAGACGGTGTTGACCGACACGCCCAGGGCGGTGGCGATGTCGCGCAGCCGCGCCCTGCGGGTGTCGGTCACCGTGTCCTCGTTCTCGTGTTGCCGGCCACAGCGGGTCTCAGCTCTTGGCCGCCAGGTACACGCGCAGCTTAACCTCGGCGTCGTCGCCGCGGACGCGTCCGCGCAGACGCAGCCAGTGGCCGAACTCGCGCACCGTCCAGCTGGTCAGGCCCGGCCCGGCCGTGGCGTGTGGCGCCTCTTCATGGTCGCACCAGGTGATGCCGTCGGGTGAGACCTGCGTGACGACGTCCAGCTCGGCCGGGCCGCCGGCGGCCGACAGCACCTGGACGAACCAGCGCGCCTCGGACGCCCACGCGACCTCGTACGGCTCGGTCGCGAAGTCGCCCCGCACCGTCGTGTTCCGCTCGAGTACAGCGGTCAGCGATTGCCGCATCGTGTGCCTACCAATCCACCGAGACGAGAACGGAGTCCAGGTACAGGAAATTGCGCACCGACGAATGCGTGCGCACACTGAAATAGAAGTTCAGCAGATTCTCCAACGACTCGTACCGGTCTTCGTAGATCGGTACCGGGACATCGCTCATGTCCATCACCCGGTCGTTGATCTGCAATTCCACGTTCTTGCGTGCGGCGGTGTCGACGACCCACCGCAGATAATGCCAGTTCACCTTCGTCGGGACCTCGTTGTAGCAGAGCTCCTGGGGCTCGCCGAACGGGTGCCAGTCGTCCGGGTTCGGCGCCGTGAAATCGGCCGCGTAGCCCAGCTTCACCTTGCCCTCGAGGTGCTCGCGCGGCGTCGGCTCGGGCACCCCCGGGTACATCCACTGCCGGGTCAGCCGGTGCTGGTGGTCGGTGTTCTGGTACCGCGCGACGGTGTGGTAGCGGACGCCGCCGTCGCCGCACAGGTCGGTGGCCACCGTCAGCGCGCCGAACTGGGCCTCCGACGGGTGCAGGTTGCCGTCCCAGGCGACCTCGCCGAACGTGTCGTTGGCGGGGTCGGAACCCAGTGTGGCCTCGGCCTTGAAGGTGAAGTACGTCTCCAGCTGCACCCGGCCGCGGCCGCTCATCGTCAGGCGCCTGATGGCGACGGCGGTGTGCCCCGGATACGGCCGCGTGGCCAGCTTCAGGGCGTACGTGCCGCCGAGCGTCCCGTGGGTGCCGATGTCGAAGAAGTTGCACGCGCTCAGCTGCGGCGGGCGGAAGTCGCGCATGTGGTCGTCGACGGTGTCGAGGTTGCCGTTGCCGTCGTAGTTGCCGAGCAGTTCGCACCAGCCGTGGGTGCCGGAGTCGAAGTCGTCGTGGGCGAGGATGCGGCCGAGCGGATTGAATTTCGACAGGCGCGGATCGGCCGCCACGAGGGCCCTCCTGAACTGGCCGGTCATGTCGCCTGCAGTATCGACGGACAAAGTCGCCTCCTCGCGAATGGGGGCCGCTTCACAGATGAATTCCAGCGGCCCGCGCCGGTTCGGACGTTAACGTTCACGGAACAACGGTGTCAAGGCGCGTTGCACCCCTCGCAACCCGACTGACCAGCGCGTTCACCCATTCGCTGAGCGGACTCTTGACACCGTTCTCGGCCGTCCTCTAGCGTCGCCCATGAACGCTACCGTTAACGTTAATGTAGCGCCGCCGAACCACCCGACGAGTGCACAGGGGTGAGTGATCGATGAAGTCGCTGAGCCGCGCCCTCGAAGTCCTGACCGAGCTGAGCCGGCACGGCCACCCGCGCACGCTGACCGACATCACCAACGCCGTCGGGCTGCACAAGAGCACCGTCCACCGGATGCTCGCGACCTTCGTCGAGTTCGGCCTGGTCCGCCGCGACGAGGCCAACCGGTACGTCGTCGGCCTGGGCGCGCTCGACCTCGCGCGGGCCGCCCGCGGCGACGCCGGGCCCGACTCCGTCGTCCACCCGGCGCTGAGCGCGCTGCACGAGAGCACCGGCCAGGCGGTCAGCTACGGCCGGCCCCGCGGCGGGCACCTGGTGCGGACGGCGACCGCCGGCCAGCCCGCGGCCGACCCCGGGGCGCCGCTGCCGATGCACGCGACGGCGCTGGGCAAGGCCTACCTCGCGCACCGCCCGCGGGTCGAGGTCGACCGGTTCGTGGCGCGGGCGCCGTTCCCGCGGCTCACCGCCTGCACCGTCACCGACGCGTACGGCCTGCTCAGGTCCCTGGCCCGGGCGCGGACCTGCGGCTACGCCGTCGAGGATCGCGAGTACGCCGAGACCGGCCGGGCCGTCGCGGCCCCGGTGCTCGACCACGACGGGCTGGCGGTGGCCGCCGTCGCCGTCCGGGTCCCGTCGCGGGTCCGGCACCCGGCCGAGCTGCGCGGCCTGGCCGCCGCCGTCACGGCGTGCGCCGACCGTATCGGCGCCGGCCTGCTGGACGAGGCGCCCCCGATGACCGTCCTGGCGCACGCGCAGGGCGCCTGATGCCGGCCTACCTCGCACGCCGGCTGCTGTTCTCCGTCTTCGTGTTGTGGGGTGCTGTCTCGGTCATCTTCGTGGTGCTGCGGCTGGTGCCCGGCGACCCCGCGACCGTGCTGCTCGGGCCCGACGCGACCGCCGACCAGATCGCCCAGCTGCGCGACCGGATGGGCCTGGACGAGTCACTGATCGTCCAGTACGGCAGCTACCTGCGCGATGTCGTCAGGCTGGACTTCGGCGACTCGTTCCGGATGAACGTCGACGCCATGGACCTCGTGCTGTCGCGGCTGCCGAACACCGCCGAGCTGGCGATCGCCGCGCTCACGCTGTCGGTGCTCATCGGCTTCCCGCTCGGCGTCCTCGCGGCGCTGCGCGCGAACACGCTGACCGACCGCGTCATCTCGGTGCTGTCGCTGGTGGGGCAGTCGACGCCGGCGTTCTGGGTCGGCATCGTCTTCATCCTGGTGTTCGCCCGGACGCTGGACGTGCTGCCCAGCGGCGGCACCGGCGGCTGGCAGCACCTGGTGCTCCCGGCGGTCACGCTGGCGCTGCCGTTCCTGGCCATCCTGGTCCGGCTGACCCGCAGCGGGCTGCTCGAGGTCATCCACGAGGGCTACGTGCAGACGGCGCGCGCGAAGGGCCTGCGCGAGACCGTGGTGATCTTCCCGCACGCCGCCCGCAACGCGCTGATCCCGGTGGTGACCGTGGTCGGCCTGCAGTTCGGCCAGCTGCTCGGCGGCACCGTCATCGTCGAGACGGTGTTCGCCTGGCCCGGCGTCGGGCGGCTGCTGGTCGACGCCATCTCGCACCGCGACTACGGCGTCGTCCAGGCCGCGGTGCTGTTCATCGCCGCGGTGTTCGTGCTGGTCAACCTGTTCGTCGACGTCCTGTACGGCTACCTCGACCCCCGCGTGCGATTGGCCGGGTGACCCATGACCGACACACTGACCGACCTCGGCACCCCGGCGGCCGCCCCCGTCCCCGAACCGGCCGCCCGCTCCCGGCGCAAGCCCGGTTCGGGGCGCATCCGGTTCGCGAGCGCCGTCATCGCCCTCTACGTGCTCGCGGCGGTGTTCGGGCCGTGGCTGGTCGGCTACGACCCGGTCGCGACGAGCACCGGCGACCGGCTGCTGCCGCCGGGCTCGCGCACCGAGGACGGCTCGCTGGCGATCTTCGGCACCGACCAGGTGGGCCAGGACCTGCTCGCGCAGGTGTTCCAGGGCGCGCGCATCTCCATCGCGGTCGGCGTCGCGACGCTGCTGCTGGCCGGGCTGATCGGCGTCACCGTCGGCGTCGTGGCCGGGTGGTACGGACGGTGGCTGGACGGCGCGCTGATGCGGCTGGCCGACGTCCAGCTGACGTTCCCGTCCATCCTGCTGGCGATCTTCATCGCCGCGCTGCTCGGGCCGAGCGTGGTGAACGTCGTCATCGTCCTGGCCATCTCGAACTGGGTGACGTTCGCGCGGGTGGCCCGCAGCCAGGTGCTGGTCACGAAGAACCGCGACTTCGTCGACGCGACCCGGACGCTGGGCGCGCGGTCGTGGCACCTGGTGCGGCACTGCGTGCTGCCGGCCTGCGCGGCGCCGGTGCTGGTGGTCGCGACGGTGGAGATCGGGCACGTCATCCTGGCCGAGGCGTCGCTGAGCTTCCTCGGCCTCGGCACCCCGTCGAGCTCGCCCAGCTGGGGCGTCACCATCGCGAACGGGCGCAACTACCTGGGCGACGCGTGGTGGATCTCGACCATCCCCGGTATCTGCCTGGCGCTGCTGGTCGTGTCGTTCGGCCTGCTCGGCGACGCGCTGCGGGACCGGTTCGACCCGAAGCTGAAGAACCTGTGAGGCGGCCGTGACGGAGAGTCCACTGCTCAGTGTGCGCGACCTGTCCGTGCGCTTCCGCACCGGCGGCGGCCTGGTCCGCGCCGTCGACGGGGTGTCGTTCGACGTGCGCCGGGGCGAGACGCTGGCCGTCCTCGGCGAGTCCGGCAGCGGCAAGAGCGTCACCGCCCAGGCCGTCATGGGGATCCTGCCCAAGCCGGCCGGCGAGATCGCCGGCGGCAGCATCGTCTACGACGGACGCGACCTGCTGACCGAGGACCCGAACCGGGTGCGGCGGCTGCGCGGCGACGAGATCGCGATGGTCTTCCAGGACCCGCTCAGCTCGCTCAACCCGGTGTTCCGGGTCGGCTGGCAGATCGGCGAGATGTTCCGGCGGCACCGCGGCGCCTCGCGCCGGGCCGCGCGGGCCGCCGCCGTCGAGCTGATGGAGCGGGTCGGCATCCCGGCCGCCGGGCGGCGGGTGGACGACTTCCCGCACCAGTTCTCCGGCGGCATGCGGCAGCGGATCATGATCGCGATGGCGCTGGCGCTGCGGCCCCGGCTGCTCATCGCCGACGAGCCGACGACGGCGCTCGACGTCACCGTCCAGGCGCAGATCATGCGGCTGCTGGCGGACCTGCGCCGCGAAGAGGGCATGGCCCTGGTGCTGATCACGCACGACCTCGGCGTGGTCGCCGACGTCGCCGACCGGGCGCTGCTGATGTACGCGGGGCGGGCGGTCGAGACCGGCGGCATCCGCGAGGTCTACGACCACGCCGCCCACCCCTACACCCGCGGCCTGATGGCGTCGATACCGGACCTCGACGGGCCGCGGGAACGGCTGACGCCGGTGCGTGGCGCGCCGCCGAACCTGCTGGCGCTGCCGTCCGGCTGCTCCTTCCATCCACGCTGCCCGCACGCCACCGACCGGTGCCGCGCCGACGACCCCGCCCTGCGCGCCGTCGACGGACGGCCGGCCGAGCACCGGGCCGCGTGCCACCACGCCGAGGAGGTGGTGTCCGGTGAGCGCGAACGGGTCTGAGCCGCTGCTGTCGGTGCGCGACCTGCACACGACGTTCCCGCTGCGCTCGGCGCTGCTGCGCCGCGTGACCGGCCACGTCCAGGCCGTCGCCGGCGTCTCGTTCGACCTGCGCCGCGGCGAGACGCTCGGCCTGGTCGGTGAGTCGGGCTCGGGCAAGTCGACGCTGGCCCGGACGGTGATCGGGCTGGAGCGGGCCGCGTCGGGCACCGTCACCTTCGACGGCCGCGACCTCACGGCCGCGTCGCCGGCCGAGCTGCGGACCGCCCGCCGCGACGTCCAGATGATCTTCCAGGACCCGTACTCGTCGCTGAACCCGCGCCGCACCGCCGGCCAGATCGTCGCCGAGGCCTGGGAGATCCACCCCGGCGTCGTGCCCCGCGCCCGCTGGCGCGACGAGGTGCGCGACCTGCTCGCCCGGGTCGGCCTCGACCCGAGCCACGCCGACCGCTACCCGCACCAGTTCTCCGGCGGCCAGCGGCAGCGCCTCGGCATCGCCCGCGCGCTGGCGCTGCGGCCCAAGCTGGTGATCTGCGACGAGGCGGTGTCGGCCCTGGACGTGTCGATCCAGGCGCAGGTCCTCAACCTGCTCGCCGACCTGCAGGCCGACCTCGGCCTCACCTACCTCTTCATCGCCCACGACCTCTCCGTCGTCCGTCACGTCTCGGACCGCGTCGCCGTCATGTACGCGGGCCGGGTGGTCGAGCTGGCCGAGCAGGAGGAGATCTTCCGGCGGCCCACCCACCCCTACACCCAGGCGCTGCTCTCCGCGGTCCCGGTGCCGCGACCCTGGAGCCAGCCGCCGCGCGAACGCATCCTGCTCACCGGCGACGTCCCCTCGCCGGCCGACCCGCCGTCCGGGTGCCGGTTCCGGACCCGCTGCTGGAAGGCCCGCGACGAGTGCGCCGAGGTCGAGCCCGCCCTCGAGCCCCGGCTCGGCCTGCACCCGAGCGCCTGCCATTTCGCCGAGCTACCGGCCGCCCACGGGTAGGTCCTGCGCGGCGGCGACGCCGACGGCGGTGGAGCCGGCGGGGAGCCCGAGCCACCGCGCGGCCGTCGCGCCGATGTCGGCGAGGGAGGCGAGGTCGCGGCCGCGGTGCGTCGAGGGTGCGCCGCCCGTTCCGGCCAGCACCGGCACCCACTCGCGGGTGTGGAAGGGATGCCCGATCGTGGGGTCGTTGCCGTGGTCGCCGGTGACGATCAGCAGGTCGCGCGGGCCGAGCCGGCCGGCGATGCGGGGGAGGGCGCGGTCGGCCGCCTCCAGCTGATCGGCGAAGGCGGCCGCGTCCTGGGAGTGCCCGGCGAGGTCGGTCCGCTGCACGTTCGCCACGACCAGCCCGTGCCCGGCGGCGGCCGCGACGTCGGCGAGGATCGCGGCGGTGTCGACGCCCGGACGGCGGTCGACGGGCACGTCGGTCACCAGGAGGTCGGCGGCCTTGCCGATCAGGACGACGTCGTGGCCGGCCCGCGCGGCGGCCTCGTGCAGCTGCCGGGCGTGGTCGACCGGCGCGCCCAGGTGCCGCACCCGCAGCCCGCCGTTG
This sequence comes from Jiangella alba, assembly GCF_900106035.1. GTDB lineage: Bacteria > Actinomycetota > Actinomycetes > Jiangellales > Jiangellaceae > Jiangella > Jiangella alba. The sequence goes on from NZ_FNUC01000004.1 coordinate 2,029,875, forward strand.
CGGTAGAACCCGCTGGCCGGGGTGTCCAGCCCCACAGTGCCGCCGGGACCGGGGCGGACGGCGTCGGCCAGCGGCCGGTCGGAGCGCCCGCCGACGGCGATGACCCGGGCCACGGGTGCCGCCGCGCGCACCACCTGCGCGATGGCCAGGATGGCGGCGAAGTCGAGGTCGTCCAGCCGGGCGGAGACGTTCCAGTTCAGGCCGGGGTCGGCCTCGAGGTTGTCGTGGACGAGCGCGGCGTCGTCGACCACCAGGACGGGGCGGTCGTCCAGCGTCCGCACCCGGTGCCCGCGGGCCCGCAGTGCCGCCGTCACCTCGTCGATCCGCTCGGCCAGGCGGCACAGCACGACGTGCGACATGTCGGCGCCCATGAGGGTCTGGTGGCCGGCGAAGGAGTCGGCGCCGGGGTAGCCGAGCCCGGCCCGGGTGCCGGTCGCGTGCAGCAGCGGGACCGGCTCGGCGAGCAGGTCGCGCAGGTCCGGGCGGAGCGCCGCCAGCCCCAGCCCGGCCAGGTGCGGCACCCGCAGCGGCCGGCCGCGCTCGCGCACCGACCACGCGGCGACGGCGCCGACGGTGTCGGCCGCCGTGTCCGACGCCCGGACGGCGGCGGCGTCGGGCAGCGCGCCCACGCCGAAGCCGTCGAGGACGAGGACGGTCGCCGACGGGCTCACGCGACCCGGCTTCCCAGCGCGTCGAACACGCCCTCCACGCGCGGCCGTCCGGCCTCGATCCCGGCGACGACGGCGACGCGGGAGCGGGTCACGAAGATCTGCGTGCGGAACGCCATGACGGCGGTGTCGCCGACCCGCGCGCCGTCGCCGTCGCCGGTCCAGTCGAACCGGCGGTAGTAGTCGATGCTGCCCGCCGGGGTGTCCCGCAGCGCCGCCCTGCGCACCCCGCCGCCGGTGGCGACGAGCAGGTCGCGGGCCCGGCCGCGGCTGTAGAAGCCGCCGCCGAAGACGCTCGGCGCGGAGCCGAGCTGGGCGATCTCGGAGACGTACACCAGCGCCGGCCGCTCGGTCAGACCGGCGTCGACGGCGTGCTCGGGCGTCGTGCCGGTGAGCGCGTGACCCGGCTCGGCGGCCGTGCCGCCGAGCCGCGCGATCTGCGGGATCGTGCTGACGCTGGTGTGGCTGGGCAGCGACAGCACGGGGTCGAGGGCGGCCGCGCGCATCGTCGCGGCGGCGGCGAGCACGCGGTCGAGGGTGCCGGTGGGTCGCGGCCGCCCGGCCTCGGCGTCGAAGCTCAGGCACGGGAAGCCGGTCGCTCCGGCGACGCGGACGCCGTCGAGCCGGGCGGCGCGCTCGAGCACCCCGGCGAGGTCGCCGGGCTCGAAGCCGCCGTCCTGGCCGGGGAACGTCGACTCCGCCGCGCCGCGGATCTTCAGCAGCACCGGCTGCACCCGGCCGAGGTCGTGCGCGGCCGCCGCGACGGCCGTCAGGTTCTGCTCGTCCGCCGCCGTCACGTACGCCGGCCGCTCGGCGAGCAGACCCGGCAGCCGGCGCACCGGCACCTGGACGAGATGGCCGAGGTTGCCCAGCCGGGCGCCGGCGCCGAGCAGCGCGGCGGCCTCGCGGTGGTCGATCGCCGCGGCCAGCGGCAGGTGCCGCGCGACGGTGGCGGTGACCAGTGGGTTGCGGCCGTACTGCTTGGCGACGAACCACAGCTCGACGCCGTGCCGCGCGGCGCTCGCCGCCAGCGCGGCCGCGTTGTGGTCCACGGCGTCGAGATCGATCACGTACGTGTCCGGCTCGACGGCGCCGGAGCGGTGCAGGTCGATCGCGGCCTGGACGAGCGCGGGATTGCGCCGCTCGGTCATCGCCAGGAACATCAACGATCCCCTTCGGCCAGCGCCGAGGCCAGGATCCGGGCGGTCAGCTCGGCGCCGGCACGCATCGGGTTCACCCGGACCGCCCAGTCCGCCAGCTCCGGCTGCGCGGCCAGCGTCGACGACGACAGCCGGTACACCAGCGGGGTGATCTCGTGCCGCGAGTTGGAGCCGACGGGGAACGGCGCCGCGCCGTGCCGCGCGGCCCACGCCGGCACCCGCGCCGCCACGGGCCGCTCCAGCAGCGCGATGACGCACAGGTCCTGCGCGTTCGCCAGCCGGACGTCCACGACACCCGGCACCTCGCCGTCCGCCAGCCGGCCGGCCAGCTCCGTCACCGCACGCGACTGCGCGGCCCAGTTCAGCGGGACCATCACCAGTGCCTGCAACGCGGCCAGCGCCTGGCCGCCCTGCACCTGGCCGCCGCCGGAGTAGTTGGCCGCGCGCGCCCGGCCGACCAGCTCGCCGTCGCCGACGACCACGCCGACGCCCTCCGGCCCGTGCAGCTTGAACAACGAGAACGCCGAGACGGTGGCGCCGTGCTGGACGCCGATGCCCGGGGTCCGGAACACCGCGTAGTTGTCGTCGACGACGACGTCGCGCCCGGCCGCGGCCGCCCGCGCGATGACGTCGGCCGGCTGATGCCGGTCGGCCAGCCGCTGGCGCGAGTGCTGCACGTACACCCAGCGGGCCGGGTCGCCGGCGAGGGCGGTGTCGAGCGCGGCGTCGTCGTCGAAGTCGACCCGGGCGACGTCGGCCAGGCCGTCGCGGAACGTCGTCGCCGTCGTCGAGTAGTCGGGGGCGTCGTGGGCGATGAGGCGCCGCTCTCCCTGCGACCACGGACCGGCCGACAGCGCGGCGCGGATGGCGCCGGTGCCCGCGCCCTGCACCAGGCAGGCGTCGTCGGCGCCGAACGCCTCGGCCAGCACCGCCTCCGCCCGGGCGGTGGTGTCGGGCCGGCCGAGTCCGGGCACGACGCCGATGTCGGAGCGGAACAGCGCACCGTCGGTGAAGTGCGTCGCGATCGCGCTGACCAGGCGCTGCTGCGCGGCTACGGCGTCGTCGGCGGTCGCGATGGGCAGCGGGGTGGTCTCGGGCAGCGAGGGACTCATGGGCGCTCCGTTCCGTCCAGCCAGCGCAGGGCGTTCTCCCGGTAGAGCAGGTCGAGCGTGGGCGGGTCGACGCCGCGGGCCGCGAGCTCGGCGCGGAACGGGCCCAGCACGTGCCCGAAGCCCGGCCCGCCGCGGCTGGTCAGGTAGCCGTCGCGGGAGATGTCGTTGCTCAGCAGCAGGTGCCGCGCGTGGCCGGACTCCAGCAGCGCGAGCAGCAGCTCGATGCGCTTCTCGTCGGGCTGGTACGACGCCTTGCCGACGGTGTCGAAGGCGACGTACGCACCGGCGGCGGCGATGGCGCGGTGCTGGCCGGTGTCGTCGATGAGGTCCTGGTGGCCGATGCAGCAGCGGCGCGGCGGCAACCCCGCGCCGGTGAGGAGGTCGAGCTGCTCCAGCCCGCCGCGCCCGAGGTGGGCGTGGGTGGCGACGGACAGGCCGGTGGCCAGCGCGGCCCCGGCGGACGCCAGCAGGCCGACCCGCTCGGCCGGACTGGCCTGCTCGCCGCTGCTGCCGATCTCGCCGATCACGCCGGGCCGGATGCCGGTGCGGATGTCGTCCACCAGCAGTGCGGTGGCGTGCTCGACGGAGTCGCCGGGCTCGCCGTCGGGGTGGAACCGCTCGTAGTACCAGCCGGTCGCGAGCACGACCTCGACGCCGGCCCGCTCGGCGATGGCGCGGGCCCGGGCCGGGTCGCCGCCCATGCCGCGACCGGTGAGATCGACGACGAGGCCGAGGCCATGCTGCGCCCGGGCGGCGGCCAGCTCGGCCGCCACCGCGGCGTCGTCGTTGACCAACGCCGCCGGGTCGCCCTGACGGGTGAGGTCGACGACCAGATGCTCGTGCGCGAGGACCGTGCCGGGCACGTCCGCCGGAGCGAGTACCCGGCCGCTCGCCGTCCGGATCGGCATCAGCCCGCCACCGGCTGGACGAGGTCGACCAGGTGCAGCAGGTTGAGCACGATGCCGCCGACGATGACCGCCGCGGGTCCCGCCGCCATGCGCACGACCGGCCGTCCCATCGACTCGTTGAGCAGGTACAGCCCGCCGACCAGCGCGATGCCCAGGCCGCCGCCCATCGCCAGGCCCGCCATCAGCGAGCCGACCAGGATCGCCAGCGACAGCGTCTCGGTGATCGCGTGCCTGATGTGATCGGCCGACTCGCGCACACTCGGCCAGTGCTGCAGCCACCGTCCGACGGCGCTGAGCAGCAGCACCTCCAGGGACATCACCAGCGCGCCGAGCACGAACGCGACCGCGAGCGCCAGCGGCCAGGCGTCGATGAAGACGTGCGACAGGTAGCCGATCGGGTAGACGAAGGTGAACCCGGCCATCGCGTACGCGCCCGACGCGAGCGCCGTCGTCGCGATCAGCGGCACGAAGCCGAAGGCGCGCAGGAAGTCGACCTGCGCGGCCTCGCCGTAGGTGCCGTCGGCGACGAGGAAGCTGGTGGCCTCGCCGCCACCGAAGATGCCGCTGGCCGCCAGCGCCGCGACCATGCCGCCGAGGACGCCCAGCGGGATCACGTTCCGGCGCAGCCGCTCCGCGTTGGGCCCGAACAGCTGGTCGGACGCCGCCGCGGTGGCCGCCTGCTGCTCGGCGTGTGCCACGCGGTCCGCCTCGGACCCGCCGGCCAGCACCAGCTGCTCGGCCCGCCGGGTGGACCGGTCCTGGGTGAGTGCGAACCCGAGCAGCATGACGACGCCGGTCGCCATGGCCAGCGACCCGGGGAACAGGTCCGGCCAGACGTTCATCGACAGCAGCACGACCGCGACCTCGGCGCCGAAGGTGATCAGGCCCTTCGCCCGGCCGAACTGGCGGGTGATCGCCAGCACCGGGAACAGCGTGAACAGCCACAGGATCGGGGTGGAGATCTGCTGCAGGGCCGTGACGAAGTCGATCGGCAGCGACGTGGCCGCGTTGTTGGCGGCGTTGAGGCCGAAGACGCAGACCGCGCCCCAGGCGGCGCCGCCGGTGGCCGCGAGCCAGCGCCACGGCGCGATCAGGCCGATGATCTCGACCGGCAGGAACACCAGCCACGGGTTGAGCACGCCGGTCGACAGCGCCATCGGCGCACCGAGGCCGAAGATGAACCCGGCCGACAGCCCCGTCACGATGGTCGCGGTGGCCAGCCGGGTGGACCGGCCCTGGATGTAGTCGAGCAGGAACGGCCGGGCGCCGTCGTTGAAGACCGCGAGCGCGGCGTTCGCGATCAGGGCCGCGAACGCGCACAGCACGATGACCAGCACGCCCTGCCAGGCGTCGAACGAGACCGAGACGGTGTCGGTGGCGGCGAGGATCATGCGTCCGCCCCCGGTCGTCTCGCGTCCAGCACCGCCCAGAGCGCCGGCACGACGTCCTGGACCTGGTCCAGCGCGAAGCCGAAGGCGACGTTGCCCGCGTCGACCGCGGACTCGATGGCCGCGGCGGACGGGATGCTCCGGCCGAACGTGTGCGTCTTGTCCGAGCCGAGCAGGCCCACCAGCACGCCGAGGCTCGCGCCGGCGCCGGTGTGGCAGGTCCCGAGGTAGTAGTCGGCGGCGCCGGAGCGCAACTGGACGGCCGCGTCCATGTCGGTGCCCACGACGACGCTGTCGTCGGGGCCGAGCAGTGGTCGCAGGGCCTCCGCGACCTCGATCTTCGCAACTCCACCAGCGATGAGCTTCATCGGTTCTCCTTGGTTGCGGTCAGCGCGAGGGCGCCGAGATGGAGGCTGAGGTACTGCTGCTCGACGGCGGACAGCGGCACGCCGAGCGCGGCTTCCGCGCGGCCGGACACCCGCGCCGCGGCGTCGACGGCGGCCGGCGCCTCGTCGACGACCTGCCGGTAGACGACGTCGGCCGGCGGGTCGATGTCGGGCTCACCGCGCAGCAGCCGCCCGAGCGCGGCGACCAGGTGCGAGGTGAGCGAGCCGGCGGTGTCGTCGGTGACGTCGAAGTCCGGTTCCAGCCGGGCGAGCTCGCTCGCCACGAAGTCGACGACGCCCGGTGGGGTCTGCGCCATCTCGCGGAAGAGGTCGAGGCGCAGGCGGAGTCGCTCGTCCATGCATCGCTCCGTCCGTGGGGTTTCGGGGGTGGGTCAGTACGTGGGGATGAGCCGGCCGGCCACGACGTCGTCCGCCGCCGTCCGGACGAGGTCGCCCTCGAGCGCGACCTTCACCGCGGTCGGCACCGCGTCGGCGTCGCGGCGCGCCACGATGACGGCCGACGTCGTCGCGTCGTCCTCCAGGCCCTCGACCGGATGCACCGTGACCGGGCTGGAGATGTGCGCGTCGATCTCGTCGAGATTCCACACCGTGGCGTCGACGAGGCCGTCGGCGAAGTACCTGTTCAGCTGGTTGTACGAGACTTCGATGCGCTGTTTCGGCGGCAGCCCGGGGAACACGGCGGCGGTCAGCTCGGCCTGGTCGACCGACGCGGGGTCGACGGCCACCCGCAGCCCCGGATCGTCCGCTCGCCGCCCCTCGGCGACCACCAGCCCGTGCGCGCCGACGTACGAATGCGGCCCGAAGTCGCGGACGACCTCGAGCTCGGGGTCGGACAGCGCCGCGAACCGCGACATCACCGCGAAGTCGGCGCGCTCTTCCCGCAGCGCGCGCATGCGGTCGGTCGACCCGCGCACGAACATCAGCGTCAGCGGGACGCCGGCCTGCTGGAACGCCGTGTGCATCCCCGTCGCGAGGCCCTCGTAGCGGCGCGAGTACGGCAGCGGCATGGCGACCGAGATCGATCGGCCGCCCGCGAACTCCCAGATCAACCCGTGATCGATCGCCGCGACGAAGGTGCCGAGCTTGCCGCGCGGCCGGATCTCGACCGCGCCCGCCTCCTCCAGCAGCGCCAGCGCCGCCTGGACGGTGCCCTTGCCGACCTGGAACCGCTCGCTCAGCTCCTGGACGGTCGCCATCCGGTCGCCCGCCGACGCCGTGGACAGCTCGACGGCGAGGAGGTGGGCCACCGTGCCCGCCTTCGACATCAGCATCTGGATGCGCGACATGGCGGGATACTATCCAGAATTCTGGATATTGGCCAGAAGTGTTTTCGCGCCGTCATGTCCTGCATGCCTGGGGCTTGCCGGGTCGTCCGGGCGTGCGGTGATGGTCGCGGGCGTGGTGACACCAGCGCCAACATGTGCCGCTCTCGTCAACCTGTCGGTGACAACGACCGGCCCCGCCGCCCCGGGGTGGCCGTCATCGTCCACCACTCGTCGGCACTCGGGTGGGATGGCCTCCCAGCCGGGCGGGCTGGCGACCCCGGCGCCGATGGCTGACCACGAGCCGCTTGCGCGCACCCCCGCACCGGCTGATTAAATCGTTCCAATCGCCGACCTCCGGAGGATCGCCATGACCGACCGCACCGCCCCGGACGACCTGCCGCGCATCGAGCGGGTCGTGGCCGAGTACGGCGAGCCCGAGCTGGGCATCGGCGTCGCGGCGCCCCGGTTGTCCTGGTCCCGGTCCGGCGGGGCCGAGCAGACCGCGTACGAGGTGCGGCTGCGGCCCGCGTCCGGCGACGTGTCGACGGTGCGGGTGGCCGGCGGCGGCCAGGTGTTCCAGCCGTGGCCGTTCCCGGAGCTGCGCTCGCGCGAGCGCGTCGAGGTCGAGGTGCGGGCCGAGGCCGGCGGCGCGTGGAGCCACTGGAGCGAGCCGCTCGTCGTCGAGGCCGGGCTGCTGCGGCCCCAGGACGTCACCGCCCGGTTCATCAGCCCGCGCCACGTCGGCGGCCTCGACGACGGCGCCGTCGCGCTGGTCCGCCACCTCGACCTCGCCGGGCCGGTGGCGTCCGCGCGGCTGTACATCACCGCGCACGGCGTGTACGACGCGTGGATCGGCGGCCGCCGGGTCGGCGACCATCAGCTCGCGCCCGGGTGGACGGCGTACGCGTCGCGGCTGCGCTACCAGACCTTCGACGTGACGCCGCACCTGCGGGACGGCGGGCCGACTCAGCTCGCCGTCGGCCTGGGCAACGGGTGGTACCGCGGCCAGCTGACGTGGAACCTGCGCCGCGACCACTACGGCGACCGGCTGGCGCTGCTGGCCCAGCTGGAGATCACCTACGCCGACGGCCGCCAGGAGACGGTGGTCACCGACGATGCGTGGCGGGCCGGCGCCACCGGCGTCCTCGCCGACGACCTCTACGACGGTCAGCGCACCGACCTGCGGCTGCCGCTCGTCCCGTCCGTCGCGGCGTCCGGGCCGGTCGACGTCCTGGAGCCCGACGCCGCGCGGCTGGTCGCGCCGCTCGGGCCGCCGGTGCGCGAGGTGGCGACGGTGCCGGCCCGGGCCGTGTCCACGTCGCCGTCCGGCGCCCAGTTGCTCGACTTCGGGCAGAACGTCGTCGGCTGGGTGCGACTGCGGGTCACCGGCTCGCCGGGTCAGGAGGTGACCGTCCGGCACGCCGAGGTGCTCGAGGACGGCGAGCTCGGCGTGCGCCCGCTACGCGCGGCCAAGGCCACCGACACCTACGTCCTGTCCGGCGGCCCGGAGCTGCTGGAGCCGCGGTACACCTTCCACGGCTTCCGGTACGCCGAGGTCAGCGGCGTGTCCGTCGAGGCGTCCGACGCCGAGGCCGTCGTCGTCAGCTCCGACCTGCGCCGCACCGGCTGGTTCGAGTGCTCCGAGCCCGACCTCGAGCGGCTGCACGAGAACGTCGTCTGGGGTATGCGCGGCAACTTCGTCGACGTTCCGACCGACTGCCCGCAGCGCGACGAGCGGCTCGGCTGGACCGGCGACATCCAGGTGTTCGCCCCGACCGCCGCCTTCCTCTTCGACGTCGGCGGGTTCCTCGGCTCGTGGCTGCGCGACCTCGCCGCCGAGCAGCGTCCCGACGGCGGCGTCCCGTTCGTCGTCCCCGACGTCGTGTACGAGCACATCGGCGGCCCGCGTCCCGGCGATCCGCCGCACTCGCCGCCCGCCGGCTGGGCCGACGCCGCCGTCCACGTGCCGTGGACGCTGTACCAGCGCTACGGCGACACCGGCGTGCTGGAGCGGCAGTACGACTCCATGCGGGCGTGGGTCGAGAAGGCGCGGTCGCTGGCCGGCGACTCCCTGCTCTGGGACACCGGCTTCCAGTTCGGCGACTGGCTCGACCCCGACGCCCCGCCCGACGACGCCGCCGCGGCCAAGGCCGACCCCGCCGTCGTCGCGACGGCGTACCTGGCCCGCAGCGCGCACCTGCTGGCGCTGACCGCGTCCGTCCTGGGACGCGACGACGACGCCGCGCGGTACGAGAGCCTCGCCGCCGACGTCGTCCGCGCCTTCGGCAAGGCCTACGTCGCGGCCGACGGCACCGTGCGCAGCGACTGCCAGACCGTCTACGCGCTGGCCATCGCGTGGGATCTGCTCGAGACGCCCGAGCAGCGGGCCGGCGCGGGGCGTCGTCTCGCCGCGCTCGTCCAGGCGGCCGACTTCCACGTCAGCACCGGCTTCCTCGGCACGCCGCTGGTGCTCGACGCGCTCTGCCGGGCCGGCCGTGCCGACCTCGCACATGCGATGGTGCTCACCCGCACCGCGCCGTCCTGGCTGTACGCCGTCACGATGGGGGCCACGACGATCTGGGAGCGGTGGGACTCCATGCTGCCGGACGGCTCGATCAACCCCGGCGAGATGACGTCGTTCAACCACTACGCCTACGGCGCGGTCGCCGACTGGCTGCACCGCTGCGTGGCCGGGCTCGCGCCGGCGGCGCCCGGCTACCGCGAGGTCGCGGTGCGCCCGCTCGTCACCGGGCAGCTCACCCACGCGTCGGCCCGGCACCTCAGCCCGTACGGCCCCGTCGCCGTGTCATGGCGCCTCGACGACGACCGGTTCGAGCTGTCCGTCGAGGTCCCGCCCGGCGTGACGGCGCACCTCGACCTGCCGCTCGCCGACCCGTACCCCGACGCCGTCGGGCCGGGCTCGCACCGCTTCACCGGCAGGTGGCGCCGGCCCTGATCAGGCGGCTGGCGGGGGCGGCGGTACCGGCGGACCCGGCGGCACGGCGTCGCGGGGCCGGCCCGCGAGCGCCGCGCCCTGGGCGTCGGTGAGCCGGCGCACCATGATCAGCCCGAGGACGGCGGCGGCCGTGAAGACGACCTCGCCCCCGGCCGCCAGCCAGTCCGCGTTCGCGAGGTCGCCCACGGTGAGGTCGTCCCTCGGGCCGTCGACGCCGAGCTGAGCGGCGGTGCGGTCGATCAGGATGGCCGCCACGAACGCCGCCCACCACGCCACGACGATGCCCGCGCCGCGCCCGCCGGGGTTCGACGAGCGGCTGGCGGTCCAGAGCTGGCGCACCGGGAGTACGAGGTTGGCCAGCGGGATGAACCAGCCGCCGATGGCCCACCCCGGGCCGAGCGCGCTGCGCGAGCCGAGCAGCCGGGCGTTCTGCGCGTGCCGGTACTGCCAGATGATGAAGAAGACGGCCAGTGCCAGGGCGGCGACGGTGTAGCCCCACAGCCCGAGCCCGACCAGATCGTCGGCCCGCGTCAACCGGTCGGCGTCGACCGCGACCATGCTCGCCAGCGGATCGGCTTCCGGCGACGTGCCGGCCGCGTCGGACACCACCGAGGCGCGGTTGGCGTAGGCGCCCGCGCTGGCCGCGGTGACCACGGCAGTCAGCGCGAAGAGCACCGTCAGCACCGTTTTCGGCATGCTGAGGTCCTGCACCGGTCCGGGTGGCCGGGTGCCGCTCCCGGAAACGTTCCAAGCCGCGCCCCGCTCGTCGTCGACGCTCATCCCGCTCCTCCGTTTCGACCGGAATGGCATACGTTATCCGCCCCGGCGGGTAGCGTGGGTGGTCCGCCGACGAGGGGTCGTAGATGACAGCGAGTCCCGCCGCCACCGCACGTGTGCAGGCCGCTGCCGCGCGCACCTCGGCGACCGGCTCGGCCCACGCGGCCATCACGATCCGCTCTGGCCCCTGGACGCCCTGTTCGGCGCCAACGATGACGTCGTCGAGGCCGGTCCGGACACCATTCGCGACGTCACCACCACGCACTACCGGCTCACCGTCGATCTCGCGGCCGCGGATGAGCACCTGCCCGCGGGCATAGCGATGCCGGAAGGCCCATTTCGCCGAATGCGCCGGCTGCCCGCAGAAGTGTGGCTGGAGGACGCGGGCCTGGCGCGCCGCGTCGCGATCCAGAATGCGTCCGGCAATCGTCAGATCTGGCAGGTCCTCGACCTCTGGCACTTCGGCGTCGAGGTGACGATCACCCTTCCGGACGCCGACCAGATCGCGATCGCGGACCCGGCGGACCTGCAGCGGATCTTCATGGGAGACGGCTGAGCGCCACTATCCGTGTGAAGCAGCACTGAAGCGAGCCTGAAAACGGGGATGCCTAATCTCGCCGAGGTATTGCCCATCCAGCACGGAGAAACCATGAAGATGAGAATGTCCGCGGCGGTGGCCGTCCTGGCCCTGGCGATAGCGGGACTTGGCGGAACGGCGCAAGCGGCGGAGCGGGCGGAGTCGTCCACGGTGAAGGCCGCAACCCAGACCGCCGACCAGCCGGCCGCGACAGCAGCCGCCCGGGCTGGCGCACGCAACGTGAAATACCTCTGGCTCCGATACCCGGCTCCCGCCGGTTCGGAATCCTGCACCAGCCGGACCATCACTCTCGGAGCCGGCAAGTACCGGTGGGAGACCGACGACAGCAGTCCCAGCACCAGAGAGCGCACGATCACCCTTGCGGCCGGCAAGTATCGGTGGGTCGACTGCATCCACTATTTCGAACGCGCCAGTGGAATCGACGTGTACCGGCACGAATCGGGGTTGCAGAGCGTCCGGACCGGCGGTTGGGCACATCTGCCCGACAGCTGGCTCCAGAACCGCCAGAAGCCCGGCCTCGTCTTCTCCTGGTACGGGAGCACGCTCACTCGGTTGTGATCGGAGTGCACCCGCCGGCCAGGCGCGACGTGGCGGCCACGCTCGCGGTGCTCACCCAGGTGTGAGTGCTGCGAGCGTGGCGCAACGCGTGCTCGCGTCAGGGTGCGCCGGCGATGGCCGGTCCCGTCAGGTGGCGTCCCAGCCAGTCGACCTTGCTTATGCTCGCGCCCGTGGCACTGGAATGGGAACAGATCATCGTCGACTCCGCCGACCCCATCGCCCTCGGGCGCTGGTGGGCCGAGGCTCTCGGCTGGGTGGTGGTCGACGAGTCCGAGGAGATCATCGAGATCCGGCCCGAGCCGGACCAGCTGCCGGGCCTGCTCTTCGTGCCTGTCCCCGAGGGCAAGACCTCGAAGAACCGGCTCCACCCCGACTTCCGCCCGGACGACCAGGAGGCCGAGGTCGCCCGGCTGCTCTCCCTCGGTGCCCGGCGTGCCGACACCGTGCAGGACGAGCAGCACTGGGTGACCCTCCTCGACCCGGAGGGCAACGAATTCTGTGTCCTGGGTGAGCGGAAGAGCTGAGCGGGGCCGGGCAGCCGTTCAGGCGAAGGTGCCGGACGGCTTGGCTGCGCGAGTGTCCGGTCTCCACTGACACGCTCCGCTCCGGTGGTTATGAGGCGGACGGGGGAGGAGTGAGGGCGGGCGCAGGCAGCCGCACGGCGTGCAACATACGTGCACCTTCGGACGGCGATTCCCGGTCAGTTGCGGTCTCTCACGGTCAACCAGCGTCGGGTGAATGCGCTGGTCAGAGGGTGCCCCCGGCAGGATTCGAACCTGCGACCCTCCGCTTAGGAGGCGGATGCTCTATCCCCTGAGCTACGAGGGCGGGCTGCGCCAGTCTATCCGCCGCGTACGGGCGGCGACGGCGGGACAGGCCCTAGGCTCGGGAAGGTGAGCAACCTGGATGCGCGTCCCGCCGAGACGCGGTGTCATGCGGCGGGGCAGGAGGGCCCGGCGAGCCGGGTGCTGGAGCCGCGCGAGGTGCCGTTGGGCGGCATCCGGGCGATGCGGGTCAGCCGCACGTTGCCGCACCGTCAGCTCCCCACCGTCGGGGCGTGGTGCTTCCTGGACCAGTTCGGGCCGCAGCACACCGACATGGTCGTGCTGCCGCATCCGCACACCGGCCTGCAGACGGTCACCTGGCCGTTGCGGGGCGAGATCCACCACCGCGACAGCGTGGGCAGCGACGTCGTGGTGCGGCCGGGGCAGTTGAACCTGATGACGAGCGGGCCGGGCATCGCGCACTCGGAGATCTCACTGGGCGAGGCGCCGCTGCTGCACGGCCTGCAGCTGTGGGTGGCGCTGCCGGAAACAGCAACGGCGGCGCCGGGGTTCGAGCAGCACACCGACCTCCCCGTGTACGACGGCGACGGCGTGCGGGCCACGGTGGTGGCGGGGGAGCTGGGCGGGACGACGTCGCCGGCGACGACGTACAGCCCGCTGCTCGGCGCCGAGTTGGACGTGCACAAGACCGCCACGCTGCCACTGCGCGCCGACTTCGAGCACGCCGTCCTGGTGCTGACGGGGCGGGCGACGGTCGCGGGGACGGGGCTGGAGCCGGGACCGCTGCTGTACCTCGGCACCGGACGCACCGAGCTGACGATCCACGCGCACGACGACGACACGACGCTGTTCCTGCTGGGCGGCGAGCCGTTCCCCGACGACCTCGTCATGTGGTGGAACTTCGTCGGCCGCAGCCACGAGGACATCGTCGCGGCGCGCGACGAGTGGGAGCGGCCCGGCCAGCACCGTTTCGGCACGGTCGCCGGCCACGGCACCGACCGTATCCCCGCCCCACCCCTCCCGCCACTGCGCCTCACCCCGCGCCGCCGCCGTCCACCAGCGGGCTGAGCCCAGGCCGTACCCTTCCGGCCGGTCCGTGCGATGACGCCGGTGAGCCGCCGCGCATCCGGGAGGGGTACTGGTCATCGGAGCGGACTTCGACGAGATCCTCGCCGCGGCGCGCGCCGGTGCGCCGTGGGCGTTCGAGCGCCTGTACACCGACCTCGCGCCCGTCGTCGGCGGTTACGCGCGGCTGCAGGGATCGGACGAGCCCGAGGATCTCACCAGCGAGGTGTTCCTGGGCGTCTTCGCCGGCCTGTCGTCGTTCACCGGATCCGAGCAGCAGTTCCGGTCCTGGGTCTTCACCATCGCCTACCGGCGGGTGACCGACGAGCGGCGCCGGCGGTCCCGGCGCCCGGTGATCGTGGACGACGGCCCGGAGATCGACGAGCAGGTGGGCGGCGACGCGGAGGAGGACGCCCTCGTGCGGCTGGGCCGGCGGCGCGTGCACGAGCTGTGCGCGGGCCTGTCGGACGACCAGCGCGAGGTGGTGCTGCTGCGGATCCTCGGCGACCTGAGCGTCGACGAGGTCGCCGGCATCGTCGGCAAGTCCGCGGGAGCGGTCAAGGCGCTGCAGCGCCGGGGACTGAGTGCGTTGCGGCGGCAACTCGACCGGAGGGGCGTATCCGCATGAGCGGTGCCGGCGATGACAGAGCTGACATGACACCGACCACCGTTCCCGACGATGCGACGCTCGAGGCGATCCTCCGCGGTGTGCGGACGCCGCCCGGCGGCGACGACCTGACGGCGTTGTCGGAAGCGGTCGAAGCCATTCGAAGGAGTGCTGATGAAGCCGTCCCCCCAACGGCTGAACTCGCCCGCCGCATCGCACTGGGCGACTTCACCGGAGTGGCGCCGTCGCCGCTGCCGCGCGGGCACACAGTCCGCGCCAGGCTCGGCCGGAGGATGGCCGCGATGAGCCTGCGGACCAGGGCGGTCGTCGCGCTCGCGGCGATCTTCACCGGCTTCACCGGCGTCGCCGCCGCGGGAGCGCTACCCGACGCCGCGCAGCAGCGGGTCGAGTCGGTGGTCGAGAAGGTGACGCCGATCTCGTTCGACGAGCCCCAGGAGTTCGGCGAGGACGTCGCCGAGGACGCCCGCGACGGCGGCGTCGACGGCCAGGAGGTCAGCGAGGACGCGCAGGAGCTGGGCGGGAAGCCCGGCAACCCCGGCGACGGTCACGAACCCGAACTGCCCGGCCTGCCGACGACCGTCCCGACCACGCCCGGCGAGCACCGGCCGGACGACCCGGGCCGGCCGGACGACGCGGGCCGGCCGGACGACGCGGGCCGGCCGGACGACGCGGGCCGGCCCGACGACCGCCCGAGCACCGACCCGACGATGCCGGAGCACCCGGCTTCCGACCCGGCGGAGCCGCCCGTGACCCCCGACGAGCGGCCCGCCGACCCCGCCGATCCGCCGTCCGGAGCGGAGGATCGGCAGCCCACCGAGCTCCCTGAGCCCGGTGAACAGCGGCCCTGACGATCAGTCGGCCGCACTCGGGGCGCGTCTGGTGATCCCACCCTCACCAGACGCGCCCTGTTCTTCCCACCGCCTCTTCAATAGGCCGTCATCCCGAGCGCTTCCTGCACGTCCGCCAGCGTCGCCTCGGCCATCGCCGTCGCCCGTTCGGCGCCCGCCGCGAGCAGCGACCCGACCAGTCCGGGATCGGCCGCGAACGCCGTGCGACGCTCCCGCACCGGCCGCAACTCCTCGTTCACGACGTCGATGACCAGCGCCTTCAGCAGCGCCGAGCCGCCACCGCCGACCTGCGCCGCCACCTCGTCCGGCGCGACGCCGAGGCACAGCGCGGCGATCTCGACCAGTGACGACACGCCCGGCCGCTCGGCGGGGTCGTAGGTGATGTCGCGGCGGCCGTCGGTGACCGAGCGCCGGATCAGCCGCGCCGTCTCGTCGGCCGACGCCTTCAGCGCGATGGTGTTGCCGCGGCTCTTGCTCATCTTCTTCCCGTCGACGCCGAGCAGCCGTGGCGCCGGCGACAGCAACGCCTGCGGTTCCCGGAAGACGGCACGCCCGCCGGCATAGCGTTCGTTGAACCGCCGCGCGATCTGCCGGGTCTGCTCGACATGCGGCAGCTGGTCGTCGCCGACCGGCACCAGGTTGCCGTGGCAGAACAGGATGTCCGCGGCCTGGTGGACGGGGTACGTCAGCAGCAGCCCGCTGATCGACGCCAGCCCGGACGCGGCCGCCTCGTCCTTGACGGTCGGGTTGCGCTGCAGCTCGGCCACCGTCGTCAGCGAGAGGAACGGCAGCAGCAGCTGGTTCAGCGCCGGCACCGCGCTGTGCGCGAACACCGTCGTGTCGTCAGGGTCGATGCCGGCCGCGAGGTTGTCCAGGACGACCTCGCGCACGTTCGCGGCGATCTCGCCGGGCGACAGCCGGTCGGTGATCACCTGGTAGTCGGCGACGACGAGGAAGGTCTCGACGCCCTGGCGCTGCAGGCGGACGCGGTTGAGCAGCGTCCCGAAGTAGTGGCCGAGGTGCAGCGGCCCGGTCGGCCGGTCGCCGGTGAGGACGCGGTAGCGCGACGGGTCCGCCGCGACGCCGGCCGGGTCGGCCAGCAGCGGTGTGTCGAGGGTGAGGGTCATGACGCTCTCCGTTCGGTGGCAGGGCCACCGCGAGAGCTGTCACCTGTTCGGCCGCCGTCGCGGCGGCCGATGAACATGCTGAGGTGGGCCGCCTACGAAGGCAGCCACCACACCAGCACGAGGGACTTCACCCCTCCACCTTACCGTGGCGGCGTCAGCCGATCGGCGCGCAGTTCGCCCCGAGTTGCGTCATGCCGGCGACGAAGCCGGCGGTCAGCTCGGCGGCCTGGGTGACCTGGTCCTGGGTCACCTCGGCGGACGTGTCCGTCAGCGCGGTCCACGCCTGCGCGGCCTGGTCACCGGTGGTGACGGTGGCGCCCGCCTGCGCCTGCTCGGCCTCCTCGGCCGGCAGCGGCACATCGTGGACGGCGGCGACGAGCGCGCTCGTTCCGGCCGAGACCACGGCGAGGTTGGCGACGTCCAGCCGCACCTCGGGCCCCTGCGCCATGATCGGCTGCTCCGCCGCCACCGTGGTGCAGGCGTCGGTGACGCCGGCCGCCCAGTCCGCGAGTGTCCCGGACGGACGCGGGTCGCGGTCCGCGGCGGTGTCGTCCGATCCGCCGGACGCGACCAGCAGCACGCCGACGACGGCTGCGACCAGCAAGAACACCGCGGCCACGCCGAGAGTGAGACGAGTGCGGCGTGGCGGTGGGCGGTGGGCGACGGCCGAGGGGACGTCCTCGAGCAGTTTCACGACTCACACCTTTCGAGCCTGGCTTGGTTCCGGATCTCGCGTGTGCCGGAACCCTCGCCCCCCGTGGACCGGCGCCACTTTAGGCCATGACGAGGATCGGCATGGCACATACCCGCTCGCGCGCCGTCCACCGGGGCGGGACAAACCGGACAGCCTGCGGTTAAACCTGTGCACGTGTTCGGCTTGCCTCCCCACATGAGCGGGCTTCGCGAACTAGCCTCCGGGGTGTGAGGCATCCGGTTCCCCAGCTGTCGCTCCCGTGAGCGCCATGCGCAGCGACGCCGTCGCCGGCCCCGTTCCGACCCGGGCGGAGCTGGTCGCTCACGCCGTCGAACGGTGGAGCGGCGACCTCGCGGCGCTCGGCGGACGCGACCCGCTGCTGTCCTACCGCGACCTCAAGGTGGGCACGCTCGACCTCGCGGCCGCCGAGCCCGAGGCGCGCAAGCTGCTGCTCGAGGGCGCGCCGGTCCTGGTCTCCAAGCTGTTCCCGTACGAGCCGCTGCGGACGTCCGCGCTGCGGTCGGTGCGGGCCATCCGCGACAAGTCCCGCGAGCTGTCCCAGGAGCGCGGCATCGCCGTCAGCTACCTCGCCGTCGGCATCGCGACCTGGGCGAACCCGTTCGCGGCCCGCCGGCCGACGGCGCCGGTCATGCTCCGCTCGGCGGTCGTCGAGGCGCGCGACCCGGCCGAGACCGACTTCAGCATCACCATCGCCGACGACCCGTTCGTCAACCCGGTGCTGCTGTGGGCGCTGGACTCCCAGCTCGGGCTCCGCTTCGCCACCGACGACCTGCGCGACCCCTCCGGCCGGCTGCGGTACGCGACGGTGGTCGAGCGGCTGCGCGAGTTCGCACCGCCGCACGTCGTCGACGGCTTCGCCATCGCGCACCGGGCGGTGCTGGCGACGTTCACCACCGTTCCGCTGGCGCTCAGCCGCGACCTCGCCGCGCTCGGCGTCGACCTGCAGCGCAACGACGTCGTGGCCGCGCTGGCCGGCGACTCCGCCGCGCTGTCCGCCGTCGCCCGCACCGGCAGCCCTGCCGAGCTGCGCTACCGCGTCCTCGACACCGACACCGAGCAGGACGAGGTGGTCGCGGCCGCCGCCGGCGACGCTCACCTGCGGGTCGCCGCCGCACCCGGCACCGGCCGCACCCAGACCGTCGCTGCGCTGGTGTCCGAGCTGGTCGGACGGGGTCAGCGGGTGCTCGTGGTGGGCGAGAAGCGGGCCGTCCTCGACGACCTCGTCGCCCGCCTCGACTCCGTCGGCCTGCGCGATGTCGTCCTCGACGCGGGGCGCACGCCGCCGGCCGCCGCCGTCCAGCAGATCGCCGAGACCGCCCGCCGGCTGCGGCAGGCCCGGCCCGGCGAGTTCGAGCACATCACGCCCGGCACCGCCGCCGCGCTGGCCACGGAGCTCGACGGCTACCGCGACGCGATCCACGCCATCCGCCAGCCGTGGGGCTCGACGGCGCACGAGGCGATGGTGCTGGTCGCGACGGCGCAGGAGTTCGCCCGCACGCCGGCACGGGTCGACCCCGACGTCCTCGGGCGGGCCGGCAGCACGGCGCACGTCCGCCTGCAACTGCGCGACTTCGCCAACATCGAGGGCCTGACGCTGACGGAGTCCGGCTCGCCGTGGTTCGGCTCCGACGTCCCCGACATCCGGGCCGCCGACGCACTCTTCGGCACGGTCACCGAGCTGCGCGAACGGGCGCTGCCGCGGCTGAAGAACGCCGCCACGCGGGCCGCCGTCGAGGTCGGGCTGGCCGGGCCGGGCAGCGTCGCCGAGTGCCTCGAGACCGTCGACCTGCTGGCGTCGGTCGGGCGCACCATCGAGACGCTGGGCGCGCAGATCTGGGACGAGCCGCTCGACGAGCTGGCCGCCGCCACCGGCGACCGCGCCTACCGCGCGTCGCAGGGGGTCGAGTCCGGCTTCCTCGCCCGGCGCAAGCTGCGCAAACGGCTCGCCGACCTCACCGGCAAGGCGGGCCGGCAGCACCGTCCGCGCCAGCACGAGGGCCTCATCGCCGCGCGGCAGCAGCTGGTCACGTGGCGCGAGCGGTCCCGCGACGGCAAGGCGCCGCGCACCGGGCCGCACCTCGCCAACGCCGTCGACGCCGCGAAGGGCGTCCGGCACGCGCTGGCCTCGCTCGCCGACGGCAACCCGCGCACCGCCGACCTCGAGCACCTCTCGTTCGCCGACGTCGCGAAGCGGCTGGACGAGCTGATCGCCGACGCCGGTCACCTGCGCTCGCTGCCGCGGCTGTACGAACTGCAGGCCGAGTTGTCCGCGGCCGGGCTCGACGACCTCATCGCCGAGCTGCGCCGGCGCGGGATCGGCGCCGACCAGGTCGAGGCGGTCTTCGACTACGCCTGGTACTCGTCGCTGCTGGACCTGTGGCGTTCCACCGATTCCGCGCTCGGCCGGTTCGACCGGTACGCGCACGACCGGCGGCTGGAGGAGTTCCGGGCCGCCGACATGGTCGAGGTACGTGCCGCCGCCGGCCGCGTCCTGGAGGCGCGGCGGGCCCGGTTCGCCGACGTCGCCGCCGAGCACGAGGGCCAGACTGCCGTCCTGACCGAGTCGCCCGACAGCGCGCTGCCGGCCGCGCCGCGCGCCCTCGTCGAGGAGGCGCCGGACCTCGCGCTGGTGACCGTCCCGTGCTGGGTCGCGTCGCCGCTGGCCGTGGCTGAGCTGCTGCCGCCGCGGCCGCTGTTCGACGTCGTCGTGGTCGAGGACGCCGGCCGGCTCGCCGTCGCCGAGGCGGTCTCGGCGCTGGCCCGTGGCGCCCGCGTCGTCCTCGTCGGCGACGACGACGTCGCGCGCCCGCCGTTCACCACCGCCGTCGAGCCCGCGCCGGACCCCGACGAGCAGGAGGGGCCCTGGGCGCAGGACCCGCCCGCGTCCGTCGTCGACCTGCTGCGTGAGGCGCTGCCCGAGCGGCTGCTCACCGGGCAGTACCGCGTCCGCGACGACCGCCTCGTCGGCTTCGCCGCCCGCACCACGCACGCCGCCCGCCTGACGACCGTCCCCGGTGTCGGCGGCACCGACCGCGTGACCATGGAGATCGTCGACTCCGACCCCATCGCCGACGACCCCGTCGACAGTTCGTCCGACGAGGTCGGCCGCGTTGTCGACCTGGTGCTGGACCACGTCCGCAAGCGTCCGCACGAGAGCCTGGGCGTCGTCACGCTCGGCCCGCGGCACGCCGAGCGGCTCGACGCGGCGCTGCGGCACGCGCTGATCCGGGCCCCCGAGGTGGCGCCGCACCTGCGCGGCGACCGCGCCGAGCCCTTCTTCATCAAGGACGTCGAGCGGGTCTCCGGCGACGTCCGCGACGCGATCATCCTCACGCTCGGATACGGCCGGTCGGTCGACGGGCGCATTCTCTACCGCTTCGGCGCCCTGGGCCGGCCCGGCGGCGAGCGGCGGCTCAGCGCGGCGACCCTGTGCTCGCGCGAGCGGCTGACCGTCGTCGCGACCTTCGGCGCCGAGGACCTCAGCCCGCGGCGGCTGACGACGCCCGGTGCGCAGGCGCTCGGGCAGTTCCTGGCGTACGTGCAGCGGGGTCCGCAGCCCGACTGGGTCGAGGGCGCCACGGCGGCGCCGGGCCGGTCCGGCCTGCTCGCCGAGACCGTCGCCGAGCGGCTCCAGGCGGCCGGCGTCGAGGCTGAGATCGTGCTCGGCCACGGCGGGCCCGGCGGTGTCGCGGTCGCGGTCCGGCACCCGACGCGGCGATCGCGGTTCGTGCTGGCCGTCGAGACCGACGGTGAGACGTACGCGGCCCGGCGCAGCGCGCGCGAGCGGGAGCGGCTGCGGCAGGAGCAGTTGACGCGGCTGGGCTGGACGGTGCACCGCATCTGGTCGGCGGCGTGGGCGGCCGACCCGGACGCCGAGACCGAGCGGCTGCTGGCGACGTACGAGCAGGCGGTCCGCGACGCCGACGCCTACGACTGGGCCGTCGCGGCGGCCGAGGCCGACATCGTGGCGGGTATGCCGGAGGACGAGCCGTTCCCGGCGCAGGGGACCGTCGCCGCTCAGCGACCGCCCGTCGGTCAGCGGTCGGTGCCCGCCGCCAAGGGAGCCCCGCGGCCGGCGTCCGGCCAGACCGCCGCTGCGCCCGGCGACGCCGGGCAGGCGCCCGCCGAGCGCCCGTCGCCGCCCGGCGAGGCGTCCGCGTCCGGCAAGGCGGCAGCCGACCCAGCGGCCGGCGTGGCCCCGACGACAGACGGCGGGGCCGCACCCTCGGGCGCGACGACCGCTGACGGCGAAACGACGGCGGCCGGGAGCGCCCAGACCGCGGATCGCTCCGCCTCGAGCACCACGTCCACCGCCGACGGCACCTCGGCCGCCGACCCCGCGACCGCTGACCCCGCGTCGGCCGCTGGTAACGCGTCGTCCGCGGGCGGCAGTGCTGCGACGACCGGTTCGGCAACGGCGGACGGCAAGGCATCCGCCGCCGGCAACGCCACGGCCGCCGGTCCGGACGCCCCGCACGGCACGTCGTCCACGTCCGGCACCACCGCGGCCGCTGATCCGAAGGGCGCGAAGGGGAAGGCGTCGGCCGGATCATCCACGTCCGGCGACTCCGCGGCGGCCGGGGCCTCGCCGACCACCGCCGGCCCGGAGCCCGTCGGTTCCGATCCCGACGCGGAGCTCGAGCCGGTGCGTCAGGGCAACCGTCCGCTGATCGTGAGCGGCCGGTCGGTCAGTGACTACACCGGCCGCGAGCTGGCGGCGCTGGCCCGCTGGACCGAGTCCGACGGCGTCGGCCGCCGCGTCGATGACGTGGTCGGGCTGCTCGCCACGGACCTCGCCCTCGACCTCGCGGACCCCCGCACCACCGACGTCCTCCGCCACGCCGTCCGCGTCGCCCGCGCCGGCTCGCCCGCTGCCTGAAACCGACGGCCTCGCGCCGCCGGTTCACCCCTGACCGGAGCCCGTCCACCGGCTGACCTGGCGGATCCGGAAATCGGCCGCCGGTCTCACAGGATGGTGTTCTACGCTGGTGATCTTCCAGCCAGTGAGCCGTTCAGGGGGAGCAGACAACCGTGCGCGTCGACGAGATCATGACCAACCCCACCATCACCGACTCCACCACGGGGACGCTGCGCAGCGCCGCCGAGCAGATGTGGAGGCAGCAGACCGGGTCGGTGGTCATCGTCGAGGGCGACGAGATCGTGGGCATCATCACCGAGCGCGACGTCATGCGAGCGGTCGGCCGGGGCGCCGATCCCGACGAGGCGCCGATCACCGAGGTCATGACGCGCGAGGTCATCACGGCCGAGCCCGGCACCCACGTGCGTGAGGCGGCCCGGTTGATGGCGCAGCACTGGATCAGGCACCTGCCGATCGTCGACGACGGCAAGCTGGCCGGCATCCTGAGCCAGCGTGACGTCATCGGCGTGTTCGCGGCACTCTGGTACGAGACCGGTGCGCCGGAGATCGACGTCGACAACCTGGTCCGGCAGCGCCGGCTCGCCCGCGTCGAGGCGGGCGACCTGGACTGAACCAGCGGATCGAACGGCCGGCGGCGCCGGCCCTACGGTTCGACCAACGAGAGGAACGACGGGCATGAGCAGCGCATCCGGGTGGGAGGACGACATCGAGGTCCTGCCCGACACCACCACCGACGAACGCCCGACCGGCTGGGGCGACGACGACGCCTCCAACGACGCGCGGCTGCTCGAGGAGCGCCCGCCGCACTGGTGAGCTGGCGGTCGTCTGACCTGGTGACGGTCTGGCCCGGTGACGGCTCGACCGGGCGGCGTCCGACGCCACACGGTGCCGCGCGAAGGGGACGGGGACGACTGTTCCGGCTCGGTGACCTGAGCGCCAACTGTTGGCGCTCAGGTCACCACGCCGGGAGAGATGCCGGACCCAACCAGCCGGACCCCGACACGGCCGCGTCCGACAGAGCCGCGTCCGACAGGGCGGCCGCCCGGCCTTCGCGGCCGTCGGGCCCGGCTACCCGCCTGACCTGGCCGTCGAACGGGCGCCGGCGACGTACACGGCGGGCGCCCGTTCGGCAGCCGGAGGCTCAGACGCGGTCGCGCAGGGCGTCGCGGATCTCGCGCAGCAGCAGGATCTGCTCCTCCGGCTCGATCTCCTCCTCGCCCTCCGGCTCCTTGGCCCGCATCTCGCGCATCTTGTTGATCGGCACGACGATGAAGAAGTAGATGGCCGCCGCGACGCAGAGGAAGTTGAAGATCGCGGCAAGGATCAGCCCGATGGAGAAGTGGGCGTCGTTGATGGTGAAGTTGCCGACGGCCGTGAGGTCCGGCTTACCGAAGATCGCCGCGATCAGTGGGTTGATGAACCCCTCGACCAGCGCGTTGACGATGGCCGTGAACGCGGCGCCGATGACCACCGCGACCGCCAGTTCGACGACGCTCCCCCGGCTGATGAAGTCCCTGAAACCCTTGAGCATGCGCTCTTCCCTTCTCCCGTGCAAGGACGCTTGGCCGGGCACACCTTAGCCGTTGAAACGTCGTGATCAGGGGAAATCACGACACACCGACGATGAACGACAGCCGCGACGTCACGGCGGCAGTGGCCAGACCGGCGGCCTGATCGGGCGTGGCGGCGACGAGCACCAGCGCGCCCTCGACCAGGCCGCCGTCGCCCGCCGCGGGCACCATCAGCACAGGCACGTCCGCCGCGACGACGTCCGTGCGAGCCGCGCCGTCGAGCGTCGTGGCCAGCAGGTCGATGCGGTCGCCGGGCCGCAACTGGCCCACCGCGCCCGCGTCGGCCACGCGCACCGGCGTCGCGACGACGTCGTCACCCCAGCCCTCGAGCAGGCCGGGGCCGAGTAATCGCCGGTCGGTGATGGGCTCGCCGGCCCGGACGGGCGCCGCGAGCAGCGCACCGGCCGCCTCGGCGCGTCCGACGGAGCCGCCGGGGACCACGTCGGGCGGTAAGGCCGCGACGGTCAGGTCGTCGTCGGCGAGGACGGCACCGCCGGGCAGGTCGCGCGCGGCCACGACCACGTCGACCGTCGGCGGTGCGCCGGGCGACGCGGCCTGGATGGCGAACGCGACCGCAGCGGCGGCCAGCCCGGCGGCGAGCAGCCGACGATGCCAGCCGGCCGCGCGGAGCAGGCGCTGGAGGGCGGAGCGGAGGTCGTCCATGTCGACGACGCTAAGCGCTTCGGAACCCGCCGAACGGGTTGTCCACAGGGCCGATTCGGGCCGGCCCCGCCTGTGGATGGATCAGGCGGCGGGGGAGGAGGCCTTCGAACCGGAGGAGGAGTCCTTCGTGGTGGTCGAGCTCTTCGTCGACGAGTCGCCGCTGCTCTTGCTCGAGTCGCTCGACGACGACGAGGAGTCCTTGCTGCTGCTCGCCGGCGTGCTGGACGTGGTGGTGGAGCGGCTGTCGTTGCGGTAGAAGCCCGAGCCCTTGAACACGACGCCGACGGCGGAGAACACCTTGCGCAGGCGGCCGCCGCAGGCGGGGCACTCGGTCAGGGCGTCGTCGCTGAACTTCTGCACGGCCTCCAAGGGCTCGCCGCAGTCAGTGCAGACGTACTGGTAGGTGGGCACGCGTGGATCCTCCTGGGTCGCCGCCGAAGGCCGACGGCTCTTAGCACTCTCAACCCTCGACTGCCAAGAATAATGCCCGGTCCGACCCGGCATTGTCCACGCGGGCATCTCCGGCCCGCGCGCACGGCCTGTCCGCCGCGGCCGGCTGCCTGCCCCCGCCGCACGACCCCACCCGATGCCCAGCCGCCTGAACGCCGTCGGAGGCTGTTCGTGCGCGCGGCCGCCTGGGTATGGCCCGCCCCGGTCCGGGAGGGACCCCACCCTACGGGTGGGCACCGACAGTCGCGTTCACGTTTGCACGGCGACGACGACGCCCACAGCGGCGACGGCCCAGAGCACGCTGGCCAGCGTCCCGATGATGAACCGTTCCGCCGCCGCGGGCCGGCGCAGCTCCGGATAGCGGCCGAGTCCCTTGACGCCCAGGACGAGCGCGAGCCCTTCCGGCCAGCCGGCGAGCAGGGTGACGGCGACGGCGACGCGCTCGAGGGCGCCGATGGACGTGCCGCCGCGCAGGGTCTCCGGGTCGGACACGGCCGCCGTGGCGTCGCCGCCCACGCCGTCGCCGCCCGCTCCGCCATCGTCCGCGGACCCGATGCCGACGGACTCGGCGTCAGCGGCACCGACGTGAACGGACCCGGCGCCGACGGCTCCGACGTTGACGGACCCGGCGACGGAGGGCGCGGTGATGGAGGACCCGAGGTCGGCGGTGCGGCGGTCGGCGACCCGGAGCAGCGCCGTCGCGATGACGCTGCCGCCCGTGACCGCGGCGACGACGGCGGCCGCACGGGCGAAGTTGAGCAGTCCGTCGCCGGCCGGATCGCCGCCGAGTCCGAACAGCGCCGCCGCTCCGGCCAGCACGATCGGCACCGCGGCCGCGGCCAGCCACGTCGCCGTTCCGGCCGAGGGCCGGCGGTGCTCGACGGCGTACCAGACGACGGCTCCGGCCACGGCTGCGGCGGCGAGCAGGACCACCGCTGCGACGGTCATGCGGCCTCCTGGAGCAGCCGCGTCACGACCGGCCGGGCGTCGCGTTCCTGCTGCCAGAGCGCGACCGCGAGCCGCTGCCCGACGGCTTGGCGGGTGACGCCGAGGATGTCGGCGGCTTCGGCGAAGGTGTGGCCGGCCTCGACGAGGTCGACGGCGGCCCAGCCGGCGGCGCTGCGCCGTGCGATGACGGCCGCGACGAGCGTCAGGACGGCGTCGGCCTCTTGCGCGCGCTCGGGGTCGGTCCCGGCGACGGCGACGTGTTGCGGCCGCAGCTTGGCGGCGTCGAGCGCTTCGCGGGCGTGGATGAACGCGGGCCCGCGCGCGGACCGGGTGCTGCCGGGCAGCGGCTCCTCGACCGGCCCCGCGCCGATGCCGACGCTCCACGCGTCGACCCGCAGCAGCAGCAGCGCGGCGTCGACGGCGGCGTCGGGCTCGGCGAGCACGCCCTGGAACTCGTCGCCGGCGGTGCGCTCGAACGTGAGCAGCGGCTCGTGCACCAGCTGCTTCAGCGTGGACAGGGCGTCCTCGACCAGGTCGCGGCCGCGGCGGCTGCCGCGTTGGTCGACGGTCAGGACGAACGGCACAGTGCAAGGCTACGGCCTGGCGTCCACAGGTGCAAGGCTGAGGGCTTTCTTCACCGGGAGGAAACCCCAAGGCCTTGCCGTCGAGGCACACCGGTGACGGCAGTCAGGCCGCCGTGATCGGTCGCCTAGTCTGTCCCGGTGACTCGTCGCCGCATCGCCGCCGGGCTCGCCGTCCTGGCGGGCCTGGTCGTGCTGGCGCTCGTCGCCACGGCCTCGGTCGGCGTCTGGTCGGTGCGCCGCGCCTACCCCGACTACGACGGCTCCGCCGAGCTCCCGCGCCTGACGGCCGACGTCGAGGTGATCCGCGACGAGAACGGCATCCCGCACATCTACGCCGACACCGCCGAGGACCTGTTCCGGGCGCAGGCGTACGTGCACGCGCAGGACCGCTTCTGGCAGATGGACTTCCGGCGTCACGTCACGTCGGGCCGGCTGTCGGAGCTGTTCGGCGAGGACCAGGTCGAGACCGACGCGTTCGTCCGGACGCTCGGCTGGACCGACGTCGCGCGCGCGGAGTTGCCGCTGATCAGCCCGGAGAGCCGGCGCTACTTCGACGCGTACGCCGACGGCGTCAACGCCTGGCTCGACCACACCGACGGCGGCGAGCGCGGCCTCGCCTACACGCTGCTCGGCCTGACCGGCGGCGACGACGCGCCCAGCCGCTGGACCCCGGTCGACTCGCTGAGCTGGCTGAAGGCGATGGCGTGGGACCTGCGCGGCAACATGCAGGACGAGCTGAGCCGGTCGCTGATCGCGGGCAGCGGCCTTCCCGCCGACCGCGTCGAGCAGCTCTGGCCCGAATCGCCGAGCGAGCTCACGCCGCCGATCGTCCCGGACGAGTACGTCTCACCGCGGCTGCCCGACACGCTGAACGGGCCTGACGGCACACCGGTGCCGCTGGCGCCCGCCGCGGCCGACGCCATCCAGCGCGCCGCCGACGGCCTCGACGCCGCGCCGGTCACGTTCGGCGACGGTGACGGCGTCGGCTCGAACTCGTGGGTGGTCGCCGGCGACCACACCGAGTCCGGCGCGCCGCTGCTGGCCAACGACCCGCACCTGGCGCCGTCGATGCCGTCGATCTGGTACCAGGTCGGCCTGCACTGCCGCGACGTCGGCCCGGCCTGCCCGTTCGACGTCGTCGGCTACTCGTTCGCCGGGCTGCCGGGCGTGATCATCGGCCACAACCAGGACGTCGCCTGGGGGTTCACCAACCTCAGCCCGGACGTCACCGATCTCTACCTCGAGCAGGTCCGCGGCAACTCCTACCTCGTCGGCGACGACTGGGTGCCGCTGGAGGTGCGCGAAGAGACCATCCGGGTGGCCGGCGGCGACGACGTCACCATCACCGTCCGCCGCACCCGGCACGGCCCGCTCATCTCCGAGCGCGACGACGACATCGAGGACGTCGGCGGCGAGGCGCGGGTCGAGGCCGAGCCACCGCCGGACGACGGGTACGAGGTCGCGCTGCGCTGGACGGCGCTCGATCCGGGCCGCACGGCCGACGCGATCTTCGCGCTGAACCGGGCCGGCGACTGGGAGTCGTTCCGCTCCGCGGCCTCGATGTTCGACGTCCCGTCGCAGAACCTCGTCTACGCCGACACCGACGGCAACATCGGCTACCAGGCGCCCGGGCGCATCCCCGTCCGCACCAGCTACGACGGCCGCTACCCGGTGCCCGGCTGGACCGGCACGTACGAGTGGGCCGGCTACATCCCGTTCGCCAGCCTGCCCAGCGTGCTCAACCCGGCGCAGGGGTACGTCGTCACGGCGAACCAGCCGGTCACCAGCGACCGCTACCCGTTCCTGCTCACCGGCGACTTCGATCCCGGGCATCGGGCCGGGCGCATCAACGACCTGCTGGCCGAGCGCGTCGACAGCGGCGAGCCGGTCGGCGTCGAGGACATGGCGGCGATCCAGCTGGACTCCTACAGCGACGCCGCCGACATCCTGGTGCCGTACCTGCTGGAGCTCGACGCGCCCGAGGGCTACTACGGCGACGGCCTGCGGCTGCTGCGCGACTGGGACAAGTCGATGACGGCCGACTCCGCGGCGGCCGCCTACTTCAACGCCGTCTGGCGCAACCTGCTCGAGCTGACCTTCCACGACGAGCTGCCCGAGGACGAGTGGCCCGACGGCGGCGGCCGCTGGTTCGAGGTCGTGCGCAACCTGCTGCAGGTGCCCACCGACTCGTTCTGGGACGACGTCAGCAGCGAGAACGTCACCGAGACGCGCGACATCATCCTGGTCGAGGCGGCCCGCGACGCGCGCGACGAGATGACCCGCGAGCAGGGCAAGGACGCGTCCAAGTGGGAGTGGGGCCGGCTGCACGGGCTGGAGCTGACCGAGCCGACGTTCGGCACGTCCGACATCGGGCTGGTCGAGTGGCTGTTCAACCGCGGGCCGGTCGAGGTGGGTGGCGGCGGCTCGATCGTGCTGGCCAACGCGTGGGACGCGGCCGAGGGCTACGAGACGGTGTGGTCGCCGTCCATGCGCATGATCGTCGACCTCGACGACCTCGACGCGTCGCGCTGGATCGACCTCACCGGCATCAGCGGTCACCCGTTCCACGACAACTACTGGGACCAGACCGAGCTGTGGCGCGACGGTGAGACGCTGCCGATGCGCTGGGACGAGGACGGCGTCCGCGACGCCGGCGAGCACACGTTCACCTTCCGGCCCACCGAGCCGTCGGCGTCGCCCTAGCCGGGACGTTCCGTGGACCGCGTGAATTCACGTGGTACGTAGACCCCTCCCCGGGCCCGGGTTGGGCCCACCCTACGGGCGGGCACCGACAACGTCGGCCGAACGCGAATCGGGCCGCGGATGAAAGCGCTCACGGGACACGAGACCTGGCGCTCAGCGCAGCCGGTGCGCCCCACCCGGCGTGGCCGCGGCATCGACCGGGACGTCGTGCGGCTCGCGGGGGACCGGCATGTCCAGCACTTCGCCGTCGTGCAGCAGCACGCAGGTGAACGCCGGCGGCGACGACGCGAGCTGCCGGGCCAGCACGCGGTCGTAGGACCCGCCGCCCCGCCCCAGCCGGTGCCCCCGCCGGTCGACGGCCAGGCCGGGCACCAGCAGCACGGCCGCCGCCGTCACCGCGTCCGGTCCGAGCCGCTCGCCGTCGGGCTCGAGCAGCCCCCGCGCCGCCGGCACCAGACCGCGCGGCCCGGTGTACCGGGCCCAGTCGAGGTCGCCGCCGGGCAGCAGCACCGGCAGCAGCACGTCGACGCCGTCGTCGCTGAGCGCCTCGACGAGCGGCCCGGTGCCGGGCTCGCGTCCGACAGACACGTACAGAGCGACCGTCGACGCCGCGGCCACCTCGGGCAGACCGAGTACGACGTCGCGCAACCGGCCCGCGGCCGCCGCCAGCGCCGTGGCGTCGAGTTCGCGGCGGCGGGTCAGGATGCGCTCGCGCAACGCCCGCTTGGCCTCGCGCACCGTCGTCGTCACCCCTTCACCGTACGGCCGATCGCACGTCACCCTTCTGACTGTCCGCCGGTCTTTGTAGGGTGACGCCCATGACTGCAGCGCACACGGGACAGCACGGCGCGGTGACGAAGGTGGTCATCCCGGTCGCGGGCCTCGGCACGAGGTTCCTGCCGGCCACCAAGGCGACGCCGAAGGAGATGCTGCCGGTCGTCGACAAGCCGGCCATCCAGTACGTCGTCGAGGAGGCGGTCGCGGCGGGACTGTCCGACGTGCTGCTGGTCACCGGGCGCAACAAGGACGCCATCGAGAACCACTTCGACCGCGCCTGGGAGCTCGAGAAGGCGCTCGAGGCCAAGGGCGACCAAGAGCGGCTGCGACGGGTCATGAAGTCGCAGGTCCTGGGCGACATCCACTACGTCCGCCAGGGCGACCCCCGTGGCCTCGGCCACGCCGTCCTCTGCGGCGCGCTGCACGTCGGCAACGAGCCGTTCGCCGTCATGCTCGGCGACGACCTCATCGATCCCCGCGACCCCCTGTTGCCGCACATGCTCGACGTCCAGAAGCGCCACGGCGGCAGCGTCATCGCGCTCATCGAGGTCCCGGCCGAGCTGGCTCACATGTACGGCTGCGCATCCGTCGAGCCGGCCGAGGACGACGTCATGCGGGTCACCGACCTCGTCGAGAAGCCCGAGCCCGGCACCGCGCCGAGCAATCTCGCCGTCATCGGCCGGTACGTGCTGAATCCGGCCGTCTTCGACGTGCTGCGCCAGACCGAGCCCGGCCGCGGCGGCGAGATCCAGCTGACCGACGCGCTCAAGACGCTCGCCGACATGCCCGCTGACCAGGGCGGCGGCGTCCACGCGGTGGTGTTCCGCGGCCGCCGCTACGACACTGGCGACCGCCTCGACTACCTGCGCACCATCGTCAGCCTGGCCAGCGAGCGCAGCGACCTCGGCGTCGACTTCCGTGCGTTCCTGCGCGAGTTCGTTGCGCAGCTTCCCCCGAGGTTGAGGATGACTGAGTGAAGCGCGTCGCCGACCATCTCTCGGACATCCTCGCGGCGGTCCGGCCGCTGAGCGAGCTCGACTTCCAGCTGCTCGACGCCCACGGCTGCGTCCTCACCGAGGACGTCATCGCGCCGTGGTCCCTGCCGCAGTTCGACAACACCGCCATGGACGGCTATGCCGTGGTGGCCGACGACGTCGCCGGTGCGTCCGCCGACGAGCCGGTCGAGCTGCCCGTCGTCGCCGACATCCCGGCCGGCGACGCCCGGGTCAACGCCATCGGGCCGGGGCTGGCCGCGCGCATCATGACCGGCGCGCCGATGCCGTCCGGCGCCGACGCCATCGTGCCGGTCGAAGACACCGACGCCGGCACGGTCCGGGTCCGCATCAACGCTCCGGCCAAGCCGGGCGCGCACATCCGGCGGGCCGGCGGCGACGTCCAGGAGGGCGACGTCGTGCTGGGCGCCGGGACGTACCTCGGCGCCGCGCAGATCGGCCTGCTCGCCGCCGTCGGCCGCGACCGCGTCGTGGTGCGCCCGCGCCCCCGCGTCGTCGTCGTCTCCACGGGCAGCGAGCTGGTCGAGCCCGGCTACCCGCTGAGCGCCGGGCAGATCTCCGAGTCCAACTCGTTCACGCTGACGGCCGCCGCGCGCGAGGCCGGCGCCGTCGCCTACCGCGTCCCGCCGGTCCCCGACGACAAGGACCGCCTGCTCGGCCTCATCGAGGACCAGTTGATCCGCGCCGACATGGTCATCACCACCGGCGGGGTCAGCGCCGGCGCCTACGACATCGTCAAAGAGGTGCTCTCCGGCCTCGGCACCGTGAAGTTCGACGCCGTCGCCATGCAGCCGGGCAAGCCGCAGGGCTTCGGCACCATCGGCGACGACCGCACGCCGATCTTCGCGCTCCCCGGCAACCCGGTCAGCGCGTTCGTCTCGTTCGAGGTGTTCGTGCGCCCGGCCATCCGCAAGATGCTCGGCTCGCCGCGGCTGCACCGTCCCAGTGCGAAGGCCGTCCTGCAAGAGCGGCTGCGCTCGCCCGAGGGCCGGCGGCAGTTCGCCCGGGCACGCGTGCAGACCGCGCAGGACGGGTCGTACCAGGTGCGGCCCATCGGCGCGCAGCAGTCGCACCTCATGGGCGACCTCGCCTACGCCAACGCGCTGATCGTCGTGCCCGAGCACGTCACCGAGGTCGCGGCCGGCCAGGTCGTCGACACCGTCCTGCTGGAACGGCGGCGGGAATGAGCTCTGGCTTCACCCACCTGGACGATCAGGGTGCGGCGCGCATGGTCGACGTCTCCGGCAAGGACGTGACGGTCCGGACGGCGACGGCGTCGGGTCGCGTGCTGGTCGCGCCGGCCGTGGTCGCGGCGTTACGGGCCGGTGACGTGCCCAAGGGCGACGCGCTCGCCGTCGCGCGGCTGGCCGGCATCATGGGCGCGAAGAAGACGCCCGACCTCGTTCCGCTGTGTCACCCGCTGGCGCTGCACGGCGTCGACGTGTCGCTGGACGTTCTGGACGACGCCGTGCGCATCGTCGCCGTCGTGCGCACCGCCGACCGCACCGGCGTCGAGATGGAGGCGCTGACCGCCGTCGCGACTGCCGCGCTGACCGTCGTCGACATGGTGAAGTCCATCGACAAGGGCGCCGTCATCACGGACGTCCGCATCGAGGAGAAGACCGGCGGCAAGTCCGGGACCTGGCGGCGAGCATGAGAGCCCTGGTCGTGACGGTGTCCACGCGCGCGGCCACGGGGGTGTACGAGGACCGCGGGGGACCGCTGATCGTCGCGGGACTGAGCGACGCGGGGTTCGAGGTGTCCGAGCCGGTCGTCGTGCCCGACGGCGACGACGTCGGGGCCGCGCTGCGTTCTGCCGTCGCCGAGGGCTACGACGTCGTCGTCACCACGGGCGGCACCGGGCTCAGCCCGACCGACCACACGCCCGAGCAGACCCGTCACGTTCTCGACGCCGAGGTCCCGGGGCTGGCCGAGGCGATCCGCGCCTACGGCGTCGCCGCCGGCGTGCCCACCGCCGCGCTCTCCCGCGGCGTCGCCGGACGGGCCGGCCGCACGCTGATCGTCAACCTCCCGGGCTCGCCCGGCGGCGTGCGCGACGGTCTCGCCGTCCTCACGCCGGTCCTCCCGCACGCCGTCGACCAGCTCCGCGGCGGCGACCACGACCGTCCGGGCGGTGGGTCGTGAGAGCCCGGTCGACCCGGTTGGGCTGGCCGGTCGAGCTGAACGAAGGCCCCGTCGGGCTGCGGCCGCTGCACGCCCGCGACCTGCGCGTGTGGTCGGAGGTGCGGCAGCGCAGCGAGTCCTGGCTGCGGCCGTGGGAGGCGACGCCCCCGCCGCCGGCCGACCCGTACACCATGAGCTTCCGGCAGATGGTGCGCCTGCACGCCGCGCAGGGCCGCGCCGACGAGTCGCTGCCGTGGGCCGTCACGTACAACGGGCGGCTGGCCGGGCAGCTCAACGTCTCGAACATCATCTGGGGCTCGGCCCGCATGGGCACCGTCGGCTACTGGCTCGACGTCGACCTCGCCGGCCACGGCATCATGCCCACCGCCGTCGCCATGGCCGTCGACTACTGCTTCTTCGTGTGCGGCCTGCACCGGCTCGAGGTGAACATCCGGCCGGAGAACCGCGCGTCGCTGCGGGTGGTCGAGAAGCTCGGCTTCCGCGAAGAGGGGTTGCGGCCGAAGCTGCTGCACATCGACGGCGAGTGGCGCGACCACCGCTCGTTCGCGCTGACCTCCGAGGACGTCCCCGAAGGGCTGCTGCGACGGTGGCGTTCGTCGCGTATGGCGCCCTGAGCCGTTCCCCTCTTTCCCGGCTGAGCTGCGGCGATGACGCTGGGCGACCGTTTCGGCCCGGTTCGTCACCATCCGTAGCTGTTTGATTGTGCGATTATTGCCGCGTAACGCAATGAGGCGATGTCGAATCGATGCTCTCGGGGGATTGCATGAACGACTCTGCTGGCGTGCGGCTGTGGAACGGGGCGATGCTCCCGACGCCGGGCGTCTTCCAGATCGATCCTGCGCACACCACCGCCGGCTTCGTCGCCCGGCACCTGATGGTGACGCAGGTGCGCGGCCGGTTCGAGAACGTCGAGGGCACGGTGCACATCGCCGAGGATCCGCTCGACTCGTCCGCGAACGCCGTCATCGACACCACGTCCATCACGACCGGCGCCGCCGAGCGTGACGCGCACCTGCGCAGCGCCGACTTCCTGGACGTCGAGACGTTCCCGAAGATGAGCTTCATCTCGCGGCAGGTGCACGGTGGCGCGTCCGGGCCCAAGTGGACGGTCGTCAACGGTCAGATGCAGCGCCGTCGCCGGGGCGGCGCCGGCAAGTTCGTCGTCGTCGGCGAGTTGACGATCAAGGGTGTGACGCGCCCGATCGAGCTGGATGTCTCTCTCGACGGCGTCAAGGGCGATCCCTGGGGCGGCGAGCGGCTCGCGCTGTCCGCCACCGGCGAGATCGACCGCGAGGCATACGGCATGACCTGGAACGTCGCGCTCGAGGCCGGCGGCTGGCTGGTGTCGCAGAAGGTGCAGATCGAGATCCGGGCACAAGCGATCAGGATGACCTGACGCCCCTCTCGTCACACCCGTCACGTGCGTTGCGCGCGACACACCGGGGCAGGTCCAACGAGTGCGTTGCCTTGCACCGTAGCGTTTTGGGGCATGGGGTACAGCGGTCTCATCTACGCGGCGATCGTCGCAGCGTGGGCCGCCTTTCTCGTGCCCCGCTGGGTTCGCCGCAACGAAGAGGTCGAGCGCGCCCGCGAGGTCGACGTCGAGCGCGGGGTGCGCGTGCTCTCGCGCAAGGCCGGTCCGCCGCAGGCGCCGCACGGTTCGGTGACGCTGCCTCCGCGGCCCGCCTCGGCCGTCCCTGGCGCTGCGTCGGGTGTCGCCTCCGGTGCCGATGGGTCGGCGGCGGATGGTGCGGTGTCTGGCGCGCCCGCGCCCGTTGCTTCTGACGATGCCTTCGCGCTCGCCGCCCGCCGACGTCGCCGCATGCTCGGCATGCTGCTGGCGCTGGTCGTGATCTCCGTCGGCCTGGTCGTGCTCGGCCGGGCGCCCGCCTGGGCGCCGCTCGGGCCCGGAGCGCTCCTCACTGTCTTCCTGTTCCTCGCCCGCCGTGCCGCCGTCGTCCAGGCCCGCCGGCGCCGTGTGGCGACCCGGCGCGCGGCTGTGGAGCGTCGCCGCGCGGCCGTCGCCGCGGACGCCGCCGTCGTCTGGGCCACGCCCGCCGAGGCCGCGGAGGACGGCGCCCAGCGCCGCCTCGTCCTCCCCGACGAAGCCGCCGCTGCCCCGCCATCCGTCGCCGAGGGCGACGAGTGGTCGCCCGTCCCCGTCCCGCTGCCCACCTACCTCACCAAGCCCAAGGCGACCCGCGCTGAGGCCCGCAAGATCGACCTCAGCCAGCCCGGCGCCTGGACCTCCGGCCGCCTCGACCCGGCGTCGTCCATCCAGTTGCCACACCGCGCCCCGGACGAGCGGCCGGCCGCTGCCGCGCCCTCGTCGTCACCCGAGCCCAACGCTCCGGAGGAGACCATCGAGGAGCACCGCCGCGCCGTCGGCGACTGACGCGGCCGATTGGGTTTCCGGCCGGTCCGGATGGTAAAGTCGCGGGGGTTCCAGGGGCTGTGGCGCAGCTGGTAGCGCACCTCGTTCGCAACGAGGGGGTCAGGGGTTCGAGTCCCCTCAGCTCCACCAATGTGTGAGTCGGGACCTCGTTGAGGGACGTTTCGGAACATTGCTGGTCGTGCGCGGGAGCTCGGCCAGCGGCCGGGCTCCCGTTGTTCACGCTCATGGCAGCCTTGGCGGCGTAGGGGACGTTAACGCCGAGGTGGAGCATACGAGCGGTGCGGCGTAGTGACCTTTGCGACCTGTGGGCGCGGCGCCGTCGAGGTGCAACTCCCCCGTCCGCCGCGTCGTCCATGACGCGGGTTGATCTGCGCGACGGCGTTCAGCACGGGCATGCCGCGACAGCGAGCGAGAACAGCCGCCGGTTCACGCCGATGTCGGAGCCGTGACGATCACTCTCGTTGATCAACGCGTCGTGCTCACCGCCCGATCGATGATTGAGCCATCAAGCGCCGCGAGGCGTCCGCTTGCGCGGGACTCCTTCGGTGCCATCCCCACGTGATTGGCTCGCTACGCCATGTGTCCGAGGGTGGGACTACGGTGCTGCGCATTTCCGAAGACGGGTGTGGAGGGGCGCACGGCATGGCAAAGCGTGGATTCTTCGCCGAGTTGAACTATCAGGCGCAGCAGGCAGAGAAGCGGCGCCGACAGCAGCAGGCTGCAGCAGTTCGGGCGCATAACGCTGCTGTCCGTGAAGCCGAGCGTGCCCGGCGAGCAGCTGAGCGGGCGCGGGCGGCGGCCGGGCGTGCGGCGGAGGCGCAGCGGAAGGCTGCGGAGAAGGAGGCTGCGCGGCTGCACGTCGAGGCGCGCACCGCTGAGGCCGATGCGATGAACAAGGACCTGGCGGCGACGTACGACGACATCGACACGTTGCTGGTGTGGACCCTTGACTTCGACGACTTCGTGGATCTGGAAGCCCTGAAGGTCACAGTGGAGCATCCGCCGTTCGATCCGGGCCAGCTCGGCGAGCCTGTGCCACCGGTCCCAGAGTTGGTGTATCCGCCTCAACCGACCTACAGCGAGCCCGCTGCGCCGAAAGGCTTGTCGGCGGCGTTCGGTGGAAAGAAACGGCACGCCGAGGCAACCGAGCAGGCAAGGACGGCACATGAGCGGGCGCAGCGCGAGTGGCACGAGGCGGCGACCCGCCAGCACGCAGCTCATGTCGCGGAACTGGCCGCTCGAGAGAATGCCGAGACAGACCGACTGGCGAGGCTTGCGAAAGCGGAGAGCACCTACAGGGCCGAGTGCGCGAAGCGTGAGGCTGGGGCCGCCACGAAGAACGAGGAGCTGACGAAGTTCATCAACGACCTTGCGTTCGACATCGAGTACGCCATCGAGGACTACGTCGGCATCGTGCTGTCCAACTCGGTCTACCCCGATGCGTTCCCCGTCGAGCACGAGCACAGCTTCGATCTGGGCACCCGGGAGCTCACGCTGCAGGTGAACATCCCGGAGCCGAGCGCACTGCCGACGACCAAGGAGTATCGATACGTAAAGGCGAAGGACGAGATCACCGTCATCCAATTGCCGGCCAAGAGCCAGAAGGATCGCTACAACACCGCAGTGCATCAGGTCGCACTACGCAGTCTGCATGAGGTCTTCGAGGCCGACCGAGCTGGCAAGATTCACTCGATCGCGCTTACCGTCGGAGTGAACAGGGTGTCGCCGGCGACGGGTCAGCCGGAGTACGTACCGCTGGTAGTCGTCGCTGCTGACCGGGAGACGTTCGGCTCCTTCGACCTGGCCAACGTGGTGCCGGCCGCGACTTTGGACCTCTTGGGCGCTGCCATGTCGAGATCGCCATTCGACCTGACGCCGGCCGATACCAGCCGCGGCGTCCGACAGCGGGCCCACTGATGCGGTTCAATCCGCCTCCGGGATGGCCGCAGCCGCCAGCCGAGTGGGTACCACCGGTGGGCTGGAAGCCCGACCCGTCATGGCCGCCTGTCCCGGATGGCTGGGAGCTGTGGCTTCCCGACGTCGAGGCTCCAGCAACGCCAACGGCCGAGACGGCGTTCGCGGATGCCCTGCTGACCGCTTCCGATGACGCGGAGCTCGAGCCCACTCGATCTCTCCCGTCAATCGCGCCAGTCACGTCGGCTGCGTCCGCCGCGATGGCGGCAGCGGGGCCTGCGGTTGTCGCGTCTTCGACTCCG
Source organism: Jiangella alba (assembly GCF_900106035.1). Lineage (GTDB taxonomy): Bacteria > Actinomycetota > Actinomycetes > Jiangellales > Jiangellaceae > Jiangella > Jiangella alba. Next base: position 2,067,184 of record NZ_FNUC01000004.1, read on the forward strand.
GCGCCCGCCGCCACAGGAACTGACCCCTCCACGCTGCTGCGGCGCATTGCGCACCTCGAAGCCGCACTGTCCGCCGCTCAGACCATGGGCGGCGGCGACGTCGTAGAACTGGAGGACCAACGGGTTCTCCAAGACGCCGGAATCTATCGATACCACCATCCGCTGGAGGACGCGGCCGCCTATAAAGAGCGGCTCGCTGACATCAACTCTGCCGTCGACGAACTCGTGAAGACTGGCCAAGCCGTCCTCGCAGCGGACCTTTTCACCTTTGATGGTTCGCTCGCCAAAGGACGCAAGATGGTCGGCGACCTCTCCAAGCTCATGCTCCGTGCCTACAACGCCGAAGCGGACAACTGCGTCCGGTCGCTGCGGTCGGGGAACATCTCAACCGCAAAAAGGCGGCTGGAGAAGGCGATGACGGCCATCGAGAGGCTCGGCGCTGTCATGGAGATGCGCATTAATCCTGACTATCACCAACTTCGGGTCCAGGAGCTCGAACTCACCGCGGACTACCAGGTGAAGGTCCAGGAAGAGAAGGAGCGAGCGCGCGAGGAACGCGAGCTGCTACGCGAGCAGCGCAAGGTCGAGCAGGAACTCGCCGCAGAACGTGAACGGCTGGAGAAGGAGAAGGCGCACTACGAGAGTGTCCTAGGGGCGCTTCGGGCGAAGGGCGACGACGCGGCTGCGGACGAGCTCGTGGGACGGCTTGCCGAGATCGAGCAGGCCATCGAAACCAACGACTACAGGACAGCGAACATTCGGGCCGGTTACATCTACGTCATCTCCAACATCGGCGCCCTCGGCCCCGACATTGTCAAGATCGGTATGACTCGGCGCCTCGAACCACGCGATCGAGTCCGAGAGCTCGGCGACGCGTCGGTCCCGTTCCTTTACGACACCCATGCGCTCTTCTTCTCTGACGACGCTGTCGCACTGGAGAACGAGCTTCACAGGGCGTTCGCGCATCGTCGGGTGAACCTCGTCAACGAGCGACGCGAGTTCTTCTTCGCCACGCCTGCGGAGGTCCGGCAGGTGCTGATGCAGAAGGTCGGCGGCCTACTCGAATTCACCGAAACACCCGAGGCAGGTGAGTATCACCAGAGTCGTGGCCGGTGGCCGGTGGCCGGACTCCGCCCCGCCTGAGCGCCGAATGCTGAATGCAGGCGCCTAGTGGCCTCGCCAACAGGCAGCTAGCACAAGGGCTCATACCTCCTGAGGGGTTGCCCGACGCTCGAGCCGTGACGATCGACGTGCCCAACGTGGTCTTGTGGGCCAACGGACCCGTCGCCGGACGATTGTCGGTGGCGGCGGCTAGCGTGGTCGGCATGTGGCCGGGCATCCAGGCGAACGACGAGGCGGGTCTGAGGAAGGTGGTGGACCCGTCGACGTTCGTGCGTGGGCTGATGTATGCGCAGCATGGCGCGGTCACGAACGTGGAGTGGGGGACGGGCGAAGGGCTGCTGACGGGGCGGGTGGCGGGGAGTGCTCGGCGGCCGTACTCGACGGTGGCCGTGCTGAAACAGGCGGGCGCGGGCCAGTACACGTTCGTCGAGGGGCGGTGTAATTGCCCGGTCGGGTTCGACTGCAAGCACGTCGTCGCGCTGGTGGTGACGGCGTTGAGCGGCGGCGAGCCGGGGCGCGGGCCGGCGGGGGAGGCCAAGGCACTCGACTGGCAGCGGTCGCTCGACTCCCTGCTGGGCGACGGCACGCCGGCGCCGAACCGTGATCCGAGGGCGGCCATTGCCGTCGAGTTGACGTTGTCGAGCAAGCCGCGGGCGACGGGGCGGTGGGACGACGCCGCGGGGACGCGGCCGCGGGTGCTCGCGAGACTGGTGCGGCCGGGCCGCGGCGGCTGGGTCGCCGGCGATCTCAGCTGGTCACGGCTCCGGCTGCGACCCGAACTCGTCGCCGGGCCGATCGAGCAGCTGCGATGGTTGCGCCAGTTCTTCCTGCTCTACGAGGCCGGCCGCAGCGACACCACCTACTCACCGTACGGGCGCGACGAGAAGCACCTCGACCTGACGGCGTTCGAGTCGGGCCAGCTGTGGGCGCTGCTCGACGAGGCCGCGCGGCTGGGCGTCCGGTTCGTCCGCGGCAAGAAGGGCGGCGACGTCGACGGATATCGGGCCGCGCGGGTGAGCCTCGACGTCACGGAGGACGAGGCCGGCGGGCTCGAGGTCGTCCCGCTACTCACCGTCGACGGGGAGGACGACGAGGTCGCGCCGGTCCGGTTCATCGGCGACGACGGGCACGGCGTGGTCTACGCGCCGCGCGCCGACGTCGACGCCACCACGAACGTGCAGGCCTGGCGGTTCGGCCTCGCCAAGCTGGACCATCCGGCCGGCCGCGAGCTGCAACAACTCGTCCTCGACGACGTCCGGCTGACGGTGCCCGCGACCGACTTCGGGCGGTTCCGCGATGAGTACGTGCCGCGGCTGCGGCGGCTGGCGGCGGTCGAGTCGTCGGACGGGTCCTTCGAGCCGCCGGAGATCTCCGGCCCGACGCTGGTCGCGCGGGCGACGTACGGCGACGGGCACGGGCTGGAGCTCGACTGGGAGTGGCAATACCAGATCGGCGAGGCCGCGCGCCGGGTGCCGTTGGGTGAGCCGGCCCCGGACGGTGTGGGCGACGGCTTCCGCGACGGTGCGGCGGAACGGGCGTTGCTGGCCGGCCTCGATCCAGGGCTGCTGGGATCCGCCGGCCGCGCCGGACAACGTCGCCGGTTCGACGGGCTCGACACCATGCGGTTCAGCACCGAGGCGCTGCCCCGGCTGCGCGACCTGGACGACGTCGAGGTCGAGGTGACGGGCGAGCCGGCCGACTATCGGGAGGTCGGCGACTCCCTGGTCGTCGGCGTCTCGGCGGAAGAGAGCCAGGGCGAGACCGACTGGTTCGACCTCGGCGTCACCATCACCGCCGACGGGCGCGACGTCCCGTTCACCGACGTGTTCACGGCGCTGGCGCGCGACGAGCCGTATCTGCTGCTGTCCGACGGCGGGTACTTCTCGCTGGAGAAACCCGAGCTGCAGTCGCTGCGCCGGTTGATGGACGAGGCGCGGGCACTCGGCGACGGGGCCGGCGACGGCACCAGGATCAGCCGCTTCCAGGCCGGGCTCTGGGACGAGCTGGCCGCGCTGGGCGTCGTCACGCACCAGGCCGACAGCTGGCAGCGTCAGGTCCAGGGGCTCCTGGCGCTCGCCGACCTCGACGACGACGCCGTCCCGCCCGCCACGCTGCGCGCGCAGCTGCGCCCGTACCAGCTCGATGGCTACCGCTGGCTGACGTTCCTGTGGGAGCACCGCCTCGGCGGCATCCTGGCCGACGACATGGGCTTGGGCAAGACGCTGCAGGCGCTGGCGCTGTTCTGTCACGCGAAACAGACCGACGCCGACCTGCCGCCGTTCCTCGTCGTCGCGCCGACGAGTGTGGTGTCGAACTGGGTGACCGAGGCGGCTCGCTTCGCGCCCGGGCTCACCGTCGTGCCGGTCACCGACACGCTGCGCCGCCGCGGCCGGCCGATCGAGGACGTCGTGGCCGGCGCTGACGTCGTCGTCACCACGTACACGCTGCTGCGGCTCGACGCCGACGCGTATGCGCAGGTCACGTGGTCGGGGCTGGTGCTCGACGAGGCGCAGCACGTGAAGAATCACCAGTCGAAGACGTACCAGGCGGCGCGGCGGCTGCCGGCGCCGGTCAAGCTCGCCGTCACCGGCACGCCGGTCGAGAACAACCTGATGGAGCTGTGGTCCCAGCTGTCCATCGCCGCGCCCGGCCTGTTCCCGCACCCGGGCCGGTTCGAGGAGTACTACGGCAAGCCGATCGAGCGGCAGGGCGACGCCGAGCGACTGGCCCAGTTCCGCCGTCGCATCAAACCGCTGGTGCTGCGCCGGACGAAGGAGCAGGTGGCCGCGGACCTCCCGGAGAAACAGGAGCAGGTGCTCGAGGTCGACCTCCATCCGAAGCACCGCAAGGTCTACGACAAGTACCTGCAACGCGAGCGGCAGCGCATCCTCGGCCTGCTCGACGATGTCGACAAGAACCGGTTCACCATCCTGCGCTCGCTCACCCTGTTGCGGCAGCTCAGCCTGCACGCCGGCCTGGTCGACGACGCGCACGGCGGGCTGGCCAGCGCCAAGATCGAGCTCCTGATCGAGCAGCTCGGCGACGTCATCGACGGCGGGCACCGGGCGCTGGTGTTCAGCCAGTTCACCGGGTTCCTCGGCCTGGTGCGCGAGCGGCTCGAGGCTGCCGGCATCGAGTACTGCTACCTCGACGGTGCCACGCGCCGGCGCGACGAGGTGATCGGCCGGTTCAAGGAGGGCACGGCGCCGGTCTTCCTGATCAGCCTCAAGGCCGGCGGGTTCGGGCTCAACCTCACCGAGGCCGACTACTGCTTCATCCTCGACCCCTGGTGGAACCCGGCCACGGAGGCACAGGCCGTCGACCGCACCCACCGCATCGGCCAGACCCGCAATGTCATGGTGTACCGCCTGATCGCCGCCGACACCATCGAGCAGAAGGTCATGGCGCTCAAGGACCGCAAGGCCAAGCTGGCCGCCAGCGTCATGGACGACGGCAACGCGTTCGGCAACCGCCTCGGCGTCGACGACATCCGGCAGCTGCTGGAGTAGACGGCGCGAAGATGACGAACCTGGCGATCGGCCGAAGGCCGCCCGGTATCGTCGGCCATACCTGTGCAGGAGGTATGGCGTGGCGTTGGCTGGGTCGGGTGACCGCGGCGAGCTACGCGCCGCGATCGAGGGCCTGCTGCGCACCTGCGTCGAGCTGGAGCGGCACGCCGACGAGATGGCGCGGACCTCGCGCGATCAAGCCAACCGGGTCGCGCGCGGACTCGTTGGTCTGCGGGCGCCAGGCGTATCGGGACTGGCCGGCGAGATCGCGGACGTCGCAACGGCCATGCGCGTCGACGTGTCCAAGGCGTTGCTCGAGGCTCGCGCACCCTACGTGACGGAGGTTCATCAGTTGCTGGGGCTCCTGGCGCCGCTTCACGGAGTGGCGACCGTACCGGCGTTGAGCCCGCCGGGGACGGTGGACGGCTTGGCGGCGGCGTTTCCGGCCGGATTCGCCCGGGACTACGTGGCGGACGTCGTGTCGGCGGTGGAACACAGCGCCGCCCTTCAGATCGAAGCGAGCGAGCGCGTTCAGGTGGTGTCCAAGGCCGACGCCGACGGAGCCAAGTCGGCCACCGGCGCGGCGTTCTCCGACGGCCACCGTGACACAGGAGTCGATCTGCTCGATGGTCCCGCCTGCCACGCCGTGGAGCGTCATGGTCCGCAGATCCCCGACGAGGCGCAGTTGGCGCGCCTGATCTGGCTCAAGGACCCCTCCGGCGCGGATGGCTGGCAGATCACCGCCGACGGCTCCGTCCTGACCGGTCATCGCTGCGGCATCTCGGCGGGCGGCTTCACCTCACCTGAGGCGTTGGCCAAGCCGATCGAGGCATTCCTACGGGCAGCGCACGCCCAGGCGGGCGGACTCGACGAGTTCCTGACGAAGAACACCAAGAAGAAGGCCAAAGTCGTGGGTATTCACGTCAGCGCCGAGATCGCCGGCTTGAATCCTGGCGACGCATGTGGCTATCGCGGCGCAGGCACGCAGACCAAGGAAACACGTCGCGATTGGCTCTCGGCGCGGGAGTTCGGAATCGCCGAAGGCCGAGTTGCGGTATTCGGCGTGCCTTTCGACCCGATCACCGAAGGCTCTGATCCCGGCGCCACGCTGGTGTTCCGAAGATCTGGCGCCACCTGGTGGCTGGTGACGTGCTACCCGGTTGAGAAGCAAAGCCCCACGAACCTGCGACTGGAGGACCTCTCGTGATCGGCATGAGCCACAACTTCAAGGTGTTCTTCAGCGGCGGGTTCGGCATGGCCGATCACGAACCAGATCTCTACGTCGAAGCATGTGAGGACGTACCGGAGATGCTCGCCGACGACGACGGCGACTATCAGGCGTTCCGGGAGGAGTTCGCGGCCCATATCCGCGACTCGTCGTTCCCGCCGTCGTCGTCACTGGACTCGCAATGGATGACGGACGAGTGGTTGCGCAACGTCTGGTACGACGCGTTCGGGCCGCAGCCGCCGCCGGGCGACCCGTACCCCGTCCCGCCGGAGCACTGGGGGCACCTGCGGCAGACCGACTACATGATCTATGCGGTCAAGGACACACCGGAGCAGAGCAGTCCCGGCGCGGCGACCTGGTTGGAGCGCCGGGGGCTGACGTCCAGCAACGTGAGGGCCGGTGTGCTGCGGCCCGCGTCGGAATCGGTCAACTTCAGGGACGCGCCGGAAGGGTGGCTCGAGCGGCTGCACGACCTCGTCGAGCGCGGACTGCGGGAGGAACAGCCAGGCGAACGCTGACGTGTTCGCGTCACCGCGGCCAGTCAGGCGTCGGCGACGGTGATGAGGACCTTGCCGGTGGCGCCGTCCTCGACGGCGCGGTGGGCGGCGGAGGTCTGGTCGAGGGCGAAGTGGTGCACGAGCAGGCCGGCGTCCTCGCCGATGCGCAGCGCGCCGGCGGCGACAGCTGCGTTGATGTCGTCGCCGGCAGCGCGGAGCTTGTCCCAGCCGACGGTGTAGAGCAGCACGAACTGCAGCCGCGCGTTCAGGCCCATGTACGCGCGCACGTCGAGGTCGAACGGCTGGTCGCCGTTGTTGGCGTAGATCGCGACCGTGCCGCGCGGCTTCAGCACGCCGGCGTTCGTCGCGGCGTTGGCGCCGGCCGCCACCTCGACGACGAGGTCGACGCCGTCGGGGACGATGGCGCGGACGGCCGCGGCGACGTCGGCGCCGCCGCCGTATCGCACGACGTGGTGGGCGCCGGCGGACGTGGCAAGGGCGGCCTTCGCGTCGGAGCTCACCGTCGCGATGACGGTGGCGCCGGCCCAGCGGGCCAACTGGATCGCGGCATTCCCGACGGCCCCCGCACCGCCAGCAACGAGCACGACGCGTCCGTCCAGCGCGCCCGGACCCAGCCGCGTCGGCCCGTCCTCGGCGACCGTCAGCGCCCGATGCGCCGTCCCCGCCGGGATGCCGACCGCCGCGCCGAGGTCGAAGCCGGCGCCGTCGGGCAGCACGAACACCCGCTCGACCGGCACGACGGTGTACTCCTGCGCCGTCCCGCTGCCGGGCCGCTGGTACGCCGCCTGCGTCACCCACACCCGATCGCCGACGGCCAGCCCGCCGACGCCGTCGCCGACCGCGTCGATGACGCCGGACCCGTCCTGGTTGGGCACCGCCTCGGTGCCGGGCACCGCACCGAAGCCGCCGCTGCGCGTCTTCCAGTCGGTCGGGTTCACCCCGGAGACGACGACCCGAAGGCGCACCTCGCCGGGGCCAGGCTCCGGGACAGGCCGCTCGGTCAGCCGGAGAACGTCGGCCGCGCCGGACTGGTCGTGCACGATCGCCTTCATCGGGGTCGAATCCCTTCCGCGGACGGGTGTGTTCTACCGGCAACCGGCCCGGCCGCGCCCGCATTCCGGCGCGAGGGCCTGGGCGCAAGCCCCGGCGCGCAGTGAACCGCAAAGAACGGAGGACGCGCCGGGGCCTCAGCCGGGATCAACGGTGTTAGAGCACCTCCTCCGGCCGCGTACGAGGCTAGCCGTTGGCCCTGTGGCCGGTGGGCATGGCGAGTCTGACGGCCGGGGCCGATTCCTCCGGAGGCACTGTCCGGTCTGTCCGAACAACAGCCGCAGACCCAGCGGCGCGGACGGAAGGAATCGGCATGTCTCTGGAATTCGGCATCTTCCTGCCGGTCGGCTTCGGCGGCGAGCTGGCCGCGTTCGCCGATCCGGTCGAGGCGGCGGAGCGGGTCGTCGAGTTGGCGCGGACGGCGGAGGAGTGCGGCTTCGCGGCGGCCTGGCTGCCCGACCACCTGCAGACGGTCCCGCCGTCGACGGCGCCGGTGTTGGAGTCGTGGTCGATGCTGGCGGCGCTGGCCCGTGACACCGACCGGATCCGGATCGGCCCGCTGGTCAGCTCGAACGGCTACCGGAACCCGGCGCTGCAGGCGAAGATCGCGTCGACGGTCGACGTGCTGTCGGGTGGGCGGCTGACGCTGGGGATGGGGGCCGGGTGGTACGAGCCCGACTACGAGGCGTTCGGGTACGAGTTCGGCGACGCGCCCGCGCGGCTGCGGCAACTGCGCGACGGCGTGCGGACCATCAGGGCGATGTGGACCGAGCACCCGACGACGTTTCCGCGCGGCGTGCAGCGGCCGACGATCCCGCTGCTGATCGCGGGCGGCGGGGAGCGGGTGACGCTGAAGCTGGTGGCGGAGTACGCCGATGCCTGCAACGTCATGGTGTCGCCGGCGGACGCGGCGCGGAAGTTCGGCGTGCTGCGCGAGCACTGCGCGACGGCCGGCCGCGACTACGACGCCGTCCTGCGCACCGCGACCACCGCCTGCCTCGTCGCCGCGTCGGACGAGGAGGCAACGGCCGCGCTGTCGCCGGCGATGAGCACGTTCTATCCGGGCGACCCCGCGTCGTACCTGCTCCACGGGACGGCCGACACCGTGCGGCGGCGCATCGCGGCCTACGAGGAGGCCGGCGTCCAGCAGCTGATCGTCGGCTTCCACGAGGCGACGGACCCGGAGGCGATCCGGCGGTTCGCCAAGGAGTTCATCGGCTGACGACGTGGGCCGCCGGGAGGCCGCGTCGGCGAGTGTGTCGGTGCCCGCCCGTAGGGTGGGCCCCACCCGGGCCCGGGGAGGGGTCTACGTACCACGCGAGCTGGTCCACGCGATCCGACCAAGCGATGGGGCGGACGGGGTGACGCGGCGGCGACGGAGCGGCGGGCAGGCGACGGGGCGATGCGGCGGCGGACGGAGCGGCGGGCGGACGGGCGCCGCGGCGATGCGGCGGTGGACGACGCGGCGGGCGGACGGACGGGCGCCGCGGCGATGCGGCGGTGGACGACGCGGCGGGCGGACGGACGGGCGCCGCGGCGATGCGGCGGTGGACGACGCGGCGATGTTGCGGGTGACGACGCGGCGACGCGACCGCGGGCGGACGTGCGTCGTCGGGGGCGGCCGGATGGCGGACGGCTGGAGCTCACGGTCAGGGGAGCGCCGCCGGGAGGCCGAACCGGGGGAGCAACTCCGGCATGGCGAAGACGGTGACCCGCGCGATGCCCGCCGCGGTCACCGTCAGCACCGCCATGCCGAACGCCGACCCGTCGCGGAGGTACGCGCCGAAGGCGGGCTGGCCGTTGGCGACCGTCGGCAGCTTGCGCCAGTCGCCCGCCCCGCCAACGACCTCGGTCATGAGGTACTCCACGCAGGCGACCTTCCCGGAGAACCAGATCGCGGCCTCCGGCGCCTCGAGGACGGCGTCGGCGCGCAGGGCCTCCTCGAACGCGCGCGCGTCGGCCGTCGCGAACGCCGTCATGTACCGGTCCAGCAGCTCACGGGCGCGTGGATGGTCCGGCTCGAGCACGTCGTCCATCGACGGCGTCACCTCACGCAACCGCGCGCGGGCCCGCTGCAGCAGGGACTTCACGGCGCCCACCTCGAGCGACAGCGCCGTCGCCACCTCGGCGGCCGGCCAGGCGAGCACGTCGCGCAGGATGAGGACGGCGCGCTGGCGCGGCGTCAGGTACTGCAGTCCGACGATCAGCGCGAGTCGCACGCCGTCGCGCACCTCGGCGACCGCGGCGGGATCGGCCGACGGCGGCGTGACCAGCGCGTCGGGCAGCGGCTGCAGCCAGCCGACGCCGGCGGCCGGGCTCTCCGGCCCGCCGTCCGGCCCGGTCCCGAGCCCGCGGGGGACGGCGCGACGGTCGCTGCGCTGCAGGGCGTTGAGGCAGGCGTTGGTCGCGATGCGGTACAGCCACGTCCGCAGCGACGACCGTCCCTCGAACCCGTCGTAGGACCGCCACGCCCGCAGATACGTCTCCTGCACCAGGTCCTCGGCGTCGTCGAGCGAGCCCGTCATCCGGTAACAGTGCGCCAGCAGCTCGCGCCGGTACCCCTCCGCCTGCCGCATGAACTCGTCGCGCACGTGGACCTCCCTCGCCCATCCTCGTACCGACCGGCGCCCGCCCGGAAAGGAATCGTCAGGGGTACGACGGCGGCGGCTCCGGCTCCAGCCCCGGCGGCATGGCCCGGCGGATGGCGGCGGAGAGGTCGCCGGCCGCGGTGGCGCCGCCGTGCACCACCTCGGTCCGGTGCGCCGGCCGGACCCGGCGCGGGTCGAACACGCACCAGCCGGAGCGCCAGCCCCAGGCCAGCCGCCCCCGCGCGTCGGCCTGCCGGTCCGGCCAGACGACGAGCAGGTAGCGCCACCGGTGCTCGCCCCGTCGCCGTCCCCACGCGACCAGCCGCCCCTGCACCCGCCGGCTCGACCGGTCGCCCATGACGATGGGCACGGCGGTGTAGAGACCAGACGGCTCGGTATGGGCACGGAGCTTGATCTCCAGCCGTCCCGGATCGAGGTCCAGGAGGTCGAGCGGAGGATCGTCCAGCCAGCGAGCACCAGTCATGTCGCCAGTATCGAACACGTGTTCGCATGATCGGTAGTTCGTCGCGCTCCGTAGGCGCCTGGTCACGGAGGGTGCCGGCGCGCTCAGGCGGCCGCGCCGAACCACCGCGGCAGGCCGGCGGCGAGACCTGCCTGGTCGTCGCCGATCCAGGCCACGTGGCCGTCCGGGCGCAGCAGGACGGCGGGCGCGTCCAGCTCCGCGGCGGGGTCGGCGACCTGGTCGACGCGGTCCGTCCAGCCCGCGACGGAGAGCCGTCCGGTCCGGTCCAGCAGCAGCCCGCGTCCGCCGCGCATCAGCTCGTAGAGGCGGCCTCGCCGCAGCGCGACGTCACGGAGCCTCCGGCCGAGCAGGGCGGGGCCGTCGCCGACGTCGTAGCGGACGCCGATGGCCGTGACCTTCTCGACCAGCAGCCGGGTGACGTCCTCGACGTCCATCAGCTCGGCCAGCAGCCGGCGCAGCGCGAGGGCGCCCGGCCGGTCCGACAGCAGCTCGGACTGCGCGCGGGTGTTGTCGAGGACGCCGGCGGCCACCGGGCGCCGTTCGGTCTCGTAGCTGTCCAGCAGCCCGGCGGGCGCCCAGCCGGCGACCTCGGCGGCCAGCTTCCAGCCCAGGTTGAACGCGTCCTGGAGGCCGAGGTTGAGCCCCTGCCCGCCCAGCGGCGGGTGGACGTGCGCCGCGTCGCCGGCCAGCAGGACCCGGCCGACGCGGTACTGCTCGGCCAGCCGGGTGGCGTCGCCGAAACGGGACAGCCAGCGCGGCGAGTGGGCGCCGAAGTCGGTGCCGGCGACCGCCCGTAGCCGGGCCCTGACCTGGTCGATCGTCGGCGCGACGGTGCGGTCGACGGCCACCTCGGCGGCGGGGACGACGGCGCGATAGAGGCCGTCGCCGCTCGGGCCGACGCCGAAGCCGCGCTGCCGTTCGCGCACGGCGGCCACGACGGCGGCCAGCTCGTCCGGCGGCATGGTCACCTCCAGTTCGCCGGTCAGCCATTCGGTGCCGGCCGGCTCGCCCGGGAACCCGACGCCGAGCAGCTTGCGCACCGTGCTGCGGCCGCCGTCGCAGCCGACCAGCCAGCGCGCCCGCAGCCGCGTCCCGTCCGCCAGCCCGGCGGTGACGCCGTCGTCGTCCTGCTCGATCCCGGTCAGCGCGGTGCCGCGCCTGATCTCGGCGCCGGCCGCGGCGGCGTGCTCGGCCAGCAGGCGGTCGGTGACGGTCTGCGGGATGCCCAGGATGTACGGGTGCGCGGTGTCCATCCGCTCGGGCAGCGGCCGGTCGATGCCGGCGAAGTGGCCGCCGAGCGGGTACGTCCGGCCGTGCGCGAGGAACCGGTCCAGCAGGCCGCGCTGGTCCAGCAGCTCGATGCTGCGCACGTGCAGGCCGAGCGAGCGGACCACCGGGCTCGGCTCGGCGTCCTTCTCCACCACGAGCACCCGGACACCGTGCAGCCGCAGTTCGGCGGCGAGCAGGTGCCCGGTCGGCCCGCCGCCGGCCACGATGACGTCGATCATGAGGCTCCGTTCCGCGCGAAATACCAGGTCAGCGGGCGATTCTGCGGCATGGCAGGGGCCTTGCCGCAAGCCCCCTGCCGCGCGGTACGGTGAAGATGGGGGATCAGGTGGTCCAGGGCCGCAGCTTCTCCGGGTTGCGCACCGCCCAGATGCGGGCGATCCGGTCGCCGGTCAGATCGAACGCCAGCACCGTGCCGGTCACCCCGGCCTGCTGCACCACCAGGCCGGGCTGCCCGTTCACCGTCCGCTCCAGGAAGGTCAGGTCGTCGGGCGCGGCCTCGGCGAGCTCGACGAAGGCGCGCGCGATCGGCCAGGCGCCGTCGAGCGGCCCGAGCGCCGTCGCGAGGCCGCCACCGTCCGCGACCGCCGTCGCGTGCGGGTCGAGCAGGCCGACGAGCGCCTCGATGTCCTTCGACTCCCACGCCTGCCGGAACTCGCGGACGAGTCCGGCGCGGCGGGCGGACGGGGCCGCGGGGGCCTCGGCGGCGCGGAGCCGTCGCCGGGCTGACGACGCCAGCTGGCGGCAGGCCGCCGGGGTGCGGCCGACGATCTGGGCGACCTCGGCGAACGGGTACCGGAAGACGTCGTGCAGGACGAACGCGACCCGCTCGGCCGGCGTCATCGACTCGAGGACGACGAGGAAGGCCATGCTGATCGACTCGTCCAGCGTGACCCGGTCGGCGGGATCGGCCGGGTCGGCCGCCGCGCCGCCCGGGCGCCCGCCGACCCACTCCGCGTGGTCGGGCACCGGCTCCGGGATCCAGTCGCCGACGTAGCGCTCGCGCCGGGCCCGTGCCGAGCGCAGCAGGTCGAGGCAGATGCGGCTGGCGACGGTGGTCAGCCAGGCGCCGGGTACCTCGATCGCGTCGCGCTGCTCCGCCGGCAGCGCGTACCAGCGGGCGTACGTGTCCTGTACGACATCCTCGGCGTCGGCCAGCGAGCCGAGCAGGCGGTAGGCGAGGTTGATCAGCTGCCGGCGCTCGCTCATGATCGCGGTCAGGTCCGGGTCGGTCATGGTCGACGACCTCCTCTCACCGTTCCGACGAGACAGCCTGCCGAGATGTGCGGCCTGACGTTTCGCCGGCTCGTCTCGTCGTACCGCTGTCCAGGCATCGCCACCAGAGTGACAGCAGGAGGAATCCGATGACGACGCAGCAGACCACGACGGCCGTGCGGGGACGGCGGCGGGCCGCGTGGGCGGTCGCGGCGGCGACGGCGGCCGCGATCGTGCCGTGGGCCGTCGCCGCGATCGCCGGCGCCGACCTGGAAGTGACCAGCGCCGGCGTGACGATGGACGTCGGGCCGGCGTTGGTGCTGGCTGGTGCGCTGACGATGTCGCTGGCCGGCTGGGGATTGCTGACGTGGCTGCTGCGGCGGCGCGGTGGGGACGGGCGGCGGGTGTGGACCGGGGTCGCGCTGACGGTGCTGGTGCTGTCGCTGGGCGGTCCGCTGGGCGCCGAGGCGGACGCCGACGTCAAGACCTACCTGGTGCTGATGCACCTCGCGGTCGGCGCGGTGCTGATCCCGGGCCTGCGGGCGGCCGTCCGCGAGTGACCCGTCCTGGTGCGTCCGGCGAGGAGTGAAGGCGGGCGGCGGCTGAACGGGCGGCTGGACGGGCGGCCGGGCGGCCGGGCGGGCGTTGTCGAACGGACGTTGTCGGTGCCCGCCCGTAGGGTGGGCCCCACCCGGGCCGGGAGGGGTCTGCGTACGACGAACCGAATGCGGCCGGTACCGGCCCGGCCAGCGGGATTGAGTGCGCAGCCGGCGCCGCCGTCGACGCGGCGCTCGGCCAGGGGGTGAGTCCGGATGGCCCTGAGGCTGGTCATGGTTCTCGTCGAACGGCGCCTTGTGTTTCAGGCGTCGGCAGGGTGAGGGACGTCTGCCACGACTCGCGCACCTGCCACCGAGAATCGGCCCCTCGCGGCCTGGATGAGTGAGTCCGACCCGGCGAGCGGGCATGCGAGGTGCGTTGGCGAGTGACCTCTCCCATCCGGCGCCGGTGCCCTTGGCGCATCACTCGGTCTCCCGGAGGAGCATTCGATCGCGTCGCGGGAGACGCCCTCGGGGCGAGTGTCGAGCGCGGAGAAATGGGGGTTCTCGGGCGCTGGGAACCAGATCTTCTCCATGATCGACTCGGGGACGGGAGTCGCAGTCGAGCGGAGCCACAGCCGCGAACCCCCGGGATGCAAAGGGGGACGGCCGGGAGGGGCCGGCGTACGGCGAGACGAACGCGGCTGTCAGGGCCCGATCAGCGGATCGCTGCGCAGCCAGCCGTCCCAGCCGGCTCCGCCGCCCCGGCGGTCGCGCACGGCGCCGCTCCAGTCGGGCACGTGCGTCGACATCCAGCCGACGAAGTCGTCGCACCAGGCCGACGGGGTGGGTGGCGTGGTCTCGGCGCTCCAGGCCTGGCAGGTGACGAGCAGCCGCTCCGGCGAGCCCCACACCATCCAGGTACTCCGGCCGGTGCGGGCGATCGAATCGGCCAGCCAGGCCGCCAGCGCCGCGCACCGGTCCTCGTCGTCCCCGAGGCGCGCCCGGCCCGACTCGTCCCGGCGGTCGGAGCCGGCCGGAGGCGACGCGGCTGTCCACTGCTCGCAGGCCTGCTGGACGACGGCGACCTGTTCCGCCGGATCGCTCACCGCTCGCCGTGACCCGTCGTCGCTGATGGCCCAGACAGCGGACGCCACCGCGGCCGAGGCAACCGCGGTGACCAGCACCAGCGCGACCCCCGGCCACGCCGGTCCGGCCCGCGTGCCCCGCGCCACACTCCCACTCTCGACCCGCCGGCGCCGCGCCAGCAGGGCCGAAAGACCCCTGTCGTCTTGCGGTCAGGGGTACGTACCTGATCGGCTGGGACGATGGACGAGACGAGGTCGCGCGCGATCGCCTGGAGCCGCCAGCTCGCCGAGGTGCACGCGAGGCTCCTCGACCGCGTGGATGCGTTGCGCGACGGCTCGGACGGCTCCGCGGACCTGCTCACGCACTGCCTGAGCTTCTGCTCGGCGCTGACCACCCACCACGAGGGCGAGGACGGCGGGCTGTTCGCCGAGCTCGTCCGCGCCCGCCCCGATCTCGCCGCCACCGTCGCCGCCCTGCGCGAGGACCACCAGCTGATCGAGAACATCGTCGACGCCGTCAGGACGCTCGCGGCCGAGTCGGCGCAGGCCGCGGCGGAGCGGCGGGCGGCGATCCGGGCCGAGCTCGACGGCCTGGCCGCGATCATGGAGTCGCACTTCCGCTACGAGGAGCGCGCGATCGGCGCCGCCCTCGACGGCGGCATCGAGGACACCGGCTGGACCCGGCCGGTGTTCGCGCCACCCGGGTGACGGGCGCCGCGAGCTCAGACGCCGAAGGCGGCCGGATCGATGCCGCTCAGCCGGTCCGGGTCGTTGAGCACGTCGATCGTCGTGATCCGGCCATCGGTGACGGTGAAGGCCATCACCGCGAACACCTGCCCGCCGATGACGGCCACCGCGCCGGCCGTGCCGTTGACCAGCACCGGCCGCACGTGCTCGGCCAGCCGCCGGGCCAGCGTCGCCTGGCCGGCGACGTTGCGGGCGCCACGCAGCAGCACCGTCGGCCGGGCCGGGTGCGCGCCGCCGTCGGCCCGCAGCACGACGTCGGGGTCGAGCACCGTCACCAGCGCGTCGAAGTCGCCGTCGCGGGCGGCCGCGTAGAACGCGTCGACCGCGGCCCGCTGCTTCGCGAGGTCGGCGTCGGGCGCGGGCACGGCGTCCTGGACCCGGCGACGGCCGCGGCTGGCCAGCTGGCGGGCGGCGGCCGGGGTGCGCTCGACCAGCGGCGCGATGTCGTCGAACGGGACGGCGAACAGGTCGTGCAGGACGAACGCCAGCCGCTCGGCCGGCGTCAGGGTGTCGAGGACCACCTGCATCGCCAGCCCGACGGAGTCGGCGAGCAGCGCCTCCTGCTCCGGATCGGGGCCGGTCAGCGGGCTGACGACGGGGTCGGGCAGGCGCACGTCGGGCTCGCCGTCGTCCAGCGGCACCTCGCCGCGGGTCGCCCGTGAGCGCAGCAGGTTCAGGCAGACCCGCCCGGTGACGGTCGTCAGCCAGGCGGCGAGGTTGTCGACGCCGGAGGTGTCGGCGCGCTGGTAGCGCAGCCAGGTCTCCTGCACGGCGTCGTCGGCCTCGCTGAGCGACCCGAGCATGCGATAGGCGACGGCGCGCAGCTGCGGCCGGTGCCGCTCGAATTCGACGTCGCTCATCCGGTCACATTCCTCTGTCGTGGCGGGTCAGAGGAGCATGACGACACCTCTTCTGGTGACCGGTGGCACCGGCACCCTCGGACGTCTCATCGTGCCACGGCTGGTCGAAGCCGGACGGACCGTCCGGGTGCTCAGCCGCACGCCGCACGAGCCGGGTCCCGGCGTCGAGTACGTGACGGCCGACCTGCGCTCGGACGACGCCGCCGACGCGATCGCGGCCGCCGTCGACGGCGTCGACACCGTCCTGCACCTGGCCGGCGGCGCCAAGGGCGACGGTGAGGCGGCGCGGCGACTGACCCGCGCCGCCGCGCCGGCCGGCGTGAAGCACCTGGTGCACATCTCGGTGATCGGCGCCGACCGCGTGCCGATCGCGTGGTTCCGGGGCAAGCTGGCCGCCGAACAGGCCGTGACCGGGTCCGGCGTGCCGTGGACCATCCTGCGCGCCGCCCAGTTCCACGACCTCGTCCTGAAGACGGCGGCGGCGATGGCGAAGCTGCCGGTGATCCCGGTCCCCGGCGGCCTGCGCTTCCAGCCCGTCGACGCGCGCGACGTGGCCGCGCGGCTGACCGAGCTGACCCTCGGCGAGCCGGCGGGGCTGGTCACCGACCTCGCCGGCCCGCGGGTCGCGCCGCTCGGTGACCTGCTGCGCTCGTACCTGACGGCGGCCGGCAAGCGGCGGCCGCTGCTGCCCGTCCGGATGCCCGGCAAGGCCGGCCGCGCCTACCGCGACGGCGACAACCTCGCCCTGGACGGCGCCGACCTCGGCACCCGGACCTGGGAGGACTTCCTCGCCGAGCGCCTCGGCTGACGCGGCCCAAGTGTCCGGGCCGGCTGCGACACTGCGACCGTGACCTTCACTCCGGGACCGCTCCCGCGCGAGAAGCGCATGTGGCCGAGGTGGGCGTTCCCGTTCTCGATCGCCCTCGGCACGGCCCTCATCGGCGTCGCCGTCGGGCTGATCGTGGCCGCGGCCTGGCGCGGCACCGGGATGTTCCTGCTCACGCTCGCCGGGACGCTGCTGGCCGGCACGATCGGCTGGGTGTACATGACGGTGGGACAGCGCTACCGGCTCCGCCGAGGAGGGTTCGACGGGAAGATGCTCATCGCCGAGCTGCTCTCCGCAGGGGCGCTCTTCGTGATCTTCAGGACCGACGAACAGCTCGCCGCCACCATCGGCTGCGCGTTCATCGGCGTGGGCATGCTGGCCAACGCGCGGATGATCCGGATCGCCCGCGCCGACCGGCCGGCGGGCTCCGGACCAGGCTGAGCCGCGAGCGTCAGGCGACGAAGATGCAGAACGGGTGGCCGGACGGGTCGGCGTAGACGCGCAGGGGCTCGTCGGGGTCGTCGATGCGGTCGAAGATCATCCGTCCGCCGAGACCGAGCACGCGGTCGTGCTGGACCAGCAGCTCCTCCATCGACGGCACCGTCATGTCGAGGTGCAGCTGCTGCGGGACGGCGGGCTCGGGCCACGTCGACGGCGTCAGCTGGTCGGTCTGCTGGAACGCCAGCCGCCGGCCGCTGTCGGGGTCGAGCAGGACCAGCCAGTCGTCGCCGGCGGGGTCGACGCTCTCGTGGCCGGGCCGGTACACGTAGCCGAGCAACTGCCGGTAGAACTCCGCCAGTCCGCGCGCGTCGGTGGTGTCCAGCACGGTCTGCAGCACGCTGGGATAGGTCGTCATGCCGGGACGGTACCCGCCGGGTCCGACGTTCATCTCGGGTCCGCGCAAGTGTCAGTGGCGGGCACTACCGTTCGCCCATGAGCAGGCTCACCGGTCTCCTCGCCGCCGGCCTCGTCGCAGCGGCGCTCATCCCGACCACGACGGCCACGGCCGCCACGGACAACCCGTGGCTCGAGCGGCGCGTCCTCAACATCGCGCACCAGGGCGGCGAGATCGAGGCGCCGTCCGACACCCTCTACGCGTTCCGGACGGCGCTCGACAAGGGCGCCGACGTGCTCGAACTGGACGTCCACGCGACGACCGACGGCGAGCTGGTGGTCCTGCACGACACCACCGTCGACAGGACGACGAACGGCGCCGGGCGGGTCGACGCGCTGACGCTCGAGCAGATCAGGGCGCTCGACGCCGCGCACTGGTTCGTCCCCGGCTGCGGGACGTGCCACGGCCAGGACGACGCCGCCTACGCGTTCCGCGGCGTCGCCACGGGCGAGCGGCCGGCGCCCGACGGGTTCACGGCCGCCGACTTCCGCATCCCGACGCTGCGCGAGGTGCTCGAGACGTTCCCGGACGTCCTGCTCAACGTCGAGATCAAGCGCACCCGCCCCGAGACCTCGCCGTACGAGCGCACCATGGCCGACCTCCTCGCCGAGTTCGGCCGCGGCACCGACACCGTCGTCGCCTCGTTCTCCGACAGCGCCGTCACGCGGTTCAAGCTCTACAACCGCGACGTCAGTACGTCGCCGGGCACCAACCAGGTCACGGCGTTCTGGCTGAACACGCTCGGCCCGCTGACCGGCATCACGCTGCACGGGCACCACGCGCTGCAGGTGCCGCCGTCGCAGTCGGGCATCCCGGTCGTCACGGCCGACTTCGTCGCCGACGCGCACCGCCGCGGCCTCGCCGTCCACGTCTGGACCATCAACGACCGCGCCGAGATGGAGCGGCTCATCGACCTCGGCGTCGACGGCATCATGACCGACCGGCCCACGCTGCTCGAACAGGTGCTGGACGACCGCGCCGCGGCGGACCCGACCGGCCGGGCATAGTTCGCGGCCCCGGGCGCTTGTAGCAAGGCAGTCGCGACGACGCGACTGGACGAGAGGACGCCGCGCCGATGACCACGCAGGCCCGCCGCATCCAGAGCGTGTACATCACGTTGATTCTCGGCAACACGCTGGCAGCCTCGTTCATCTGGGGCATCAACACGCTGTTCCTGCTCGATGCCGGGCTGAGCAACCTGGAGGCGTTCGCCGCCAACGCGTTCTACACGGTCGGCGTCGTGCTCTTCGAGGTTCCTACGGGGGTCATCGCGGATACCTGGGGGCGGCGGGTGTCGTACCTGCTCGGCACCGTGACGCTCGCCGTGACAACCGCGCTGTACTACCTGATGTGGCAGATCAGCGCGCCGTTCTGGGCGTGGGCCGTGGTGTCGGCGCTACTCGGCCTGGGGTTCACGTTCTTCTCCGGCGCGGTCGAGGCGTGGCTGGTCGACGCCCTGCACCACGCGGGGTACGAGGGCAGCCTCGAGGCGGTCTTCGGCCGCGGCCAGATGGTCTCCGGCGTGGCGATGCTCGGCGGGTCGGTCGCAGGCGGCGTGATCGCCCAGGTGACCGACCTGGGGGTGCCGTTCCTGCTGCGGGTGGGCGTGCTGCTGGCGATGTTCGTCGTGGCGGGCCTGCTGATGCGCGATCTCGGCTTCACCCCGGACCGGTCGGCGGGCGCGAGGCAGGCGGTGCGCGGCATCTGGTCGGCCTCCATCGAGCACGGCCTGAAGAACCCGCCGGTGCGCTGGGTCATGCTGGCCGCGCCCTTCGTGTCCGGCGTCAGCTTCTACGGCTTCTACGCGATGCAGCCCTACCTGCTGGAGCTGTACGGCGACCCCGACGCCTACTCGATCGCGGGCCTGGCTGCGGCCGCCGTCGCCGGAGCCCAGGTGGTCGGCGGATACCTCGCGCCGCACGCCCGGCGGCTGTTCCGCAAGCGGACGACGGCGCTGATCGGCGGCACGGTGGCCAGCGCGGCGATCCTGGGGCTGCTCGGCGTCACCGAGGGATTCTGGGTGGCGATCGTCCTGCTGGTGCTGTGGGCCCTGGTGTTCGCCGCGGAGATGCCGATCCGGCAGGCCTACCTCAACGACATGATCCCGTCGAAGCAGCGGGCGACGGTGCTGTCGTTCGACTCGCTGATGGGCAACGCCGGCGGCGTCGTCACCCAGCCCGCGCTCGGCCGGGCCGCCGACGTGTACGGCTACGGCACGTCACTGGCGATCGGCGGCGCGATCCAGCTGCTGGCGGCGCCGTTCCTGGTCATGAGCCGCCGGCAGGGCTCGACGGCGGACGTCGCCGTCACCGTGTCCGGTGCGCCGGCCGTGACGGATCCGCCCGCCCCGCCGGACGAGAAGCTACAGCGTTGACTTATATAAGTACGTGCCGATAAACTAGTCCCATGCATGCCTTCGACGTGCTCGGCGACCCGGTGCGCCGCCGGATCCTGGAGCTGCTCGCCGACGGCGAGCTGACCTCGGGCGCCGTCACGTCGGTCATCCAGCAGGAGTTCGGCATCTCGCAGCCGGCGGTGTCGCAGCATCTCAAGGTGCTGCGCGAGTCCGGGTTCGCCACCGTGCGGCCCGACGGCGCCCGCCGGCTGTACGCCGTCAGCACCGAACCGCTCCGCGACGTCGACGTATGGCTCGACCGCTTCCGCCGGTTCTGGACCCCTCCGCTGGACGCGCTGGCCACCGAACTGGCCAGGGGCAAGCGGCAACGCCGGCTGCAGCAGCAGGCCGGCCACGAACCGGACCAGGAGAACTCCCCATGATCGATGTCGTCGAACAGGTCAACGCCGTGCGCCGCCAGGTCGGCTCGCGGACCATCGAGGCCGGCGAGGCTCGCACCGTCACCATCAGCCAGACCTACCCGGCCGCCGTCGAGGACGTCTGGGACGCCTGCACCAACGCCGAGCGCATCCCGCGCTGGTTCTCACCGGTCACCGGCGAGCTGAAGCTCGGCGGGCGGTACCAGGTCGAGGGCAACGCCGGCGGCACCGTCGAACACTGCGACCCGCCCCAGAGCTTCGCCGTCACCTGGGAGTTCAACGGCGAGGTCAGTTGGGTCGAGGTCCGCCTCACCGCCGACGGCGACGAGCGGACCCGGTTCGAGCTCGAGCACATCGCGCTGGTCAACAGCACGTCGCTGGAATTCTGGGACCTCTACGGCCCGGGCGCGGTCGGGCTCGGCTGGGACCTCGCGTTCGTCGGCCTGAGCCTGCACTTCGCCTCCGGCGGCGAGCAGGTCGACCCGAAGGCGGTCGAGGCCTGGACCATGGGCGACGCCGGCAAGCAGTTCGTCGGCCTGGCCAGCGAGCGCTGGCGCGACGCCAACGTCGAGAGCGGGTTCGCGACGCCCGAGGCCGCGCAGGGCGCCGCCGACCGGACGACCGCCTTCTACACCGGCGTCGAGGCGCCGCAGGGCTGACCGGCCGGCGGGCTGCCGGCCCGGGTCAGATGCCGTGTTCGGCCGCCACCCTGCCCGAGGTGACCGCGGCGTCCAACGCGGCGAAGTCGGCCTCGCACTGGTCCGCGTAACTGCGTGACCATCGGGCGACCGCGCGGTCGAACGCGTCGGACCGGCCCAGGTAGCCGCGGATCACCGCGCCGCCCGGCGACTGGCTGTGCGCACGCGCCAGCAGCCCGCCGCAGAGCACGCCGTACTCGGTGAACTGCGACGGCGTGAGGGCGGCGAGGTCGACGGACCCCTTCATGTCGCGGAACTGACGCCAGTAGTAGTCGACCCGCGGCCGGTCCGCCGCCTCGCCGGCCCACCCGGTGATCCAGCCGAGGAACGGGTCGGACTGCGCCTGCAGGATCCGCTGCGCCGCCACCACCCGGTGACCCTGCGTGTGCGGCTCACCGTTCGCCGGGACACCGTCGGGCAGGGCGTCCGGCAGTCCGCCGTACGTCGCCAGGACCGACGGCTGCGCCTCCTTGGCCTGCAGGAACAGCGGTTCGTCGTGCGGGCCGGTGAACATCAGCACGTAGCAGCGGGTGCCGACGCTGCCGACGCCGACCACCCGCAGCACGTAGTCGTCCAGCCTGAACTGCGACAGCAGCAGGGCGACGTCCTGGCGCAGTGTGGCGCGATACCGCTCGAACAGCAGCTGCAACTGCTCGACGGTCGCGTGGTCGACGTGCCGGGTGATCGGCGGCTGATCCACGATGCGCCGTCGCCCGTCCGCCTCGGTCGTGACGATCTTGGCGAGCACCTGCTCGGACGTGCGCGACCGTGCCTTCTTCACCGTCTTCCGGACGACGGCGCGGTTGCCGGCGGCGGTGAGCCCGGCGAGCTGGTCGGCGTCGACCTGGTAGTAGTAGCGCTCCAGCGCAGACAGCTCGTACAGCCGGAGCAGCGCCTCGCGATAGCCGCGGACGGCGGCCTCGGTGGCGTCCGCGCAGGCCGGCTCACTCATGCCGAGGTCGCGGCCGCCGACGTAGACGCTGGTCGCCAGCCGCTTGACGTCCCATTCCCACGGGGCGTTGCCGGCCTCGTCGAAGTCATTGAGGTCGAACAGCAGACGCCGCTCCGGCGACGCGAACAGCCCGAAGTTCGACACATGCGCATCGCCGCAGGACACGACCTCGACGCCGGTGTGCGGGCCGCCGGCCAGGTCGTGCGCCATGACCGCCGCCGTGCCCCGGTAGTACGCGAACGGCGACTGCAGCATGCGCCCGATGCGCACCGGGGTCAGGTCGGCGAGTCGGCTCGCGTGCTGGGCGACGAGGATCGCGACGGGGTCGCGCTCGGCTGGTGCGGCCACCGTGGCCGCGGCGTGGGCGGAGCGGGCCAGGGTCGCCCGCAGGTCCTTCCCGGCGGCGCGGCTCTCCTGGACGGTACTGATGCTCATGGATCTCCGTTCGTCGGCCGTCCCGACAGTGTGCCGTGCTCGTCGCGCCGGCGGGCGGACCTTGTCGGACCCTCGGACTAGCGTTCGACCCCATGACGATCATGACGGACGCCGGTGTGACGGTGCGCTGGCGCGGCGGGTACGGGCGGCTGTGGTCGGCCGCCGTCCTGTCGCGCTTCGGCGACGCCGTGCGCAATGTGGCGTTTCCGTTGGTCGCGGCCGGTCTCACGACGTCGCCGTTCCTGCTGTCGGTGGTGTCGGCGGCCGGCTACCTGCCGTGGCTGCTGTTCGGGCTGCTCGGCGGCGCCCTGGCCGACCGCGTCGACCGGCGCCGGGCCATGTGGACGGTCGACGTCGTGCGCGGGGTGCTGGTGGCGGCGTTCGCGCTGGCACTGGCGCTCGGGCAGGCGCACCTCGCCGTGCTGGCGGTGCTCGCGTTCGCGCTGACCACGCTGCAGACGCTGTTCGACAACGCGGCCACGGCCATCCTGCCCACGCTGGTGCCGCGGGCGGCGCTGCCGTCGGCCAACGCGCGGCTGATGACCGGTCAGGCGCTGGCCGGCACGTTCCTCGGCGCGCCGGCGGCCGGGTTGCTGGTCACGGCGGGCGTGGCGCTGCCGTTCGCGGTCGACGCGGCGACGTACCTGGTGGCGGCGGCGCTCATCGCGTCGTTGCCACGGCCGGCCGTGGGGGTGTCGGTCCGGCCGGCCGGGTCCACGTTGCGGTCCGAGATCGCGGCGGGCGTGCGGCGGCTCTGGCGCGACCGCCTGCTGCGCGGTGGCTGCCTGGCGAACCTGCTGGGCAACCTGGTGATCGGCGGGCTGCAGGCGCTGCTGGTGCTCATCATCACGCGCTGGGCCGGCGCCTCCGACGTCGTGTTCGGGCTGGTGCTGGCGGCGTACGGCGCCGGTGGGGTGGTGGGCGGGCTGGTGGCGACGCGGGTCGGGCGGTGGGTGGGCGGCGGTGCGGCGGCCATGGTGCTCGCGCTGGCCGCGCAGGCCGGCTGCCTGCTCGTCATCGGCGGCGTGCCGCACCCCGCGGCGACGGCGGCCGCCCTGGCCGTGTTCGGGGTGGCCGGCATGGTGGTGAACGTGCACTTCGTGTCGCTGACGCAGCAGCGCACCCCCGACGACCTCCTCGGCCGCGTGTCGTCCGCCGAACGCACGCTGGGCGCCGCCGGCGCGCCGGTGGGCGCGTTGCTGTTCGGCGCGCTGGCCGAGGTCACGGAGGTCAACGTGCCGGCGCTGGCCGGGGCCGCCTTCCTGGCCGTGTCCGCCCTCGTCGTCCGCCGCGCGGCCCGCACGGAACGGCTCGATGACGAGACGGTGAACCGCGGGGTGTGAGGCTGCCCACGTCGGCTGGATTCCGCCTCACCGATCCCGGTAAGCTGAGCCCCAGCGAAGGGGAGTAGCCCCCAATGTCGCGGTCGACATACTGACGCTCCGGCGTCCGGCCGCGCGGCCTCGTCAGAGGCGGGCGAGACCTTCGACCCATGGCAATACGTTGCCGGGTCGGAGTCTCGCATCTTCCGGTCCGGCGTGACTGGAAGGGATCCGATGGCCGACCTGTGGGCCGCGTTCCTCGTGAGCTTCGGCGTCATCTTCGTGGCCGAGCTCGGTGACAAGTCCCAGCTGATGGCGTTGACGTTCGCCACGCGGTTCAAGGCGTGGCACGTCATCCTCGGCATCACGATCGCGACGACCGTCGTGCACCTGGCGTCGGTCGCGATCGGGTTCGGGCTGGGCGAGGCGCTCCCGACCGGCTGGATCAACGTCGTCGCGGCGGTCGCGTTCTTCGGCTTCGCCGCCTGGACGTGGCGCGGCGACTCGTTGACCGACGACGAGAAGAGCAAGGCCGAACGGACCACCAAGGCCGCCGTCATCGCCGTCGGCACGGCGTTCTTCCTGGCCGAGCTGGGCGACAAGACCATGCTCGCCACCATCACGCTGGCCGCCGACAACGACTGGGTCGGTGTGTGGATCGGCTCTACCGTCGGCATGGTCGCCGCGGACGCGCTGGCGATCGTCGTCGGCCGCTACCTGGGGCAGCGGCTGCCCGAGCGGCTGATCCAGGTCGGCGCCTCTGCCCTGTTCGTCCTGTTCGGCGTCTGGTTGCTGATCGAGGGCATGGCCGAACTCACCTAGATCCAGCTGCTGAACCACATCCGTGCCCGCCAGGCGTCGTACGAGATCAGCTGGTCGACGTGGATGGGGTAGAACCAGGCGGCGACGGCCACGACGATGAGGACGTAGCCGCCGGCGATCGCCACCCCGACGGCGCGCCGTCGCGGCGAGGCGTCGGGCGGCCCGATGATCAGCCCCAGCACGAACGTCAC
This sequence comes from Jiangella alba, assembly GCF_900106035.1. Taxonomy (GTDB): domain Bacteria; phylum Actinomycetota; class Actinomycetes; order Jiangellales; family Jiangellaceae; genus Jiangella; species Jiangella alba. The sequence continues at coordinate 2,092,332 of NZ_FNUC01000004.1, forward strand.
GGCCAGCACCAGGAACGGCACGATCGCGACCGCGTAGAAGTAGAAGATCGTCCGGTCGGTGAAGAACAGCCAGGGCACCCAGGTCGCGATGATCCCGGCGAGGATCGCACCGGCCCGCCAGTCGCGGCGGAAGAACCACCACCACAGACACACCAGCAGCGCCGCGCACGCGCCCCACCACAGCGGCGGCGTGCCCAGCGCGAGCACCGCCTGACTGCACCGCTCGGCCTTGCAACCGGCCTCGCCGAGGTCGTACCCCTCGTAGTCGAACGACACCGGCCGGCCGAGGTAGAGCCACTCCCACGGTTTGGACATGTAGTCGTGCGGGGTGTCGAGGTCGCGGTGGAACCGCCACATCTCCGCGTGGTAGTGCCACAGGCTGCGCGCCCAGCTCGGGAACAGCGAGCCCAGCGCCGACGGCGCGTTCTCGGTGGCCCATTGCCGGTGGTAGCCGTTGGACGACGTGATCCAGCCCCACCACGACACGACGTACACGAAGGCGGCGGTGACGACCATCGAGAGGAACGCGACCGGCCCGTCGCGCAGCACCGAGTTGAGGACGGGGCTGCGCAGCCCGGCCGCGCGCCGGGCGCCGACCTCCCACAACACCGTCATCAGGCCGAACACCGCCAGGGCGTACAGCCCGCTCCACTTCGTCCCGCAGGCCAGGCCCAGCATGACGCCGGCCGCCAGCCGCCACGGCCGCCACCAGAACAGCGGCCCGTCGCCCGGTTCGGTCAACCCGCGGGCCAGCCTGGACTCGCCCCAGTCGGCGTACTTGGCCCGCATCTGGTCGCGGTCGATCAGCAGGCAGCCGAACGCCGCGACGATGAACATCGCGAGGATGCCGTCGAGCACCGCCGTGCGGCTCATCACGATCGACAGGCCGTCGACGGCGAGCAGCAGGCCGGCGACGCAGCCGAGCAGCGTCGACCGGAACAGCCGCCGCCCGATGCGGGCGAGCATGACCACCGTCGCCACCCCGCACAGCGCGACGGCGATGCGCCAGCCGAACGGGTCCATGCCGAACACGTCGATGCCCTGGCCGATGATGAACTTGCCGACCGGCGGGTGCACGACGAACGACGGCTCGTTCAGGAAGACGTCGAGGTCGCCGTTCAGGATGCGCTCGTTGGCGTCCTCGGTGAACTTGCGCGAGTACCCGAACAGCAGCTGCGAGTAGGCGTCCTTGGCGTAGTACGTCTCATCGAAGATGATCTTGTTGGGGCGGCCGAGATCGACCAGCCGCAGCACCGCCGCGACCACGCCGACCAGCAGCGGGCCGATCCAGCCCCAGACGCGGTCGGACGGCATCGGCCGGACGAGGCGGGCTCGGAAGCCGGCCGCGGACCGCTCCGTCTCGGAAGCCTCTGGGGCGTCAACCGTCTGGGTCACCGGGTCATCCTACGAGTGCTCGCTGTGAACCAGCGGCCTCCGTTGCGCGAGGATGGGCGGGTGGCGAACTCGACGACCGACGGTGTCCTGGTGCTGGCCGGCACCCCGATCGGCGACACCGGCGACGCTCCGCCGCGGCTCGCGGCCGAGCTGGCGGCGGCCGACGTGGTGGCGGCGGAGGACACCCGGCGGCTGCTCCGGCTGGCGTCCTCGCTGGGTGTGACGATCGCCGGGCGGCTGGTGTCGTACTTCGAGGGCAACGAGTCCGCGCGCACGCCGGAGCTGCTGACGGCGCTGACCGACGGCGCCCGCGTGGTGCTGGTGACCGACGCCGGCATGCCGTCGGTGTCCGACCCCGGCTACCGGCTGGTGGCGGCGGCGGTGACGGCCGGCGTCCGGGTGACGTCCGTGCCCGGGCCGTCGGCGGTGCTGACGGCGCTCGCCGTCAGCGGGCTGCCGGTCGACCGGTTCTGCTTCGAGGGCTTCCCGCCGCGCCGGCCGGGGGAGCGGTCGCGGACGTTCACCGCGCTGGCCGACGAGCAGCGCACGATGGTGTTCTTCGAGTCGCGGCACCGGCTGGCCGACACGCTGACGGCGATGGCGGCGGCGTTCGGCGCGGACCGTCCGGCGGCGGTGTGCCGCGAGCTGACCAAGACGCACGAGGAGGTCCGGCGCGGGCCGCTGGGCGAGCTCGCCACGTGGGCGGCTGCGGACGGGCCGCTCGGCGAGATCACGGTGGTGGTGCAGGGCGCGCCGCCCCGCTCGGCGACCGCCACTCCGGCCGACGCGGTGGCGCAGGTGGTCGAGCGCGAGGCGGCCGGGGTGCGCCGCAAGGAGGCGATCGCCGACGTCGCCCGCGAACTGGGGCTGCCCAAGCGCGAGGTCTACGCGGCGGTCGTGGCCGCGAAGGACGCCGGCGACTGAGCGGTTCCGGCGTCAGGCCTGGCCGGTCGCGAGCAGGCTGACCTTGCCGTCGACGACGGTGAAGGACCAGGACGTGCGCATCTGGCCCCACGTGTCGTTGCGGTAGGCCGCGACCAGCGACCGTCCGTCCGCCGACTGGGACTCGACGTCCAGGTGGCCGTTGACGGTGAAGATCTCGCGGTCGATCCAGTCCTCGAGGTCGCGCTGCGAGCCGTCGTCGGTGAGGACGGCGTCGGGGGTGAGCAGGCCCAGGAAGGCGGCGCGGTCGCCGTCGTTGATGGCGGCGACCAGGGAACGGACGGTGGGATCGGTGAGCTCCGCGGCGGGGATCATGCCGGCTCCTTCGGGTCGGTCGTGTGGGCCGTCACGAGCCAACCTATGCGCGGCGGGGAGCGCTCGGAGCGGTTAGTCCGATTCCACGTGTTGACCTGAGCGCCAACAGTTGGCGCTCAGGTCAACAGCCCGGATCGCGACCGGTCGGCCTGAGCCGGTCGTCAGGGCAGCAGCGCGCGCGACAACGCCGTCAGCCAGGGCACCGCGACCGCGACGGTCGGCACCGCCACCAGCGCGGCGGCGACGGTGTAGGCCAGCCCGGCCACCAGCCAGGGCTGCGGGCCGGGTGGGCCGGCGAGGCGGCGGATGCGGACCGCGGGCGTCACGGCGCCGGACCCGAGAGCGCCGGCGGGAACCGGGGCGTCGGCCATGCGGGCCAGCGCCCGTGCCAGCGGCACCGCGCCGCTGCGTCGCCGGGCGGCGTCGTCGGCGAGCATCTCGATGAGGCCGGCGGCGGAGTCGAGGGCGACCGAGCCGCGCACGAATCGCGGGAACGCGTCGTGCAGGACGCCGAAGCCCTCGAGGACGAGGTCGTGGCGGGCCCGGACGTGTGCCCGCTCGTGCGCCAGGACGGCCGCGGTCTCGTCGGAGCCCAGGGCGTCGAGCGCCGGCGCCGACACCACCACGCGCGAGCGCACCCCAGGAATGCAGTACGCCACCGGCCGCGCGACGTCGACGACGAGGGCGCCCGGCGCGCGCTGGTCAGAGCGCCCGACGAGGTCGACGACGTGGCGTTGCCGGCGACGGCGGGCCCGCAGCGTCATGCCCAGCGTGTGCGCCGACCACAGCAGCCGAGCGACGACCACCGTCGTCAGCAGCAGCGCCGCGCCGTGCAGCACCACCAGCCACCACGACGGCGACCGATGCGTCATGACGAGCGTCCCGGCCGAGGCGCCCGCGCCGAGCGCCGACAGCACCGCCGCCAGCGCGACCGCCTGCCACAGCACCAGCGCGGCCCGCGGCACCCGCAGCGGCCACGTCGCCCGGGCCAGCAGCGCCGGCACCGGGCCGGTCAGCAACAAGGCCAGGACCAGCAGGACGACGGGCGTGGTCTCGGTCACGCGGAATCACGAGCCGACCGCTCCACCGCCTCGAGCGCCTCACGCAGCGCCCGCGCGTCGTCCTCGGAGGCGGACCCGACGAAGCGCAGCAGCGCCGCCGTGCGGTCCGTGCCGTCGACGGTGTCGAGCGCCTCGTGCATGAGCTCGGCCGTCAGCTCGTCGCGGCTGAACGCGGGCCGGTAGCGGTAGGCGCGGCCGTCGCGGATCTGCTCGGCCGACCCCTTGCGGGCCAGCCGATCGAGCACCGTCATGACCGTCGTGTACGCGACGTCGCGCGACCCGGCCAGGGCCTCGTGGACCTGACGGACGGTGGCCGGCGCGCCGAGCGCCCACAACTGCTCCATGACGGCGCGTTCGAGTTCACCGAGTCGGGCACGTCCTGGCACGTTCATCAGTCTACCGACCGTTCGTAGTACTACAGTATGTCGTAGCATCTACGACGTTCCGTAGTACGCACCGAAGGGCAACGCGCATGGACGTGCTGGACCTCGCCCGCTGGCAGTTCGGCATCACGACGGTGGTGCACTTCTTCTTCGTCCCGTTCACCATCTCGATGGCGTTCCTCGTCGCGATCATGCAGTCGGTGTGGATGCGCACGAAGAGCGAGCGCTGGCTGCGGCTCACGAAGTTCTTCGGGAAGCTGCTGCTGATCAACCTCGCCGTCGGTGTCGTGACCGGCCTGGTGCAGGAGTTCCAGTTCGGCATGAACTGGAGCGACTTCAGCCGCTTCGTCGGCGACGTGTTCGGCGCGCCGCTGGCGATGGAGGCGCTGCTCGCGTTCTACCTCGAGTCGGTCTTCGTCGGCGTCTGGATCTTCGGCTGGGGCCGCATCCCGCCGAAGATCCACCTGGCCACGATCTGGGTGACGGCGTTCGGGACGCTGCTGTCGGCGTACTTCATCCTGGCCGCGAACTCGTTCATGCAGCACCCGGTCGGCTACGAGATCAACGAGGAGGCCGGCCGCGCCGAGCTGACCGACATCTGGGCGGTGCTGACGAACAAGGTGCTGCTGGTCACGTTCCCGCACACGATCTTCGCGGCGTTCATGGTCGGCGGCGGCGTGGTGGCGGCGGTCGCCATGTGGCACCTGATCCGCGGCGCCCGCAACCCGGAGGACGCCGAGCCCGGCGCGCCGTCGGACCGGGGCGCGTTCCGCACCGCGCTGCGCATCGGCGCCGTCACCGTCCTCGTCGGCGGCATCGGGGTCGCGGTCTCCGGCGACTTCCAGGGCAAGGTCATGACCGAGGTGCAGCCGATGAAGATGGCCGCCGCCGAGGCGCTGTACGAGACGCAGCAGCCGGCGCCGTTCTCGCTGTTCACCATCGGCACCCTCGACGGCAGCGAGGCGATCTACTCGATCGAGGTGCCGCAGCTGCTGTCGTTCCTCGGGACCGGCTCGTTCGACGGCAAGGTCGAGGGCATCAACGACCTGCAGGCGCAGTACGAGGAGGAGTTCGGCCCGGGTGACTACAGCCCGAACATCCCGGTCACCTACTGGACGTTCCGGATGATGATCACGATGGGCGGGCTGGCCGGGCTGATCGCGCTCTGGCAGTTGTGGGCGACCAGACGCGGACGGGTGCCGACGTCGCCCTGGGCGCTGCGCGTCACGGCGGTGCTCCCGCTCCTTCCGCTGGCCGGCAACGCCCTCGGCTGGATCTTCACCGAGATGGGCCGGCAGCCGTGGCTGGTGTTCGGCCTGATGCCGACGGCGTCGGGCATCAGCCCCAGCACCACGGCCCGGACGGTGTTCATCTCGCTGGCCGCCTTCACCGTCCTGTACGCGGGCCTGACCTGGCTGTGGGTGCACCTGCTGGTCAAGCACGCCCGGCCGGGCCTGCCCGACGTCGCGCCACCGCCGCCACCCGCCGAGGGAGACGACGCCGACAAGCCGCTGAGCTTCGCGTACTGAGGGGAGTGCAGATCATGGAGTTGAGCACGCTGTGGTTCCTGCTCATCGCGGTCCTCTGGATCGGCTACCTCGCGCTCGAGGGCTTCGACTTCGGCGTCGGCATGCTGACCCGCCGGTTCGCCCGCGACGACACCGAGCGCCGCGTCCTCATCAACACCATCGGCCCGGTCTGGGACGGCAACGAGGTCTGGGTCATCACCGCGGTCGGCGCAACGTTCGCGGCGTTCCCGGAGTGGTACGCGACGGCGTGGTCGGCGTACTACCTGCCGCTGGTGCTGATCCTGCTGACGCTGATCGGCCGCGGCCTGGCCTTCGAGTACCGCGCCAAGGGCGACACCGCGACCTGGCGCAACCGCTGGGACCTGGTGATCTTCGCCGGTTCGGCGGTGCCGGCGTTCGTGTGGGGCGTGCTGCTGGCGGCGTTCGTGCAGGGGCTGCCGCTGGACGCCGGGCACGACTTCGTCGGCGACCTCGGCGACGTCGTCACGCCGTACACGCTGCTCGGCGGCGTCGTGACGCTGGCGCTGTCGCTGCTGCACGGCGCCCACTACATCGGCCTGAAGACGGTCGGGGAGATCCGCGAGCGGGCGCGGCGGCTGGCCGGACGGCTCGCGGTCCCGGTCGCCGTCGTGCTGGCCGGGTTCCTCGGGTGGACGGTGCTGCGCGACGACTCGCCGTCGTGGGCGGCCGGTGTCGCGGCGATCGTCGCGGTGGTGGCGGTCGCGGCCGGTGCGACGGCGAACGCGCGCGGCCGCGAGGGCTGGGCGTTCACCGCGACGTTCGCGACGGTGGCGGCGGTCGGCGCGACGCTGTTCGCCGCGCTCTACCCGGACGTGCTGCCGTCGACGCTGGACGCCGCGAACGGCCTGAACACGACGAACGCGTCGTCGTCGGACTACACGCTGACCGTGATGACGTGGGTGGCGGTGCCGTTCGTGCCGGCCGTGCTGGCGTACCAGAGCTGGGTCTACTGGATGTTCCGCAAGCGGATCGGGGTCCAGCACATCCCGTAGTTGGCTAACCTGCCAGACGATGCAGTTGCTGCTCGTGGTGGTGGGCGCGATCGCGGTGACCGCGGTCGCCAACCGGCGCGGGCTGCAGGCGTCGATCGTGGTCGTGGTGCTGGCGTCGGCGGTGTCGTTCGTGCCCGGGCTGCCGCGGTTCGAGCTGGAACCCGACCTCATCCTCAGCGTCGTGCTGCCGCCGCTGCTGTACTCCGCGGCGCTGGACTTCTCCGTCTACAGCCTGGCCCGTAACCTGCGCCCGATCCTGTCCCTCGGCGTCGGCATGGTGGTCGTGTCGACGCTGGTCACGGGCGTGGTGGCGAACTGGGTGGTGCCGGGGCTCGGGCTGGTGTCGGCGCTGGTGCTGGGCGCGGTCGTCGCGCCGCCGGACGCCGTCAGCGCGGTCGCGATCGGTCGGAAGCTGGGGCTGCCGAAGCGGCTGATGACGATCCTGACCGGGGAGAGCCTGGTCAACGACGCGACCGCGCTGACCATCTTCACGCTGGCGGTGGCCGCGGCGGCCGGCAGCCACCCGTTCATCAGCAACGCGCTGCTGCTGTTCGTGTACTCGGCGGTGGTCGGCGTCGGTGTCGGCGTGGCGCTGGCCGCGGGCGTGCACTGGACCCGTCAGCGGCTGGGCGAGAGCGGCCTGGAGACGGCGCTCGGGCTGGTGGTGCCGTTCGCCGCGTTCCTGTTCGCCGAGGAGCTGCACGCGTCCGGCGTCCTCGCCGTCGTCGCCGCGGGGTTCTGGCTCGGCCACCACGACGCCGACGCCGGGTTCGAGACGCGGCTGCAGGGCCGGCAGGTCTGGCGCAGCCTGGACACTCTGCTCGAGGCGTTCGTCTTCGCCTACATGGGGCTGCAGTGCAAGTTCGTCTTCGCCGACCTGGGGCTGGCGGACGGCGAGTGGGCGCGGTTCGTGCTGTCGGCCGTCGTCGTGCTGCTGACGGTGCTGCTGATCCGGCCGTTCTGGGTGTTCCTCACCTACGGCCAGCGGGTGCTGCGACGGCGCTACCTGCGGCTCCCGTGGCGACGGCGCCGGCGGCGGCCGCGTCCCCACCAGCCGCTGCCCCGGGCGCAGCTCACGGTGCTCTCGTGGTCGGGCATGCGCGGGGTGGTGACGCTGGCCGCGGCGGCCGGTGTGCCCGCCCTGACGGCGTCCGGCGAGCCGTTCCCGGGCCGCAGCACCATCCAGGCGCTCGCGTTCGTCGTCGCCGTCGGGAGCCTGGTCATCCAGGCGCCGACGCTGCCGATGCTCGTCCGGCGCATGAACATCGACGACGAGGCGGAGCGCGAGGAGGAGTCCGAGGAGGTCCGGCGGGCCCGCCAGATCGCCCGGGCGGCGGCCGAGCAGACCCTGCGCGACCTGCTCGACCACCCGCCGCCGGGCGCCGATCCCGTCGTCCTCAGCACCATGCGGGACCGGTTCGCCGCCGCGATGCGGGCCCGGCACTCCGCCGACGCGCTCGACGCCGAGGTCGAGGAGGCCGAGCACGCCCCCGCGGTGCGCGAGACCATGGTCGCCGTCCGCCGCGAGATCCTCGCCGCCCAGCGGCTGGCCCTCACCGCCGCCCGCGACGCCGGCGAGCTGGACGACGAGATCATGCGGCGCGAGCTGGAGCGGCTGGACTACGAGGAGGCGGCCGCCGCGGCCGACTGACCGGTTACAGGTAGAACGGGTACGGCGGGTACGCGTAGCCGGCCGCCCAGAACGGCGGGTAGCCGTAGTAGCCGTACAACTCCTCGTAGTACTCGCCGGCCGGCACCAGGTCCGGGTCGTAGGCCGGCGCACCGGCCACGTGGCCGCGGTCCTGGGCGATGTGCACCTTCTCGTCGATCCGCACGATCGCGTCGACGGGGATCAGCTGCTTCCGCTCGCCGAGGCCGAGGAAGCCGCCGGAGCCGACCTGCAGGAAGCGCACCTTCTTCTCCTCCGGGTCGACGACGAGGTCGTCGACGGTGCCGACCTCGTCGCCGTTGCGGTCGACGACCTCGCGGCCGCGCACGTCGTCGTCGGCGGTCACGGCCAGGCCGGAGTCGGTGAGGTGGACCAGCGTGTGCGGGGTGTCGGTGGTCATCGGGAACTCCTTTCGTTCAGCTGGTCCGTACCCCGCCGCCGTCCGGCCGATCCGCCGTTTACGCCCTCGCGAGCTGGGTAGCCGCCGGATATGGCACATCACGGGCATCGGCGCGCGGCGGTGCGGAGCGAACCGCGGGAGCCGGACGAGGACTACGACCTCGTCGGTCAGTACCTCAAGCAGATCGGCGCCACGCCGCTGCTGTCGGCGGCCGAGGAGGTCGAGCTGGCGCGTCGCATCGAGGCCGGCGTGTACGCGGCGTCGCTGCTGGAGTCGGGTACCGGAGCGGCCGCGCCGGCCGAGCTGGAGGCGCTGGTGCGCGACGGTGAACGGGCCAAGGACCACATGATCCGCGCGAACCTGCGGCTGGTCGTGTCGGCGGCGCGCAAGTACTACCGCAACACCGGGTTGTCCTTCCTGGACGTCGTGCAGGAGGGCAACCTCGGGCTGATCCGGGCCGTGGAGAAGTTCGACTACGCGAAGGGGTTCAAGTTCTCGACCTACGCGATGTGGTGGATCCGGCAGGCCATCGAGCGCGGCAAGGCCGAGCGGGCCCGGACGATCCGGCTGCCGGTGCACGTCCTGGAGAGCATCGCGAAGCTCGGCCGGGTGGAGCGCGGCCTGCAGGCGGCCCTCGACCGCCAGCCGACGATCGCGGAGGCGGCCGCCGAGTCCGGCCTGACGGAGGCCCGCGTCGCCGAACTGCGCCGCATCGCCCGCGACACCATCAGCCTCGACACCCCGGTCGGCGACGAGGGCAGCGCCAGCATCGGCGACCTCATCGAGGACACCGAGATCCTGCAGGCCCCCGACGTCGTCGAGTACCACGCGCTGGCCCAGGAGCTGCGGGCGCTGGTCGACACGCTGCCGCCGCGCGAGGCCCTGATCATCACGCTCCGGTACGGCCTGCACGACGGCCGGGAGCACACGTTGCAGGAGGTCGGCGAGCGCGTCGGCCTCACGAAGGAGCGGGTGCGACAGCTGGAGAAGCAGTCGATCGCCGAGCTGCGCGACCCGCAGCGCCGCTCGCCGCTGCTGGAGTGGGCCGGCTGACGCCGCCGGGCTGTCGGTGCCGCGTGGCATCGTGGGGGTAGCGGCGGCCGTCGGAGGTGTCCATGCGGGGCGACAGAGTCGAGATCGTCATCGATGCCGGCGACACCACGCGCAGCTACGAGATCGTGGCCACGAAGGCCGGCCGCCGGGTCGACGTCAGCATCGGCCGCGGCGTCGTCGTGGTCGCCGAGGTCACCCGGTCCGGCACGCCGGTGCGCACCGCCCGGTTCATGTCCAGCCGGGTCCTCGCGCTGGTCGAGCACCCGGTCGCCGAGGCGGCACTGGCCCAGGAGGCCGCGCAGCCGCAGCCGTCGTCGTCACCCCCGGCGTGACCGCCGGCCGGCACCGGCCGCTCTATGGTGGTGTCATGTCGTCCTCGCAGGTGCTGGAGGTCGCCGGGCGTGAGGTGACGATCACCCATCCAGACAAGGTGGTCTTCCCCGACGGCGGCCACACCAAGCTGGACCTCGTCACCTACTACCTGACGGTCGCCGACGGCGCGCTGCGCGGCGTCGAGGGCCGGCCGATGATCCTCAAGCGGTTCGTCAAGGGCATCGACCAGGAGGCGTTCTTCCAGAAGCGCGCCCCGCAGAAGCGGCCCGACTGGGTCGAGGTGGCGACGCTGCGCTACCGCTCCGGCACCTTCGCCGACGAGGTGGTGGTGCGCGACGCCGCGGCGCTGGCGTGGGTGGTGAACCTCGGCTGCATCGACCTCAACCCGCACCCCGTCCGCGCCGAGGACCTCGACCGTCCGGACGAGCTGCGCATCGACCTCGACCCCAACCCGGGCATCGAGTGGGCGCAGATCCTCGACGTCGCGCAGGTGGCGCGTGAAGTGCTGCAGGACCACGGGCTGAGCGCCTGGCCGAAGACGTCCGGCTCGCGCGGCTTCCACATCTACACCCGCATCGACCCGCTGTGGTCGTACCGGCAGGTGCGGCTGGCCGCCGAGAGCGTGGCCCGCGAGGTCGAGAACCGCGCGCCCGGCATCGCCACGGCGAAGTGGTGGAAGGAAGAGCGCGAGGGCGTCTTCGTCGACTTCAACCAGAACGCCAAGGACCGCACCGTCGCCTCCGCCTACTCCGTCCGCGCCAAGGCCGACGCCCGGGTGTCGATGCCGCTGACGTGGGACGAGGTCCCCGGCTGCCGGGCCGAGGACTACACGCTGGCCACCGCACCGCGCCGGTACGCCGAGATCGGCGACCCGTGGGCCGGCATCGAGACGTCCGCCGGATCGCTGGAGCCGCTGCTCGAGCTGGCCGAACGGCTCGGGCCGGCCGAGAAGCCGCCGAAGGGCACCGGGCGGCGCACGCAGACGATGCCGCTCATCGAGATCGCCCGGGCCAAGACCAAGGACGAGGCGCTGGCCGGGCTGGAGCGCTGGAAGCAGCGCCACACCGACGTCGTGCCGCACCTCGAACCGGCCGACATCCTGGTCGACGGCATGCGCGGGCGCAGCTCGCTCTGGTACCGCATCCGCGTCAACCTGCAGCACGTGCCCGACGAGCGCCGCCCCGAGCAGGAGCCGCTCGAGGTCGACTACGACCCGTGGGCCGGCACGCCGTGGGCCAACGCCGGCGAGGCGGTGCGCGAGGCGCGCGAGGCGGCCCGCGACTCCACGCCCGGCTGACGGCGACGGCTCAGCCGGTGGTCACGTACGCGTGCAGCCGTCCGGAGCCGTCGAGCATGGCCAGCGCCCGCGCCGTCAGCTGATCCGCGCGCTGGGCGAGGACCGCGCGCAGCGCCGCGGTGCTGCCGGTGCGGCGCAGCTCGTCCAGCACCTGGCGCACCTGCGGCAGCCCGTAGTGGCTCTGCCGCAGCAGGTTGACCAGCTGGGCGTCGCGGACGTCGTCGGCGGTGTAGCTGCGGTACGACGTGCCCGGCTCGCGTGCGGGGGCGAGCAGGCCGTACGCCTCCCACGTCCGCAGCGCCGACGTCCGCACGCCGAGCCGCCGCGCGACCTCGCCGACCCGCAGCCCCGGGCCGCCCCGTGGCGCGCCGGCCGGCCCGCCCCGCGGCGCGCCGGCGGCCAGCGTCTCGACGGCGCCTGCGGTCTCGCGCAGCTGCCGCCGCTGGTCGTGCAGGTCGGCGTGGGCGGCGTCGACCAGCGCGAGCGCGCCGGGCACGTCGTCGTCGTGGACCGACCGCATGATCGCCCGCGCCGCGATGACGCCGTAGCCGGCCAGCAGCGCGCGGTAGGTGAGCAGCGCCTCGCGGTGCCGTTCGGTGAACTGCCGGTACCCCGACGCCGACCGCGGTGCCGGCGGCAGCAGGCCGTCCTCCTCGTAGTTGCGGACCTGCTGGGCCGAGATGCCCACGGTCCGGCCGAGGTCCACCGGGCGCAGCGCCATCCGGTCCCTCCCGTTGTACGGCGGAGTTGAAGCTTATCCGCTCGTACAGCGCTCTGGCCGCGGGCAACCTTCAACAAGCGACTCAATGGGAGAATTGAAGGATGGATTTCGGCGCGATCAGGGTCGCGAACGCCCGCCTGCACAACCTGAAGAACGTCACCGTCGCCATCCCGCGCCAGCGTCTGGTCGTGCTGACCGGCCGGTCCGGCTCAGGCAAGTCCACCCTCGCCTTCGACCTGCTGCACCGCGAGGGACAGCGCCAGTACCTGGAGTCGCTCGGGCTGGTCACCGCCTGGGTGAGCAAGGCGCCGGTCGACTCCATCACGGGGCTGTCGCCCTCCATCAGCATCGACCAGTACCTGACGAACCGCAGCCCGCGGTCCACCGTCGGCACCGCCACCGAGGTCTTCACCTACCTGCGGCTGCTGTGGGCGCGCATCGGCCACCGGCCCTGCCCGTCCTGCGCGGCGCCGCTGCCGCCCAGCCACCAGGACGACGACTGGGACGAGGACCAGGACCCCGAGACGGTGCGCTGTCAGCACTGCGGCGCCGAGGTGCCCGACCTCGTCATGGGCGACTTCTCCTTCAACAAGCCGTCCGGCGCCTGCCCGGCGTGCACCGGCCTCGGCGTGGTCGTCCGGCCCGACACGTCCAGGCTGGTCGACGACGACCTCAGCGTCGCCGAGGGCGCGGTGCTGGGCTGGCACCCCGTGACGACCGACCGCAACATCGCGGTGCTGGCGGCCGCCGGCCGGCACTACGGGTTCGAGTTCGACGCGTACGTGCCGGTCCGCGAGCTCGGCGACGTCCAGCGCGACCTGCTGTTGTACGGCGTCGAGAGCCCGGAGTTCGGCCGCCACGTCACCGCGGCGCCGCCGCGCACCGTCACCGCCGGCCGGTTCGAGGGCGTCGCCACCGCGGTGCTGCGCCGCTACGCCGACCGCATCGAGGACACCGGTTACCGCGAGAAGACCGAGCGGCTGCTGCGCCAGGAGACGTGCCCCGAGTGCGAGGGCAGCCGGCTGCGGCCGGAGAGCCGCCGCGTCACCGTCGCCGGGCTGACCGTCGTCGACGCCGCGCGGCTGCCGCTCGGCGAGCTGGCCGCGTGGATCGACGCGCTGCGCGGGCGCGTCGACGACGGCGAGTGGCGCTTCGCCGAGCCGGTCGTCGCCGACCTGCACGAACGCGTGCGCCGGCTGGTCGACGTCGGGGTGGAGTACCTGACGCTGGAGCGGTCGACGCCGAGCCTGTCCGCCGGCGAGGCGCAGCGGCTGCGGCTGGCGGCGCTGCTCGGGTCCGGGCTCACCGGCGTGCTGTACGTGCTGGACGAGCCGACCATCGGGCTGCACCCGGCCGACGTCGCCCGGCTGGTCGGCGTGCTGCGCCGGCTGCGCGACCTCGGCAACACGGTGCTGGTCATCGAGCACGACCTCGAGGTGCTGCGGGCCGCCGACCACGTCATCGACATCGGGCCCGGCGCGGGCCGCGACGGCGGCCGGGTGGTCGCGGCCGGCACGCCCGACGAGGTCGCGGCCACCGAGGGATCGGTGACCGGCGCCTACCTGTCCGGCCGTCTGAGCGTGCCTCGGGCGCCGTTGTCGCCGGTCGACGGCGCCGCGCTCGTCGTGCGCGGGGCCCGCGCGCACAACCTGACGGACGTCACCGTCGCGCTGCCGCTGGGCCGGCTGGTCGCCGTCACCGGGCCGTCCGGGTCGGGGAAGTCGTCACTGCTGCTCGACATCGTCGACCGCGCCGGGCGGCGGCGCTTCACCGGCGCCGGCGACCCGCCCGGCGACCATGACGGCATCGACGGCTGGGAGCACCTCGACAAGGTCGTGACGATCGACCAGCAGGCGGCCGGGCGGATGCCGCGGTCCAACGCGGCCACCTACTCCGACGCGTTCACCCCGATCCGCGAGGCGTTCGCCGCGACCGACGGCGCCCGGTCGCTCGGCCTGAGCGCCGGGCACTTCTCGTTCAACGTGCCCGGCGGACGGTGCGAGCGGTGCACCGGCGCCGGGGTGCTGAACGTGTCCATGCACTTCCTGCCCGATGTCCAGGTCCGCTGCCCGGTCTGCCGCGGCCGCCGGTTCACCCGCGACGTCCTGCGGGCGAAGTACCGCGGCCACGACATCGCCGAGGCGCTGTCGATGACGGTCGCCGAGGCGGTCGAGTTGTTCGCCGACGTGCCCGGCGCGGTGGCGCGGTTGCGGCTGCTCGACGACGTCGGCCTCGGCTACCTGCAGCTCGGCCAGCCGACGACGACGCTGTCCGGCGGCGAGGCGCAGCGGATCAAGCTGGCGAAGGAGCTGGCCCGCCGGTCCACCGGCCGCACGCTCTACCTGCTGGACGAGCCGACCACCGGGCTGCACGTCGACGACGTCGCGCGGCTGCTCGGCGTGCTGCGGCGGCTGGTCGCGGCCGGGAACACCGTCGTCGCGATCGAGCACGACCTCGACGTCGTCCGCACCGCGGACTGGGTGATCGACCTCGGGCCCGCCGGTGGAGCGGCGGGCGGCCGGGTCGTGGCGACCGGCCCGCCGGAGGAGATCGCCGCGGCGCCGGAGTCGCGGACGGGGGCGTTCCTGCGCCAGTCCCTTGACCCCAACACCGCTTGAGGTTGTTGAGTGGGGTCATGGCTGACCCCCTCTCCTACGGCGCGGCGCTCCCGGCGTCGGCGCACCGGCTGCCCGAACTGCTCGAGGCGACGACGATCGCCGAGGAGCTCGGCGCCGATCTCGTCACCGTCGCCGACCACCCGTACCTGCCGTCCGAGCTCGATGCGTGGACGCTGGTCCCGCTGCTGCTGGCGCGGACGACGCGGGTGCGGGTGGCGACGAACGTGACGGCGCTGCCGTTTCGCAGCCCGGCGGTCATGGCGAAGGGCGCGGCCACGCTGCAGCACACCAGCGGCGGACGGTTCGTGCTCGGCCTCGGCGCCGGCGGTCCGTACGACGGGCTGCCGGGCTGGGGCGCGCAGTGGGGGTCGCTGGGGGAGGCGATCGGCGCGCTGGACGAGGCGGTCCCGCTGCTGCGCCGGCTGTGGTCGGGGCAGCCGGTCACGCACGACGGCGCGTACTACCGTCTGCACGACGCCGTCGCGGTCGCCGGGGCCGCCCCTGACCCCGTCCCGCCGGTGTGGGTCGGCTCGTTCAAGCCGCGCATGCTGGCGATCACCGGCCGGCACGCTGACGGCTGGCTGCCCACCAACGCCTACCTGTCGCTCGACGAGGTCCCGGCCATGCAGCGGGCCATCGACGACGCCGCTGTCGCCGCCGGGCGCGCCCCGTCCGCCGTCCGCCGCGTCTTCAACGTCATGGGCGTCATCGATGACGACCGGCCGGCGCGCAACGACCAGCTGCTGGTCGGCTCGGCCGGGCACTGGGCCGAGGCGCTGACCGACTACCGCGACCGCCTCGGCTTCGAGACGTTCGTCTTCTGGCCCGTCCACGGCGACACCCGCCGCCAGGTCGAGCTGTTCTTCCAGACCGTCGTGCCCAAGCTCTGACGTTCCATGATCATCAACCGTCTGCGACACCAGGATGTCGCCAACGGTTGATGATCATGGGGATGTGGGCGAGGTTGTCCACAGATCACGTTTCGTCCCTGGCGTACGGCGCGGCCCTGGATGAGGCTCGGCGACGTGGAACTGCCCTCCGAAGTGACCGCCGTCGCGGCGCAGCAGCACGGCGTGCTGGGCCTCGATCAGGCGGTCGCGGCCGGGCTGACACAGCGGCGCATCGGATGGCTGGTGCGCTCGGGGCGTTGGCAGCGGGTCCATGCCCGGGTCTACGCCACGACCACTGGCCCGCTCTCGTTCCATGCCCTCGTCTGGGCGGCGATCCTGCGTGCGGGCCGGGGCGCGGTGGCCAGCCACCAGACGGCCGCGTACCTGGACGGCCTCTGCGACGACCCTGGGCCTCTGGTGCACCTCACGGTGCCGGCCGACCGGCACCTACGCAGCCGCATCGACGGTGTCCGCGTCCACTACGCACACCGACTGGCCCGAACCCGCCACCCGTCGCGCGTGCCACCGCGCACCCGCACCGAGGAGACGGTCCTCGACCTGATCGACGCCACCCGTCGCCCGCAAGACGTCGACACCTGGGTGACGTCGGCCTGCCAACGCCGCCGGACCACACCGGAGCGGCTCGCCGACGCTCTTGCGTTGCGCAAGAAGATCCGCTGGCGGCCGATGCTCGAGAGCATGCTGAGCGACGTCGCGGAGGGAGCGCAATCGCCGCTGGAACTCAGGCATCTCCGCGCCGTCGAACGTGCCCATGCCCTGCCTCGCGGCCATCGGCAACGGCGTGTGGCCGGTCGTCGCGTCGTCTGGGTAGACGTCGACTACGACCAGTACCTGCTTCGGGTCGAGCTCGACGGCCGGGTCGGGCATGTCGGCGAAGGACGGTTCCGAGACCGCCGTCGCGACAATCGCGCCACCGCCCACGGCCGGGCCACGCTGCGGTACGGCCACGCCGACGTCTTCGGCGATCCGTGTGGCGTTGCCGCCGAACAGGGCCGGGTGCTCCAGGACCGCGGCTGGACCGGAGTGCCGCGTCCCTGCGGGATCGACTGCCCCACGCTCGTGATCATCAACCGTTGGCGACGTCGTGGTGTCGCCAGCGGTTGATGATCATGGACGCGCGGGGACTACCATCGGGCGCATGCCCAAGGCGTTCTACGTCACCACGCCGATCTACTACGTCAACGACGCACCGCACATCGGCCACGCTTACACCACCGTCGCCACCGACTTCATCGCCCGCTGGCACCGTCAGCGCCAGGAGGACGTCTGGTTCCTCACCGGCACCGACGAGCACGGCGAGAAGGTGATGCGGACGGCCGAGGCCAACGGCACCGACCCGCAGACGTGGGCCGACCGGCTGGTCGAGGAGGCCTGGAAACCGGTCCTGAAGACCATCGACGCGTCGAACGACGACTTCATCCGCACCACCGAGCCGCGGCACGTGGCCCGCGTGCAGGAGTTCATCCAGAAGCTGCACGACAACGGCGAGATCTTCGAGGGCACCTACGAGGGCTACTACTGCGTCGCCTGCGAGGAGTACAAGCAGCCCGGCGACCTCGTCGAGGGCACCGGCGAGTACGCCGGGCAGCTGGTCTGCTCGATCCACGGCCGCCCGGTCGAGAAGCTGTCCGAGACGAACTACTTCTTCCGCATGTCCGCCTACACCGAGCGGCTGCTGGAGTTCTACGAGCAGAACCCCGGTTTCGTGCAGCCCGAGAGCGCCCGCAACGAGGTGCTCGGCTTCGTCCGGCAGGGCCTGCAGGACCTCTCCATCTCGCGGTCGACGTTCGACTGGGGCGTCACGGTGCCGTGGGACCCGGAGCACGTCATCTACGTGTGGTTCGACGCGCTGCTCAACTACGCCACGGCCGTGGGCTACGGCGCCGACCCGGAGAAGTACGAGCGCACCTGGCCGGCCGACATCCACTTCGTCGGCAAGGACATCCTGCGCTTCCACGCCGTCATCTGGCCGGCCATGCTGATGGCGGCCGGCGAGCCGCTGCCGAAGAAGGTGTTCGCGCACGGCTGGCTGCTGGTCGGCGGCGAGAAGATGAGCAAGTCCAAGCTCACCGGCATCGCGCCCGCGCAGATCACCGACACCTTCGGCTCCGACGCGTTCCGCTACTACTTCCTGCGCGCCATCGCGTTCGGCAACGACGGCTCGTTCTCGTGGGAGGACATCGCCGCGCGCTACCAGGCCGAGCTGGCCAACGGGCTGGGCAACCTCGCCTCGCGGGTGGCCGCGATGGTCGGGCGGTACTTCGACGGTGCGCTGCCCACCCCCGGCCCGGCGACGGACGCCGAGGAGGCGCTGGCCGCGGTCGCCGCGAAGGCCGCGCACGACGCCGACGCCGCCGTCGACCGCGTCGCGCCGCACGAGGCGCTGGCCGCCGTCTGGACGCTGGTCGACGCCGCCAACGGCTACATCACCGAGCAGCAGCCGTGGGCCGTCGCCAAGGACGACGCGCAGCGCGAGCGGCTGGCCACCATCCTGTACTCGTCGGCCGAGGCGCTGCGGGCACTGGCCGTGCTGCTCAACCCGGTCATGCCGAAGGCGACGGCGAAGCTGTGGGAGTCGCTGGGGGCCGAGAAGGCGCTCGGCGCGCTGGCCGCCCAGCCGGTCGCCGACGCCGGCCGCTGGGGCCAGCTGGTCCCCGGCGCCGAGGTCACCAAGGGCGACGCGCTGTTCCCGCGGCTGGACCTCGCAGCAGCGGACCAGTGACCGAGCCTCGCGAGCGGCGGTCGGCGACGGACGAGGCCGGGCGCAAGCGCGACCGGTCCCGGCCGCCGCTGCCCGAGCCGCTGCCGGCGCCGGTCACGGACACGCACTGCCACATGGACATCGCCGACGGCGACGACGGCGACGCGTTCGGGGTGGCGCAGGCGCTGGACGCCGCCGCGAAGGTGAACGTGACGCGGGTCGTGCAGGTCGGCTGCGACCTGCCCGGCGCCGCCTGGGCCGTCGAGGTCGCCGAGCGATACCCGAACGTCGTCGCCACCGTCGCGCTGCACCCGAACGAGGCGCCGAAGCTGGCCGAGGCCGGTGAGCTGGACGCCGCGCTGGCCGAGATCGACCGGCTGGCGGGGTCCAGCCCGCGGGTGCGCGGCATCGGCGAGACCGGGCTCGACCACTTCCGCACGGGGCCCGAGGGCCGGGCCGCGCAGGAGTACTCGCTGCGGGCGCACGCCGAGATCGCCCGGCGCCGCGGGCTGGCGCTGACCATCCACGATCGCGACGCCCACGACGACGTCCTGCGGGTCCTCGACGACGTCGAAACGCCCGATTGTGTCGTATTTCACTGTTTCTCGGGGAACGAGACCTTCGCGCGCCGCGTCGCAGAGCGAGGCTGGTACCTGTCCTTCGCCGGCCCGGTCACGTTCAAGAACGCGGCCGAGCTGCGTGCCGCTCTCGCCGTCACGCCGCCGGAGCACCTGCTCGTCGAGACCGACGCGCCGTTCCTGACGCCGCACCCGTACCGCGGCCGGCCGAACGCGTCGTACCTGGTCCCGCTGACCGTCCGGTTCATCGCCGAGGCCCTGGGGCAGGACCTCGAGGCCGTGTGTCACACCCTCCAGGCGAACACCGACCGCGCTTTCGGCCCATGGTGACAAGAAGTCGTTTCCGCTGGTCACACGGGGGCCGGCGGCGGTCGCCTCGCGCGGGCGCGCGGCGGTGTCTCGCGTGGACGTGTCACAGCGTCACAACTTCGCCCTCCGGGGCGATTTGTCCGATTCAACCGGCCGGATCAGTTGTCCGGCCGCTCGCCATGCGTTACCGTCCCGAGATTGTTAGCCGGGGTCGGGGAAGCTTCGGGTGGCAGATGAACGGCCGGACACACGGTCCGACGAGCGGTGCGCCGAACACGCGCACGGTAGCTTGGCGGGCTGGATGACCGGGCGTGCCGCGAGGTCCCGTGCCCGGACAGTACGACCGAGGAGCACAGTGCGCCTGTCCGCGAAGACGTTGGCGATCAACGCCACCGTCGTCACTGCTCTGGTAGGCGGCGGTGTCGCCTACATCACGCTCGACAACGCCGTCGCCCTCACCATCGACGGCCAGACCGAGACCGTGCACACGTTCGGCAGCAGCGTCGAGGACGTCCTCGACGAGCGGGACATCGAACTGAGCGCCCGGGACGAGGTCATTCCCTCGCTGGACAGCGACATCGAAGACGGCACCGAGATCAGCGTCCGGTACGCCCGGCAGATCACCGTGACCATCGACGGCGAGGAACAGCAGATCTGGACCACCGCGCTGTCCGTGGACGAGGCCCTGAGCGACCTCGACATCCGAGCCGACGGCGCCGACGTGTCGGTCGCCCGGTCGCAGGAGATCGGGCGCGGCGGCCTCGACTTCGAGGTCCGCACCCCGAAGGAGATCACCGTCACCGCCGACGGTGCGACCAACCCGGTCACCACGACCGGCCTCACGGTCGCCGAGGCCCTGACGGAGGCCGGCATCACGCTCGGCGAGCTCGACCTCGTCGAGCCCGCGGCCGACGCCGCGCTGGCCGACGCTCTCGCCGTCACCGTCCGGCGGGTCACCGTCGAGACCGCGACCGTCACCGAGGCGGTCCCGTTCGAGGTGACCGAGCAGGAGGACGACTCCCTCGAGAAGGGCAGCGAGTCGGTCGAGACCGAGGGCAAGGCGGGCACGCTCGAGCGGGTGGTGCAGAACACCTACATCGACGGCGAGCTGTCCACCACGGACGTCCTGTCCGAGGAGGTCGTCGCGGCCCCGGTCGACCAGGTCGTGCTGATCGGCACCAAGGAGCCCCCGGCCCCGCCGGCCGAGGACGACGGTGACGGCGGCGGCGGTGGCGGCGGCGGTGAGGACGTCGACGGCGGCGTCTGGGACCGGCTGGCTCAGTGCGAGTCCGGCGGCAACTGGTCCATCAACACCGGCAACGGCTACTACGGCGGCCTGCAGTTCTCCGTCAGCACCTGGCGCGCGTTCGGTGGCTCCGGCTACCCGCACGAGAACAGCAAGGCCGAGCAGATCCGCATCGCCACGAAGGTCCGCGACAACCGCGGCGGGTACGGCGACTGGCCGGCCTGCGCCCGGTCGCTCGGCCTTCCGCTCGGCTGACGCCGGTCTCACGGCCGGGCTATAGGCTCGGGCGGTGCAGAACGACGAGACGTCCGCCGGTCCCAGACTCCTGGGGCCGGCGGACGTTCGCCGTTTGGCGGCCGAACTGGGGCTGCGGCCGACCAAGACGCTGGGGCAGAACTTCGTCATCGATCCCAACACCGTGCGCCGCATCGTCCGGGTCGCCGGGGTCGGCGCCGACGACGTCGTCGTCGAGGTCGGGCCGGGGCTCGGCTCGCTGACGCTGGCGCTGCTGCCCGTCGTCGGCCGCGTGGTGGCGGTCGAGGTCGACCCCGTGCTGGCGGCGCGGCTGCCGTCGACGGTGGCCGAGTACGCGCCCGGTGTGGCGGCGCGCCTCGAGGTGGTGCCGGCCGACGCGCTGCGCGTCGCCGAGCTGCCCGGGCCGGCGCCCACGGCGCTGGTGGCCAACCTGCCGTACAACGTGTCGGTGCCGGTGCTGCTGCACCTCCTGGAGACGTTCCCGAGCCTCTCCCGGGTCCTGGTGATGGTGCAGAAGGAGGTCGCCGACCGGCTCGCCGCCGCGCCCGGGTCGCGCACGTACGGCGTCCCCTCGGTCAAGGCGGCGTGGTACGGGACGGTGTCGTCGGCCGGCTCGGTGGGCCGCACCGTGTTCTGGCCGGCGCCGAACGTCGACTCCGGACTGGTGCTCCTCGAGCGTGGTCAGGTCGCTCGCGACCCCGACGCCCGAGCCGCCGTCTTCGCCGTCGTCGACGCCGCGTTCGCCCAGCGGCGCAAGACGCTGCGGGCCGCCCTGAGCGGCTGGGCCGGCTCCGCCACGGCCGCCGAGACGGTGCTCGTGGCGGCCGGTGTGGACCCCCGCGCACGCGGCGAACAGCTCACCGTCGACGACTTCGCGCGGATCGCCGCGGCGCGCGTCACTATCACCACCTTTGGCACCTCATGAGTTGGTATTTCCGGTAGGGTCTCGCTGGTGCTGAAGGTGATCGCCCGCGTCCCGGCGAAGATCAATCTGACGCTGTCCGTCGGGCCGGTTCGCTCCGATGGCTTCCACGAGCTCGCGACCGTCTTCCACGCCGTCTCGCTCTACGACGAGGTCTCGGCCGTCCACGCCGACGCCGTCACCGTCCACGTCACCGGGCCCTACGCCGAGCACACCCCCGCCGACGAGTCCAACCTCGCCGTCCGCGCCGCCCGGGCCCTGGCCCGCCGGGGACGGCTGCGCAGCGGCGCGCTGCTGCGGGTGCACAAGGACATCCCGGTCGCGGCCGGGCTGGCCGGCGGCAGCGCCGACGCCGCGGGCGCGCTGCTGGCCTGTGACCGCCTCTGGGGGCTGCGGATGCCGGAGTCGCGGCTGTCCGCCGTCGCGGCCGGGCTCGGCAGCGACGTGCCGTTCTCGCTCACCGGTGGCACGGCGGTCGGGACGGGGCGCGGTGAGCGGCTGCGCCCGGTGCCGGTCGGCGCGCCACTGCACTGGGTCCTGGCGACGGCCGACGGCGGGCTGTCCACCCCCGAGGTCTACCGGCGGCTCGACGACCTTCGCTCGGACCGCAAGGTGCCGGCGCCGGCGGTGCCCGGCGAGCTGCTGGCGGCGCTTGCGTCGGGCGACGTCGACGCGCTGGCCGGGCTGCTGCACAACGACCTGCAGGAGGCGGCGCTGGCGCTGCGTCCGGCGCTGCGCGACACGCTGCGGGCCGGGCGCGAGGCGGGTGCGCTGGCCGGCATCGTGTCCGGGTCCGGCCCGACGTGCGTCTTCCTGGCCCGCGACGCCGAGTCCGCGGGTGCCCTGTCCGTCTCGCTCGCCGCGTCGGGCACCTGCGCCCGCGCCGTCGCCGTCACCGGCCCGGCCGACATCGGCTGAGCGTCGTGCCGGAGCATCCGCCGCTGGGCCGCTGGGCGCCGCTCACCCCGTCCGCCGTCGCCGCCGAGCTGGCCGGCTGGGCCGGGCCGTGGTGGATCGCCGGCGGGTACGCCCTCGAGCTGGCCCTGGGCCGGTCCTGGCGGCCGCACGACGACGTCGACGTGCTGGTACTGCGCCCGCAGGCGGGCGAGCTGCACGACGCGCTGCCCGGCTGGCAGCTGTGGGCCGCCGACCCGCCCGGCTCACTGCGGCCGTGGCCGGCCGGCGAGGCGCTGCCGGCGCACGTCCACGACATCTGGTGCCGCCGCCCGTCGTCGCCGGCGTGGGAGCTGCAGTTCATGGTCGACGACGTGTCCGGCCCGCTCTGGACCTCACGCCGCGACGCCCGCGTCCGCGCACCGGTGGCGTCGATCGGGCGGCGCACCGGCGACGGGCTGCCCTACCTGCGGCCGGAGATCCAGCTGTTCTACAAGGCGAAGCAGCCGCGGCCCAAGGACGAGACCGACGCCGCCGTCGTGCTGCCCGAGCTCGACCCCGCCGCCCGCGCCTGGCTGGACGACGCACTCGCGCTGACTCTGCCGGATCACGCGTGGCGGCGGGCGCCGGGGTAGCTTCGGACGCGTGGACTGCGGGCGGCGGTGGGCGACGCCCGCGAGCTGGCGCATCCGGACGGTTCCATGGACGCCGTTCTGCTCCTCGGGCCGCTCTACCACCTTCCCGAGGCGGCGGAGCGGGCTCGGGCCCTGTCCGAGGCTCCTATAACCACGATCCCGGCGAACTGCACGACGAACTGGCCGCCGCCGGCCTGGAGGACGTCGTCGTCGCCGGGATCGAAGGACCCCTGGGCGCGGCGGCCCGCGAGGACACCGCGCTCAACGACGTCGCGCTGCGGACGGCTGCGCGGCCCAAGGACATGACACCTATCAGGGGGACGGGACGAGCGTGGGCACATCTCGGCGCTCGTGGCCGTGGACAGCGATGATCGTGGGCTGCGCTGAGCCGGTTGGCCCGTTCGCCTGTCACGCTGCCGGAACGGTGTGAGATCACTGCATCGTGTGTGTGGCGACACTGTCTCCCTGACGACAGCAATGCTGCCCATATCCCGCAGCGATCTCACATTCGGGCAGCAGAGGGACGGGGCCCAGGGGACGGGACCACGGTCGCTCCAAGGCCAACTTTGCGGCACGGGCGGGCGGGTCAGCGTCGGGCGAGGGTGACGGTCCGGGCGCCGCGGATGCGCAGCTCGCGGCGGCGCAGCGAGCCGGGCCCGTCGCCGTCCAGGAGGGCGGCGAGAGCGGCCGCGTCGGCGGGGGCGAGGTCGTCCGCGTGCCGGGCCACCCGGCCGAACCAGAGCGCCGCGTAGTCCGCCGCGGCCGGCGGGGCGGGCGCGAGGTCGAGGTCGAACGTCCGCTCGTCCAACAGCGTGAACCCGGCCGCCGTCAGCCGGGCCGGCCAGTCGGACCCCAGCTCCGGCAGCCGCTCGGCCTGATGCCGTCCGACCAGCTCCAGCAGCCGCGTCTCCAGCGCGGCACCGGCCTCGTCGCCCAGGAACCGCAGCTGCACCGGGAACTCGGCGACGGCGATCAGCCCGCCCGGGCGGGTGACGGCGTGGACGTCACGCAGGACGCGGTCGGGGTCGGTGAGGTGGTGCAGCGACAGCGACGCCCAGGTGAGGTCCACCGGGCCGGGGACCGGCCAGTCCTCGTCGAGGTCGGCGTGCAGCGTCGTGACGCGGTCGGCCAGCCCCTGGTCCAGCGCCTTCGCGCGAACGCGGCGCAGCATCTCGGCGGACGCGTCGACGGCGATCACCTCGGCGCCGGCGAAGCGGTGCGCCAGCCGCACCGTGCCGACGCCGGTGCCGGCGCCGAGGTCGACGATGCGCCGTCGCTGGTCGCCGTCGGCCGCGCGGCGCACGTACCCCATCGCGTCGGCCCAGTAGGCGTGCAGCACGTCGCCGTCGAGGTCGATCAGGTCGGCGAGCGAGGTGTCGTCGTGGTCGTGGCTCATACCTGCGACGCTAGGCGACCGGTGCGCTGATCGCATAGGGTCTTGCTGATGACGCAAGACGAGGTCGATGTCGACGCGGTGATCCGGGCGCGGATCCGCGGGCTGCGCCAGGCCAAGGGGTGGTCGCTGGACGCGCTGGCGGCCCGCTGCCACCTCAGCCCGTCGACGCTGAGCCGCATCGAGACCGGCGCCCGGCGCATCTCGATCGACCAGCTGGTGCCCATCGCCCGCGCCCTCGACACCACCCTCGACCAGCTGGTCGAGCCGGTCGACGACGCCGACGTCGTCATCCGGCCGCGGCACGACCGCGGGCACGGCGCGACGATCTGGCAGCTGACCCGCGACGACGGGCCGCACGGGCTGACCGTCGCGAAGATGCGGATCACCCGGCTGACCCGGCCGAAGCGGCTGCGCGTGCACCCGGGACACGACTGGTTCACCGTGCTGTCGGGGACGATCCGGCTGTACCTGGGGGAGCGGGTGGTGCTGGTGGCGACGGGTCAGGCGGCGCAGTTCTCGACCATGGCGCCGCACGCGATCGTCGCGCACGAAGGTCCGGCGGAGGTGCTCACGATCCTCGACCACGACGGCCAGCGGGCGCACCTCGACGCCGTCGACCTCACGCCGGAGACGTCGCCGCGCCGATGACCCGGGTGAGCGAGCCGTGCAGGCGCTCGAGCTCGGCCACCGGCAGGCCGAGCCGCTCGACGACGGCGTAGGGGATCTTCTCGGCGTCGTCGCGCAGCGCCCGGCCGGTGCCGGTCAGCTCGACCACCAGCAGCCGTTCGTCGTCGGCGCTGCGCCGCCGCGAGATGTACTGGGCCGCCTCCAGCCGCTTGAGCAGCGGCGACAGCGTGGCGGACTCGAGCTGCAGGGTGCTGCTGAGGTCTTTGACGGAGCGCGGCTCGCGCTCCCACAGCGCCAGCATGACGAGGTACTGCGGGTGGGTCAGGCCCATCGGCTCGAGCAGCGGGCGGTACAGGCCGATGACGCTGCGGGCGGCCACGGCCAGAGCGAAGCAGACCTGCCGGTCGAGGGCCAGCGGATCGTCACCGAGGTCTGTCGTCATGGTCACACTCTATCGCACGCGATTGATTAGTGTGCTAATCATTAAGGGGTGAAGAGACGCAAGCTGCCGTGGTATGGCCGGCTCACCGAGGTGCTGATGCCGTTGCTGGGCCCGGCCGACCTCGGCCGGCAGGACGATGCGCCGCCACCGCACCCGGTGCGCGAGATCGAGTGCCCGCTGTGTCATCACCCGATGTCCGAGCACCGGCTCGAGCAGGTGGGCGGCAAGAACCGGCACTACTGCCCGGCGTGAGAAACTAGGGGCGACATGGCGCCCCGTAACCTCATCAACCTCGAGTCGGCCTCGCTGGCCTACGGCACCCGGTTCATCCTCGACGGGGTCTCGCTCGGTGTCGCCGACGGCGACCGCGTGGGCGTCGTGGGCCGCAACGGCAGCGGCAAGTCCACGCTGCTGCGGGTGCTGGCCGGGCTCGAACAGGTCGACTCCGGCCGGGTCAGCCGCACCGGCGGTCTGCGCATCGGCCGGCTCGGCCAGGGCGACGAACTCGACCCCGCCGCGACCATCGGCCAGACCGTCATCGGCGACCGCGCGACGCACGAGTGGGCCGGCGACGCCCGCCTCCGCGACGTGCTGGCGCACCTGGTGCCCGGCCTGTCGATGGACGCGCTGGTCGGCCCGCTGTCCGGCGGCGAGCGCCGCCGGGTCGCGCTGGCCCGCCTGCTCATGGGCGACGACGACCTCGTGCTGCTGGACGAGCCCACCAACCACCTGGACGTCGAGGCGATCGACTGGCTGTCCAGGCACCTCGCCGCGGGCAACCGGTCTCTCGTCATGGTGACGCACGACCGGTGGCTGCTCGACACCGTCGCCACCACCACGTGGGAGGTCACCGACGGCGCCGTCCACGCGTACGAGGGCGGCTACGCCGAGTACGTCCTGGCCCGGGCCGAACGGGTCCGGCTGGCCGCCGCCGACGAGTCGCGGCGGCAGAACCTGCTGCGCAAGGAGCTGGCCTGGCTGCGCCGCGGGCCGCCCGCGCGGACGTCCAAGCCGCGCTTCCGCATCGCCGCCGCCAACGCCCTGATCGAGAACGAACCGCCCGCCCGCGACCGGTACGAGCTGGCCAAGCTGGCGACGACGCGGCTGGGCAAGAGCGTGTTCGACGCCGAGGACGTCACCGTGTCGCTCGGCGGCCGGACCCTGCTCGACCACGTCACGTGGCGGCTCGGCCCCGGCGACCGCGCCGGCATCGTCGGCGTCAACGGCGCCGGCAAGACGACGCTGCTGCGGCTGCTCGACGGCTCGCTCGCGCCCGACTCCGGCCGGGTGAAGATCGGCCGCACCGTCGCCGTCGCCCACCTCGACCAGGAGGTCGTCGACCTCGACCCGTCGGCCCGCGTGCTCGAGACGGTCGAGGAGGTCCGCCGCGAGGTACAGCTGGGCGGCGGCGACACCGTCACGGCGGGGCAGCTGCTGGAGCGGTTCGGGTTCGCCGGCCAGCGCCAGTGGACCGTCGTCGGCGACCTCTCCGGTGGCGAGCGGCGCCGGCTGCAGCTGCTGCGGCTGCTGATGGGCGAGCCGAACGTGCTGCTGCTGGACGAGCCGACCAACGACCTCGACGTCGAGACGCTCAACGTCCTCGAGGACGTCCTGGACGGCTGGGCCGGCTCGCTGGTGGTCGTCAGCCACGACCGGTGGTTCCTCGAGCGCGTCACCGACGCCGTCTGGGCGCTCCTGGGCGACGGCCAGGTCGTCCAGCTCCCGCGCGGGGTCGACCAGTACCTCGAGCTGCGCCGCGAGCAGGTCGAGCAGGCCGCCGCGCCGGTCACCCGGGCCCGTTCCGGCGACAGCCGCGCCACCCGCAAAGAGATCGCCCGCGTCGAGCGCGACCTCGAGAAGCTGGAGCGGCGCGAGAAGACGCTGCACGAGCAGATCGCCGACAACGCGACCGACCACGAGAAGGTGCTCGCGCTCGACACCGAGCTGCGGTCGGTGCACGACGAGCGGGCCTCGCTGGAAGAGCGCTGGCTGGAACTGGCCGACGAACTCGGCTAGGGCGTCAGGCGACGTCGATCTGCCGGGTCGCGGTCTCCCCGTTCACCGTGACGCTGACGGTGGCGGCGCCCGGCCGCAGCCCCTGGACCGTGCCGGCCGCCGGGTCGACGGCGACGACGGCCCAGCGCGGCGCCGTGTCCGCCGGGCCGACGTGGACGGCGGTGCCGCCCCACTGCGCCGACATCGGCCACCGCACCGGGACCGTCCGCGTGCCGTCCTGCTCGACCGTCGCCGACACTGCGCCGGTCGCGCCCGGCGCCAGCGTCGCCGGAGCCGTCAGCGCGATCGCGTCGACCCGGGCCCGCACCTCGGCCGTCAGCCAGGCGTCGTCGTCGCCCCGGTCGCCGAAGGCCGGGTCCAGGCCGAGCAGCGTCCAGCCGGTGAACCCGCCGTTGTCCGGGGTGGACGCCGGACCCTTGCCGGAGTTGCCGTTGACGAGGAACGGGACGCCGTCGACGGAGCCGGCGTCGAACACGCCCGCGTGGGCGCCGACGAACGCCGCGGACTTGTCGCTGGACGCCTCGAAGCCGGCCAGCCACGTCTCCAGCATCGCGGCCTCGCGTCGATCCGCCAGCTGGCTGTTCGCCGTCGGCAGCGGGTCGTTCGGCGGGTGGTGCGCGAAGACCAGCACCCCGGTGACGTCGTCGTCCGCCGCGGCCTCGTCCAGCGCCCGCCGCAGCTCGGCGAGCTGCGCGAACCCGCCGCCGCGCAGCGTCCCGAACGCGGAGTTCAGCGTGATGACGCGGGTCGTGCCGTCGTCCGTGGCGAGATCGGCGGTGTGCTGGGTGGCGCCGAACTCGTCGATGAAGTTGCCGATCGGGCCGCCCTGCACCTCGTGGTTGCCGGGCACGTAGTACCAGGGGAAGTCGACGCCGGCCAGCTCCTCGTCCAGCACCCGGCGGGCGAGGTCGAAGTCGACCGGGGCCGCCTCGTCGACGAGGTCGCCGTTGATGACCAGGGCGTCCGGGTCCTCGGCGACGATCTCGCGCAGCGTCCGGCGCGCGGCCTGGACGATGTCGCTGTCAGGGTCGCGCCCGACGAACTGGGAGTCGCTCATGACGGCGATGCGCTGGCCGGCGTCGTCGGCGCTGCCGTTGGTGACGATGACGGGGTCGGCGAACCGCTCGGTGGCCGGCAGCTCGACCTCGGGCGCGATCTCGACCGTGATGTCGCTGAACGCCGTCGTGCCGGTGTAGCTGCGCGCGCCGGAGGCCTCCACCGCGTAGACGTCGCGGAACCGCAAGGGGTATTGCGTGCCGGCCGGGACCGGGAAGGTGAGCTGCTGCCAGCCGGTGAACGTGGTGTAGCCGCCGTTGAGCGTGAGCAGCGTGCCGTTGGGGTCGTAGACGCGCATCCGGATCCAGGTGCCCTGGCCGTCGCCGTTCACCCACGCCTTGATGGTCTGCGGCTGGCCGGGCAGGGTGAACTGGGCCGGCGGCGCGGCGTACGCGGCCCGGGTGTTCGGCCCGGTGAAGTCGTACGTCAGCCTGATGCCGTCGCGGCCGTCCGGGCCCTGCGCCGGTGCGATCGTGCCGGTGGCGCGGGCGAAGCTGACGGTCCAGCTCGCGGCGTCGCCGAAGGTCGCGGCCGGCTCCTCGGTCAGTCCGACGGTGACGGCGACGCTGGTGCTCACCCCGGCCGCGGTCAGCGTGACCAGCGCCGAGCCGGTCTCGACCAGCGGCCGCACGCTGAACCCGGCGCCGTCGGGCACCAGCTCGACGACGCCCTCGCCGCCGGTGACGGTGACGTCGGCCGGCTCGATCGGTGCCCGGTAGCCGTCGATGTCGTAGCCGGTGAGCGCGAGGCTCCCGGTGCTGCCGGCGCCGGCCAGCGGGAGCAGCGTGGCGGTCGGCTCCAGCCGCCGCAGCTCGCCGAGCACCGTGATGCCCAGCGCGCCCGCCGAGCCGCGCAGGTCGGCCCGCACGTCCGCGTCGCCCGGCGCGATGCCGGTGACGACGGCGGTGTCAGGGGTGGCGCCGCGCAGCACCGACGCGACCCGCCGGTCCGACGTCGTCCACCGCGGCCGCGCCTCGACCGGCGCGAACGTCTCGTCGTGACCGCGCGCCTCGACGGTGCGGGTGAGCCCGGGGAAGACGCGGTCGGTGTTCTCCTCGTCGCCGGCGAGGACGCGGAAGCCGTCCAGCTCGCCGGAGCCCTCGGCCGCGAACAGCGCCAGGCCGTTGGCGACCGAGCGCTCGCCGCCGTCGGAAGGGCTGTTGACGACGGTGTGGTCGTCGGTGCCCGGGTCGCGGACCACGAGCGTGGACGAGCCACCGCCGTCGATGTTCAAGGCGTCGTAGGCGCCGAGGTCGGCCATCAGCTCGGCGAACTCGGTCAGCGTCATGCCGCGCGAGTGGGCCTGCTTGCCGTCGAGGGACACCAGATACATGGTGCGGCCGTCCTCGGACAGCCCGATGGCCGTGCGCGCGGCCGGCTCGGTGTCGGTGAAGCTCCGCTGCACGCCGTCGTCGACCAGCAGGTGGTTGCCGCCGACCGCGACGACGACGTCCTCGAGGTCCGAGCGCGGCGCATAGGAGACGTCGACGGTGTCGCCGGGCGCCAGTGCGAGCAGCGACGCGGCGCCGGCGTCGCGGCCGACCAGCACGACGGTGCCCGGCGCGATCGGCCCGGCGCCCAGCGTCGTGCCGACCGCCGTCACCACGCCGTCGACGACGGTGACCTCGGCCCGGTTCGTGGCGGCGCCGACGGTGTTCGCCCGCGTGTAACCGCCCCACTGCGACGTGAAGACGCCGACGCCGTCCGCGGGCAGGGCGAACGTGTTCACGCCCGCGAGCCGGAGGCTGACGCCGTCGCCGGTGACCGCGGTGCCCTCCAGGAACACCTGGGCGAGCGCGGCGGCGCCGCTGCTGGACACGGCGAGCGCGTTCTCGTGGCCGGCGGTCGGGCCGGTGACCACGCCCTCGTCGCGGCTCACGCCGGCGCCGAGCGGCGCGTTGGAGTTGTTGATGTCGTAGAAGTCGCCGTTGATCGCGGCCGTCGCGCCGCTCGCCTCGGCCAGCGACCGGACGGTGGCGGTCGTCGTCACCTCGCCGGAGTACTGGTAGTCGAGCGTGACGCCGGAGTCGAGGTCGACCTCGAGGACGCTGCCGGCGTTCCAGCCGCCGTCCTCCAGCCGGGAGAACGTCGTCAGCTCCATCCCCGGTGCGATGGCCTGCCGGCCGGTGTCGGCCAGCACCGACTCGCCTGGGCGCGTGAGGTCGTCCGGTTCGACGGCGGCGGCCGCCGGGACGACGAGCAGGCCGCCGGTCAGTAGTACGGCGGCGGCGAGGGCGGCGCGATCACGTCGATTCAGCACGGAGTTCACCCCATCGAGGACGGACGACCCGTCATCGAGCGGCGGGCCGCAACTCGGTGAATTTCCGGCAAACCTTACCGAGTCAGGGCATACGAGTGCTATCGGCGGAAAGGATTTTCATGCGACTTTCTGGTCAGGAGGCCTGCGCGCGGTCACGCAGAGTGTCGACCCACTCGATGATCTCCTGGGTCGAGGCTCCCGGGGTGAACACCCGGGCGACGCCCAGCTCCGTCAGCAGCGGGATGTCGGCGCCGGGGATGATGCCCCCGCCGAACACCACGATGTCGCGGGCGTCGCGCTCGGCCAGCAGTTCGAGCACCCGCTTGAACAGCGTCATGTGCGCGCCGGACAGGATGGACAGCCCGACGGCGTCGGCGTCCTCCTGGATGGCGGCCTCGACGATCTGCTCGGGCGTCTGGTGCAGCCCGGTGTAGATGACCTCGACACCGGCGTCACGCAGCGCACGTGCCACCACCTTGGCGCCGCGATCGTGCCCGTCGAGACCGGGCTTCGCGACCACGACGCGCAGGGGACGTCCGTCCGCCATGACTACCTCCAGGAACAACGCTGATCCGACGGCTGTTGTCGACAGTACCTGCAGACGAGGCGCCCACCGTCCGTTCGGTGGAGGCGGACTCATCAGGGTGGATGACGGTTGCCTGATGTGACGCAGATCACATGTCACAGAGCGTCACGAACCTTGCACTCACAACGGTGATCAAGGTTCCTCCGTCCACCGAGGTCACGACCCGATTACGGGCTACACAGGGTTGCTTCCGGCGTCACAGTCCGTGATCACGTGGCAAAACGCTGGGGAGGAGGCGTTTGGCAGGACCCCTAGGGGCCGGTTAATGTCCTCCGAGTCCTTGTCCCCGGCGAAAGGTCCTGGCGTGTCGCAACGCTCCGGCAGCGGGCGTCACCGTAGCCGCCGCAGGCACGTCAGTGTCCCGTCGGTGGTGGGCTCCGTAGCGGTAGCAGCAGCGGCTTCCGGCGCGCTGGCCATGCCACACGCTGTCGGCTCGACCGACAGCTCGGACGGACTCAACGCCATCGCGCAGCGCCCCCAGGAAGCGGGTCACCCGACCGAGGGCGGCGCACTCGACACCCTGGTCGCCGCGGAGCAGTCGCTCGCGGCCGAGACCGGCGAGGTCGCGCAGGAAGCGCACACCCGCATCGTCGAGCAGCAGCGCATCGAGGCCGCCGAAGAGGCCGCCCGCGCCGAGCGCGAGTCCAAGCGCTGGCTGCTCCCGGTCGACGACTACCGCATCACCGCCGGCTTCGGCGCCGGTGGCTCCATGTGGTCCAACCGCCACACGGGCCTCGACTTCGCCGCCCCGACCGGCACCGAGGTCCGGAGCATCTCGTCGGGTGAGATCATCTTCGCCGGCTACGACGGCCCGTACGGCAACAAGATCGTCGTGCGCCACTGGGACGGCACCGAGACCTGGTACTGCCACCTCTCCCGCTTCGTCCTTCGCTCCGGCGAGGTCGCACCCGGCGAGGTCATCGGCCGCGTCGGCTCCACCGGCAACTCCACCGGGCCGCACCTGCACCTCGAGGTGCACCCCGGCGGCGGCGACCCGGTGAACCCCCGCTCCTGGCTCCAGGAGCAGGGCGTCGACGTCTGACGCGTCCTTCTCCTTACTCACTACCCGGTCGGCGCATACCCATGCGCCCGGGTTGAACGGGTGAGAGCCCGGCGGCGTGCCGGTCGGCGCGCACGGATAGGCTGCCCTTCGAATCGCGGCCGACACAAGGGATGGATTCGCGTGGACCTGATGGAGTACCAGGCGAAGGAGCTCTTCGCCAAGCACGAGGTCCCGGTGCTGCCGGGCTCCGTGGTCGAGACGGCCGAGGACGCCCGCGCGGCGGCGGCCGAGATCGGCGACCAGGTGGTCGTCAAGGCGCAGGTGAAGACGGGCGGCCGCGGCAAGGCCGGTGGCGTCAAGCTGGCCGAGACGCCCGACGAGGCCGCCGAGAAGGCCGGGGCCATCCTCGGCATGGACATCAAGGGCCACACGGTCCACCGGGTGCTCGTCACCCTGGCCAGCGACATCGACCAGGAGTACTACGTCTCCTTCCTGCTCGACCGCGCCAACCGCACCTACCTGGCCATGGCCAGCGTCGAGGGCGGCATGGAGATCGAGCAGCTGGCGGTCGAGCGGCCCGAGGCGCTGGCCCGCGTCCCGGTCGACGCCATCGAGGGTGTCGACGCCGCGAAGGCGGCCGAGATCGCCGACGCCGCCGGGTTCGGCCCCGACGTCCGCGACCAGGTCGTCGCCATCCTGCAGCAGCTGTGGACGGTGTTCACCAGCGAGGACGCCACGCTGGTCGAGGTCAACCCGCTGGTGAAGACGCCCGACGGCAAGGTCGTCGCGCTCGACGGCAAGGTCAGCCTCGACGAGAACGCGGAGTTCCGGCACCCGGAGCACGCCGAGTTCGAGGACAAGGCCGCCGCCGACCCGCTCGAGGCGCGCGCCAAGGAGAAGGACCTCAACTACGTCAAGCTGTCCGGCGAGGTCGGCATCATCGGCAACGGCGCCGGGCTGGTCATGTCGACGCTCGACGTCGTCGCGTACGCGGGTGAGGAGTTCGGCGGCGTCAAGCCGGCCAACTTCCTCGACATCGGCGGCGGCGCGTCGGCCGAGGTCATGGCGAACGGGCTGGAGATCATCCTGTCCGACGACGAGGTCAAGGCCGTGTTCGTCAACGTGTTCGGCGGCATCACCGCCTGCGACGCCGTCGCGAACGGCATCGTGCACGCGTTCGGGCTGCTGGAGAGCCGCGGCGACCAGGTCACCAAGCCGCTGGTCGTCCGTCTCGACGGCAACAACGCGGTCGAGGGCCGGCGGATCCTGTCGGAGTTCGCCGCCACGGCGCCTGCGGGCCTGATCGAGCAGGTCGACACCATGGACGGCGCCGCGCGACGCGCGGCCGAGCTCGCGGCAGCGAAGTAGGGGCGACGAGTCATGGCTATCTTCCTCGACGAGAACAGCAGGATCATCGTCCAGGGCATCACCGGCGCCGAGGGCACCAAGCACACGCAGCGCATGCTCAAGGCCGGCGCCAAGATCGTCGGCGGCGTCAACGCCCGCAAGGCCGGCCAGGAGCTCGACTTCACCGAGTTCAGCCCCGAGGCCGTCCTCACCGTGTACGGCACCGTCGCCGAGGCGATGGACAAGACCGGCGCCAACGTGTCGGTCGCGTTCGTCCCGCCGAAGTTCACCAAGGACGCCGTCATCGAGGCGGTTGACGCCGGCATCGAGCTGCTGGTCGTCATCACCGAGGGCATCCCGGTGCACGACACCGCCGCGTTCTGGGCCTACGCGCAGTCGAAGGGCAACAAGACCCGCATCGTCGGGCCGAACTGCCCCGGCGTCATCAGCCCGGGCAAGTCCAACGCCGGCATCATCCCGGCCGACATCACCGGCGCCGGCCCCATCGGCCTGGTCAGCAAGTCCGGCACGCTGACGTACCAGATGATGTACGAGCTGCGCGACATCGGCTTCTCCACCGCCGTCGGCATCGGTGGCGACCCGGTCATCGGCACCACGCACATCGACGCGCTCGAGGCGTTCGAGGCTGACCCCGACACCAAGGCGATCGTCATGATCGGCGAGATCGGCGGCGACGCCGAGGAGCGGGCGGCCGCCTACATCAAGGAGCACGTCACCAAGCCGGTCGTCGGCTACGTGGCCGGCTTCACCGCGCCCGAGGGCAAGACCATGGGCCACGCCGGCGCCATCGTGTCCGGCTCGTCCGGCACGGCGCAGGCCAAGAAGGAGGCCCTCGAGGCCGCCGGTGTCGCCGTCGGCAAGACCCCGAGCGAGACCGCCCGGCTCATGCGGGAGATCTACCAGAAGCTCTGACCATCAGGGATCGGGAGAGACTCGGCCGGGCCGCCTTCGGGTGGCCCGGCCGATTCCGTTCCCGGCGTAGGCGGCGAGGAAGACCCGCACGCCCTCGTCGGCGTAGCGCTCGATCTCCGCGGCCGGCGGGGGAGCGTCGTCGCCGGTGAGCATGGCGTGGTTCAGCGGCACCGACATCACCAGCCAGTTGAAGTGCGCCGCCGCGAGGTCGGCGTCGTCGACGGCGAGCAGGCCGCGCTCGGTGAGCCCGCGGAACGCCGCCGCGAGGTCGGCCATGGTGCGGGCCGGGCCGCGCTCGGCGAACAGCCGGCCCAGCTCGGGGAAGCGGCCGGCCTCGCCGATGACCAGCCGGCGCAGCCGCAGCAGCCGCGGCCGCATGACCATGGACAGCTGACGGCGGGCGAGGTCGCGCAGGTCGGCCGCGACGTCGCCGGTGTCGCGCAGGGCGGCGACCTCGGCGTGCACCGGCTCGGCCGCCTCGTCGACGGTGCGGGCGACGATCGCGGCGAACAGCGCCGGCTTGTCGGCGAAGTGCTTGTAGACGGTCGGCTTGGAGACGGCGGCCGTGGCCGCGATGCGGTCGATGGTGGTGCCGGCGTACCCGTCGGCCAGGAACACCTCGGTGGCGGCGTCGAGGATCGCCCGGTGCTTGCGGGCCGACCGGGTCTCGTCCTGGGGTACGCTCATGGAAGGACTTTACTACACGGTTTAGTTTAGGAGGCGGCTCATGGGCCGGATCATCGTCATCGAGAACGTCAGCCTGGACGGCGTCATGCAGGCGCCGGCCGCGCCGCAGGAGGACACCCGCGGCGGCTTCGCCCACGGCGGCTGGGGCGCACCATACGCCGACGAGGTCGCGATGCGGGAGATGAGCGAGGGGATGGCGCAGGGCGAGCAGGGCGGTCCGCTGCTGTTCGGCCGCGTCACGTACCAGCAGTTCGAGGGGTTCTGGCCGAAGCAGACCGACGGCAACCCGTTCACGCCGGTGCTGAACGCCGCCACCAAGTACGTCGTGTCCAGCACCCTGAGCGAGCCGCTGACCTGGGAGAACTCCGTCCTCGTCCGCGGCGGCGAGCTGGCCGCCGTCAAGGAGCGCGAGCCGCGCGACATCGGCGTGCTGGGCAGCGGCGAACTGGTGCAGACGCTGCTCCGCCTCGACCTCGTCGACCGCTTCGTCCTGTCCATCCATCCGCTCGTCCTCGGCGACGGCGCCCGGCTCTTCCGCGACGGCGCCCAGCTGGCGGCGTTCGACCTGGTGAAGTCGGTGCCGACCACGACCGGCGTCATCATCGCGACGTACGACCGCGCCCGCTGAGCCGGGGCTCTCGGCGGGTGTGCGGGCCGCTTTGCAATGAGCACGAATACGCACCGGTGCGTATCGGTGCTCATTGCAAAGGGATGTGATCGGGTCAGGCGACGGCGGCGCGGGCGACGTTCGGCCACGAGCGACTCGGGTGACACCAGGAGGTCTCGATACAGCCTCTCCGCGACGAGAAGCCCTGGCTGCTGCCGTGCACGAAGGAGCACACGCGCGGTGAGAGCCCGGCTCTCACCGTGGCGACCGGGCTGATGACCGAGCCCGTCCGTCTCGAGCGACCCTGAGCCGCACGAGGCCGTCGTCAGGCGACGGCGGCGCGGGCGACGTTCGGCCACGAGCGACTCGGTGACACCAGGAAGGTCTCGATACAGCCTCTCCGCGACGAGAAGCCTGGCTGCTGCCGTGCACGAAGGAGCACATGCGCGGTGAGAGTCCGGCTCTGACCGTGGCGACCGGGCTGGTGACCCGAGCCCGTCCGTCTCGAGCGACCCTGAGCCGCACGAGGCCGTCGTCAGGTGACGGCGGCGCGGGCGACGTTCTCGGGGCGGCGGTGCTCGCCGGCGGCCAGGACGGCGGCCATGTGCTCGACCGCGTCGTACACGTCGGCGAAGCGGGTGTAGAGCGGCGCGACGCCGAAGCGGGCGAGGTCGGGCTCGCGGAAGTCGCCGACGACGCGGCGGGCGACGAGGGCCTGCACGAACCCGTACGCCTCGGGCAGCCGCAGGCACAGCTGCGAGCCGCGGGCGGCGTGGTCGCGCGGTACCTCGGCCTCGACGCCGAACGACGCGAGCCGCTCAGCCGCGAGCGTCAGGAACAGGTCGGTGAGCGCCAGCGACTTGCGCCGCACGTCCGCCATCGCGACGCCGTCGAACGCGTCCAGCGCGGTGTCGAGGACCGCCGTCCCGATGACCGGCGTCGTGCCGCTGAGCAGCCGCCGCACGCCGTCGGCCGGCCGGTAGTCGCGTTCCAGCGCGAACGGTGTCGCGTGCCCGAACCAGCCGGTGATCGGCTGCTCGACGACGCCCAGCCAGCGCGGCGCGACGTAGCCGAACGCGGGCGCGCCGGGCCCGCCGTTGAGGTACTTGTAGCCGCAGCCCACGGCGAGGTCGGCGGCCCACCCGGCGAGGTCGACGGCGACGGCGCCGGCTGAGTGGCAGAGGTCCCAGAGCACCACGGCGCCGGCGTCGTGCACCGCCCGGGTGACGGCGGCGCCGTCGTGCATGCGCCCCAGCCGGTAGTCGACGTGGCAGAGCGAGACGACGGCGACGTCGTCGTCCAGGACGTCGCTCAACGGCTCCGACGAGGCGGACCACCAGCGCACCGACAGGCCGAGCAGCCGCGCGACGCCGTCGATGACGTAGGAGTCGGTGGGGAAGTTGCCCGGTTCGGTGACGACGACCCGGCGGTCCGGCCGCAGCCGCGCGCCCGCCACCAGCAGCTTGAACAGTTGCACGCTGGTGGAGTCGCCGACGGTGACGGTGCCGGGCTCGGCGCCGAGCAGCCGCTCGAGCTTCGCGCCGACCGTCGCCGGGAGGTCGTACCAGCCGTGCGCGTTCCACGACGTGATGAGGTCGTCGCGCCACTCGGCGCCGACCAGCCGGCCCACCCGCTCGGCCACGCCGCGGGGCAGCGGGCCGAGCGAGTTGCCGTCGAGGTAGATCAGCCCGTCCGGCAGGTCGAACCGGTCGCGCAGCCGCGCCAGCGGGTCGTCGCGGTCGAGGGCCTCGGCGTCGGTGCGCTCCATGAGCGCAGCGTACGACGATCTCAGCCCACCGCCCGCTCCAGCGCGGAGGCCAGCAGCCCGTCCGCGACGCCGGGCCAGTCGCCGCCGGACGGGTCGCCCATGCCAGTGAACCCGACCGCCACGACGATGTTGCCCGCCCGGGCGATGCCGACGTTGGCGGTCGTCCACTCCGAGCCCTGGTCGTCCGGGCCCGGGTCGTTCCGGACGGCCCAGACGACGGCGTCGTCGGCGCCGGCCACGTCGACGGCGACCGGCTCGCCCACCGTCTGCACGCGGTCCGCCCCCACGTCGCCGCACTGCTCCGGCAGCGACGTGTGCGCGGCGACCGCCCGGAACGCCGCGTCGGCGTCGGGCAGCAGCCCCACCCATTCGTAGAGCGACGCGTCGAGGTCGTGGTTGTAGCCGAGCGCGGCGACGGTGATCGCGCCGTAGTCCATCGGGTCCTGCAGGCACGGCGCCGCGCCGAAGTCGATGTCCATCTCCGGCCGCCGGACGAACCCGGTGGCGGTGCCGACGGTGGCGACGTCGGCCTCGGTGAGGAACGGGTCGTCGGCGAGCTCGTGCGGGCCGTACTCCGGCATCGTCGGGTCGCCGGTCGGCGGATCGCCGGTCGCGTCGCCGGTGGGGTCGCCGGTCGGCGCCTCCGTGGGCTCGTCGCTCGCGCCGGGACCCGGGCCGGCGCCGACACCGGTGCCGGCGAGGTCGGCCAGGGCCGGGTCGCTCACGCAGGACGTGCCGAACACGGTGGAGCACATCCGTTCGGCCGCGGCGACCGGCAGGGCGGTGTCGATCTCGCCGCCGGCGGTGTTCTCCTGCGGTTCGGCGCGCGCCGTGACGCTGACGAGGTCCTGGTAGCGGACCAGCGAGATCGTCACCGCCTCGGAGCCGGGCACGGACGGGTCCACGTAGTAGCGGACCATCAGGCCCTCGTCGCCGACACCGTCGAGCGCGTACTCGTCGGTGACCACCGGCAGGTCGTCGGCGCCGCGGTCGGGCAGGCAGGTCTGCAACTGGTCCCAGAGGCCCTGCAGCGACGGGTCGGCGCCGAACCGGGCGAGATCCTGGCGCACCGCGAGGCCGTCGGGCGCCGCGAAGGTGACGTCGGCGCGCTCGGTGATGGCGCTGATGCGAGGAAGTTCGTCGCCGGGGTCGCAGGAGAGCCCGGTCAGCCGCTCGTCCTGCCGCTGCCACCCGTCCGTCTGCGTGGCGGCGGCGACGTCGTCGGCCGTGAGCAGCGCGTCGCCCAGGTCGGTCGCCGCGGTCGTCGGCGCCTCCGTGGTCAGCGTCGACAGGCTGGCCGGCGGCGCCGGTTCGGGTGACGTGCCGAGGCCGGCCGGGTTGATGACGAGCACACCGGCCGCGACCGCCGCCACGCCGGCCAGCACGCCGCCGGTGACCTGGTGCCGGGTCCGCCGTGCGCCGCGCCGCCGGGCCGCCGACGGGCCCGGCAGCGAGACGCCGTCGAGGTCGGCGGACAGGCCGGTGAGCCGCCGGCCCAGTTCGTCGTCCGGTCCTGCCGTCACGACGCTTCACCTCCCGCCGGTAATCCCGCGGCGTCGCCGCTGTCGGTGAGCAGGTGTGCCAGCGCCGCCCGCCCCCGCGACAGGCGCGCCTTGATGGTCCCCGACGGCGCGCCCGTCTCGGCCGCGATGTCGTCGACGCTCATCCCGACCAGGTGGTGCAGGACGATCGCCTGCCGCTGGCTCTCCGGGATCTGCTTGAGCGCCGTGACCAGCGCGACGTGGTCGGGGTCAGGCGACGGCGAGTGGTCCGGCACTCCGTGCTTGACCAGCGCCGTGACGCCGTTCTTCGCCTTGCGCCAGCGGCTGGCGGCGATGCGCCAGGCGACGGTGCGGATCCAGGCCTCCGGGCTGCTCGCCTGGCTGACCGTCTTCCACCGCTGCCACGCCCGGGCGTACGCCTCCTGCGTGCACTCCTGTGCGTCGGCGAGGTTGCCGGTCATGGCGTACATCTGGTGCAGGACGCGGCGGTGGGTGGCGTTGTAGAACTCGTCGAAGTCGGTGCTGTCGGCGGCCATCTCGTCACCCCCCGATCCGCTGTGCGGCGAGGTCGATCAGCTGCCGCATCTGGTCGGGCGTGAGCTCGTCGCCGATCAGACCGTAGTAGACGGCCGTGACGACGTTCCCGCTGACGGCGGCGCCGTAGAGCCAGGACGTCCCGTACTCGGTGTTCGTCAGCTGCCAGCTGGTGCCGTCGTAGCCGTCGCCGCTGACCGTGCCGGTGTTCTCGACGACGTCGCCCGGCTGGGTGGCCTGCTCGGCCTCCGCCGCCAGCGCGTCGTAGTGGGCCCGGGCCGACGCGGCGTCCGGAAAGGTCGCCCGGAACTGCGCGAGCTGGGCGCCGCCGATGTCCTCCGGATCGGAGTAGTCGCGCCGCTCGAGCGACTCGGCGCCGTCGGCGAACGGGTCGCGCATCAGGCCGACGAAGCCGTAGTCGGCCATCCCGATCTCGGTGGAGTCGGCCACCTCGCTGCCCGCGGTGAGATCGGTCAGGCCCGCCTCGGCGACGTCGTCGGCGGTCAGCCAGCCGTCGAGGTCGCCGACCGGCTCGGGGTAGAGCTGCTCGCGCTGCGGCTGCGCCGGGCACTCGGTGTCCACGACCGCGCACAGCCGGCTGATCGCCTCGACCGCGTCGTTCGTCTGCGGGACGCCGTTGTAGTCCTGGCCCTCGCCGCCACGGATGACGATCTCGACGAAGTCGCCGGCCCGGGTCAGGGTCGCCTCCACGTAGGTCGCGGTCTCCTCGGTGTTCGGCGGCCCCTGCCAGGCCAGCAGGTACGTCTCGTCGCCCACCCCGGTGACCTGCCACACCTGGATGAGGCTGTTCTCGCCGCCGTCGGCGCACGAGGTGATGCCGTCGCGCAACTCGGCGAGGCGGGCCTCGGCGTCCGGCCCGGCCGGCTCGACGATGTGCTCGACCCGGTAGTAGTCGTCGACCTGGAACGCGATCGCGGCCGCGTCCGACCCGGCGGCCGGCATGCACGGCAGCCAGCTGTCGCCCGTGGGGACCTCGACCCAGTCGGACGGGGACTCCTGGCCGCGGACCAGGTACTCGAGGTCGATCAGCGTGCCGGGCGGCACGGCCAGCGAGCCGGACCCGCCGCCGTCCTGGCCGCCGCCGTCGGGGCTCTCGTCGCTGGTGGGGTCGGAACTGGGCGGCGTCGTCGGCGGCGGGGTGGTCGGCGTCGGCGGCGTCGTGGTGGGGATGGTCGTGGGGGTGGGGGAGTCGGTGGGGGTCCCGGCCGGGTCCGGAGACGCGACGAAGTCGGGCGGGCTGACCGCGAACACGCCCAGCGCCACCGCCGCCACCCCGGCCAGCACACCGCCGGTGACCTGGTTGCGGGTCCGCTGCGCGGCACGGCGCCGCGCGGCGGCCGGCCCGGGCAGCGATACGCCCCCTAGGTCCGATTCGAGCGACGACAAGCGCCGGGAAAGGCTGTCGTCGAGGCTGTCAGACACGGTGGCCTCCGGTGAGTGCGGCGATGTCGCCGGGGAGAATGCGAGTCAGGGTGGCATGCGCCTTCGCGAGGCGGTTCTCGACGGTCGCGACGGACGTTCCGGTCTCGGCCGCGATGTCGGCGACGGCCGCACCGGCGAGATACCGGACGACGATCGCGTAGCGCTGTTTCTCCGGCAGCCGGAGCAGCGCCGCGACGAGGTCCGCGGACCCGGTGCCGGGTGGCGCCGCCGCCAGCCGCCCGCCGCGCCGCCACCGTCCCGACGCCAGCCGCCAGGCGGTGCCGCGGACCCAGGCTTCCGGGCTGGTCGCGGCCGTGACGGCGGGCCAGTGGCGCCAGGCCCGCGCGTACGCCTCCTGGGTGCACTCGCGGGCCCGGCCGAGGTCTCCGGTCAGCGCGTAGAGCTGGTGCAGCACACGCCGGCTCGTGGCGTCGTAGAACGCGTCGAACTCCGCGGGCTCGCGCATGCCGAAACCTCCCTTGTGCCCGTCGATCTCCGCTTACACCCAGGAGGACTCGTGAGTGCGCTCCACGGTTGCACGACTTATTCGGTGATCGGGCGCGTTTCCTCGTATTCCGATCATCGAAATAGCAGCTGATCAGGGCATGACCGGCGTGGTGCCGCCGATTCGCGCGCCCTTTGCGGTGACGATGGAGACGTGGCCGACCTGCTGACCCGACCGCTGCTCCGGCGCGATGAGCCGGCGTGGGGGTCGCGGGTCCCGTGGCTGGCGGCCATCGTCGCGACGGCCTGGGCGCTGCTGGCCGGGTTCGCCCTGTGCGTGCTGCCGGGCGTGGCGGTGTGGATCGCCGAGGGCGCGGTCGGCCCGCTGGGCGATCCGCTGCGGTTCGCCTCCCAGGCCTGGCTGACGGCGCACCACGCCGGCCTCGACGTCGGCGGCGGGTCGTTCACGCTGGCCCCGCTCGGCCTCACGCTGCTGTTCGTGCTGCTGCTGCACCGGTCGGCCAGGTGGGCGGCGCACTCGGCCGGGGTCGCGACGTCGCGCGGCGCGGTCGCCGTCGTCGTGCCGGCCGTGGTCACGTACGTCGTGGGCGCGGGGATCATCGCGGCGCTGTCGACCAGCCACGACGTCGCGGGCGACCCGTTCGAGGCCGTCCTGTGGGCGGCGCTGTGGTCGGGCGCCGCCGTGACGACCGGGGTGGCGCACGAATCCGGACTGCTGGCCGACTGGTGGTGGCGGGTGCCACCTCTGATGCGCGCGGCACTGGCCGGCGCGGGCGTGGCGGTGGCGGGGCTGGTCGGTGTGGGCGCTGTGCTGATGGGGGTCAGCCTCGTCGCCCACACCGGCCGGATCGGGGACCTCGCCACCGCCCTGGACGCCGGCCCGCTCGGCGCGACGCTGCTGATCGTGGGCTGCGCGCTGCTGGTGCCGAACCTGGTGGTGTGGTCCGCGGCGTTCGCGCTCGGACCCGGCTTCGCGGTCGGGACGGCGACCTCGGTGGCGCCGGACGGGGTCACGCTCGGCCTGGTGCCCGCGGTCCCGGTGTTCGGCGCGCTGCCGTCGGACCTGCCCGGCTCGCTCACGTGGCTGGTGGTGGCCGGCCCGGTGCTGGCGGGCCTGCTGGCCGGGTTGATGGTGCACCGGCGGCTCGGCCCGGTCCCGGAGCCCGGCCTCGACGCCGACTTCGACGCCGACCCGGGCGAGGATGGCGGAGACGACGACGGCGGCGTGGCGCTGGGCCCGGCGCTCGGCGTGGCGGCCGGGGCCGGCGCGATCGCGGCGGTCGCGATGGCCGTGCTGGCGCTGCTGTCGGGCGGGTCGGCCGGCGCGGAGCGGCTGACGGCGCTCGGCCCGGTGCCGTGGGAGGTGGCGGCGGCGACGTTCGGCCTCGTCACGGTGCCCGCCCTCGTGGTCGTGCTGGTGCTGCGGTTCCGTCGCACACCGGCCGACGCGGCCGACGAGGACGAGGCGGACGAGGACGAGGACGAGGCGGACGACACGGAGCACACGGCGGACGGCGCGGCGCATGCGGCGGACGCCGACCCGGTGGACCGGGCCGCAACCACAGGAGAGGGTGAGCCGGTCCCCGTAAGAGAAGAGGAACCACCACCCCCGCCACCAGAGAACTAGGTCCGGGTATTGTCGCCGGGTGACCTGCCGGATCGTGGTGCTGGTCTCGGGTACCGGCAGCAACCTCGCCGCCCTGCTCGACGCGTGCGCCGACCCCTCCTACGGTGCGACGGTGGTGGCCGTCGGCGCCGACCGTGACGGTATCCGCGCCCTCGACCTCGCCGCCGAGGCCGGCGTGCCGACGTTCGTCGAGCGGGTGAAGGACCACCCCGAGCGCGCCGACTGGGACCGCACGCTGGCCGAGCGGACCGCCGAGCACGCCCCCGACCTCATCGTGTCGGCGGGCTTCCTCAAGCTGGTCGGGCCGGCCTTCCTGAGCCGGTTCGGCGACCGCTACCTCAACACCCACAACGCGCTGCTGCCGTCGTTCCCGGGCATCCACGGCCCCCGCGACGCGCTCGCCTACGGCGTCAAGGTCACCGGCGCCACGCTGTTCTTCGTCGACGAAGGGGTCGACACCGGCCCGATCGTCGCGCAGGTCGCCGTCCCGGTGCACGACGACGACACCGAGGACACCCTCACCGAGCGCATCAAGGTCGCCGAGCGCGCCCAGCTGGTCGACCACGTCGGCCGGCTGGCCCGCGAGGGCTGGACCATCACCGAGAGAAAGGTCACCATCCCGTGAGCGAGGCCCGTACGCCGATCCGGCGCGCGCTGATCAGCGTCTACGACAAGACGGGGCTGGAGGAGCTGGCCCGCGGCCTGCACGCGGCCGGTGTCGCGATCGTCTCGACGGGATCGACGGCGGCCCGCATCGCCGCCGCGGGCGTGCCGGTGACCGCCGTCGAGGAACTGACCGGGTTCCCCGAGTGCCTCGACGGCCGGGTCAAGACGCTGCACCCGAACGTGCACGCCGGCCTGCTCGCCGACGTCCGCCTGGAGAACCACCGCACCCAGCTCGACGAGTTGGGCATCGAGCCGTTCCAGCTGCTGGTGAGCAACCTGTACCCGTTCGCGCAGACGGTCGCCTCGGGCGCCGGCCCGGACGAGGTGATCGAGCAGATCGACATCGGCGGCCCGTCGATGGTCCGCGGCGCGGCGAAGAACCACGCCAACGTCGCCGTCGTCGTCGACCCCGCCCGCTACGGCGAGGTGCTGGCCGCCGTCGAGGCCGGCGGGTTCACGCTGGGCGAGCGGCAGCGGCTGGCGCTGCAGGCGTTCACCCACACCGCCACCTACGACGTGCACGTGGCGTCCTGGCTGGGCAGCGTCGTCGCGCCGCCGGCCGACGGCACCGTCTTCCCCGAGTGGGCCGGCGGCACGTGGGAGCGCAGCGCCGTCCTCCGGTACGGCGAGAACCCGCACCAGGCCGCGGCGCTCTACCGCAGCGGCTTCGGCGCGCCCGGGCTGGCCGGTGCGGAGCAGCTGCACGGCAAGGAGATG
Organism: Jiangella alba; assembly: GCF_900106035.1. Classification (GTDB taxonomy): domain Bacteria; phylum Actinomycetota; class Actinomycetes; order Jiangellales; family Jiangellaceae; genus Jiangella; species Jiangella alba. The sequence goes on from NZ_FNUC01000004.1 coordinate 2,137,194, forward strand.
TCGTACAACAACTACGTCGACGCCGACGCCGCGTGGCGCTCGGCGCACGACTTCGCCGAGCCGGCCGTCGCGATCATCAAGCACGCCAACCCGTGCGGCATCGCCGTCGGCGCCGACATCGCCGACGCGCACCGCAAGGCCAACGCGACCGACCCGGTGTCGGCGTACGGCGGCGTCATCGCGGCGAACCGGCCGGTGACCGCCGAGGCGGCGGAGCTGATCGCGACCATCTTCACCGAGGTCGTCGTCGCGCCCGACTTCGAGCCCGGTGCGCTGGAGCTGCTGACGCAGAAGAAGAACGTGCGCCTGCTGCGGGTGGCGGGCTCGGCCGCCGCGCCGGTCGAGACCCGGTCGATCTCCGGTGGCCTGCTCATGCAGCAGGCCGACCGCGTCGACGCGCCCGGCGACGACCCCGCGACGTGGACGCTGGCCGCCGGTTCGCCGGCCGACGACGCGACGCTGGCCGATCTCGCGTTCGCCTGGCGGGCGGTGCGCTCGGTCAAGAGCAACGCGATCCTGCTGGCCAGCGGCGGCGCCGCCGTCGGCGTCGGCATGGGCCAGGTCAACCGCGTCGACTCCGCCCGGCTCGCGGTGACCCGCGCCGGCGACCGCGCCGCCGGCTCCGTCGGCGCCTCCGACGCGTTCTTCCCCTTCGCCGACGGCCTGCAGGTGCTCACCGACGCCGGCGTCCGCGCCATCGTCCAGCCGGGCGGCTCGGTGCGCGACGAGGAGGTCGTGGCGGCCGCCCGCGAGGCCGGCGTGACCATGTACTTCACCGGCACGCGGCACTTCTTCCACTGACCGTGTCCGCCGACGAGGTCGTGGCCGCCGCAGATCACGAGATCCCCGACCGCCGCCCGATCCAGGTCGGCCCGGGCGACGTCGTCGAGGTGGGCGAGCGCGACACGACCTGGCCGGCGTTCGTGTTCGTCACGACGCCGTCCGGGTCCGGCTGGGTGCCCGAACGGCAGCTGAGCGACGACCGGCCGCGGGCCACCGTCCTGCGGCACTACGACACCCAGGAGCTGCCGGTGAGCGCCGGAGAGGCGCTGACGGTCACGGCAGACGACCCCGAGTCGGGTTGGAGCTGGTGTGTCAACGCCGCTGGTCGAGCCGGGTGGGTGCCGCACTCGGCGCTCCGCCGTCGCGCCACGACCTGAGCAGGGCCGCGCAGGGCGGGACGCGGGCTGCCGGGCCAGGACGAACCGCCGATGGCCGCCGCGGCCCGCGGGGTAGGGTGACGAGCATGGCAGCCAAGAAGTCCGGCGGTAACGACGATCTCAAGGCCAAGATGCGCGAGGCCTTGGAGCGGAAGAAGTCCGCCGATCACGAGCACCCGGACGACCAAGCGTCCGGCACCGGCCCGTCCCACGAGGACGCGGCGAAGACCCAGCGGATGTTCCGCCGCAAGAGCGGCTGAGCACCGGTCGGCCGCCGGTCCGGACCATGCGAGAATCAGATACGTGAGCGCGAAGATTCTCGACGGCAAGAACACGGCGGCCACCATCCGTTCCGAGCTCACCGCCCGGGTCAAGGCCCTGGGCGAGCGGGGCATCGTCCCGGGGCTGGGCACGGTCCTGGTCGGCGACGACCCCGGCAGCCATGCGTACGTCGCCGGCAAGCATCGCGACTGCGCCGAGGTCGGCGTCGAGTCCCTGCAGGTCGAGCTGCCCGCCACGGCTACCCAGGCCGAGGTCGAGGCGGCCGTCGCCCAGCTCAACGACGACCCCGCGTGTCACGGCTTCATCGTCCAGCTGCCACTGCCGAAGGGCCTGGACGACGAGCGGGTGCTGTCGGCCATCGACCCCGTCAAGGACGCCGACGGGCTGCACCCGCAGAACCTCGGCAAGCTGGTGCTCATGCAGCCGGCGCCGCTGCCCTGCACCCCGCGCGGCTGCCTCGAGCTGCTGCGCCGCTACGACGTCCCCACCGACGGCGCCGAGATGGTGGTCGTCGGGCGCGGGGTCACCGCGGGCCGCCCGATGGGCCTGCTGTTCTCGCGTCGCAGCGAGAACGCCACCGTCACCATCTGCCACACCGGCACCCGCGACCTCGCCGCCACCGTGCGGCGCGCCGACATCGTCATCGCCGCGGCCGGGGTGCCGGGGCTGCTCACTGCCGACATGGTCAAGCCGGGGGCGGCCGTCCTCGACGTCGGCATCACCCGCGTCGTCGGTCCTGACGGCAAGGGCCGCTACACCGGCGACGTCGCGCCCGAGGTGCGCGAAGTGGCCGGGTATCTCGCGCCGATGCCCGGCGGCATCGGCCCCATGACTCGTGCAATGCTGTTGGCCAACGTCGTGGAGGCGGCCGAGGCCGCCGTCCCCGCGTAGGCCGGACCACGCCCGGCGAGCGGACCGGCGGCATCGACGCCGGTTCGTTCTTCCCCTTGAGGAGGACCCATTTCATGGCCGAGAAATCTCCGCGCGGCCTCGCCGACGTCGTGGCCGCGTCCACGTCGATCTCCGACATCGACGGGCGAGAGGGTCGGCTCTGGTACCGGGGCTACGACATCCACGACATCGCCGGGCGCATCTCCTTCGAGGAGTGCGTCCACCTGCTACAGCGGGGCACGCTGCCCACGCAGGCCGAGCTCGACGGGCTGACGGCCGAGCTGGCCGACGGCCGCCGGTACGGCTCGGTCTCCGCCACGCTGCTGCCCTACGTCGTCGGCAGCGGCACGCCGATGGAGGCGCTGCGCACGCTGGTGTCGTCGCTGGCCATCGACGACCCCGACGCCGAGGACGCGTCCATCGACGCCGACCGCCGCAAGGCGACCCGGCTGGTCGCGCAGCTGCCGGTGCTGGTGGCGTCGTACGAGGCGCAGCGGTCCGGCCGCGAGGTGCCCGACGCCGACCCCGAGCTGGGCATCGCCGGCAACTTCCTGCTGCAGATCACCGGCGAGCGGCCGGCGCCGCGGGCCGCGGAGATCTTCGACGAGTGCCTGGTGCTGCACGCCGACCACACGATGAACGCGTCGACGTTCACCGCGCGGGTCATCGCCGCCACGCTCTCCGACATGCACTCGGCCATCACCGGCGCCATGGGCGCGCTGCGCGGCCCGCTGCACGGCGGCGCCAACGAGGCGGTCATGAAGACGCTGACGTCGATCGACGGTGACGAGAACGCCGTCGACCAGTTCGTCCGCGACGAGCTGGGCGCCGGCCGCAAGATCATGGGGTTCGGCCACCGGGTCTACAAGACCGAGGACCCCCGCGCCACCCACCTGCGCAAGATGAGCGAGGAGCTGGCCGACCTCACCGGCAACCGCCGCTACTACGAGTTCTCCCGCCGCATGGAGCAGACAGTGCTCGACGAGAAGGGCCTGTTCCCGAACGTCGACTTCTTCGCCGCCAGCGTCTACCACGCGCTGGGCATCCCGACGGACCTGTTCACGCCGGTCTTCGCGATCTCGCGGATGAGCGGCTGGACGGCGCACGTCATCGAGCAGCACGAGGACAACCGCCTCATCCGGCCCGACAGCGACTACACCGGGCCGCACGACCAGCAGTGGGTGGAGATCTCGAAGCGGTGAACACGCGCTCCGGTACGCATCGCGCGGCGGCCAGCAGCCGTTGGGCCCAGGCCGCCGAGCGGCGGCTCATGCCCGCGAGCTGGCTGCGCGCGGTGTTCCGGCAGTGGCCGCTGCTGCTGGTGCTGACGGTCATCGCCATCGGCACGTTCATCGTGGCCGACAACCACTTCCGCCGCGGCACGTTCATCATCGCCGGCGGCGTGTGCCTGGCGGCCGTCCTGCGGGCCGTGCTGCCCAGCGGCATCGCCGGCCTGCTCAAGGTGCGCTCGCGCGCCATCGACCTGCTGACGCTGGGGTTCCTGGGGGCGGGGACCCTGATCGCGTCGCTCATCGTCCCGCCCCCGTCCTGACACCGTCGTTCCGTCGCAGCTCATCGAGGAGAGAATCACCATGTCCCAGCCCGTCAACGTCACCGTCACCGGCGCGGCCGGTCAGATCGGCTACGCCCTGCTGTTCCGGGTGGCGTCCGGGCAGTTGCTGGGCGCCGACACCCCGGTGCGGCTGAAGCTGCTGGAGATCCCGCCGGCGGTGAAGGCGGCAGAGGGCACCGCCATGGAGCTGGACGACTGCGCGTTCCCGCTGCTGTCCGGCATCGACATCTACGACGACCCGCGCCAGGCGTTCGACGGCGTCAACGTCGCCCTGCTGGTCGGGGCGCGGCCGCGGACGAAGGGCATGGAGCGCGGCGACCTCCTCGAGGCCAACGGCGGCATCTTCAAGCCGCAGGGCGAGGCCATCAACGCCGGCGCGGCTGACGACGTCCGCGTGCTGGTGGTCGGCAACCCGGCCAACACCAACGCGCTGATCGCACAGTCGCACGCGCCGGACGTCCCGGCCGACCGCTTCACCGCGATGACCCGCCTCGACCACAACCGCGCGCTGTCGCAGCTGTCGGCGAAGCTGGGCGTCGGCGTCGCCGACATCGCGAAGCTGACCATCTGGGGCAACCACTCGGCCACCCAGTACCCCGACATCTTCCACGCCGAGGTCGCCGGGAAGCCGGCGTCGGAGCTGGTCGACGAGGCGTGGCTGACCGACGACTTCATCCCGACGGTGGCCAAGCGCGGCGCCGCGATCATCGAGGCGCGCGGCGCGTCGTCGGCGGCGTCGGCGGCCAACGCGGCCATCGACCACGTCTACGACTGGGTCAACGGCACCCCCGAGGGCGGCTGGACGTCGGCGGCCATCGTGTCCGACGGCTCGTACGGCGTGCCCGCGGGCCTGATCTCGTCGTTCCCGGTGGTCTCGCGCGGCGGCGCCTGGGAGATCGTCCAGGGCCTGGAGGTCAGCGACTTCTCCCGCGAGCGCATCGACGCGTCGGTGCGGGAGCTGACGGAGGAGCGCGACGCGGTGGCGGCGCTGGGCCTCGTCTGACCGTCTGTTATCTTGACGTCGAGACAAACATTCTCATCCGGGAGTTGCTGACAACATGGCGAAGATCAAGGTAGCCGGGCCCGTCGTCGAGCTCGACGGCGACGAGATGACGCGGATCATCTGGTCGTTCATCAAGGACCGCCTGATCCATCCGTACCTCGACATCGACCTGCGCTACTTCGACCTCGGCATCGAACACCGCGACGCCACCGACGACCAGGTCACCATCGACGCCGCCCACGCCATCAAGGAGCACGGCGTCGGCGTCAAGTGCGCCACCATCACGCCCGACGAGGCGCGGGTCGAGGAGTTCGGCCTGAAGAAGATGTGGGTCTCGCCGAACGGCACGATCCGCAACATCCTCGGCGGCGTGGTGTTCCGCGAGCCGATCATCATCTCCAACATCCCGCGGCTGGTGCCGGGCTGGACCAAGCCGATCATCATCGGCCGTCACGCGCACGGCGACCAGTACAAGGCCACCAACTTCAAGGTGCCCGGCGCCGGCGAGCTGACCATCACCTTCACCCCGGCCGACGGCTCCGAGCCGATCCAGCACGTGGTCGCCAACTACGGCGACGACGGCGGCGTGGCCATGGGCATGTACAACTTCAACAAGTCCATCGAGGACTTCGCCCGGGCCTCGTTCTCCTACGGCCTGCAGCGCGGCTACCCGGTCTACATGTCGACGAAGAACACCATCCTCAAGGCCTACGACGGCGCCTTCAAGGACATCTTCGCCGACGTCTTCGAGCGGGAGTTCAAGGCCGACTTCGAGCAGGCCGGGCTCACCTACGAGCACCGGCTCATCGACGACATGGTCGCGGCCGCCATGAAGTGGGAGGGCGGCTACGTCTGGGCCTGCAAGAACTACGACGGCGACGTCCAGTCCGACACCGTCGCGCAGGGCTTCGGCTCGCTCGGCCTCATGACGTCGGTGCTCATGACGCCCGACGGCAAGACCGTCGAGGCCGAGGCCGCGCACGGCACCGTCACCCGGCACTACCGCCAGCACCAGGCCGGCAAGCCGACCTCCACCAACCCGATCGCCTCGATCTTCGCGTGGACCGGTGGCCTCAAGCACCGCGGCAAGCTCGACAACACCCCCGAGGTCACCGGCTTCGCCGAGACCCTCGAGGACGTCATCGTCAAGACCGTCGAGTCCGGCGTCATGACGAAGGACCTCGCGCTGCTGGTCGGCCCCGACCAGGAGTGGAAGACCACCGAGGACTTCCTCGGCGCGCTCGACGAGAACCTCGCCAAGCGCCTGGTCTAGAGTCCGGGTTCCACCCGCGCCGTCCGTCGCCCGGTCGCTCCTTCGGGAGCGGCCGGGCGTTGTGCCGGCCGGCCCGGCCAGGCGCGAGCACCACCCGGGCAAGGTGACGCGAGCGCCAACGGTTGGCGTTCAGGTCACCTCCTGCCGAGGACGCCACCGTGGTCATGGCGCTGAATGCGCTGCTCTGGCGACACCAACAGCGCCATGCGGTCCGTCACCGCCGCGTGAGCGTCGAGCGCATCAGCGTCACGTTGTACGGGCCCCACTGGGTGAGCGCGAAGTAGAGGTCCGGTCCGCTGGACCATGGGTGCAGGTATCCGCCGTACAGCGCCGGGTACTCGGCGCCGTCGACGAGCACCTGCTCGTCGCCCCAGGGGCCGGTCGGCTGGGGCGCGTCGCGCAGGACGATCTGCGCCCGCGACTCGTCGAGGTAGGTCATCAGCCAGCGGCCGGTGTACTCGTTGTACTGCACCGACAGCTCGCCGATCGGGCGTGCCGAACAGGTAGACGTGGCCGCCGTGGCGGGCCAACGCCGCCATCTGGAAGTCGTCGTCCCACTCCGGCGTGTTCGGCCAGGCGGCGTCCGGGTCCTTCGTCCACGTCGTGCCGCCGTCGTCGGACCAGGCGATGCCGGAGTGGTTGGTGAACCAGGTGCCGGCCGGGCCCCAGTGGTTCACCGACATGTAGTGCAGGTAGCTGCGGCCGTCGACGGCGATGCCGGCCGTCGGGATGACCGTCTCCTCGACGCCGTTCTGCTGCAGGCAGTCCAGCAGCTGGCCGGCGTGCCCGGGCCGGTCCTGCACCATCGTGTCGAACGTCATGCCGTCGGCGAGGTCGCGGTCCGACGACACCGCCAGCACGTTGCACCGCCAGTCCGCCTCGCGCGGCCCGGCGCCGTTGCCGCCCCAGCCCGCGCCGTAGGTGTCGCCGAAGGCCATCAGCACGGAGCCGTCGCCGTCGTCCCACATGACGCCGAGGTCGGTGCCGTGCACCTGGTAGCGCAGGTCGGTCTCGTTGATCGAGCCCGCGCCGGTCAGCAGGGCGACCGGCTCGCCCGGTGCGACCGTGACGCCCGGCTCTGGCTCGGCGGCGGAGGCGGTGAGGGCGGCGACGAGCAGCAGGCTCGCGCCGGCGGCGGCCGGGGGTAGCAGTCGCACGGGGTCTCCTTCGACGTCGGCGGAGACTGGGAAATCGATTTCCAGCCTGGGTGGGGCGTCGCCGAGGGGTCAAGGGGCCGGCCGTCAGGCCTGCCGGATGGAGCTGGCCCGCACCTGCAGCTCGGTGGGCAGGACGATACGCGTGACGTCGGCGTCGGGCTTGGTCAGCCGCCGGGTGAGTAGCTGACCCGCCTGCCGGCCGACCTCGTACGCCGGCTGCGCCACGGTGGTCAGGGTGGGCCGGATGAGGTCGGCCCACGGGATGGAGTCGAACCCGACGACGGCGATGTCGGACGGGATGGCCTGCTGGCGCTGCACCAGGCATTCCAGCGCGCCGACCGTCATGAGGTTGTTCGCCGCGAACAGCGCGTCGGGCGCGGCGCCGTCGTCGAGCAGCGACGCCATGGCCTCGTAGCCGCCGCGCTCGCGGAAGTCGGCGAACCGCACCAGCGCGGGGTCGAGCGGCAGGCCGGCGGTCGCGAGCGCTCGCTTGTAGCCGTCGTGGCGCGACGTGGCGGTGCTGAGCCAGCGCGGGCCGCCGATGCAGGCGATGCGCCGGTAGCCCTGCTCGACGAGGTGCGTGGTGGCCAGCTCGGCGCCGTGCTCGTTGTCGACGAGGACGGTGTCGGTGCGTGGTCCCTGCAGTTCGCGGTCGATGACGACCACCGGGCAACCGGCGTCGAGCAGCAACTTGACGTCGTCGACGCGGTTGGACGACGGCGAGATGATGACGCCGGCCATCTGCTCGGTGAGCGCGGCCGCGATGTAGTTCGACTCCTTCTCGGGGTTCTCGTCGCTGTTGCAGAGCACGACGGAGTACCCCTCGGCCAGCGCGATGTCCTCGACACCGCGGACCATGGCGGTGAAGAACGGGTTCTCGACGTCGGAGATGATCACCGCCCACAGCGTGGTGCGGCTGCGGCGCAGGTTCCGTGCCACGGCGTTGCGCCGATAGCCCAGCTCGGCGACGGACGACGTGACCCGCTCCGCGAGCGCGGGGTCGACCTGGGTGTGCCCGTTGAGCACCCGGGACACCGTGGCCGCGGAGACGCCCGCATGCCGCGCGACGTCGTAGATGGTCACCACGGGATGATCCTAGTGGACGGTGGAATCGATTTCCGAGCCGTTATTCGTAGTACACCTCCAGTTCGGCGACGGACGTGAAGTGCCGGCGCCGCCCGGCGGCCCGATCAGCCGCACGCCGTCGCCACTCGTGTCGTCGAAGCTGAGGGTGAACGTGCGGAACGGCCCGGCGGTGGCGTCGGCGGGGTAGGGCGGGTCGACGGCGAGACCGGTGACGTCGTGCCACTCGTGGTCCCGCCGCACCTGCACCCGCGGGGCGGCGCCGAACCAGCCGCCGTCGGGGAAGATCTGCCCCGACGTGTAGACGACCCGGTTGACGTGCACGGTCCGCGGCCACGTGTACCCCCACCAGTCGGTCTCCTCGGCCTGGCCGTTCCAGCTGTCCTCGCTGAGGTCGGTGCGGCCGTCGGCGAGGTAGCCGTCGTGCCCGTAGTGCGAGGTGGTGTCGGTGACGACCGCGCCCGGCTCGGCGCGGGCCAGGTTGCGGCCGGGATCGCGCGGGTTGGCCGGCGCCGTCGGCTCGTACGGCTCGAGGCGGAGCCGGCGCAGCGAGAACTGGTTGCCCTTGGCGTTGGCGGCGAAGGCCCACCCGCCCAGCACGGTGGCCGGCTCGCCGCCGTCGGCGACGGGCAGCGGGATGACGCCGTAGTCGAAGTCCGGCGCCTTGCGCTCGAAGTCCTGGATCGACCAGATGCCCGACTGCCAGACCGACGCGTAGCCCTCGGAGAAGGCGACGACGAGGTCGTTGGAGGCCGGCGGCACCCGCGGGGTGATGCCGAGGTCGACGGGTCTCCTTCCACAGCCGCCGCGCGGCGACGGCGCCGTCGGAGTCGAAGCCGCTGCGGCCGTCGCCGGCGATGACCTCGCCGCCGCCCTGCCACATCCACGGGTACCAGACGAAGTTCTGGTAGTAGTCCTGTGCGGTCGGGAACACCAGCCCGCCCTGGCCGGCCGACACCAGCTGGTCGCTGACGGCGATGAGGTCGTCCCAGCTGGCCGGCAGGTCGCCCTCGGACAGCCCGGCCGCCTCGAACGCCGGCCGGCTGTAGAAGAGCGCGAGCGGCTCGATCTCCATGGGCAGCGCGTAGACCTTGTCGCCGATCATGCGCGTGGCCAGGTTGTCGGCGAAGAAGTCGTCCACCGCCTCCTGGGACAGGTGCGGGGTGAGCTCGGCCAGCACGTTCCCGTTGAGGTAGCGGGCGATGTCGCCGGGGCTGATCAGGAAGATGTCCGGGCCCTCGCCCGCGGAGAACGCGGTGGCCAGCTTCTCGCTGCCCAGGACCGGTGCGTAGACGAGCTCGATCTGCTGCTCGTTCTCGGCGTTCCAGCGGTCGACGGTCTCGTGCATCCAGCCGGCCCGGGCCAGCAGGGCCGGATCCTCGGTCGGCGCGGGCGCGTAGAAGTTCCAGAACTGCAGCGGCCCCGAGCCCGACGCGGTGCTCGTGCCGCCGCACGCGCTGAGCAGGCTGGGGGCGGCGACCGGGGTGTCCGGGGCGTTCGGCGGTGAGGGGGTCGGGGGTGGGGCCGGGACCGGGTGGGAGCCCGGATCGGCGGCCGGGTGGGTGACCGGGCGGCGGTACCATGTCCACTCCTCAGCAATCGATTGCTTGCTGTGACGCAGAGGTTGACCCTGAGCAACCCAGCGGTCAACACTCTGGTCAGGACGAATGCCGAAATCGCAGGACATGGCTGGTCGTGGCGCTGGCGCGCCGTTGACAGTCCGAGTGCCCTCGCCTAGCGTGTGGGCAATCGATTTCTGCTTGTGGACGACGTGATGGGAGTGGCCTCGTGGCACGTATCGGCCTGTTGACGATCTCCGACGGACGCGACTTCGTGCACCGCGACATCGCGGACTGGGCTCGCTCGTCGGAGGACGCGATCGCCGCGGCGCTGGAGGGCGCCGGGCACGAGGTGGTGCGGGCGCCCGAGCTGGTGTCGTCGAACGCGCTGGCCTCGAGCCAGGCCCGGCTGGTCGCCGAGGCGCGGCCCGACCTCACGGTCTTCAACTACTCGGTGTGGGCGTTCCCGCACTTCTCCATGCTCGCCGCCGACGCGACGCCGGGGCCGCTGGTGCTGCTGTCGAACATCGACCCCGTCCAGCCCGGCATGGTCGGCATGCTGGCCGCCGGCGGCTCGCTGGACCAGATCGGCCGCGTGCACGGCCGGGTCTGGGGCGACGTCGCCGACCCCGCCACGCTGGAGCGGCTGCTCGTCCACGTCCGCGCCGCCCAGGCCGTGGGCGGGCTGCGAGGGAGCACGTTCGGCCGGTTCGGCGGCCGACCGATGGGCATGTACACCGCCGTCGCCAACACCGACCAGTGGCTCTCGACCTTCGGCGTCGACGTCGAGGAGATCGACCAGTGGGAGATCGTCCGCCGGTCCGAGCTGGTGCCCGACTCGCGGGCGCGCGCCGGCCGCGAATGGCTGGAGAAGCACGCCAACGTCCACTACGACGGCAAGCAGCTGACGCCCGAGCTGCTGGAGCGGCAGATCCGCTCGTACCACGCGGTGCGTGAGCTGATCGACGAGTGGAATCTCGACTTCTCCGGCATCAAGGGCCAGCCGGAGCTGACGACGCACTTCACCACCATGGACATCACCGAGGCGTTCCTCAACGACCCGTACGACTGGGAGGGCCCGAAGCCGACCCACGTCACCGCGACGGAGTCCGACATGGACGCCGCGCTGACCATGCAGATCCTCAAGCTGATCTCCGGCGACCCGGTGCTGTTCGCCGACGTCCGGCACTACCACGCCGACCGCGACATCTGGGACATGGCCAACTCCGGCCAGCACGCCACCTGGTACGCCGCCCGCAGCGACGACCCGGCCGAGAACCTGCGCCGTGTGCACCTGTACCCGGAGGTGTTCTTCTTCCCGGCCGGCGGCGCGTCCGTGCACCACATCGCGGCGCCCGGCGACATGACGCTGGCCCGGCTCACCCGGCACAGCGGCCGCTACCGCATGCAGGTGGTGCGCGGCGCGTTCGAGGACTACGGCGACGAGGTCAACGAGCAGCTGGCCCGGCAGTCGACGTTCGAGTGGCCGCACGCGTTCACCCGCATGGACGTCCCCGCCGACGAGTTCCTGTCCCGGTTCGGCGCCAACCACATCCACGCGGTGCCGGGTGACTACGTGGCCGAGCTGGAGCAGGTCTGCCGCCAGCTGGACGTCGACTTCCAGCGACTGGGCGGCTGATGGCGGAGTTCGTCCTCGGGATCGACATCGGGACGGCCAGCAGCAAGGCCGTCCTGGCGTCGCCCGGCGGTGACGTCGTCGCCGTCGAGGTGGTCGAGCACGACACCCAGCGGCCGCGGCCGGGCTGGGTCGAGCAGGACGCCGACGCCGTCTGGTGGTCCGACGTGTGCGAGCTGAGCCGGCGGCTGACCGCGCGGTTCCCCGCCGCGTCGATCGGCGCCGTGTGCGTGAGCGGCATCGGGCCGACGGCGCTGGTGGCCGGGCCCGACGGGGCGCCGCTGCGGCCGGCCATCCTCTACGGCGTCGACACCCGCGCCGTCGGGCAGGCCGACGCCTTGTCGTCGCGGCTCGGCCCGGACGAGGTGCTGGCTCGGTGCGGGTCGCGGCTGTCGTCGCAGTCGGCCGGGCCGAAGCTGGCCTGGATCCGCGAGAACGAGCCGGACGTGTGGGCCCGGACCCGGTACTTCTTCATGGCCAACAGCTACGTCGTGTACCGGCTGACCGGTTCGTATGTGCTGGACCACCATTCGGCGAACCAGGCGCAGCCGCTGTACGACCGGCATCGCGGCGAGTGGATCCCGGAGTGGGCCGAGATCGTTGCGCCCGGGCTGGCGCTGCCGTCGCTGCGCTGGCCGACGGACCTCGCCGGCTCGGTGACGGAGGCCGCCGCGGCCGCGACCGGGCTGCGGGCGGGGACGCCGGTCGCCGTCGGCACCATCGACGCCTGGGCCGAGGCCGAGAGCGTCGACGTCCGGCGTCCCGGCGACGTGATGATCATGTACGGCTCGACCATGTTCTTCATCGCGGTGACGTCGTCGCCGGTGGCGCATCCGCAGCTGTGGGGGACCGTCGGGCAGCATCAGGGCGTGCACACGCTGGCCGGCGGCATGGCCAGCTCCGGGTCGATCACCGGCTGGTTCCGTGACCTCACCGGCGGCCGTCCCTACGCGTCGCTGCTGGCGTCGGCGGCCGAGGTGCCGGCCGGGTCGGACGGCCTGCTGGCGCTGCCGTACTTCGACGGCGAGCGCACCCCGTTCGCCGACCCCGACGCGCGTGGCGTGCTGGCCGGGCTGTCCCTGCGCCACGGCGCCGGGCACGTCTACCGGGCGCTGCTCGAGGCGACCGCGTTCGGGGTGCGGCACAACCTGGCCGAGTTCGCCGCCGCCGGGGTCGCGGCCTCGCGGGTGGTCGCGGTGGGCGGTGGCACCCAAGGCGACCTGTGGACCGGCATCGTCAGCAGCGCCGCCGGGGTGACGCAGGAGGTGCCCCCGGTGACGGTCGGCGCCGCCTACGGCGACGCCAAGTTCGCGGCGGTGGCGATCGGCGCCGCCTCCCGGGACGACCTCTGGAACGGCGGCGGCGTCACGGTGTCGCCCGACCCCGCCGACGCCGCCGTGTACGACCGGCTGTTCCCGCTGTACCGCGAGTTGCACGAGCGGACGGTGGACGTGCAGCACGCCCTCGCCCGCGGCTGACGTCTGGCGGCTGGCGGCCGGCTCAGCGAGCGGGCGGCGCGCGCGGGTGGCGCGCGCGGGTGGCGGTGGGTGTGGTGTGCGTGCCCGTGGCCGGGGGCGGCCCGGCAGCGCGGGGCTGGCGGTGGGTGCCGTGTGCGTGCCCGTGGCCGGGGCGGCTCGGCGGCGCGCGCGGCTGGCGGTGGTCGGCCCGCGTGGGTCAGCAGCAGCGGGTGCCGTGAGTGCTTGCCGCCGTTCGCCGCGCGGTAGTAGGTATGACCCGCCCCTCGAGGGAGGGTGCCCACCCTACGGGCGGGCACCGACACACTCGGCGCCGCCGATCACCCGCCACCGACGGACGCGCCGTCGTCCGGGCCGGGTGTCGGAGGCGGCGGCTAGCCTCGGTGGATGATCCAGCACGACGACGACGTGCCCGAGGAGTTCGTCGAGGCATTGCGCGACATCTGCATGGGCCTGCCCGACGCCTACGAGGAGCAGGCGTGGGTGGGCACGCGCTGGCGGGTGCGCGGCCGGACGTTCGCGCACGTGCTCACCGTCGTGCCCGACGTGGAGGCGGCGTACGCGCGGGTGGTCGGCGCCGACGAGGAGGTGACGGTGGTCACGTTCCGCGCGCCGGCGGAAGAGCTGGACGCGCTGGTGGCGGGCGGGCCGCCGTTCTTCAAGGCCCGCTGGGGCCGCGACGTCGTCGTGTTGGCGCTGGTCGGCGACGTCGACTGGACCGAGGTCGCCGAGCTGATGACGGAGAGCTACTGCCTCCTGGCGCCGAAGAAACTGGTGGCGCTGGTCCGCCGTCCGTCGTGAGGATGGGCCGATGAACGAGATCACGCCGCACGTCGCCATCGTCACCGGAGCCAACGCCGGCATCGGCGCCGCCACCGCGGTCGTCCTCGCCGAACGCGGTGTCGACGTCCTGGTGGCGTTCTTCCGCCCGGGCGACTCCGAGGGCCAGGAAGCGGCGTACAACGAGGCGAGACGCGGCGACGCCGAAGACGTCGTCGCCGCCGTCGAGGCCGCCGGCGCCCGCGCGCACGCCGTCGAGGCCGACCTCACCGACCCGGCCGCGCCGGCCCGGCTGTTCGACCTCGCCGAGCAGCACCTCGGGCCGGTCGACGTCCTCGTCAACAACGCCAGCGGGTGGGTACAGGACACCTTCGCGCCCGCCGCGACCGACCGGTTCGGCCGGCCGATGACGCAGGTCACCGAGCAGACGTTCCGGCAGCAGTTCGGCGTCGACGCCATGGCGCCGGCGCTGCTGATCGCCGAGTTCGCCCGCCGCCACGTGGCCCGCGGCGGTGCCTGGGGACGCATCGTCGGGCTGACGTCGGGCGGCCAGCACGGCTTCCCCGACGAGGTGTCGTACGGCGCGGCCAAGGCGGCGCAGGAGAACTACACCATGTCAGCGTCGGTCGAGCTGGCGCCCTATGGCGTCACCGCCAACATCGTCTACCCGCCGGTCACCGACACCGGCTGGGTCACCGACGACGTGCGGGCCGCCGTCGAGGCCAGTCGCGAGCTCACCCACGTCGCGACGCCGGAAGAGGTCGCCGAGGTCATCGCCTGGGTGGTCTCCGACGAGGCGAAGCTGCTGACGGGCAGCGTGGTGCGCTTGCGGTAGTGGCTCAGTTCTCCGAGCGGCCGGTGCGCCAGTAGCCCATGAACGAGACGGCGCCCTTGTCGATGCCGCGCTCGCGCACCAGGTGCCGGCGGATCGTCTTGACGGCGCCGGCCTCGCCCGCGATCCACGCGTAGGCGCTGCTGCCGGCCGCCGCGGCGACCTCCCACAGCACCTCGAGGTCGATGTCGACGGTGTCGACGGCGCTCGCGTCCAGCGCGGCGGCCCGGGCGCCTCGGCCGAACTCGGCCGCGCACACCGCGTCGACCAGCAGCTCGCCGTTGGCCGCGACGGTGCCGTCGGGGCGGCGGCGGGACAGCCAGGTGATCTCGGCCTGGTCGGGCGCCAGCAGCGGCAGCACGTCGCCGGCGTCAGGGACCTCCAGGAACACCTGCACGCGCGCGCCGGGATCGAGCGTGCCCCTCAGCCGCTCGAGGATGCCGCACACCGCGGGGACGGCCGTCTCGTCACCGGCGATCAGCACGTCGCTGACGTCGACCGGCGGGCTCCACTCGTGGCCCTGGCAGTCGGCGCCGTAGAGCCGGTTGGGGCCGATCAGCGCGACCTCCTGGCCGATGACGGCGCGGGCGGCCCACGCCGAGGCGGGGCCGGCGTCGCCGTGCAGGGCGAAGTCGACGTCGACCTCGCGCTGCGCCGGGCGGACGGCGCGGATCGTGTAGGTGCGCAGCGCGCCGCGGACCTCCGGGTCCATGGCGCGGTAGCGCGCGAACCAGTCGCCGTCGCCGGCGTCCGGCAGCGCCTGGCCGTCCTTCGGCAGGTAGAGCTTGATGCGCTGGTCGGGGCCGTCGTGACCGAACTCGTCGAGGTCGCCGCCGGTGAAGGTGATGCGCAGGAAGCATGGCGTGAGCTGCTGGACGCGCGCGACGGTCACCCTGAAGGGTCGCCAGGACGGCACGTCTGCGGCGCGCCGGACGGCACGCTCGGTGGTCGCGATGGTCATCGAGTCCCCGTGTGAAGGTTGCTTCGCCTTACTTAGGGGAGGCTAACCGATGGGTTCCTTGATCGCACCTCCGGGGCCCCGAACTCGGCGTCAGCCGCGTGCTCCGGCCGGGTTCGGGTCGTCGCCCGGGTAGGTGCCGTGGCCCTCGCGCACGCGGTCGCCGTCGAAGATCAGCACCTCGTTGACCAGCACGTCCTTCTGGTTGCGGTAGGTGATGACGAGCGCCGAGACGCCCGCGTAGACCGCCTCGACGGTGAACCGCAAGTCGGGGATCTGCCGCAGCCCCTCGGTCCAGTACCGGCGCAGCTCGTCCTTGCCGCGCAGCACGCCGCCGGTCTCGGGCAGCACCCGCGCCGCCACCGGCGACGTGAACACGACGTCGTCGTGGAAGTGCCGCAGCACCGCCTCGACGTCGTGGGCGTTCCATGCGGCCAGCCAGTCGCGGGCGAAGGCGTGCGGTTCGGGTGGCGTCATGCCCGCGATCCTCTCACCGACAGCGCCGTGACCCTGATTCGGTGCTGACCTCCGCGCTCGTCGAGCTGCCCGGTCACGCCGCGCTGGTGGCGGCGAGTGGGGGACACCGCGTCGTGCGCTGGGACCACCGCCGCGGCCGGGCGAGAAGGCGGTGCGCCCGCTCTGCCCGCCCGACGACGCCGATCTGGCCGAGTTGCTGCGGGTGTCGTCGCCGCGGACGTCGGCGCAGCCGGGCGACCCGAACGTGCGCACGTGGTCCGGGCTGCGCGACGCGGCGGCCAGGCGTTCGCCACCCGCGCCGTCGCCGGCTGACCGGCGACTGGTCATCGGACGGTCACGTCCGGTTTGCCCGGCGACCCTAGCTTGTGGGCTCATGAGGACCCGTGCGCTGTTGATCGCCCTCTGCTCCGCCACCGCCCTGGCAGCCGCCGCACTGGCCGCCGCCGCGCCCGTCGGGGCGGCCACCGACGGGGCCGGAGCGCTGGACCGGGAGCTGCCGTCGTCCGCGGTGGTGCCGAAGCCGCTCGTCGTCGACACCGAACCGGCCACCGTGACGTACTCGCGGCAGGCGCGGTCGCAGTGGCGGCTGACGGAGTTCGACCGGGCCGGGAACTCGATCGTCGCCACGCACCTGCCGAGCCGGATCACGCTCGCGATCGACTACGACGGCCCGGCCGACGACCGGCACGCCGCCGGCATCGCGCCCGACACCGGGTGCGGACCGATGGAGGGCGAGTTCTGGGGCTCGGTCACACCGCTGCTCTACCCGATCCTGGACCCGGCGGCGCACGTCATCGAGGACGTCGTGGTGGAGCTGGACGGTCCCGAACTGCGCGTGCGCATGGCGGGCGGCGCCTACGACCTGGTCGCGCCGGGCGCCGGTGAGGAGCCGCTGTTCATGGACGCGACGTTCACGGTCGAGGGCCGCCGGGACCTGCACGCGCGCACCACCGGCCTGCACTACGTCCTGCCGTCGAAGGACCCGGCGACCACCGTCGAGCTGACGCTGGCCGACGGCTCGCGAGTGAGCCGCACGTTCACGATGGCCACGCCGACCGGCCGGGAGTACGTCGACGACGTGCGCCGGGTCGACGTGTCCGATGGCCGCTACGGCGACTTCTCCTGGACGACGGATCTCGAGCGGCTGCAGTTCGACCTCAACGCGAGCCCGCTGCTCGACGTGTTCGAGATCGACGCCGATCACACGCTGAAGGACCGCGGCCAGCGCGTCGTGACGAACGAGTTCACCTTCGCGCCGGCCTGCCGCTGAGCACTCAGAGCGCCGCGATGGTCCAGGTGGTCGCGTGCGTCTGGCCCGGCTCGAGCACCACGAGGTCGGTGCCGGAGTTGAACGCGTCGGGCGGGCAGGTCATCGGCTCGACGGCCAGGCCGATGCGGTCGCCGGCCTCGCCGGGGCGGTCGGCGGTGTGGATCTGCACCCACGGGCACTGCGCCACGTTCCACGAGCACGCCACCCCGCCGCCGTCGTCGGCCCGGACGACCGCCCGCGCGACCCCGTCGGCGCCGGGCGCCAGCGCGGTGAAGGCGTGGTCGATGAAGATGTCGCCCAGCCGCCGCGGCGTGCGGAAGTCGAACCCGGCCGGCTCGACCGGCTCGACGCCGGCCGGGAGCAGGCGGTCGGGGGTGACCGCGAGGTACTGGGCGGCGGGCAGTTCCAGCGACCAGTCGTCGACGCGGCCGGCGCCGGCGACGAGGTAGGGGTGCGGGCCGGTGCCGTAGGGCGCCGGACCGGCGCCGGTGTTGGTGGCGGAGACGGTCCAGTGCAGGCCGGCGTCGTCGAGGGCGTAGCGCACCCGGAGATCGAGCGGGTGCGGATAGCCGGTGACCGGGACCAGCTGGTGGGTCAGCTCCACCGTGTCGGCGGTCTGCGCGGCGACCTGCCAGCGGGCCCACGCGACCAGCCCGTGCAGCGCGTTGCCGCGGTCGGGCTCGGTGAGCGGCAGCTGCCGTTCGTCGCCCTGGAACGTGTAGGCGCCGCCGGCGACGCGGTTGGGCCACGGCTGCAGGACCGCGCCGCGGAAGTTGGGCCGGATCTCGTCGGCCCCGAACGGCACGACCAACGCGCGGTCGTGGTGGCGCAGCTCGCGCAGGGTGGCGCCGACCTCGGTGACGACGGCGGTGTAGTCGCCGTGCGCCAGCTCGACCTGGAAACCGCTGGGGTTCACTGGGTGTCCTCCTCGATGCCGGCGCCCGCCGCCGGGCGGACGGTGAAGACCGACGGCGCCGGGTAGCCCCGCAGGTCGAACGCGGCCCGGACGGCGTCGCCGACTCGCGTCTCGTCGGCCGTGGCGGCCAGCGCGACGACCGAACCGCCGAAGCCGCCTCCGGTCATCCTGGCACCCAGCGCGCCGGCGCCGAGCGCCGCCTCGACCGCGGTGTCGACCTCGGGCACGGTGATCTCGTAGTCGTCGCGCATGGAGACGTGCGACGCGGTGAGCAGCGGCCCGATCTCGGCCGCTCGGCCGGCCCGCAGCAGCGCGACGGTGTCGAGGACCCGCGCGTTCTCGGTGAGCACGTGCCGCACCCGCCGCACCATGACGTCGTCGTCGAGCTGAGCCAGGACGTCGTCGAGCGGGTCGTCCTGCACCTCGCGCAGCGTCTCGACGCCCAGCAGCTTCGCGGCCGCCTCGCAGCTGGCCCGGCGCGCGCCGTAGCCGCCGTCGACGTGCTCGTGGTGCACCCGGGTGTCGACGACGACCAGGCTCAGCCCGGCGGCGGCGAGATCGCACGGCACCGGCTCGGCCGTCATGGCCCGCGCGTCGAACAGGATGACGTGGCCGTCCTGCCCGTACAGCGACGCCATCTGGTCCATGGCCCCCGTGGGTGCGCCGACGTAGTGGTTCTCGGCCCGCTGCACCAGCAGCGCCAGCGTGGTGCGGTCGAGGCCCAGCCCGTGGAGGTCGTTGAGCGTGACGGCGACGGCGCACTCGAGTGCGTGCGACGACGACAGCCCGGCGCCGGCCGGCACGGTGCTGTCGACGTGGACGTCGGCGCCCGGGACGTCGTGGCCGGCGTCGCGCAGCGCCCAGAACACGCCGGCCACGTACGCGGCCCAGCCGGTGACGTCGCCGGGGGAGCTGTCGGCCGCGAACCGGGCCGGTTCGGTGCCCGGCGCGGTGGAGGCCGCCACGACCTGGCCGTCGTCGCGCGTGCGCACCCGCGCCGTCGTGCGCGCCGGGATGGCCAGCGGCAACGCGAAGCCGCCGTTGTAGTCGGTGTGCTCGCCGATGAGGTTGACCCGGCCGGGCGCGGAGCCCGTGCGCTCGCTCACCGCTGCAGGAACGTCCACGCGTCCTCCACGATCTGCTCGAGGCCGTGCCGCGGCCGCCAGCCGAGGTCGGCGGCGATGCGTTCGGCCGACGCGACCAGCACCGGCGGGTCGCCGGCCCGCCGCTGTCTGTCGGTGGTGGGCACCGGGTGGCCGGTGACCCGCCGGACCGCCTCGACGACCTCGCGGACGGAGTACCCGGTGCCCGAGCCCAGGTTGTAGATGCGGTGCTGCCCGGCCGCGTCGTCGGCGCCGGTCCAGTCGAGCGCCAGCAGGTGCGCCCGGCCGAGGTCCTCGACGTGCAGGTAGTCGCGGACGGCGGTGCCGTCGGGTGTCGGGTAGTCGGTGCCGAACACGTCGACGGCGGCGCGCCGGCCGGCCGGGACCATGAGCACGTTGGGGATGAGGTGCGTCTCGGGGTCGTGCCGCTCGCCGTGCCGGCCCAGCGCGCCGCCGACGTTGAAGTAGCGCAGGCTCACGGCGGCCAGCCCGTACGCCCCGGCCGCGCCGGCCAGCGCGTGGTCGACGGCGAGCTTGCTCTGCCCGTACGGGTTGATGGGCATGGCCGGGGTGTCTTCGGTGATGGGGCTGACCGCGGGCTGGCCGTAGGTGGCCGCCGTCGACGAGAACACCAGCCGCCGCACGCCGGCCGCGCGCATGGCGTCGAGCAGCCGCAGCGTGCCGACGACGTTGTTCCACCAGTACAGCTCGGGCTCGGCGACCGACTGGCCGACCAGCGACCGGGCCGCGAAGTGCAGGACGGCGTCGAAGCTGCCGTCGAGCACGTCGGCGGCGTCGTCGATGCTCGCGCGCACGAACCGGGCGCCGTCGGGCACGCCGTCCTCGTGGCTGGTGAGCAGGTTGTCGAGCACCACCACCTCGTGGCCGGCCGCGACGAGCTGCGCGCCCACCACCGAGCCGATGTAGCCGGCGCC
Organism: Jiangella alba; assembly: GCF_900106035.1. GTDB lineage: Bacteria > Actinomycetota > Actinomycetes > Jiangellales > Jiangellaceae > Jiangella > Jiangella alba. Next base: position 2,157,557 of record NZ_FNUC01000004.1, read on the forward strand.
GCCAGTGACCAGCAGTTTCATCGGACCTCCCGGAGTCGGGCCGCGACGTCCTCGGGCAGCACGTCGGTGATGAACGCACCCATGCCCGACTCGGACCCGGCCAGGTACTTCAGTTTGTCGGCCGCCCGCTTGACCGAGAACACCTGCAGGTGCAGGTAGGCGAGGTCGCGGTCGTGCCGGACCGGCGCCTGGTGCCAGGCGGCGATGTAGGGCAGCGGTGCGTCGTAGAGGGCGTCGAGCCGGCGCAGGACGTCGAGGTAGAGCGTGACGAACTCGTCGCGCTCCCGGTCGTCGAGGTCGCCGATGGCGGCCAGCTGCCGATGCGGGTACAGGTGCACCTCGACCGGCCAGCGCGCCGCGGCCGGCACGAACGCCGTCCACCGCGACGTCTGCCCGACGATGCGGGCGCCCGCCGCCCGCTCTTCGGCGAGCACGTCGGCGAAGAGGTTGCGGCCGGTGCGGTCGCGGTGCTCGCGGGCCGACTGCAGCATGCGCGCGGTGCGCGGCGTGACGTACGGGTAGGCGTAGATCTGGCCGTGCGGGTGCGACAGCGTGACGCCGATCTCCTGGCCGCGGTTCTCGAAGCAGAACACCTGCTCGACGCCGGGGACGGCGGACAGCTCGGCGCTGCGGTCGGCCCACGCCTCGACCACCAGCCGGGCCTGGCTGTCGTCGAGGGTGGCGAAGGAGGCGTTGTGGTCGCTGCTGAACACCAGCACCTCGCAGCGGCCGGTGCCGGGCCGGACCGGGACCAGCTCGGTGCCGGTCTCGCTGGTGGTGGCGTGTGTCGACAGGCTGGGGAAGCGGTTCTCGAACGCGACGACGTCGTAGCCGCTGCTGGGGACCTCGGTCGGCCGCTCCGGCGTGGACGCACACAGCGGGCAGAGGTCCTTCGGCGGCAGGAACGTGCGGGTCTGCCGGTGCCCGGCCATGGCCACCCACTCGGCCAGGACGGGGTCGTAGCGCAGCTGCGACGTGGTGCTGACCGGCGGGAGGTCGCGTGGGTCGTCGAGCCGGTGCGTGGCGTCGTCGCGCCGGTCGAAGTAGATGATCTCGCGGCCGTCGGCCAGCCGCGCCGTGGTGCGTTTCATGACGGTCCGATCGTGGAAGGAGCGAGGATCAGCTCGCCGACCCGGTCGGCGATGGCGTCGCGGGCGTCGGCGGGCAGGCCGTCGTCGGTGACCAGCACGTGGGCGCCGTCGAGCGGGGCGATGGTGCTGATGCCGACCGTGCCCCACTTCGTGTGGTCGGCGACGACGACCAGCCGGCGGCCGGCCGCGACCAGCGCGCGGTCGGTGTCGGCCTCGAGCAGGTTCGGCGTGGTGAAGCCCGCGAGCGGGTCGATGCCGTGCACCCCCAGGAACACGACGTCGAGGTGCAGCTGGTGCAGCGACGACACCGCCACCGGGCCGACCAGCGCGTCGGACGGCGTGCGCACCCCGCCGGTCAGCACGACGTCGAGGTCGGTGCGGTCGTCGTCGTGCAGTTCGTCGGCGATGCGGATGGAGTTGGTGACGACGGTGAGCCGCGGGACGGCGCGCAGCTGCCGGGCCAGCGTCCACGTGGTGGTGCCGGCCGACAGCCCGACCGCTGACCCCGGTTCGACCAGCCGGGCGGCGGCCCGCGCGATGGCCTCTTTCTCGGCCTGCTGGCGCAGCTGCTTGGTGCGGAACCCGGGCTCGTCGGTGCTGGGCGAACGCCTCGACGTGGCGCCGCCGTGCACCTTGTCGAGCGCGCCGCGGGCCACCAGCGCGTCGAGGTCGCGGCGGATGGTCATCTCGGAGACGCCGAACCGGACCGCCAGCTCGCCGACCGTGGCGGCGCCGCGCAGCTGGACGTCGTCCAGGATGAGCGCCTGCCGTTCGGCCGCCAGCATGTTCGTGCCCTTCTGTGCGAACGTGTTCGATCGTGTGTTTTCACGATAGCACGCCCCGAGGCGATAGCCTGTGCCAATGCATCGCGGGCGGACGATCCTGGGGCCGTGGTCGGTGGTTCGCTGGCCGTCGCCGCGGCCCTCCAGGTGGCGTCGTGGACGTCCGAACCCACCGGCTGGGACGGCGTCGACGAACCAGCGCCGACCGCGGTTCCCGGCCAGCCGATGCCGCCGGGCTACCAGATGTCGCCGGAGTGTCAGGACGAGTACGAGGCGGCCGTGCGGGAGGCCGAGGAGACCGGCGCGACCCTGACCGCCGTCCTCTGCGAGCTCGGCCCGCCCCGCGACCCGGACGAGCGGCCGACCATCGTCTCGACGCCTCCGAGCGACTAGCCCGACGCGGTAGCCTGTGCCAATGCATCGCGGGCGGGCGATCCTGGGCGCCGTCGTCGGTGGTTCGCTCGCCGTCGCCGCGGCCCTCCAGGTGGCGTCGTGGACGTCCGAGCCCACCGGCTGGAGCGACTACCGGCCCGACCCGCCGCCGCGCACGCCGACCCCGCGGCCGCTGTCCGCCGACGCCACGGCGTCGCCCGAGTGCTTGGAGCGGATCGAGGCGGCCCTGCGCACGACCGACCCGGACGAGCCGGGCGGCGCGACGGCCTACGCCTGCGCCGCCGACGTGACGCCGGCGGAGCCGTGCGTGCCCGAGACCTTCCTGCTGGAGCGGCCCGGCCGGCCGCCGGAGTACGTGCAGTCGCTCTGCGAGTAATCCAGGTGCGGCGGGCAGCGCCGCGCGCCTACGGTGCGCCCATGACCACCGAACTGCTCAGCGCGCTCGGCGACCCGAAACGCGTGGCCGTCCTCGGCGCGCTCTGCGCCGCACCCGGGGCGCACACCGTCGCCGGCATCGGGGCGCGGGCCGGGTTGTCCGAGCGGGACGTGCAGCGGGCGCTGGCGGTGCTCGGCGGCGCCGGGCTGATCCGCCGCGACGACGCGGGGCTGAGCGCCGACCTCGGGCCGATCCGGGCGGCGGCCGCCGACGGTGCGGCGTCCACGCCGGTGGGCCGGGTGGCGGCGGACTTCCCGCGGCTGGACGGGTGTCTGAAGAACGGCCGCATCGCCACCATCCCGGCCGACGGCGGCCTCAAGGCCGAGCTGGGCCGGCTGGTCATGGCCGCGCTGCCGCGCCGCGACGCGTACACCGAACGCGAGCTGACCACGGAGCTGAAGGCTCTCGGCGACGAGCCGGTGGCGCTGCGCCGGCTGCTGGTCGACCTGCGCCTGGTCGAGCGCGCCGCCGACGGGTCGCGGTACTGGCCCGGCCCGTGACCTGACGGGTGGTACTCCCGGTACCTGGGAGCCCGGGCCGGGCCGGCGCAGCCTGGACGCATGACACTCGCGGTGGTCACCGGGGCGAACTCCGGCATCGGGCAGCAGATCGCGACCGGCCTGGCCGGCCGCGGCCTGGACGTGGTCCTCGTCGCGCGCGACCGCGGCCGGCTGGACGCGGCTCGGCGGCACATCGCCGGGCTGGCGCCGGGCATCGACGTGCGCGTGGAGGCGGTCGATCTCGCCGACCTGGACGAGACCCGGGACCTGGCCGGCCGGCTGGCCGCGCTGGACCCGTCGATCGTGGTGAGCAACGCCGCGGTCATCGCGCCGCTCGACGACCGCACGCCGGCCGGTCTGCATCGCTCGCTGGCGACGAACCATCTCGCGCCGTACCTGCTGCTGCGCACCCTCGCGGAGCGGCCGAGCCCGCGGCCGCGCCGGTTCGTCGTCGTCGGCGGTTCTCCGGGCGGGCTGCGCCGGGTCCCCGTCGACCTGGACGACCTCAACGCCGAGACCGGACGGGGCCTGGGCTGGCCGCCGAGCGTGCGCCCGTTCGCCGCCTACGGGCGCACCAAGAACATGAACGCGATGTTCGTGTACGGCCTCGCGCGGCGGCTCGACGGCACCGCCACGACCGTCAACGGTGCGCATCCGGGCATCATCAGCGGGGGCCGGCTGAACCGCCACGACCGCGGAACGCTACGGGTCTTCGGCTCGATGCTGGGCCGATTCGCGCCGGGCACCGAGACCGGCGCGGACACCCCGCTCTGGCTGGCGACCGCCCCCGAGGCCGACGGCGTGTCCGGACGGTTCTACGTCAGGCGCCGGGCCGTGCCCACAGCCGCGCACACCACCGACCCGGACCGCGTCGAGCGGCTCTGGCGCGAGAGCGCCCGGCTCGTCGGGCTGACGTCATGAGCGACCGTCGGCGGCCGGTCGTAGGGTAGGAGGCCCACCCGGCCGGGAGGGGTCCGCCGCGCTCGCGACCGCGGCGTCCGCGCCCGCCGCGCCGCCCGCGCCCGCCGCGCCGCCCGCGCGCAACCGGTCCAGCCTGGCGGCGTCCTCGCCGCCCGGAGCCGCGGAGTACACGACGATGCGCAGGTCGCCCTCCAGCGCGCGGAACACGTCGCAGTCGAGCGTCACCGGCCCGACCACCGGGTGGTCGACGGTCTTGGGCCCGGCCACCCGCCGCGGCAGCGCGAAGTCGTCCCACCAGGCCGCGAAGTCGGGGCTGACCGCGCGCAGCTCGGCCACCAGCGCCGCGAGCCCGGCGTCGTCCGGATAGGTCGCGACCGCACGGCGCAGGTCGGCCGCCAGCTCCCGGCCGAGCCGCTCGTGCTCGTCGGCCGTGTGCCGCACCGGGCTCGGGCTCCCCGCGAAGTGGTGCCGGACGAGGTTGGTCTCGCTGCCCGCGGCGTCGCCGATCAGGGCGATCCACATGGGGTTGGCCTGGACGAGGTCCCAGCTCGCGGTGAAGACGGCGGCCGGCGTGTCGTGCAGGCGGTCCAGGACCCGCGCTGTGCCCGGGCCGATCCGTCGCGGCACCAGTCCGGTGGACGGCGGCGGCCGCACGCCGGCGAGCTGGAAGAGGGTGTCGCGTTCCTCGACGTTCAGCCGGAGCTCGCGGGCCAGCGCGCCCAGCACCTGCGGCGACGGGTTCCGGGCGCGGCCCTGCTCGAGTTGGACCACGTAGTCGACGGAGATGCCGGCCAGCACGGCCAGCTCCTCGCGCCGCAGTCCGGGCAGCCGCCGCGGGCCGGCGTCGGGCAGTCCGGCCGCGGCCGGCGTGACCCGCTGCCGCCAGGACCGCAGCGCCTGGGCGAGCTGCGCATCGGTCACGTCATCAGGCTAGCGGGGGCCATCACGCGGGCCAGCGGACGGGACAGCAGCACCGACACCAGCAGCGACGCGGCCGCGCACGCCGTCATCGCCGGGCCGGCCGCGGTGAGGTCGGCGAGCGCGCCGGCCGCGATCGCCACCACGCCGAACGTCGTCATGCGCAGCGCGGACTCCAGCCCGAGCACCTGGCCGCGCAGCTCCTCCGGCGTCAGGCTCACCAGCACCTCCTGCTGCGCCAGCGACGCCGCGTAGCCGCTGCTGCCGACCGCGACCAGCACGCAGAGCACCACGATCGGCAGGTCGAACGCGAAGCCCAGGAACGGCACGGCGAGGACGAACCGCAGCAGCCGGCCCGCGACCCGGCGCCCGCCGGGGGTGAGCAGCCGGCCGACGACCAGATCGCCGGTCATCATGCCGGCCGCGCCCGCCGCCAGCAGCCAGCCGCCCTGGGCCCCGGCGTAGGGGACGAACAGCGCCTCGCAGCCGACGATCAGGCCGTTCGGGACCGTCAGCGCCAGCAGCAGCGGCCGGGTCCGGGCCTGCGCGAGCAGCCGCCGGTTGCCGCGCCAGGTCTCGGCGAGTCCGGTGCGGGCCAGCCGCCGAGGGGCGCGATCGCTCAGGCCGAACCGGACGACCGGGACGGCGACGGCGGCGCAGGCGGTCGCGATCCACAGCACGGCCGACGGGCTGACGGCCTGCAGCAGGACGCCCGCGATGCCGAAGCCGGCGATCTGCATCGCACCGACCGACAGGTTCATCGCGGACCGGCCGAGGACGAACTGATCGGCGCGCACCACCTCGCCGAGCAGCCCCCACCGGACGCCGGACCCGATCGAGAGGCCGTACGCCACCGCGAAGGCGAGCACCAGGCGCTGACCGGCGGAGAGGTCGAGCCCGGCCTGCAGCCCGGCGGCGACCGCCGTGAGGACGGCGAGCAGAGTCAGCAGCCGTCGCGGCCGGGCGGTGTCGGCCGCGGACATCAGCGTCGACACCCCGAGCACCTGGGCGAGCGACGGCCCGAACATGATCATGGCCGTGAGCAGCGCCGACCCGGTCGCCTCGTCGACCAGGATCGCCAGCGTCAGGCTGGTCATCGTCGACGACGCGTTGCCCAGCGCGCTGCCGAACCACAGGTGGCGGAACTCGCGGTTGGCGAAGATCGCCCCGTAGGTGGCCATGCCGAGCAGCATCGACGCCCGTCCGCGCGCCGCCTACAGTTTCGGGTGGAGGCGAAACGTTGTCCGAGTTCCTGGTCGATGCCGACACCCTCGCGAACGCCCGGTTCGGCACGTCGCAGTTCGCCGAGACCGTTTCGGCACTGCGGCTGCTGCGCGCGCCGGTCGAGCCGTGGTTCCGGCCGTGGAAGGACACGCACGGTCCGGCCTACCAGGCCGCATTGGCGGCGCACCCGGTGTGGGCGGCGCTGGTCGACAGCGCGTTCGGGCGCAGCTGGCTGGCCGACTTCCTCACCGTCCCGCCGTCAGCGCCCGACCTGGAGCTGCGCCACGAGCTGGAGCCGCTGCTCGCGCTCTCCGACGAGCGCATCCGCGCCGACCTCGGCTTCGTACGGACGCCGCTGCCGCCGGTGCTGGTCGAGACGCGGGGCCTGGCGGCCGCGGCGGCGGACCTGTTGCGCTGGCTCTGGACCACGACGGTCGAGCCCGACTGGCCGCGGCGGGCCCGGTTGCTGCGCGCCGACATCGTGTCGCGGACGTCGCGGCTCAGCGAGCAGGGCTGGTCCGGCGTGCTCCGCGGGCTCGGGCCGGACGTGCGGTGGCTCGGCGACGGGCGCATCCAGGTCAACCGCTGGGACTACCCGACGACCGACGTCCGCGGCGGCGACCTGCTGTTCATCGCCACGCACAGCCAGCGGGTGCACGTCAGCTGGCTGCCACCGAGCCGCTACGCCATCGTGTACCCCGTCACCGGCATCTTCGCGGCGACGGCGCCTGCGGACGAGCCGCTGGTGCGCCTGCTCGGCCGCAACCGCGCCCGCGTCCTGGCCGCGGCCGCCGAACCCGTCAGCACCACGTCGCTGGTCGCGGCGACCGGGCTGTCGCTGGCCACGGTCTCCGGCCACCTGCGGGTGCTCAGCGACGCCGGGCTGCTGGAGCGCCGCCGGTCCGGCCGGTCGGTGCTGTACTGGCAGTCCGGCACCGGCCGCCGTGTCGCGGGCGCACGCTGATCACCCGAGCACGCTGTCGACGACGGCGCGCGCCTCGGCCTGGATGCGGGCCAGGTGCTCCGGGCCCTGGAAGCTCTCGGCGTAGATCTTGTAGACGTCCTCGGTGCCCGACGGGCGCGCGGCGAACCAGCCGGACGCCGTCGTGACCTTGAGTCCGCCGATGGGGGCGTCGTTGCCGGGCACCCGGGTGAGCTTCGCGGTGATCGGCTCGCCGGCCAGTTCGGTCGCCGTCACCTGGTCCGGCGACAGCGCGCCGAGCGCCTTCTTCTGCTCCCGGGTGGCGGGCGCGTCGACCCGCGCGTAGACGGGGTCGCCGAACTCCGACGTCAGCCGGCGGTAGTGCTCGCTCGGCGACGAGCCCGTGACCGCGATGATCTCCGCGGCCAGCAGGCAGGCGATGATGCCGTCCTTGTCGGTGGTCCAGACCCGGCCGTCGCGGCGCAGGAACGACGCGCCCGCGGACTCTTCGCCGCCGAAGCCGACGGAGGAGTCGACCAGCCCTGGCACGAACCACTTGAACCCGACCGGCACCTCCAGCAGCGGACGTCCCAGCGACGCCGCGACGCGGTCGATCATCGACGAGCTGACCAGTGTCTTCCCGACGGCGGCGGCCGACGGCCAGTCGGCGCGGTGGCGGTAGAGGTAGTCGATGGCGACGGCGAGGTAGTGGTTGGGATTCATCAGCCCGCCGTCGGGCGTGACGATGCCGTGGCGGTCGGCGTCGGCGTCGTTTCCGGTGGCGACGGCGAACTCGGCGCCCTCGGACAGCCGCGTGATCAGCGACGCCATGGCGTACGGCGACGAGCAGTCCATGCGGATCTTGCCGTCCCAGTCCAGCGTCATGAACCGCCACGTCGGGTCGACCAGCGGGTTGACGACGGTGAGGTCGAGGCCGTGCCGCTCGGCGATGGCGGCCCAGTAGTCGACCGCCGCGCCGCCCAGCGGGTCGGCGCCGATGCGCACCCCCGCATCGCGGATGGCCTCGACGTCCACCACCGACGGCAGGTCGTCGACGTAGGCGCCGAGGAAGTCGTACGTCGACGTCGTGTCGGCCGCCCGCGCCGACGCGAGGTGCATGCGCCGCACGCCGTGCAGCCCGTGCTCGAGGTACCGGTTGGCGGCGTCCTGGACGGCGCCGGTGATCTCAGACCCGGCCGGGCCGCCGTCCGGCGGGTTGTACTTGAAGCCGCCGTCCCAGGGCGGGTTGTGCGACGGGGTGACGACGACGCCGTCGGCGCGGCGCCGCCCCGGCACGGAGTTGTACGTCAGGATCGCGTGCGACACCGCGGGCGTCGGCGTGTACCGCTCGTCGCCGTCGACCAGCAGCGTCACCTCGTTGGCGGCGAACACCTCGACCGCCGTGGCCCACGCCGGCTCGGACAGCGCATGGGTGTCCTTGCCGAGGAACAGCGGGCCGTCGATGCCGTTCGCGGCCCGGTAGTCGCAGATCGCCTGCGCCGTGGCGGCGATGTGGTCGTCGTTGAACGCCGCCGCCAGCGACGAGCCGCGGTGCCCGGACGTGCCGAACGCGACCCGCTGCCCGGCGTCGGCGGGGTCGGGATGCGTGGAGTAGTACGCCCTGACCAACTGGGGTACGTCGACGAGGTCCTCGGGGGCGGCGGGCTGTCCTGCTCGCGGGTGGTTCCTCACCGTGCCATCCTCTCGCGCGTTCGATGCGGTCTCCAGACCTGTACCCGCTTTAGGATTCATGGGTGAGCGATCGACATACCTCGGCGAGGCCGGCCTCGTGAACCAGGGCACGCTGCTCAACCTCGGCCTCGTCCTCGTCTTCATCCTCATCGGCGGGGTCTTCGCGGCGACGGAGCTCGCGCTGGTGTCGCTGCGGGAGAGCCAGCTCGCGCAGCTGGCCCAGCAGGGCCGTCGCGGCGAGAAGGTCGCGACGCTGGCCCGCAACCCCAACCGGTTCCTGTCCGCCGTGCAGATCGGCGTCACCCTCGCGGGCTTCTTCTCCGCGGCGTACGGCGCGTCGACGCTCGCGCCCGACCTCGCCCCGGTCCTGACGGACTGGGGGCTGCCCAGCGGCGCGGCCGACACCGTCGCGTTCATCATCCTGACGCTGTTCATCGCCTACCTGTCGCTGGTGCTCGGTGAGCTGGTGCCCAAGCGCATCGCGCTGCAGCGATCGGCCGGCGTCGCGCTCGCCGTCGCGCCGCCGCTGGACCGGTTCGCGACGCTGATGCGCCCGGTCATCTGGTTCCTGTCCAAGTCGACCGACCTCGTCGTGCGGGTGCTGGGCGGCGACCCCGCGGCGCGGCGCGAGGAGATCAGCGACGAGGAGCTGCGCGACCTCGTCTCCGGCCACGAGGGCCTCAGCGAGGAGGAGCGGCGCATCGTCGGCGACGTCCTCGACGTCGGTGACCGCCAGGTCCGCGAGGTCATGCGCCCGCGCACCGAGGTCGACTTCCTCGACGCCGACATGCCGGTGTTCAAGGCGGTGAACCTGGCCTCGACGATGCCGCACTCGCGCTACCCGGTGGTCGGCGCGTCCACCGACGACGTCGTCGGGTTCGTGCACGTGCGCGACCTGTTCGACCCGCAGATGTCCGGGCGCAGCATCCGGGTCGGCGAGCTGGTCCGCGACGTGCTCGTGCTGCCCGGCACCAAGCGGGTGCTGCCGGCCATGACGGAGATGCGCCGCGACGGCTCGCACCTCGCCGTCGTCGTCGACGAGTACGGCGGCACCGCCGGCATCGTCACGCTGGAGGACCTCGTCGAAGAGCTGGTCGGCGAGATCCGCGACGAGTACGACACCGACGAGTTGCCGATCGCGGCAGCGGCCGGCGGCGTCGTCGACGTCGACGGCATGCTGAACGTCGGCGACTTCGCCGAGCGCACCGGCGTCGAACTGCCCGACGGGCCGTACGAGACCGTGGCCGGTTTCGTGGTCGCCCGCCTCGGCCGGCTGCCCGCGCCCGGCGACGTCGTCGAGTACGACGGCGTGCGCATCGAGGTGCTCTCGCTGGACGGACGGCGCGCCTCGCGACTGCGCGTCCACCCGCGGCCCGAGCCCGAGCCGATCCCGCCGGTCGCGGGGTAGTGGGTCGCCGGCGTCTCTCCCGCCGGCTTGTGCTCACCAGTCGTGGATGGTGCCGTCGGTGAGGCGGTTGTAGGGCAGGTAGGCCTGTTCGTAGGGGTACTGCCCGGCCTGGTCGGTGTCGAGGGTGACGCCGAGGCCGGGTTGGTCGCCGGGGTGCAGGTAGCCGTCGGTGAAGGTGAAGGTCTGGTGGAAGACCTGGTCGGTGCGGGTGCCGTGTTTCATGTATTCCTGGATGCCGAAGTTGTGGATGGCCAGGCCGAGGTGCAGGGCGGCGGCCATGCCGACGGGGGAGATGTCGGTGGGTCCGTGGATGCCGGACTTGATCTGGTACTGGGCGGCGAAGTCGAGGATGCGGCGTAGGTGGGTGATGCCGCCGGTGTGGGTGACGGCGGAGCGGACGTAGTCGATGAGCTGTTCGCGGATGAGTTCCTGGTAGTCCCAGATGGTGTTGAAGACCTCCCCGATGGCCAGTGGTGTGGTGGTGTGCTGACGCACCAGGCGCAGCGCCTGCTGGTTCTCCGCCGGGGTGGCGTCCTCGAGCCAGAACAGGTCGTACGGCTCCAGCGCCTTCCCCAGCCGAGCGGCCTGGATGGGGGTGAGGCGGTGGTGCGCGTCGTGCAGCAGCGGCAGCTCCGGCCCGAACTCGTTCCGCACCGCGTCGAACACGGCGGGGAGGTGGCGCAGGTAGGCGCGGGTGTCCCAGTCCTCCTCGGCCGGGTAGGCGCCGCGGCCGGCCGGCTCGTAGTCGTAGCGGCCGCCACCGGCGCGAGGGCTGGCGGCCACGCCGTAGACGGCCGTCAACCCGGGGACGCCGATCTGGACGCGGATGGCCTGGTAGCCCTGGTCGAGGTGGTCGCGGATGCTGTCGAACAGTTCGGGCAGGTCGCGGCCCGACGCGTGGCCGTAGGCGAGCAGCCCGGTGCGCGACGCGCCGCCGAGGAGTTGGTAGAGCGGCATGCCGGCGGCCTGGGCCTTGAGGTCCCAGAGGGCGACGTCGACGGCGGCGATGGCGGCCATGGTGACGGGGCCGCGGCGCCAGTAGGCGCTGCGGTAGAGGAACTGCCAGGTGTCCTCGATGCGGTGCGCGTCGCGGCCGATCAGCAGCGGCAGCACGTGCTCGCGCAGGTACGCGACGACGGCGAGTTCGCGCCCGTTCAGCGTCGCGTCGCCCAGCCCGACCAACCCGTCCTCGGTCGTCAGCCGCAACGTCACGAAGTTCCGGTCCGGGCTGGTCACCACGACCTCGGCGGTCTGGATGCTCGTCATGCGATGCATGCTAGGGACCGCGCCCGGCGGGCCGAACGGCGCACCGGCGTGTCCCACGGCGCGGTGACTGACAGAATGACGTCATGACCAACAGTCGCCGCCCGCGTGTGCTCTCCGGCATGCAGCCGACCAACGCGTCGCTGCACCTGGGCAACTATCTCGGGGCGCTGCGGCAGTGGGTGGCACTGCAGGACGACCACGACGCCTTCTACTGCGTCGTCGACCTGCACGCCATCACGGCCGGGCACGACCCCGCCCAGCTGCGCGAGCGCACCCGCGTCACCGCGGCCCAGTACCTCGCCGGCGGCGTCGACCCGGACCGCAGCACCCTGTTCGTGCAGAGCCACGTGCCCGAGCACGCCCAGCTCGCCTGGGTGCTCAGCTGCATCACCGGCTTCGGCGAGGCCAGCCGGATGACCCAGTTCAAGGACAAGTCCGCCCGTGCCGGCGCCGAGAGCACCACCGTCGGCCTGTTCACCTACCCGATCCTGCAGGCCGCCGACATCCTGCTCTACAGCGCCGACCAGGTCCCGGTCGGCGAGGACCAGCGCCAGCACATCGAGCTGACCCGGGACCTCGGCGGCCGCTTCAACACCCGGTTCGGCGACACGTTCGTGCTGCCCAAGGCGTACATCCCCGAGGCGACGGCGAAGATCTACGACCTGCAGGAACCCACGGCGAAGATGAGCAAGAGCATCGCCGGGTCCGGGCTGATCGAGCTGCTCGACGCGCCCAAGACCATCGAGAAGCGCATCAAGAGCGCCGTCACCGACACCGGACGCGAGATCGTGGCCGATGCGCAGAACAAGCCCGGCGTCACCAATCTCATCACTATCCTGTCTGCGTTCAGCGCTCGCTCGGTCGCCCAGATCGAGCAGGACTTCGCCGGGCGGGGGTACGGCGACCTGAAGAAGGAGGTGGCGGCGGCGGTGCTCGACGTCGTCGTTCCGTTCCAGCAGCGGGTCCAAGAGCTCCTCGACGACCCCGCCGAGCTGGACGCCGTCCTCGCCCGAGGTGCGCAGAAGGCCCACGAGGTGGCCGCGCCGATGCTCGCCACGGTGTACGAGCGCGTCGGGTTCCTCGCCGCGCGGTGACCTGGTGACAGACGCACCCCGGCCCGCCGGGCAGACGATCGGCCTGGCCGTCCCGATCCCTGAGCCCTACGGCCGCGAGCTGCAGGACTGGCGCCGCTCGTTCGGCGACCCGCTGGCCGACGCCATCCCGGCGCACATCACGTTGCTGCCGCCGACGGCCATCGCCGACGCCGACCGCGCCGGCGTGTACGAGCACCTCGACAAGGTGGCCGCGCGGTTCGCGCCGTTCCGCGTCCACCTGCGCGGCACGGCGACGTTCCTGCCGGTGTCGCCGGTGGTGTTCGTGGCGCTCGCGCAGGGCATCTCGGCCTGCGAGCGGCTGTCCGGGGCCATCCGCACGGGACCGCTCGACATCGAGCTGTCGTTCCCGTACCACCCGCACGTCACCGTCGCCCACCACGTGTCCGAGGAGGCGATGGACAACGCCTTCGACACCCTCGCCGGCTACGACGCCGGCTTCGACGTCGCGGCGTTCAGCCTCTACGAGCACGGCGACGACGGCTACTGGCGGCGCGAACGGGACTTCGTCCTGACGGGAGAGGCAGCGCGCGTGTGATCCCCCGGCTCCGCGCCATCTGGGAACGGCTGCAGCGGACGCTGCCGCTTCGCGCCTGGAAGCGCTACGGCGACCTGCGCGGGAACCGGCTGGCCGGAGCGTCCAGTTTCTACGGGTTCGTCTCGCTGTTCCCGCTGCTGGTGCTGGCCGCCGCGATCGTCAGCGCCATCGCCGGGCCGTCCGGCGTCGAGACGGTGCAGGAGATCGTCGACGACAACCTCCCAGGCCTGAAGATCGACGTCGCGACGTTCCACCGCAACGCCGGGACGGTCGGGGTGATCGGCGCCGCGGTGCTGCTGTTCACCGGACTCGGCTGGGTCGACTCGGTCCGGGCGGCGGTCCGCTCCATGTGGGGGCTGGACGACCAGCCCGGCAACATCGTCGTGCGCAAGGGCCTCGACATCGTGTCGCTGGCCGGGCTCGGCGTGCTGATCCTGGTGTCGTCCGGCGCCAGCGTCGTCCTCGTCTCCTACGCCGGCGAGGTGCTCGACTGGCTCGGGTTCGGCAGCGGCTGGATGCTCCGGCTGGTCACCGGCCTGGTCTCGGTGGGCGGCAGCATGGCGCTGTTCGCCTACATGCTGTCCGGCCTGCCGCGCATCGTGGTCCCGGTGCGCAACCTCGCGGTCGTGTCGCTGCTCAGCGCCGTCGTCTTCGAGATCCTCAAGCAGTTCCTCGTCCAGTACGTCGTCGGAACGGCGACGCAGAGCTCGTACGCGGCGTTCGCCGCGCCGCTGGCCCTGCTGGCCTGGATCTACCTGGTGACCCGCCTGCTCATGGTCGCGGCGGCGCTGACGGCCGAGAGCGCCATCGACGAGCTCGAGGAGGACGAGCGCGCGCAGGCGGCGCCGGCTCAGCAGGTGGCCGCCGCTCCGGTCGACGTGCTGTCGCCGGGCCAGGTCCGGGCGACGGAGGTCGCCGCGGGCGCCGTGCTCGGTGCGGTGGGCGTGGCGCTCGTGCTGACGGCGGCCCGCGCCGCCCGCACGGTGCGCTCCGCGTTGCGCCGTCAGCGCGACGAGTAGCGGCCGGACGACTTCGGGCGGCGGCGCCGCAGCGCGAAGCCGAGGCCACCGGCGAGCGCCGCGGCGGCGAGGCTGAGCCAGACCACCGGAGGCACGTCGTCGGAGCTGCCGCCGGGGCTGCTCAGGGCGTCGCCGTAGTCCTGGAGCGGGTTGCGGCCGAGGATGTCGCCGTCGTCGGCCGCCTCGGTGACCATGGCCTCGACCTCGTCGGGCGCGACGAGGTGGCCGACGGCCGGGGTGTCGGGCGTGGCGTAGGCCCAGTCGAACAGCGCGGCGGCGGCGTCCTCGGCCCGGCCCTCGGCGCCGAGGACCGTGACGATGAGCGTGCGGCCGTCGCGCTCGACCGCGCCGACGAAGGTGTGGCCGGCGAGCGTGGTGTAGCCGGTCTTCAGTCCGATGGCGCCCTCGTAGGAGCCGAGCAGGCGGTTCTGGTTCTGGATCTGGAACGTCGCGCCGCCGGCGTCGGGGAAGTCGTAGACGGGTGTGGCGGCCAGCTCGGCGATGGTGGCGTCGCCGAGGGCCTCGCGGCCGATCAGCGCGAGGTCGTACGCCGACGACAACTGGCCGGGGGAGTCGAGACCGTGCGGCGTGATGGCCTTGGTGTCGAACGCGCCGAGCCGGCGAGCCTCGTTGTTCATCTTGTCGACGGTGACGTCCTGGCCGCCGGCCGCCTCGGCGATGGCGTGCGCGGCGTCGTTGCCGGACGCGAGGATCAGGCCGTGCAGCAGCTGGTCGACGGTGTAGGTCTGGGCGGCGACGATGCCGACGCGGCTGCCCTCGACCGACGCGTCGGCCTCGGTGGCGACGTAGGTCTCGTCGGGCTCCAGCGCGGCGTCGGTGGCCAGCGCCGTCAGCAGCTTGATGGTGCTGGCCGGCGGACGGCGCTCGTGCGGGCTGTACGCGGCCAGCACGTCGCCGGTCTCGGTGTCGGCGACCAGCCACGCCTGGGCGTCGAGGACGGGCAGCGGCGGCGCCGTGGGCGACACCAGCGCGACGCCGGTGGCGGCCAGCTCCTCGCCGCCGACGACCTCGTCGACGGGAGAGTCGGCCGGCGGCTCCAGGACGGTGGGCGAGGGCGTGACGGGCAGCGCGGGCGTCTCGCTGCCCGCGGGCGTCTCGACCGGCGCCTCGGCGTGGGCCGGCAGCAGGGCGCCGGTGCCGAGCACGACGAGCGCCGCCACCGGCACGATCCAGACGCGGCGGCTGCGGGAGGAGCGCAGTACAGGGCCCATGGTCGAGGTCAGACTAACCATTGCGCGGCGCGATCGGTCAGCTCGGTGCGTCGTCGAACGGCAGGACGAGGGTCCGCAGCAGGCCGGAGAGCTGGTCGCGTTCGTCGGCGCCGAGCCCGGCCAGCAGCCGCCGCTCGTTCGCCAGCAGCCCCTCCAGCGCGGCGTCGACGGACGTCTTGCCGAACTCGGTGAGCCGGACCCGGACGGCCCGGCGGTCGTACTCGTCGCGGCGCCTACTGACCAGTCCGCGGGCGGTCAGCTTGTCGACGCGTGCCGTCATGGTGCCGCTGGTGACCAGCGTCTGGCCGAGCAGCACGCCCGGCGACAGCTCGTACGGCTCGCCGGTCTTGCGCAGCGCGGCGAGCACGTCGAACTCCCACGGTTCCAGCCCGTGCTCGGCGAACGCGGCCCGCCGCTCGCGGTCGAGATGCCGGGCCAGCCGGCTGACGCGGGACAGCACCTCCATGGGGCTGACGTCGAGGTCGGGCCGCTCGTGCCGCCACGCCTCGGTCAGCCGGTCGACCTCGTCCTGCGCCATGGTCCGACTCTACGGCCTCCGCCAAGTTTCTTGACGTCGAGAGAGTGGTCTGATTTATCTTGGTCTCAAGATGATGAGAGGTGGAGCGATGTGGGATCCGGACCGCTACCTGACCTTCGCCGCGCAGCGGGCGCGGCCGTTCGCCGACCTGCTGGCGCAGGTGCGGGCCACGGACGTGACGGAGGTCGCGGACCTCGGCTGCGGGCCGGGCACGCTCACCGCCGACCTCGCTCGGCACTGGCCGGGGGCGCACGTCGTCGGCGTCGACTCGTCCGCGGAGATGATCGCCGCGACCCCCGCCGACCCGCCCGCCGGGGTCGAGTTCCTCCACGCCGACCTGCGCGACTGGGCGCCGGAACGCCCCGTCGACGTGCTGATCAGCAACGCGACGCTGCAGTGGGTGCCCGGGCACCTCGACCTGCTGCCCCGGCTGGCCGGGCACGTCGCCGACGGCGGCTGGCTCGCCTTCCAGATCCCCGGCAACTTCGCCGAGCCCGCGCACGTTCTGCTGCGCGAACTGGCCGCCGGAGACCGGTGGCCGATGCTGCACGACCTCGAGCGGCCGTCCGCGCACGAGCCCGCGACATACCTCGACGCGCTGCTCGACCTCGGGTTCGCCGCCGACGTCTGGGAGACCACGTACGTCCAGCTGCTGCCGGGCGACGACGCCGTGCTGGAGTGGATGAGCGGGACGGGGCTGCGTCCGTACCTCACCGCGCTGTCCGGCGCCGAGCGGGACGTGTTCGTCGCCGAGTACCGCGACCTGCTGCGCGCCGCCTACCCGCCCGGCCGGCACGGGACCGTGCTGCCCTACCGGCGCATCTTCGCCGTCGGCCACCGAGGGTAGGGCTGTCCCCAGGGCCGGACGGGTGGTGGCGGGATGTCACCGGACGGGTGGTGGCGGGATGTCACCGGACGGGTGGCAGCTCCGAGGATCGGAGCATGACCTCTCAGACCGACGTCCCCGCTGCTCCGCGGCCCGGCAGCGACTACGCGCGGCTCGCCCGGAAGATCAACGAGGCGGGGCTGCTGGACCGCCGGCCCGGCTACTACGCGGTCCGCATCGGGCTCGTCGTCGTGGGCTACGCGGCGGCGTGGAGCGTCTTCGCCGCCGTCGGCGACTCGTGGTGGACGCTGGCGCTGGCCGCCGTGCTGGCCGTCGTGTTCGCGCAGGTCGCGCTCGTCGCCCACGACCTCGCGCACCGGCAGGTGTTTCGCCGCCGCAAGCCCAGCGAGATCGCCGGCCGCATCGCCGGCAACCTCGGCATCGGCATGAGCTACGGCTGGTGGCAGGACAAGCACACCCGGCACCACGCCAACCCGAACCACGAAGAGCTCGACCCCGACGTGTCGCCGGAGCTCCTGGTCTGGTCCGAGCGGCAGGCGAGCAAGGCCGGCGGGCTGACCCGCGTCATCGCCGCGCGCCAGGCGTTCCTGTTCTTCCCGCTGCTCACGCTGGAGGGCTTCAACCTGCACGTCGCCAGTGTCAGGGCCACCCTCGACCCGCGGCTGAAGCGGCGACGCCTGGAACTGGGCCTGCTGCTCGCCCACTTCGCCGGCTACCTCGCGCTGGTCCTCGCCGTGCTGCCGCCCGGCAAGGCCGTCGCGTTCATCGTCCTGCACCAGGCGCTGTTCGGCATCTACCTCGGCTGCACGTTCGCGCCGAACCACAAGGGCATGCCGACGCTCACCGCCGAGGACGAGCTCGACTACCTGCGCAAGCAGGTGCTCACCTCGCGCAATGTCAGCGGCGGACCGCTCATGGACGTCGCGCTGGGCGGCCTCAACCACCAGATCGAGCACCACCTGTTCCCGAACATGCCGACACCGAACCTGCGCAAGGCCAAGCCGATCGTCCGGCAGCACTGCGCGGCGCTGGGCGTGCCGTACGCCGAGACCACGCTGATCGAGTCGTACCGCATCGCGCTGCGGCACATGCACGACGTCGGTGAGCCGCTGCGAAGCCACGCACAGTGATGCCGACCACCCCAAACGGCGCCGCATCGGCACGAGTTCCGGCAAATCGCCACGCAGAGTGATCGCCAGGCGCTACTTTTGGTCCTCGTGGGGGGACACAAACGAGCGCCCAGCGGCGCCGCCCAGGCGCTGCGCCACGTCCGTCGGCACACCCTGCGGTTCGTGGCGCTCGCCGCGCTCACCGTCCCGGTCGTCGCCGTCGTGGCGGGCCAGGGCGAGCCGGCGATCTTCGGGCGCAACCGGACACCGGATATCTCGGAGGGGCAGAATCCGGAGCTCCGCGGCTCGGGCGAGTCCACGGGCACACCGACGCCACCGGCAGCACCTCCGGCGTCGGCCACCCCGGCACCCCAGCCGACGGCGGGCCGGCCCGACGCGGCCGGCCCGCCGCCGGACCTCGGTTCCGCCCCGTCGACCGGCGGGAGCACCGACGTGCCGGCGGGCGGCGACGGCGACGACGAGGTGCCTGCGGGGACCACGCCGGACGACGGCCCCGGCGGCCCCGACGGCGACACCGACACCGACCGGCCGCCGTCGCCGCCGGAGGGTGAGACGCACGAGCCGCAGCCGTCGCCGTCGTCCACCTCCCAGCCGCCGAGCCACGAACCGACCCCGACCTCGACGCCGTCGGTGCAGCCGACCACCCCGCCGAAGCCGCCCGAGCCGAAACCGACGCCGACCCAGGAGCCGCCGAAGCCGCCGGCGACGCCGAAGCCGTCCACCCCGCCGCCGGACGAGGGCGACGGTGGCGGCTCGCTGATCTGCCTCGACGTGCTGGGGATCCAGATCTGCCTGTGAGCGTCAGCCGTCGGTGAGGCGGGGCTTGTGCTCCAGCCCGGACAGCCCGTTCCAGGCGAGGTTGACCAGGTGCGCGGCGACGTCGGCCTTCTTCGGCGAACGCACCTCCAGCCACCACTGGCCGGTCAGCGCGACCATGCCGACCAGCATCTGCGCGTACATGGGTGCGTGCTTCGTGGCGATGCCGCGCGCCTTGAACTGCGCTGCCAGGATGTGCTCGACCTGGCTGGCGGCGTCGGAGATGAGGCTGGCGAACCCGCCGGTCGAGTGCGCGACCGGGGAGTCGCGGACCAGGATGCGGAAGCCGTCGGTGGACATCTCGATGTAGTCGAGCAGCGCCAGCGCGGCCCGCTCGAGGATGACCCGCGGGTGCGCGGGCGTCGCGAGCGCCGTCGTGATGCGGTCGAGCAGCTGCTCCATCTCGCGGTCGACGACGACGGCGTACAGCCCTTCCTTGCCGCCGAAGTGCTCGTAGACCACCGGCTTGGAGACGCCGGCCCGGGCCGCGATCTCCTCGATGGACGTGCCGTCGTAGCCGCGCTCCGCGAACAGCGCGCGGCCCACGTCGAGCAGCTGCTCGCGGCGCTGCTTGCCGGTCATGCGGACTCTGCTGGGCGTGGCGCGTGGCCTCGTCGCGACGTCGTCGGTCACGCGACCCATCATGCTCCCGTGCCGGGGCAGAAGCTCACTCCGCGATGAGGTTGGCTTCGCCGCCGTAGTCGTCGACGCGCTTGGACTGGATGCGTTCCGGGCTCGGCCAGCGCACGTCCCACACCCAGCCGGCCTTCTCCAGGGCCCAGATGACGCGGGCGCTGGAGTCGATCTGGCCCTTGAGCACGCCGTGCCGCGCGCAGGTCGGGTCGGCGTGGTGCAGGTTGTGCCACGACTCGCCCATCGACAGGAACGCCAGCCACCACACGTTGCCCGACTTGTCGCGGCTCTCGAACGGCCGCTCGCCGATGGCGTGGCAGATCGAGTTGATCGACCACGTGACGTGGTGCAGCAGGCCGATGCGGACCAGCGTGGCCCAGAAGAACGCCGTCAGCGCGCCGTGCCACGACCACGTCGCCAGCCCGCCGATGATCGGCGGCAGCAGCAGCGACAGCGCGACCCACAGCGGGAACAGCTTGCTGATGCGGCGGATGTCGTCGTCCTTGATGAGGTCCGGCGCGAACTTGCGCGCGTCGGTCTGCTCGACGTCGAACAGCCAGCCCATGTGCGCGAACCACATGCCCTTGATCAGCGCCGGGACGGTCTCGCCGTAGCGCCACGGGGAGTGCGGGTCGCCCTCCTTGTCGGCGAACTTGTGGTGCCGGCGGTGGTCGGCCACCCAGCGGATGACCGGCCCCTCGACGGCCATGCTGCCGGCGACGGCCAGCGTGTTCTTCACCGCGCGGTTCGCCTTGAAGGCACGGTGCGTGAAGTGCCGGTGGAAGCCGACGGTGACCCCGTGGCCGGTGAACGCGTAGAAGGCCACCGCGAGCACGACGTCGAGCCAGCTCAGGTAGCCACCCATCCACGCGACGGGGATGGCGGCCACGAGCGCGACGAACGGGACGGCGATGAAGACGCCGATCGTGATGCGTTCGCCGAGCGTCTGCGTATCGCCCGACAGCGTGCCGCGAGGAAGCTCGCTCGGCGCCGGTGGGGACTGCTGGCTGTTCGCCGTGTCCGTGGAAGCCATGGGGGTCTCCTGTGTAAGGGGAACCTTCCTTACGGCACCGTAACCTACGTTGCCGTAGGTCGTATAGCCCGGATCTTCCGATGTGTCCTGCTTCGCCCTGGTGGGCGCGAGATGGGTTATCCACAGGGTGGCGACCGGACGACTTGATGACTATCGGTAGCAATGTAAAGCTATAGCCATGACGATCGAACGCCTCGTGGACGACACCGAACTGGCCGCGCGCGTGCACGCCATGCGCGCCGATGGAAAGACCTACGTCGAGATCAAATCCGAGCTGGGCATCGGCGCCAGCACCATCAGTCGCATTCTCGGCGTTTACGGGAAGGGGCGGGCGCGGCCCCGGGTGACGGACGTACTGCGGGGGCGGGCGCGTGCGTTGCGTACTGACGGCCGGTCGGTGCCCGAGATCGCCGCGGAACTGGGTCTGGCCAGGAGCACGGCCTGGCTGGTCACCAAGGACATCCCGTGGACCCTGACCGAAGATCGCGCAGAGGCGCGTGCGGAGGCCTCGCGGGCCGGATGGCGACACAGGAAGGCTCAAACCGCCGCCGAGCGCGAGCGGATCACCCGCACCATCGCATCGACATTCGGCGAGTTGACCGACCGTGAACTGCTGATCGCCGGCGCCGTGGCCTACTGGGCCGAGGGCGCCAAGTCCAAGCCGTGGAATCCCGTCGAGGATCTGAGCTTCATCAACAGCGATCCGGACATGATCCGCCTCCACCTGGAGTGGCTGGCGGTGCTCGGGGTCGACCCGAAGCGGCTGCGGTTCCGGTTGTCGATCCACGAGTCCGCTGACGTGGCGGCAGCTACGGCGTACTGGGCCGACGTTGTGGGAGTGTCGAGCGAACGGTTCGCCCGAGCCACGCTCAAGAAGCACAACCCCAAGACGGTGCGCAAGAACGTCAACGAGGGCTACCGGGGCTGCTTGGTCGTGCGGGTGTCGAAGGGTGCGCCGGAGTACCGGATCATGAACGGCTGGTGGTCGGCGGTGGCCGGAGCGGTGCGATCGAGGCGATACCGTAGTGGGGTGCGGGCGGCGATGTGACAGCCGGGCGCCATTTTTCCGCCGTAGTGTAATCGGTTAGCACGGCACCCTTTGAAGGTGTTCGGTCCAGGTTCGAGTCCTGGCGGCGGAGCGTGGTTCGAATCCCGAATCGGGTCATTGATCGAGTTCTCGTCGGCGACACCGGACAGGTACCCTCGGAACCGAGCCCGCCACCGAAGCCGAGGAGCACGAACGCGTGACTACGCGCCCGGCAGCCGTCGTCGTTCTCGCCGCTGGCGAGGGCACGCGGATGAAGTCGTCCACCCCGAAGGTCCTGCACGAAGTGGCCGGCCGCAGCCTCGTCGGGCATGCCGTCGCCGCTGCGCAGGAGCTGAAGCCCGACCACCTGAGCGTGGTCATCGGGCACGGCCGTGATCTCGTCGCCGCGCATCTGGCCGAGGCCGCGCCGGGCGTCACCACCGCCGTCCAGGAGCAGCAGCTCGGCACCGGCCACGCCGTCGGCGTCGCGCTCGAGACGCTGCCCGAGCTCGACGGCGTCGTGGTGGTGACGTACGGCGACGTGCCGCTGCTGACCGGCGACACCCTGCACGAGCTGGTCGAGCAGCACGTGGCCGACGGCAACGCGGCCACCGTGCTCACCGCGCACGTCGCCGACCCCACCGGGTACGGCCGCATCGTGCGCGAGGCCGACGGCGGGGTGCGCGCCATCGTCGAGCACAAGGACGCCGACGAGGCGACGCTGGCGATCACTGAGATCAACTCCGGCATCTACGTCTTCGACGCCGCCGTGCTGCGCGCCGGGCTGGGCCGCATCACCACGCAGAACGCGCAGGGCGAGCTGTACCTCACCGACGTGCTCGGGCTGGCGCGCCAGGACGGCCGCCGCGTCGGTGCCGTCGTCACCGGCGACGCCTGGCAGACCGAGGGCGTCAACGACCGCGTCCAGCTGGCCGCCATGAACCGCGAGTTCAACCGCCGCGTCACCGAGAAGTGGATGCGCTCCGGCGTCACCATGATCGACCCCGCCACCACGTTCATCGACGTCACCGTCACGCTCGAGCGCGACGTCGTGCTGCGGCCGGGCGTGCAGTTGCGCGGGCGCACCGAGATCGCCGCCGGCGCCGAGGTCGGCCCCGACTCCACGCTCATCGACACCGTCGTCGGGCCGGGCGCCAGCGTCGTGCGGGTGCACGCCCACGGCGCGCAGATCGGCGCCGACGCCGCTGTGGGCCCGTTCACCTACCTGCGCCCGGGTGCCGTGCTGGAGGCGAAGGCGAAGGCGGGCGCGTACGTCGAGATCAAGAAGTCGACGGTCGGCCCCGGCGCCAAGGTCCCGCACCTGACCTACGTCGGCGACGCCACCATCGGCGAGGGCGCGAACATCGGCGCCGGCACGATCTTCGCCAACTACGACGGCGTCGCGAAGCACCCGACCACGGTCGGCAAGCACGTGTTCGTCGGCAGCGACTCCGTGCTCGTCGCGCCGGTCGAGCTGGCCGACGGCAGCTACGTCGCGGCCGGGTCGACGGTCGTGTCGGCGACGGAGCCGGGCGAGCTGGCCGTCGCGCGCGGCCGGCAGCGCAACATCGCGGGCTGGGTGGCGCGCAAGCGTCCCGGCACCAAGACCGCCGCCGCGGCCGAGGCCGCGGCCGGTGACACCACGGGGACGAACGAGGGGGACGAGCCGTGACGGGGATCCGCGCCACCGGCACCAAGACGCTCATGCTGTTCGGGGGCCGCGCGCACCCCGAGCTGAACGAGGAGGTCGCCGAGCACCTGGGCGTCCGCCTGGTGCCGAGCAAGACCTTCAACTTCGCCAACGGCGAGATCTACGTACGGTTCGAAGAGAGCGTGCGCGGCAGCGACGCGTTCGTCATCCAGAGCCACACCGCTCCGATCAACGAGTGGATCATGGAGCAGCTGATCATGGTCGACGCGCTCAAGCGGGCGTCGGCCAAGCAGATCACCGTGGTCATGCCGTTCTACGGGTACGCCCGGCAGGACAAGAAGCACCGCGGCCGCGAGCCCATCTCCGCCCGCCTGGTCGCCGACATGTTCAAGACCGCCGGCGCCGACCGCCTGATGGCCGTCGACCTGCACACCGCGCAGATCCAGGGCTTCTTCGACGGCCCGGTCGACCACCTGTGGGCGCTGCCGATCCTGGCCGGCCACGTGCAGGAGAACTACGCGCCCGAGAACATGACCGTGGTGTCGCCCGACGCCGGCCGGGTGCGGGTGGCCGACGTCTGGGCCGACCGCCTGGGCACGCCGCTGGCGATCATCCACAAGCGGCGCAACCCCGAGGTCGCCAACGAGGTGAAGGTGCACGAGGTCGTCGGCGACGTCGAGGGCCGCACCTGCTTGCTGGTCGACGACATGATCGACACCGCCGGCACCATCTCCCAGGCCGCCGAGGCGCTGATGGAGGCGGGCGCCGAGGGCGTCCTCGTCGCCGCCACGCACGCCGTCCTGTCCGGCCCGGCGGTCGATCGGCTCAAGAACTCGGTCGGCATCAAGGAAGTCATCGTCACCAACACGCTGCCGATCCCGCAGGAGCGCCGGTTCGACAAGCTGACGGTGCTGTCCATCGCGCCGCTGATCGCCCGGGCGATTCACGAGGTGTTCGAAGAGGGTTCGGTCACCAGCCTCTTCAACGGCAACGCGTAGCCGCCCGGGGAGGTTCGGGGCCGGTTTCACATCGGGGCTGCTCCGGGGCTAGACTTCGAGGGTTGCCTCGGCGAGGGTGCAGTTTCTGCTGCCACCGTGATCGACGCGGTGCGCAGTCGGTGCGCGCCCTTGCCCGAGCCCGACGTGCCGCTGACCGCCCACCGTGCATTCGCGAGGAGTCCTCACCGTGTCCGACGTCAAGATCGCCGCCGAGCTGCGTACCGAGTTCGGCAAGGGCGCCGCGCGCCGACTCCGCCGCGCCTCCAAGGTTCCCGCGGTCCTCTACGGTCACGGGACCGACCCCGTCCACCTGGCGCTGCCGGGCCACGACACCATGCTCGCGCTGAAGACCGCCAACGTGCTGCTCACCCTCGACATCGAGGGCCGGGGCAGCGAGCTGGCGCTGCCGAAGCACGTCCAGCGCGACCCCCTCAAGGGCTTCATCGAGCACGTCGACCTCCTGCTGGTCAAGCGCGGCGAGAAGGTCACCGTCGAGGTGGCGGTGCACGTCACGGGCGACGCCGCGCCGGGCACGCTGGTCAACCTCGACCAGCCGACCGTCTCCATCGAGGCCGAGGCCACCCACCTGCCCGAGGGCATCGAGGTCTCCGTCGAGGGCCTCACCGAGGGCACCCAGATCCTGGCCAAGGACCTCGTGCTGGCGCGCGGCTCGTCGCTGGCCGGCGACCCCGACCAGCTGGTCGTCAACGTCACCGCCGCCCCGACCGCCGAGCAGCTCGAGGGCGAGACCGAGGAGGGCGAGGCCGCCGAGGGTGAGGCCACCGAGGCCGCCGCCGAGGAGGCTCCGGCCGAGGCGCCTGCCGACGAGTCCTGAGTTCACGTCCGCCGGGCCGGGGAGCCTGCCGATGTCCGACGCGTGGTTGGTCGTCGGGCTGGGCAACCCCGGCCCGACGTATGCCGGCACCCGGCACAACGCCGGGGCCATGGTGGTCGACCTGCTCGCCGAGCGGGCCGGCGCGCCGCTGAAGTCGCAGCGCAAGTTCCGGGCCGACGTCGCCGAGGTGCGTCTCGGCGACCTGCCCGGCTCGCGCGCCGTGCTGGCCAAGCCGCACACGTACATGAACGAGTCCGGCGGGCCGGTGGCGCTGCTGGCCGACTTCTACAAGATCACCCCCGACCGCCTGCTGGTCGTGCACGACGAACTGGACCTCCCGTTCGGCACGGTGCGGCTGAAGCTCGGCGGGGGTGACAACGGTCACAACGGGCTGCGCTCCGTGCGCGCCCGCATCGGCACCGGCGACTACTGCCGCCTGCGGTTCGGCATCGGCCGGCCGCCCGGGCGCATGGACCCCGCCGCATTCGTCCTCAAGCCGTTCTCCACTGTTGAGAAGCGTGAGATCGACCTCGAGGTCGACCGCGCGGCCGACGCCGCCGAAGCGGTGGTCGTCGACGGCCTGACCTACGCGCAGAACCACTACAACGGCTGAGCCGACCCGGACCACTCGTCCGAAATCGACGCATTCGACTGGTCCCCTTCGGCCCTTGCGCGTATAGTCCGTCCCAGTTTCGTCGGCTTGATGATGGGCCGGCGGGGGGTATCGGAGCCTTGGGGGGGCCATGGCTACGGTCGATCTGTCGTCGGCTGGTGCGCGCACACGTTCGCGGAGAGCTACGTCCGAATTCGACGGACGCGGTCCGCAGACGCCGTCGGCGACCCGTCCTTTTCGCTACCGCCGCGTCACCGCGGCCGGTGACCTGCTGACCGGAGCCGTCGCGGCCGTCGTCGCCGTGCTGCTCTCGTGGTCACGTCCGGACGCCGCGGCCGCGCTCGCGGCCATGGCGGTCGCGTGGCCGCTGGTGCTGACGGTGAAGACGGGCCGCGCGGACCGGCTGTTCGGGGTCAAGAACACCTACAGCGACGTGCTGCGGGCGCTGACCGCGGTGGTCGCCGTCCTGGCCGTGGCCGGCGCGGTGCTCTCGATCCGGCTGCTGGGCACGCCGTTCCTGGCTGCCGCGGCGATCCTGGCCGGCGGCTCGATCACGGTGCGGCTGCTGGTGCAGCGCAAGCTGCGCCGGCTGCGCACGCTGGGCCGCGCGACCCGGCGGACGCTGCTGGTCGGGCCGGCGAGCGGCATCGTCGCCACCATGGACCGCTTCGCCCGCGACGGCGAGCACCCGCTGTCCGTGGTCGCGGCCTGCGTCGAGGACGACGGCACCCAGCCGCCGGCCGCGGTGCCGGTGGTCGGCACCATCGTCCGCGGCATCCCGGGTCACGACGACGTCCTGCGCGACGAGGAGATCGTCCACGCGGTGCGGCTGGCCGCCCAGCGGGTGCGGGCCCGCACGGTGTGCGTCACGCCCGGCTCGGAGTTCTCCGGCGAGCGCCTGCGCGCGCTGAGCTGGATGCTCGGCGACATCGGCATCGACCTCGTCACCGACCTCGGCCTGTCCGACGTCGCCGAGCACCGGATGGGCCTGGGCAGCATGGGCTCGAGCGTGCTGCTGCACGTCAAGCAGGTCCGCCCGACCGGGCTGCGGCTGGTCGCGAAGGTCGCCACCGACCGCGTGCTGGCGGCGCTGATGCTGCTGCTGCTCGCGCCGCTGCTGCTGACGATCGGGCTCGCGGTGAAGCTCACCGACTCGGGCCCGGCGCTCTACCGGCAGGTGCGGGTGGGTCGCGACGGCCTGTACTTCACCATGATGAAGTTCCGCACGATGTACGTCGACGCCGACCAGCGCCGCGCGGAGCTGCTGGACGCCGCCGACGGCGACGGGCCGATGTTCAAGATGCGCCACGACCCGCGCATCACCCGCATCGGCCGGCTGCTGCGCAAGTACTCGCTCGACGAGCTGCCGCAGCTGATCAACGTGCTGCGTGGTGACATGTCGCTGGTCGGGCCGCGGCCGGCGCTGCCCGAGGAGGTCGCGACGTACGACGGCACCGCCCGGCGCCGGCTGGCCGCGATCCCCGGCATGACCGGGCTGTGGCAGGTGAGCGGCCGGTCCAACCTCACCTGGAGCGAGACGGTGCGGCTGGACCTGCGCTACGTCGACAACTGGTCCTACGGCGAGGACGTCCGGCTGCTCGGCCGCACGGCCGGGGCCGTGGTGCGCAGCACCGGCGCCTACTGAACCGCCTGCGGGGCGTCGTAGTAGAAGACCTCCTCGCGGACGATCCGGCCGTCGGCGACGGTGTAGAGCGACAGCTTCGTGGTGCTGGTCCGGGCGCCGGTCGGGGTGTGCGTCTGGTCGAACCGGAAGCGGACGGCGAACCGGCCGGTGGCCAGGAACGGCCCGTCGACGTCGACGGCATGGATCTCGACGTCGGCGAGCAGCCGGTCGGCGTTCTCGACGACCTCCGCCATGCCGCGCCGTTCGACCGGTTCGCCACCGGTCTCCATCGGCGCGACCCGCACGAGATCGGGGCTCATCAGAGCGTCCAGCGCGTACAGGCGGCCGGCCCGCATGAGCGCGACGTACTGGTCCGCGACCGACCGGACGCCGGCCGCGGGCAGGAAGTCGGCGGCGTGGTCGGCGGCCCAGTCGCGGAACCGGCGGGCCGGGCGGCCGGTGAGCTGCTCGACGGTGTCCACCACTGGCTCCGGCTGGTCGGCCAGCGTCGCCCAATACGCCAGCCCGGCCGCCGCGAACTCCGCGTCGCCGAACCGCTCGGCCAACTCGGCCAGCGCCTCGTCCGGAGGCTGCTCGTCCCAGCGCACCGGCCGGCCGATCGCCTCGCCGATCTGCCGGGCCTGCTCTGCCTGCGTGATCGTCTCCGGGCCGGTGAGGAGGTGCACGGCGCCGGCGTGCCGGTCCGGGTCGGTGAGCGCGACGACGGCGACGTCGGCGAGGTCGCGCTCGTGGATCAGCGACCGCCCGGCCCTGCCGTACGGTGCGCGGATCACGCCGGTGTGTGCCTGCGCGGCCCAGTCCAGAGTGTTGCTGGCGAACCCGCCGGCGCGCAGCATCGTCCATCGCACGCCGGAGTGGCGCAGCGCGTCCTCGACCGCGCCCCAGATGCCGTTCTCTGCCGCCGGACGGTCGTCGCTGACGTTCATCGCGGACAGGTAGACGACGTGCCGTGGTGCGGTGGCCAGCGCCGCCGCGACCGCCGGCAGGTGGTCGGGGTCGAAGGACGGCCAGAGCAGGAACACGCGGCCGACGCCGTCCAGCGCCGGGGCCAGCGTCTCCGGCCGAGTGAGGTCGCCGGCGGCGACGTCGACGCCGGCCGGCAGGGTCGCGCGGGCTCGCTCGGGATCGCGGGCCAGCGCCCGGACCGGCAGCCCGCGGCCGGCCAGCGTCCGGACGACGTGGCGGCCGACGTTGCCGGTGGCGCCGATGACGAGGGTGAGGGGGTTCGTGATGCTCATTCCCCAAGGCTCAGACTTAAACCTTGGTTCAGGTCAAGCTACGGTGGGCGCATGCCTGAACTGACCATCGGTGAGCTGTCCGAGCGCAGCGGCGTGCCGGCGTCCACGCTGCGCTACTACGAGCGGCACGGCCTGCTCCGCAGCCGCCGGACCACGGGCAACCAGCGGCGCTACGACGAGGCGATGCTGCGGCAGGTGGCGTTCATCCGGGCCTCGCAGCGGGTCGGCATCCCCCTGGCCGACATCGGCGGGGTGCTGGAGTTCCTGCCCGAGGGTGGGACTCCGACGCCGGAGTTCTGGGCCCGGGCGGCGCAGTGCTGGGGCCGGGCGATCGACGAGCGCATCGCGGCGCTGGAGCGGCGGCGCGAGGTGTTCAGCGCGTGCGCGGAGTGCGGGTGCCTGGCGTTCGGCGAGTGCGCCCTGGTGGCGTGACCGGATACTGGACGCAACGTCTCGGATAATGGGCGAGCGCGTGATTCCGGGCGGGATCACCCTAGGCTGGGTCGTTCGAGACCGGCTTCGAGGAGTTCCGTGGCATCGTCTGACGCGATCCTGGCCGCCCGCCTCGCCACCGAGGCGGGCGCGCTGCTGCTCGCGCTGCGCCGCGACCACGACCCGTCCGCCGGCGCTCAGGCGCTGCGCGACGCCGGTGACGCCGCGGCGCACCGGTTCCTCGTCGCCGCGCTGGCCGAGCAGCGTCCAGGCGACGCCGTGCTCAGCGAGGAGGCGCCCGACACCGCCGAGCGGCTGGACGCCCGGCGGGTCTGGATCGTCGACCCGCTCGACGGCACCCGCGAGTTCGGCGACGGCCGCGACGACTGGGCGGTGCACGTGGCGCTCTGGCAGGACGGCGAGCTGGCCGCCGGCGCCGTCGCGCTGCCCGGCCTCGGCGCCACGCTGACCAGCGACCCCGCCGCCGTCGTCCCGCCCCGCCCGGCCCACGCCGCGCCGCGCCTCGCCGTCAGCCGCAGCCGTCCGCCCGCCGCCGCCCAGCGCGCCGCGGCCGCCCTGGGCGCCGAGCTGGTGCCGATGGGCTCGGCCGGGTTCAAGGTCGCCGCCGTCGTGCGCGGCGAGGCCGACGCGTACGTCCACGCCGGCGGCCAGTACGAGTGGGACTCCGCCGCGCCGGTGGCCGTCGCCCGGGCCGCGGGCCTGCACGCCAGTCGCGTCGACGGCTCGCCGCTGCGCTACAACGAGGCCGACCCGTACCTCCCCGACCTGCTCGTCGCCCGCCCGGAGCTCGCCGACGCGCTCCTGGCCGCCGTCGCCGAACCCGCGAGGTCCGCATGACGATCCACGAGTACCAGCTCTCGCAGCTCGACTACCTCGAGGCCGAGGCGGTGCACATCTTCCGCGAGGTCGCCGCCGAACTGGAGCGCCCGGTGCTGCTGTTCTCCGGCGGCAAGGACTCCATCGTCATGCTCCGGCTGGCCGAGAAGGCGTTCTGGCCGGCCCCGATGCCGTTCCCCGTCATGCACGTCGACACCGGGCACAACTTCCCCGAGGTGCTGGAGTTCCGCGACCGCCGGGTCGCCGAGCTGGGCGTCAACCTCGTCGTCGCGTCCGTGCCCGACGCCATCGAGCGCGGGCTGGTGGCCGAGGAGCCGAACGGCTCGCGCAACCGCATCCAGACGCCGGTGCTGCTCGAGGCGGTCGAGAAGCACCGGTTCAGCGCGCTGTTCGGCGGCGCCCGCCGCGACGAGGAGAAGGCGCGGGCCAAGGAACGGGTGTTCTCGTTCCGCGACGACTTCGGTCAGTGGGACCCGAAGAACCAGCGCCCGGAGCTGTGGAACCTGTACAACGGCCGCATCCACCTGGGCGAGAGCATCCGGGTGTTCCCGCTGTCGAACTGGACCGAGCTCGACGTCTGGCACTACATCCAGCGCGAGGAGATCGCCGTCCCAGCGATCTACTACGCGCACGAGCGCGAGGTGTTCGAGCGCGACGGCATGCTGTTCGCGAACAACGAGTTCTGCCGCCCGCGCGAGGGCGAGCCGACGTTCACCGCGACCGTCCGCTACCGCACCGTCGGCGACGCGTCGCTGACGGCCGCGGTGCGCTCCGACGCCGACACCGTCGAGAAGGTCATCGAGGAGGTCGCGGCCACCCGGCTCACCGAGCGCGGTGCCACCCGCGGCGACGACCGCGTCAGCGAGGCCGCGATGGAGGACCGGAAGAAGGAAGGCTACTTCTGAGATGGATCTGCTCAGGTTCGCCACCGCCGGCTCCGTCGACGACGGCAAGAGCACGCTGATCGGGCGGCTGCTGTTCGACTCGAAGGCGATCTTCACCGACCAGCTCGAGAGCGTCGAACGCACCAGCCAGCAACGCGGCGACGAGTACACCGACCTATCGCTGCTCACCGACGGCCTGCGTGCCGAGCGCGAGCAGGGCATCACCATCGACGTGGCGTACCGCTACTTCGCCACGCCGCGGCGCAAGTTCATCATCGCCGACACCCCGGGGCACATCCAGTACACCCGGAACATGGTCACCGGCGCCTCGACGGCCGACCTCGCGATCGTGCTGGTCGACGCGCGCAAGGGGATGGTCGAGCAGAGCCGGCGGCACGCGTTCCTGGTGTCGCTGCTGCGGGTGCCGCACCTCGTGCTCGCCGTGAACAAGATGGACCTCGTCGACTGGTCGCAGGAGGTGTTCGAGGGCATCGAGAAGGAGTTCTCCTCGTTCGCGACCAAGCTCGACGTCCCCGACCTCACCGTCGTCCCGATCTCCGCGCTGCACGGCGACAACATCGTCAGCCGGTCGCCGAACATGCCGTGGTACGAGGGCCCGTCGCTGCTGCACCACCTCGAGCACGTGCACATCGCCAGCGACCGCAACCTCGTCGACGTCCGGTTCCCGGTGCAGTACGTCATCCGGCCGCAGTCGCTGCAGCGCACCGACTACCGCGCCTACGCGGGCCAGGTCGCCGGCGGCGTGCTCAAGGCCGGCGACGAGGTCATGGTGCTGCCCAGCGGGTTCACCACCCGCATCGCCGGCATCGACACCGCCGACGGCCCCGTGGGCGAAGCGTTCGCGCCGATGTCGGTGACGGTCCGGCTCGAGGACGAGATCGACATCTCCCGCGGCGACATGATCTGCCGCCCGCACAACCAGCCGGCGGTCGCGCAGGACATCGACGCCATGATCTGCTGGATGGCCGAGACGCCGCTGGCGCCCGGGCAGAAGCTGGCGATCAAGCACACGACGCGGTCGGCGCGGGCGCTGGTGAAGGAGCTGCAGTACCGCCTCGACGTCAACTCGCTGCACCGCGACGACACCGCCACCCAGCTCGGCCTCAACGACATCGGCCGGGTGCGGCTGCGTACCACCGTGCCGCTGCTGGCCGACGAGTACCGCCGCAACCGGCAGACCGGCGGCTTCATCCTCATCGACGAAGCCACCAACCGCACGGTGGGCGCCGGCATGATCACCTCGGCGAGCTGAGCGAGGGTGCGCTACAGTTCGCCATAGCAGGATTCTTTGGGGGGCCGATGAAACTGCGCACCAATAGCGTCAGCTGGCGCGAGATCGACGGCGAGACGGTCATTCTGGACCTCTCGTCGTCCACCTACTTGAAGACCAATGCCGCGGGCTCGACCATCATGCGGCTGCTGGCCGAGGAACGCACCACCGCGGAACTCGCCGACGGCCTCGTCGAGGAGTACGGCATTCCGGCCGAGCAGGCCACGGCGGACACCGAGACCTTCGTCGCGATGCTGCGCGAGCGGAACCTTCTCGAGACCGCCGATTCCTAGTGTCCGTTCCAGCGGCGTTCGGCCGCCGGTCCGGCAGCTCCATCCATCCGCAGAAACGAAAGTGGGGGCTCTGATGGCGTACGAAGCGCCGACGCTCGAGGAGATCGGCTCGGTCCGCGAGCTCACGCTCGCCGCGAGCGGCCGTGGCCGATCCGACCAGGTCCAGTGGTTCCGTTACGACAACGACCCCGGTGGCGTGCTGTCCTGACGCCCCGGCAACCGGGACGGAACGGTCGGAAAGCGGTTGTCCGAGGAAATGTAGGCAAAAGCCTCCAACAATGGCTTCCGGGCGGTACGATCTCGGTCTGTTAGAAGGCAGGGCGTTGGTGGATGCGCTGCCGTTATCGCCTCCGCAGTGAGGCTTCGAGAAGGGGGGCACGGCCATGGCGTATCAGCCACCCGTGTTGGAAGAGGTCGGATCCGTGCGTGAGTTGACACTCGCGCAGGGCGGCCAGGGCTCGTCGGACCAGTTCCTCTGGTTCAAGTGGGGGAACGACAAGCCGCCGGGCGGTGGCGGCCTCTCCTGACGCCGTCAGCCAGAGACACGGCGGAGTCGTCCGGTCACCGGTGACTCCGCCGTGTCTCGCTCGTGGTGTCGGGGGAGCATCGCGTGAATCCACATTCCGCCGCAGCGCGAATGGACGCCGGTTCGGCGCAATCCACGCCGCGCTATTTCCGGCTTTCCGCGTTCGAGATCGCCACGTCCTGGGTGCACGGCTCGTTGTCCGCGCCGCCACCTCCGGAGACGGCCGCGACTCCACGCGAGGCACTGGACGACGCCCTGCGCCCGGCACTGCTGCGCGCGCCGTGCTTCGTCTCGTTCTCCGGCGGGCGTGACTCGTCGGCCATCCTGGCGGCCGCGACGGCACTGGCCCGGCGCGAGGGGCACGCCGACCCCGTCCCCGTCACCGAGATCTACCCGGACGTCCCCGACGCCGACGAGGCGGACTGGCAGCGGCTGGTGGTCGAGCACCTCGGCCTGACCGAGTGGGTGCGGCTGCCGATCCGGGGCGAGAGCGACCTGCTGGGCGACGGCGCCAGGACCAGCCTGCTGCGCCGCGGCGTGCTGTGGCCGCCGCCGTTCCACGTCAAGGACCGGCTGTTCGAGACCGTCACGGGCGGGTCGATCCTCACCGGTGAGGGCGGCGACGAGGTCATCGGGCCGCGCCGCACGACCCCGGTGACGCTGCTGGTGCGCAAGCGCCGCCGGCCCCGTCCGGAACTGCTGGCCGCGACCGCCGCCGCGCTGGCGCCGGGCCCGGTGCGCGCGTTCCGGGTGCGCCGTCAGATGAGCGGCGACGCGCAGCAGCCCTGGCTGCGTCCGGCGGTCGCCCGCCGGCACCGCCGGCTGCTCGCCGCCGACGAGGGGTCCGAGCCGCTGGCGTGGGACCGGTCGCTGTGGTGGGTGCGGCACCGCCGCGCCGTCGACGCCGTCATCGCCAACTACTCCGCGCTGGGCGCCGAGTTCGACGTGGCCGTCGGCCACCCGCTGCTCGACACCGGCTTCCTCGCCGCGCTCACCCGCTTCGGCGGCCGGTGGGGGTTCGCCGGGCGCACCGCGCTGATGCGCATCCTGTTCGCCGACGTGCTGCCCGACGAGATCCTGCGCCGGTCCAGCAAGGCCAGCTTCGACCGCGCCTACATGGGCGAGCCGACGCGCGCGTTCGCCCGCGACTGGGACGGCTCGGGCGTGGACGCCGCACTCGTCGATCCCGAGACGCTACGGGCCGGTTGGCTGTCCGACCGGCCCTCGACCCTGTCCGGCACGCTGCTGCAGCAGGCCTGGCTGGCCGCGCAGCCCAGCCCTCCGCGAGGTGCCGCATGAGGAATCCCCTGACGCTGGTCCGGGCCGTACCGCTGCGCGAGTGGCCGTCCGTCTGGGCGGCCGCCGTCATCGCCGCGACGGTCGAGGTCGGCCTGCGGGTCGCGCGGCTGCCGCGGCTGGCCGCCTGGCTGGGCGCCCCGCTGGGGCTGGAACAGGAGTCGCCGCTGATGCCGGCCGGCGGTGCGACGGCGCGGCTGTCCGCGACCGAGCGGCGGCGGCTGCGCGCCACCTGGCGCGTGCTGCGGCACTGGCCGTTCGGCGACACCTGCCTGCGCCGCGCGCTGGTCGGCGGACACGTGCTGCGCCGCCGGAAGCCGGTGCTGCGGGTCGGCGTCGCCAAGATCGAGGGGCGGATCCAGGCGCACGCCTGGCTGGAGATCGACGGCGTGAGCCTGGACCCGGTCGGTGCGGCCACGTACCGGACGTTCGAGGCGATGGGCGGGACGCGATGAGGACGGAGCGGCAGCTGCTCTACGGACTTCGGGTGGCCTCGGAGGTCCCGCTGCACCAGGAACGGGCCGTCGCGGCGGAGGGGGAGCCGGACGTCGACATCCGGTGGGGCGACCCGGTGCCGCTGACGACGCATGCGCCGGCCGGGCGGGTGCTGGCGCACCTCGAGACCGACCAGCCGTACTACACGTTCACCCAGGTCGCCGACGGCGGCTGGCTGCTGCGGTTCTACCGGACCTGCGACTTCGTCGTCGCGCCGGACGGCCGCTCGGTGCGGGTGCACGTCGTCGAGGGCGCCGACCCGGGCATCGCCGGGATCCTGACCGCCGGCGCGCTGCTGTCGTTCCTCGTGACGATCCGCGGCGACGTCGTGCTGCACGCCAGCGCGGTACAGATCGGTGGCGGCGCGGTCGCGTTCGTCGGCCGCTCGGGCATGGGCAAGTCGACGATGGCGACCTTGATGTGCGCGGCCGGCGGCGAGCTGATCACCGACGACGTCCTGCGCCTGGACGACGACGGTGACGGGCGGCCGGTCTGCCGGCTGGGGGCGACGGAGCTGCGGTTGCGCAAGTCCGCCGCCGAGCTGGTCGAGCAGTTCGCCGTCGCACCGTCCAGCCGGCTCACCAGTGACGCCCGCGACGCCCTCAGCGTGGCGGCGTCGCGGGCCGACCGGGTGCCGCTGGCCGGGATCGTGTTCCCGCTGCCCGACCGGGAGCGCACGTCGATCGAGCTGACCCGCATGGGCGCCATGGACGCGCTGATCACGTTGCTGCGGTTCCCGCGGCTGCTCGGCTGGACCGATCCGGAGATCCTGGACCGGCAGTTCCAGCAGGCGGGCGAGCTGGTCGAGCGGGTCCCGGTGTTCGTGGCACACGTGCCGTGGGGCCCGCCGTTCTCGCCGGCGGTCGCGCCGGCCATCGCCGACGCCGTCGGGCTGGGGACGCGGGTGGGCTGAGCGCCGTCAGCCGTGGCGGTACAGCGGCGACGCGCCTGACGTCGCGCCCGAGTGGGCGGCCGGTTCGGCGGGGGCGGCGGTCGCGGTCCCGGTGCCGGCCGCGGCGCGGTGGGCCTGGCCGAGCCAGTCGCTCACCTCGGGCTCGTCGGCCTCGCGGCCGGTCTTGCGCTCGTGGCGGGCGACCTGCTCGCGCAGGTACTCGATCTCTTCGCGGCGGGCCCGCGAGCGGTTCACCCCGGCGACGATCGCCAGGATCCCGAGCATGAGCAACAGTCCCGCGGCGATGCCCGCGGCGAAGACGCCCCAGACCGGCGAGTCGAGATCGACGTCGAACGCGCTGAGCGTGACGCTGTCGCCACCGGCGATGACGGCGACGATCACCGCTGCGGCGGCAGCGACGATGAGGATCAGTCCGAGCACGATCATGCCGGATCCTTTCGGGTGGCAGGCGACGTGTCAGTAGTCAACTCTTCCCGCGCCCACATCGGGGCAAACCCGGCACATCCCTACTCGGTCTCGCGCATGATGTCGAGGTCGACCGGCCCGTCGATGCCGTCGACCCGGGCGAAGGTGTTGACCTGCCAGACGTGCCAGCGGTCGTCGGTGGGGCGGCGGAAGAAGCGGTAGTCCCAGAGCCGGCGGTCCAGGCCGTCGCGGACCGGGTAGACGTCGTCCCAGTCCGGACGGACGTAGAACAGCAGGTCGCGGTCCCAGGCCCGCTCGACCAGCTGCACGAACGCGTCGACCTCGGCCGCCACCTGATCGGCCGGCGGCCGGTCGCTGCAGTTGCCGGTCAGCTCGAGGTCGATGACCGGCGGCAGCGCGTTGTCGTCGGGCGGGGCGACGGAGAGGAAGTTCTCGGCCTGCGCCGCGCCCGGCGCGCAGAGCGTGAAGAAGTGGTACGCGCCGCGGTCGAGCCCGGCCTGGGCGGCGCCCGCCCAGTTCTCGTCGAACCACTCGTCGACCCAGCCCTGGCCCTCGCTGGCCTTGATGTAGGCGAACTGGATGCCGTCGCGGGCCACGGCGTCCCAGTCGATCTCGTCCTGATGGGCGGAGACGTCGATGCCGTAGCGCTCGCCGTTCTCCAGTGCCGGGCGCCAGTGCGGGACGATGCCGAACCAGAGCACCGCGCCCAGGCCCAGCGCCGCGGCCACCACCACCGAGACGGTGACGATGATGCGACGGCGCATATCCCGTTCCCCCCGATCCATGCCCTTCGTCCGCCACCTTAACGGTCTGAACGGACGTATCGTCAGCACATGGCGCCGGACGTCTGGGCCGAGGGCGACGCCTACGAGGCGTACGTCGGCCGGTGGAGCCGCCGGGTCGCCGCCGCGTTCGTGCCCTGGCTCGACGTCCCCGGCGGCGCGCGGTGGCTCGACGTCGGCTGCGGCACTGGCGCGCTGACCGAGGCCGTACTGACGCTGGCCGCGCCCGCCTCCGTCGTCGGCGTCGACCCGTCCGCCGGGTTCCTCGGCACCGCCCGCGAACGGGTGCCGGCCGCCACGTTCGAGGTCGGCGACGCGACGGCGCTGCCGGTCGCCGACGGCGCCGCCGATGCCGTGATCAGCGGGCTGGTGCTGAACTTCGTCCCCGACGCGCCCGCGGCCGCGGCGGAGTTCGTCCGGGCGGCCGCGCCGGGCGCCGTCGTGGCGGCGTACGTGTGGGACTACGCCGACGGGATGCAGCTCATGCGGCACTTCTGGGCGGCCGCCGCCGACGTCGACCCCGACGGCGCCGGTCTGGACGAGGGCGTCCGGTTCCCGCTGTGCCGGCCGGAGCCGCTGGTCCACCTGTGGCTGGCGGCCGGCCTGGCCGACGTCGACGTCCGGTCCATCGAGATCCCGACGGCGTTCGCGTCGTTCGACGACTACTGGCGCCCGTTCCTCGGCGGGCAGGGCGCCGCCCCCGGCTACCTGGCCACCCTGCCGCCGTCACGGCAGGACGCGATCCGCGACGCGGTGCGGGCGCGGCTGCCGGTGGCCGCCGACGGCTCGATCGCGCTGACGGCGCGCGCCTGGGCGGTCCGCGGCGTGCGACGCTGACGGAGGACACATGCGGGTGGTCGGTGGGTACGCGGTCGTCGTGACGGACCGGCTGCGCGAATGCCGCGACTTCTACGCCGGCCGGCTCGGCTTCGCCGTCGTGTTCGAGGCCGACTGGTTCGTGCTGCTGGACGCCGGTGGCGTGGCGGTCGCGTTCATGCGTCCGGAGCACCCGTCGGCTCCGCCGTCACCCGGCCCGCACGCGGGCGACGGTGCGTTCCTCACCGTCCAGGTGGCCGACGCCGCGGCCGAGTACGAGACGCTGCGGGCCGGCGGTGCCCGGTTCGCGCTGCCGCTCACCGACGAGCCGTGGGGGCAACGCCGCTTCGGCCTGGTCGACCCGGCCGGGCAGTGGGTGGACGTCGTGGAGCAGACCGAGCCCGAGCCCGGCTGGTGGGATCCGTACCTGGCCTAGCACGGTTCAGGGCGTCCGCCGCGAGTGTCGGCGCCCGCCCGTAGGGTGGGAGGCCCTCCCGGCCGGGCGGGGTCCGGCGTCGCTCAGCGCGACAGCGCGACAGCGCGTGCTCAGCGCGACAGCGCGTCGTCCAGTTCCTTCAGCAGCCGGGCCTTCGGCCGCGCCCCGACCAGCGCCTGCACCGGCTCGCCGTCGACGAAGAGCATGAGGGTGGGCAGGGACATGACGCGGTAGCGTGCGCCGATCTCGGGGTGCTCGTCGTTGTTGATCTTGCGGATGGCGATGGTGCCCTCGAGCTCGCCGGCCAGTTGGTCCAGCATCGGGGCGATCATGTGGCACGGCGGGCACCACTCGGCCCAGAAGTCGACCAGCACGGGGAGGTCGCTGCGCAGCACCTCGTGGTCGAACGTCTCGGTGGTGACGGTGAGCGTCATGCGTGGTCTCCCTGGTGCCGTGCCTGGGCGTCGTCGAGCTTGGCCTGGATGCCGGCGCGGATCGTCGTCAGGCGGTCGAGGTAGCCGTCGACCTCGGCGAGCTTGCGCCGGTACGTCTCGATGGAGTCCGCGCAGGAGTCGCCGGAGGCGTGCCCGGAGCGCAGGCACTCGACGAACGGGCGGGTGTCGTCGAGGCTGAAGCCGATGTCCTGCAGCGTCTGGATCTCGGTGACCAGCCGCAGGTCGTCCTCGTCGTACTCGCGGTAGCCGTTGGGCGCTCGCTGCGCCATCAGCAGGCCCTGTGACTCGTAGAACCGCAGCGCCCGGGTGGTGGTGCCGGCGCGTTGCGCGAGGTCGCCGATTCGCATGCCTCGACGGTAATCCTTGACGCGCGCGTCAAGGCAAGGGGTGCTCGGCCGCCGCCGTCGTGTAGACGTCCAGCAGACGCCGCTCGGCGTCGGCGAGGGCGAGCCGGACGGCGCCGAGGGCGACCGCGTCGTCACCGAGCCGGGACAGCTCCAGCCGGGGCTCCACCAGCGCGCGCCGGCTCAGGTGCCGTCGCAGCCCGGCCAGGATGACGTCGCCGGCCAGCGTGATGCTGCCGCCGATCACGACCAGCGCGGGGTCGATGGCGGAGACGAACGAGGCGAGGCCGCGGGCCAGCCGGGCGCAGGCTTCGTCGACGGCCTGCAGTGCTCGCGGATCACCGGCGGCCGCGGCGACGAGGACGGCGGCGGAGTCGGGGCTCTCGTCGCCGAGGCTGTGCGCGCGGCGCAGGATCGACGCGGTCCCGACGGCGGACTCCAGCGGGCCGAGCCCGTCGGCCTGCGTCCCCTGGGGCTCCTCCTCGAGCTCGAGGAACCCGATCTCGCCGGCCGCCCCGTGCGCACCGCGATGCAGCTGACCGTCGACCAGCACGGCCGCGCCGATGCGGGCGCCCCACTGGACGAGGATCAGGTTCTCGGCGTCGCTGCCGCTGCCGTTCCACCGCTCGGCCATGACCGCGAGGTTGACGTCGTTCTCGACTCGCACGGGGCAGTCGAGACGCTGCCGGATCAGGCTGCCGAGCTCCAGCGAGCTCCATCCGGGCACGGACGGCGCCTGCACGACGGCGCCGCGTTGGTCGTCGACGATGCCGGGCGTGCCGATGCCCACCGCCGCGATGTCCGGCAGCGCCACCGGCACGGCGGCGAGCGCTTGGCGCATCGTCGTCTCGACCTGGTCGAGCAGCTCCGCGTGGGTGCGTGCCGCGGTGACGTCGTGGCGCGCGTGCGCGACGACGGTCCCGCTGAGGTCGGCGACGGCGCAGTAGACCTTGTGTGGTCCGACGTCGATGCCGAGGACGTGCCTGGCGTCGGCGCGGAACCTGAGCACGCGCGCGGGTCGCCCCATGCGCGGCGCATCGATCTCGGGCGCTTCGGTCTCCTCGACCCAGCCGTCGGCCATCAGCGTCGACACCGCCGCCGTGACCGTCGGACGGGACAGGCCGGTCGCCCGGACGAGTTCGGTGACGCGGGCGGTGCCCGCGGCGCGGATGGCGCCGAGGACCGCCGCGCAGTTCATGAGACGTAGGACCTGTGGGCCGCTTCCATGTCCGGTTTGCGTCACTGCCACCCCTTGACACCGCCGTGCCGTACCAACATAGTGATCTTACGCTACATAGTGAGGAAGGCTTCCTTACTAAGTCTAGGCACGGTCCAACGCGAGCCACCAGGCCTGCGGCGGGGCGGCCAGCGACAGCGCGGCGCGACTCCGGAGACGCGCGGCGCTCCGTCGGCTCGGACACACCCCGGCCACGCCTGCTTTCTCGCCCGACGAGCACACCCGTTGCGTAACCGACCGGCATCGGTGCCAGCGGTCGACCGCCCATGGTCCGGATGCGAACCGCGGAGTCCGGATCACGGGGAACAGCACGCCTTCCTTCGGGAAGTCATGACGGCGACCAGCGATCAACACGGCGCTATTTCACATCGACCGGTACCCCGCCCGGGAGGATGCCATGTTGGGCAAGCGATCCGCTTCGTTACTACTGTTCCTGGCTCTGTTGATGTCAGTCATGGTCAGTGCCCCGGCCGCCGCGCAGCCGGCCGGGGCTGCCGAGAACCCCGACGCGACGTTCGCGGAGCTGTCGGCGGCCGACCAGTTCGAGAAGGTGCTGGTGGCACCCGGCATCAACCAGCCGATGAACATGGACATCGCCGACGACGGCCGGGTCTACATGACCAGCCGCGACGGCGTCATCCGCGTGTATGACCCGGACATGGGGCACGCGATGGTGGTGGGTGAGCTGGACGTCTTCGACGACCACCCGCTGCCGCAGAACCCCGACTTCGAGGGGTCGAAGAACCAGGAGGGCGGCCTGCTGGGCCTGGCCCTGGACCCGGACTACGCGACGAACGGCTGGATGTACGTGTACTACACCAGCCGCGCCGAGAACGCGCACTACCTGTCCCGGTTCCACGTCGAGGGCGACCAGCTCGACGTGGCCTCCGAGATCGTCATGCTCAAGGTGCCGTACAACAAGACGAACTGCTGCCACGTCGCCGGTGACGTCGACTTCGACTCGGCCGGCAACCTGTACCTGAGCACCGGCGACGAGTCGCCGCCGGACCTCAACCAGCAGTACTCGCCGCTCGACAGCCGCCCGACGCACTGG
This sequence comes from Jiangella alba, assembly GCF_900106035.1. Lineage (GTDB taxonomy): Bacteria > Actinomycetota > Actinomycetes > Jiangellales > Jiangellaceae > Jiangella > Jiangella alba. The sequence continues at coordinate 2,198,553 of NZ_FNUC01000004.1, forward strand.
TACAACGACGACCGCCGGACCTCCGGCAACACGAACGACCTGCGCGGCAAGGTCCTGCGCATCACGCCGCAGGACGACGGCACGTACACCATCCCGGACGGGAACCTGTTCACCGGCGAGGAGGACGGCGGCGACAAGACCCGGGCGGAGATCTTCGCGATGGGCTTCCGCAACCCGTTCCGCATCTCGCTCGACCCCGCGACCGACCGGCTGCACATCGGCAACTACGGGCCGGACCGGCTGGGCGAGTGGACCGAGCGCGGCCCGTGGGGCTTCGACCAGTACATGGCGACGTCCGAGGCGGCCAACTTCGGCTACCCGTTCTGCATCGGGAACAACTACCCGTACCGGCCGTGGGACTACGCGACCAACCAGCCGCTGGGCGACTTCTACGACTGTGAGAACGGCCCGGTCAACGACTCGCCGAACAACACCGGGCTGGACCAGCTCCCGCCGGTGACGCCGGCGACGATCTACTACCCGCGCAGCTGGGCGGGCTGGCCCGAGTCGTGGGCCGGCTGGCCGGCGCAGGAGATCAACCCGATCCCGGAGCCGTTCCTCAACATGGGCTCCGGCGCGGGCGGGCCGATGTCCGGTCCGGTCTACCGCTACGACGCGGCGCTGCAGTCGGACACCAAGTTCCCCGAGCACTACGACGGGCGCTGGTTCCTGCTCGACTTCCACCGCGGCCACGTGAAGACGGTCTCGCTGGACGCGAACGAACAGGTCGAGGCGATCGACGACTTCATGCCCGGCCAGACCTGGTCCGGCCTGATGGACGGCGAGTTCGGCCCGGACGGTTCGCTGTACGTGCTGGAGGGCGGTGCGTTCGGCAACAGCCCGAACGCCGGCCTGTACCGGGTCGACTACGTGCCCGACACCGGGCCCGGGCAGTGCGTGACCGACGACTTCGCCGGGACCGAACTGGACCGCGAGGCGTGGCCGACGATCGTGCGTGAGAACGCGGCCGGCTACCGGCAGACCGACGGCGCGCTCGAGATCGACATGCTGCAGGGCGACATGATCAGCAACCACCTGAGCGGCAACATCAACACCACCGCGCAGAACATGATCATGACTCCGGTGCCCGAGGGGCGCTGGGAGGCCACGGTCACCGTCGACCTGCCGGCGGAGTCGGTCAGTCATGACCAGGCCGGGTTCATCATCTACTCCGACGACCAGAACTTCACCAAGGCGGCCTACTTCCCGCCCTACGGCACCGCGGTCAACGGCCGGATGGAGTACCTCTTCCACCAGAACGGGGAGATCCGCTATCAAGGCGGGGTCGACAACCCGACCATCACCGATGCGCCGCGGACGCTGCAGCTCCGGCTCAGCGGTGACGGTGAGAACGTGCGGGCCGCCTACTCCCGCGACGGCGTGACCTGGGTCAACGTCGGGCGACCGGCGCCGATCTCGCAGTACGAGGCGCCCCAGTTCGGCTTCTTCGCCGCCCACGGCCCGAACGAGATCACGACGCCGCTGACCGCGACGTTCTCCGACTACTCGCTGTGCGTCCCGGACGAGCCCGCCTGCGCCGCGCCGCAGCCCGACGAGGGCTACCGGTCGCTGTGGGACGGCGCCACGCTGACCGGCTGGAACCAGTCCGGTCCCGGCGGGTTCGAGATCGTCCCGGACGGGGAGCGGGCCGGCTCGTGCGCCCTGGAGTCGATCGGTGACCCCGCCGGCCTGGGGATGCTCTGGCACGAGGAGGAGTTCGAGTCGTACCGGCTGCACGTGGACTTCAAGGCCGTGGCCGTGGACGACAACTCCGGTGTGTTCTTCGGGTTCCCCGACCCCGGTGACGACCCGTTCGTCGCGGTGCGTCAGGGCTACGAGATCCAGATCGACGACACCGGTGGCTCGCCGGGCGCCGCGGACAGGTCCAAGACCGGTTCGATCTACACGTTCCAGGCGCCGACGTCGTTCCCGACGGTCGCCGGCCAGTGGAACGAGATGGAGATCGAGGTCGAGGACCCGATGGTCCGGGTCTGGATCAACGACGTGCTGGTCAACGAGTACGAGAACCCGGAGGGCTCCGGGCGCGACCTCGCCTCCGGCTTCGTCGGCATCCAGAACAACCGCGTGTCGGACAACGTGTTCTTCCGCGACATCTGGATCAAGGAGCTCGGCGACACCCAGTGCCCCGAGCCGCAGACGCCGCCGGCGGGCTTCGTGCCGCTGTACGACGGCGAGACGCTTGAGGGCTGGACCATGGCCGGCCCGGGCGGTTTCGAGATCGACGAGTGCGGGCTGCTCGAGCCGTACGGCGGCATGGGCCTGCTCTGGTACGACCAGCAGACGTTCAAGGACTACGTCATGCGGGTCGACTTCCGGGTCCAGGCGCCGGACGACAACTCCGGCGTGTTCGTCCGGTTCCCCGACCCGCAGGGCGACGCGGGCCGGCCGGTGAACGAGGGCCACGAGGTGCAGATCTACGACGCCACCACCAACCCGATGACCCGGACCGGGGCGATCTACAACTTCGCACCGGCCGAGCCACTGGCCACGAAACCCATCGGTGAGTGGAACACGATGGAGATCGAGGTGATCGGCCAGGAGTACCGCGTCACGCTCAACGGCGTCGAGGTCACCACGTTCACCGGCGACGGCACCCGTCCCCTGGAGGGTTACGTCGGGCTGCAGAACCACTCGTCGGGCCAGGCGGCCGGTGAGAGCGTCGAGTTCCGCAACGTCTGGATCAAGGAGGTCCAGGACGAGCTCACGGTGGACGCCGCGCTGACGCCGCCCGAGCCCGACGGCGCCAACGGCTGGTACGTCTCGCCGGTCACGCTCGGCCTCGAGTCCAACAACGCGGACGCGGAGCTGTTCTGGCGGCCGCGGACGGACGAGACGGAATGGCGCACCTGGACCGAGCCGGTGCTGTTCGACACCGACGGTGTCTACAACATCGACTACAAGGCGGCGGTCCCCGGCAGCGGCGGAGAGCCGGTCGAGAAGGAGATCCTCGTCGGCTCGGGCGGTTTCGGGTTCAGCGAGACCGACTTCAGCGTGGCGCAGGGCGACACCGTCAAATTCCAGTACGTCCCCGGCTACGCACACGACGTCGTGATCGCCGACGCGAACGGCCAGGTGCTGGCGTCGCGTCCGCTCGGCGACGACTGGGAGGACGACCCGTTCTTCTTCGACGCCGCCGAGGTGGGCACGTACTACGTCTACTGCACGCCGCACTCGAACCGGCCCAACCCGGGCGATCCCACGACGTGGGCCGGGATGGTGGCGAAGTTCGAGGTGACGCCGTCCACCGGTCAGCCCCCGGTCGAGACCGGGATCGAGGAGATCGAGTTCCTCATCGACCAGACGGCGCCCACCACCACGGCATCGCTGGCCGGTGAGCAGGCCGGCGACGTCTACACCGGTCCGGTGACGGTGACCCTCGGCGCGCAGGACGCCACGTCCGGTGTCGCCGGGACGCAGTACCGGATGGCGGGCACGGAGGAGCCGGTGGCCTACACCGAGCCGATCACCGTCACCGAGCCCGGCGACCACGTCGTCGAGTTCCGGTCGACGGACGTGGCCGGTCACACCGAGGAGTGGCAGACGGCCGCGTTCACTATCGGCGACGGCGACCCGGGCACGTGCCCGGAGCCGGACCCGCGGGAGACCGTCATGATCGGCGACCTCGACAGCGGCGTGACCAACTACGCCCTTGACGACGGGTGCACGGTCAACGACCTCATCCTCGACGACGACGAATGGGCCGGCCACGGCGCGTTCGTGCGGCACGTCGGGGACGTGACCAGCCAGCTGGTGGCCGACGGCGTGCTCACCGCCAGGGAGCGCAGCGCCATCGTCAACACCGCCGCCCGCAGCGACATCGGACGCCCGGCATCCCACCGGATGTCGTGGTCCATGTCCTGACGCTCGCTGACAGCCGACGTCCGGCGCCGGCCCGCCACCCGCGGGCCGGCGCCGGACCAGGACCCCTCAACCCCTCGAACCACACGGGAGATCTCATGTCGAACCGACTCGGCCGGCTGGCACCGGCCGTGTGCGCGGTCCTGGTGCTCGCCGCCTGCGGCGAGAGTTCCGATCCGCGGGAGAACACCGACGCCGCCGACGGCGACGACGGAGGCGGCAGCAGCGGCGGCCAGGTCACGCTGGTCATGGAGAGCTGGCGCAACGACGACCTCGCCATCTGGGAGGACGTCATCCTGCCCGCGTTCCACGAGCAGCACCCGAACATCCGGGTGACGTTCCAGCCGACGGCGCCGGACGAGTACGACGCCGCGCTCGACGCCAAACTGTCCGGCGGCACCGCGGGCGACCTGATCACCTGCCGGCCGTTCGACGTCTCCCTGCGCCTGTTCGAGGAGGGTCACCTCGCCTCGCTCACCGACCTCGAGGGGATGGACGCCTTCGGCGACGTCGCCCGGGCCGCGTGGTCGACCGACGACGGCTCGGAGTCGTTCTGCGTCCCGATGGCGTCGGTGATCCACGGCTTCCTCTACAACAAGACGGCCTTCGACGAGCTCGGCCTCACGCCGCCGGAGACGGAGGAGCAGTTCCACGAGCTGCTCGGCACGATCGCCGCCGACGGCACGTACGCCCCGCTGGTCATGGGCACCGCCGACCAGTGGGAGGCGGCGACCATGGGCCTGCAGAACATCGGCCCGAACTACTGGAACGGCGAGGAGGGCCGGCAGGCGCTCATCGACGGCGCCGAGCGGTTCGACGACGAGCAGTACGTCGCCGCCTTCACCGAGCTGGCCTCGTGGGCGGAGTTCCTGCCCAGCGGCTACGAGTCGATGACCTACCCCGACGCGCAGAACATGTTCACCCTCGGCCGCGGGGCGATCTTCCCGGCCGGTTCCTGGGAGATCGCGCTCTTCAACGAGCAGGCGGACTTCGAGATGGGGGCGTTCGGCCCGCCGGTGCCGGAGGGCCAGGACACCTGCTACATCAGCGACCACACCGACATCGGCGTCGGCATGAACGCGGCCACCGAGCACCCGGACGAGGTCAGGACGTTCCTGGAGTGGACCACCTCGGCCGAGTTCGCGGACCTGTACGCCAACGAGCTGCCGGGGTTCTTCCCGATGTCCGACCACGACGTCGAGGTCGACGACCCGCTGGCGCAGGAGTTCCTCAGCTGGCGCGACGACTGCGAGTCGACCATCCGCAACTCGTACCAGATCCTCTCGCGCGGTGAGCCCAACCTGGAGAACCAGCTCTGGGACCTCAGCGCGCAGTTGCTGAACGGCACCGTCCAGCCGGCCGATGCCGCCGCCCAGGCCCAGGCGGGCCTGGAGCGCTGGTACGAGCCGCAGCAGTAGGGAGTGCGCATGACCTCGGCGCCTCCCGAGGGGATCGGCATCGACGCCACGGCCGGGAGCACACCGGCCGTGGCGCCGGCGCCCGCCGCCCGCCCGCGTCGCCGGTTCCGCACCCATCTGGTCGTGTTCATCGCGCCGGCGGCGGTGATCTACACGATCTTCATGGTCTACCCGCTGCTCGACTCGCTGCGGCTGAGCCTGTACGCCCCGGTCGACGGCGTCCAGACGTTCGTCGGCCTGGACAACTTCGTCCACCTGCTCTCCGACGACCTGCTCTCCGACGCGTTCTGGAACGCGGTGTGGAACAACCTGGTGTTCTTCGCCGTGCACTTCTTCGTCCAGAACCCGATCGGCCTGCTGCTCGCGGCGCTGCTGGCCGCGCCCACGCTGCGGGGCCGGTCGGCGTACCGCACGCTGCTGTTCATCCCGACGACGCTGAGCGTCGTCATCGTCGGGTTCATCTGGCAGCTGATCATCAGCCCGGTGTGGGGGTTCGTCGAGACACCGCTGCTGGGGCAGTCGAGCACCGCCCTGGTGACGCTCGCGCTGATGTCGGTGTGGCAGTACATCGGCATCCCGATGATCCTCTTCTACGCCGTGCTCATCAGCATCCCGGACGAGCTCATCGAGGCGGCGACGGTCGACGGCGCCGGCGCGTGGTCGACGTTCTGGCGGGTCAAGTTCCCGCTGATCCTGCCCACCGTCGGCATCGTCTCCGTCATCACGTACGTGGCGAACATGAACGCCTTCGACCTGATCTACACCGTCAAGGGCGCCCTGGCCGGTCCGGACTTCGCCTCGGACATCATGGGGACGCTGTTCTTCCGCACCTTCTTCGGCTTCCAGCTCCAGCAGGGCTCCAGCACCATGGGCGCCACCGTCGCCACCATGATGTTCCTGCTCATCCTGGCCGGCGTGCTGGCGTACTTCTACGGCTGGCAGCGACGCATCCAGAGCTACCAACTATGAGGAGCCCAGAGTGAGCGCTGTGAGCACCCCGCCCCGCGGTGTCGCGCGGCCACCGCGGGCGGGCCGGACCTGGCGGGCGCGGGCCGGCGTGGCCGTCCCGCACCTCATCCTGATCGCCTACGTCGTCGTGGCGTGCGGGCCGATCGCGCTGATCGTCATGAACGCGTTCAAGTCCCGCCAGGCGATCTTCGAGGAGCCGTTCGCGTTCCCGACGCCGTCGACGCTGGACCTGGGCGGCTTCGAGACGGTTTTCACCCGGGCCCGGTTCGAGCTGTACTTCCTCAACAGCTTCATCGTCACCGTCAGCACGGTGGTCCTGGTGCTGCTGCTCGGGTCGATGGCGGCGTTCGCCCTGGCCGAGTACCGGTTCGCCGGCATCACCGTCATCTCGCTGTACATGGCGGTGGGGATCATGATCCCGATCCGCCTCGGCACGGTCGGCATCCTCGACCTCATGGTCCGGCTGAACCTGGTGAACTCGCTGGCCGGACTGGTGCTGGTGTACACCGCGATGGGACTGCCACTGGCGGTGTTCGTGCTGACCGCGTTCTTCAAACAGGTGCCCGGTGACCTGAAGGACGCGGCCCGCATCGACGGCGCCAGCGAGTACCGGGTGTACTCGCTGGCCCTGCCGCTGGTGCGGCCGGGCCTGGCCGCCATCGGCGTGTACACCATGCTGCCGATCTGGAACGACCTGTGGTTCCCGCTGATCCTCACCCCGGGCGAGGGCGTCCGCACGGTGACGCTGGGCACGCAGTTGTTCCTCGGGCAGTTCGTCAGCGACTGGAACGCCGTGCTCGCGGTGCTGACGCTGGCGGCGCTGCCGATGCTGGCGCTGTTCATCATCTTCTCGCGGCAGTTCGTCCGCGGCCTGACGTCGGGAGCGATCAAGTGAGCCGGACGCGGATCGGCATCGTCGGGGCCGGCTTCATGGGCTCCGTCCACGCGGCGGCGTGGGCGGCCTGCCCGGACGCCCGGCTGACGGCGGTGCTCGGCGGCTCCGGCCCGCCCACCCGGCTGGCGGACGAGTACGGCATGCGGGTCTGCGCCGGCCTGGACGAGCTGCTCGACCAGGTCGACGTCGTCGACGTCTGCGTGCCCACCGACCTGCACCACGAGGTCACCGTCCGCGCGGCCAAGGCCGGGCGCGCCGTCGTCTGCGAGAAGCCGCTGGCCCGGACGCCCGGCGAGGCGGCGGAGATGGTCGCGGTCTGCCGCGAGGCCGGCGTGGCGCTGCTGCCCGCCCACGTCGTGCGGTTCTTCCCCGAGTACGCGGCGGCGAAGACGGCGGTCGACGCTGGCGCCGTCGGCGAGCCGGCCGTGGTCCGGCTGACCCGCGCGTCGTTCCAGCCCCCGGATGGCTGGTACCTCGACGAGGCGCGCTCGGGCGGGCTGCACCTCGACCTGATGGTGCACGACCTCGACTACGCCCGCTGGGTCGCCGGCGAGGTCGTGGGCGTGCACGCGCGCAGCCTCCGGGCCGTCCGTCCGGACGCCGGCACCGACCACGTCCTGGCGATCCTGCGGCACGCGCCGGGCGCCATCAGCCACGTCGAGGCGTCGTGGGCGCACCCGCCGCCGACGTTTCGCACCCGCGCCGAGATCGCCGGGACCGCTGGCCTGCTCGAGCTCGACTCCGACCGCAGCGCGCCGGTGCGGCCGAACCTGCGGGCCGGGTCCGCGGCGGGGCCGATGCCGCTGCCGTCCAGCCCGCTCGCCGAGTCGCCCTACACGATCCAGCTGCGGCACTTCCTCGACGTCGTCCGCGGCGTCGCGGCGCCGAGCGTGACCGCCGACGACGCACTCGCCGCGGTGCGCATCGCGACGGCGATCGGGCGGTCGATCGCCACCGGCCGGCCCGTGGACGTGGAGGTGGCCGCATGAGAGTCGGGTTCCTGTCCACCGCGCACGTGCACGTCGACGCGTACGTCGGCAACGTCCGGGCCGCCGGGGCCGAGGCGACCGGCGTCACCGACGACGACGCCGAGCGCGGCGCCCGCTGGGCCGACGCGCACGGGGTGCCGTGGTTCTCCTCGCCCGAGCGGCTGCTCGACACCGTCGACGCCGTCGTCGTCGGGTCCGAGACGGTGCACCACCGCCGCCTCGTGGAGCAGGCCGCGGCGGCCGGCGTCGCCGTCCTCTGCGAGAAGCCGCTCGCCACGAACGAGGACGACGCCCGCGCCATCGTCGACGTGTGCGCCGCGGCGGGCGTGCCACTGATGACGGCGTTCCCGATGCGGTTCAGCCCGCCGTTGCGCGAGTGCGCGGCGCTGCTCGCCGACGGCGCGCTCGGCCGGGTCTACGCCTGCACCGGCACCAACCAGAGCGTGCTGCCCACGAGGCACGGCGCCTGGTTCGCCGACCCCGTGCTGGCCGGCGGGGGCGCCGTCATGGACCACGTGGTGCACCTGGCCGACGTCCTGCGCTGGTACCTGGGCGAGGATCCGGTCGAGGTGTACGCGGCCACCAACCGGGTCCTGCACCGCGACACCGTGGCCGTCGAGACCGGGGCGCTGGTCATGCTCGGCTACCCGGGCGGCGTGTTCGCGACCATCGACTCCAGCTGGAGCCGTCCGGAGGGGTATCCCACCTGGGGCGGGCTCACCCTCGAGCTGGTCGGCGAGCACGGCACGATCGCGGTCGACCCCTTCAGCCAGCACCTCACCGTGCACCGCGCGCCGCCGGGACGGCTGGACTGGCCGGCCTGGGGATCGGACGCCAACCAGGCCATGATCGAGGAGTTCCTCGACGCGGCCCGCCACCGGCGCCGTCCGTCCGTCACCGGAGAGGACGGGCTGGCGGCGACGCGGGTGGCGCTGGCGGCCTCGTGGTCCGCCGCCCGCGGCGCGCCGGTCGCGGTGGGCTGAGCTAGGCGTACCCGGCCATCACCGGCGATGTCGCGTGATCGGCACGGTGACGTCTCCGTCGTCTCGGTGCCGCCGTGTCGCCCGTCCCGTCCCGCCCCGGGCCGGGCCGTCCGGACGGGGCGGCGACAGGCGATGATCTCCGACGCGTGCTGGCACCGGCGCCACCATGTGCCGTCATGTCAACACAATGCTGACGACGACCGGCCCCACCGCCCGGGAGCTGACCGAAACCATCCACCTTTTCAGTCGTCATAGCAGCTCAAAAGGTTGATGATCACAGATGGAGGTCATCACTGGTCGTCACGGTGACGGCGCCGACATCCCTCAGAACGCGGACCAGCTGTCCACAACTCGTCGTCACCCTGAGCGACGGCAGGTCTTCACGCAGAACGGCGGCCAACAACCGGTGCGGTCCCTTTGCAATGGACACCCATACGCACCACCGCGCGGTCTGCCCCCGAGCGGTGCGTATCGGTGTCCATTGCAAAAGAGGCCGAACACCAGCTCGTGGCCGGGAGGCACCAGGCCGGTCGAGCGCCGAACCCGGAGCGCACATCCGAACCGATCGCGTTCAGGTGGGGCGGGCCACTCGACCCTCCGCGGATCGATCGGATTCGGCCCGGGCTACGCCGTCTGCTGGGCCGCGGTGGCGCAGCGGGCCCGGGCGTTGAGCACGGTGAACCCGGTCGGGTGGGCGCTTCCCGTGGGCTCGGGCGCGGGCGGCGGGTCGATCCAGCGGACCTCGGTGAGGCCCCCGTGGCCGTGGATGCGCTGGACGTCGTCGATGTCGTCGTAGACGGCGACCGACTGGACCTCCGAGCAGCACCAGGCGAGGGTGACGCGGCCGGTGGGGTACTGCGTGCCGTAGGCCACCAGGCCGGTGCCGGAGACGCCGGTGAGGTCGTAGCGGCGGTGCAGGCCGAAGCGGCGCGGAAGTGGAGCGGGCTGGCTCACGTGACTCGTTCCCCGTTTCGTTGATCAGGCGTGGCGGCCGGGACCTGGCTGGTCCGACCGGCCGCCACGCCGGCCTGTGGTGCGCGGTCGACGGCCGTTCGGCGCACCCCGATCGCCATGGGCCGTCCCTTCGCACTCTGGTGGAGATGTCACCAGAGTGACACTCCCCACACGATCGTGCAGCGTCACCGCCCGACGTGTGACACGTTGAAACATCGGGAGACACGAGACGCGCGGCAAGTCCGGCATTCGCGACATCTCACCCGGTTTTGGCGGCCAAGGCGCCGTTCTCCGCGGGCCTGTCGATTCACTGATCGAAACCGATGCTGGTCAGCGGCGATGGCCGGAGGCGTGGGGCGCGGCCGGATCCGGCGCGCCCACCTGTCTATCGCGTCCCGCGCGCCCTCGTCGCCCGGAAGGCCGCTCCCGTGACATCGGGCCCGCGACTGTGACGCGCGCGGTGTCAGCGCGACGTTTCGGGGGAGAGGTAGGCGGCGGCCTGCAGGCGGAACAGCTCGGCGTAGTGGCCGTCGCGGGCCATGAGCTCGTCGTGCGAGCCGTGCTCGGTCACCCGGCCGTCGCTCAGGACGTAGATGCGGTCGGCCGTGCGGACCGTGGAGAAGCGGTGCGAGATGAACAGCACCGTCCGGCCGCCGAGCAGGTCGCGCAGCGACTGGAACAACGCGTGCTCGGCCCGCGGGTCCAGCGACGCCGAGGGCTCGTCGAGGATGACGAACGGGGCGTCGCGGAAGAAGGCGCGGGCCAGCGCGACCCGCTGCCACTGGCCCAGCGAGAGGTCGCGGCCGCCCTTGAACATCCGCGACAGCGCGGTGTCCCAGCCCTGCGGGAGGCCCTGGATGACGTCGGCGACGCCGGCCCGGCGGGCGGCCGCCGCGATGGCGTCGATCTCGTCCATGCGGTCGGCGTCGCCGAGGCCGACGTTCTCGCGCGCGGACAGGTGGTAGCGGACGAAGTCCTGGAAGACTACGGCGACCGACCGGCGCAGCCCCGGCCGCGAGTACGTCGCGACGTCGACGCCGTCCCAGCGGATGGTGCCGCCGTCGGGTTCGTACAGCGTCGCCAGCAGCTTGGCCAGCGTCGTCTTGCCGGAGCCGTTCTCGCCGACCAGCGCCACGATCTCGCCGGCGTTCAGCCGGATCGACACGTCGTCCAGGGCCGGCGCCGTGCTGCCCGGGTAGGTGAAGCTGAGGCCGTCGGCGTGCAGGGCGCCGAACGACGCCGGCGCCGGAGCGCCCGACTCGGCCTGCTCCGCCGCCGGCCGCATGGCCACGAAGCGGTCGAGGTCGTCGAGGAACAGCCCCGACTCGAAGATCTGCTGCGCGCCCTTGAACAGGGTGCCGACCTGGGTGGCCAGCAGCCGGATCGCGACGATCGCCGCGCCGGCCTCGGCCAGCGTGACCCGGCCCTGGCCGACCAGCCAGACCAGCGCCAGCAGCGTGGCGGCGAGGAACACGGCCGACGCGAGGTTGCCGGCCACGGCCAGTCGGGTGCGGCGGCGCAGGTGCGCCCGCAGGTCCTCGGTGTACGCGGAGTAGACGGCGTCGAAGCGGGCCCGCAGCGCGCCGGTCAGCCCGTACGCCCGCACCTCCTTCGCCTCGTCGCGGCCGGTCTGCACCAGGCCGAGGTACTGACGCAGCCGCAGCCGCGGCGTCTGCGCGACGGCGAAGTCGAACTCCAGCCGGCTCTCGCGGCGGGTGCTGAAGAACAGCGGGACGCCGGCCAGCAGCAGGATCGGCAGCAGCGCCGGCTCGAAGCTGATGATCGCGATCGACAGCCCGACGCAACCGGCCAGCCCGCCGGCCAGCCCGACCAGACCCTGGGTGAGCTGGTACGGCCGGCTCAGCGCGTTGGTCTGCACCCGCTGCAGCCGGTCGTAGAACTCCGGCGACTCGAACGCCCGCAGCCCCACCGCCCCGGCGACGTCGAGCAGCTGCTGCCAGGTGGAGCGCAGCACCAGCTCGGACAGCAGCCGCTGCTGGTTGGTCTGGATCGCCGACGCGACCGCCACCAGCGCCGTGATGGTGGCCAGCAGCACGACGGGGAACACGACCGGCCCGACCCCGCCGCCGTCGCCGACCACCAGGATCGCGTCGAGCACCGCCTTGACGATCAGCACCTGCGCCGCGATGACGGCCGCACCGAACAGCTGCAGCACCGTCGTGACGACGAACGCGCGCCGGTCCGCGGCCCACGTGAGCCGGATGCTGTGCCCGACCAGCGCGCGCAGCCGGCCCACCGACCGCCGCTGCCGCCGCGCCGACGCCGCGAGGTCCACGTAGTCGTCGCTGGCCGGTGGGTCGTCGTCCGGCGGCGGGGGGACGTCGTCGGTCACCGGCGGCAGGGCGGCGCCGCCGGCCGCGGCCGGCCGGTCCTCGCGCACCGGGCGTCGCGCAGCCGCCTGCGCCGCTCGCGCCCGGGTGCCGGACCGTCCGGCCGCGTGCCGCGCCATCAGGTCGCCGCCCGCGCGTGCGCCTCGACGGCGTCGAGGTACGCGGCCAGCGCCGCCGCGTCGGCCGGCTCGCGCTGCGCGTCGTCGCCGGCCCGCCCACCCGGCCGCAACCGCTCGCCGACGCCGCGCAGCCCACGTCGCCCGATCGCCGACAGCGTCCGCCCGCCGCTGGAGCGCGCCGACCGGGCCACCAGTCGCGGCAGTGACGCCTCCTGCGTCAGTCCCGACACCGGCCGGAACCGGTCGACGGCGCCGGTGACCAGCCGCAGGCCGGCCGAGACACCGAGCCGGCGGTCGAGGTCGCGCGGCAGCGGCGTGCCCAGCAGCGCCCGGGACCTCGCCAGCACGATCGCCACCGCCGGCGCCGCGCCCCAGCCGGCGGCTCGCCGGGCGACCTCGTCCCAGTCGTCCACCTGGCGGGCCAGCTGGTCGGCGTCGAGCAGCCAGAGCATCTTGTGCGCGCCGGTGAGCGCGGCGTGCAGGCACACGTGGACCAGCGAGTCGGCGAGGTCGAGCGTCCACGTGGCGGCGCCGCCGACCGCCCGGCGCACCCGGCGGTCCAGCAGCTCGCCGGTGTCGACGGTGAACTGGCGCCGGGTCTGCTGCATGTTGATCAGCGACCAGTGCAGGTCGACCAGCACGCCACGGGGGCTGACCAGGTGGATCTCGCCCGGAGTCTGGACGTTGTAGAGCATGTCCTGGAAGTCGATGACCTGCCAGTCCGCGGCCGTCAGCCACTCGACCGCGGAGCGTAGCTGCTGCGGCGGCACCAGCACGTCGACGTCGGTGTAGGAGCGCAGCCCGGGCGCGGGATGGGCGTGCTCGGACAGCACCGGTCCCTTGATCGTCACCCACGGCAGCTCGCCGAGCGTGCGGCCGAGATCGTCCAGCACGACGGACGCGGTGAGGTGGCGGATCATCGCGGCGTCGCGGTCGGCCTTCAGCTCGGCGGCGACGGCGGGGTCGGACTCGCGCAGCAGCACGTGGGCGAGCGGCGCCACGCGGTGATGGCGCACGGCGGTGACGAACGCGTCGCGCACCGCGCCGTTGCCGGCCAGCACCGGCGCCTTCGCCCGGCACACCTCGGCCACCGCGGCCGAGACAGCCGCACGATGGCGCGCGGACGCGGTGTTCGTCGGAACGGTCGAGGCGTCAACCGACCCCGCCATGTGGCCCCCCACGGATCAGCCCGCCGGGTCGAACCCCCTCGCGCCCGGTGGATTGACTCATGGTAGACCGCACTCGACATTCGGGACAGTCGACGCCGTACGATCCCTTTCGTGCGCCGGCTCGGGGGGAAGCCGCGCCGCCTGGTGATGGTGGGCGCGTTGCTGCTGCTCGCGGTGGTCGTCGTCGAGCTGCGGTTGTTCGTGTTCCCGCCGGCCGACACGCCATCGCGGGCCGACGCCGTCGTGATCCTGGGCGGCCCCGGCGACCGGCTGGGCCGCGGCTGGGACCTCGCCCGCGACGACGTCGCGCCGGTCGTCGTCACGTTCGTGCCGGACCCGCGGCTGTGCGAGCCGCTGGGCGACGACCCGGAGGAGATCTGCCTGACGCCGGAGCCGTCGACGACCCGCGGCGAGGCGCGCATGGTGGCCGAGCTGGCGCGCGAACGGGACTGGGACCACCTGGTGGTGGTGACGGCGGCCAGCCAGGCCGAACGCGCCCGCATCCGGCTGGAGCGCTGCTTCGACGGCGACCTCGACCTCGTGACGGTGCGCGAGGACGGACTGGCCCAGCAGATCTTCCGGGTGTTCTACGAGAACGGCGCGATGATCAAGGCGCTGGCCTTCCAACGCGACTGCTGATCTCCCGCTCGACGTGTCCCGACCTGCCCGGTAGTCTCCTTTCGAGGTGTATTCCGGGCGGGGGGCTCGGAACGCCGCAACGGGCCTGTGGGCCTGGGGGGCAATATGCGTGTGCTCGTGACGGGCGACCGTGGCTACATCGGCGCCGTCCTGGTTCCCTTCTTCCGCCGCCATGGTCACGACGTCGTGGGGCTCGACGCCGGCTGGTACGACGGCTGCGACTTCGGCGCGTTCGCGCCGGGCGAGTCGAGGTCCGGTGACGTCCGCGACGTCACCGTCGACGACCTCGCCGGCTTCGACGCGATCATCCACCTGGCGGCCATCTCGAACGACCCGATCGGGCACCTGAACCCGGACGCGACGCTGGCGGTCAACGCCTCCGCGCCGGTGTACCTGGCCCGCACCGCCAAGCAGGCCGGCGTCACGCGGTTCCTGTTCTCGTCGTCCTGCTCGCTGTACGGCGCCGCCGGCAGCGCGCCGGTGGCCGAGGACGCGCCGTTCAACCCCGTCACGCCGTACGGCGAGAGCAAGATCGTCGCCGAGGCGCAGCTGTCCGAGCTGGCCGGCGACGACTTCAGCCCGACGTACCTGCGCAACGCCACGGCGTACGGCTCGTCGCCGCGGCTGCGTGCCGACATCGTCGTCAACAACCTCACCGGCACCGCGCACACCCGCGGCGAGGTGCGGCTGCAGAGCGACGGCACCCCGTGGCGGCCGCTGGTGCACATCGAGGACATCTCGCGGGCCTTCCTCGCCGCGCTCGAGGCGCCGCGCGAGGTCGTTCACGACCAGGCGTTCAACGTCGGCCGCGACGAGGACGTCATGCAGATCCGCGACATCGCCGAGCAGGTCTCCGACATCGTCGGCGTGCCGGTGACGTTCGCCCGGAACGCCGGCCCGGACCAGCGCGACTACCGCGTCGACTTCTCCAAGATCCACGAGCTGCTGCCGGCCTTCGCGCCGCGGTGGACGGTGCCCGACGGCATCCGCGAGCTGTCCGCCGACTTCGGCCGCATCGGCATCACCGCCGACGACTTCGAGGGCGCCCGGTACGTGCGGCTGGCCCGGGTCCGCGAGCTGATCGACGCCGGCCGGCTGGACGCCGAACTGCGCCTGCGGGTCGAGCAGGTGGCCCGATGAGCGCCCCGGCCTGCCGGCTCTGCGGCGCCGAGCTCACGCACACGTTCGTCGACCTCGGCATGTCGCCGCCGTGCGAGGCGATCCTCGAGGCCGGCCAGCTCGACCGCGGCGAGACGTTCTACCCGCTGCACGTGCGCATCTGCCCGCAGTGCCTGCTGGTGCAGTTGCCGGCCTACATCCCGGCCGAGGAGATCTTCACGCACTACGCGTACTTCTCCTCCTACAGCGACTCGTGGGTGGCGCACGCCAAGGCGTTCGTCGACGGCGCGGCCGACCGCCTCGGCCTGCATGCCGGCTCCTTCGTCGTCGAGGTGGCCAGCAACGACGGCTACCTGCTGCAGCACGTGGTCGCCCGCGGCGTCCGCTGCCTGGGCATCGAGCCGGCGGCGAACGTGGCGCAGGCGGCGCTCGACAAGGGCATCCCGACCGAGGTGCGCTTCCTCGGCGAGACCACCGGCGCCGAGGTGGCGGCGGCCAACGGCCGGGCCGACCTCGTCGTCGCCAACAACGTGTTCGCGCACGTGCCCGACATCGTCGACTTCGCCAAGGGGCTGCGGGCGCTGGTGGCCGACGACGGCTACGTCAGCATCGAGATCCCGCACCTGCTCCGGCTGGTCGAGGGCCGCGAGTACGACACCATCTACCACGAGCACTACTCGTACCTGTCGCTGCTGACGACGCAGCGGGTGCTGGCGGCCGCCGGCCTCACCGTCGTCGACGTCGACGAGCTGCCGACGCACGGCGGCTCGCTGCGCACGTGGTCGACGCCGGCCGAGAACGCGGGCGCGCCCAGTGCCGCCGTCGCGAAGGTGCTCGCCGACGAGGCCGCGGCCGGGCTGCACACGCTGGAGGGCCACGCCGGCTTCAGCGAGGTCGTCGCCGACGTCCGCAACGATCTCGTCGAGTTCCTCGTCGAGTGCTCCCGCAAGGGCGCGAAGGTGGCCGGGTACGGCGCGCCCGGCAAGGGCAACACGCTGCTCAACCACTGCGGCATCCGGTCGGACCTACTCGCGTTCACCGTCGATCGCAACCCGTTCAAGCACGGGAAGTTCCTGCCCGGCACGCACATCCCGGTGCACCCGGTCGAGCGGCTGGCCGAGGAGAAGCCCGACTACGTGCTGATCCTGCCGTGGAACCTGCGCACCGAGATCGCCGCGCAGCTGGAGTACGTGGGTGAGTGGGGCGGGCAGCTGGTGGTCCCGTTGCCGTCCCTGGAGATCGTCCACCCCGGGAGGTGACGACATGAAGGTCGTGCTGTTCTGCGGCGGGTACGGCATGCGCATGCGCAGCGGCCAGGACTCCGCGCCGAAGCCGATGATGACCGTCGGCGACCGGCCGGTTCTCTGGCACGTCATGCGCTACTACGCGCACTTCGGCCACACCGAGTTCATCCTGTGCCTCGGCTACGGCGCGCAGTCGGTGAAGGACTACTTCCTCGACTACCGCGAGACCGCGTCCAACGACTTCGTGCTCAGCGACGGCGGCAACCGGGTCGAGCTGCTGAGCTCGGACATCAGCGACTGGCGCATCACGTTCGCCGACACCGGCATGGACTCCGAGATCGGCGAGCGGCTGCGCCGGGTGCGCCACCACCTCGACGGCGACGAGGTGTTCCTCGCCAACTACGGCGACGTGCTCACCGACGCCCCGATGGACCGCATCGTCGACCGCTTCCTCGCCACCGACGACGTCGGCAGCATGCTCACAGTCCGGCCGCACCACTCGTTCCACGTGGTCGACGTCGACGCCGACTCCAAGATCGTCGGGTTCCTGCCGGCCGAGGACATGGACGTGCGCATCAACGGCGGCTTCTTCGTGCTGCGCCAGAGCATCTTCGACTACCTCGAGCCCGGCGACGACCTCGTGATGCACGGGTGCGCCCGGGCCGCCAAGGACGGGCGGATGCTGGCCGTCCCGTACGACGGCTTCTGGGCGCCGATGGACACCCTCAAGGAGCGGACGATGCTGGAGGAGCTGCACAAGCGGGGTTCGGCGCCCTGGGAGCTCTGGCGGACCGCGCCGTGATGCCGCTGACGCTGCCGCCCGGCGAGCTGGAGGTGCTGTGCCTCGGCGCGCACCCGGACGACATCGAGATCGGCTGCGGCGGCACCCTGCTGACCCTGGCCACCGCTCGTGACGTGCGGGCCACCGCCCTCGTCCTCACCGGCGCGGGCGAGCGGCGCGACGAGGCGCTGAAGGCGACCGAGCGGTTCCTGCCGGGCGCCGCGGTCGACGTCCGCGTCGCCGGGCTGCGCGACGGCCGGCTCCCGGCCGCCTGGGACGACGTCAAGGACACCCTGGAGGACGCCGCGCGCACGCTGCGCCGCCCGGACGTCGTCTTCGCGCCGCGCCGCGACGACGCGCACCAGGACCACCGGCTGATCGCCGAGCTGGTCCCCACCGTCTGGCGCGACGCGCTGGTGCTCGGCTACGAGATCCCCAAGTGGGACGGCGACCTCGGCCCGGTCAACCACTACGTGCCGCTGTCGGCCGAGGTGGCCCGCCGCAAGGTCGACCTGCTCGACGACAGCTTCCCGTCCCAGGCCGGCCGCGACTGGTGGGACGAGGAACTGTTCCTCGGCCTGCTCCGGCTGCGCGGCATGGAGTGCCGCAGCCGCTACGCCGAGGCGTTTACCGTGGCGAAGGCGACGCTGACCTTCTGACGTCGTTGCGGCGCCAGAACGCCATCAACGGCGTCGCGACGTACTTGTCGCCGGGCGCGGCGACCTGCAGCACCCGTTCGTGCGGCGATTGATGGTCCAGCCGCCACAGGGCCCCAATGGCTCCCATGACGATGGCGATCACGCCCACGAACGTGGCGAAGGAGAACGAGTCGAACGTGGCGCTGACCATGAGGCCGACGGGCATGGCGACGGCCAGGGCCTGGGCGAGGTGGCGGGTCTCCTGGTCGGCGCCGCGCAGCCGCAGGCTGCGGCCGACGAAGTAGGGCGCCAGGAAGAAGATCGTCAGGCCCGTGACGCCCAGGACGCCGCCGGCCAGCAGCGTCATGTAGAGCTGGTTGTCCAGCAGGATGTACTCCGACGGGATGACGGTGCCGGCGCCGCGGCCGAACCAGGGCCGCAGCTCCCAGAGGTTCACGACGTAGTCGGTGCGGGCGATGCGGTCCTGGACGCTGGGGTCGTCCTCGGCGTTGGTGAACAGCGCCCGGATGGTCCCCAGCACGCCCGGCTGCAGCACGTGGAACGCGGCCGTGGCCACGACGCCGAGGATGAGGGCGTTGTAGCGCTGCCGCCACGGCCACACCGTGGCCATCAGCACCATCCCCATGATCACCGCGAGTGTCGCCGAGCGGGAGATGGCGAACGGGATGCCGGCGGCGATCAGCCCGACCGCCACCCAGAGCCAGCGGCGCTGCGACCCGGGCCGGGCGAACATGGCGTAGTGCAGGGCGATCGGCAGCACGAGCGCCAGCACCACACCGAACTCGATGTAGTGGTTGGCCGTCGACGCCACGCGAGCGAACTCCGGGCCGCCGCGCGCGCCGATGCCGATGAGGTCGGAGTTCAGCGACAGCCCGGGCAGCTTGATGTACTGGACGAGGTCGACGATGCGCAGGAACTGCAGCGCGCCGATGGCCGCCATCACGGCGGTGAAGCCGACCAGCGCCTTGAGCACGGTGTCGAGCTGCTTGCGGGTGGCGATGCCGTCGGCGGTCGCCAGCGCGATGCCGGCCGTCGCCAGGACGAAGATGATCCACCGGTCCGCGGCGCTGGCCTCGATGACGGGCAGCCCGCGGTCGTAGCCCACGGCGTAGCCGACCAGCTCGACCGCCACCCAGATGCCGACGACCCAGCGGATCGGCTGCGAGCCGCTGGGCAGCTGGCCGTTGCGGAACACCGACATCAGCCAGAGGAACACCAGCAGCAGGCCGAGCGCCACCGACGGCCGGCCGACGGCGCCCATGCCGCCGATGACCATGCGCGCCGGGATGAGGAACTGGGCGGCGAGGAACGCGATGAGCAGGACGACGGTGTCGGGCCGGCGGCGGCGCAGCAGCACCGGCTGCCAGTCGTGCCGGACGACGTCGAGGTTGCGGGGATGGCGCAGCAGCACCGGCTCCCGGGAGTCCCGCTTCCGGCGGCCGGAACGTGGGGCGACGACGGCCCCGGTGCCGCTCATCGCTTCCGCGAGGTCTCGGGCTCTGCGGGCTCGGCGTCGGTACCGGCGTCCTGCTCGCGCTTGCTCTTGCGCAGCTGGCGCTTGGTGAACTCGGGATCGAAGAACGGATTGCGCTGCGGCCGCTCGCGCTGCTCGTGCTCGATGGCCTCTTCGAGGCTGTGATCGCCCGGCCAGACCCATTCGTTGGTGTTGATCAGGGCGCTGTTGATGCTCGGGCTGGCCGTGCCGAGGCCGCCGTGGTCGTCGTCGGGCGGGGCCCCGTTCGTGGTGGCCGGCTCGGCCTTGCGGCGGGGCAGTTCGGCCGGCGGTGCGGCCTCGGTTTCGGCGTCGGGCTCGGCCGGGCCGGTGCCGGCGGTCTCGGCTTCGGCGTCGGCCGCGGACTCGCGGCGCTTCTCGCCGCGGGCCCGCTTCCGCTCACCGCCGAGACCGCGGGCCCGGGCCCGCTTCCAGAGCCCGATGATGTCGTCGAACAGGACCGCGACGAGCAGGGAGACCCCGGCGCCGAGGACGCCGACGACGGCCTGGACCCGCAGCTTGCCCTCCTGGACGGCGGCGATGACCGTGGGCGGCTCGAGCACCTGCAGGCCCACCTGCGCCGTCGGCGGGATGCCGGCCGCCTCCTGGCGGCTGACCAGCTCAGCCGCGGCGACGTCGATGAGCGCGGTGCCGGTGGCGACCGCGTCCTCGGGGTCACCGGAGCGGATGGAGAGGTACGCGATGGAGCTGCGCGACTGTGGTGTGACCTCGTAGGCGCCGCCGTGACCGGCGGCGGCGAGCGCGGTGCGCGTCTCGACGCTGTTCAGCACGATGGTCGCGACCTCGTTGGCGCCGCTGAGGTCGCCGTACGGGTTGGGCAGCTCGGTCTCGCCGGGCCCGGCCACGTACATGATGGTGGCGGTGGCCTGGTACTCGGGTGCCACGCTGTTACCGGCGCTGACGGCGCCGAGGCCGGTCAGCGCGAGCAGGGGCAGCAGGACATACCAGCGGCGCAAGGCCGCAAGAGTGATTCGCCAGACGTCCACGTATTGCCCCCCAGCACGTGCTGCCTCGTCACGAGGCTTGCTCCATGGTAGGCGTGGATCACCAGCGCGGCAAAGCGGAACAGTCGCGCCAATCGACGATGTCGGACATACTTGCAGTGTCTTGCACTGTGGGGGGGCCACGTGGAGGGAATACGACTCTGTCTTGCCGGCGCGTCGATCGGCAACGGCAACAGAGGCGTCGAAGCGCTGGGGCGTTCGGTACTCGATGTCATCGACGCGGTCGCGCCGGGCGGCCAGGTCACCGCGTTCGACGACGGCTGGGGCGTGCGCCCGGACACGTCGGGACGGTACCCGTCCACGACGGTCGAGTTCGCCGGCGTCCGCACGTCGCGGCGCTGGCACCGGCCGGAGAGCTGGGCCCGCATCCGGGTCGCGCAGGCCTTCGGCGGACGGGGCAACCCGGTGGCCACGCGCATCGCCCGGGCCGACGCCGTCGCCGACATCAGCGGCGGCGACAGCTTCACCGACCTGTACGGACCGGTCCGGCTGCACTCGGTCGCCGCGCCGAAGCTGGCCGCCGTGCGGGCCGGCCGGCCACTGGTGCTGCTGCCGCAGACGTACGGCCCGTTCGACACCCCCGAAGGGCAGGTGCTGGCGCAGCGGCTGATCCGCTCGGCGTCGCTGGCCTACGCGCGTGACCCGCACAGCTACCAGCGGCTGCTCGAGCTGGCCGGTCCCGGCGCCGACACCTCCCGGCTGCGCGACGGCGTCGACGTCGCGTTCGCGCTGCGCCCGCGCCGGCCGGCGGCGCACGTCGCCGACGTCGTCGTGGCCTGGGCCGCGGACGAGGTCGTCGCGGGCGTCAACGTCAGCGGGCTGCTGCGCGACGCCGCCGGGCGGGAGCGGTTCGGGCTGGCCGGCGACTACGTCGCGACGATGACGGAGCTGGTCCGCACCCTGATCGCGGCCGGCGCCCGGATGCTGCTGGTGCCGCACGTGCAGGTGCCCGGCGGCCAGGGCGAGAGCGACATCGCCGCCATCGAGCAGGTGCTGGGGGAGCTGACGCCGGCCGAGCGCGAGCGCGCCACCGTCGTGCCGCCCGAGCTGGACGCGGCCGAGCTGAAGTGGTGCATCGCGCAGTGCGACTGGTTCGCCGGCAGCCGCATGCACGCCACCATCGGCGCGCTGTCGTCGCGGGTGCCGGCCTTCGGCTACGCCTACAGCCTCAAGACGTTGGGCGTCTTCGAGACCTGCGGCATGGGCGCCCAGGTCGCCGACGCGCGCGAGCTCGCCGGACCGGCCGCGGTCGAGGCCATGGCGGCCTCGTTCCACGCCCGCTCCACCAGCCGCGACCTGCTGGCCGAGACCGTGCCCGGCGTCGTCGACCGCGCCCGCGGGCAGCTCGCGGACATCGTCCAGGACGTGCTCGGCTGGCGGCACGACGCCGACCGGCGGGGAGCGATCGCGTGACCACCAGGCCCGGCTCGATCCAGGAAGTCGTCGACGCGCACCTGTGCAGCGGCTGCGGCACCTGCGCGTTCCTCGAGCCCGACGCGCTGCGGATGGCCGACGTGCCCGGCGCCGGGCGGCGGCCGCTGCCGATCGCTAGCGTCAACGGCCGCGTGGCCGGCGCGGCGCTCGCGGCCTGCCCGGGCGCCCGGCTGGAACACGGGGCCGGCGCGCTGGACGGCGCTCCGCTGGGCGGCAGCTGGGGCCCGGTCCTGGCGCTCTACGAGTGCTGGGCCACCGATCCCGAGGTCCGGCACCGGGGCTCGTCCGGCGGCGTGATCAGCGCGCTCGCCGCGCACGCCGTCACGTCCGGCGCGGCCACCGGCGTCCTGCAGGTGCAGGCCCGCGCGGACGCGCCGCTGGAGAACGAGACCGTCCGCAACCGCACGTACGCCGACATCGTCGCCGCGGCCGGGTCGCGGTACTCGCCGGCCAGTCCGGGGGAGCGGCTGGACCTCGTCGAGGAGGCCGACGGGCGCAGCGTCGTCGTCGGCAAGCCGTGTGACATCGCCGCCACCCGGCAGGCGGCGCGGCTGCGGCCGTCGCTGGGCGCGAAGGTCGGGCTGACCATCGGCATCTTCTGCGCCGGCACACCGACGACCCAGGGCACCGAGGAGGTGGTCCGGCGGCTCGGCGTCGACCCGGGCGACGTCACGAAGCTGGACTACCGCGGCGAGGGCTGGCCGGGCCGGTTCCGGCTGCGCACCGGCGACGGCCGGACGCCGTCGTTCAGCTACGAGGAGTCGTGGGGCGAGACGCTGCAGAAGCACCGGCAGTGGCGCTGCATGATCTGCCCGGACCACACCAGCGAGTTCGCCGACCTCGCCGTCGGCGACCCCTGGTACCGCACGGTGCGCGACGGCGAGCCGGGGCGGTCGCTGGTGGTGGTCCGCACCGAGGCCGGCCGGGCCGCGCTGGAGGCGGCGCTGCGCGACGGCGCCGTCGAGGGCGGGCCGATCCCGCTGGAGCGGCTGCCGCAGTCGCAGCCGAACCTCGCCGCGACCCGCGGCGCCGTCTGGGCCCGGGTGCGGACGATGCGGCTGGCCGGGCTGCCCGCACCCGACTACGCCGGCCTGCCGTCGTTCCGGCTCTGGCTGGCGCTGGGCTGGCGCGACAAGCTCCGGTCGACGGCCGGAACGCTGCGCCGGATCAAGGCCAAGCGGCTGCGCGAGCCCGAGCCGCGCCCGATGCGGGAGGTGGCGTGATGGGGCACCGCGCCGACATCGTCATGATCACCTACCGCAGCGCCGGCTACCTGCACCTCAGCCTGCCGCGGCTGCTCGAGACCTGCGGCCCGGACGACCGCGTCTGGCTGTGGCACAACGGCGACGACGAAGCCACCATCGAGGCGCTGCGGCCCTACCGCGACGACCCCCGCGTGTACCGCTACCACCACAGCCGCGAGAATGTCCGGCTGCGCCCGCCGACGTCCTGGCTGTGGACCGAGTCCGAGGCGCGGTTCGTGTCCAAGGTCGACGACGACTGCCTGGTCGAGCCCGGCTGGCTGGACACCTTCACCGCCGCACACGACGCCAACCCCGACTTCGGCGTCATCGGCAGCTGGCGGCACCCCGACGAGGACTTCCGGCCCGAGCTGGCCCGGCGCAAGATCCAGACGTTCCGCGACGGCCACCAGCTGATGCGCAACCTGTGGGTCCAGGGCAGCGGCTACCTGATGCCACGCTCGTACGTCGAGCGGCTCGGCGTGCTCGGCGAGACCGAGTCGTTCACCGGGTACTGCCTGCGGGTGGCCCGCGCCGGCGGCGTCAACGGCTACTACTTCCCGTTCGTCCCCGAGGACCACATGGACGACCCGCGCTCGCCGCACACGCTGGTGCGCACCGACGCCGAGCTGGCCGCGCGGATGCCGCTCTCGGCGCAGGCCAACGGCGTCCGGACGGTCGACGACTGGCTCGCCCAGCTGCGGCAGAGCGCCTACGTCCTGCAGACGGCGTCGCTGAACCCGAACGCCTACCGCGGCTGGCGGCGCCGGGCCAAGGCGGTCCGCAACCGGGTGCAGCGGCTGGTCGGGAAGCCGGCGACGTGGTGATGCCGCCGGTGCCGGCCCCGGCGGCCGTCGACGACGGCGCGTCGGCGGCGGACGTCGTCCTGGTCACGGTCACGTACAGCAGCGCCGCGATCGTCGAGCGGTTCCTGCGGGCGCTGCCGGCGGCGCTCGACGGCCTCGGGTCGGCGCAGGTGGTGGTGGTCGACAACGACTCCGCCGACGGCACCGTCGAGCGGGTGGTCGAGCTCGCGCCCTGGGCCGTCGCGGTGAAGGCGGGCGCGAACCTCGGCTACGGCGCGGGCCTCAACCTCGGCATCGGGCACGTGCCCGCGCGGCGCGGCGTCCTGGTGCTGAACCCGGACGCCGTCCTGCAGCCGGGTGCGGTGCGCCGCCTGCTCGACGCCGTCGAGGCCGACCCCGCGGTGGGCATCGCCGTCCCCCGCATCGTCGACGCGTCCGGGCGGCTGAAGTTCTCGCTGCGCCGCGAGCCGACCATCGCGCGGGCGGTCGGCGAGGCCGTGCTCGGCGGCCACCGCGCGGCCCGCTTCCCGCTGCTCGGCGACCAGATCCGCGACCCGTCCCGGTACGTCGACGGCGCCACCGCCGACTGGGCCACCGGCGCGGCGATGTTCCTGTCCCGCCGGGTGCTCGACGCCGTCGGGCCGTGGTCGGAGGAGTTCTTCCTCTACTCCGAGGAGACCGACTACGCCCTGCGCGCCCGCGACGCCGGCTTCCGCCTCGGCTACGTCCGCGACGCCGTCGCCGCGCACCCCGGCGGCGACATGGAGCGCTCGCCGTGGCTGTGGAGCCTCGTGGCGGTGAACCGCACCAAGCTGTACCGCAAGCGGCACGGGCCGTTGCGCTCCGCCGTCTACTGGGGCGTCGTCGTGTTCAACGAGGCGGTCCGCGCCGCGCTGGGACGGCGCACCAGCCGGGCCGCGCTGGCCGCCCTGCTGCGCGGCCGGGTCTCGCCGCCGGTCACCGGCCGGAACGGGGGACCGGGCGCACCGATCCGGCCGTGATCGTGTCGCCCGTAGGGCTGGCGAGCGCTCGTTCCAGGGAGGTGAAGAGGGAGAGGACGGCCGGCGCCTCGAAGACACGATGGCGCTGTCTCCCGATGTTGCGCTGGACCAGCACCCCGGCCTCGACGAGCCGGTTGACGGCGGCACCTGCCGCGACGGCCGACCGCTTGTCAGCGCGGCGGCGGAGTCGACGGTGACCAGCGGAACCCCGGGAAGCACGGTGAGAAGGAGGTCGAGGGCCGAACCGGCTCGGACCCGGCCGAGGTCCGCTCGCCACTGCCGCACCAGGTCGTCGATCCTCGTCGCGTACCCCTGCGCGTCGGCGCAGGCACGGCGGGTGGCCACGGCGAACATCCGCAGCCAGGTGGCAGCGGCCTCCGAACGTGCGGAGCTGTTCGCCTCTCCCACGTGGCGGAACGAGGTCAGGCCCGAGACGTAATCCTTCGACCACGTGGCCAGGACGAGGCTGATCGGCGGGACGAAGAGGGGTGCGAGGCCGCGGCGACGCAGCACGACGTGGATGAGCGCCCGCCCAACCCGCCCGTTCCCGTCGCCGAACGGGTGGATGGTCTCGAACTGGGCGTGTGCGAGTGCGGCCTGGACCAGCGGCGAATGGTCGTCGCCGGACGCGTAGCCGACGAGGTCGTGCAGGAGATCCTCGACCTGTTCGGGTGTGTCGCCGCCTCGAGCCAGGGCGGCTTCGGCCTCGATGAGCCCGCGCGGCCCGGCATGCAGTCCTTCGATCCGCGATGACGCGACCGATTCCGCTCGCAGCAGGAAGCGCGCGAGACCGTCCAGGCTGGCATGCCGCGTGCCGTCCCGGTTGAGTGGTCGCCATCGTTGGCCGACCACCCCTCTGAGCCAAGGTTGCCAGTTGACCTCAACTTACGGCGTGCCGGCGGCGCGGTGCCGCCGGGTGAAGTCGGCCGCCCACAGGGCGGCGGTGGCGACCCGCGCGAGCAGCAGCGGCGGGGCATGTGGGCGGCCCGCGACGACGGCGTCGGCCGCGGCGGCGAGCGCGTCGCCCTTCAAGGGTCCGCCGGCCTCGGCGCCCGCGCGCAGCATGCCCGCCAGCCGGTCCGCGTAGACGGGCCTGGTGCGCAGCAGCAGCTCGGCGGGGAACACCGCCGCCTTCTCGTCCAGGACGTCGGCGAAGTAGGAGACGCCGGTCCGGGCGCGCGCGATCGCGGCGAGCCGCCCCGTGGCGCGCCGCCCGCCGCGGCGCAGGCCGGAGACCGGGTGCTCGGCGGTCATCCGCAGCCACTGCCGGGGGAACGACTCGTCGCCGGTCCAGAAGAGGTGCGTCAGGGCGGCCGGCGGATTGCCGTCGTCGCTGCGCGGGATGTCCGCGGTGCGCGTGACGGCCTCGCGGTGGATGCGCAGGTAGAGGCGCCCGTTCCGGCGGTGCTCCGGCCGCAGCCGGGTCAGGTACTCCAGGAACCGGCCGTCCAGGAACGGTGTCTCGACGTACACGCCGCCGCGCCGCATGGCGTTGACCATCATGTTGCCCCAGCGGGTCTGCCGGTTGGCCACCTGCCAGAACGTGATCATGTCCGAACGCTGGGCGAAGTCCCAGGGCTGCAGGGAGTCCAGGATGCTCTCCTGGACGGCCGTGGCCATGCCCGCGGCCAGCCCGGCGTCGGCCAGGAACGGCTGGAGGTGCGGCACCGCCCCCGCGTACCGGCCCCAGACCGCCCGCGCGATCTCCGCCCGGCCGGTCAGCCCGTGCGCCTTCTCGTCGCCCCAGAGCGGACCGCCCGCGTGGCCGTTGATGACGGTGCCGGCCTGCGCCCGGATCGCGTCGAGGAACCAGGTGTCGTACAGCTCCGCGGGGGTGTGGGCGCCGTCGAGGCGCGTGGTCTCGGCGACGGCGTCGGCGAGCAGGCGGTCGTCGGTCACCGGCAGCGTCAGGTGCGGCAGCCGCACGCGGTCGGCCACCTGGGCGGCGGTGCGCGTCTCGCGGTTGCGCTGGGAGCCGTAGGTGAACGTCGTCAGCTCGGCGCCGAGGTCGCTGACGGCGGCGGCGACGGCCCGGCTGTCGAGCCCGCCGCTGAGACTCACCGCGGTGTCGGCGGCCGGGTGGCGGTCGAGGATGCCGGCGATGACGGACGGCCACAGCTCCCGGAACTCGGCCACGGCCTCGTCGTCGGTGAGCCGGGTGCTGGACGGCAGGAAGATCGGCGTCGACGTCACCTCGGCGGGGGCGCCGGGCCGCCAGGTCAGCGTGGCTCCCGGCGGCAGGATGCGCGCCGCCGCCAGCACGGTGCGCTCGCCGATCGGGTGCAGCATGGTCAGGTACTCGAGCAGGCCCAGCTCGTCGACGTCGGGAGGGGCGCCGAGCGACACCAGCGACGCCAGGTGGGTCGAGACGAGCAGCTGGTCGTCGGCCAGCGCCCAGAAGACCGGGATCATGCCGACGCCGTCGTTGCGGACCTCGACCGTGCCGTCGGCGCCGGCGGTGACCACCACGTGCCGGCGCTCGGCGCCGGCCGTGCGGTCCAGCCCGATGCCGGCCGCCGGTCCGGCCGTGACCTCGGGGACGCCGACGGCCACCTGCAGGGTGTCGCCGGTCCGGCCCACCGAGCCGGCGCCGCCGCCGGCCGGTGAACAGGTCACCAGCGCGGCGGCGGCGGTCGCGGTCTCGGTACGGTCGTGCCCTTGTGCGCCCGGCAGCAAGGCGGCGGCCCGCTGGACGGCACTGCTGCGCGCGGCGGCCGCACCGCCTCGCCCAGCGCCGGCCACCACCAGCAGCTCGTGCGACAAGGGCCCCCCGTTCTAGGTCAGCCTCCGACCGGTTTCCCGGTGTCAGCCCAGACGTTACCGCTCCACTCGTTTCCGTTCCCGCCGTCCCAGGCGGTCACCGGACCGTACTTGCCGCAGTCGGAGCTGTACTTGCGGCCGAACTGGTTGTCGATGTAGCTCACGTTGCTCGCGTTCGGGTACTTCTTGGAGTCGACCGATCCGCCGTAGGTGCAGTACGACCCGGTCGTGTTCAGGAGGTTGCCCTCGATGAGCACGTTCTCGACCGGCGAGAAGTCGCCGTACATCACCAGCGCGCCGGAGCAGCCGGGACCCTCGCAGTCGACGTTGTTGCCGGTGATGGTGTGGTCACCGCCGCCGTTGAGGCCGATGGCCGACCGGTGTGCGCCCGAGTTGGGGATGTAGTGGTTGGCGTGGATGTAGTTGCCGGTGATCACGGCGCCGTTGGTGATGCGCACCGCGCTGCCGACGTCGTGCACGCTGGAGTTGCGCAGCGTGTACGGGCACGGCGAGTAGACGGCGATGCTCTCGTCGTCCAGCTGCGACGTCCCCGTCACCTCGACGTACTCGATGACGACGTTGGTCGGGCAGCTGCCGTCGTTCTTCTTCGCGATGTGCAGGCCGTACTTGGCGTCGAACACCAGCCGCACGTCGCGGATGGTGACGTCGTCGTTGACGACCTTGATCCCCGAGGAGACCTCGAGGCCCTCGATGACCTGGCCGTCCTCGGACGTCGTGATGCCCTTGCTCGGCTTCAGGTCGGACGTGCGCGGTCCCGTGGTGTCCGCGGTCGGGAACGGGCCGTCAGGCTCCGGCGTCGACGGCTCCTCCGTCTCGGGAGGCTGGGTCTCTTCCGGCTCTTCGGTCTCGGTGGGCTCGGGCTCGGGCTCGGGCTCGGAGGTCGCCGTCTCCTCGGGGGTCGGCGTGGGGGTGGGTGTGGGGGTGGGGCGCTCCTTGTGCCAGCCCCACTTGTGGCCGCGGTGCGGCCTGTCCTTGGACGGCGATTCTTCGGACTTGCCGGCGAATCGAGCCGAACTCACGGTGTCGTCGGCGATCGCCGTCGGCGAGCCGCCGTCGGACTGCAGTGCGTTCGATGCCAGCGCTCCGCCGACGAGAACCGTGGCGACGAGGGTGGTGGCGACGACGATCTTCCGTCGCGTCCTCCGCGCTGGCGAGCGAGCGTACTTCGGCATGAAATCAAATCCCTGCTGATAGACAACGCCCCGGGGTCAGTGCCCGTGACCTGGTCGTGACCGTGCCCAATCAAACATGCCGTCTAACCTCACGCAAGCCTGTGACCTGCAGAAAGGTCTGAGAATGGTCCGGACCACTCGGTTCGGGCGAGCGCGCTGGACGGTCATGATCGCGTGGTGTGGCGCGGGCCGAGGCGGCGACCCGACCAGGGGAGATGACAACATTTCGGACTTTACGGGCAGCACTGATCATGGTCCGTCGCGAGGCGGGCCAGTTGTCCAAGATCTTCACAAAACCCGGGCCGAATGTGAGGTGGAACTCATGTCGCCGAGTCGTCTGCGACGCGCTGCGACGGTGCGGATACCGCGACGGCCAACTGGCCGGCCGGGTGTGAATGACGCACCGACGGAATGCGGATGCGCGTCGAATTCAACGGCCACCGGACCTCCCCCCTGTGCAGTCACGCTACACGTAGTCGATGCCGAGCAGAAGGCCTTTCCGAGTAGGGAATCGGGCCTCTGGATGGCACACTTGGAAGGCGATGTCCGGCGCGGGGGGCGCGGCGGACCCGGGGGGATGGCATGAGCGATGAACAACCGCGGCTGCCGGCGGTGACGGTGATCGTCCCGGTGCGCGACGACCCCCGGCTGCGCGACTGTCTCGCCGCCCTGCAACGGCAGGACTACCCGGCCGAGCTGATCGACGTCGTCGTCGCCGACAACGGCAGCCGCACCGACGTCGCCGCGGCGCTCGAACCGTCCGGGCCGGTGCCGACACGGCTGGTCCGCGAGCCGCGCGGCGGGTCGTACACCGCACGCAACGCCGCGCTGCGCGTGGCCACCGGCGCCGTCCTCGCGTTCACCGACGCCGACTGCCGGCCCGATCCCGGCTGGGTGTCCGCGGCGGTCGCCGCATTGACGCCAGGCACCGGCATCGTCGCGGGGCGGGTCCGTGTCTATGCACGTGACGCCCGGCGGCCGCACCCGGTCGAGGCGTACGAGCTGCTGCACGCCTTCCCGCAACGCACCTACGTGAGCCGCGGCGGCGCCTGCGTGACGGCGAACCTGGTCACGACGCGCGAGGTCGTCGACGCCGCCGGCCCGTTCCTCGACGACCTGATGTCCGGCGCCGACATCGAGTGGAGCCAGCGGGTCAACCGCCTGGGCTTTCGCACCCGTTACGTGCCGGAGGCCGTCGTCGCGCACCCGGCCCGCAGCAGCTTCGGGCAGGTGCGCGCGAAGCTGGTGCGGGTGATGTCCGGCCGGGCCGAGCGCGACCGTCTGGAAGGACGCGCCCAACCGCCGGGCCGGCCGCCGGCGCGGGCGTGGATTCCGCCACTCGGCGCATTCCGGCGCGCAGCGCGAAGTCGCGAACTCCCGACCGCACGGGCGAAAGCGGCATTGATCGTCGGCGAGTTCCACCACCGTTATGTGTCGGCCTGGATCGCGTCGAGAATGGCCGCCGAGAATCGGCGCGCCGATTCAGTTCTTGCTCTGCGCGATTCCGTCGACGAATGATCGCGTTCTGCCGCCGCGCAGCCGGCGTCGCCATCGCCAGAGCGTGATTCCCGCCTGCCGTTTGAGCCAGGCGTAGGTGAATGCGGCGACCGTTCTGGCCTTGTCCGGCAACGGGAGGTCGCTGCGCAGGATCCACCGTTCGATGTCGACGAACACCCGGGCCATCGGCGCGACGCCGGACTTGCGCGGCGCGGCCGAGCCGAACCACTGCGCGGCCTGGCCGTCGCTCTGCTCGCCGAGCCCGCGGCTGTCGCGGGTGACGCGGCGGAAGAACAGCCGGTCGGGCACCTCGTGCACGCGTCCGGCCAGCGCGACCTGGGCGAGGAACGTGACGTCGGAGGAGTCGGACGGCGCGATCAGCGTGGTGGCGTCGCGGAGCACGTCGGTGCGGATCACCCCGAAGCACGGGTTGCACAGCCAGCGGTGCGCGGCGAAGGCGCGCATGCGCCGCCACGGCTCCGGGAACGGCAGGTGCATGCCGTCGCGGTGGTCGCCGATGGGGTCGCCGGCCTCGTCGATCAGCCGGGTGCCGCCGTAGGCGAGGACGACGCCCGGGTCGGCGTCGAGAACGGCGACGCAGGACGACAGGTAGGTGGGTGCGATCAGGTCGTCGTCGGCGGCCCACTTGAAGTACGCGCCGCGGGCCAGCTCGACCGGCCGGTTGTAGTTGGCGGCCGCGCCGACGTTAGTCTCGCTGCGGACGTAGCGGATCCGCTCATCGCGACGCGCGAACTCGGCGACGATCTGCCCGGTACGATCCGTGGACGCGTTGTCCGACACGATCAGCTCGAGGTCGCGGAAGTCCTGCGCCAGGATCGACTCCAGGGTCTGCGCGAGGTGGCGTTCGCCGTTGTAGACGGGAAGTCCGACGGTGACGCGGGGGCTGCCGGTCATGGCGCACCTTTCTGCCGCGGATGGTCTGGTAGAGGTCGACGACCTCGTCGCGGGCCCGCGCCCAGGCGACCAGCATCGCCAGCCACGCGAGCACGGCCGCGACCGTGATGAGGATCAGCCCGGCCAGGGCGGGCCACGACTCCGGCAGGACGGCGCGCATGGCGACGGCCGCCGCGAGCACGGCCGCCGACACCGCCAGCGGACGGAGCACCGCGACCAGCGCGTCGACGGGACGCACCGGGGTGTCCCGGCAGGCGACGGCGAACGCCGGCCCGGTCAGCACGATCTGGCTGATGGTGTAGGCCGCGGCGACGCCCTCGACGCCCCACTGGACGCCGATGAGGAACGCGGTGATGGTCCCGGCGGCGTTGACTGCGGCCCAGACGGCCGCCGCGCCGCCCCGGCCGAACGTCACGAACAGCCAGCCGGCGGTGGTCGAGATCAGCTGGATCAGGCTGGTCAGCGCCAGCAGCTGGAAGATCGTCGCCGCCTGCGTCCACTGGCCGCCCAGGAACACCTCGATGACCTCCGGCGCGGCGACCGCCAGGATGACGACGGCGGGCATGCCGGCGTGCGCGAGGCCGTTGATCGCCCGGCCGTACGCCCGCCGGTATCGCTCCGGCTCGCCCTGCAGGGCCGACAGCGTCGGCACCATCACCGCGCTGATCGGGTTCTTGATCTGCCGCAACGGCAGCGTCAGCAGTGCGTACGCCCGGGTGTAGAGGCCGAGCGCACCGGCGCCGAGGACCCGGCCGATGATGATGTTGTCGGCCTGCCGCGAGACCGAGTGGAGCAGGTTCGACAGCGTCACCAGGCTGCCGAACCGCACCAGGTGCAGGGCCGCCCGCAGCTCGCGCGGCCGTCCCGGGCGCCAGTCCACCGCCAGCCAGACGAACGCCGCGGCCAGCACGACCAGCAGCACCTGTTGCAGGACCAGCGCCCAGATCCCGAGGCCGGCGGCGGCCGCGGCGATCGCGACGACGCTGGAGACCGTCCGGGCGACCATGTTCCGGGTGGCCAGCGACTTGAACCGCATGTGCCGGTTGAGCAGCGCGCCGTGCTGCATGGCGACACCGGCGAACGCGTAGCTCACGCCGAGCACCAGGCAGATCTCGACCAGTTGCGGCTCGTCGTAGAACGCCGCCAGCACCGGCCCGGTCGCGGCGACGATACCGGCGAGCAGCAGCCCGAACGCGGCGTTGATCCAGAACAGCGCGTTGACCTGCACCCAGGTGAGGTCCTCGCGCTGGATGACCGCCTGGCTCAGGCCGAGGCCGCGCAGCTGGTCGACGATGACCGTAAGCGTCAGCGCCATCGCCATCACACCGAAGATCTCCGGCGTGAGCTGCCGGGCGAGGATCGCGATGGTGCCGATCTGGAGCAGGTAGCCCAGCCACTCGCCGCCCATCGTCCACTTCAGCCCGTGGCCGACCTTGCTTCCGCTCGTTGCGGAGCGTTCCAGGCCGGGATCGGCGGTACCAGTGGACATGGGCGGCTTCAGGGCAGCGGGTTGACGGTGACGGTGCCGAACGTGACGTCGGTATGGTGGGCGATGAGCAGCAGGGACCCGTTGGCCGGGCCGCTGCCGGTGTAGGTGAGGTCCCAGTTCGCCGGCTCGGGGCCGCCGGCCGGGTACATCTTCATCGAGTACGTGGTCTGGCCGCCGGACGTCGTCTGGGCCCGCACCTTGAAGACGTACTGCTGGCCGAACTGCAGCGGCGCGTTCTTCTTGCCCCGCACCACCGCGCCGTTGCCGAGCAGCTCCATCCGCGGCGTGGAGAAGAACCGGTACCAGGCGTAGGCGCCGATGGTCTTGTAGCCCCACGCCGGCTGCTTGCTGTCGACGGCGGAGTGGCCGGGCCAGCGCAGCCCGACGCCGACCATCGCCTCGTTGCTCAGCGGGCTGCCGGCGCCGGGGCCGATGCCGTGCACGGTGAACGGCACGACGGCCTCGAAGTCGGTCCAGCTCTGGTCGCCGATCGCGATCAGACGGTCGTAGCCGGTGGCGTCCGGCGCGACGCGGGCCCCGTTGTTGCCGACCGTCCAGAGCCCGTCGACGACGGTGGCCTGGCTGGTGAGCGGCTGGCTGCCGGTCCAGTCGGTGACGAACGGCAGGCCGGGCGCGGCGACGTCCTGCCGGACCAGCGTGACGGTGTGCTGCGAGACCTCGCCGGTGGTGTCGGTGGCGGTGAGCGTGACGGTGTTCTGCCCGGCCACGAGGTCGGTGTAGGTGATGTCGGCGTTGAAGTCGCCGGCGTACTGCAGCCGCCGGCTGTCCGGGCCGACCGTCAGCGTCCGCTGGGCGCCGCCGTTGAGCGAGTACCGCAGCGACTGCACGCCGTCGCCGTCGGACACGTTGCCGAGCAGGTTGACCTTGGGCTGGGTGCGGCCGCGGGCGCCGAAGCGCTGGGTGTCGCCGTACCAGACGTCGATGGCGGGGCCGGTGGCCGCCGTCGTCGAGAACGTCCGCGTGGGGCTCGTGGTCGCGTTGCCGGCGAGGTCGGTCGCGACGACGCGCACCTTGTAGTCGGTACCCGGGGTCAGGCCGGTGACCGAGACCTGCTGGCTGAGGTTCGCGGTGGTCGCCTCGGCCCGCCGCGACCAGGTGTTGCTGCCGGCCGGCGCGACCTCCGCGACGCCGGTGGCGAACTCGTCGGTGGACCACGCCACGCCGACTGCGCGGGAACCGGGCACGATGTCGCCGAGCGTCACCTCGGGGGCCGTGGTGTCCGGCGGCGCACCGCCGTCCTCCGGCGAGATCGGCGCGGAGGTCTCGAAGACGTAGTCGACCAGCGCGGTCCAGGCTGGGTTGGGCGCCGCGACGCCGGCGTACGGGCCGATCTGCGTCACCTGCAGGTTCTGCGTGGTCGTGCCGATCGTCGTCCACGACGTGCCGTTGGCGGACGCGCGGAACGTGAACGTGTCGCCGACCCGGGTGACCCGCAGCCACACGCCGGTCGAGAACGTCAGCTTCTTCCTGAGCAGTTGTGTCGACGTGCCGCCGGTGGTCGAGGCCGCGTAGGCGTAGGTCGACGTGCCGTCGCTGTACACGCTGAAGCGCAGCCAGCGCGACGACGACGCCTGGACGATCAGCCCCTCGTCCTGGAACCGCTGGCTGGGCACGGAGTCGAACTTGACCTCGACCTCGGTGTCGGAGTCGTCGACGGACTGCAGCACCCGGGCGGAGCCGTTCGCGCCCCAGGCGTCGCGGGGCTGGCCGGCGGGCAGGCCGATGACCAGGCGCGCGTCCTGGGTGCCGGACCCGGCCGTCTCGAACTCCGCGCCGCCGACGGGGTCGACCGTCGTCCAGCGCCCGGTGTCCAGCGCGGGGGCGGAGAAGTCGTCGCTGACCAGCGAGCCGCCACCCGGCGTGGGCGTCGGCGTCGGGGTCGGCGTGGGAGTCGGCGTCGGTGTGGGCGTCGGTGTCGGGGTCGGCGTGGGGGTCGGTGTGGGCGTCGGCGTCGGCGTCGAGCCGCCGTCCTCGGGCGTGATCGGTTCGTTCGGGTCGAAGACGTAGTCGACGGCGGCCGTGTAGGCCGCCGCGGAAGACCCGCCACCGGCCGCGTTGCCCGCGTACGGCCCGGCCTGGTGCACGGTCAGCGCCTGGGTGAACGTCACCGCGGACGTCCAGGCGTCGCCGTCGGCCGACCACCGCAGGTTCCAGCTGTTGCCGGTGCGGGTGACCCGCAGCGCGATGCGCGAGTCGACACTGGCCGGCAGCAGCTGGTTCAGCCGCGACTTCGCGGTGCCGCCGACGGTGCTGGACGCGAAGACGCGCAGGCCGTCGGCGCCGCGGAACACGTCGAACCGGGTGAACGTCGTGGCGTCCTGGACGAACAGCAGCCCCTGCATCTGGTTAAGCGTGGCCGGGATGGAGTCGAACCCCACCTCGACCGCGAGGTCGGTGTTGTCGACCTGCTGGACGATCCGGGGCACGTCGGCGCGGGTCCACGGGTTGTGGTCGGTGCCGGCCGGCACCCCGATCTCGACCCGGGCGTCGGCGGTGCCACCGCCGGTGACCTGGATCGACGCGTCGCCGAGCGGGTCGACCGTCGTCCACCGGCCGGAGTCGAGCGTGCCCGAGTAGAAGTCGTCGGAGACGACACCACCGGCCGCGGCGCCGGCCGGCGCGACGGCCACCAGCGCGGCGGCGCCCAGGCCCAGCGCGGCGAGGATCGCGGTCGTGAGCCGGAAGCGTGCCCGGTCGTTCATCGTGCCTCCGCTCAGACCGCGACGACCTCGGCGGGAACGCCGAGCTCGCCGAGTTGGCCGGTGATCTCCCGCTGGTACGCGGGGTTGGTGACGAGGACGGTGGCGACCTGCTCGCCGGGCAGGTCGGCGGGCGCGATGACGCGGTGCCCGGAGCCGGGCAGGAAGCGCTGCCACTTGCGCGGGTTGAGGTCGACGACGGTGAGCCGGCCCTCGGGGTCGACGGCGTTGAGGAAGCTCACGCCCTTCGAGCCGGCGCCCCACAGCACCGTCCGCTCGCCGTGCCGGGCGATGTCGTCGCGCCAGCGGGCGACGTGCTCGTGGTGCCGCTCGGCGAAGTCGGCGAGCAGCGCGAGGTGCTCGGCCGGGTCGGCGGGGACCGGATCGGTGCTGCCGGCGCGGACCTCCACCCACGCGTACTGGCCGGCGAACGACCGCCCGGACGCCACCACCTCGAAGCCGCAGCGGCGCATCAGCGCGTGCAGCGACCCGGCGGAGAAGTAGGAGACGTGCGGGTAGATGAAGTCCCACATGCCGGTGGGCCCGAAGTCGAACTCGGCGGCCGGCACCTCGAAGTAGTGGACGGCGTCCGGCGGCGCGGCCGCGCGCAGCGACCGCAGGATCGCCGCCGGGTCCTCCAGGTGCTCCAGCACGTGCCGGCAGACCAGCAGGTCGTACGGCTCGACGTCCTGGCCGGGCCGGTAGTAGTCGCTGACCAGCGTCACGTTCGGGATCTCGCGGTCGGGCATGGTGCTGGGGTCGTAGCCGACGCCGGTGCCGCCGGTGAGCGCGGTGATCGACGCGAGGAAGTCGCCCTTGCCGGAGCCGATCTCGACGACGACGCCGCCGCGCAGGCCGTAGGTCTCGACCAGCCGGGCGGCGAGGTCGTCGGCGTAGGCCTGGAACGTCGGGGAGAAGTGCAGCGAGTTGTCGTACTCGGCGTCGTAGTCGATCAGCTCCGGGTCGAACGCCACGTTCACGGCGTGCCCGCAGTCCGGGCACCCGGCGAGGTCGAGCCGGCCGAGCGCCGCGGACCGGGCGGCGTCGCGGTCGTCGAACATCACGCCGTTGAGCACCGGCGTCAGGCCGAGGTCGGCGATCGGCCGGAGCCGGTCGCGGCCACAGGCGAGGCACGGGCGGAAGGTCATAGCGTCTCCAGGGCGGTCTGGACGCCGCGGGCGTCCAGACCGCGGCCGATCTCGGCGGCGTAGGTGGGGTTCATGACGATGACGAGGTCCGGCGCGAGGTCGGGCACCGCGTCCGGCGCGACCACCCGGTGGCCGCTGCCGGCCAGGTGGCGGTTCTGCTTGTGCGGGTTGATGTCGACGGCCGCCGCGACGTGCCGGGCGTCGTCGCCGAGGGTGGCGAGGAACCCGACGGCCTTCGAGCTCGCGCCCCACAGCAGCACGTTGCCGCCGCTCGCGGCGACCTTGCGCACCCGGCCGCGCCAGTGCGTCCGGGCCTCCTCCATGCGGGCCACGAAGGTGCCGGCCGCGGCCAGCACGTCGTCTCGGTCGCCGGTGTCGACACCGGCCGGCGCGCGGCCGGCGGGCACCGGCCGGGCCTCGATGACGAGGTACTGGTCGTCGTAGGTGCGGCGCAGGTCCAGCGGCTCGAACCCGCTGCGGCGGAACAGCGCGGCCAGCGAGCCGGCGGAGAAGTAGGAGCAGTGCTCGTAGTAGACGTCCCAGAACGCGCCCTCGCGCAACACCCGCAGCACGTCGGGCAGCTCGAACAGCACGACGGTGTCCGTGCGCGCGCCGATGGCGGAGCGCACGGTCCGCAGCCAGGCGCCGACCGGCGCGATGTGCTCCAGCGTGTGCCGGCACACCACCGCCTCGGCGTCGATGGTCTCCAGCGCCTCCGGGAACAGGCCGGGGATCCAGGTCGTGCGCGGCCGCAGCGCGGGGTCGATCCGCTCGGTCCGCACCGCCGGGTCGATGCCGATGCCGTGCCCGACGCCGGACGCGATCAGCGTCGCCAGGAAGTCGCCCTTGCCGCAGCCCAGCTCGACGACGGTCTTGCCGGCCAGCCCGTAGCGGCGCACCCAGCCGTCGGCCAGCTCGGCGGCGTAGTCGCGGAACCGCGGCGAGCAGCCCTGCGACTCCTCGTAGTCGTCCTCGTACCGGGTCAGCGCCGGGTCGAACGCGGTGTTGGTAACGAACCCGCAGCTCTCGCACACCGCGAGGCGCAGCTCGCCGGCCGGGAAGGCGCGCGCGGCCGCCTCGTCGTCGAGCATGAGGCAGCTCGCGGCCGGCACCCGCTCGACGGTGTAGAAGGGGCGCAGGTCCGGCCCGAGGCAGGCGGGGCACGCGGAGGTCATCGCAGCGACCCGATCAGGGCGACGTAGCGGCGGGCCTGGTCGGCCCAGGCCAGCTCGGTCTCGATCCGCTGCCGGCCGACGGCGCCCATCTGCGCGCGCCGGCGCGGGTCGTCCAGCAGGGCGGCGATGGTCTTGGCCATGACCACCGGGTCGCCGTCGGGCACGTAGTCGGCGGCCGGTCCGGCGCAGCGCATGGTCTCGCGCAGGTCCGTCGCGACGACGGGCACCGCATGCGCCATGTACTCCAGCGTCTTGTTCATGGTCGAGCGGTGGTTGAACTCGCACGGCGGGTCCGGGGTCACGCCGACGTCGGCGGTCGACAGCCAGCGGCCCAGCTCGGCCTGGTCGACCCGGCCGGTGAACGTGACCCACTCGTCCAGGCCCAGCCGCGTGCACTGGGCGCGCAGGTCGTCGAGGCTGTCGCCGTACCCGAGCAGCCCGAACCGGGTGTCCGTCCGGCCCAGCGTGTGCACGTAGTGGGCGGCGGCGTCGAGCAGGCGGTCGACGCCGTCCTGCGGGCCCATGATGCCGATGTAGCAGACCAGGAACTCGCGGCCGCCGCGCAGTTCGGGGTGCGGCGGTCCGGGCTTCATCAGCTCCGGGTCGGGCGAGCTCATGACCACGGCCGTGCGGCCGATCGGCACCTTGCCGCGGGTGAGCGCGACCTCCTGGTACGACGGGTTCGGGCTGACCACGCGGTCGGCGGTGGCGTAGGTGGCCCGCTCGAGCAGCAGCAGGGCCCGGTAGAGCAGGCCACGCTTGCCGAAACGCGCCTCGTAGACCTCCGGGCACAGGTCGTGCTGGTCGTACACGAACCGCTTGCCGCGCAGCTTCCACAGCAGGCCGAGCAGCCAGTAGGTGTCCGGCGGGTTGCACGCCTGCAGGATGTCGAAGCCCTCGGCGCGGGCCGCCCGCAGCGACAGCCGGGCCGTGCGCAGCCAGCAGACGACGAACTCGACGAGGTAGCTGACCAGCCCCGACGTCGCCGGCGGCGGCTGGTACGAGCGCACCACGATGCCGTCCAGCTCGTGCACGTCCGGTTCGTCCGGCGTCTCCTTCGGGCAGATGACCGTGACGCCGTACCCGGCGTCGAGCAGCGCCCTGCACTCGTGGCGCACCCGTCGGTCGATCCGCACCGGGATGTTCTGAACGACGATCAGCACCCGTGGCGTCGCACGCCGCCGGGTTCCACCCCAGACCCCCATGAAGCAGCCCCCCAGGCTTATCGGTCGAGCGTACCGCCGTTCAGACGGCCGCTCCCGGCTCTGCGTCGCCCGGCGCGGGGGACTCCTTCCGCGACGCCACGTACATGGCGGCGCCGGCGGCGGTGAGCAGCCCGCCGACCGCCAGCCCCTGGGCGACGTCGCCCGGGCCGGTGTTGGGCAGCCCGCCCGCGGTGGTCTCGTCCTCGTCCTCGTCGCCGGGCGGCCGCGGCTTCCCCGACGGTGTGCTGGTGCCGGGCGGTGTCGTCTCGTTCGACGGAGGCGGCGTGGTCTCGGTGGACGGCGGCGGCGTCGTCTCGTTCGACGGCGGCTCCGTCGGCGGCTTCGGCGGCTCCGTGGGCGGCTTCGGCGGCTCGGTCGGCGGCTCGCCGCTGGGCGAAGCGGCGTTCGCGGGGGTCAGCGTGATGGCGGTGACCGTGGGCACCGTCCAGACCGCCGTCCCGACGGCGACCCCGCGGCGAAGGATCTGCCGACGGCTCAGCCCGGTGACATCATCGTGTGGCATATCGGCCCCATCGAGTCAAGGCGCACGCCCCCCGTGCGCTGGCGTGCATCATAACGGCATAACTGACCATTTGTCGCCCCGAGCCGGGGCGACGGGTTGCGGGCCTGGCTACCCTGGGGTCCATGACGGCGCCCCCGCCCCTCTCGCGCGCCCACGCCGTGCGCGAGCTCGATGTCGACGGCGCGGTCACCCTCTTCCACGAGCCCACCCAGACGGCACTGGTGCTGAACGAGACCGCGAGCGACGTCTGGCGGTTGCTCGACGGCCGGCGCACGGTCGCCGACATCGTCGACGAGCTGGCTCAGGTGTACGCCGCCGACGCCGGCACCATCCGGTCCGGGGTGCACGCGGCGCTGCGCCAGCTGGCCGACCACCACGTCCTCGACGGCGCTCCGCACGCATGACCGACCCCGTGGTGCTCGACGTCATCGGGGTGCGCGTCGAGGTGCCGGCCGAGGGGTATGCCAGCGTCGAGGAGCTGTACGCGGCCGCCGCGCGACTGGCCGTCGAGCGCTCGCACGAGCTGTTGTTCCACGCCGGCGCGGTCGAGCGCGACGGCGTGGCCGTCCTCTTCCCCGGCGAGTCCGGCACCGGCAAGAGCACGACGGTCGCGGCCTGCGTCCGGCACGGCTTCGGTTACCTGACCGACGAGATGGTCGCGCTGGACCTCGGTACCGGCGCCGTGCGCGGCTGGCCGCGGCCGATCATGCTGACGGCCTGGGCGCAGGAGGCGCTCGGGCTGCCGGTGCGCGACGGTGGCGAGGGCAAGGCGGCGGTGTCGTGCGCCGAGCTCGGCGGCACGACGGTCGAGGCGGCGCTCCCGGTGGCGCACGTCGTGGGGGTGCGCCGTGGCGCGGCGGTGACGACGCTCGGCCCGATGGCCGCGGGCGACCTGCTGACGCTGCTGCTGTCGTCGTCGTTCAACCACTACCGGCACGGCGCGGCGGCGTGGACGGCGGTCGCGGCGCTGGCCGGCCGGGTTCAAGGCTGGTGGCTGGACGCCGCCGACGTGGACTCCGCCGCTGCCGCCGTCGCCGGGCTGCCATACTCACGCTCGTGACCAGCATCGTCGTGCCCGCCCACAACGAGGAGCGGGTGCTGGGCCGGACGCTGTCGGCGCTGCTCGCCGACGCGGCGCCCGGCGAGTTCGACGTCGTCGTGGTGGCCAACGGCTGCACCGACGCCACCGCGGCGGTCGCCCGCGGGTTCGCCGGGGTGCGCGTCGTCGAGACCGAGGTGGCGTCGAAGAGCAACGCGCTGCGGCTCGGCGACGACGCGGCGGCCGGCTTCCCGCGCGTCTACCTCGACGCCGACGTCGTCCTGCCGGCGGCGCAGCTCCGGGCGCTGTGCGCGGCGCTCACCGGCGGCGTGCTCGCGGCCGGCCCGCGGCGGCGGCTGCCGATGGACGGCGTGGGCTGGCCGGTGCGCTGGTACTACGACGTGTGGGAGCGGCTGCCGCACGTCGCCGGCGAGCTGTACGGCCGCGGCGTCATCGCGCTGTCCGAGCGGGGGCACCAGCGGCTCGGCGTCTGGGACGACGTCATGGCCGACGACCTCGCCGTCGCCACGGCGTTCGGGCCGGCCGAGCGGGCGATCGTCGCCGGCGCCGTCGTCGAGATCCGCCCGCCGCGCACCTAC
Source organism: Jiangella alba (assembly GCF_900106035.1). GTDB lineage: Bacteria > Actinomycetota > Actinomycetes > Jiangellales > Jiangellaceae > Jiangella > Jiangella alba. The sequence continues at coordinate 2,239,983 of NZ_FNUC01000004.1, forward strand.
GCGGACCTGCTGCGCCGCCGCGTCCGGGCGATGTCCGGCAACGCCCGGCTGGTGGCGGGCGACCGTCCGGCCGGCGCCCGGGCGCAGCCGCGCACCGGCTGGCGCGACCTGCGCCGCATCGTCGCCGCCGAGCCTCGGCTGGCGCCCAAGGTGGCGTTGTTCCTCGGCACCGCGGTGCTGTCGCGGCTGCGGGCGCGGCGGGCCGACGACACCTGGCTGCGCGACGAGAGCAGCCGCACCTGACGGTGGTCGATTCGCCCGTTCCGTCGATCGGACCCGCTGCCGGGTACTCAGCGACGCAGGAGTCCTGAGACCGGCAGGAGGTCGGGTCATGAACAAGGGCAAGGCGGCGATGCTCGCCGCGGTGGCGCTCGCGGGAGGCGTGGTCGCGGGCGGTGCGGCCGCGTCAGCGCAGGCCGTTCCGCCACCGTGCGGCTTCTACGAGGTGGGCGGCGGCTTCCTCAACGACGACATGTACAACCACTGTGGCGACCATCCGGTGTGGGTGACGATGGTCGGCCTCGGCATCTACAACCAGTACACGGCGTGCCTGGCGCCCGGCGTGCACGACCTGAACGAGATCTTCAACAACCCGGTCCTCGACGCCTACTCCGAGGGGGAGCCGTGTTCGGATCCGGAATGACCCGCGGGGGCGCAGTGGCCATGGGGCTCGCCGCGATCGTCCTGACGCTGGGCGTCGCGCCGGCCGCGCCGGCCGACGAGATCTGCGGCAGCTACGCGGTCAACGGCAACCGGTACTGGGCGAACTGCACCGATGCCGGGCAGGAGATCCGCTGGCACGTCGTGATGCCGCCGTCGCTGTTCAACTACGACTGCGTCCCGGCCGGCGAGTCCCAGTACGTCGGTCCGAGCGCCACCATCTGGGACGTCTTCGCCACCGGCGACACCTGCTAGGTCAGCTCACGTTCGGGATGAGCCGCCTGACGAGGTCGTCGAGCTCGTCGACGACCTCGCGCCAGACGGAGGCGCGCTGGCCGTAGGGGTCGACGAGGTCGTCGTCGGGGTCGTCGCCGGCGATGTCGTCGCGGGTGCGGCCCTCGCCGACGTGGTGCAGCCAGTCGGTGAAGCGCTGGTGCCGGCCCCTGACGGCGGCCTTCTCGACCCGGCGGACGAAGTCCTTCAACGTGAACGTCTTCACCCAGGCGTCCGGGCCGGCGTCGACGACGGCCCGGACGTGCTCGCGCTCCATGCCCAGCACGAGGGCCGCCGACGCGACCGCGGCCGGCGTCACGGGGAGGCTGCGGTGCCCGCCCAGCTCCAGCCCGCGCTCGCGCATGACCGTGATGCCGACCGGCGGCACCGAGCCGTGCGCGCCCACCAGCGCACCGGACCGGCCCACCAGCGGCGACCCCGCCCGCGGCGCGTAGGTGTCGAGCATGGCGGCGGCGATGGGCGAACGGCAGCGGCCGGCCGTGCACACGAAGAGAACGTCGATGCTGACCCCCACCCGGTGCCCGGTCCGACGACGACGGACGCAGTCTACGGCCGGGGTCGCGCCCGGTTCGTCCGTGGTCGCATCGTGGCCGCCGGGTGGAGCGCGGGGTGGGCGGCGGCCGCCCACCCCGCGCGCTGTCAGCCGACCCGGACGGTCTGCTTGCGGTAGCTGGAACTCGGCCGCAGCGGGTCGTAGCGGTTCTCGACGTTGCCGGCGGCGTCGACGGAGAACCAGTGCACCCGCGTCGACCCGGCGCCGAGCGGGATCGGCGCCGCACCCTCACGCAGCCCGGACGACTCCACCCGCGGCGACTCGTACGTCGGGCGGCTGCCATCGAGCGTGTAGTGGATGGTCACCGGCTCGGTCGCCTCGAACGTGACGCCCGCGTCGGTGAGCTCGAGCGTGGTGCGCGGCGGCCGGTTGTCGCGGCCGTACGCGCGGGCCACCTCCAGCAGCCCGACCAGGCCGTTGGAGAACTCCATGGCCTGCTCGTAGCCCTCCGCGAACGGCGGCTGGAACCCCTGCGGATCCCACTCCCGCTCGACCGGGTCCCACAGGTCCGCGCCGACCTCGAAGTCCCAGCCGAAGATGCCGCGGTTGTACCAGTGCTCGTCGGCGGAGTTGCCGGCCGCCGAGTAGAGCACGTCGCTGACCGGGCCGGTGCGGCCGGGCCAGACCGCCGTGCCGCGCCAGTCCTGGACGGCGGACAGGATGTGGCTGGACGCGGCCCAGAAGTAGTTCTCCTCGCCCAGCGTCGGGCGGGGCAGCGGGACGCGGCCGTTCTGGACGTACGCGCCGGGCGGCCACATGAAGTACCCGCCGTAGGAGTGCACGTTCATCGCGAACCTGATGTTCGGGTACTGCTCGGTCAGCCACACCTCGTTGCGCGCCTCCGGCTCGGACAGCTCGGCCGGCCCGGAGAAGTTGCCGCTGGTGCAGCTCGCGGACGCGCCGCTGTAGCCGTCGAAGCGGGACCCGACGGAGAAGTTGCGGTTCAGGTCGACGCCCCAGGAGTTCGCGCTGGCGGGGTCGCCGCTCGTGGCCGGGCAGTGGTTCGTCAGGTTCTTGCGCTGCCCGTTGAAGTCGTAGAAGGAGTAGTGGGCGCCGTCCGGGTTCACCGACGGGACGATGAAGATGTCGAGGTCGTCGACCAGCTTCTTCGTGTCGGCGTCGTTGGCGTAGTTGCGCAGCAGCCGCTCCGCCGTCTCCAGCGCGACCAGCGGCGTCACCCACTCGCGGGCGTGCTCCTGGCTGTAGGCGAACACGCCGGTCCTCGACCCGTCGCGGACCTTGCCGATGCGGATGGCCCGCACGCTGAACGGCTCGCGCGAGATGCCCGCGGGCGCGTCCAGCCCGTCGCTGAGGTCCTGGGCCCCGGCGACGGCGATCCCGGTGCCGCCGGTGGTGCGGTACGTCGCCGCCGTCACCAGGGCCGACGCGGCGGGTGCGGCGTTGACGGCCGCGACGACCTGCGCCGCGGTGCTGTTCGGCACACCGGCCGCGTCGGTGCCGAGCGACACCCGGACGGTGCCGCCGGTGACGCCGACGCTCAGCGGGCTGTTCGCCGTGCCCGGGTTCACCGTCTCCAGCCGCAGGTCGTTGCCGCCCTCGTGGCCCCAGTCGTGCGACGTCACGTAGAACGCCGTCGCGCCGGCGCCGATCATCGCCTGCGCCTTCCGCCGGTACCCGTTGGTCTGGTACGGCAGCTCGACGATCTCGGCGAGCTCGGGGAACTCCGCGGCCAGCGCCTCGATGCGGTCGTACAGCTCGGTCGGGTCCATGTAGTGGTCGACGAAGCCGGTCGCGTAGTGCGGGCCGGGGTCGGGGCGCGGGTCGCCGAGCCACTCGACCACCGGCACGGTGACCGAGGCGCCGCCGCTGCTGGTGACGGTGACCTCGGCGGGAACGTCGTCGACCGCGACCGGCTCGAAGAGCGTGTGGTAGATGTACTGGCCGGCGTCGACGAACCGGTCCATCGTGACGGTCTGGCCGCCGAAGCCGACGGTCAGCGTCACGTTGCTGTCGGCACCGAGCGAGGTCTTGACCTCGACACCGAGGTAGGTCTGGCCGCCGACGCTCTCGAACCACTCGGCGCGCAGCGGGGTGAGCGTCTCGGCCATGCGGGCGAACGTCTGGTTCACCCGGCGGACCGCGGCGTCGCGCTCGGCGACGACGGCCTCGGTCTCGGCGGCGCTGACGACGACCTCGCCGACGGCGTAGCCGAGGTCGCGCAGCACGGCTTGTTCGGCCGGCGTGGCGACGACGTGGACCACCAGGCCGCCGTCGGCGGGGCGGGTGTACTCGGTGACGTCGGCGCCGGCCTCGATCAGCCCGGCGATGGCGTCCTGGTCGGCGACGGTGACCTCGACGATCTCGGTCGCCTCGCCGGTGGTGGCGGCGGCTGAGACCGGCGAGGCGACGTCATCGGGTTCGGGTTCCGCGCCGGCCGCCAGTGGCAGCCCGGCCAGGAGCAGGGGCAGGGCTGCCAACACGGCCAGCCGGCGGCGGGGACGAGGGGTCTGCGGTGCCATGGGCCACTCCCGGAGGAAGAGGACTATATGACGTGACACGCCATATGGTGCTGGCCCGATGTCACATTCCGCTACCCTTTGTCCTGGTTTTCTTGACTCAGCGTCACCGGCTCAGTCGCTGGAACCGGCGCACCGGCGTCAGGCACTCGCGTTCAGCTGCGGGTCGCCCACGGCGCGGCCGGCGACCAGGTTCGAAGTGAACCGAGTGATGTCGTCTCGTAGGCTCGGGTGAGCGCGCGGATGCGGGACCTCGGCGGTCACGGTGTCGAGCACGGAGGCAAGGGCGTCGTCAACGACACGTTCAGCGTCCGACAGCCCCCATGCCGCGCCTTCGGCGACGAGGTGCGAGCGCGTGATCGCCCGGTGTCTGTACTCCTGATCGACTGCGAGAGCCATCTCTTGGTCATTGGGCTGGTGTGCCTGAGGGACGAGGTCATAGGCCGGGGCGAGCGTCATCGAGCCGTCTGGGGGGTGCAGCAGAGAGATGTTCTTGGCGTGCAGGTCCAGATTGCCGAGGGCGACGGCGACCACGGTCATACGCAGCAGCCGTTCCAGTGAGCCTTGGTCTCCGACGGATGACAACACCCCGGCGATGCGAACCAGGCTCACTCGACCGCCGTGTCTCTGGTACTTGGCGTTGCCGCTGACGCCGAGTACTTGATTGAAGTCCTCTTGATGGATGCGCCCCTGTGGCGCGTCCAGGGAGCGGTCGTAGCGTTCGATGACTATGGCGGGGGTAGCGTCGAAATCCTCGATCCAGGTGTGGAATCCCGAGAGCCCGGCGGCATGAGCGAAGCGTGAGCCGTATTCTTCGTCGTAGATCATCGTCGGGAAATCTCGCGACTCTGGCTTGAGGATGTGTGTGGATGGGTAGCCGTCGATCGGACGGCTCCAGCCGTCCGAACTGCGCACGAGCACGATCTTGTCCTGCACCCCGGCCAGCGAGGTCTTTCCGCTCGTCGGCCTGTTGCCCAGCGGGTTTCTCTGTACGTTCGTCAGCATGTCCGCTACTTCGGCGATGGTCAGGGGTACAAGGTCGGGTTGTTTCGGCTCGCCGGGGGCATCGGGATCCCAGATCTGAAGGGCACCGGCGACATCTCGTCCGTAGGTGCCGAGCAGGCCGATGACGTCCTGCTCGGTCAGGCCTGCCTGTTGAGCAAGCAGCGTGAGCATCTGGCCCTCGGGAAGCAGTTCGCGGAAGAAGCTCTGACGCCGGGCCTTGTGTGCACGGGTCCGTACTGCTGCCAGCGGAATCGCCACCGACAGGATTGTGCTGTCGATCCCGAACTCTTCGACGGCGCTCCGAGTGGCGACGAAGTCGAAGGTGCGCCAGGTGCCGGTGAGCGTGCCGACTCGCGTGCCGTACAGCTCCACGACCAAGTCAGCCATGATGGTCCGTCGTGTGGATCGTGGCGGTGAGTTCCATCCCGGTTTCTCGCATGGCGGCGAACAGGCGATCCATGAAGATCGAGGGCTTGCCCGCCTCGATCTCCCAGATGTATCGCTGGGTTGTGCCGAGGCGGGCAGCTAGCTCGCGCTGACTGATCCCGCTCAGTAGGCGCGCCTGCTGCAGGATGCGCCCCAGTGACTCCGCGCTGGTGACTTCTCCCGTGTAGGCCACGACCACTCCTGACTACGATTTGGTAGTCAAGATAGTTGACTACGATTTAGTAGTCAAGGGCATTGACGTCGATATTCACGTCGTTGCGAGGCGGCGGGTTCAGGCGGTCGCTCTCGGTCACCGGCTCAGCCGCTGGAACCGGCGCACCGCCATCGGCACGAACACCAGCGTGATGACCAGCGGCCAGACGATCGCCCCCAGCAGCGCGTGCTGCTCGATCCAGCTGTCGCCCAGCGCCGCGGGGTTGCCGAACAGCTCGCGCGCCGCCGTCACCGTCGACGACACCGGGTTCCACGCCGCGACCGCGCCCAGCCAGTCGGGCATCTGCGACGGCGCGACGAACACGCTGGAGATCATCGCGAACGGGAACGCGACGGCGAACAGGCTGCCGGCCGCCTCCTCGTTCGGCGTCAGCAGGCCGATCCAGATGCCGATCCAGATCAGCGCGAACCGCAGCCACAGCAGCAGCCCGAACGCCGCCAGCGTCGCCCAGAAGCCCCCGTCCGAGCGCCAGCCGATCACCAGCGCCGTGATCGCCAGCACCACGAGGTCGAGCGCGGCGCTGACGATGTCGGCCAGGCCGCGGCCGGTGACCGGTGCCGACGGCGCCATCGGCATCGAGCGGAACCGGTCGGTGACGCCCTTCGTGGTGTCGATGACGACGGCGTAGGCGGTGTTCATGAAGCCCATCGCCATGGTCATGCCGAACATGCCGGGCATCAGGTACTCGCGGTAGTCGCCGCCGCCCGGCACGCTCATCGCGCTGCCGAATACGTACCCGAACAGCAGGACCGACACGATCGGGAAGCCGAGCTGCCAGGCGATGTTGCCCGGCTGCCGGACCAGGTGCGTCAGCGTGCGGCGGGCGACGGTCCAGCCGTCGGCCAGCGCCCAGTACAGCCGCCGCTCCGGCGCGTCCAGGTCGTCGTCGAGGAGGGCGCTGCTCATGCGGGGACCTCCGTCCGGTCGGTCGTCGTCTCGGTGGTCTCCTCGGGCTTGTGCCCGGTGAGCCGCAGGAACACCTCGTCCAGCGTGGGCCGGCGCAGCCCGATGTCCTCGACGCCGATGCCCTCGTCCTGCAGCGTGCGGGCCACCTCGGTGAGGGCGGCGACCCGCCGCTCGACCGGCGCGGCGACCCGCCTGAGCTCCTCGTCGACCTCCGGCTCGCCGGACGCGACCCGCGTGACGGCCTGCACCGCTACCGGCAGGTCGACCGCCTCCTCCAGCACGACCTCCAGCTGGTCGCCGCCGACGCGGCGCTTGAGCGCGGCCGGGGTGTCGTCGGCGATCACCCGGCCGTGGTCGATGACGGCGACCCGCCCGGCCAGCTGGTCTGCCTCGTCGAGGTACTGCGTGGTCAGCAGCACGGTGGTGCCGCCGGACACCAGCGAGCGGACCGCCGTCCACACCTCGTTGCGACCGCGCGGGTCGAGGCCGGTGGTCGGCTCGTCGAGGAAGAGCACCCTCGGCGCGAGGATCATGCTGGCGGCGAGGTCGAGCCGGCGCTTCATGCCGCCGCTGTACTCCTTGGTGCCCTTGTCGGCGGCCTCGGTGAGGTCGAACTGCTCGAGCAGCTCGTCGGCCCGGGCGGCCGCGCGGGCCGCGCCGAGGTGGAACAACCGGCCGAACATCCGCAGGTTCTGCCGGCCGGTCAGGATCTCGTCGACGGCGGTGAACTGGCCGGTGAAGCCGATGCGGCGGCGCACCTTGCGGGCGTCGCGGACGACGTCGAAGCCGGCCACCTCGGCGCGGCCGCCGTCGAGGCGCACCAGGCTGGCCAGGATGCGCACCGCCGTGGTCTTGCCGGCGCCGTTGGGTCCCAGCAGGCCGTAGACCATGCCCTGCGGGACGGCGAGATCGAAGCCGTCGAGGGCGCGTTTCTCGCCGTACCTCTTCTGCAGTCCTTCGGCTTCGATCGCGTGGCTGGAGGTGCTCAAGGGAGTCCCTTCCGCTGAACCGAGTACAATGTACGCGCTAAAGCGTACAGCATCCGCAGTTCATTCCCCGGATAGTGTTTGCCCTGATGACAACGGACCACAGCAGCGGTAGCGGCGACGTCTCGAAGAGCCTGGAGCTCCTCTGGGGGATGCAGCAGCGCCCCACCCGAGGACCGAAGCCGGGGCTCACGCTCGAGCGCATCGTCGTCGCCGCCGTCGAGGTGGCCGATGCCAACGGGCTCGCCGCGCTCTCCATGCGGTGCGTCGCGACCCACCTCGGCGTCGGCACCATGTCGCTGTACCGCTATGTGCCGGGCAAGGCCGAACTGCTCGACCTCATGCTCGACCACGTCGCCGGGCCGGTCGAGGCCGACGACGAGCCGGTCGGCTGGCGGGCCGCGCTGGAGGAGATGGCCCGCGGCATCTGGCAGCTGTGCCTGGACCACCCCTGGTACCCGCAGGTCGACCAGGTGCGGCCGCTGCTCGGCCCCAACAACATCGCCGGCATGGACCGCATCATCCGCCGGCTGAAACCGACCGGGCTGCCGGACAAGCATCTGACGCTCATGGTGTCGGTGGTCGACGGCTTCGTCACCGCGCTGGCGCGCTCGCACGTCAACGGGCTACAGGCCGAGCAGCGCACCGGCGTCTCCGAAGAGGACTTCTGGGCGGCGCAGGAGCCCGTGCTCGTCAAGATGATGGAGACCGGGCGCTACCCGACTCTGGCCGCCATGGACGACGACACCTTCTCCTTCGGCTACGAGGAGATCCTCGAGTTCGGGCTGACGGCCATCCTCGACGGCCTGGCGGTGGTCGTCGAGGGCGGCCGGACTACTGGCTGACGGGCGGCGCGTCGAGTCCGTGGTCGGGATGGTGGTCCCAGCGGACCCGGTGCGTCCCGAAGCCGGCGGCGTGCACGCCGTCGTGGCCGTACGGCCGCCGGCACCGGTACGTCAGCGAGTAGAGATCTCGGCAGGAGTCCGCATACGTCGTGTATGCGAACTCGAGGTCGAGGCGTTCGTCGATGGTCATGTGGATCACCACGCATGGGGGAGGGGGTCTGCTCGCCGCCCCGTTGCGACGGATCCAGTATCACTCTTTTCGCTAGGACATCGACGAACCGAGCATGCCGTGCGGGTCGATGACGTACTTGCGGGCCGCGCCGCGGTCGAACTCCGTGTAGCCCTCCGGAGCCCGGTCCAGCGGGATGACCGTGGCATTCACGTTCCGCGCGATGGGCGCGCGGTCGTGCAGGATCGCCTCCATGAGGTAGTGGTTGTACTTCATCACCGGGCACTGACCAGTGGTGAACGACAGCGACTTCGCCCAGCCGAGCCCCAGCCTGATCGACAGCGAACCGACCTTCGCCGCGTCGTCGCCTGCGCCCGGGTCGCCCGTCACGTACAGACCCGGGATACCGACGGCGCCGCCGGCCCTGGTGACGTCCATGACGGCGTTCAGGACCGTCGCCGGCCGCTCGGCCTGCGCGTCGGCCCCGTGCCCGCGGGCCTCGAACCCGACCGCGTCGACCGCGCAGTCGACCTCCGGCTCGCCGCCGAGGATCTGGGCGATCTGCTCCTTCGGGTCGCCCATCGACACGTCGACGGTCTCGCAGCCGAACGAGCGGGCCTGCGCCAGCCGCTCCTGCTGCAGGTCCGCGACGATGACCACGGACGCGCCGAGCAGGAACGCCGACGTCGCCGCGGCCAGTCCGACCGGCCCGGCGCCGGCGATGTACACCGACGTGCCCGGCTTCACCCCGGCCGTCACGCAGCCGTGGAATCCGGTCGGGAAGATGTCGGCCAGCATCGCGAGGTCGAGGATCTTCGCCATGGCCTTGTCGCGGTCGGGGAACTTCAGCAGGTTCCAGTCCGCGTACGGCGTCAGGACGTACTCGGCCTGCCCGCCGACCCAGCCGCCCATGTCGACGTACCCGTAGGCCGATCCCGGCCGGTCCGGGTTGACGTTCAGGCAGACGCCGGTCTTGCCCTCCTTGCAGTTGCGGCACCGGCCGCAGGCGATGTTGAACGGTACTGAGACGAGGTCGCCGACCTTGATGAACTCGACCCCGGGTCCGACCTCGACCACCTCGCCGGTGATCTCGTGGCCGAGCGCGAGTCCTTCGGGCGCGGTGGTGCGGCCGCGGACCATGTGCTGGTCGCTGCCGCAGATGTTGGTGGCGACCACCTTGAGGATCGCCGCGTGGCTGAGTTGACGGCCCACGTTGGCCGGGTTGACCCCCGGGCCGTCCTGTAGTTCGAAGGTCGGATAGGCGATTGACTCGACCTCGACGTGGCCAGGCCCCCGGTAGATGACTGCTCTGTTTCCAGGCACGGCCTCTGCTCCCTCCCTCTCGTGGCGGATGCGCCGAACGAGTGGTCACCTCACGGGAACAGGGCGGCTCACTCGCCCGGTTTCTCCAACGTAGACCCGGTGCCGGGGGCGGTGTCAATCGAGTCCGCCGGGTGGTGCGGTCAGGCCGCTGGGAGCGCGCGGGGCCCTTCGTCGGCGCGGACGGCGACGGCGATGCGGCGTGCCGCGCGGCTGGCCCGCTGCCGGGCGGCGGCCCAGCTGATGCCGGCCCGCTCGGCCGCGGCGGCCCCGCCCTCGACGCCGGGAGCGGGCGCGTAGATGTCGAGCAGCAGCCGCGCGTCGGCGACGCTGACCGCCTTCGCGTCGACCGCCCATGCGAGCAGTTCGGTGAGGCCGGTGTCCGCGGTGTCGCCGGCGCCGATGCCGGCGACCGCCGCCAGCACGTCCGGTTCGGCGGGTGTCTCGGTGCGGCGGTGCGCCAGCTCGCGGCTGACCACGCCGAGGGTGTCCATGGCGAGGTTCGCCGCCACCCTCGCCGGCCGCCGTGTCGTCGGGTACGTCGCGATGACGGTCCACAGCGCGGCGACCGCCGCGTGCTCGAGCGCCTCCCGGCTGTCGCGGCCCGCGTGGCCGGCCGCGATGCGGATGGCCTTGCCGAGCATGAGCTGCAGCACGGTCCGCCCCGCCAGCGGGTCGCCGGCGTGCGCCAGCCGGAGCAGCGCGATGAGGACGGCGTCGGCGCCGCCCGCCGCGGCCACCGCGGCCTCGACGTCGGCGAGACGGCGGCAGCCGGACAGGGCCGGCTCGGCCGCCGCCCAGCGGGCGACCGCGTCAGGCTGCCCGCCGGCGCGCAGCCGGTCCCACTCGTCGTTGAGCCGGCCGGCCACGCCGGTCCCGGTCTGTCGCCGCGCTCCCGTGATCGTGACGCTCATGCGTCCCAGGTTGGGCGGCGGCTCTTGCCCGCAACCTTGCCCTCAGGCTCGTGACCAGCTGGGCAATGGTTGCCCGGCTCGGCCGACGACCCACGGACAGGTCGCAGCGCCCTTTGCAATGAGCACCAATACGCACCATGGGCTGAGTGGTGCGTATTGGTGCTCATTGCAAAGCGGCCGCACAGTGCTGCCGACCAGCGACGACGACCTCAGAGCCGTCCGCCCTGGTCGAGCAGCGTGATCACGGCGTCGCGGGCCGCGGTGACCGACAGGCCGGTGGTGTCGAGCACGAGGTCGGCGTCGCCGGGCTCCTCGTAGGGGCTGGAGATGCCGGTGAACTCCGCGATCTCGCCGGCCCGGGCGCGCGCGTAGAGACCCTTGCGGTCGCGCCGCTCGCACTCGGCCAGCGGGGTGGCGACGTGGATCAGCAGGAAGTCGCCGTGGGCCTCGGCCAGCGCGCGGACCCGGGCCCGGGTGGCGGCGAACGGGGCGATCGGCGCGCACACCGCGACGCCGCCGTGCTTGGCGATCTCGGCCGCGACGAAGCCGATGCGTTCGACGTTGCGGTCGCGGTCCTCCTTGGAGAACCCGAGCCCGGCGGAGAGGTTGCGCCGCACGACGTCGCCGTCGAGGAGGGTGACGGTGCGGGTGCCGATCTCGGCGATGCGGTCGGTGACGGCGCGCGCGATGGTCGACTTGCCCGACCCCGACAGCCCGGTGAACAACAGCACCAGCCCGCGCTCCTGCGGCAGCGGCCGCCACCGCCGCCACGCGTGCCGGCTGGCGGGCGGCCAGTCGGGCGGCTCGGCGGCGGTGCCGTCGAGCCAGTCGTGCAGATCCTGCGGCGACGGCGGCTGCGCGGGCACGACGCGGGTGCCGCCGTAGGCGACGGCGATGCGCTCGGCCAGTTCGTCGTCGCGGTCGTCGCCGTACTGGGGCGCCGGGACGACGACCAGCTCGGCGCGGCGGCCGTCGCGGCGCAGCCGGTCGCGCAGCGTCAGCGTCGCGGAGACGACGTCGGCGGCGTCCGGCCCGGGCACGGCGCGCGGCCCGTCCAGCACGATCAGCAGCACCGGCTGCCCGGCCTTCGCCGTGGCGGCCTCGAGCGTGCGCAGGTCGACGGGGTCGCGGGTCACGACGACGGCGGCGCCGGCGGCCTTCGCCCGTCCCGGCGCGCGCCGCAGCCCCGCGTACGCCCCGCGCGGCTCGTCGTCGTCCGTGGCGGGCACCGCGCGGCGCACCGTCCCCTTCACCGTCAGCCGGCGCTTGCGGGTGGCCGCGGACTCGACGGTGAGGACGGCGACCGGTGCGCCCTCGGCGTCGGTGACGGTGAGCTCGGTGCCCGGCGCCGGCTTCTTGCCGGGCAGCGGATCGAGTTCGACGGCGACGGCGGGCGGCGCCGCGGCGGAGCCGGGCACGGCGATGCCCAGGAGCGCGAGCTCGAGGACGGTGAGGGTGATCGGATCGGGGGTCAGAGCGGGACCGGAGGTCGGTTCGGCGGCCACGGCGCACAGCTTAGGCGGCCGGCCGGCCGCCCTCGACTCCGTCTCAGCCCGCCAGCCGCCTCACCGCGTCGGCGACCGGGACGTCGCCGCCGACCAGTTCCAGCGTCAGCCGCGCGGTGCCCGGTTCGTCCAGCAGCGCCAGCAGCACGGCGGCGACGTCGTCGCGGCTGACGCTGCCGCGCGGGACCGACCGCGCCAGCCGCACCGTCCCGCTGCCGGCGTCGTTCGTGAGGGCGCCGGGCCGCAGCACCGTCCAGTCGAGGTCGCGCCGGCGCAGGTCGGCCTCGCTCTTGCCCTTGGCCGTCAGGTACACCTGGAAGACGTCGTCGGGGTCGGCCGGCGGCTCGGTGGTGGCGCGCATCGCCGAGACCATCAGGTAGCGCCGCACCCCGGCCAGCTCGGCGGCGTCGGCCAGCAGCGCCGCCGCACCGCGGTCGACGGTGTCCTTGCGGGCCGCGCCGCTGCCCGGCCCGGCGCCGGCCGCGAACACGACGGCGTCGGCGCCGCGCACCTCGGCGGCCAGCTCGTCCACCGTCGCCTTCTCCAGGTCGACGACGACCGCCGTGGCGCCGTTCGACGCGAGGTCGCCGGCCTGCTCGGGACTACGGATGAGGCCCACCGCGGTGTCGCCACGCATGGTGAGCAGCCGTTCCAGCCGGAGCGCGATCTGCCCGTGTCCGCCAGCGATGACCACCTGCATTGGCCGTACGTTAGCCGATGCCTGTCGGCCGGGGCCGGTGCTGTGCCCTTTGCAATGAGCACCTCCACGCACCGGCCGTGCGGTGGTGCGTGGAGGTGCTCATTGCAAAGGGGCCGAACACCCCTTCCGACCAGCGCCGTTGGCGCCACCTCCGGCCACGTCGGCGGGTGCGTTACGCTCGCGCGAGTGAGAGCACTGGTCAAGGTCGCACCCGGCGCCGGGCTGGAACTGACCGACGTCCCGATGCCGGTGGCCGGTGCGGGCGAGGCGCTGGTCCGAGTCCTGCGCACCGGCATCTGCGGCACCGATCTGCACATCGTGAGCTGGGACCCGTGGGCGCAGGCGAACGTCCGCCCGCCGCTGATCGTCGGCCACGAGTTCGTCGGCGAGGTGGTCGAGGTCGGCCCGGGCAGCCGCGGTGTCCAGGTGGGCGACCTCGTCAGCGGCGAGGGCCACATCGTCTGCGAGCGGTGCCGGCACTGCCGCGCCGGGCAGCGGCACCTGTGCCCCAACACCGAGGGCATCGGCGTCAACCGCGACGGCGCGTTCGCGGAGTACATCGTCATGCCGGCCGGCAACCTGTGGCGGCACCCCGACGGCATCGACCTCGACGCCGCCGCGATCTTCGACCCGTTCGGCAACGCCGTCCACACCGCGCTGAAGTTCCCCGTGCACGGCGAGGACGTGCTGGTGGCCGGCGCCGGGCCCATCGGCATCATGGCCGCGCTCGTCGCCCGGCACGCCGGCGCCCGCAACGTCGTCCTCACCGACGTCAACCCGTACCGCCTCGAACTGGCCGAGCGCCTCGGCGCCGGCACCACCGTCGACGTCCGGTCGACGACGCTGGAGGAGGTGCGGCAGCGGCTGGGCATGGCCGAGGGGTTCGACGTCGGCATGGAGATGTCGGGCGACCCCATCGCGCTGCACGACATGATCGAGGGCATGGCCAACGGCGGGCGCATCGCCATGCTCGGCCTGCCGTCGAAGGAGAGCAGCGTCGACTGGTCGCGCATCGTGCTGCGCATGATCACCATCAGCGGCATCTACGGCCGGGAGATGTACGAGACGTGGTACCAGGCGTCCGTCCTGGTCGCCGCCGGCGTCGACATCTCCCGCGTCGTCACGCACCGGTTCGCCAGCGACCAGCACGAGGCGGCGTTCGAGGCGGCGGCCAGCGGGCACAGTGGCAAGGTCATCATCGAGTGGGCGCAGCGGTAGCGGGAGGACGGCCATGTACGGAGCGATGCGCGACGAGCTGCGGAAGAATCTCGACGAGATCCGGGCGGGCGGTCTCTACAAGCCCGAGCACGTCATCGGCAGCCCGCAGAGCGCCCGGGTCACGCTGGCCGACGGCCGCAGCGTCCTCAACCTGTGCGCCAACAACTACCTCGGCCTGGCCGACGACCCCGGGCTGATCGAGGCGGCCAAGCGCGGCCTCGACGAGTGGGGCTTCGGCATGGCGTCGGTGCGGTTCATCTGCGGCACGCAGACGATTCACACCGAGCTGGAGCGCGGCATCTCCGAGTTCCTCGGCACCGACGACACCATCCTGTACGGCTCCTGCTTCGACGCCAACGGCGGGCTGTTCGAGACGCTGCTCGGCCCCGACGACGCCGTCATCTCCGACGCGCTCAACCACGCCAGCATCATTGACGGCATCCGGCTGTCGAAGGCGCGGCGGCTGCGCTACGCCAACGCCGACATGGCCGAACTCGAGGCGCGGCTGAAGGAGGCGCGGGACGCGCGGTTCCGGCTCATCGCCACCGACGGCGTGTTCTCGATGGACGGCTACCTCGCGCCACTGGACCGCATCTGCGACCTCGCCGAGCAGTACGACGCGCTGGTCATGGTCGACGACTCGCACGCGGTCGGGTTCATCGGCGAGCACGGCGGCGGGACGCCCGAGCACTTCGGGGTGCGCGACCGCGTCGACATCGTCACCGGCACGCTCGGCAAGGCGCTCGGCGGGGCCAGCGGCGGCTACACCTCCGGGCGGGCGGAGATCGTCGAGTACCTGCGCCAGCGCTCGCGCCCGTACCTGTTCTCCAACTCGGTCGCGCCGTCCATCGTCGCGGCGGCGTCGGCGGTGCTCGAGCGGCTGGCCTCCGGCGGCGAGCTGCGGGCGCGGCTGCGCGAGAACACCGAGTTCTTCCGGGCCGAGATGACGGCGCTCGGCTTCGACGTGCTGCCCGGCACCCACCCGATCGTCCCGGTCATGATCGGCGACGCCGCCCGCGCCGCCCGGCTGTCGGAGCTGCTGTTCGCCGAGGGGGTGTACGCGGTCAGCTTCAGCTATCCGGTGGTCCCGCACGGCGCGGCCCGCATCCGCACCCAGGTGTCCGCGGCGCACACCCTCGACGACCTGCGCGAGGCCACTCAGGCGTTCGCCCGCGCCCGCGACGCGCTGGGCTGACGCGCGCCGGGACCCGCTTCCACCTCGACGTCGTCGCCGTGCAGCGGCTCGCCGCAGTGTGAGCAGCGCACCTCGGCGTGCACGTGCTCGCCGCAGCCGCGGTGGCGCAGCAGCACCGGCGGACCGGCCGCGCCCGCCGTCCAGCGGTCGCCCCAGGTGGTGATCGCCATCAGCACCTCGGTCAGCTCCAGCCCCTTCGGCGTGAGCGCGTACTCGTGCCGCGGTGGCCGGTCGGAGTACTGACGGCGCTCCAGCACGCCCTGCCCGACCAGCCAGGCCAGCCGCTCGGTGAGCACCTTGCGGGAGATGCCGAGGTCGCGCTGCAGCTCGTCGAAGCGGCGCAGCCCGACCCACACGTCACGGATGATCAGCGGCGACCACGGCTCGCCCGCGACGGCCAGCGTCCGGGCGATCGAGCAGGCCATGTCGCCGAAGTCGGTGCGCTGCATGCCGCCTCCTCGGTCAGTTGCTTGAAGGAACTTACTACGCTAGCGTCCGTTCCCTCAAGGAACTCACGACCGAGGAGGCGCCATGAGCCCGACCGCCGAGCTGCTCTTCCGGCCCGAGGACGCCACGCCGATGAGCACCGACGAGGCCGACCTACTGCCCTGGCCGGTCGCCGCCGAACTGCTGGCGGCCGTCCCGAAGTACTGGCTGGCGACGGGGCGGGCGGACGGCCGGCCGCACGTCATGCCGGTGCTCGGCGTCTGGCTGGGCGGCACGCTGGCCGTCAGCAGCCGGCCGGGGTCGGTCAAGGCGCGCAACCTGCGCCGCGACGGCGACTGCGTCGTCACGGCGGCGACCGACGGCGGCGACCTCGTCGTCGAGGGCACCGCCGTGCACGTCACCGGCGCCGCCCGGCAGCGCGAGCTGGCCGCCGCGTTCGCCGCGAAGTACGACTGGCGGTTCGGGCTGCGCGACGGCCGGGTCTACGACGACTCCCTGCCCGGCTCGCCGGAGTACGCGTTCTTCGAGATCACCCCGGCGAAGGGGTTCGGCTACGGCGCCGACGGGCTGACGGCGACCCGCTGGCGGTTCTGATCGGCCAGCGCGTCGGTGAGCCGGGCGCCCTCGATGTCGACGTTCGGCAGCAGCCGGTCCAGCCAGCGCGGCAGCCACCACGCGCGGTCGCCGACCAGCGCGAGCACCGCCGGCACCATCGTCATGCGCACCACGAACGCGTCGATGGCGATCGCGAAGGCCAGCGCGAACCCCAGCTGCCTGATGTCGGCCGCCTCGTTCAGCACGAACCCGCCGAACACGCTGATCATGATGATCGCCGCCGCCGTGACCACCCGCGCGCCGTGCCCGAACCCGGTGGTGACGGCGCGGACGGCCGGCTCGCCGTGCACGTACGCCTCGCGCATGCGCGTCACCAGGAACACCTCGTAGTCCATGGCCAGGCCGAACACGATGCCGACGACGATGATCGGCAGCATGCTGTTGATCATGCCGACCTCGTCGACGCCGAGGCCGGTGAGCCAGCCCCACTGGAACGCCGCGACCATCGCGCCGAACGTCGCCGCCATCGTCAGCAGGAACCCGAGCGTCGCCTTCACCGGCACCACCAGTGACCGGAACGCCAGCATCAGCAGCACGAACGACAGCCCGACGACGACCAGCAGGTACGGGAGCAGCGCGTCCGACATCCGCTCGGAGAAGTCGATGTACAGCGCGGTCAGCCCGGTGACGAGGACGGTCGTCCCGGCGGGCGCGCCGGGCCCGGCCAGCTCGGCTCGGATCGCCTCGACCAGCCGCTCGGTGTCCGCGTCGGACGGGCCGCTGGCGGGGACGACGGTGACGACGGCGGTGCGGCCGGCCTCGTCGACCTCCGGCGGCGCGACCATCGCGACACCGTCGAAACCCTGCAGGTCCCCGGCGACCTCGGCGGCCGCGGCCTCGGCGCCCTCGCCGTCGACGATCACTATGAGCGGGCCGTTGAAGCCCGGCCCGAACCCCTCGACGGTGAGGTCGTAGGCCTGCCGCTGGCTGGTGTCGGCCGGGTAGGTGCCCTCGTCGGGCAGGCCGAACCGGGCGTCCAGCACCGGCAGTGCGAGCACCGCGAGGCCGGCGACGCTCGCCGTCAGCGCCACCACCGGGTGCCGGGTGACGACGCCGGCCCACCGCCGGCTCAGCCGCGGCGCGTCGTCGTCCTCCGGGTCGGTGGCCCGCGACCGCAGCCCCGGCAGCCGCGCCAGCATCCGCCGTCCGGCGAACCCGAACAGCGCCGGCAGCAGGGTGAGCGCGATGACGACGGCGATCGCGACGGTGAGCGCGGCGGCCAGGCCCATCTCCGTCAGCATGGGGATGCCGACGACGGACAGCCCGGCCAGCGCGATCACGACGGTGAGCCCGGCGAACACGACCGCGGTGCCGGCGGTGCCGATGGCCCGGCCGGCCGCTTCGTCGCCGGGCCGGCCGGTGGCCAGCTCGTGCCGGTACCGCGACGCGATGAACAGCGCGTAGTCGATGCCGACGGCCAGCCCCAGCATCGTGGCGAGGATCGGCGTGATCGTGCTGAGGTCGACGAACGACGTGGCCGCCGTGACCAGTGCGACGCCGACGCCCACCCCGATGACGCCGGTCAGCAGCGGCATGCCGGCCGCGAGCAGCGACCCGAACGTCAGGACCAGCACCAGTGCGGCGACGGCGATGCCGAGCAGCTCACTGCCCAGTTCGGGCTCCGGCTCGGCCGCGGTGCCGGCCAGTTCGACCCGCAGGCCGGAGTCGCCGGCGGTCTCGACGGCGTGCTCGAGCGTCTCGCGGGTCTCGGTCTCCATCGAGAAGAAGTCGACGGCGTAGGTGACTTCGGCCAGCGCGATGCGGCCGTCCTCGGACACCAGGCCCGACGTGAACGGGTCGGTCACGCCGGCCACCTGCGGCCCGGCCTCGATCTCCGCGACGGCGCCGGCGATGGCCTGCTGGTGCTCCGGGTCGGTGACGGCGCCGCCGTCGGGCGCCGCGAACACCAGCCGCGCCGCCGCGCCGTCCGGCGAGGAGCCGGGGAAGCGCTCCTGCAGCAGGTCGAACGCCTCCTGCGACTCGGTGCCCGGGATCGCGAACGAGTCCGCCGTCGAGTTGGACAGCGTCGCGGCGGCCACTCCGGCCAGTGCGATGACCACCAGCCAGACGGCCCCGACCAGGCGGCGGCTCCGGTACGAGAACCGCCCGATCCGGTAGAGCAGGGTTGCCACGACAGCCTCCGACAGTCACTCGTCTTAGAACGTCTCTGTTTTCTGAGAGTAACTATCAGATTGGCGGGAGCGCAAGAACCGATCAGGTTTCGAGAAGCGGCGGCCCCGGTCCGCTCCATAGCCTGGAGACGTCAGAGCAGCTCACCCACGGGGAGGAGTCGTCAGAGATGAACACGAAGCAGACCGGCGGTGCGTACGAGGGGTTCGACGAGGCCGAGCGCGCGGCGATGAAGGAGCGCGCCACGGAGCTCAAGAAGGGCAGGAAGACCAAGGCCGATCCCGAGGCCGACCTGCTGGAGAAGATCGCCGAGATGCCCAGCGACGACCGCGTCCTCGCCGAGCGGCTGCACGAGCTGATCAGCGCCGAGGTGCCCGAGCTGACGCCGCGCACGTGGTACGGGCAGCCCGCCTACGCCAAGGGCGGCAAGGTCATCTGCTTCTTCCAGGCCGCGGCCAAGTTCGGCACCGAGTACGCGACGTTCGGCTTCAATGAGGCGCCGCTGCTCGACAACGGCACCATGTGGCCCACCGCCTTCGGCATCACCCGGCTCACGTCCGAGGACGAGAAGCTGCTGATCTCGCTGGTGAAGAAGGCTGCCGGAGTGGCCTAGGGGTGAGGGATCACGATCCGGCGAGGTGACATGAGTGCCAACAGTTGACGGTCACGTCACCCCCTCGACAGACAGCTCAGGCCCATGGCCGATCACCTCACCGACAACCCGCCGACATCGGACTCGAGCGAAGCTAGAGTTCCGCGAGCACCGCGGCGACGAGCTCGGCCCGCTGCCCCAGCGACGCGACGACCACCTGTTCGTGCACGGCGTGGGCGCCGGCGCCGAGCGGGCCGAAGCCGTCCAGCGTCGGCACCCCCAGCGAGCCGGTGGTGTTGGTGTCGGCACCGCCCGCCGCGGGGGCGCCGTCGACGCGCTGGCCGACGCTGGCCGCGGCCCGCCGGACGGTGCCGAGCAGCCCCGCGGTGGTCTCGTCCGGCGCCCAGGTGGGCCGCCGCGACAGCACCCCGGTGCTCACCGCGGCGCCGGCGCGGATCGGGCGCAGCGACGTCAGCCCGTCCAGCACCACCCGCTCGGACTCGGCGTCGGCGAAGCGCAGCCCGATGTCGGCGTGCGCGGCGGCCGCGACGACGTTCGTGCGGCCGCCCCCGCCGACGGTGCCGATGTTGCACAGCACGTCGCCCGGGGCGTGCCGGACGATGGAGCGGACCAGGATCAGCTGGTCGACCAGCTCGTCGACGGCGGAGACGCCGGCATCGGGGTCGAGGGCGGCGTGCGCCTCGACCCCCTCGACGGCCAGCCGCAGCCGGGTGCTGCCGCGCCGCCCGGCCTTCAGCGAGCCGTCCGGGTGCGGCGACTCGAACCCGAGCGCGGCGACGGCGTCGCGGGCGGCCTCGGCGACCAGCGCTCCCGCGGTCGGTGAGCCGATCTCCTCATCCGCCACCACGACGACGCGCACCGGCGGGTGCCCGGCCGCGGCGGGCCGGGCCAGCTCGAGCGCCGCCTCCATGACGACCAGGCCGCTCTTCATGTCGTAGGCGCCCGGCCCGTGCGCGACGCCGTCGGCGACCCGCCACGGCATCGGGCCGTCGACGTGCCCGGCCGGCCACACGGTGTCGTGGTGGCCGAGGAACAGGACGGGCGCCGCGGCGGCCTTCGCGCCGCGGCCCGGGTGCTCCATGACCAGGTGGTCGCCGGCCGGCGCCGGGACCCGGCGGACGGTGGCGCCCAGCTCGCGGTGCCGCGCCAGCAGGACCTCGCCGAGCGCGTCGAGCCGGGCGGCGTCGCCGGTGGGCGACTCGTGCCGGACGTAACTCTCCAAACGGGCGAGCAGCGCGCCGAGGTCTGGTGCGGTACCGTTCATGGTGCGACTATACGTTCCGTATCATCGTCGATGTGGTCGGTTGACGGGTTGTGGTGCGCGATTTGCGATCCGTATCTACCTCTGGGAGGGCCATGACCCCGCACGTCGAGCGGCTCACGTCAGCCGCTGACCTCGACTCCGCCGCCCGCCTCTACCGCGAGGTGTTCGGCTACCAGGACCTCGCCCACTCGGTGAACCCGCGGTTGCTGGCGTCGCTGGCGGCCAACGGCGGCTCGGTGGTCGGCGTCCACGGCCGCGGCGGCGAGCTGGTCGCGTTCGCGTACGGCTTCGTCGGCATGGATCGCGGTGAGGTGTACCACTACTCGCAGGCCGCCGTCGTCGCGGCCGGGCACCAGGGCCGCGGGCTCGGGCGGGCGCTCAAGCGCGGCCAGCGCGAGGTCGCCCTGGCCGGCGGCCAGACCCGCATGCGCTGGTCGTTCGACCCGTCGGTCGTCCGCAACGCGCATTTCAACCTCGACGTGCTCGGCGCGGCCGGGCGGTGGTTCCGGCCGGAGTTCTTCGGGGTGCCCGACACCGACCGGATGATCGTCGACTGGGACCTCGACGACGAGCGCCGCGCCCGCGAGGCGCCCGCCCCGGCCGGGCTGCCCGCCGGGCTCGACGCCCCCGCAGGCTGGCTGCGGCCCCGTCCGGCCGGCGCCGACACCTGGCTGCCGTTGCCGCTGACGTCCACGCCCGAGCAGCGGCGCGAGCTGGGCGCCGCCATCGCGGCGCTGCTGGCCGGGGGCTCGGTCGCGGTGTCGTGCGTCCGGCTCACCCCCGACACCGGCGCCTACCGCTTCGTCCGGTCCGCGCCATGACCGAGCTGACCAGCCCGTCGCAGCGCTTCGGCGCCCGCCTGCAGCGCCCGTCGTCGTCGGCGTCGCTGCAGGCCAGGGTGATGGAGCAGGAGACCCGCACGCTGGCCGAGGCGTTCGAGCGGGTCGCGGCCGACGGATCCGTGGCGGCCGCGGCGGCCACGGTGGTGGCGGCGCGGCGGCGGTTCGTCTCCGGCACCGGCAAGTCGTTCGCGTACGCCTCGCTGCTGGCCGCCGACCTCTCCGCCGGGCTGTCCAACGTCTCGCTGGTCGACGGCACGCTGGTCCGGCACGTCGACGTGCTCGCCGACGTCCGCGACACCGACGTGCTGGTGGCGGTCTCGCTGCGCCGGTACCGCCGCGAGACGGTCGCGCTGGCCGGGCGGTTCGCGGCCGCGGGCGGCGCCGTCGTCGCCGTCACCGACACCACGGAGTCGCCGCTGATCGCGGTCGCCGGGCAGGCCATCGTGGTGCCGACGGCGAGCGCCTCGTACGCCGACTCGCCCACCGCCGTCGCCGCCGTCGTGCACCTGCTGGCCACGCTCACCACCGCCAGCGCGAAGGGCGCGCGCCGCCGGCTGGCCGAGCGCGACCGGCTGGCCCACGACCTCGAGCTCTACTGGGAGGACTGACTCGTGCGCGTCACCCATGCGTCCCTGCACCTGGTGCGGCTGCCGCTGGTGCACCGGTTCCGCACCAGCTCGCACGCCAAGGACCACCTCGATCACATCCTCGTCCGGCTCACCGACGAGTCCGGCGCGGTCGGCTGGGGCGAGATCGCGTCCGCGTCCGACCCGTACTACTCGCCGGAGACGGTCGACACCTGCTGGCTGGTCGCGTCGCAGTACCTGCTGCCGTCCGTCGTCGGCGCGCGCTGGGACGACCCCGCCGAGGTGGCGGGGCTGTGGGCGAAGGTCCGCGGCCACCAGTTCGCGAAGGCCGGCGTCGACATCGCGGCGTGGACGCTGTGGGCGCTGTCCGGCGGGGTGTCGCTGGCGACGGCGCTGGGCGGGACCCGCTCGTCCGTGGTCGCGGGCGTCTCGCTGGGCATCGAGCCGACTGTCGACGACCTGCTGGCCGAGGTCGGCAAGCACGTCGACGCCGGGTATCCGCGGGTGAAGCTGAAGATCGCGCCCGGCTGGGACGTCGAGCCGGTGCGCGCCGTCCGGGCCGCGTTCCCCGACCTCATGCTGCACGTCGACGCGAACGGCGCCTATGGTGAGACCTCCGACGAGCTGATGGCGTTGCGGTCGCTGGACGGCCTCGGCCTGACGATGATCGAGCAGCCGTTCGCGCCGCGGAACCTGCTCGCGCACGCCGCCCTGCAGCGCGACGTCGAGACCCCGGTCTGCCTCGACGAGTCCATCGACACCCTCGACGACCTGCGCACCGCGGTCGTGCTGGGCGCGCTGAAGGTGCTCAACATCAAGGTGTCGCGGCTGGGCGGGCTCGGCCCGGCGGTGGCCGCGCACGACCTCGCCGCCGAGCACGAGATCCCAGTCTGGTGCGGCGGCATGCACGAGTTCGGCGTCGGCCGGGCCGCCAACGTCGCGCTGTCCAGCCTGCCCGGCTTCACCCTCCCGTCCGACGTGTCCGCGTCGGACAAGTACTACGAGCGCGACGTCGTCACCCCGCCCATCACCGCCGCCGGCGGCGTGGTGCAGGTGCCCACCGGCCCCGGACTCGGCCACACCGTCGACGAGGAGTTCGTGCAGGCCAGCGAGGTGCGTACGGTCGAACTCAGGGCTTGACCCCAGGGCTGCCCGAGGGAGGAACCGGGGGATTCCCCCAGGGCGAATCGGGGGCTTTCCGGGTTACCGCGCGATCCCGGCGCGACGAGAGTGAGACGCGACTTCACCGGACTCACACCGACGGGACGCACCATGACCACGACCCTGCCGTTAGACCGCCCGCCCGTACCGGCGCCGCAGCCGCCGGAGCCACCGCGCCACGGACTGGTGGTGCGCGTCGCGCGCTGGAGCGCCGCTCACAAGTGGCTGGCCATCGTCCTCTGGCTCGCGTTCGTCGCGGCCGCCATCGTCGGCGGCGGCGCCGTCGGCACCAAGGAGGTCGAGGACGGCGACTCCGGCGTCGGCGCCTCCGCCGGCGCCGACAAGGCGCTGCTCCAGGCCGACTTCGACGACCCGTTCACCGAGTCGGTGCTGGTCCGGGCGGCCGGCGGCGGCGCCGTCGACGTCGACGCTGACGCCGTCAGCACGCTGGCCGCGAACCTGGCCGCCGCGCCGGGCGTCGCGGGCGTGTCCGACCCGCAGGTGTCAGAGGACGGCACCGCCGCCCTCTACGAGGTGACGCTGGACGTCCCGGCGGGCACCGACGCCGAGGAGGAGGACGCCGCGAGCGCGGCCGCCGCGCAGCTCGCGCAGGTCGTCGACGGGGCGGACGGCAGCCTGAGCGTCGGCCAGGTCGGCGACGCGTCGCTGGGCGAGGCGCTGGACCAGGTCTACGAGGACGACCTGCAGCGGGCCGAGTACCTGTCGCTGCCGGTCAGCCTGCTGATCATGCTGGTGGTGTTCGGCGCGCTGATCGCCGCCGCCGTGCCGGTGCTGCTGGCGCTGTCGTCGGTGGTCGCGGCCATGGGGCTGTCGGCGTTCGCCTCGTACGTCGTGCCGTCGACGGACATCCTGGCCTCGGTCGTGCTGCTGGTCGGCATGGCGGTCGGCGTCGACTACTCGCTGTTCTACGTCCGCCGCGAGCGGGAGGAGCGCGAGAAGGGCCGCGGCACGATGGACGCGGTCGCGGTCGCCGCCGCGACGTCCGGCCGGGCGGTGGTGGTCTCCGGCATCGCCGTCGTCATCGCGATGGCCGGCATGTTCTTCGCCGGCGAGGCGACCTTCCAGTCGCTGGCCATGGGCACCATCCTGGTCGTCGCCGTGGCCGTCGTCGGGTCCGTGACGGCGCTGCCCGCGCTGCTGGCGATCTTCGGCCGCTGGATCGACCGGCCGCGCGTCCCGCTGCTGTGGCGGCTGCGCCGCAGCGACGGCAGCGAGCCGCGGGTGTGGCGCGCGGTGCTCGGCCCGGTGCTGCGGCACCCGAAGACGGCGCTGGTCGCGGGCCTGCTGGCGCTGCTCGCGCTGGCTGCTCCGGCGCTCGGCATGAAGCTGTCGCAGCCCGGCATCTCCGACCTGTCCAAGGACGTCCCCGAGGTGCAGACCTACGACGCCATCACGACGGCGTTCCCGTCCGAGGGCGCGGCCCACGACGTCGCCGTCTGGACGCCCGACGGCTCGCCGCTCGACCAGAACGCCGTCGACGGCGCCGTCGCCACGCTGAACGACGCGGTCGCGGCCGACGCGGAGTTCGCCGCCGGCGAGGGCCTGACCGCCGAGTACTCCGTCGACGGCTCGGTCGCCCGCATCGACGTGCCGGTGCCGTACGAGCACGACGACGCCCGCGCCGAGGACTCGCTGCGGGCGCTGCGCGACGACCTCGTCCCGGCCGCCTTCGACGGCGTCGACGGTGTCGAGACCGGCGTCACCGGCATGACCGCCGGCAACGTCGACTTCCGCGGCCTGCTGGCCGACCGCATGCCGGTGGTCATCGGGTTCGTCCTGCTGATGACGATCATCGTGCTGGTCATGGCGTTCCGGTCGCTGGCGGTGGCGCTGACCGCCGCGGGCCTGAACCTGCTCTCCGTCGCCGCCTCCTACGGGCTGCTGACGCTGGTGTTCCAGAACAGCTGGGCCGAAGGGCTGCTCGGGTTCGAGTCGACCGGCGCGATCATCACCTGGCTGCCGCTGTTCCTGTTCGTGATCCTGTTCGGCCTGTCGATGGACTACCACGTGTTCGTCGTCAGCCGGATCCGCGAGGGCGCCAAGGCCGGCATGACGACCCGCGAGGCGGTCCGCACCGGCATCATCCGCTCCGCCGGCGTCGTCACCAGCGCCGCCGTGGTCATGGTCGCGGTCTTCTCGATCTTCGCGACGCTCGGCGCCATCGACTTCAAGCAGCTGGGCGTGGGCCTGGCCGCAGCAATCCTCATCGACGCGACCATCGTGCGGGCCGTGCTGCTGCCGTCGATCATGGCGCTGCTGGGGGAGCGCAACTGGTGGCTGCCCAAGCCGCTGCACAAGCTGCCGCAGCTGGAGCACTGACGCGCTGAGCGTCACCCGGCCGGGCCGTCCACGGGGGCGGCCCGGCCGTGCTGCTGCGAGCCTGCTGCGCCCGGTCGTGGCCCGGTCGACCTGGCCGGGGGTCGTGGCCGGCTGTTGACAGGAGCGCCAACAGTTGGCGCCCCCGTCAACACGCGTGAACGGCACTGCCCAGGTCCGGCCGCCGATCGACTCTTGGCCGCGGCCGGGACTGCCGAGCCGGGGGGCCTGGCGGGACGTGGCCGGGGTCGTGGCCGGCTGTTGACAGGGGCGCCAAGAGTTGGCGCCCCCGTCAACACGCGAGAACGGCACTGCCCAGGTCCGGCCGCCGAGGGACGGCGACTCTGTCGGGGGAACGTCGTAAGCTCGTAGACGACCCCCACTCCACCAGGTTTCGGGGGCACGTCTGCGTGCCCGGAAGGTCTACCGATGTCTCTCAGCGGCCTGCTGTCCGCCCTGCTCGGCGACGACGGCGACCCCACGCTGCGCTCGGCCGTCGCCGACGCGCGCACGGGTGCGGTCACCGCGCTCGACCTCACCGCGCCGCCGGCGCTGCGCCCGTTCGTGGCCGGCGCCATCGCCGCCGACGCCGACGGTGTGGGGGCGGGACGGACGGTGCTCGCGGTCACCGCGACGGGGCGCGAGGCCGAAGACCTCGCCACCGAGCTGCGCTGCCTGCTGCCGCCCGAGTCGGTGGTCGAGTACCCGGCGTGGGAGACGCTGCCGCACGAGCGCCTGTCGCCGCGCAGCGACACCGTCGGCCGGCGGCTGGCGGTGCTGCGCCGGCTGGTGCACCCCGCCGACGAGTCCGGCGGGCCGGTCCGCGTGGTCGTCGCGCCGGTGCGCAGCGTGCTGCAGCCGCAGGTCGCGGGGCTGGCCGACCTCCGCCCGGTCGCGTTGAAGCCCGGCGACGACGTCAGCCTCGACTCCGTCGTCGAGCAGCTGGCCGCCGCCGCGTACGTCCGCGTCGACCTCGTGGAGCGACGCGGCGAGTTCGCGGTGCGCGGCGGCATCGTCGACGTGTTCCCGCCGACCGAGGAGCACCCGCTGCGGGTCGACTTCTGGGGCGACACCGTCGAGGAGGTCCGCTACTTCACCGTCGCCGACCAGCGCTCCACCGACGTCGCAGAGAACGGGCTGTGGGCGCCGCCGTGCCGAGAGCTGCTGCTCACCGACGACGTCCGGCGGCGGGCGGCCGCCCTCGCGCACGACCACCCCGAGCTGGGCGAGATGCTGGAGAAGATCGCCGCCGGCATCGCCGTCGAGGGCATGGAGTCGCTGGCGCCGGTGCTGGTCGACCGCATGGAGATGCTGATCGACCTGCTGCCGGCGGGCACCCACGTGCTGGTCTGCGACCCCGAGCGGGTCCGCACCCGGGCGCACGACATGGTCGCCACCAGCCAGGAGTTCCTCGACGCGTCGTGGGCCGCGGCGGCCGGCGGCGGCACCGCCCCGATCGACCTCGGCGCGGCGGCCTACCACACGCTCGGCGACGTGCGGGCGCAGGCGATCCGCCAGGGGCTGCCCTGGTGGAGCCTCAGCTCGTTCGGCCTCGGCGGCGACGGCGACGACGCGCCCGCGGCGCCTGCCGACCTCGACGCCGACCTGTACGAGGTGAACCTCGGCGACGACATGGTGACGGCCGGCGCCGTCGACACCCGCGAGGTCGACGTCCGCCCGGCCGAGACGTACCGCGGCGACACCAAGCGCGCCGTCGCCGACCTCTCCGGCTGGCTGGCCACCGGCGGCCGCGCCGTCCTCGTCACTGGCGGCCACGGCACCGCCGAGCGGGTCGTCGAGGTGCTCGGCGAGTCCGAGGTCCCGGCGCGCTACGTCCAGGACGTCGCCGACGTGCCGCAACCGGGCGTCGTCCTCGTCACCACGGGCGCGCTCAAGCACGGTTTCATCGCCACCGCCGCCGCCCTGGCGGTGCTGACGGAGGACGACCTCACCGGCCAGCGGGTGTCCACCAAGGGCACCACCCGCATGCCCAGCCGGCGCCGCAACCAGGTCGACCCCCTCCAGCTCAAGCCCGGCGACTACATCGTCCACGACCAGCACGGCGTCGGCCGCTACGTCGAGATGACCAGCCGCACGGTGCAGGGCGCCACCCGCGAGTACCTCGTCGTCGAGTATGCGCCGTCCAAGCGCGGCCAGCCGGCCGACCGCCTGTACGTCCCGACCGACCAGCTCGAGCAGGTCACCAAGTACGTCGGCGGTGACGCACCGCACCTCGACCGCATCGGCGGCAGCGACTGGGCCAAGCGCAAGGGCCGCGCCCGCAAGGCGGTCAAGGAGATCGCCGCCGAGCTGATCAAGCTCTACGCCGCCCGCCAGGCCGCGCCCGGCCACGCGTTCGGCCAGGACACCCCGTGGCAGCGCGAGCTCGAGGACGCGTTCCCCTACGTCGAGACCGCCGACCAGCTGTCGACCATCGACGAGGTCAAGCACGACATGGAGCGCGAGATCCCGATGGACCGCGTCATCGCGGGCGACGTCGGCTACGGCAAGACCGAGATCGCGGTGCGGGCGGCGTTCAAGGCCGTGCAGGACGGCAAGCAGGTCGGCGTGCTGGTGCCGACGACGCTGCTGGTGGGTCAGCACCTCGCCACGTTCTCCGAGCGGTTCGCGCCGTTCCCGGTCACCATCCGGGCGCTGTCGCGGTTCCAGTCCGACTCCGAGGCCGCCGACACGATCGAAGGGCTGCTCGACGGCAGCGTCGACGTCGTCATCGGCACCCACCGGCTCATCACCGGCGACGTCCGGTTCAAGGATCTCGGCCTGCTCATCGTCGACGAGGAGCAGCGCTTCGGCGTCGAGCACAAAGAGAAGCTCAAGCACCTGCGGGCCAACGTCGACGTGCTGACGATGTCGGCCACGCCGATCCCGCGCACGCTGGAGATGTCCATCACCGGCATCCGCGACATGAGCGTCATCACCACCCCGCCGGAAGAGCGGCACCCCGTGCTCACCTACGTCGGCGGGTACGACGAGAAGCAGGTCGGCGCGGCCATCCGGCGCGAGCTGATGCGCGACGGCCAGGCGTTCTTCGTGCACAACCGGGTCGAGACCATCGAGAAGGTCGCGGCTCGGCTGCGCGAGCTGGTGCCCGAGGCGCGGGTCGCCACGGCGCACGGCCAGATGGGCGAGCACGCGCTGGAGCAGGTCATCAACGCGTTCTGGCAGCGCGAGGTCGACGTGCTGGTGTGCACGACCATCGTCGAGACCGGCCTCGACATCTCCAACGCCAACACGCTCGTCGTCGACCGGTCCGAGCGGCTCGGCCTGTCGCAACTGCACCAGCTGCGCGGCCGCGTGGGCCGTGGGCGCGAGCGCGCGTACGCCTACTTCTTCTACCCGCGCGAGACGCCGCTGACCGAGGAGGCGCACGAGCGGCTGGCCACCATCGCGCAGCACTCCGACCTCGGCGCCGGCATGCAGGTCGCGATGAAGGACCTCGAGATCCGCGGCGCCGGCAACCTGCTCGGCGGCGAGCAGTCCGGCCACATCGCCGACGTCGGCTTCGACCTTTACGTGCGGCTGGTCGGCGAGGCGGTGTCGGAGTACCGCGGCGACGGCGCCGAGGCCATGCCCGAGGTCCGCATCGAGCTGCCGGTCGACGCGCACATCCCGCACGACTACGTCGCCAGCGAGCGGCTGCGGCTCGAGGCGTACCGGCGGCTGTCCGAGGCTTTGAATGACGACGCCGTCGACGCCGTCCTCGAGGAGCTGGTCGACCGCTACGGCGCGCCGCCCGAGCCGGTCGAGAACCTGCTGGCCGTGGCCCGGTTCCGGGCGCACGTCCGGCGTGCGGGGCTGTCCGAGGTCACCGTCCAGGGCACCTACATCCGGTTCGCGCACGTCGAGCTGGCCGACTGGCAGCGGGTCCGGCTCGGCCGCCTGTACCCGAAGTCACTGGTCAAGGACGCCGTCGGGACGATGCTGGTGCCCCGGCCGCGGCCGGCCCAGATCGGCGGGCCGCAGCTGCGCGGCGTCGAGCTGCTGGCCTGGGCCAAGACCGTGGTCGACGACGTCATCGCCCACCAGCCCGACCGGGCCGGAACCCATGCTGGATAAGATGCGCCCGGGTAGCGTCCACCCGCTGCAGGCCGAACCTACGAAGAGGATCACCGTGTCGACCATCCGCCGCCTCGTCATCGCGTCCCTCGCCGCGGCCAGCGCCGTCGCGCTGACGGCGTGCGACTCCGAGCAGATCGGCGCGGCCGTCGTCATCGACGGCGACCGCTTCACCGTCGACGACCTGCAGAACGAGGTCGAGCACGCCGAGAAGCTCGAGGGCTTCGACGTCCAGGCGGCCGGTGGCATGCCCGCGTTCCAGCGCACCGTCCTGACCCGGCACATCCAGCACGAGATCTTCCTGCGACTGGCGGCCGACGAGGACCTCCAGGTCAGCGAGGCCGACATCGACGACGCCATCGAGGAGATCTCGGCGCAGGCGCCGGGCGGCGACATCGACGCGGCGCTGGCGCAGGCCGGCTACACCGAGAAGGCGTTCCGGGCCGGCGTCGCCGACCAGCTCATCGCGCAGGCCTACGCCGACGAGACCGGCGCCGACAACGCCGGGCTCACGCAGACCCTCGCCGACCTCAGCGACCAGCTGAACGTCGAGGTCAACCCGCGTTACGGCGCCTGGGGTGACGACCTCGCGGTGAGCGCCGACACCGGCTCGATCTCCGAATCGGCTTCGTGACCCTGGTCCTGCTCGCCACCAGCCCGCGGGTCGCTGCCGGGCTGCTCTCCGCCGCCGCGTGGGATGCGCTGCGTGCGGGCCCGGTGTACGTCGGCGACGACGCGCACCCGCAGGTCGCGCCGCTGCGGGCGGCCGGGGTCCCGGTCACCGTGGCCGCGTCCCCGCCGGACGGCGCCGCCGTGTGGCTGCTGCCGCCAGGCGACGACGGCGCGGCGTTCCCGGACGCCCGGGTCATCGTCGGGTCCGAGGACCTCCCCGGCGCCCGGCTGCTCGACCTCGTCGCCGTCATGGACCGCCTCCGCTCGCCCGGCGGCTGCCCGTGGGACGCCGAGCAGACCCACCGCAGCCTGGCCACCTACCTGCTGGAAGAGACGTACGAGACGCTCGAGGCGATCGAGTCGGGCGACGACGACGACCTGCGCGAGGAGCTGGGCGACCTGCTGCTGCAGGTGCTCTTCCACTCCCGCTTGGCCGAGGAGCGGCCGTCCGGGCCGTGGGGCATCGACGACGTCGCGGCCGGCATCACGGCGAAGCTGATCCGCCGCCACCCGCACGTCTTCGGCGACGTCGAGGCGTCGACGGCCTCCGACGTCGGCGAGCGGTGGGAACGGCTGAAGCGCGAGGAGAAGAACCGCACGTCCGCCGTCGACGGCGTGCCGCTCGCCCAGCCGGCGCTGTCGCTGGCCGCGAAGCTGGTGCACCGGGTCGAGAAGGCCGGCGTGCCGGTCGCCGCGCCCTCGTGGCCCGGCACCGCGCCGCAGACCGCGGACGACGTCGGCGACGCGCTGTTCGCGCTGGCCGCGGCCGCCCGCGACCGCGGCATCGATCCCGAACAGGCGCTGCGCGACGCCGCGCGTCGCTACGTCGCCGCCGTCAGGGCCGCCGAGGCCGGCTGAGCCTCGCCGGCCGGCGGGAGCAGCACCCGGAACGTCGCGCCCTCGCCCGGCGCGGACCGCAGCTCGACCCGTCCGCCGTGCGCCTCCACCAGCGCGGCGACGATGGACAGACCGAGCCCGCTGCCGCTGTGCCGGGCCTCGTCGGCCCGCGACCTCGACGGGTCGGCGCGGTAGAAGCGCTCGAACACGTGCGCGGCGTCCGCACGGGTCAGGCCGGGCCCGTCGTCGCGGACCTCCAGCACGGCCCAGCCCGCTCCCGTGTCGCCGACCGACACGTCGACGACCGTGCCCGGCGGGGTGTGGACGGTCGCGTTGCGGACCAGGTTGTCGACCACCTGGCGCAGCCGGAGCGTGTCGCCGATCACGGCCGGGACCGGCCGGGCGCCGACGTGCAGCCGCAGGTCGTGGTCGCGGGCGACCAGCCGGGCCTGCAGGACGGACTCGACGACGATCTCGATCAGGTCCACCGGCGCCCGGGTGAGCACCGGCTGCTGGTCCAGCCGCGCCAGCAGCAGCAGGTCGTCGACGAGCAACCCCATCCGGGCCGCCTCGTCCTCGACCCGGCGCAGCAGCCCGCGCACCTCCGGCTCCTCGTGCACCACGCCCTGCCGGTACAGCTCGGCGAAGCCGCGGATCGACGTGAGCGGCGTGCGCAGCTCGTGGCTGGCGTCGGCGATGAACCGGCGCATCCGCTGCTCGGACTCGCGCGCCTCGCGTTCGGAGACCCGGCGGGCGAGGAACGCCGTCTCGATCTGGCCGAGCATCGCGTTCAGTGCCGCCGACAGCCCGCCGACCTCGGTACGCGGGTCCCGCGGCGGGACGCGGCGGCTCAGGTCGCCGGCCGCGATCGCCTCCGCGGTGTGCTCGACCTCCTCCAGCGGCCGCAGCCGGGTGCGCACCGTCCACCTGGCCAGGCCGGCCAGCACCGCCAGCGCGAACACCGCCACGACACCGTCGATCAGCAGCAGCCGGTTCACCGTCGCCGTGATGTCGTTCAGCGGGCGGCTGACCGCGACGAACCCGCCGTCGTCCCGCGGCAGCACCAGTACCCGCCAGGTCCTGCTGCCCTCGACGGCGTCGACGGTGAGCAGCGACCCGGCCGCCTCAGGCACCGACTCGGGGTCGAGGTCCGGCCCCGGCCGCTCGGTCGTCGCGTCGTCGGTGCTCCAGACCGGGGTGCCGTCCGACGCGAAGATCGTCACGCTGTAGTTGCCGATCGGCCGGAACGGGCGCGCGTCGGCGTCGGGCAACCCCGGCCGGGCCGGCCCGACGAACGGGCCGGCCGCCTGCCGCAGCTGGTCGTCGGCGCGCTCCATCAGGTAGCCGCGCAGCACGGCCGCCGCCACGACGCTCGTGACCAGCACCGTCACCGCGGCCAGCGCGACGACGACCAGCAGCAGCTGGGTACGCAGCGGTGTGCGGTCGCGCCGGGCCCGCCACGCCCGGGCCAGCCGCGTCCTCACGGGCTGTCGCGCGGCAGCCGCAGGACGTAGCCGACGCCGCGCACCGTGTGCAGCAGTTTCGGCGTGTCCCGGTCCAGCTTGCGGCGCAGGTAGGACATGTAGGACTCGACGACGCCGGCGTCGCCGCCGAAGTCGTAGGACCAGACGTGGTCGAGGATCTGCGCCTTGCTGAGCACGCGGCCCTGGTTGGCCAGGAAGTAGCGCAGCAGCTTGAACTCCGTCGGCGAGAGGTCCACGGACCGGCCGGCCTTGCGCACCTCGTGCCGGTCGTCGTCCAGCTCGAGGTCGGCGTAGGACAGCCGGGCGGCCGCCTCGCCGAGGGGGCGGCCGCGGGAGCGGCGCAGGATGGCCCGGATCCGGGCCACCACCTCCTCCAGGCTGAACGGCTTGGTCACGTAGTCGTCGGCGCCGATGGTCAGCCCCATGACGCGGTCGTCGCCGGCGTCCTTCGCGGTGAGGAACAGCACCGGTACGTCCACCTGGTGGCTGCGCAGCTGGCGCACCACCGCGAAGCCGTCGAGGTCGGGCATCAGCACGTCCAGCACCACGAGGTCGGGCCGCTCGGCGAGGACGATGTCGAGCGCCTGGCGGCCGCTGCGCGCCGTCGTCACCTCGAAGCCCGCGTAGCGCAGGCTGGCGGCGAGCAGCTCGACGATGTTCGGCTCGTCGTCCACGACGACGAGGCGCCCGTCCGGTTCGCGTGCGGCCATGGCCGCACGATGCCGGTCCGGCCTGAGAGCACCCTGGCAGCAAGCTGGGAGTTCGCTGTGAATCTCGTTCACAGGCGGTTGCCAGGTTCGTCCCAGGGCGGTGCCAGGAAGATCCACCATCGTGTCCCGGGTGCGGTTGCTACCGAAGTCCCGTCGAGCGCGACGGGCGACAGTTCTGCTGGCGACGACGGCCGTCGGGGTCGCCGTCGCCGGCGCGGCGTGGGCCGTGAGTCAGGACGACCCGGCTGCCACGTCGTCGACCACCACCGCCGAGGCCACCGTCGGCACCTACGAGGAGACCGTGACCAGCACCGGCACCTTCCAGCCGGCCCAGACCGCGGAGCTGTCGTTCGCCGTCGGCGGCGAGGTGCTCTCCGTCGACGTGGCCGAGGGCGACGTCGTCACGGCCGGTCAGGCGCTGGCCACCGTCGGCACGGAGACGCTGGAGGCCGAGCTGGACGCGGCCGAGGCGACGCTCGACGCGGCGCGGGAGCGGCTGGACTCCGACACCGACGCCGACGCGAGCGACACCCAACTGGCCGCCGACGAGGCGTCGGTCGCGGCGGCGGAGTCGCGGGTGGCGCAGGCCGAGGAGGCACTGGCCGACGCCACCCTGACCTCGACCATCGCCGGGACGGTCGCCTCGGTGGACGTCGCCGTGGGCGACGAGGCCGGCGGCGGGTCGTCGTCGAGCGGGGGCGGCGATCCGTCGGCGTCCGCTTCGTCCTCGTCGTCGTCTTCGTCGGCGTCGGGCGGCGCGCAGATCACCGTCATCACGACCGACGCGTTCGTCGTCGAGACCAGCGTCGGCAGCGCCGACCTCGCCCGGCTGCAGCAGGGGCTGCAGGCCGAGCTGACGCCGTCGGACGGTGGCGACGTCGTGTACGGGACGGTCAGCTCGGTCGGCCTGGTGGCCACCGACACCGGCTCGGGCAGCGCCACGTTCCCGGTGGAGATCGCGGTCACCGGTGCCGTCGAGGGCGTCTACGCCGGTGGCAGTGCCGACGTGTCGATCATCGTCGAGCAGCACGCCGACGTGCTCACCGTGCCGAGCGCCGCCGTCACCACCACCGACGGCGCCACCACCGTCACCGTCGTGGCCGACGACGGGTCGCACGTCGAGACGCCGGTCGAGATCGGCACCGCCTTCGGCGCCCAGACCGAGATCGTCAGCGGGATCGAGGCCGGCGACGAGGTCGTCGTGCCGCTCCCGGCCGGTCGCGGCGGCGACGGTGAGGGCGACATCGGCGAACCACCGGGCGGCCGGTTCCCGGGCGGTGAGTTCCCGGGAGGGGAGTTCCCCGGCGGCGGCGGGTTCCCCGGCGGTGGGTTGCCGGGCGGCGGCGTCCGGGGCGGGGGACAGGGGTGAGCGACGTGGTGCTGCGGCTCGACGCCGTCCGCAAGTGGTACCAGACCGGAACGCTGCACGTCGACGCCCTGCGCGGCATCGACCTCGGCATCGGCGAAGGCGAGTATGTCGCGATCATGGGCCCGTCCGGCTCCGGCAAGTCGACGCTCATGCACATCCTCGGCTGCCTGGACACGCCGTCGTCCGGCAGCTACCGGCTGGTCGGCGTCGACGTCGGCGAGCTGTCGGAGGAGGAGCTGGCGGAGATCCGCAACCGGCTCATCGGCTTCGTGTTCCAGCAGTTCAACCTGCTGGCGCACCTGACGGCGCTGCGCAACGTCGAGCTGCCGCTGGCCTACGCCGGCGTTCCGGGCGACGAACGGCGGCGCCGGGCGCTGGCTGCGCTGGACCGCGTCGGCCTCGCCGACCGGGTGGACCACCGGCCGTCCGAGCTGTCCGGTGGCCAGCAGCAGCGGGTCGCGATCGCCCGGGCGCTGGTCACCGACCCTGCGCTGATCCTGGCCGACGAGCCGACCGGCAACCTCGATTCCAGCTCCACCCGCGAGGTGCTCGCGCTCTTCGACGACCTGCACGACCAGGGCCGCACGATCGTGCTGATCACGCACGAGGAGGAGGTCGCCGCCGAGGCGCAGCGGGTGCTGCGCATCCACGACGGCGAACTGCAGGCCACCGCGGCGGTGCGCCGATGAACTGGCTCGACACGCTGCGCACCGGCTGGGAGGCGGTCCGCACGCACCGGCTGCGTTCGCTGCTCACCGTCGTCGGCATCCTCATCGGCATCGCCTCGGTGATCCTCACCATCGGCTTCGGGCAGGGCGCCCAGGCCGAGGTCAGGGCGCAGATCAGCGCCCTCGGCAGCAACCTGCTCATCGTCACGCCCGGCAGCACGACCGACGCGTCCGGCCTGCGCGGCGGCAGCGGCTCGGCCACCACCCTCACCATGGACGACGCCGAGGTGCTGGCGTCGGACGTGGTCGCACCGGACGTCGCCGCCGTCGCCCCGGTCAGCGGCGGCCCGCAGTCGCTCACGGCCGGCAGCACCAACTGGACCAGCACCGTCAACGGCACCACCCCGGCCTGGCTGGACGTGCGCAACCGGAGCCTCACCTCGGGCCGGTTCCTCACAGACCAGGACCTGGAGAACGAGGCCGCGGTCATGGTGCTGGGCCCGGACACCGCGAGCGAGCTGTTCGGGCCGGCCGACCCGGTCGGGCAGACGGTGCTGGCAGGCGGCGCCGCCTTCACCGTCGTCGGCGTGCTGGACTCGGTCGGCTCGTCGTCGTCGGGGGACGAGGACGACCTCGCGTTGGTGCCGTCGACGACGGCGGCGACCCGGCTGGCCGCCGGTTCCACGTCGGTCTCGACGATCTACGTGGAGGCGGCGTCGGCCGGGCAGCTGTCCGCCGCCTACCAGGAGGTCGACGCGGCGCTGGCCACCGCGCACGGGCTGACCGGCCAGGACGAGCCCGACTACACCATCTCCACGCAGGAGTCGCTGCTGGACACCGCCACCGAGACCGACCGGACGCTGACCATCCTGCTGGCCGGGATCGCCGGCATCTCGCTGGTCGTCGGCGGTATCGGCGTCATGAACATCATGCTCGTCTCCGTCACCGAGCGGATCCGCGAGATCGGGCTGCGCAAGGCGCTCGGCGCCACGCCGGCCGTGATCAGGCGGCAGTTCCTGCTGGAGGCGTCCGTCCTCGGACTGGCCGGCGGGCTGCTCGGCGCGGGCCTCGGCGTGCTCGGCGCCGAGCTGCTGCCCCGGTTCATCGGCCAGCCGGTCGAGGTCTCGCTGGTGGCGATGGCCGGTTCTGTCGCGATGGCGCTCGCGGTTGGCGTCGGTTTCGGCGTCTACCCCGCCGGGCGGGCCGCCCGGCTCGCCCCCATCGATGCCCTGCGCAGCGAATGACCCACTCTCCCTGGAGCCCACGCATGATCACGACCGTTCGGCGCCATCGGCGCGCGCCGCTGTCGCTCGTCCTCGTCGCCGCCGTTGCCGTCGCGAGCGGCTGCGGCTCGTCCGGCGAGGAACCGGAGACCTCGCTCGAGGCGTCGGCGGACGGCGGTGACGCGCCGTCGGTCTCCCGCCCCGGCGCAGCCGGCGTGGTGGCCGCCATCGACGGGACGACGCTGCAGGTCCAGGGCGCGTCCGGGCAGGTGGCGGTCACCTACACCGACGCCACCGTGATCACGGCGACGGTGGCCGGGTCGGCGGCGGACCTCGCCGCCGGCGCCTGCGTCGTCGTGACGTCCGAGGACGGCGGCCCCGAGGCGACCTCGGTGACCGCGACCGGCGTCGCCGTCACCCAGCCGGGCGAGGACGGGTCGTGCGGTGGGCTGGGTGGGTTGGGCGGGTTCGGCGGGCCGGACGGATCCGGCGGGCCGGGTGACGGGTTCGGTGAGGGCGGCCGGCCGACCGGGCCGCCGCCGGATGGCGCGCCGACCGAGCGTCCGTCCCAGCCGGGCGACGGGTTCGGTGAGGGCGGCCGTCCGTCCGGGCCGCCGCCGGATGGCGCGCCGACCGAGCGTCCGTCCCAGCCCGGCGACGGCGCCGCGTTCGCCCCGCCGACGGCCGGCGCCGTCACCGAGGTCTCGGGCGACACGTTCACCGTGGAGGTCCTCCGGCCCGGCCGCGACTCGCCGACCGCGGAGCCCGAGCCCAGCGTCGTCACCGTCACCACCTCGGCCGCCACGACGTGGACGACTGAGGCGCCCGCCGGACCCGAGGCGCTGGCCGTGAGCGCCTGCGTCGTCGCGGCCGGCGAGGCCGACTCGACCGGCGCCATCACCGCGACGACCATCGCCGTCTCACCCGCCGTCGACGGCGAGTGCCAGCGGCCGGGCGGGGGTGGCCTCGGTGTCTGACGCGGCGTTCACCTTGCACCGTCGGCCGCGGCGCCGGCGCCGGGCGCGCCTGCTGGTGGCCTGCGGGTTGACGGTGATCGTCGCGGGCGGCGCGGCCGGCGTCTGGGCCGTCGCGGTGGCCGGGGAGGAGCCGTCCTACCGGACCGCCG
The DNA here is from genome assembly GCF_900106035.1 of Jiangella alba. Taxonomy (GTDB): domain Bacteria; phylum Actinomycetota; class Actinomycetes; order Jiangellales; family Jiangellaceae; genus Jiangella; species Jiangella alba. The sequence goes on from NZ_FNUC01000004.1 coordinate 2,277,553, forward strand.
CCGCCGAGACCGCGTCGGTCGCGCAGACCCTCGACACCACCGGCACCGTCGAGGCCGCGTCGTCCGCAGCGGCCGCCTTCGCCACCTCCGGCACCGTCGCGTCGGTCGACGTGGCTGTCGGCGACACGGTGACGGTGGGGCAGCAACTGGCCGCGCTCGACACCACCGACCTCGCCGCCGCTCTCGCCGACGCCCAGGCCGAGCTGGCCCAGGCCGAGGCCGCCTTGGAGGCGACCATCGACGCTCAGGCCGACTCGGTCTCCACATCCGCGTCAACCTCTGCATCGGCGTCAACGTCTGCATCAACCTCAGCGCGGGCGTCAACCTCGGCGTCAACATCAACGTCGCAGTCAACGTCGGCATCAAGATCAACGTCGGCGTCAGCCTCCGGGTCGGTGTCAACGTTGGCGTCAACGTCGGGGTCAACGTCGGGGTCGGCGACATCGTCCGGATCGAAGTTCACGCCGGCCCCCACCTCGGGGTCGGAGTCAACGTCAGCGTCCACGTCGGCATCAACGTCCACGTCGGCATCGGCGTCGACGGCCGCGTTGGTCGTGCCGGCCTCGGCGCGGCTGGCGGGCGAAGGGCCCGGGCCCGGCGGGTCGCCCGGATCTGGCGGTACGACTGGCGGTGACGCCGGGCAGTTGACTGCGTTGCAGCAGGCGGTGCTGGCGGCACAGGAGGCCGCTACTCAGAGTCTCGCCGCGGCCGCGGCAGCGCTCGAGGCGCAGCAGCAGGCCTGCGAGACCGCGATGACCGACGCCGCCTCGACTACGTCCACCACGAGCCCCCCGCCGTCGCCGTCCGTTACGTCCGTGGCCGGCCTCATCACGACTTCCCCGCCGTCGCCCACGTCGTCGTTCTCGCCGGTCGGGTCCGCCGTCACCGCGGCTCCGACGCTGTCGCCGTCCGCCACGTCCGTGGCCGGCCTCATCACGACTTCCCCGCCGTCGCCCACGTCGTCGTTCTCGCCGGTCGGGTCCGCCGTCACCGCGGCTCCGACGCAGTCGCCGTCCGCTACGTCCGCGGCCGGCCTCACCACGGCCTCCCCGCCGTCTGCCATCTCGTCCATCTCGCCCACGGGGTCGACCACCGAGTCGCCCTCGTCGTCCCCGTCCGCCCTCACCGCGACTCCCACCTCGCCGCCCACCTCGTCGCCGTCGCCCACGGAATCGCCGACCGGGTCACCCACGGAGACCCCGACCCCAAGCCCCACCACCTCCCCAACGCCCACGCCGTCGGAGCCGCCGGGGCCGGACCTCGAGCCGTGCGTGGCGGCGCTGCAGGCGGCGCAGGAGGCGCAGCAGCGAGCGGCGGCGGATCAGCAGGCGCTGCAGGAGGCGATCACCGCGCTGGCAGAGCTGCTCGCGGCGGCCGAGGAGCCGGACGCCCCGCAGGAGGAGCCGGACACCTCGCAGGAAGAGCCGCCGTCAACCCCCTCGCCCTCGGAGGGGGAGCAGGGGCCGGGCGGGGCGAGCGCGTTGTCCGACGCCGCCCAGCTGGCCGAGGACCAGGCGGCCGTGAGCGAGGCGGAGCTGCGGGTGCTGGAGGCCGAGCATGCGCTCGCCGCGGCGACGATCGTCGCGCCGATCGCCGGGACCGTGGCCGCCGTCGACGTCACCACAGGCGCGGCGGCCGACTCCAGCGCCACCATCACGGTCGTCGCGCCCGGAGCTATCACCGTCACGGCCGAGGTGTCGGAGAGCGAGCTGCGCAGCCTCGCCGTCGGGACGGCGGCAAAGGTGCGGGCGGCGGGCACGGCGGAGTCCGTGAGCGGCGAGGTGGTGTCGATCGGCCTCATCCCCGACACGTCGTCCGGCAGCGCTCGCTACCCCGTCGTCGTCGGTGTCGCGGAGCCGCCGGCGAACGCCGCTGGTGGCGCCTCGGCGGACGTGTCGTTCCTGCTCGGCGAGGCGACGGAGGTGCTGACGGTGCCGAACTCGGCGATCACGCTGACCGCTGACGGCGGCACGGTCCGGGTCCTGACCGGCGGCGAGGTCGAGACCACCCCGGTCACCCTCGGCGTCGTCGGCTCCGAGCGCACCGAGATCCTCGACGGCCTCTCCGCCGGCGACCTCGTCGTCCTCGCCGACCTCGGCGCCGACCTGCCCACGTCTGACGCCGGCCCCACCGGCGGCGGTCCCATCCGCGGCGGCGACTTCACCGGCGGCTTCGGCGGACCACCGCCCGGGTTCGGCTGACGCGGGTCTGGGCTCGGACCGGCCGGGCGAGCGGCGCTACCGCTCGCCCGGCTGCTCCGCGCGCAGGCCCCGGGCGGTGAGGTCGTTCAGCCGTTCCAGCCACCCCTCCGGCGCCGGCCGGAACGCGACGCCCCCCGCGGTCGCCGACCACTCCACCCCCGCCGCGACGTCCGCGAACGTCAGGCCGCGCGCCTCCAGCCACGCCGGCGCCCCCGGCGAGCTGAGCTCGGGTGTGCGCCGGACCGCGTGCACCATGTAGTCGGTGATCCGCCGTCGCCCCCACTGCTCCGCCGGCACGGGGTACGGGTCATCAGGAGCGGGCTCCGGCCCGAACGCGTCGTACCAGACGTTGCGCAGCCACTCGTCGGTGGTCCATTGGGACTCGCCGGCGCTGTGCGGCGGGTACGACGACTCGCTGAGGTGGCGGGCGAACTCGTCGCGGAACGCGCGGTAGGTCTCGTTGGCGCGGGCGGCCAGCCTCGACGGCGCTTCTTCGCAGGCCTCGACGTAGAAGTCGGGAACGTCGTCGGCCATGCCGAACCCGCTGCCGAAGAACTGACGGAAGTTGCTGCTCATCGGGGTCACTCGAGATCCTCCAGGCGTTCGTTCGTCGGTCCCGGAACGTCGACCGGGAAGCAGGTGACCAGGTGCCAGGTGCCGCCGGCCTTCTTGAACGCCAGGGTCGCGCCGGGGTCCGCGCCGCGGGCGATCGGATCGAAGGCCTGCGCGAAGACCGTCTCGCGGCCCTGATCCAGGCCGTACAGCCGCGCGGCCGACCAATCCATCCGGGTCTCCTTCGTGCCGATGCCCGCGCCACGGTATCCGGCGGCGTCGCCCGGCGTGAGCCCCGCCTGGTCGGCGCTCACATGGATCCCGATCCTCGTCGCGTCGCCCGCCGCGCGGGTGAGGAATGCGTCCAAGCCACCCTGGGTGTGCGCGCGTTCGAGCACGGCTTCGATCGGCTTGACCAGCGCTTCTGGCGACGTGAAACCGCCGGCCACCGGTCCGCAGCGGTGCGCGGTGGCGACGGCGCCGGTCGGCAGGACCTGCCAGCCGTACTCGCCGGACGGGTCCTTCAACCAGATCAGCCGCGCGAGGTGAGCGCCGTCGGAGAGATGCGCGCCGTGCCGTTGCACCGCATGGCAGGTGGCGTCCTCGATGAGCCGCATGCCTTCGTCCGCGTACTCCTGCGCGAAAGCACGACGGGTGGCCGCGAGGGCGACGGCGAGGTCGCCGGCCGAGGGAGCTGTCGTCGCGGCGGCGGGCTCGCGGCCGAGGCTCGTGCTGCCGTCGACGCCGGTCAGGAGGTCGGCGACGTAGATGCGGGCGAAGCCGGCGGGGAAGTGGTCGCTGAGGTCGCCACCGGCCGGCGACGGCGGCAGTGGGGGGAGCGGGGCGAGCCCGTGCCAGGGCGCCAGCAGGGCGAGCAGCGCGTGGATCTCCGTCACGTACGGGCGGCGCAGGTCGGAGAGGCGGTCGCGCAGGTCGGCGTCGAGCTGGTGGGTGAGCGCCTCGATCTGGGCGGTGAGGGCGGCGGACCGGGCCCGGGCGACCTCGCCGGTGACCTGCGCGGCCCGCGCCCTGGACTGCTCGGCCACCTCGTCCGCCCGCCGCTCGAGGTCGGCGCAGGTGCGCAGGATGGCCTCGACAGCGGAACGGACGGCGCCGCGGGTAGGCGGCGGCGCCGCGGACTGCGTCACCCTGGCACGGTACCGGCTGCCTTACCCCAATGCAGCCGGAACCCGGGCGACCACCGGTAGCGTTGACACCAGACAACGACGAAGGGAACCTCCGTGACCTGTCCGAAGTGCAGCGGTCAGATGAAGACGTATGACCGTTTGGGCGTGCACGTCGAGCAGTGCGACAACTGCAAGGGCATCTTCCTCGACAAGGGCGAACTCGAGCAGATCGTCGCCGCCGAGGAGCAGTTCAACGCGCCGCCCCCGCCGCTGGACTACGGCCGCCAGGCGCCCCCGCCGCAGCAGCCGTACCAGCAGCCCCGTCAGCAGCCGTACCGCGACAGCCCGGCACCGTACGGCCGCGGCCGCGGCTACGACGACTCGCCCAGCCCGTACGGCTACGGCAAGAAGCGGCGCAAGAGCTTCCTCGACCAGCTCTTCGACTGACGCACGCGTGAATCTGCTGATCTGCGAGCGTTGCGGCGAACGCGCCGACCGCCCGCAGGTCGAGCCGGAGGCGGTCATCCGGTGCGCCCACTGCGGCCACCGGTGGCCGTTCCTCCGCCTCCCGCTGTTCTGCGTGACCGGCCCCAGCGGCACCGGCAAGTCGACGGTGCAACGGCTGCTCGCGACCGAGCTGGCCGACCGGTTCGTCGTCCTGGAACAGGACGTGCTGTGGGTGGCCGGCCTGCGTGACGACGGCGCGGAGCACCGGCCGTTCCGGTCGACGTGGCTGCGGATGGCCGCGATGATCCACCAGAGCCGCCGGCCGGTCGTGCTGTGCGGGACGGTCGTGCCGCCGGAGCTCGAGCCGCTGCCGGAGCGCGCCCTGTTCGAGCGCATCGACTACCTCTGCCTGACCTGTGACCCGGACGTACTCGCCGCGCGGCTGCGGGGCCGGCCGAAGTGGCGGGAGTGGGACGAGCCGCGCATTGCCGAGATGCTCGACTACGCCGCGTGGATCGACGCCACCGCGGCCACCATGGACCCGCCGATGACACTGCTCGACACCACCGACGTGCCGGTCGACGAGACGGCGCGCGCGGTGGCGCGCTGGCTGGACGAGCGCGCCTGACGGCTGCCGCCGACGTCTCGCGACGGCCGTCTGGGTGGAGCCGTCACGGTTGAGTCGTCAATGGTGGACGGGGATCAAGCGATCAAGTCAACTGTTGATCACGTCAAGACTTGATGCCAGTACGAGATACATGCCGTGTGACCACAGCAGCGGCCGGGCGTTCGGCCCCCACCGATCGGTCCACTCGGCCAGCCGGTCCGGCGCCAGCAGCGGCGGCACCTGCTCCGGCAGCGACCCGGACGAGTCGGCGGTCGAGGCGATCCAGCGCAGTAGCTCGGCGGCCCGCTCCCGCGACCCGGCGACGGCGTGGTGCCAGCCGAGGAAGGCGGCCAGGATCGGCCACTGGCCGCCGCCGTAGAAGGTGTCGCCGACGTAGCGGTGCACGCCGCCCGGGGTGGGGCCGGTGGTGGCTGGTGTGGCGGCGCTTGGGGTGGCTGACGCGGGGCCGGTGGTGGCACCTGGGGTGGCGTGCTGGCTGCCTGGGGCCGGGCCGGTGGTGGCTGGTGTGGCGGCGTGCTGGGTGGCTGGGCCGGCTGGGGTGGGCGGGTCGGAGGCGGCTGGCGTGGCGACGTCCGGGGAGGCCGGCCCGGCTGGGGCGGACAGCTCGGCGGTGATGCGGCCGACCGTCGCACGGTCGACCGGGCCGCCGGGCGGGACCAGCCCGAACGGCACCCCGGCCACCACCAGACTGGCGTCGACCGCGGTGGAGCCGAGCCACTTGCGCAGCGCGCCCTCGAACGTGCCCGAGCGGGTGACCAGCGCCGAGATCTCGTCCGCCGCCGCCGAGGCGGCGGACGGCAGCACCCCGAGCGCCGCGGCGGCGCGGAGGCCGCCGTAGACCGAGGCCAGGGTGGAGACGTGGGTGTGGTCGCGGTGCTCCTCCCACCAGTCGCGGCACGGCCGGGACCCGACGGCGACGAGGTAGCGGACGGCGACCTCGGCCGCGGCGGCGTACGGCGTCAGGGATAGGTTCCACCGGGTCAGGTGCGACCGCAGCGCCCACAGCCACGTCCCGTAGCCGTCGACCTGGTAGTTCCACCAGTCGTCGTCGTGACGGTCGCCGGCCAGGGTGTAGCGGGCGGGCAGCAGTTCGGCGTCCGACGGCTGCGAGCCGGCCGCCACCCGCGCCACCAGCGACTCGACGGCCGGCGCCTCGCGCTCGAGCACCCGCGCGCACCACTCGTGGAAGGCCGTGGCCGACTCGACGGCGCCGGCCCGGCTCATCCCCTCGGCGATGAACGCGCCGTCGCGGAACCAGCAGAAGCCGTACGGCGCGAAGCCGACCGCCGCGGGATAGGCGCCGGACGGGTCCTGTGCGCCGGCGATCAGCTCGACACTCACCTGAGCGAGTCGTCGCAGGTCAGGAACCTCGGCTACAGACAATGGGTTGACAGGCTCGGCCATGATGCCCGAATGTAGCCGATGTAACCGGTTTATGTAACCGGTACCAAAGGAGCGACCGACGATGGAAGACGCGGAGCCGAAGAGCCCCCAGCGACGCCGCACGGCCGGCCGCGCCACGGTGACGATCCGCGACGTGGCGCGGCATGCGGGCGTGTCGGTGGCGACGGTCTCGCGCGCCCTTCGCGGCAGCGACCTCGTCCACCCGGCCACCCGCGAACGCGTCGACGCCGCCATCGAGGAGCTGCGCTTCACGCCCAGCCAGCTCGGCCGGTCGCTGGCCGAGCGGCGGCACGCCGCCAACGGCATCGTCTTCCCCGACCTCTCCGGCCCGTTCTACGCCGAGGTCGTGCTGGGCTACGAGGAGGTCGCCGCGACGCTGGGCCGCTCGGTGCTCATCCTCAGCACGCAGAACCGAGAGTCCGCCGACGAGATGGTGCTCGACCTCGCCGGACGGGTCGACGGGCTGGCGGTGTTCGGGCGGACGGTGCACGACGACGTCGTCGCCGAGGTCGTCCAGCGCGGCGTCCCCGTCGTGCTGATGGCGCGCACCGAGATCGCCGGCGCCGACTCCGTCCGCACCGAGAACGTCGTCGCCGCCGCGTCCGTTGTCGACCATCTGCTGACGCACGGCCACCGGCGTATGGCGTTCCTCGGCGACCCGGTCGACTCCACCGACGTCGCCGAGCGGTGGGCCGGGTTCCGCGGCGCGCTCGCGCAGGCCGGCGCGGAGGTCCCGGAGCGGGCCATCCCGGCCGGGTTCAAGGAGGACGACGGCGCCCGCGTGGCCGCCGAGCTCACCGCCGGCGACCTGCCGGACGTCGTCGTGTGCGCGAACGACGAGCTGGCGCTCGGCCTCACCGTCGCGCTGGCCGAACAGGGGATCCAGGTACCGGGGGATGTCGCCGTCACAGGGTGGGACGACGTCATGGCGGCGCGCTACGCCGGGCTGACGACGGTCCGTCAGCCGATGCGCGAGATGGGGGCCCGGGCGGCCCGGCTGCTGGACGCCCGGATCAGCGGAGACCGTTCCGAACCACGTCACGACGTCCTGACCACCCAGCTCGTGGTCCGCCGCAGTTGCGGGCCGCATCCGAAGGAGGCTCATCGATGAGTCGACGACACATCACCGCCGCGACCGCCCTGGCCGCGGCGACCGCCCTCGCGCTCACCGCGTGCGGACGCGACGACGACAGCGGCTCCGGCGACGGCAACGCGGCGCCGTCCGCCGACCTCACCGATGGCCCGGCCACCGGCACCATCGAGGTCTGGGCCATGGGCACCGAGGGCGAGGAGCTCGGCGCCTTCCTGGCCGACTTCGAGGAGGCCAACCCCGACGCCACCGTCGAGGTGACGCCGGTCCCGTGGGAGGGCGCGCACGACCGCATCGCCACCGCCATCGCGGCCGGCGAGACCCCCGACGTCAGCCTCATCGGCACCACGTGGATGGGCGAGTTCGCGCAGACCGGCGGCCTCGAGCCGACGCCGACGGACCTGTTCGACGAGAACGACTTCTTCCCCGGGCCGTGGGCGTCCACCGTCGTCGACGGCACCTCCTACGGCGTCCCGTGGTACGTCGAGACCCGCGCGCTGTTCTACCGCACCGACCTCGCCGACTCCGCCGGGTTGCAGCCGCCGCAGACGTGGGACGACCTCAAGGCGTTCACCCAGGGCCTGCAGCAGGCCGGCGCGGCGCAGGGCATCTACCTGCAGCCGGGGCAGGGTGGCTCGTGGCAGACGTTCATGCCGTTCGCCTGGCAGAACGGCGCCCAGCTCACCGACGGCGACGCGTACACGCTGGACAGCCCGGAGATGACGGAGGCGCTGGAGTACTACGCGTCGTACTACACCGAGGGCCTGTCGCAGGACACCGTGCTGCAGCCGGGCGCGCTGGAGCAGATGTTCGCCGACGGCGCCATCGGCTCGTTCATCTCCGGACCGTGGCACATCGGCCTGGTCCGCGACGCCGGCGCGACCGACAACTTCGCCGTCGTCCCGCTGCCCGGCAAGGACGAGGGCCCCGGCACGTCGTTCGTCGGCGGCGGCAACCTGGCCGTCTTCACCGACTCCGACAACAAGGACGGCGCCTGGAAGCTGATCGAGTACCTCAGCGAGGTCGAGGTGCAGCAGAGCTGGTACGAGACGCTGACCGACCTGCCGTCGAAGCCGGCCGCCTGGGAGGACGGCCCGCTGACGGAGGACCCGCTGGTCGCGGTCTTCGGTGAGCAGCTGGAGAGCACCGAGGCGCCGCCGGCCGTCCCGACGTGGGAGCAGGTCGCCGCGGTCATCGACGGCGACGTCGAGGCGGCCGTGCGCGGCGCGATGAGCCCCGCCGACGCCGTCGCCGACATGCAGTCGCAGGCCTCGTCCATCGGGACCGGGCTGCAGTAGGCCGATGACGACCGCCACCTCGGCTCCGGCGAGCCGCCCCACCCCCGCGGGCGGCTCGCCGGCCGGCCGGCGCCGGACCCTGCTGCAGCGGCGGCAGTCCCGCACCGCCTGGCTGCTCGCGCTGCCGTTCCTGCTGCTGTTCGCGGCGTTCACCGCCGGTCCGGTGTTCGCGTCGCTGCTCATGAGCTTCACCGACATGCGCAGCACCGACGTGCGCTCGCCGTTCGCCGTCGACCTCGCCGCGTTCGACAACTACACGGCGCTGTTCCAGGACGCGCTGTTCCGCAAGGTCGCGCTGAACACGGCGATCTTCGTGCTGGTCGGCGTGCCGTTGACGATGGTGCTGGCGCTGGCCGCGGCGGTCGGGCTGAACAACATCACGCGGCTGCGGGCGTTCTTCCGGCTCGGCTACTACCTGCCGGTCGTCACCAGCATCGTCGCCGTCTCCGTCGTCTGGCGGTTCCTGCTGCAGCCGGACACCGGGCCGGTCAACCAGCTGCTCGGCGCCGTCGGCATCGGCGGGCCGGACTGGCTGGGCGATCCGTCGCTGGCGCTGCCGTCGCTGATCGTCATGGCCGCCTGGCGCAACCTCGGCACGCTGATGGTGATCTTCCTGGCCGGGCTGCAGACGGTGCCGCGCGAGCTGCTGGAGGCGGCCGAGGTCGACGGCGCGGGGCGCTGGCAGCGGTTCCGGCACGTGACGCTGCCGCTGCTGCGCCCGACGTTGCTGTTCGGCGCCGTCATCACCGGCATCGGCTACCTGCAGTTCTTCGAGGAACCGTTCGTCATGACCAACGGCGGGCCGCTCAACGCCACCCGGTCGGTCTCGTTCTACATCTACGACCAGTTCAGCTTCGGCAACTACGGGTACGCCGCGGCGGCCAGCTACGTGCTGTTCGTGGCGATCGTGGTGCTGACGGCGATTCAGTTCCGCGCGCTGCGGCCGAAGGCGTGAGGAGGCGACCGATGACCACGCAGACCCCGCTGCCGGCCGCCGACGACGTCCGGCCGGAGACACCGGAGGACGGCGCACCCGCGAGCTCGCGCCGCTCGTCGTCGCGCTGGCTGTACGTCGTGCTGACCGTCGGCGTGCTGGCGATGGCGCTGCCGTTCGTCTGGATGGTGCTGTCGTCGGTGAAGCCCGAGGCCGAGGTGCGGTCGATCCCGCCGACCTGGCTGCCGGAGACGTTCACGCTGGAGAACTACCGCGAGCTGTTCGACCGGCTGCGCTTCCCGACCTACTTCCTGAACTCCGCCATCGTCGCGATCGTGGTGACGGCGGGGAACCTGGTGTTCGGCTCGATGCTCGGCTACGCACTGGCGAAGCTGGACTTCCGCGGCAAGCGGGTGGTGTTCGCGCTGGTGCTCGGCACGCTCATGGTGCCCGGCATGGTGACCTTCGTGCCGCTGTTCGTGCTGGTCAGCAACATGGGGCTGACGAACACCTTCCCCGGGCTGATCCTGCCGTACCTGGTCGGGCCGCTCGGCGTGTTCCTGATGCGGCAGTACTTCCTGGGGCTGCCGGACGAGCTGATCCAGGCCGCGCGGGTCGACGGCGCCGGCGAGCTGCGCATCTTCTGGAGCGTCATGCTGCCGCTGACCGGGCCGGCGCTCGCGACGCTGGGGATCCTGACGTTCCTCAGCTCGTGGAACAACTTCCTCTGGCCGCTGGTCGTGGCGCAGACGGAGGACATGTACACCCTGCCGGTCGCGCTCGCGCTGTACTCCGTCGGCCAGAACGCGACGCAGTACGGCCTGCTGCTGGCCGGGGCGGTCGTCGTGGTCGTGCCGGTGATCGTGCTGTTCCTCGCGGTCCAGCGGTACTTCGTCCAGGGCATCGCGATGACCGGCATCAAGTGATCCACGTGGGAGGAAAGACGCGTGAGCAGTGAGATCGACGCCCGCACCGACTTCGAGACCAGGCTCGGCCGGGCCAGTGGTGACGCGGGTGGCGCCGAGCTGGCGCTGCCGGCTCCCGGCGGCCTGACCGCCAGACCCGGGCGGGCGCAGGTCACGCTGTCGTGGGAGCCGGTCGACGGCGCGGCGGGGTACCTGGTGCACGTGGCGGAGTCGGCGGACGGCCCGTTCGAGCCGCTGGACCACCAGGGCCGCGACGTGCTCTCGGTCCCGCACGGCCCGTACGCCGACACCACCGGCACGCCCGGCGTCGAGCGCTGGTACGCCGTCGCGGCCGTCGCGTCGGTGGATCACGTGGGCGAGCTGAGCGAGGCGGTCCCCGCGGTCGCGGCCGGGGCGGACGGCGAGCCGGTCGCCGTCGTCGTCGACGCCGGGTCCGACGAGGGCGAGTTGGACCGGCCGTGGGCGCCGATGATCGGCAGCGAGCACCTGTCGCACGCGCTGTCCATCGACCGCACCGGCGGGCACGAGATCGGCGCCGAGCTGCGGGCCGCGCTTCGTGCGGCGCACGAGGAACTCGGCGTCGAGACGGTGCGGGCGCACGGCATCCTCTGCGACGACCTCGGCGTCTACCGCGAGGTCGACGGCGAGCCGGTGTACGACTTCAGCGGCGTCGACCGCGTCTACGACATGGTGCTGGAGCTCGGGCTGCGGCCGATCGTCGAGATCTCCTTCATGCCGCGCGACCTCGCCGCCGACCCGTCGGCGACGGTGTTCGAGTACGGCGCGATCATCTCGCCGCCGAAGGACTGGGACCGCTGGTACGACCTCGTCCGGGCGTTCGTCGCGCACCTCGTCGACCGGTACGGGCTGGAGGAGGTCCGCGACCGGTGGGCGTTCGAGGTGTGGAACGAGGCCAACCTGGAGGTGTTCTGGTCCGGCACACCGGAGGAGTTCTTCCGCCTGCACTCCGTCGCGGCGCGCGCGGTGAAGGACGTCGACCCGGGGCTGCGGGTCGGCGGGCCGGCGTCGGCGGCGGCCGGCTGGATCGACCAGCTGCTCGGGGCCATCGGCGACGAGCCGCTGGACTTCGTCTCGACGCACACGTACGGCTCGCCGCCGCTGGACCTGCGTCCGGTGCTCGCGCGGCACGGCCGGGAGGGGACGCCGATCTGGTGGACCGAGTGGGGCGTCACCCCGACGCACTTCCACGAGGTCAGCGAGTCGGTGTTCGCGGCGGTGTTCCTGCTGCGCGGCATGCGCTCGTCGATGGGCCGGCTGGAGGCGCTGTCGTACTGGGTGGTGTCGGACCACTTCGAGGAGCTGGGCCGGCCGCCCGCACTGTTCCACGGTGGGTTCGGCCTGCGCACCGTCGGTGAGCTGCGCAAACCCCGGTGGTGGGCGCTCGCGATGCTGGCCGCGCTGCCGACGCGGCGGCTCTCGGTGCGCGCTTCCGGGGACGGCGCCGACTCGCTGGTGGAGTCGCTGGCCGCGTCCGACCCGTCCGGTGGCCGCGTGGCCGCGCTGGTGTGGAACGGGACGCTGGACCAGTCCAAGGCGGCCGGGTCGGACGCGCTGGGCCGGCGGGTGGAGCTGCGGTTCACCGGCCTGCCCGACGGCGCCTACGAGCTGCGTCACCACCGCGTCGACGACGACCACTCGTGCGTCCCCGCGGTGTGGCGGCGCATCGGCGGCGGCGCGGCCTGGCCGACCGACGCGCAGTGGGCCGAGCTGCGCGCCGCCGACCGGCTGGACCAGCTGCACCCGCCGCGCACCGTCACCGCGACCGGCGGGGTGGTGGAGGTCGCGTTCGACCTGCCCAACCCGTCGATGTCGCTGGTCGAGCTGGTCGCCGCCGGCTGAGAGCTCAGTCGAGGCAGAGGCAGAACGGGTGCCCCGCGGGGTCGAGGAAGACCCGGAAGGACGTGCCCGGCTGGTGCTGATGCTTGGTCGCGCCGAGCTCGAGCACCGCCGCCTCGCCGACGTCCAGGTCGTCGACGTTGACGTCCAGGTGCAGCTGCTGCGGCACCACCTGGCCCGGCCACTGCGGCGGCGTGTAGTCGTCGACCTCCTGGAAGCAGATGCACTGGCCGTAGTCGGCACGGACCTCGGCCCAGCCGGGTGAGGTGGTGACCTTCCAGTCCAGCAGGGCGCCGTAGAAGGTCGCGAGGGCGCTCGCGTCGGGACAGTCGATCACGAGACTCGGGAAGCGTGCGATAGCCATGCCGGCACGCTAGCCCCGATTCCGGACGATCGACGTCCGGAACCTACGGCGATGCCAGCGGCTGGTGGTCCCAGAGCGACGAGAGTGGCAGGGCGTAGATGCCGTCGCCCCGCGACGCGGCCTCGGTGCCGAGGTGGAGCAGGATGCCGGCGTGCAGACGGTCGCCCAGTTTGTCGCGGAGCCAGCGGAGCCCCTTCAGGGCCGACGCTCCCGGTGAGGCCGACGCCTTCACCTCGATGGCGATGATCCGGCCGCCCGGGCCCTCGAGGACGAAATCGACCTCCTGCCGGTCGGCGGTGCGAAAATGGAACAGCGAGATGCGCTGGCCGGCGACGGCGATGGCCTTGAGCAGTTCGGCGGCGACGAACGTCTCCACGAGCGGGCCGAGCGCCGGATGCCCGGGTTCAGCCAGGGCATCGGCGTCGACCCCGAGGACGTGCGCGGCGAGACCCGAGTCGGTCGGGTAGAGCTTCGGTGTTTTACCGAGCCGCGACGTGAGGTTGGACGACCACGCGGGCACCGTGGTCGTCAGATACACCATGTCGAGGTACGACAGGTAGTTCCTGGTGGTGTCGCGGGCGAGGTTCGCCGACTGCGCGAGGTCGGCGAGCACGGCGGTGCCGCCTGCCCGGGCAGCGACGAGGCCCAGCAGGGTGCCCACGGCGTCACCGCGGGTGATGGTGGCGAAGTCGCGGATGTCACGCGTGATCACGGTGCTCAGGTAGCCGTCGAACCACGCACGCCGCGCCAGTGCCGACGTGATCGTGAGCGCTTCGGGGTAGCCGCCGGCCGTCACGGCGGCCAGGTAGCCGGGCCGGGTCCAGGTCGAGTCGCTCATGACGGAGCCGATGTCGCCGAACCACCGGGTGACGGCGTCGGACCCGGATCGGGTGCGCTCGGCCATGCTCAGCGGCCAGAGGTCGACGAACGCGACGCGCCCGGCCAGCGACTCGGACAGGGTCGGGATGGTCAGGAACCGGCTGGAGCCGGACAGCACGAACCGTCCGGGCTCGGGGTGGGCGTCGACGTCGGCCTTGATGGCCCGGACGAGCCGGTCGCCGCCGAGCTGCACCTCGTCGATGATGCGGGGGATGGAGCCGGACGTCGCGAAGGTGGCGGGGTCGTCGCGCGCCGCGGCCAGGGTTTCCGGGCGGTCGAGCGACCGGAAGGTGCCGCCCGAGCGCAGGTGCTCGCGCAGCAGCGTCGTCTTGCCCGACTGACGCGGCCCGCTGACCATGACGACCCGCAGGTGCGCGGTCAGTTCGGACAGTCGTGCCGCCGCTGCGCGAGGTACGAGGTCGGCCACGTCCGCTCCTTGGTCGTATTATCGACTAGAGGTTAGTCGATTTTCGAGCCAAGGACTAGTCGATTTTACGGCGGACGGCAGGGCGGCCCGTCGCGACCGGTTCGGGTACTTGGTCCGGGTAGGCTGCGGTCGTACGAGCGTGCAGCGCCGCCGTCGTCTCTGCGCCCGCGTACGACGACGACAGCGACACACCGCAGGAGACGATACGTGGCCACGATCGAAGCAATCGGAGCACGCGAGATCCTCGACTCCCGGGGCAACCCGACGGTCGAGGTCGAGGTGGCTCTCGACGACAGCACCATCGCCCGTGCCGCCGTCCCGTCCGGCGCCTCCACCGGCGCGTTCGAGGCGGTCGAGCTGCGCGACGGCGATGCCGCCCGCTACGCCGGCAAGGGCGTGGAGAAGGCCGTCACGGCCATCATGGACGAGATCGCACCGGAACTGCTGGGCTTCGAGGCCAGCGACCAGCGGCTCGTCGACCAGGCGCTGATCGACCTGGACGGCACCCCCAACAAGGGCAAGCTCGGCGCCAACGCCATCCTCGGCGTCTCGCTCGCGGTCGCGAAGGCCGCCGCCGAGTCGGCGCAGCTGCCGCTGTTCCGCTACCTGGGCGGCCCCAACGCGCACCTGCTGCCGGTGCCGATGATGAACATCCTCAACGGCGGCGCGCATGCCGACAGCAATGTCGACATCCAGGAGTTCATGATCGCGCCGATCGGCGCCGAGACCTACCGCGAGGCGCTGCGCTGGGGTGTCGAGGTCTACCACACGCTCAAGGGCGTGCTGAAGGAGCGCGGCCTCGGCACGGGCCTCGGCGACGAGGGCGGCTTCGCGCCGAACCTGCCGAGCAACCGCGACGCGCTCGACATCATCGTCACCGCCATCGAGAAGGCCGGCTTCACGCCGGGCGCGCAGATCGCGCTGGCCCTCGACGTCGCGTCGACCGAGTTCTACGACGACGGCAAGTACACCTTCGAGGGCAAGAGCATCTCGGCCGCCGAGCTGACGAAGTACTACGAGGAGCTGGCCGCCGCGTACCCGCTGGTGTCCATCGAGGACCCGCTGGCCGAGGACGACTGGTCCGGCTGGGCCGCGCTCACCGACGTGCTGGGCGCGAAGCTGCAGATCGTCGGCGACGACCTGTTCGTCACCAACCCCGAGCGGCTCGAGCGCGGCATCAAGGACCACGCCGCCAACTCGCTGCTGGTCAAGGTCAACCAGATCGGCTCGCTGACCGAGACGTTCGACGCGGTCTCGCTGGCGCAGCGGTCCGGGTTCACCTGCATGATCAGCCACCGTTCCGGCGAGACCGAGGACACCACCATCGCCGACCTCGCCGTCGCCACCAACGCCGGACAGATCAAGACCGGCGCCCCGGCCCGGTCCGAGCGGGTCGCGAAGTACAACCAGCTGCTGCGCATCGAGGAAGAGCTCGACGACGCCGCGCGCTACGCCGGCGCCTCGGCCTTCCCGCGGTTCCAGGCGTAGGGCCAGCCGTGCCCACGTCGCGCCGTTCGCCCAGCGCCCGCCCCGCGGCGGGCGCTGGCACGGCGCGACGCCCCAGCGCGGGCCGGGCCGGCCGGCCGTCGGCCCGCGCGCCCAAGGGCGGCACCGCCGCCGCGCGGCCGCGCACGGCGGTCGACTCCGGCGACGGCGCGCCTCCGCCGCCACCCCCGCGCCGTCCGCAGCCCAAGTCCGGCGGCCGTCCGTCGGTCACCGGCCGGGCCGCCGTGCTCGCGCTGGTGCTGGCGGTGCTGCTGGTCTCGTACGCCTACCCGCTGCGGGCCTGGTTCGACCAACACCGCGAACGGGTCGAGCTGCAGCGCGAGCAGGACGAGCTGACGGCGTCGGTCGAACAGCTCGAGCAGGAGCTGCGGCTCTGGGAGGACGACGCCTACGTGGCCGCGCAGGCGCGCGAGCGGCTCGGGTTCGTGCTGCCCGGCGAGCAGAGCTACATCGTGCTGCCCGGCCCCGACGCGCAGGACGACACCAGCGCGGCCGAGGCGGGCGGGCTGCCACCGTCCGGCCAGGGCAACTGGTACGAGCGGCTGTGGGCGTCGGTGACGTTCGCCGACAGCCCGCCGCCGGAACAGCCGGCCGACGAGTGACCTCCACCCCACCCACCCCCGCCGACCTCGACACCGTCACCCAGCAGCTGGGCCGTCCGGTGCGCGGGGTCCGCGCCGTCGCCGCCCGGTGCGCCGCCGGTCACCCGTCCGTCGTCGAGACCGAGCCGCGGCTGCCCGACGGCACGCCGTTCCCGACGCTGTACTACCTGACCTGCCCGCGCGCCGTCGCCGCCACGTCGACGCTCGAGTCCGTCGGCGTCATGCGCGAGTGGACCGATGAGCTGGCCGGCGACGCCGAGCTGGCCGCCGCCTACCGCGTCGCGCACGAGTCGTACCTCGCCCGCCGCGAGGCCATCCGCCACGTCGACGAGATCGCCGGCGTCACCGCGGGCGGCATGCCCGACCGCGTCAAGTGCCTGCACGTCCTCGTCGCGCACAGCCTCGCCGCGGGACCGGGCGTCAACCCGTTCGGCGACCGCGCGCTGGCGGTGATGGCGCCGACGTGGACCCCGGCGACCTGCGACTGGAGCCCCGAGTGACCCGGGTCGCCGCCATCGACTGCGGCACGAACTCGATCCGGCTGCTCGTCACCGATCTCCGCGACGGCGCCCAGCACGACCTCGACCGCCGGCTGCGCATCGTCCGCCTCGGCAAGGACGTCGACCGCACCGGCGTGCTCGCCCGCGAGGCGCTGGACCGCACGTTCGACACGCTGCGCGAGTACGCCGCCGTCATCGGCGAGCTGGACGCCGAACACGTCCGCATGGTCGCCACCAGCGCCACCCGCGACGCCGCCAACCGCGACGAGTTCGTCGCCGGCGTCGTCGACGTGCTCGGCGTCGAGCCCGAGGTCGTCTCCGGCGCCGCCGAGGCGGGGCTGTCCTTCGACGGCGCGGTGCGCGGCCTGCCGGGCGGCGACGGCGCGCCCTATCTCGTCGTCGACATCGGCGGCGGCTCGACGGAGCTGGCGCTCGGCTCCGACGGCGTTACCGCCGCCCGCAGCGTCGACATCGGCTGCGTCCGGCTGACGGAGCGCCGGTTCCAGGCCGACCCGCCCACGTCCGAGCAGGTCGCCGCGGCGCGGGGCGACATCGAGGCCGCGCTGGACGAGGTGGCGGCCGTGGTGCCGCTCGGCGACGCCCGCACGCTGGTCGGGCTGGCCGGCTCGGTCACGACGGTGGCCGCGATCCACCTGGGGCTGGCCGAGTACGACTCCGCGGCCATCCACCACAGCCGCATTCCGGCCGCACAGGTGCGTGCCATCAGCGACCACCTGCTCACGCTGACCCACGACCAGCGGCTGGCCATCGGCCCGATGCACCCCGGCCGGGCCGACGTCATCGCCGCCGGCGCGCTGGTCCTGCGCTGCGTCGTCGACCGCGCCGGCGTCGACGAGGTGCTGGTCAGCGAGCACGACATCCTCGACGGCATCGCCTGGAGCGTCGTCTCCGGCTGAGCCGCCGGAAAACCCGTTGGCCCGCGGGCCGGCCGTTGTTACCGTCGGCTCGTGGCCTGCGAGCAGCCCGACACGCCCTTCGCGTCTTAGGGACCCCGCCCCAGCCCCGCCGGTGAACCGTGCGGGGCTGCTTCCGCGTGTCCTGCTCGCCCCACCCTCTGAGGACCCCTCATGCGCGCCGTCACCGGCTGCCGTCCCAGTCCCGCGTCCCTCGACGGTGTCGGCCCCGGAACCGAGCCCGAGGTCGGCCGCGACCCGCCCCGTCCGGCGGCTCCCGACCGATCCGCCTCGACACCAAGGGGACGACATGTCCAGTTCCATGTTCCGCAGGAAATCGCGCTCGAACGTCCGCCACCACCGGGCGCAGTGGCGCCGGGCCATCGCCGTGCCGCGGCTGGTGACCTGCCCCAACCCGGCGTGCAGTGAGCCGGTCCCGGCGCACACGGCCTGCCCGTCCTGCGGCCAGTACCGCGGCCGCCAGGTGCTGCCGCCGCGCTGAGTCCGTCGTCGTGCGGGCCCCTGCCGGTCGCGCCGGGGCCCACACGGCGCCTGCTAACCTCCGCAAAACGTTCATGGACGGGTTGCGGCAGAGGGGCGCTGAGCGCGGTGGCCGAAGATCGAACCGACCCAGACTCCGGCGAGCGCGACAGCTGGTTCGGCAGGCACCAGCAGGCCGCCTGGATCGGCGTCCTCGGATCGGTCCTCGTCGCGCTGATCGCTCTGGTCCCGCAGATTCTCGAGTACCTCGACGACGACGAGCCCGCCGGCGGTGCGGAACCCGTGGCGGCGCCTCCGCCGACATCCGCGGAGCAGCCCGACGTCACGTCGCCGCCTCCGTCCACCGACCCGACGACGCCGGCGGCGGGACAGGAACACTGGCAGGGCCGGCTGCTGGTCGACACCGGGGGCAAGGATCTCGACGCCGCACAGCCCGTCGACGTCGGGTATGGCGATGAGGGCGACGTGTACATGATCTCCGCCACCGTGATCGAGGGCGGGAACGGCGCCGTCGTCTCCGCCTGGCCGGGCGGCGCGGCCGACCCGCCGGGCTACCAGGAGTGCGCAGGGACGGTCGACGCGGAAGGGACGGACCAGCAGGAGCTCGCCGACGACTCGGTGCTGTGCGTGCGCACCAACGGCGGGAACATCGCCCGGCTGGTGGTCACCGAGCGGGGCAGCGGCACCGACTACGGGACTACGTTCGACGCGGTCGTCTGGGCGGAGAGCTGAGCCGGGCACAATGAGGCGGTGCTCCTCCCTCACCCGCTGACCGGCGACCCGTTCCCCAGCCCTGTCCCACCGGGGACCGGCTGGCCCGGCGACGTCGCCAGCGCGGACACCCCGGTCGCCAGGTCGGCCGAGGACGTCGCGCGGCTGGCGGCCGGTGTGTCGCTGGACGAGGTGGTCGCGGGGTCGTCGGTCTGCCGGGCCTGCGCACGGCTGGTGACCTGGCGCGAGGACGTCGCCCGGGAGAAGCGCAAGTCGTTCGCCGACCAGCCGTACTGGGGCCGCCCGACGCCGGGCTGGGGCGATCCGCGGCCGCGTGTCCTGGTGTTCGGCCTCGCGCCTGCGGCCAACGGCGGCAACCGCACCGGCCGCGTCTTCACCGGCGACCGCAGCGGCGACTGGCTCTACGCCGCCCTGCACCGCGCCGGGCTCGCCAACCAGCCGACGGCGACACACGCCGGCGACGGGCTGGAGCTGATCGGCGCGCGCATCATCGCCGCCGTCCGCTGCGCGCCGCCGGACAACAAGCCGACGCCGGGGGAGCGCGACGCCTGCGCGCCGTGGCTGGACCGCGAGGTCGAGCTGGTGCTGCCGACGGTGCGCGCGGCGGTCGCGCTCGGGTCGTTCGCGTGGGCGGCCGCGCTGCGCACGCTCGGCCGGGCCGGACTGGCGGTGCCCCGGCCGCGGCCGGTGTTCGGGCACGGCGCCGAGGTGACGCTGGACCCGGCGGCTGGGTCGACGGCCGGGGCGGCGGCTGGGCCGGGCGCGGGGGTGGCGGCCGGGTCGGTGCGGCTGATCGGCAGCTATCACCCGAGCCAGCAGAACACCTTCACCGGCCGGCTCACCGAGCCCATGCTCGACGACGTGTTCGGCCGGGCGGCCGCGGCCCGCTGACCGTCCGTCGGGCTTCTGGCCGTCCGTCGGGCGTCGGGCCGCTGGCCGTCCGCCAGGCGTCGGGCCGCTGGCCGTCCGCCGGGCGTCGGGCGTGGGCCGGGCCGGGCCGGGCGTCAGCCGGGGAGCGTGCCGCTCTCGATCTCGCGGACCTCGACGCCGCCGCCCTGGCGCACGGCCGGGTTCTGCGCCGCGATGGCCACCGCCGCGTCGAGGTCGGACGCCTCGACGACGTAGATGCCCGCGACGACCTCCTTCGTCTCCAGGAACGGCCCGTCGGTGACGCCGCCGGCCCGCACCGACCGCGCTTGATCGCCCGGCTGCAGCGCGTGCGCCGCGACCATGGTGCCGGCCTTCGCCAGCTCATCGGCGTGCTGGTCGTGCGGGTCGCGCTCGGGGGCCGCGCCGGCCGGCTGGGCGGAGTCGTAGATCAGGATCGCGTAGTGCGCCATGAGTGTCCTCTGCTGGTAGGTACCGTCACCCGATCCGTCACGCGGCGACCGGCGGAATCGACAACCGTCGCGAGAATTCTCGTCCCGCCCGCATCGCTCGCCGGGGCGCCCGCGTCGGCTGCCGGGCTCGTGGGCTGCTCACGGTCGCCCGGGGTCGCGGCGTCCGGGTGTCGCGCGTTCGCCGGTTCGCCGCAGTGTGGTCCCCGCCCGGCTGGGAGGGCTTCCCACCCTAGATGAGTGAGTCCGATTGATCGTTAGTGGTCGTAGGCGATCAGGGATCGTTTGGCTTGGGTGCCGGTGTGCCAGTTGTGCCAGATCGCGGTGGCGAGGGCGAGTAGTCGTGCGGCGATGCGGGCGTGGACTCCGTTCAGGGTGCGGGCGCCGTGTTCCTCGAGGGTGAGCTGACCTTTCAGGGTGTCGAAGACGGCTTCGATCCATTGGCGGACCCGGGCCAGTTTGCCCCGTCTGGTCGGTTCGTCTTTGCGGTCGGGCCGGATCAGGTGCGCGCCCAGGCTGGTGACGAACTGGTCGAAGTCGCGCCCGGCGAACCCTTTGTCGGCGAGGATGACCTGCCCGGACGCGACGAGGTGGTGGTCGTGGTCGAGGAGCGCCCGGGCGGCGTCGCGTTCGCCGATCTTGGGGTTGGCCAGACCCCAGATGATCGGCATGCCCTCGGCGGTGGTGACCAGGTAGAGCCGGAATCCCCAGAAGAACCGCGAGTGACTGGCGCAGTAGCCGTAACCGGCGTGCCCGGCCAGGTCCGAGCGCTTCACCGTCTCCCGCGACGCCGCGCACGGCAGCGGGGTGGAATCCAGCAGCCGCAGATCGTCGTGCCAGGACGGCGTGTCCCGGGCCAGTTCGGTGATGACCGCGGCGAGCAGCCCTCCCAAGGACCGGAGTCGTTTGCCGTATCCAGACTGGCCGGGCAGGTAGGGGAACAGTCCGCCCAGCCGGGCGCGCGCAAACCGGACCCACCGCCGTTCCGACGCCACGCCGAGCAGCTGCTGCGCCACCGCCAGGGTGATCAGTTCACCGTCGGACAGCCCCGGCTTGCGGCCCGGCCGGTGATCACGCGACCACCCCAACACCGGGAAGACACGATCCTCGACATGGACATAGAGTGCGGTCAGGAGGGCGTCAAGATCATTGCTCACACACTGATCCTCGACGCCCTCCACCCATGTCTATCGACAGCGACACACCCACAAGATCAATAGGACTCACTCATCTAGGGGCGGGCACCGACAACGTCCGCCGAACTTGTCGTGGCGACAGACTGGGCGGACGGCAGCTCCAGCCCGAGCTGATCGCGCAGCTCGACCCGGCCGAGGTCGGTGATCCGCAGCGCACGGGATCGGTGCGACCGCACCACCCAACCGGCATCGACGGCATGGGCGCAGAGGGCCGCGCCGGCCGATCCGGCGAGGTGCGGCCGGCGCTCGGTCCAGTCCAGGCAGGACCGCACCAGCGGACGGCGCGACGCCGGGGGCCAGGCGCCGGCCAGGGCGGACAGCCAGCGGTCGCCGTCGTCGGTGAGGGTGAGGCCGCGGTCCCACGAGAGCAGGCCGCGCGTCGTCATCGCGTCCGTCACGGCGACGCCGAGCGCGCCGGCCAGGTGGTCGTAGCAGGTGCGGGCGGCGGCCAGTGCGCGACGCCGGTGCGCCGCCGTCAGCGACCGCACCGGCGGCCCCGCCGTGGCCTGCGCCTCCGTGGGGGCGGCCGCGGCCAGCAGTTCGACGAGCTCGGCGGCGTCGTCGGCCAGCCTGACGTAGCGGTGCCGGCCCTGTCGCACCTCGGTGAGCAGTCCGCCGGACACCAGCAGGTTGAGGTGCTCGGTCGCCGTCGACGGTGCGACGCCGGCGGCGCGGGCGAGCTCGGACGCGGTCCACGCCCGGCCGTCCATCAGCGCCAGGCAGATCGTCGCGCGGGTGCGGTCGGCGAGCAGCCCGGCCAGCCCGGCCAGCGCCGCGCCCGTGCCGGCCGCGCCCGCGCCCGCCAAGCCCGCGCCGCCCGAGCCAGCCGCGCCCGCCAGAGCGATTCCCGTCATGCCCACCATCATCGCCCCGCCACGCTTCGGCCGGCGCCGAACCGTCGCCGCCCTAGCGTCGGCGGGCATGGAGCACGTGACGATCACCCCGAGCATCCTGTACGTCGGCACGCCGGTGGCGCTGCTGGTCACCGAGAACCCGGACGGCACGGCCAACCTGGCGCCGATGTCGTCGGCATGGGCGCTCGGGCAGGTGGTGGTGCTCGGGCTGGGCCCGGAGGGGCAGACGGCGGTCAATCTCGCCGTGCGGCCGGAGCTGACGATCAACTTCCCGAGCCCGGACCTGTGGCCGGAGGTCGAGCGGCTGGCCCCGCTGACCGGCCGCGACCCGGTGCCGTCGAGCAAGCCCCGGCACCGGTACGAGCCGGACAAGTTCGCGGCGGCCGGCCTGACGCCCGCGCCGTCGGGCCGCGTCCGCCCGCCGGTCGTGGCCGAGTGCCCGGTGCGGTTCGAGGCGACGGCGGCAGCGGTGCGTCCCGACGCCGGTGGCGAGTTCGTCGTGATCGAGGCCCGGGTGCTGCGCGTGCACGCCGCGACGGACGTCGTCGTGCCCGGCACGCAGCACGTCGACCCGGCGCGGTGGAGCCCGCTGATCTACAACTTCCGGCACTATTTCGGCCTCGGCGACGAGCTGGGGCACAGCTTCCGGTCCGAGACACCGCGGGTGTGGGCGAGCGCACCGTCAAAGGGCTTGTGAACGCATTCACAAGCCCCTACTCTGGAGGCATGAACGGGAGAGTCGGACGCACCGGAACCCCGCACATCCTCATCGTCGGTGGCGGGTACGTGGGCATGTACACCGCGTTCGGGCTGCAGCGCGCCCTCAAGCGCAGCCAGGCCCGCATCACCGTCATCGACCCGCGCTCCTACATGACCTACCAGCCGTTCCTGCCCGAGGCGGCGGCCGGGTCGCTGGAACCGAGGCACGTCGTCGTGCCGCTCCGGCGGGTGCTGAAGCGCTGTGACGTCATCACCGGCGAGGTCACCTCCATCAGCCACGCCACCAAGAGCGTCACCGTCAAGCCCGAGATCGGCGACGACTACGAGCTGGGCTACGACATCCTCGTCGTCGCGCTCGGGTCGATCTCGCGGACGCTGCCGATCCCCGGCCTCGCCGAGGTCGGCATCGGCTTCAAGCAGATCGAAGAGGCCATCGCCCTGCGCAATCACGTCCTCGACCGCCTCGACGTCGCGGCGTCCACCACCGATCCCGAGGTGCGCAAGCGGGCGCTGACGTTCGTCTTCGTCGGCGGCGGGTTCGCCGGCGTCGAGGCGCTCGGCGAGCTGGAGGACATGGCCCGCTACGCGCTGCGCTACTACCCGCAGCTGCAGCCCAGCGACATGCGCTGGGTGCTGGTCGAGGCGGCCGGGCGCATCCTGCCCGAGGTCGGGCCGGAGATGGGCGAGTACACCGTCGTCGAGCTGAGCAAGCGCGACATCGAGGTCCGCCTCGAGACGCTGCTGGAGTCCTGCGTCGACGGCCACGTCGTGCTGTCCAAGGGCCGGCCGTTCGACGCCGACACCATCGTGTGGACCGCGGGCGTCAAGGCCAACCCCGTCCTCGCCGACACCGACCTGCCGCTGGACGAGAAGGGCCGGGTCCGCTGCCTGCCGGAGATGCGCATCGACGGCATCGACGACGCGTGGGCGGCCGGCGACAACGCCGCGATCCCCGACCTCACCGCAGGCGAGCCGAACGTCTGGACGGCGCCCAACGCCCAGCACGCGGTGCGGCAGGCGAAGCTGCTGGCCAAGAACATCGTCGCCGACCTCGAGGGCGGGGTGCCGAAGCCGTACAAGCACAAGTACATCGGCTCGGTCGCCAGCCTCGGCCTCTACAAGGGCGTCGCGCACACCTACGGCATCAAGGTGCGCGGCTTCGCGGCCTGGTTCATGCACCGCACGTACCACATGAGCAAGATGCCGACGTTCAACCGCAAGGCCCGCGTGGTCGTCGACTGGACCCTGGCGCTGCTGTTCAAGCGCGAGGTCGTCACCCTCGGCCGCATGCGGATGCCACGCGAGGACTTCCGCCGGGCCGCGCTGCCGTCGGCGCCGCGAGCCGGCCGGCCCGCGCCGTCGAAGGACCGGCGCCCGGCGGAGAACGCCACCACGGCGGGCGGACGGCTGCCGCGCGGCTGAGCCACCGCGCACAGCACCCGCCTGCCGTGGGCAGCCCCGGCCGAAAGCCGTGGCAGCGGCCCTGCCGTCTCGCTAGCGTGGCGGGAGAGGTAGGGACGGGGAGGTCGCCATGTCCACTGGGGGAGCGGCGGGACGCATCGCCGGACTGGTCGAGCGGCTGCTGGGACGGCCGCTGCCGCTGGGCATCCGCACGTGGGACGGCGCGCACGCCGGCCCCGCGGACGGCCCGGTGCTGGTCATCCGGTCCCGCCGGGCGCTGCGCCGGTTGCTCTGGCAGCCCGACGAGATCGGCCTCGCGCGGGCGTGGGTGGCCGGCGAGATCGACGTCGAGGGCGACCTCGACGCCGCGCTGACCAGCCTCGACGACACGCTGCGGGAGCTGGGCGACCGTGGCCGGTTCACCGCCGCCGACCGCGCCGAGGTCATCCGCCTGGCCGTCGTCCTCGGCGCCGTCGGGCCGCCGCTGAAGCCGCCGCCCGAGGAGGTCGTGCTGGCCGGCGACCGCCACTCCAGGCGCCGCGACCAGGCCGCCATCAGCCACCACTACGACGTCGGCAACGACTTCTACGAGTTGGTCCTCGGCCCGTCGATGACCTACTCGTGCGCCTACTGGGCCGACGGCGCCACGCTCGAGGACGCGCAGCGGGCCAAGAACGAGCTGATCTGCCAGAAGCTGGGGCTGCGCGCCGGCATGCGGCTGCTCGACGTCGGCTCCGGCTGGGGCTCGCTCGTCCTGCACGCCGCCGAGCACCACGGCGTCGAGGCGGTCGGCGTCACGCTGTCGGTGCCGCAGGCCGAGTACGCCAAGCAGCGGGTCGCCGACGCCGGGCTGTCCGACGCGGTCGAGATCCGCGTACAGGACTGGCGCGACGTCGCCGACGGCCCGTTCGACGCCATCGCCAGCGTCGGCATGGCCGAGCATCTCGGCGCGGCGACGTGGCCCGAGTACGCGGCCCGGCTGTACAGCCTGCTGCGCCCGGGCGGACGGCTGCTCAACCACCAGATCGTGCGGTCCGGGCGGCCGCGTGCGGGCGGGCTGGCGCGGCCGCGGCGCACGTTCATCGACGCGTACGTCTTCCCCGACGGCGAGCTGATCCCGATCGGCGACGTCGTCGGCCGGCTGGAGGCGGGCGGGTTCGAGGTGCGCGACGTGCAGGCGCTGCGCGAGCACTACGCGTTGACGCTGCGCGCGTGGGTGGCGAACCTGGAACGCGGCTGGCACCGCGCCGTCGACCTCGCCGGTGAGGGACGGTCGCGGGTGTGGCGCCTCTACATGGCGGCGTCGGCCATCTCCTTCGACGCCGCCCGCATCGGCGTCGACCAGGTGCTGGCGGTGCGCCCACATCGCGACGGCCGAGGTGACCTTCCCCTGGTGCGTCCGGTTGGATGGAGCCTGTGAGCCTCATCGCCGTCACCGTCATCGGACACGACCGTCCCGGCATCATCGCCGATGCCACCGCCGGACTCGCCGGTCTGGGCCTGAACCTCGAAGACTCCACCATGACCCTGCTGCGCGGTCACTTCGCCATGATGCTGATCTGCTCGGGCGACCGGTCGCCCGAGCAGGTGCGCGAGGCGCTGGCCCCGCTGACCGACGACGGGCGGCTCCAGGTGTCGGCCGCCGCCGTCCCCGACGAGGACGCCGCCGGGTCGCGGTCGCTGCGCCCGTACGTGCTCACCGTCCACGGCGGTGACCGTCCCGGCATCGTGTCCGCCGTGACGGGCGTGCTGGCGGCGGCCGGCGGCAACATCACCGACCTCACCACCCGGCTCACCGGCGACCTCTACGTCGCCGTCGCCGAGGTCGACCTCCCCGCCGAGGCCGACGCGGACGCCGTCGCCGCCTCCCTGCGCGATGCCGGCGCCGAGCTGGGCGTCGGTGTCACGCTGCGGCCGCAGGAGACCGACGTCCTGTGAGCATCGCCGACTGGACCGAGGCCGACCTCGGGGTGCCCGGCCGCGTCCTGACCGTCGTGGCCGCCCCCGACTCCGTCCTCTCCACGCCGTCACCGCTGGTCGACCCGGCCGCGCCGGAGGTCGTGCAGCTGGCGGCCGATCTCGTCGCCACCATGCGCGTCTCTCCCGGCTGCGTCGGCCTCGCCGCCTGCCAGGTCGGCGTCGCCGCCCACCTCTTCGCCGTCGACGTCAGCCAGCATCCCAAGACCCGGGTGTCGCACGGGACCTTCGTGCTCTGCAACGCCGAGGTGGTCGAGGCGACCCGTAAGGAGAAGGGCCGCGAGGGCTGCATGTCCGTCCCCGACCTCACCGGCGACGTCAAGCGCGCCACCCGGCTGACGGTCCGCGGACTGCTGCCCGGCAGCGGCGAGGAGTTAACCGTCGAGACCGACGCGTTCGAGGCCAGGGCGTTGCAGCACGAGATCGACCACTGTGCGGGCTTCCTCTTCCTCGACCGCGTGGCCGGCGCACACGCCGTCTTCCCGCGGCAGACCTACCTGTAGCCGTCCCCGGTGCTCAGACCGGGTGACACGTGATCCAATCGTGTCCGATATGGGAGGGTTCGTCAGGAGACAGGCGGCCTGCCGGGCGTAATACTGTGTGCGGCCCCCGTAGCCCAATCGGCAGAGGCACTGGCCTTAAAAGCCAGACAGTGTCGGTTCAAGTCCGACCGGGGGCACTCGCAGGACGCGGCGCGAGCCGGTGCCCGGATCAGTACTTGTTGCGGTTGGGCAGCCCGAGCTCTTCGCGGAAGCCGTTCTCGGTGTAGTCGAAGTCGTAGTCGGGGTCGATCTCTTCCTCGGTGTTGCCGTCGCCGTCGTGGTCCCATTCCAGGCCGACGTTCTGGCGCTCGATCAGCGGGGTGCCGTCGGGGTAGTCCTGGCCGTCGAACTGGTCGCTCTCGCCGCTGCGGTACTGGTTGATGTGGCCGAGCTCGTGGAAGAAGAACACCGAGGGCGGGGTGATGTCGTAGTCCTCGGTGTAGCCCATGTCGTAGCCGGGCGAGGTGTGGTTGACGTCGAGTTCGACGCGGAAGTCGTCGCCGGAGTAGGAGGCGCTGTTGTTGCCGCCCGGGTGCTCGGCGATGGTGACCTTGTCCTTGCCGAAGCCGAGGAAGCCGGAGTCGTCGTAGTGCTCGCCCATGCGGTCGAGCATCTTCTGGCCGGTCGGGCTGGACGCCATCATGTGGAGGTCGGCGAGCACGCGGTCCTTGAACTCCTGCGAGCCGCCCACCTCGAACTGCATCCAGCGCAGGTACTCCTCCTCGGACGGGATCTCGACGACGACGACGGTCTCGCCGCCGGGCGAGACGTCGCCCTCCTCCATGTAGACGGTGTCGCTGCCGAACTCGCCGTCGATGGTGTCCTTGCCGCCGCCGGCGTAGATGGTGTCGTTGGCGTTGCCGCCGAAGATGCGGTCGTCGCCGTAGCCGCCGGAGATGGTGTCGGAGTGGTCGCCGCCGAAGATGCGGTCGTCGCCCGTGGCGCCCTCGAGGTAGTCGCGTCCGTCGCCGCCGAGGATGACGTCGTTGCCGTCCATGCCGTAGATGACGTCGTCGCCGAGCCGGCCGGCCAGGACGTCGTTGCCGGCGCCGCCGTCGACGTAGTCGTCGTCGCGGCCGCCGCTGATGAAGTCGTCGCCGGTGCCGGTCTCGATGGTGTCGATGCCGTCGCCGCCGAACGCCTCGACGTCGCCGCTGGAGCCCTGCGTGTTGACGGTGTCGTCGCCGCCGCCGGTGGCGAAGCGCACGTGCACCTCGGTGCCGCGCGGCACGAGGATCTCGTCGTTGCCCTGGCCGGTGTTGATGACGACCTCTTCGCCGGCCGCGATGCGCTGGGTGGTGGAGACGCCGGCGGCGTCGGTGATGGTCACGATCGTCTCGCCGGTGTTGGGGTCGACGTTGACCACGACCTTGTCGTTGCCGTCGCCCGTGGTGATGACGGTGGTGCCGTCGAGCGAGGTGGTCTGCACGCCGTACGAGGTGCCGGTGGGGATGGTCCAGCCCGGGTCGGTGCCGTCGGCGGCGTCGGACCACGCCTCGGCCAGCGCGTAGAGGTCGCGGCCCAGTTCGAGCAGCGTGGAGTCGCGGGTGCGCATCAGCGTGATGGCGTCGTCGACGATGCCCTGCGCGGTGTCGAACTCGGTCTGGACGTGGCTGAGATCGTCGTCGTCGTTCCACGGGGTGAACGTGACCATGCCGTCGGCACGCTCCGCGGACTTCAGGCCGGCCGCCGCCCGGGCGAAGCTGGCGTCGAGGTCGTCCTGGGCGTCGCGCACGTCGGTCTTGAGCTGGCCGAGGAGGTCGGCGATGCCCCCGTAGGCGTCGGACGCGTCGCCGAGGACCGTCGCGACCTTCGTGGCGTGCGCGAAGTAGCTGTCGGCCATCGAGCACTCCCAGTTGAGGCGCAGTTCGGCCTCGCGGTTGCGCTGGTTGGTGGCCTCGGTGCCGAAGTCGGTCGCGAGCGTGCGCCAGGCCTGCTGGGCGGTGTCGAGGAAGCCGGTGTCGGCCTGGAGGTCCCAGACGTCGGGGTGCGTGACGGTCATCGTTCGCCTCCGGTGGTCAGGATCCGGCGCCGAGGGCGCCGGGCGGGAGGTCGGCGGGGGTCGAGCAGACGAGCCTGCGGTCGGGGGTGTGGTCGGCCATGGTCGGTTCGCCGGTCTCACCGGGGTCGGGGGCGACCTGGACGCAGAACGACCAGGACGTGGCGTCGTCGGGGAGGGCGCTCGGTCCGGGCACCTCGAAGGTGCCGGCGTCGGGGGCGATGCGCCGCAGCGGGGTCAGGGCGAAGGCGCGGCCGGTGACGGTCTCGCCGGGCTCGAGCCGCACCGCGGGCGCCCGGTACGCCGTGCCGGTGTCGCCGCCCGTGGTAGCGAACACCTCTTTGGTGACGAGGATCTGCCCGGCGTCGTCGGCGTAGACCCAACTGGACTCGTCGGTGTCGGGCAGCGGGACGTCGATCTGCGGCGTGATGTCGGCCGGCCGCCGCTGCACCACCAGCACCGCGACGTCGGCGTTGTTGGTGACGGTGTAGTCGGCGACCAGGCCGGACGTGCCCGGCGGGTACTCGGGCCCGGTGGGCGCGCCGACGCCCAGCTGGGCGTCGAGGGCGACGTCGAGCTCGGCGGCGGGCGCCGTCGTCTGGTCGCCGGCGGGGTCGTCGTCGCCGCCACAGCCGGCCAGGGCCGTCACGGCGACCGCCGCCGTGAGCGCTCGCCCCAGCCGCATCGCGGGTCCTCTCGTCGTCGCACGGTCGTCGTCACTTCGACGTGTCACGGCTTCCTGCGGTTCAGGACCTCGTCGATGTCGCGGGAGGCGCGCTGGATGTTCTCGCCGTCGGACTCGAGGACGGCGCTGAGGTTCTCGATCAGCCGCGCGGAGGAGTAGATGGCCGTGCTGTAGCTCTCGTGGATCATCACCCCGACGGTCGCCTGACCGAGCGACCCGCGGTCGAACGTGCTCTGCTCGCCCACGCCCGCGCCGGACTCGGTGAGGTCGCGCGACGAGGTCATCATGCGGTTGCCGACGTCGTTGAGGGTCTCAGGGTTGGCCTTGACCTTGCTCATGACATCGTCCCCCGCGTCACCGTCGATTTGTCACGTTGCGTCGATCTTAACGGGTGCGGTGTCCTAGGGTCGTCGGTGAGATGAATCCAGGACTACGGGCCACGGGCCTGCGCAAGGCGTACCGCGACCTCGTCGTCTTCGACGACCTGGAGCTGGACGTGCCTGGCGGTGGCATTCTCGCCCTGACCGGCTCGAACGGCACCGGGAAGTCGACGCTGCTGGAGTGCCTGGCCGGCGCTGCCCCGCTGGACGCGGGGGTGATCGAGGTCGGCGGCGAGCGGTCCGAGCCGTCGTCGGCGCGGCACTGGCGGGCGGTGTTCGGCATCCTCGACGACTTCACCTGGCTGCCCGACCTCACGGTGGCCGACCACCTGATGCTGATGGCGCCGGGGCCGGCGCCCGCGGAGGTCGAGGCGGCGCTGGACGCGTTCGGCGTGGCCGCGCTGGGGCGGCGGATGCCCGACTCCCTCAGCTCCGGCCAGCGCCGCCGGGCCGCGCTGGCGGCGGCCCGGGTACGGCCGTGGCGGGTGCTGCTGCTCGACGAGCCGGAACAGCACCTCGACGCGGCGGGGGTGCGGACGCTGGCGGACGAGCTGACGGCGCTGGCGACGCCCGATCGGTGCGTCGTGCTGGCCAGCCACTCCGGCGCGCTCGTCGACCGCCTGGACTGCGCCGTCCTCGACCTCACGCCGGACCGGGCGTGAGGCCGCGGTCCAGGGGCGATTGGTACGAGGTCGTCCTCGGCGTCGCGCTGGCCGCGATGGTCCTGTACGCCCTCGGCAACAGCGGTGTGCCGCGGCTGCTGACCGACGCCGAGGAGCGGGGGCACTCGGCGGTGTGGGTCGCCGTCGCGCTGCTCGGGTTCGTGCTCAGCGCCTGGACGGCCGCCTGGTCGTTCGCCGGGCCGGTCGCGGTGACGGCGGCCCGGCTGCACTGGGTGGACTGGCGGCGGCCGGACGTCGCCATCCGCGCGGCGCGCAGGCGGGCGCTGCTGGTCTCGGCGGTGGCCGGAGCCGTCGTCGCGGTGACGGCGGGCCTCGCGCTGAGCGCCGCGGTGCTGCCGTCCGTCCTCCCCGCGGTGGCGGTGTGGACGGCGCTGCAGCTGCTCCTGCTGTCCGCCGTCGAGTTGCAGCGGCGCGACCTCGACCGGACCGCCCGCCTGCTCCCGGTCGCGTTCGGCGCGGCCGCCGTGGTTGTCGCCGCCGCCGAGGCGTGGGGCGCGGTGGCGGCGACGGTGACGGCGTGCGGCGCCGCGGCGGCCGGTGCGGCGGCGCTCGCGGCCGGAGGCGGGACGGGCGGCCGCCGCGACACCGTCGCCGAGCTGACGCCGCGCTGGCAGCTGCACCGCGCCGCCCGTCACCGGTGGGCGATCGTCGCGGGCATCACGCTGATGGACGGCGACGTCGTCCGGATCGTCCGCACCCGCGACGCCAGGGCCACCAGGCGCGCGCTGCCGGCGGCCGTGTTCCGCGGGCCGCGCCCGATCCGCCTGGCCGTCGCGGCGTTCCTGCGCGGCCTGCCGGCGGCGCTGACCATCGGCGCCGTCGCCGTGCCGGTCGCGTTCGCCGCGCACGAGATCCTGGGGCTCACCCCGGCGCTGGTCGTCGTCGTGCTGGCCGAGCTGGTCGTCACCCGCGTCACCGCCCGCGCCGCGGAGGCGTGGCTGGCCTCGCCCGCGCTGCCGCGGAGCTGGGGTATCGGTCGCAACGGCCCGGCCGCCGCACTGGCCGCGCCCGCCGTCGTCGTCTGCGCGGTCGTCGCCGCGATGGTGACGGCCGGGTTGTCGCTGCCGGTGACGGCCGGGCTGGTGCTCGCCGCGCTGCCGGTGGCCGTCGTCCTGCGCCGGCGCTCGTCCCGCCGGCCCGACACCGGCCTGACGGTCATCGCGACGCCGATGGGCGCCGTCTCCGTCCAGGCCGTCAACCGCGTCGTCGCGGGCCCGGACGTCGCGTTCGTCGCGCTGCTGGCCGCGCACTTGCTGAGCAGGTGAGTGCCGCGCGGGTTGTGGGGTTCGGACAACCCGCACCCCGAGACCTTGTATCCGGGGCGGCGGGATGGGGCGGCCTTCGCCTGACAAGGTCGAATGGTGCCAGACATCTCCCGTATCGCGATCGTCAACCGGGGAGAGGCCGCGATGCGGCTCATCCACGCCGTCCGGGACCTCAACGCCCGCTCGGGACCCGCGGACGACGCCACGGCGGTGCGGACGATCGCGCTGCACACCGACGTCGACGCGACGGCGGCGTTCGTCCGGGAGGCCGACGAGGCGTACCTGCTCGGCCCGGCCGCCCGCCGGCCCTACCTGGACCTCGCCCGGCTGGAGCAGGCGCTGATCGACGTCCGGGCCGACGCGGTCTGGGTCGGCTGGGGCTTCGTCGCCGAGGACCCGAACTTCGCCGAGCTGTGCGAGAAGCTCGGCGTCACGTTCATCGGGCCGAGCGCGGACGCGATGCGCCGGCTCGGCGACAAGATCGGCTCCAAGCTGATCGCCGAGGAGGTCGGCGTCCCGGTCGCGCCGTGGAGCCGCGGCGGCGTCGACACCCTCGACGACGCGCTGGCCGCGGCCGAGCGGATCGGCTACCCGCTGATGCTGAAGGCCAGCGCCGGCGGTGGCGGCCGCGGCATCCGCAAGATCACGTCGCCGGCCGAGCTGACCGAGGCGTACCAGCGCACCCGCGACGAGGCCGAGCGCGCGTTCGGCAGCGGCGTCGTGTTCCTGGAGCGGCTGGTCACCGGCGCCCGTCACGTCGAGGTGCAGGTCATCGCGGACGGGCAGGGCACGGCGTGGGCGGTCGGCGTCCGCGACTGCTCGATCCAGCGCCGCAACCAGAAGGTGATCGAGGAGTCCGCGTCGCCGCTGCTGCCGCCGGACGGCGTCACCGAGGTGAAGGCCGCGGCCGAGCGGCTGGCGATCGCCGTCGGGTACGCCGGCGCCGGCACGGTCGAGTTCCTGTACCACCCGGGTGAGCGGTCGTTCGCATTCCTCGAGGTGAACACCCGGTTGCAGGTCGAGCACCCGATCACCGAGGAGGTCACCGGGCTGGACCTCGTCAGGCTGCAGCTGCAGATCGCCGCCGGGACGCCGCTGACGGGCGAGCGTCCGGCCGAGCGCGGCCACGCCGTCGAGGCGCGGCTGAACGCCGAGGACCCGGACCGCGACTTCGCACCGGCGCCGGGCCGGATCAGCCGGCTGGAGTTCCCCACGGGACCGGGCATCCGGGTCGACACCGGCGTCGCCGAGGGCGACACCATTCCGGCCGACTTCGACTCGATGATCGCCAAGATCATCGCCTACGGCGCCGACCGGGCCGAGGCGCTGGCCCGGCTGCGGCGCGCGCTGACCGAGACCACCGTGGTGATCGACGGCGGCGCCACCAACAAGAGCTTCGCCCTGGACCTGCTCGACCAGCCCGAGGTGACCGGCCCGTTCGACGCGGACGGCGGCGTCGTCGGCGCGCCGGGCGTGGTCTGCGCGGACACCGGCTGGATCGACCGCGTCCGCGCCGAGGGCCGGCTGGTGTCGCGGCGGCACGCCGGGGTGGCGCTGGTCGCGGCCGCGATCGAGGCGTACGAGGAGGCCGAGCGGGTCGAGGTGGCCCGGTTCCTGGAGACCGCGCGCGGCGGCCGGCCGCAGACCCAGCACGAGCCCGGCCAGCTGATCGAGCTGGAGCTGCGCGGCGTCCGGTCGACGCTGACGGTGCGGCAGAGCGCGGCCGACGCGTACCTGGTCGGGCTGGTCGACGCGGACGGCGTCGAGCAGCTGGTCGAGGCGCGGCTGGACCGGCTGGACGAGGTGCACGGCCGGCTGCACGTCGGTGAGCACACGTTCCGGCTGGTGACGGCGGCCCACCCGCCGGTGCACCTGGTCGAGGTCGACGGCGTCACGCACCGCATCAGCCGCGACGAGGGCGGCATGCTGCGCGCCCCGGCGCCCGCGCTGGTCGTCGCCACACCCGTCGCCGTCGGTGACGAGGTCACGGCGGGCCAGCCGGTGCTGGTGCTGGAGTCGATGAAGATGGAGACGGTGCTGCCCGCGCCGTTCGCCGGCCGGGTCCGCGAGCTGGTGGTCCGGGCCGGGAGCCAGGTCGAGACGGGCGCGCCGCTGGCCCGGCTGGAGCCGATCGGCGAGCCGTCGGAGGCGCCGGCGGACGACCAGCGCCCCGGCGACGACCCGGCCGCCGAGGTGGCCGCGCTGCGCCCCGTCCGGACCGAGCGCACCCAGGCCATCGCGGCGCTGAACCGGTTGCGCGGCCTGCTGATGGGCTTCGACGTCGACCCCGAGCAGCGGCGCGCGGCCATCGCCGACCACCTGCGGCTGCGCGACCACCTCGCCGACGACCGGCCCGGCGTGGTGCGCGCGGAGATGCGGCTGCTGTGGTTGTTCACCGACTTCGCCGAGCTCAGCCGCAACCGGCCGGCCCGCGACGAGGGCAACACCGAGCTGCGCGTGCACAGCACTCGCGAGCACTTCCACACGTTCCTGCAGTCGCTGGACCCCGAGCGCGGCGGGCTGCCGGAGCAGTTCCGCGAGCGGCTGCTGCGCGTGCTGCGGCACTACGGCGTCACCGACCTCGAGCGCACGCCGGAGCTGGCGGAGGCGCTGTTCCGGGTGTTCCTGGCGCAGCAGCACACCGAGACCGACGTCGAGATCGCCACGTCGATCCTGCAGGTGTGGCTGGCCGAGCCGCGGCCGGCGACCGGGCTGGCCCGGGCCGCGCGCGGCGAGCTGGAGCGGCTGGTGCGGGCCACCCAGCTGCGCTTCCCCGTGGTCGGCGACCTCGCGCGGTCGATCCGGTTCCGCTGGTTCGACCAGCCGCTGGTGGACGCCGAGCGGCGGCAGGTGCTGGACGGCGTCGCCGACGAGGTGCGCGCGTTGACCGCGGCCGACGCGCCGGACCGGGAGCAGCGGATCGAGGCGCTGGCGCAGATCCCGGAGCAGCTGGTCGGCTTCCTCCGCGACCGGATGTTCGAGCGGTTCCCCGCGGCGGAGCCGCTGCTGGAGGTGCTGATCCGCCGGCACTACCGCGAGTACGCGATGCACGACCTGACGGTGACGCAGGTGGCCGGCCGCCCCGTCGTCGCCGCCGAGTTCCACTCCGAGGAGCACGGCTCGACCCGGGTGATCTCCACCATCGCCGACGTCGCCGAGCTGTCCGAGGGCGGCGAACTGGCGGCCGGGGTCGGCGCCGCGCTGGCCGGCGACCACGAGAACGTCGTCGAGATCTACCTGCGCTGGCGCGGCATGCCGGAGGACCCGCAGGAGACGTCGGACCGGCTGAACGAGCTGATCGCCGCCCAGCCGTACGCGGCCCGGGCCCGGCGCGTCTCGGTGGCGGCCTGCCCGGAGCCCGACCGCGCCGTCGACTACTTCACCTTCCGCCCGGTGCCCGGCGCCGCGGAGTTCGCGCTGGCCGAGGACGACCTCGTCCGCGGCATGCACCCGATGGTGGGCCGCCGGCTGAACCTGTGGCGCCTGACCGAGTTCGACGTGACCCGGCTGGAGGCGCCGGGCGACGTGATCCTCTACGAGGCGGTCGCCAAGACCAACCCGGCGGACCGGCGGCTGGTCGCCTGCGCCCAGGTGCGGCAGCTGGCGGTGGTCCGCGACGAGACCGGCCGGGTCATCGGGCTGCCGCACGCCGAGCGGGCCGTCGAGCAGTGCCTCGAGGCGATCCGCCGGGTCCGCACCGCACGGGGCCGCGCGGGCGCCCGGCTGGACCAGAACCACGTCTGGGTCACCGTCTGGCCGGTGGTCGAGGCCGACGTCGAGCAGCTGGCCGCGCTGCAGGCCAAGATCACGCCGCTGAGCGAGGGCGCCGGGCTGGAGGAGGTGCTGGCCCAGGGCCGCATCGCCGCACCGGACGGCACCGTGCACCCGATCTCGATCCGGTTCCACGCCCAGCCCGGCGCCGGCACCGTCGCCGACATCATCGCGCCGCCGACGACCCCGCTGGCGCCGCTGGACGACTACGCCGGGAAGGTGCTGCGGGCCCGCCGCCGCGGCCTGGTGTACCCGTACGAGCTGGAGTCGGTGCTGGCCGGCGAGGGCACGCTGACCGAGCTCGACCTCAACGAGGACGGCGTGCTGGTCGAGGTGGACCGGCCGCGCGGGCGCAACAGCGCCGGGATCATCGTCGCGAAGGTCACCACGCCGACGCCGCTCTACCCCGAGGGCGTCACCCGCATCGTGCTCTGCGGCGACCCGACGAAGTCGCTCGGCGCGCTGGCCGAGGCCGAGTGCGCGCGGGTCATCGCGGCCCTCGACCTCGCCGAGGAGCTGGGCGTGCCGCTGGAGTGGTTCGCGCTGTCGGCCGGTGCCCGGGTGGCGATGGACTCCGGCACCGAGAACATGGACTGGGTGGCGGCGGCGCTGCGGCGCATCGTCGAGTTCACCCAGCGCGGCGGCGAGATCAACGTCGTGGTGGCCGGCATCAACGTCGGCGCGCAGCCGTACTGGAACGCCGAGGCGACCATGCTGATGCACACCCGCGGTGTGCTGATCATGACCCCGGACTCCGCGATGGTGCTGACCGGCAAGCAGACGCTGGACTTCTCCGGCAGCGTGTCGGCCGAGGACAACTACGGCATCGGCGGCTACGACCGCGTCATGGGCCCGAACGGGCAGGCGCAGTACTGGGTGCCGAACCTGGGCGAGGCGCTCGGCGTGCTGATGGCGCACTACGAGCAGACGTACGTGCTGCCGGGCGAGGCCGGGCCGCGGGTCGCCGTCAGCACCGACCCCGACGACCGCGACATCTCCTCGCACCCGCACGGCGGCGAGTTCGGCACCGTCGGCGACGTGTTCTCCGCGGCCTCGAACCCGGACCGGAAGAAGCCGTTCGACATCCGGACGGTGCTGCGCGCCGTCGCCGACGCCGACGCGCCGCTGCGCGAGCGGTGGGCCGGGATGGCCGACGCCGAGACGGCCGTCGTCACCGACGCCCGGCTCGGCGGGCACTCCGTCAGCCTGATCGGGATCGAGTCCAAGCCGGTGCCGCGGCGCGGCTTCCCGCCCACCGACGGACCGGACACCTACACCGCGGGCACGCTGTTCCCGCGGTCGTCGAAGAAGATCGCCCGGGCCATCAATGCCGCGTCGGGCAACCGGCCGCTGGTGGTGCTGGCGAACCTGTCCGGGTTCGACGGGTCGCCGGAGTCGATGCGCAACCTGCAGCTGGAGTACGGCGCGGAGATCGGCCGGGCGGTGGTCAACTTCCAGGGCCCGATCGTGTTCTGCGTGATCTCGCGCTACCACGGCGGCGCGTTCGTGGTGTTCTCGAAGCGGCTCAACCCGCGGATGACCGTGCTGGCGCTGGAGGGCTCGTACGCCTCGGTGCTCGGCGGCGCGCCCGCCGCGGCCGTCGTGTTCGCGGCCGAGGTCGAGAAGCGGGCCGCGGCCGACCCGGCGGTGGGCGCCCTGGAACGCAAGATCGGCGAGGCCACGAACGGGGAGCGCGGCCCGCTGCTGGTCGAGCTGGCCGAGCTGCGGGCGGGGCTGCGGGCCGAGAAGATCTCCGAGGTGGCTGCCGAGTTCGACCGCGTGCACGACATCCGGCGGGCGGTCGAGGTCGGCTCGGTCGACGAGGTGGTGTCGGTCGCGCAGCTGCGGCCGAAGATCATCGCCGCGATCCGGCGAGGGCTGGAGTAGATCCGGCGGCGACATCTCAGAATCTTCTGAGATGTCGCTTTTAAGATCGGGACATGCCGAGTCGCCGGCTTGTTCTCGTGGCGGTCCTCGCCGCGGCCGGGGTTCTCGCCGGTGTGCCGTTGCCCGACACACCCGCCGAGCCGGTCGCGGCGACGGGCGCGCCCGAGCCGCCAGTCGTGGCGCCGTCGCCCGAGGTCACCGCCTCGCCCACCCCTGACCCGGTGGCCGACGACGAGACGCTGCGGCTGGCCTTCGCCGGCGACGTCCACTTCGAGGGCGCGTTCTCCGGCGTCCCGGCCGCGGCCGACACCACGCTCGGGCCGATGTCCGACGTCCTGCGCGCCGCCGACCTGGCGATGGTCAACCTCGAGTCGGCCGTGACGACGCGGGGCGAGCCGGCCGCGAAGGAACTGGAGGTCGCGTCGAACCGGTTCTGGTTCCGCACCCCGCCCAGCGCGCTCGACGTGCTCGCCCGCTCCGGCGTCGACGTCGTGTCCGTCGCGAACAACCACGGCGCCGACTACGG
The DNA here is from genome assembly GCF_900106035.1 of Jiangella alba. Classification (GTDB taxonomy): domain Bacteria; phylum Actinomycetota; class Actinomycetes; order Jiangellales; family Jiangellaceae; genus Jiangella; species Jiangella alba. Next base: position 2,315,665 of record NZ_FNUC01000004.1, read on the forward strand.
CGCGGTCGGCGTGGCCGACACCGTCGCCGCGGGCGAGACCGGCGCCGTCCCGATCGTCGGCGCGGGCCGCACCGACCGGCAGGCGTTCGCGCCGCACCGGGTGCGCGTCAAGGGCACCGACGTCGCCGTCCACGCCGCCGACGCCTCACCCCTCGAGAGCGCCGACCCCACCTGGGCAGCCGCGCCCGGCACCGGGCCCGGGCTGGCCTCGGCCCGCGGCGACGGTGCGGCGGTGCTGGCCGAGGCGGTGCGCGCGTCGGCCGCGAAGGACGACCTCGTGATCGTCTACCTGCACTGGGGCGAGGAGTACAACGCCTGCCCGGTCGAGTCGCAGGAGAGCCTCGCGGCGAAGCTGGCCGCGGCCGGCGCGGACGTCGTGGTCGGCGCGCACGCGCACACGCCGTCGGGCGCCGGGCTGCTGGGCGACACCTACGTCGGTTACGGGCTGGGGAACTTCTACTGGTACCACGGCCGCGCCTCGGAGTCGGGCGTGCTGCTGCTGTCCTTCCGCGACGGCAAGATCGTCGGCGACGAGTGGCGGCCTGGTGCCATCCCGCCCGAGGGCGGCGGCCCGGTGCAGCTCGGCGGCAGCGCCGCCACCGCCGCCGTCCGGGCGTGGCACGAGCTGCGCGGCTGCACCGGCCTCGCGGCGGGCCCCGGCCCCGACGCGGCGGCAGCGGACCCGCCGCCGGACGGCGTCGCGCCGGAGCTGCCCGGCTTCACGTCGTCGATCGAGCCGGTCGGCCCGTCGGTGAGCCTCGCCATGCGCAACCACGACCCCGTCGCCTGCCCGGTCCCGCTCACCGACCTGCGCTACGTCACCGTCACCCACGTCGGGTTCGACGGCCGCGCCCGGCGCGGCGAGCTGGTCGTGCACGCCGACGTCGCCGCCGGTGTCGTCGACGTGTTCGCCGAGCTGTACGCCGCGCGGTTCCCGATCGAGCGGATGCTGCTGGTCGACGAGTACGGCGGCGACGACGACCGGTCGATGGCGGCCAACAACACGTCCGCCTACAACTGCCGCCGGGTGGCCGGCCAGACGACGTGGTCCAACCACGCCTACGGGCGGGCCATCGACATCAACCCGGTGCAGAACCCCTACGTCGTCGGCGGCGACGTCCGCCCGGCCGCCGCCCTCCCGTACCTCGACGTCGACCGTGGCGCGGGCGCCCCGCCCGTCCCCGGCGTCATCCAGGACGGCGGCGTGGTGCGCGAGGCCTTCGAGCGGGCCGGCTGGGAGTGGGGCGGCCTGTTCTCCGACCCCGACTACCAACACTTCAGCATCTCCTAGGCGTGGCGCCCAGGGTTTTCTCCTGCTGGGGCGACGCTCGGGAATTCGGCGGACGCCCCGGGACCGGGCGCTTGCGGGCCAGATATGGCGGCCAACCGCCGGTTTCCCGGGCGTCCGCCGGTTTCCGGGGCGCGGGGTCGTGATCACGGGCCGGACGCGGGCAGCCCGGCCAGCCTGCCGCCGAACACGGCCGCGGGGTCGTCGTCCGGGATCGGACGGCCGGTGTGGAGCTTTTTTGGATCCGCTTGACCGTCAGGAGACCCTCATGGTTCACGCTGACACCGCGCACGCAGCTACGGGACCACGACCAGCACGATCGCGAGCAGGATGTGCGGGACCGTGATGAAGGCCACGAACCCCAGGACGATCAGCGGCAGCGCGCTCCCGTCGGAGCTGCGGGCCGTGCGGGTGGCGCCGCCGGCCGCCTGCGCGGTCGGACGGGTCGTCGGACGGGCCGCCGGGCGGGGCGGCGCGGGGTGGGGGCGCGGCCGCGGCGAGGACGGCGGCGGGGTCGCCGGGCCGGTGGGCGGCGGCGTGAGCAGCGCGTCCCGGGCGGCGACCAGCCGCCGGAAGGCGTGGGCGTCGCCGCCGGTGTCGGGGTGGCCGCCGCGGCGGACCTCGCGGCGGAACGCCTGCGTCACCTGCTGCGGGGTCGCGCCCCGCCGCACGCCGAGTACTTGGTGCGGGTCCATACCCATACGACGCCTGGGAGCGGCCAACTGTGACATCGGCTGGCCGCTCCCGAGGGATCAGAAGCCGAACAGCGGGTCCCACGGGTCGTCGTCGGCGCCGCGGACCCACGCACGCCCGGGGTCGGGCTCGTGGTCCCAGGCGTGGTGCCGGCCGTGCGCCATCGCCTCGCCGAGGAACGCCCGCACTCGCTGGCTGGTGACGATCGTCCGTCGGGCCTCCTCGGCGTCCCACGTCTTGGAGAGGTCGGTGCGCATCCGCTCGGACACGTCGGCGTAGCCGGGGTCGTCGACGACGTTGCGCTCCTCGCCGGGGTCGGCGCCGAGGTCGTAGAGCTGGTCCGGCAGCCCCGGCGCGCGCACCAGCTTGGTCCGCCCGCGGACGACGGCTCGCACCGGCGCGATGGTGCCCTCGGCGTAGTTCTCCAGGATCACGTCCGGGTGTTCGGCGTCGCGGCCGGCCAGTTGCGGCGCGAGGCTGGCGCCGTCGAAGCGGTCCGTGACGCAGCCGGGCAGCGTGGCGCCGGCGAGGTCGGCCAGCGTGGGGTGCAGGTCGGCCAGCGACACCGGGTCGGCGACGCGGTGACCGGCCGCGACGCCCGGGCCGGCGGCCAGCAGCGGGATGCGCACCGACCACTCCCGCAGCGTGCGCTTGAAGAACATGTCGTGCTCGCCGAGCTGGTCGCCGTGGTCGCTGGTGAACATGATGACGGTGTCGTCGGACAGGCCGAGGCGGCCCAGCTCGGCCACCAGCCCGCCCACGACGTCGTCGACGTAGCTGATCATGGCGTAGTAGCCGCGGCGGGCCCGGTACACCTGCTCGTCGGTGACGTCGTGCAGGTCGACGCCGTGGAACGCGTTCACCCAGGCGTCCAACGGGTGCCGCTCGGCGGCGACGGCGGAGCGGTCCGGCAGCCGGATCGACCGGCCCTCGTAGCGGTCCCAGTACTCCGCCGGCGCCGCGTACGGGTCGTGCGGCTGCGTCATCGACGTCACCAGCAGCCACGGGTCGGCCCGCCGCGGCCCGGTGTCCAGCGCCAGCTCGCGCAACCGCTGCAGCGTCCGGAACCGCACCTCCTCGTCGTAGTGCATCTGGTACGTCCACGCCTGCGGGCCGGACCGGTTGAGGATGTCGACGTACTCGCGCCCGCCGCTGCGCTGCCGCCCGGACAGCCGCGGCGGGTCGCCGAGGTCCTCCCAGGGCCGGGTCCAGGTGAGGTCGGCCGGGAAGATGTCGGTGGTCAGCCGCTCCTCGAAGCCGTGCAGCTGGTCCGGCCCGACGAAGTGCATCTTGCCCGCGAGGATGGTGCGGTAGCCGGCCCGGCGCAGGGTGTGCGCGAACGTCGGCACCGACGCCGGGAACTCCTCGGCGTTGTCGTTGCACGGGACGCCGCTGGGCAGCCGCCCGGTCATCATGGACGCGCGCGACGGCACGCACAGCGGCGAGTTGGCGTACGCGTTCTCGAACACCACCCCGCGGCCGGCCAGCGCGTCCAGGTGCGGGGTGAGGACCTCGTCGTTGCCGTACGCGCCGAGGCCGAACGCCGTCAGCTGGTCGACCATGACGATGAGGACGTTCGGGGGCTGCCCGGTCACGTCGGTGGATCTCCTTCGGTCAGGACGCGACGGCGTCGGCGTAGACGGACGTGTCGAAGAACTGGTCCGGCTCGACGAACTCGGGCAGCGCGCCGATGTCGACGAACACCTGCTCCATGCGGCCGACCCAGTCCAGCGCGGTGCCGTCCTCGTAGAGCGCGGCCCACTCGTCGTTGCTGTAGGTCTGCGTCTTGTCGTAGATGCCGGCGCAGTCCTCGGCGGTCATGTACTCCTCCAGCCGGGGGCAGGCCTCGGCTACGGCGGCCTCGCGGTCGGTCGTGAGGTCCTCGTTCGAGCGCAGCCATACCTCGGCCAGCCGGGCGAGGGCGTCCTCGTGGCCGTCGTAGAAGTCGTTGTTCGCGACCCAGCCGCCGGCGATCGCGGCGTCCTCGTAGTCGGCCGACGTGGCGATCAGCTGCGCGTCGGGCAGCTGCTCCTCGACCTGCGCGTCGAACGGCGCCCACAGCGCGGCGGCCGGCACGCCGCCGGTGACGAACGTGTTGGCGACGGCGGGCATGTCGAGGTTGACGATCTCGACGTCGTCGGCCGGTACGCCCTCGGCCTCCAGCGCGACGTGCAGCAGCAGGTGCGCCGCCGACCCCGTCGTGGTGGCGACCTGCCGGCCGGCGAGGTCGGCCACCGACTCGATGCCGGAGCCGGGCGCCGCCCAGATCTGCTGGATGTCGGCCTCGAGGTTGTTCAGCAGGAACAGCTTGCCCTGGCCGCGGGCGGGGAAGTTCGCGACGACGGCGCCCATGACGCCGACGTCGATGCTGCCGCCGGTGAGCGCGTTGGACAGCGAGATGCCGGTCTGGAACGGGGTCAGCTCGACCTCGAGGTCCTGCTCGGCGAAGTAGCCGCGCTCGTCGGCCAGCAGCAGGTTCATGGCCGGCGCCGGGCCGGGGATGTAGCCGATCCGGACGGTCTGGGTGCCGCCCTCGGTGCTGGCGCTGTCGCCGTCGTCACCGCCACACGCGGTGAGCAGCAGGCCGAGCGCGGCAAGTCCGGCCACGGCCGCAGACGTCGTCGTCCGCATGATCATCTCCTCGAACGCAGTAGGGTCTCGATGTGCCGGCGCAGCCGGACGAACTCCGGCTCGGTCTTGATCTCGTGGGTGCGCCGGTCGCCCCACGGGACGTCGACGATCTCCTGCACGGTCGCCGGTCGTGCGCTCATGACGACGACCCGGTCGGCCAGGAAGATCGCCTCTTCCACCTGGTGGGTGACGAACAGGACGGTGCGTCGTTCGCGCTGGTTGATGTCGACCAGCGCCTCCTGCATCTGCTCGCGGGTCTGCGCGTCGAGCGCCGCGAACGGCTCGTCCATCAGCAGGATCTCGGGGTCGACGGCGTACGCGCGGGCGATGGCGACACGCTGGCGCATGCCGCCGGACAGCGTCTTCGGCAGCGCGTCGGCGAAGTCGGTGAGCCCCATCATGTCCAGGTAGCGCTGGGTGACGGCGGCGCGCTCCTGCCGGGTGCCCTTCCAGGCGCGCAGCCGGGTGCCGAAGTCGATGTTCCGGCGCACCGTCAGCCACGGGAAGATCGCGTACTCCTGGAACACGACGCACCGCGACGGCCCCGGGCCGCGCACCGGCTGGCCGTTCACCAGCAGTTCGCCGCGGTCCGGCGTGACGAAGCCGGCGATCGCGTTGAGCAGCGTGCTCTTGCCCGAGCCGCTGGGCCCGACGACGGCGACGAACTCGCCGTCGGCGATGTCGAGGTCGACGTCGCGCAGGACGTTGACGTTGCCGAAGTCCTTGCTGACGCCGCGAACGCTGAGCCCGCGGGTCGCGGTGGTGGGCTGGGTCATCGGCTTCCCCTGTCCTGCCAGCGAACGACGTAGGCCGAGAGCATCCGGATCCCGGTGTCCATGACCAGCGCGCAGACGCCGATCAGGATGATCCCGGCGTAGACCGTCGGGATGTCGAGGAAGTTGCTCGCGTTCTGGATGACGGCGCCGAGGCCCTGCTGCGCGGCGACCAGCTCGGCCGCCACCAGCGACGCCCAGCCGATGCCGAGCGAGACCCGGGCCGCCGTCATGATGTGCGGCACCGAGAGCGGGAACACGACCTTGGTGAGGATCTCGAACCGGGTCGCGCCGAGCGTCTGGGCGGCGCGCACGTACTTCTCCTCCATCGCGGCGACGCCCTCGTAGACGATGACGATGGTCGCGAAGAACGCCGCCCAGACCAGGACGATGCCGCGCGACAGCTCGCCGATGCCGAAGTAGACGATGACCAGCGGCACCAGCGCGATGGGCGGCAGCGCCCGGAGGAAGTTCACCAGCGGGTTGAACATCGCCCGCGCGATGCCGAACCAGCCGAGCACGAACCCGATCGGCGCGGCGATGGCCAGGCCCAGCCCGACGCCGATGAGGACCCGGCGGAAGCTGATCAGCAGGTCGTCGAGCAGCCCGTTGCCGAGCCCGTCGACGATCACCCGGCCGACCTCGACCGGCGTGGGCAGCAGGCCGGTGCCGAACACCTCGCCGACGGCCATCAGGTGCCAGGCCACGCCTACGACGGCGAACCCGGCGGCGCCGAGTCCCAGCCGGCCCAGCCGCGCGCCGAGGTCGAACCGGCGGACCCGCAGCGCGGGGCCGTACCGGCCGGCGTCGGCGCCTGCTCCCGTCACGACGCCCTCCGCGGCGCGTGCGTGGCGATCATGAACGCTCCTTTGGTTGAACCAATAAGGCGATTAAGACCGGGGAAAGTTGTGGACCTTTTTACGCTGCCTTGATCTGGTCGTCAAGCCGCAGCAATGGGGTTGTGTCGAAGAGATCATGGCTATATGGTCGAACCATTCACGAGAGGATCATGGTCTGATGACGCTTTCGAGCACGTCCGACGCGGTCCGCCGGCCGCGGGTCGACACCGTCACCTCGCGGCTGCGCGCGCTGATCGCCGAGGAGCGCGCCCGCGGTGGCGACCGCCTGCCGCCGGAGAAGGAGCTGAGCGAGCAGCTCGGCACGTCACGCGGCACATTGCGCGAGGCGCTGGCCACGCTCGAGGCGGCCGGCGAGATCGAGCGGCGGCGGCGGGTCGGCACGCTGATCACGGCGCCGCAGCGGTTCACGCTCGACGACGCCATCGCGTACCCGATCGACTACATCTGCTCGGTGTCGAGCATCCTCGGCGGCGCCAGCGCCGGACACAACGTGCGCATGGTCAGCGTGCAGCGCGAGGCCGCCGACGACGAGAGCGGCCCGCTGCTCGGCCTGGCCGCGGGCGAGCCGGTGTTCCGGGTCAGCCGCTCCTACGACGTCGACGGTGTGGCCGCGGCGCTGGTCGAGCACACCCTGCCGGCCACGCTGAACGGCCACGAGGTGCGCATCAACTCGCTGACCGACGGCGTCACCACCTTCTTCCGCGACGTCGAGCACGTCCCGCTGGTGCGCAGCGACCACGCCGTCACGGCCATCGCGGCCACCGGTGAGCTGGCCGCCGAGCTGGAGGTGGCGCCCGGTGCGCCGCTGCTGGTGGTGCACTGCCGGCTGTTCGGCGACGACGAGCGCATCATCGCCCTCGGCCGCCTGGTCTTCCGTCCCGACGCGCTCTACCTCACCGCCAGCGCCTACCCGGCCGAAGCTCCCGGCCGCCCGTCCAGCCCGCCACGGCCATGACCACCGAGGCGGCCACCAGCACGAGCAGCGGGACGGTCCAGCCTCCGGTCGCCTGGTAGACGGCGCCGAGCGCGATCAGCGCCATCGCCAGCCCGATGCCGCCGCCCTGCGCGAGTCCGCCGGTCGCGGTCCACACCGGCCAGGCCGCGGGCCACAGCAGCAGTCCGGCCGGCATCGTCGCGCCGGACCACCACCGGCGCCAGGATGTTGCCGGTGGTGATGCCCGCGCCGACGAGCACGGTGCCGGCGAGCAGCACGGTGGTGCCGTCCAGGACGCGCAGCAGCGAGCCCGCGCGGATCAGCAGGCACCCGGCCAGGGCGACCGCGTCGATGCCGGCCCGCTGCCCGGCCAGCGTCACGGCCGGCGCGAGCAGGGCGAAGCACAGCACCGGGATCGCGGTGACCAGCCCGGCCGTGGCGGCGGACATCCCGAGGCCGGACCGGATCTCGGCCAGCAGCGGTGGACGGCGGCGAGGCCGCTGCGCAGGTCGAGCGCGATGAGCAGGACAGCGGCGACGATGAGCACCCGGCCGGCGGCCCGGCGCCGCACTCGCACGGGCGGCGCGGTCACGCCGACTCGCGCCAGAGCGGCCGCGGCGTCACCGTCCGCACGACGGACGGGTGCGGCGGGGGCTCGGCGCGGTCGAGCAGCGCGCCGACGATGTCGGCGGCCTCGGTGGCCAGCGCGCGCCGGTCGATCGACAGCGTCGACAGCGGCGGCGTCATCACCGCGCCGAGGGAGAGTCCGTCGACGCCGACGACGCGGAGGTCGGCGGGCACGGCGACGCCGTCGAGCTGGGCCCGCTGGATGGCGCCCATCGCCATGAGGTCGTTGAACGCCAGCACGGTGTCGACGTCCGGGTACTCGGCACGCAGGCGGGCCAGGCCGTCGGCGCCGCCCCTGATCGACTCGTCGGCGACGACGACGCGCGCGGCGGAGCCGGGTCCGGCGAACCGCTCGTACGCCCGCCGCCGGCGGGTCGGCCGGTACCCGCCGGTGGCCGGGCGGCCCGACTCGATCAGGCCGAACCGCCGCGCGCCGCGGCCGCGCAGGTCGTCCAGCAGCGCCTCGATGGCGGCCTCGAAGTCGAGGATGACCGCGTGCATGCCGGGTACGGTGGCCGGCCGCTCGACCTGCACCAGCGGAACGCCGCGGGCAGCGGCCACCAACGCGGCCTCGGGCCCGGTGAAGTAGCCGACGATCGCGTCGGCCTGGCCGCTCAGCGCGGCCACCAGCTCGACGTCGTCGCCCTGCTCGTGCGAGGCCATCAGCACCTGCCAGCCACGCGGCGTCACGACGTCGAGCAGCTCGGCGGCCAGCTCGGTGTAGTAGGGGTTGCGCAGCGAGCCGAGCACGAGCCCGACGGAGCGGGCCTTGCGCCGGGCGGCCAGGTTGCTGGCGAACCGGCTGGGCCGGTAGCCCAGCTCGGTGGCGGTGCGCAGCACGTGGTCGCGCGTGCGCGCGCTGATCTCGGGAAGGCCGTTCATCGCCCGCGTGACGGTCTGCCGGGACACACCGGCCGCGGCCGCGACGTCTTCGATGGTGATGCGCCCGACGGCCATCGGTCCCCTTCCTTGACCCGCGTTCGAGGGCCAGCGTAGCGTCTCCGTGAACGTTCACGGAACGAGAGGGAGCACCCGATGACGCTCTGGTTCGGCGGCGACTACAACCCGGAGCAGTGGCCCCGCGAGGTCTGGGACGAGGACGTGCGGCTCATGCGCCGCGCGGGCGTCACCGTCGCCACCGTCGGGGTGTTCTCCTGGGCCCAGCTCGAGCCGGAGGACGGCCGGTTCGAGTTCGAGTGGCTCGACGACGTGCTCGGCCGGCTGCACGCGGGCGGCATCGGCGTCGACCTCGCGACCGCCACGGCGTCGCCGCCGCCGTGGGCGCTGCGCGGCTACCCGGACATCGCGCCGGTGACGGCCGACGGCGTGCGGCTCGGCGGCGGCAGCCGGCAGCACTACAGCCCGCACTCGCCCAGCTACCGGCGGCTGGCCGGGCGGCTGGTGCGGGAGCTGGCGGGACGCTACGGCGCGCACCCGGCGCTGGTCGCCTGGCACGTCAACAACGAGTTCGGCTGCCACGTCAGCCGCTGCTACGGCGAACACGCCGCCGTCGCGTTCCGGGACTGGCTGCGCGCGCGGTACGGGACCGCCGACGCGCTGAACGCCGCGTGGGGGACGGCCTTCTGGTCGCAGCGCTACGCGAGCTTCGATGAGATCGAGCCGCCGCGGGCCGCGCCGACGCTGCTCAACCCGACCCAGGTGCTCGACTTCGACCGGTTCAGTTCCGACGCGCTGCTCGACCTGCACCGGGCCGAGACGGCGATCCTGCGCGAGCTCAGCCCGGGCGTGCCCGTCACCACCAACTTCATGGGCCCGTTCCGGGGACTGGACTACTGGCGGTGGGCCGAGGAGGTCGACCTCGTCTCCGACGACAGCTACCCCGACCCGGCCGACCCGGACTCGCCGGCGACCGCCGCGCTGGGTCGCGACCTCATGCGCTCGCTGGCCGGCGACCGGCCGTGGGTGCTGATGGAGCAGGCGCCGAGCGCGGTGAACTGGCGGCTGCGCAACGCGCCGAAGCCGCCGGGCGGCAACCGGGTGCTGTCCATGCAGGCGCTGGCGCGCGGCGCCGACGGCATCATGTACTTCCAGTGGCGGCAGGCGGCCAGCGGCGCCGAGACCTTCCACTCCGCGATGGTGCCGCACGGCGGGCCGGACACCCGTGTCTACCGCGAGGTCGAGGCGCTCGGCGCCGAACTGGGCGAGCTCGGCTGGGTCGAGCGGCAGCCGGTGCCGGCCCGCGTCGCGATCGTGTTCGACTGGACCGCCTGGTGGGCGCTGGAGCAGCCGTCCCGGCCGACGGCGCTGAGCTACCTCGGCATCGTCACCGACTGGTACCGGGCGTTCTGGGACCGGTCGGTGACGGTCGACTTCGTCCGGCCCGGCGCCGACCTCTCGGCGTACTCGCTGGTCGTGGCGCCGGTGCTGTTCGCCGCGGACGCCGCCGCCCTCGACGGGCTGCACGCGTTCGCGGCGTCGGGCGGCACGCTGGCGGTCACCTTCCAGTCCGGCGTCCTCGACGAGTCGCTGCACGTGCACCCGTCCGGCTACCTCGGCCCGCTGGCCGCCACGCTGGGCGTCCGGGTCGAGGAGTTCGCGCCGCTGGCCGGCCCGCCGGGCGCCGAGCCGCCGGTCATCGCCGTCGACGGCGAGCTGGGCCCGCTCACCGGCCGGTGGTGGAGCGAGTACACCCACGCCGAGGGCGCCGACGTCCTGGCCGGCTTCGCCGCCGGTGACGTCGCCGGCTGGCCGGCCGTCACCCGCAACACCGTCGGCGCCGGCACCGCCTGGTACGTCGCCACCCATCCCGACGCGGACGGCCTCGGCCGGGTGGCCGGCGCCCTGCTCGCCACCGCCGGCGTCGACGGCGTGCTGGACCGCTGCGCCGACGGCGTCGAGGCGGTCGTCCGCGGTGACGCGACCTTCCTGCTGAACCACCGCGGCGAGCAGCGCCAGGTGGTCTGGCGGGGCGAGGAGCTGGTGCTCGGGCCGCGGGAGGTGCGCATTCTCACGTGATGGTCGCGGCCGTGTCCCATTCCGGGCCGCTGCTTCGTCATAGTGGGTGAGAGCGCCTTCGGAGGTTTCCATGCAGTACGCCCTGATGTTCTACGCCGATCCCGGCTACGAGGCCGAGTTGTCCGAGCCCGAGCGGGCCGCCGCACGGGCCGAGTACGAGGCCCTGCGCGACGATCGCCGGTTCCTCAGCGGCGCGCAGTTGCAGCCGGCCGAGACGGCGACCACCGTGCGGGTGGCGGCCGGACGGACGCTGCTGACCGACGGCCCGTTCGCCGACACCAAAGAGGTGCTCGGCGGCATCTGCATCATCGAGGCGGCGAACCTCGACGAAGCCATCGCACTGGCCGAGACCATCCCGGTGGCCCGCCACGGCGGCGTCGTCGAGGTGCGCCCGCTGGTGGCGTTGCGCTGAGCATGCTCGAGCAGGTCTTCCGCGACGAGTGGGGCCGGGTGCTGGCCTCGCTCGCCGGGTACCTCGGCGATCTCGACCGCGCGGAGGAGGCCGCGCAGGAGGCGTTCGCGATCGCCGCAGCGCGCTGGCCCGAGACCGGCCCGCCGGACAACCCGGCCGCGTGGCTGGTGACGACTGCGCGCAACCGCGCGATCGACCGCATCCGCCGCGAGCGGACGCTGGCCGACAAGCTGCACCTCCTGCCGGCACCGGAGGCCGCCGTGGACGAGTTCGACGACACCGTGATCAAGGACGAACGGCTGGAGCTGATCTTCACCTGCTGCCACCCGGCGCTGGCGCTGGAGGGGCAGGTGGCGCTGACGCTGCGCGCGCTCGGCGGCCTCGAGACCGCGGACATCGCGCGCGCCTTCCTGGTCTCCGAGGAGACGATGAAGCGGCGGCTGACCCGCGCGAAGGCCAAGATCAAGGCGGCCGGCATCCCGTTCGCGGTGCCCGACGAGCGGCTGCTGCCCGACCGCCTCGACGCCGTGCTGGCGATCGTCTACCTGATCTACAACGAGGGCTACAGCGGCCGCGTCGATCTCGGCGCCGAGGCGATCCGGCTGGGCCGGGTGCTGGCCGCGCTGCTGGACGACCAGCCCGAGGTGCACGGGCTGGTCGCGCTCATGCTGATCCACCAGGCCCGCCAGGCGGCCCGGTTCGACGGTGACGACCTCGTGCTGCTCGAGGACCAGGACCGCTCGCTGTGGGACGCGACGTTGCTGGCGGCCGGCCACGCGGAGCTGAACCGCGCCCTCGACCTGGGCGGCGGCGGGCCGTACGTGCTGCAGGCGGCCATCGCGTCGCTGCAGACGCGTGAGCGGATCGACTGGCCGCGGGTGGCCGGGCTGTACCGCCGGCTGGCCGAGCTGACCGGTTCGCCGGTGGTCGAGCTGAACCGGGCCGTGGCGCTGGCCCAGGCCGGCGACCCCGCGGCCGCGCTGAGCGCCGTCGACCGCCTCGACCTCGACGGCTACCTGTACTTCCACTCCACCCGCGGCGAGCTGCTGCGCCGGCTGGGCCGCGACGCCGAGGCCGGTACGGCGTACCGGCGCGCGCTCGATCTCGCCACGACGACGCCGGAGCGGCGGTTCCTGACCCGGCGGCTGGAAGAACTCTGACACACCCTTTGTCCCCTGGGCGGCCGCTCGTTCGTCGACCCGGTATGAGCGACGTTTCCACACTGGTCGTCGACGGCGAGCTGATCCGCCCCGGCGACGACGCGTACGACACCCACCGCAACACCTACCAGCGTCAAGGCAGCCCGGCCGTGATCGTCCGGGCGCACAGCATCGACGACGTCCGCCGCGCCGTCGCCGCTGCCGGCGAGCACGATCTCCTGCTGTCGGTGCGCAGCGGCGGCCACGGCTTTCCCGGGTTCGCCACCAACGACGGCGGCCTCGTGCTCGACCTCGGCCCGCTCGACGGCGTCGAGGTCCTGGACGCGGACCGCCGGCTGGTCCGCATCGGTGCCGGGGCCCGCTGGGCCGCCGTCACCGAGGCGCTGAAACCGCACGGCCTGGTGATCTCCTCCGGCGACACCACCGAGGTCGGCGTCGGCGGGCTGATCCTCGGCGGCGGCATCGGCTGGATGGTGCGCCGGTTCGGCCTCACCATCGACTCCGTGGTGGCGGCCGAGGTCGTCACCGCCGACGGCCGGGTGCTGCGGGCCAGCGCCGCCGAGAACGCCGACCTGTTCTGGGCGCTGCGCGGCGGTGGCGGCGCCTTCGCCGTCGTCACGGCGTTCGAGGTGATCGCCCAGCCGGTGCCGGAGGTGTATTTCGGTCACATCGGCTACCCGCGCGGCGACGCGGCCACCGTCCTGCGCGGCTGGCGCGATGCCATGCGAGCGGCGCCGGACGAGCTGACGTCGATGGTGGTGCTGCTGCCGGACGGCTTCGCGCCGCAGTCGCTGGTGGTCGGCGTCTGCGTGGCGCACGGCGACGCCGCAGCGGCCGAGAACGTGGTCGAGCCGCTGCTCCAGCTCGGCGACGCGTCCGTGCTGGACCTGCGGGTACGGCCGTACGGCGAGATCCTCGCCCCGCCGCCCCCGGTGCCGCCGGGCGGAGCGCCGCCGCTGGCGCGCAACCGTCTGACCACCGACCTCAGCGACGAGCTGATCGACCGGTACCTGGCCGGGCTCACCGCCGGCCCGCCGGTGGTCGGCCAGGTGCGCGCGCTCGGCGGCGCTGTCGCCCGGGTGGCCGGCACCGAGACGGCGTTCGCCCACCGCGACAGCGAGGCCTTCTTGTCGGCCATCGCGCTGTCACCGGCGCCGGAGGCGCGCGCGGCGTTCGACGCCTACTGGGCGACGCTCGCCCCGCACACCCGCGGCGCGTACGGCAACCTGATGAGCTCGCTCGACCCGGCCGACGTGGCCGAGCTGTACCCGCCGGAGACCAGCCGCCGGCTGGCCGCGGTCAAGGCGAGCTACGACCCGGACCAGTTGTTCCGGCAGGCCTTCCCGGTCGCCTGACGAGTTACGGCGTGGCGGCGTCCTCGGCGGGCGCCGTCGCGTCGTCACCGGGCGTCGCGTCGTCGCCGGAGCCGGAGGTGCCGGCCTCGACGGCGTCGACCTGCTCCTGGGTGTACCCGCAGTAGTTGATCGCCTCGCGCTGCCAGTAGCTGACCAGCCGCGACTTGCCGGCGGCGTGGGCGTCGGCGACCGTGCCCTCGTAGATGCGCCCGTCCTGCGACTCGCGGTTGACGTCGGGCACCTCTTCGCAGACGTGGAAGACCGAGCCGGAGCGGGTCCAGTAGACGAGGTCCTCGCCGGTCAGCTGCTCGATGATGTTCGACTCCTCGGTGTACTGCTCGACCGAGGGCGAGTCGAAGTCGATGCCGAAGTACACGGCGACGGCGGCGACGGCCACCGCGATGCCGCCGGCGACGCCCTTCTGCTTGCCGTCCATGTCCTTGTTGGCGAAGATCAGCACGATCAGCGGCAGGAACGCGATGACGGTGATGATCGCGCCGAGCTGGTTCTGGACGAAGAACCGGGTGGGTTCGCTCTTCGACGCCGGATCGAGCCGGTTGGCCCGCTTCCACAGCAGCGACCCGCCGATGGCGAGCGCGCCGATCACGACGATCATGGCGATCAGCAGGACCATGTTGACGGGGTCCTGGCGCAGCACCCAGAAGATGGCGAACGCCTCGCCGGCGATGGCCAGCAGCCAGAGCCCGGCGGCGATCAGCCGGAACTTCGTGGCCTGCTGTTTCGCCTCAGGTGTGGGTGTCCAGGTGGGTCGGTCGTCAGAGTGCTCGGTCGTGGCTTCCGGGGCGGATTCGACCCGGACGACCTCCTTCTTCTTCCTGCTGCGTCCAGCCACGATGATCCTCCCGCGGTGAGATCGGCGGCACGAGCATAGGGGCAAGGCCCGATGCGCGCCTGTCGTAGCGGGAAAGTGTGCTCACCTGGTGATGCGCATGCGCACGAGGTCGGTGCGCTGGAACGACACGCCGTGGGCGACCGGCTCGCCCCGGCGGGCGAACGTGGTCTGGGTCGCCCGCAGCGCCGGCGCGCCGTCGGCGAGGTCGAGCGCGCGGGCGTCGTCACCGTGGACGCAGACCGCTTCCAGCTCCGTCGACGCGTGCATGGCGGCGCCCGCGGTGTGCCGGTTGAGCAGCTCGTACAGCGACGTCTCGATGCGCAGCATGGGGCTGGGGTCGAGCGGCCGGCCGAACAGCCGGGCCGGGACGATCTCGCTCATCAGCGCCGACGGGGCGCCGTCGACGGCGAACAGCCGGCGCACGTGCCACGCCTTCGCGCCGGGCTCGAGCTGCAGCGCCGCCGCCGCGGCGGCCGGCGACGGCATCAGCTCGCAGGACGCGTCCAGCAGCGTGACGACGCGGCCGCTGGCGCCGACGCGGTCGCGGTAGGACTCGATCGACGACATGTTCAGCGACGCCACCTTCGGCGGCTCGCTCACGAACGTGCCGGCGCCCCACTGGCGGGTGACGATGTCCTCGGCGGCCAGCACGACCAGCGCCTCGCGCACCGTCGTCCGCGACACCTCGAGCGTCTCGGCCAGCTCCTTCTCCGGCGGCAGCCGGTCACCGGGCGCGAACTCGGTCGCGATCAGGTGACGCAGCCGCAACAGGGCGCTCTGCGCCGCGGAGTCCCGCCTCATGATCGACTACCACCCTCGTGCGTGTTCATCGGCCGTCATCGGTGGAGCGCCACACCGCCTCCAGCACCCGCATGGTGTTGCCCCCGAGCACCTTCGCGATGTCCGCATCAGAGTAGCCGTGCTGGACCAGCCAGCCGGTGATGTTATGGAAGCTTTCGCCCGGATTCTCGACACCGGCGACGTAGTCGACCAGCGGGTGCTCGATGCGGTTCTCGTCCTTGTGCGCGTAGTTGCCCGCGTACGTCCGGTGCACCGCCACGTGGTCGCCGAACATGGTGTCCGGGCCGAACGTCACGTGGTCGACGCCGACGAGGTCGACGCAGTACTGGAAGTGGTCCATGAAGGACTCCAGCGAGTGCTCTGGGTGCGCCTCGGACAGCGTGGTGTGCGGCGCGGCCTCGATGCCGATGACCCCGCCGCGCTCCGCGCACGCCTTGATGGTCTCGTCGGTCTTCAGCCGCGGGATCGGCCAGACGGCGCGGGCGCCGGCGTGGGTGATCATCACCGGAACGGACGACGCCTCGATGACGTCGAGGCCGGTGCGGTCGCCGCAATGGGAGATGTCGATGGCCATGCCGAGCTTGTTCATCCGCTCGACGGCGCGCCGGCCGAAGTGCGTCAGGCCGGCGTCGGAGCGCTCGGACAGCCCGGACCCGAGCAGGTTGGCCTGGGAGTAGGCGATGCCCAGCTGGCGCACGCCGAACCCGTACAGCATGTCGATGCGGTCCAGCTCGTTCTCGATCATCGTGGCGCACTCGAGCCCGGCGATCAGCGCGACCCTGCCGGCCGCCTTGGCGTCGCGGATGTCCTGCACGGTGGTGGCGTGCACGACGAAGTCCTGCTTGGCGAGGTCGGCCAGCCGGAAGCCGAGCGCGTAGATCAGGTCGTCCCACTTCCAGCCGTGCTGGCTGGTGACGCAGGACGCACCGGCCATGAAGTTGTCGACCACCGCGGTCAGCCCGGAGTGCGCCAGGCCCTCGTAGCCGGTGCGCTGCCGGCCGGTGCGGTTGTAGCGGCGGATGTCGTCCGGGTCCTCCGGCAGCACGACGGCGTGCTCGTGCAGCGAGATCACGACGTTCTCGGCCAGCAGCCGGGCCACCCGGGCCCGCTCGTCCTCCGTCAGCCCGCCGTCATAGGCGGGGACGCGGCCGAGCTCGGCGGCCAGCCGGAAGTCCTGGTAGTCGGCGCCGGCCTTCAGGTACGAGTACGCGCGGTAGCCGTCGTACGCGGGGGCAGGGGAGGTGGTCACAGTGCTCCTCGTGGTCATGCGGTGGGGACAGGCATCGGGTGGTGGCAGGCGAACGCCTGACGGTGCCGGTCGTCGCCGGCGAGCAGCGGCTCGACGGTCGCGCACTCGTCCGTCGCCTTCCAGCAGCGGGTGCGGAACCGGCAGCCGGACGGCGGGTCCACCGGGCTCGGGGGGTCGCCCTCGAGCAGCCGGCGGGTGCGCCGGCCCCGCAGCTGCGGGTCCGGCATCGGCACGGCGGACAGCAGCGCCGACGTGTAGGGGTGCCGCGGAGCGTCGTAGACGTCGCGGCGCGCGCCCAGCTCGGCCAGCTTGCCGAGGTACATCACGCCGACGCGGTCGGAGATGTGCCGGACGACGGACAGGTCATGCGCGATGAACACGTAGGCCAGCCCGAGCTCGCGCTGCAGCCGCTGGAACAGGTTCACGACCTGCGCCTGGATCGACACGTCCAGGGCCGACACCGGCTCGTCGCAGACGATGACGTCGGGGGAGAGCGCGAGCGCGCGGGCGATGCCGATGCGCTGGCGCTGCCCGCCGGAGAACTGGAACGGGTACCGGTCGAGGTGGTCCGGGTCCAGGCCGACCAGCTCGACCAGTTCGGCGACGCGGGCCGCCTGCTGCTTGCGCGGCAGCAGGTCGCGGTGGATCTCGAACGGCTGGCGCAGCAGCTCGCGGACGGTGCGCCGCGGGTTCAGCGACGTGTACGGGTCCTGCAGCACGATCTGCACGCGGCGGCGCAGCTCCCGCGCCTCGCGGCCGCGGACGGCGTGGACGTCGGTGCCGCGGAACCGGACGACGCCGGACGTCGGCGTCTCCAGCCCGACGATCATCCGGGCCAGCGTGGACTTCCCGCAGCCGGACTCGCCGACGATGCCGAGCGTCTCGCCGGCGTGCAGCTGGAAGCTGACGCCGTCGACGGCGCGGACGGCCGGCGCCGGGCGTCCGGGCAGGACGGCGCGGCGACCGGCGAAGTGCCGGGTCAGGTTCTCGACCGAGAGCACCGGCTCAGACGCGGCCATGGAGCACCTCCTCGTGACGGTGGCAGGCGCTGGCCCGGCCGGCCGGGAGCACCTGCGTGAGGTCCGGGCGCGACGTCGTGCACAGGTCGATCGCGACGTCGCAGCGGTTCGCGAACGCGCACCCGGCGACGCGGCTGAGCACGGTGGGCGGCGAGCCCGGGATCGCCCACAGCGCCTCGTCCTCGCGGTCCAGCCGTGGGATCGAGTGCAGCAGGCCGCGGGTGTACGGGTGTGCGGGCTTGGCGAACACGTCGTCGACGCGGCCGCGCTCGACGATGCGTCCCGCGTACATGACCGCCAGCGTGTCGGCGGTCTCGGCGACGACGCCGAGGTCGTGGGTGATGAGGATCATCCCCATGCCGGTCTCGTCCTGCAGGTCCAGCAGCAGGTCCATGATCTGCGCCTGGACGGTGACGTCGAGCGCCGTGGTGGGCTCGTCGGCGATGAGGACCCGCGGCTCGAGTGCCAGCGCCATGGCGATCATCGCGCGCTGGCGCATGCCGCCGGAGAACTGGTGCGGGTACTCCTTGGCCCGCCGCTCTGCCGCCGGGATGCGCACC
Organism: Jiangella alba; assembly: GCF_900106035.1. GTDB lineage: Bacteria > Actinomycetota > Actinomycetes > Jiangellales > Jiangellaceae > Jiangella > Jiangella alba. Next base: position 2,333,856 of record NZ_FNUC01000004.1, read on the forward strand.
CGCGCCATCAGCTCGACGGCGCCGGCGGCGGCCTCGCGCCGGCTCAGCCCGCGCCGGGTGCGCAGCAGCTCGGCGATCTGCTCGCCGACGGAGAAGACCGGGTTGAGCGCGGACAGCGCGTCCTGGAAGACGATCGCGATCTGCTCGCCGCTGACCAGCCGCCGCTCCTCGGCGGACACCGTGACCAGGTCCTTGCCGTCGAACAGCACCTGGCCGCCGGTGATGCGCCCGGGCGCGTCGATCAGGCCCATGACGGAGCGTGCGGTGACGGACTTGCCGGAGCCGGACTCGCCCAGCACCGCCAGCGTGCGCCCGGCGTACACGTCGAGGCTGACGTTCTGCACGACCGGCCGGACGCCGTCGCGGGTGTCGAACTCGACGCTGAGGTCGCGCACGCTCAGGACCGGCGCGCCCTCGGCGGGCTTGCGCGGCGGGGCGACCATCGTCTCAGCCATGAGGGGTGACTCCCACGTCGCGCAGGAAGCCGCGCACCGTCGCCTGGAACAGCTCCGGCTCCTCCAGCTGCGGCGAGTGGCCGGAGTGCTCGAACACGACCAGCCGGCCGTCGGTGACGCTGCCGGCGATCAGCTCCGACGCCGGCACCGGCGTGCGCCAGTCGTGCCGCCCGACGGTGACCAGCACCGGGCAGGTGATCTCCGGCAGCCGCCCGGTGAGGTCGTACTTCGGCATGTTCACGCCGAACGCCGCGTTGTGCGTCGCGTAGTGGTACTGCGTGTTCGCCGCCTTTCGCTCGACCGCCGCGGGGTCGTACTTGTGGTCGTAGAGCGGCAGGATGGCCCGCCAGTACCGCTCGAACTCGGTGTTGTCGGCGAAGCCGCCGGTGCCGATGCGCTCGATCGCCCACGGGTCGATCGGGACGACGTCGAAGTCGCGGGCCCGCTCGACGGCCAGGTGGTCGTGCGAGGTGTCGGCGGCGGTGTCGCGCAGCACCAGCGCCCGGACCCGCTCCGGGTGCGCCAGCGTGTACTCCATCGCCAGGAAGCCGCCGTAGGAGCCGCCGGCCATGACGATGTCGCCGAGGTCGAGCCGGGTGCGGATCTCCTCGATGTCGGCCACCCACTGCTCGTGGCTGAACGGGCCGTCGTCGGAGGACGAGCCGGAGCCGCGCGCGTCGAACGTCACGATCCGGTAGGCGTCGGCGAACGGGCCGAACGAGCGCAGCGGCTCGGCCCGCGAGCCCAGGCCGGGCGCGCCGTGGTGGACGACGATCGCCGGCGCGTCCTGCGGCCCGAGCTCCTCGATGACGAGGCGCGCGCCGTTGATGGTCTCGGTGTGGAGGCGGGAGGTCGTCATGCCGGGATCACGTTCTCCTCGAGGGTGCGCGGGTAGGTGGTGAGCCGCTCAGGACCGTCGCCGGTGACCAGCACGGTGTCGGAGATGCGGTAGCCGCCGTGGCCGGGGACGTAGACGCCCGGCTCGCTGGACAGCACCATGCCGGCGGCCAGCGGGGTCGGGTCGCCGTCCTCGACCCACGGCGCCTCGTGCTGCTGCACGCCGATGCCGTGGCCCTGACGGTGCCGCAGGTACTCGCCCAGCCCGTCGTCGCGGATGACGCCCAGGCACTCGGCGTTGACGTCGGCGCAGGTGCGGCCCAGGCGCATGGCCTCGGTGCCGACGTGTTGCGCGGTGCGGGCGGTCTCGAAGTAGCGGCGCTGGTCCGCGCTCGGCTCGCCGATGACGAACGTCCGCTCGCTCTCGACGAACCGGCTCAGCACGGCCGCGCCGAGCGACAGGATCAGGGTGTCGCCGCGCTGGACCCGGCGGCTGCTGGGCAGGCCGTGCGGGTTGGCGGCATTGGGCCCGGCGTAGACCAGCCCGCCGGCCAGTTTCGTCGTGAACACCACGTGGTCGTAGCGCTGGTAGACGAGGTCGGTGCCGTGGCCGATCACGTGGCGGGCGATCTCGCCCTCGCGCGGCAGCTCGCCGCCCGCGGCGATGGCGTCCTCGATGTAGGCGCGGCCGGCGGCCAGCATGGAGTCGCAGATGTCCGCGGCCTGCCGGTGCAGCGCGATCTCCTCCGGCGCCTTGGTCAGCCGCAGCCCGGCGACGACGTCCGTCGTCGTCCAGGTGGCGTCCGGCAGCACACCGCGCAGCCGGTCGAACGTCCCGACCGAGATCGACGACGTGTAGGCGATGCGGGCGGAGCCGAGGCCGCGGTGGCGCAGCAGCCCGGCGAGGTGATCCTCGGGGCTGGTGACGCCGGGGTACTCGAAGTAGGTCTGGACGGGCGCGTGGATGCGCTGCTGCTCGGCGTACTCGCGGTCCAGCTCGGGCACGAGCACGAACCGGTCGTGGTCGGCGCCGATCCACAGGTACACCGGGCGCTCGGTCACCGCGTAGCAGAACCCCACGAGGTAGGCGACGTCGGCGGGGTGGGTCACCAGCAGGCCGTCGTGGCCGTCGGCGCCGAGCCGCTCGACCACGCGGTCGAGGGCACCGAGGTAGAACGAGTCGGGCAGGTGCACGGGTCACACTCCTCGGGTGCGCGGGTCGCGCGAGTCGTTGTAGCGGATGCCGGCGATGGTCGCGGCCAGCACGAGCAGCAGGATCGCCAGCGACGGGAACAGCGTCTGCCACCAGGCCGACGCGATGGTCCCGGAGCGCTGTGCGTTGAGCAGGATGCGGCCCCACGACCACGACGACGGGTCGCCCATGCCGAGGAAGGAGAGCCCGGCCTCGGCGATGACCGCGCGGGCCGCGGTGAGCAGCACGTTGACGACGACCAGCGGCATGACCGCCGGCAGGATCTCGCGGGAGATGATGCGCGACGCGCCGGCGCCGAGCACGCGGGCGCCGTCGATGTACGGCATCGCGGCGACGACCAGCCCGTTCGCCCGGATCATCCGGGTCACCTCGGGCCACGACAGCAGCCCGATGACGGTGATCAGCGTGACGACGCTCGGCCCGGCCAGCGCCGTCACCAGGATCATCAGCGGCAGCATCGGCAGCGACAGCATGACGTCGGTGGCGGTGGTGACGACCGGGTCCAGCCGCTTCACGTAGGCGGCGGCCAGGCCCAGCAGCGTGCCGATGCAGATCGCGATCAGCGACGCCACCGCACCCACCAGCAGGCTGATCCGGGTACCCCACACGACCTGGGCGAACACGTCCTGGCCGAGGTCGTCGGTGCCGAACCAGTGCGCCGCAGACGGCGGCTGCAGGATGTCGGTGCCCAGGCCGCTGGGGGAGTCCACGAACAACGGCCCGAAGATCGCGACCAGCGCGAACAGCGCCAGCACGCCCACCGACAGCCAGCCGGACGGCGCGGAGAAGAAGCCTCCGGAGCGACGGCGCCGGGTGCTGCTCAGCGCCGCCGCCTGGGGGTCGGCGACGAGGGACTGCGGCTCGGTGCTCATGTGCGGATCCTTGGGTTGAGAACCATCGAGAGCAGGTCGGTGAGCAGGTTGGCCAGCACCACCGTCACCGCGAGGATGACGAACGCGCCCTGCAGCACCGGGAAGTCCAGCTGCTGCACCGACTCGAAGATCAGCCGGCCGACGCCCGGATAGGCGAACACCGTCTCGGTCAGCACGGCGCCGCCGATGAGCGTGCCGAGCTGCAGGCCCATCAGCATCAGCGCCGGCAGCACCGCGTTGCGCAGCGCGTGCCGCCACACCACCCGGCGGTGAGTGAGGCCGCGCGAGCGGGCGCTGGTGATGTAGTCCTCACCGAGCACCTCGACCATGTTCGTCCGCAGTGTCAGCGCGTACGGCCCGAGCTGGACCAGCACCAGCGAGAACAGCGGCAGCGCCAGATGGTGCAGCAGCGAGCCGTACGCCGCCAGCCCGCGGGTGTCCGGGTCGATGGCCTGCCCGATCGGGAACCAGCCGAGGTTCGACCCGAACACCACCAGCAGCAGGATCGCGACGCTGGGGATGAACAGCGCGTTCGACGTGATGCCGAAGAACTGCACGGCGCGGTCGACCATGCCGCCGCGGCCGACGGCGGCCTTCACGCCCAGCGGGATGCCGATCAGCAGGGTCAGCACGAACGCCGAGCCGGCCAGCAGCAGCGTCCACGGCAGCCGGTTCAGCAGCAGCTCGCTGACCGGCACCAGCTGCCGGAACGAGACACCGAGATTGCCCTGGACCAGTTGGCCCAGGTAGAGCACGTACTGCTGGAGGATCGGCTTGTCGAGGCCGTACTGACTCCGGAGCGCGTCCTGCATCTCCGGAGTCATGTCGCCCTCCACCACCAGGAGGGTGGGGTCCGCCGGCAGCAGCCGCAGCAGGAAGAACGTCACCGTCACGGCGATCCAGATGGTCAGGATCGCGCGGAACAGCCGACTAGCGGCATACCTCAACACGGTGTGCTACCCACCCTCCCGGTGTGTGACCATGACACTCATTGGCGAGAGAAGCCGGTCAGTCGACCGTCGTGACCTGGGACAGCGAGTAGCCGGTGACCATGCCGAGCAGGTCCGACGGCGACGGGTCGAAGCCGGTGAACCGGTCGCCGCGGTACGCGAAGCGGAAGTTCTCCACGTACAGCGGGGTCAGCAGCGCCTGGTCGTGCACGTAGGCGTCGATGCCCTTGATCTTCTCCACGAACTGGTCCTGGTCGGCCGTCACCGCGGCGTCGTTCACCAGGGCGTCCAGCTCCGGGTCGGCGACCAGGTTGTAGTTGATCCCGCCCGGGTTGGACGACAGGTAGGTGCTGCGCAGCTGGTCCATCGGGTTGTCGAAGACACCCCACTGCGACAGGTCGATGTCGTACTCGCCGCCGCGGGTCCGGCTGAGGAACGTGTTCCGCTCGATGCAGGCGAGGTCGATCTGGATGCCCGCCTCGGCGGCGTCGTCGCGGACCACCTCGGCCACCCGGGTGAGGTTGGCGTTGGACTGGTCGCAGACCATCTCGAAGGCGAGGTCGTCGAGGATGCCGTCGCCGTTGGCGTCGGTGTAGCCGGCGCCCTCGAGCAGCGCGCGGGCGCCCTCGGGGTCGAACGGGTACGCCTCGAGGTCGGTGTTGTCGTAGTCGGCGAAGATCGGCGAGATCGGGCCGACCATCTCCTGGCCGTCGCCCTGCAGGATCGTCTCGATGATCGACTTGCTGTCGACGACCATCGACAGCGCCTGCCGCACCGCCTGGTCGGCCAGCACCGGGTTCTGCATGTTGTAGGTGAGGTGCGCGAAGCCGAGCGACCCGACCGTCTCGACCTCGATGTTCTCCTCGCCCTCCAGCGAGGCCACCGCGGACACCGGGACCGGCGTGCCCATGAGGTCGATGTCGCCGTTGCGCAGCGCCAGGATCATCGTGTTGACGTCGGGGTACACGACGTACTCGACGGTCTCGACGGCGGCGCCGCCCTCGGGGGCGTACGGGTAGTTCTCGTTCGCCTTCAGGGTGTAGCGCTGGCCCTTGGTGGCGGACTCGAGGATGTACGCGCCGGCGCCGACCCAGTCGGTGTCGTTGGCGAACTGCGAGACGTCGCCGACCTGGCTGAAGATGTGCTCGGGCACGACCCGCATCCAGAACCCGAGGCCCTCGGCGAACGGGGCGTACGGCTCGCTCAGCGTGAACGCGACCGTCTGGTCGTCGCGCACCTCGATGCCGGTGACCCAGGTCAGCTTCGCCGCGACGTTGCCCAGCTGGTAGTCCATGATCGCCTGGGCGGTGAACGCGACGTCCTTCGCCGTCACCGGCGTGCCGTCGGACCACTCGAAGTCGTCACGCAGGTGGAACACGACGACGCTGCCGTCGGCCTCGGTGGTGTACTCCTCGGCCAGCTCCGGCACCTTCTGCGCGTTCTCGTCGATGCGCAGCAGCGTCGGGTAGGTGGCGTTGAGGATCCAGCTGTCCGTCTTCGACAGCGACTGCAGCGGGTTGAAGTTCTCCATGTCCGTCGTGGTGCCGATGCGCAGCGTGGCGCCCCCGGCCTGCTCGCCCGAACCGTCGTTCGAGCCGCCGGCGGACTCGCCGCCGCCCTCGTTGAGCGAGCAGCCCGCGGTCGCGACGAGTGCCGCGACGGCGAGCGCCGCGCCGGCCTTGCGGATGTGTCCGATCGTGCCCTTCACCAGACCTCCTTGAGTACGCGCAGGATGTTCAGACCGATGACCTTGCTGATGTCGTCGTCGGACCAGTCGTGCTTGACCAGCCAGCCGACGATGTTGGTGAAGTTCTCCGCCGGGTTCTCGACGCCGGCGACGTACGGGACCCGCGGGTGGTCCACGTGCCCGTGCGCGCCGGCGATGCTGAGGTGCCCGGTGAACGAGTCGTGCAGCCCGACGTGGTCGCCGAAGTTGGTGTCGGGCCCGAACGCGACGTGGTCGATGCCGACCAGGTCGACGCAGTACTGGAAGTGGTCCATGACCGACTCCAGCGAGTGCTCCGGGTGCTGCTCGGACAGCGTCGTGTGCGGCGCCGCCTCGATGCCGATGACGCCGCCCCGCTCGGCGCAGGCGACGATGACGTCGTCGGGCTTCATCCGGTTGGTCGGCCAGACCGTGCGTGCGCCGGCGTGGGTGATGAACACCGGCACCGACGAGCGCTCGATGACGTCGCGGCTGGTGCGGTCCGACGAGTGCGAGATGTCGATGGCGATGCCGAGCGTGTTCATCCGCTCGACGGCGCGGCCGCCGAACAGCGTGAGCCCGCCGTCCTGCGGCTCGGCCAGCCCGGAGCCGAGCTGGTTGGCCATCGAGTAGGCGATGCCCGTCTGCCGCACGCCGAGCCCGTAGAGGATGTCGAGGCGGTCCAGCTCGTTCTCGATCGCGGTCGCGGCCTCGAGCCCGGCGACCATCGCGATGCGCCCCTCGGCCTTCGCCTTCTCCAGGTCCGCGACGGTGCGCGCGAGGACGACGTGGTCCTGCTGCGCGACGTCGGCGAAGCGCAGGCCGAGGTCGAAGACGACGTCGTTCCACTTCCAGCCGTGCTCGGACGTCACGGTGTTGGTGCCGTTCATGAAGTTGTCGAAGAACGCGGTCATGCCCGACCGGGCGATCCCCTCGAACCCGAACGCGTTGCGGCCGGTGCCGTTGTACTCCTTCAGCAGCGTCGGGTCCGTCGTGAGGATCTTCGGGTGCTCGTGCAGGGAGATGACGTGCTCACGGCCGAGGATCTCCGTCACCCGCCGCGTCTGCTCCTCGTCCAGCCCGAGGTCGTACGCCGGTACCCGGCCGATCTCCTGGGCGAGGTCGAAGACGCGGAAGTCGGTGTGCGGTTCGAGGTAGTCGAAACTGCGGTAGCCCCGGTAGCGCACGCCTGGTTTCTGCATCGGCTTCTCCAAGTGGTCCAACCTCTATTGAGGGCACACCATAACGAGAGGTTGGACCTCTTGAGTCGTACTGGCCGTGCCGCAACGATCTCGGCGGTGCATTCCATGAGTAGGGTCGCCCGCCTTGAGCTGTGGGTTCGTCGTTTCTGGGCATGATCGACACGCTGCGTCACGTCCTGGAATCGTTACCCGTCCGAAATGTTGGCCCACAATTTGGACACTTTTCGGAGTTGTCGATCATTGGGGCGGTCCGGGCGTCTACCGGCCGGTAGTTCACCGGCTGGTCACCTGCTGTCGTCGCGGGCACCAGGCGCCGGTCACGTGGGCCGGGCACGGTGGCGGACGGTTTCGTGCCGTTCGCGCCGTCCGTCCCGAGGAGTCGCAGGTGTCGCTCTCCGCCCGATCCGTCCCCGTCCCGTTGGTCGCCGCCCTGGTGCTGGCCGTCTCGGCGGTCGCGTTACCGGCGCGGGCGGAGGAGGACCGGCCGACCTACCTGGACCGCACCTGGTACACCGGCGAGTTCCACGCGCACACCGAGGTCAGCGACGGCGTCGAGACGCCGCGCGACGCGTTCGAGCACGTCGCCGCGGCCGGCGCCGCCGACTTCTTCACCGTGTCCGAGCACGACGTGCTCTACGACCGGCGCAACAGCGACGACTTCACCACCGACTGGCGTGACGCCGTGTCCGACGAGTGGCGCTACCTGCACGAGGAGTCCGACGCGTTCAACGCCGAGCAGGACGACCTGGTGACGCTCCCGGCCGAGGAGATCACCTGGTACGACACCTCCGGCCACATGAACCTGTTCAACACCGACTGGTTCACGACGGCGCGCAGCGAGGGCGACTCGCTGTCGTTCGGCGCCGCCACCGGCGACCTCAAGTACGACCTGCCGACGTTCTACGCCCGGCTGAAGCAGGACCCCGAGGCGATCGCCCAGTTCAACCACCCGGACCCGGCCGGCAAGGGCGACTTCGCCGCGTTCGCGCACCTGGACCCGGAGGTCGACGAGCGCATCGACCTCATCGAGGTGAAGAACGCGACCAACTTGGCCCAGTTCCAGATCGCGCTGGACCGGGGCTGGCACCTGGCGCCGGTGTGGAACGGCGACGAGCACGGCGCGAACTGGGTGACCGGCGACGAGTCGATCACCGGGGTCTGGGCCGCGGAGAAGAGCCGCGACGGCGTCTACCGGGCGATGCGCGAGCGCAGCATGTACTCGACCCAGGACCAGAACACCGTGCTGGAGTTCGGCGCGAACGGGCGCCTGATGGGCTCGATCCTGCCCGCGGACACCGGCTCGGTGGCGCTGGACATCGGCCTCACCGACCCCGACGGCGCCGACGCGTTCACGTCCGTGCAGGTGCGCACGAACGGCGGCGCGGTGGCGTACGAGGCGCCCGCGGTGTCCGGCCGAGAGGTGCGGGTGACGCCGGAGCTGCCGGCCGCCGACGGGGACTTCTTCTACGTCGTCGCCACGCAGGCCGACGGCGACGTCGTCGTGTCCGCGCCGGTGTGGGTCGGCGCCACGACCCGCGGCGCCGACTACGCGCCGGTCGTCGAGGTCGACCCGGCCGCGCCGGCGACCGTGGCCTACGGCGACACCGTCGCGCTGCCCGCGGTGACCGCGACCGACGACAGCGGCGAAACGCCCGCCGTCACGTACGAGGTGTGGGACGACAACGGCGTGGTGCCGGTCGCGGGCGGCGCGTTCACCGTGCGCGGCTACTCCGACCACGTCGTCGTCGTGAAGGCCACCGACGCCGCGGGCAACGTGGGCGCGGAGCTGCTGCGCCTCCAGGTCGACCAGGACGGCGCCGACCCGGCCGGGGTGTTCCAGTTCTTCGGCAGCGTCGCGGCCGTCGGCGCCGAGCCCGGGACCGCCGGCGTCAGCGTCACCACCGACGCCACCGTCGACCGCGTGTATGCGCAGGTCCGCCCGGCCGGCCACCGCACGTGGCGCAGCGCCCCGGTGCTGACGTCCACCGGCGACACGACGTACGAGCTGAACACCATCGGCAAGCCCGGCGAGATCTACCAGGACACCGTCACCGGCCAGCCGCTGCGCAGCCACGAGTTCGCGCTGACCGGGCTGCGCGACACCACCCGCTACGAGTACCGCTTCGGCGTCGCGGTGGACGGAGCGGCGCCGCGGGCGACCGACGAGGCCGCGTGGTCGGACGTGCGCGGCTCGTTCGTCGCCGGCGGGAAGCAGAACCGGCCGATCTACCTGCTCGGCTCCGGGCTCTGGGGCGGCACGCTGGACGCGATCCGCACGCAGGTGCCCGGCGGCGACACCGTGGTGCAGACCGGCGACCTGGTGGCGAGCGGCGTGCACCGCGAGTACTGGGAGGACGTCTTCGACCACGTCTACGCCGGGCTGGACCTGCAGGTCGCGCCGGTCGTGGGCGACGCCGAGAGCGACGGCGACCTGGAGTACAACCTGGTCTCGCCGGACCGCAACGCGATCACGTCCAGCATGTACGCGCTGCCCGGCGGCGGCCCGGCCGGCGAGACCACCTACTCGTTCGACCGCGGCGACGTGCACATCGCCGTCCTCAACACCACCCAGGACCTCGACGCGCAGCTGGACTGGCTGGTCGAGGACATCCACGCCGCCGACGAGCCGTGGAACGTCGTCGTCGGGCACGAGTCGTTCTTCGGGTCCGCGGGGACGCCCGGCCCGGGCCAGAACGCGCGGCGGCAGCAGGTCGCGGAGCTGCTCGGCCGGCTCGGCGTCGACCTCTACGTGGGCGGTCACGACGAGGTCTGGTCGCGTACCGAGGTGGACGGCGTCACGTTCGTCACGCTCGGCTCCGCCGAGGCCCAGCAGGGCACCGCGCTGCAGGTGACCCGGCGCGGCCTGGAGCTGTCGACGTACGCGGCGGACGGCCGGCTGGTCGACCAGGCCGTGCTGGCTCGGCCGTCGGGGTCGTGGGACGTCAGCCACGCGGCGCTCGACGGGGTCGGCCTGATCAGCCACCCGGGCGCGCCGCGCACGGTCACCGTCGAGGCGGTCCGCTCGGGCCCGGGCGGTGAGGTGCTGGACACCCGGCTGGAGGAGGTGGACCTCGACGAGCGCGGCGCCGAGCAGTGGGTCGCGTTCGACCCGCCGCTGACCGCGGGCGCGCACGACACCGTGCGGGTGCACTTCTGGGACAGCCCGCGCAAGCGCGAGGAGCTGCGTCCGGCGGTGGTCCTGCAGGAGGGGCTGGCCGGTTCGGGGACCGCCGACGACCCGTACCTGCTGGACTCCGCCGACGACCTCGCCAAGATCGGGACCGACCCGGCCGCGTCGTACCGGCTGACCACCGACCTCGACCTCACCGGCGTCGTCGCGCGGGTCGAGGCGTTCTCCGGCGACCTGGACGGCGACGGCCACACGCTGACCGGGCTCACCAGCACGACCGGCGGGCTGATCGGCGGCAACGCCGGCACCGTGCACGACCTCGCGATCACCGGAGCCGACGTCGCGGCGGCGACCGCGCGGGGCGGCGTCCTGGCCGACACCAACACCGGCACCGTCGAGCGCGTCTACACGACCGGGCTGGTCACGGCCGGTTCACGGGCCGGCGGCATCGTCGGCGACAACGCGGGCGTGCTGCGCGACGCTTACTCGACGGCGCGCGTGCAGAGCTACGGCACCGAGGCCGGCGGCGTCGTGGGCGTCGCGCTGGCGGGGTCGACGACGGAGCGCGTCTACGCGGCCGGGCCGGTGGGCGCGTCGACCCGCAACGCCGGCGGCCTCGCGGGCTACGGCTACACCGGCACCGTGCTGCGCGACTCCGTCGCCCTGAACCCGTCGGTGACCGCGCCGAGCTGGGCGCACCGGGTGCTCGGCCGGGTGCTGGCGGGCAACACCGCGTCGTTGTCGAACAACTGGGCGGCCGAGCGGGTCGTCGCCGACGTGCCCGCCGTGCTCGACCCGCCGGCCGCGGACAACGTCGCCGGCGCCACGGCGACGGCCGCGCAGGCGCAGGACCCGGCGTTCTTCCGCGACACGCTCGGCTGGGACCTCGACGCCGTCTGGGCCTGGTCCGATGAGGGGCGCCGGCCGGTGCTGCGGTCGGTGCCGGAGGACGTGCCGCCGGGCACGGGGGAGCCGGGGACGCCGTCGCTGCCGCGCGACACCGACGGCGCGTACCTGGTGTCGTCCGCCGCGGACCTCGGGCAGCTCACCGCGTTCCCTGCGGCGGCGTTCCGGCTGGCCGCGGATCTCGACCTCAGCGGCCGTCCCGGGCTCGCCGTCGCACGGACCGGGTTCTCCGGCTCGCTCGACGGCGCCGGCCACCGGCTGACCGGCTTCACGTCGTCGTCGGGCGGGCTGTTCCCGCTGATCGCCGCCGGCGGCCGCGTGCACGACCTGGCCGTCGACGGCGCGGCGGTCGAGACCGCGGGCGCGAACGTCGGGATCCTGGCCGACACCAGCCGCGGCGTCGTCGAGCGCGTGACGACGTCGGGCCTGATGGTCGGCGCCTCGACCGTCGGCGGCGTCGTCGGGTACTCGTACGGGCAGCTGCGCGACAGCTACTCGACCGCCTCCGTCTACGCCGTCGCCGGGCGCCAGGCCGGTGGGGTGGCCGGCATCACCGGCGCCGGCTCGCTGACCGAGCGCACCTACGCCACCGGCCACGTCGAGGTCGTCGGCAACGCGAACGCGGGCGGGATCAGCGGCTACGCCTACACCGGGACCACTCTGCGCGACAGCATGGCGCTCAACGCCCGCGTCGTCGCCACCGGCTACGCCCACCGCGTCGTCGCCCGCGTGCTGGCCGGGAACACCGCGACGCTGATCGGCAACGCCGCGGCGGAGACGGTGGACGCGCGCACGCAGTCGGTGCCGGCGACCGGGCCGGACACCCTGAACGGCGCCACCCGCACCGCCGCCGAGGCCGCCACCCAGGCGACGTACGCCGCCATGGGATGGGACTTCGGCTCGGTCTGGACCTTCTCCGCGGAGCTGGGGCGGCCCGTGCTCCAGGTGGTGGACGCCGCAGGATAGCGGCTGCTGGCGCGGCCTTCCCGGCGGCCGCCGTGGTGGCTTCGGCCGCCTGCGCCCACCAGGGGAGGGGCCTGGTTTTGTACGATGGCCAGCCGAGGTGATGCACGTGGTGGCCGATGCCGAAGCGGGCCCGGTCCGGGCGCCGCTGAGCCGCGACCGCGTCCTCCGGGCAGCGGTGCGCATGGCCGACGACGCGGGGCTGGGGGCGCTGACCATGCGGCGGCTGGCCGAGGTGCTGGGCGCCGAGGCGATGTCGCTGTACTACCACGTGGCCAACAAGGACGAGGTCCTCGACGGCATCGCCGACGTCGTCGCGCGGGAGATCAACGAGGCGGTCGACGCGCTGGAGCTGCGGTCGGACGGTGCGCGGTGGAAGGACGCCGTCAGGTGCCGCATCCTCACCGCCCGCCAGGTGCTGCTGCGCCACCCGTGGGCGCCGTCGGTGCTCGAGACGCGCGCGGCGATGAGCCCCGAGATCCTGCGCTACCACGACCGCCTGCTCGGCCTCATGCGCGACGGCGGGTTCTCCTACGACCTCGGCCACCACGCGCTGCACGCGCTGGGCAGCCGGGCGCTCGGCTTCAGCCAGGAACTGTTCGACCCGGGTGACGGCGCCGCCGCGCCCGAGGAGCTGGCCGGGCTGGCCGAGCAGCTGCCGCACCTGGCCGGCATGCTGGCCGAGGTCGCGCACGACGACCCCGGCTCCACGCTGGGCTGGTGCGACGACCAGGCCGAGTTCGAGTTCGGCCTCGACCTCGTCCTCGACGGCCTCGACCGGCTGCGCGACCGATAGGGATCACGAGTCGATGAGCCCACTCTCTCCAGGCCGCCGCCGTCGTGGGGCCGCCGGTGTCGTCCTGCTCGTGTCCGCCGCCCTGCTCGTCGGCTGTGCGTCCGCGGGCCCGACGATTGCAGTGGGCGACACCGCCTTCTCCGCCGGCACCGACCTGCTGGACGAGCGGGTGGCGGTGCGGATGCCCGACGGCGTCTACCTCGTCGAGGCGCTCGGAGTGCGGGAGAAGGCGTTCGTCGACGGCGAGACCGTCCGCGCGCCGGGTGGCGCCGTGCTCGTCGAGGTCTCGGTGTCGGACGGCGGCTATGCCGGCGACTGGGCGCCGGGCCGCACCGAGGCGATGCTGCGGGCGGGCGACACCGAGGTCCCGGTCGAGCTCGATCCCGCGGCCGTGGGGACGCAGGTCGCCGTCCTGCCCGGCGACGGCGGCGACGCCGAGCTGGTGCTCAGCTTCGAGGGTCGTGCCGCGGTGGTCGCGGTGGCGACGGCGGAGCTCGTCGGCGAGGCTCCCTTCACCGAGACCGTCCCCTGGACCGCGACCCTGGACGCGGTGATCGAGCCGCCGGCGGGCTGGTACGCGATGGTGCAGGCGGCGGTCCTGGCCGAGCTGCGTCTGGTCGGGTACCTGCCCGAGCGAGGCTGGGCGCCCGAGGGCGAGGTGTGGGTCGCGGGCCGCCTGGTGACACGTCCCGGCAGCATCCTCCCCGTCGGCGACGACGCCCACGACGGCGTGCCGGTGGCGGGCGCCGTCGTGGCCGCGAGCGTTCTCGTCGACGACGTGGAGTACCCGTTGGAGCTCGTCGCCGACGAGAACGCCGGCGGCGGCGATGCGTCCCTGGTGATCGGCACGGTGCCCGCCGGCACCGAAGCCGTGCGGCTGCGCGCCGGGCACCGTCTCACCGCCGAGGGCGAGCTGGTGCTCGTCCAGGACGGGACCGTCACCGGTCCGCTCGTGACGCTCGAGCGGATCTAGCGCCCTTCTCTGCTGCGCCGGGTCTTTACAGCCTTACGCCGTACGGTTACCTTACGACGTAAGAATCGCTGGCCAGGAGGGTGCGATGAAGGCGTACGTCATGCGCTCGTACGGTTCCCCGGCCGCACTCGAGCTGGTGGACGTCCCGACGCCGGTGCCGGGCGACGACGAGGTGCTGGTCCGGGTCCGCGCCACCTCGGCGCAGCCGTACGACTGGCACCACGTCCGGGGCGAGCCGCGGCTGTCCCGCCTCCTGCCGGGGACGCTCGGGCTGCGCCAGCCGGGCATCGAGATCCTCGGCGCCGACGTCGCCGGCGAGGTCGCCGCCGTCGGCCGGGACGTCACCGGCTTCGCCTCCGGCGACGGCGTGTTCGCGCTGGTCGCGGGCGGCGGCTTCGGCGAGTACACGTGCGTGAAGGCGGCCGACCTCGCGCCGCTGCCGGGCCGGCTCTCGTACGAGCAGGCAGCCGCGGTCCCGCTGGCGGCCCTGACGGCGCTGCTGGCGGTCCGCGACGACGGCGAGGTGCGGGCCGGCCGGCGGGTGCTGGTCAACGGCGCGTCGGGCGGGGTCGGCACGTTCGCCGTCCAGCTGGCCGTCGCGATGGGCGCCGAGGTCACCGGCGTGTGCGGCGGCCGCAGCGCCGCGCTCGTCCGCGGTCTCGGCGCCACCGACGTCATCGACCGCACGGCCGGCGACGTCACCCGCGGCGGGCGCACGTTCGACGTCGTCGTCGACACCGCGGGCGGGCACTCGGCGTGGGCGTTCCGGCGGATCCTCGCGCGCGACGGCACGCTGGTCGTCGTCGGCGGGCCCGCCGGGCGGTGGGTGCAGCCGGCCGGGCACACGTTCGGCGCGCTCCTCCTGAACCCGTTCGTGCCGCAGCGGATGATGATGACCGACGTCGTCGGCAGCGGGAACCGGCGGGCGAACCTGCTGGCGCTGACGCAGTACCTCGACGACGGCCGGGTGGTCCCCGTCATCGACCGCAGCTACCCGTTCGCCGAGCTGCCCGAGGCGCTGCGGTACTCCGAGGAGGGCCGGGCCCGCGGGAAGATCGTCGTGGTCTTCTGAGCCCTCACCTGGTGCTGACCCGCGGCGGTCCCGTCCGCCTCCGACGCCGGCCGGGCGCTGCTCGCGGCGCCGCCGGGCGGCGACGTCACGCCCTGAGGCGCTCGCGGGCCCGCACCACCAGCTCCTTCGGGTCGTCGGCGTAGAAGCGCAGCTCGGTGAAGGTCACCGGGCCGTCGAGCAACTGGACCGTCACCGGCTCGAACAGCACGAGATGCACGTTGAGCTGGCTCGACACCGCCACCTGCAGCACGTTGCCGTCGTCGCCGTCGGCCACCTGGACGGTCTTCGACTCCGGCAGGGTGCGCTTCTGGATGCGGATCGCGTCGATGTCGGCCCAGCGCAGCGCGACGTCGACGGTGGAGCCGTTGCGCACCCACAGCCCGGTCGGGCCGACGGCGTGCGGGTGCACGCGCAGCGCGGCGGCGTAGCCGATCATCCAGACCAGCCCCCAGATGCCGATGACCAGCGCGATGATCTGCACGATCGGCCACGGGATGATGAGGTGGACGACCACGACCTCGATGGCCGAGCCGATGATGAACACCCAGATGATCAGCGAGACCGGCTCGTAGTAGCCGAACGGCGTGGCGCCTGGTTCCGGCACCCGCGGCCGTCGCGCCAGCCAGATGTAGAGACTGCGCCACACGCCCGACTCGAAGGCGGCCGCCTTCTGGAAGAGGGTGGCGCCGCCGGCCGGCTTGGTCGTCTCGGTCATCGTCCGCCCTCGTTCCCGGCGTCGCCGCCCTCGCGCGTGGCGTCGACGGACAGGCCGTGCGCCTTCAGCCGCGCGAGCACGTCGTCGAGCCCTTCGACCAGCGCGGCCACGCGGTCGTCGGGCATGTCGGCGAAGAGGATGCGGGCGAACTCGTGCTGGTCGCGCTCCATGGCGGCGGTCAGGGCGGCGCCCTGCTCGGTGAACGTGACCAGGGTCGCCCGGCGGTCGGTGGGGTGCGGCTCGCGGGTGACGAGGCCCGTGGCGACCAGCGCGTCGACCAGCCCGGTGATGTTGCGCGGGCTGACCCGCAGCGCGTCGGCGAGCACGCGCTGCGTCGACGGGCCGCGGTGGTGCACCTCCCAGAGCAGGTGCGCGCGGGCGTCGGTGAGGCCCTGCGCGGACAGCGTGCGGGTCATGTCGTCGCTGACCACGATGACCAGCTCGAGGATGCGCCCGAGCGCCTCGGTGTGTTTCGGCGGGGTCGTCATGTCGTGATGCACCTTCACTATGTCGGTGGTTCACAGGATAGCGCACGGGCCGGAGGCGCGACCAAAACGACCGAAAGTAGCGAGCGAAGAAAGGCCGGAAAAAGGTGTGACAGACGTCACCGCGACAGGAGGTTTGACGGCCGCGGAAAAGGGTCCGGGCAAAGAAAGGGCCACCCTGCCAATTTGGGGGGCAAAACGGCAGGGCGGCTCTGAAACAACAGTAACCCATCGACCCCGTTTTGCGCATCTGGATCCAGAAAAACCTGCCGGCGCGTCACCGACCAGCGGATCTTCCAGGCGCCAGGGTGGTGGCGGACGGTCCGCCGGGCGGCCGAGTGTCAGGTGCGGCGCAGCTGCGCGAACGCGGTGGCCAGCGTCGCGACTCCGTCCGCGACTGCGCGTTCGTTCAGTGCGGAATATCCGAAGATCAGTCCACCCCGCTCGGCCGGAGAAAGGCGGTACGGCGTGACGCCATTCACGCGCACGCCCTGCCGGGCCGCGGCGGCCACCAGCGCCGCCTCGTCGACGTCGTCCGGCAACCAGGCCACCAGGTGCAGCCCCGCCGAGATGCCCGCGGGCTCCAGCTCCGGCAACCGGGCCGCCAGCGCCGCCAGCAGGGCGTCGCGACGCTGCCGGTACACCGGCCGCATGCGGCGCAGGTGCCGGTCGAACTCGCCGTGCGCGAGGAAGTCGGCGAAGGCCAGCTGGTCGAGCACCGGCGAGCCGCGGTCGGCCAGCAGCTTCGCCTCGGCGACGTCGTCGACCCACGGGCGCGGCAGCACCAGCCAGCCCAGCCGCAGGCCCGGCGCCAGCGTCTTGCTGGCCGTCCCGGAGTAGGCCACGAGCTCCGGCGCCAGCCCCTGCATCGCCCCCACCGGCAGGCGGTCGTAGCGGTACTCGGCGTCGTAGTCGTCCTCGATCACCAGCGCGCCGCGCTCGTCCGCCCACCGCAGCACCTCGGCCCGGCGGGGCGCGGACAGGACCGCGCCGGTCGGCCACTGGTGCGTCGGCGTCAGCACCAGCGCGTCGGCGTCGAGGCCGGCCAGCAGGTCGGTGCGCAGGCCGTCGCCGTCGACCGGCACCCCGACGACGTCCAGGCCCAGCCGCCCGGCCAGCGGCCGCAGGTCGTCGTCGGCGGACGGGTCCTCGACGGCGATGCGGCGCGCGCCGCGGGCGGCCAGCACCTGCGCCAGCAGCGCGATGCCCTGCGCGTACCCGTTGCTGACGACGATGGTGCCGGGGAACGCCGCGGTGCCGCGGACGCGGTTGAGATAGTCGGCCAGCGCCTCGTGCAGTTCAGGCACGCCGCGGCCGGTCAGGTACCCGAACCGCTCGTTCGGCGCCTGCGTGAACGCCCGCCGGACCGAGCGCAGCCACGCCGCGCGCGGGAAGTTCGAGACGTCGTAGCGGCCGTAGCCGAAGTCGACGGCCGGCGCGGGCGGCTGCGGCCGGGTGGACGGCGCGGGCTGCGCCGCCGGCGCGGCGGCGACCTCGGTGTACCCGCCGGTCCGGCTGGTGAGGTAACCCTCGGCCACCAGCTGCTGGTAGGCCTCGACGACGACACCGCGGGACACGCCCAGCTCATCGGCGAGGCGGCGGGTGGGCGGGAGGGTGGTGCCGCGGCGCAGCCGCCCGGACCGGACGCCGTCGCGCACGGCCGCCGCGAGCTGCCGGTGCAGCGGTTCGCCGCCCTCGCGGTCGAGCGTGACCAGCAGGCTCTCGCCGGTGGAATTGGTCCGGGGTCCGGCCATGTCATTGGACCTTATCGCGCGGCTGGTCCGGCTGTGATGCTCGGCGCATGACGACAGCACAGCTTCGCGAACGGCTCGGCGACCGCCTGGTCCTGCCGGGCGACGGGCAGTACGACCGCATCCGCTCGGTCTGGAACGCCATGGTCGACCGCCGGCCGCGGATGATCGTCCGCTGCGCCGACGCGGACGACGTCGCCGCCGCGGTCCGGCTCGGCCGCGAGCTGGGCCTGGAGATCGGCGTGCGCTGCGGCGGGCACAGCGTGCTGGGCCTGTCGGTGCCCGCGGACGGCCTGATGATCGACCTCACGCCGATGGGCGCGGTCACCGTCGACCCGGCCACGCGGCGGGCCCGCGTCGAGGGCGGCGCGCTGCTCGGCGCGCTCGACGTCGAGGCGCAGCGGCACGGCCTGGCCACCACCGCCGGCAACGTCTCGCACACCGGCGTCGGCGGGCTCACGCTCGGCGGCGGCATGGGCTGGCTGGCCCGCCAGTACGGCCTGAGCTGCGACAACGTCGTCTCCTATGAGCTGGTGACGGCCGACGGCGACCGGCTGCGGGTCAGCCGCGACGAGCACCCGGAGCTGTTCTGGGCGCTGCGCGGCGGCGGCGGCAACTTCGGCATCGTCACCGAGTTCGAGTTCCAGCTGCACGCCACCGGCATCCGCGCCTACGTCGCCGAGCTGACCTACCCGCTGGAGCAGGCCGCCGCGGTGCTGCGCGGCTGGCGCGACCTCAGCGCCGACGCGCCTCGTCAGGCCACCTTCGCCGCGTCGATGGGCCGCGGGCTGGTCACCGTCGGGTACGTGTGGGCCGGCGCGACGGAGCGGGCGGCCGACCTGCTGCCGCCGCTGCGCTCGCTCGGCGTGCCCGTGACGGAGAACGTCGGCGAGCTGTCCTACCTCGAGCTGCAGACGCGCGAGGACTCGCCGGAGGGCCACGCGTACCGCCGCTACTGGAAGGGCCACTACGTGCGCGGCCTGCCGGACGAGGCGATCGACGCGATGGTCGAGCACGGCGACGCCGAGATGGGCGTCAGCCTGCAGGCCTACGGCGGCGCCATCGCCGACGTCCCCGACGACGACTCCGCGTTCAGCCAGCGCGACGCCGTCTTCGAGTACGTCGCCGCCGCCCGGTGGGACGACGCCGCCGAGGACGCCGAGCGCATGGCCGTCGCGCGCCGGACCGCCACCGCGATCGCGCCCTACTCCAGCGGCGCCTACGTCAACGCGCTCAGCGACGAGGGCGCCGACGGCGTGCGCCGCGCGTACCGTCCGGCCAAGCTGGACCGGCTCACCGCCGTGAAGACCGCCTACGACCCCGAGAACGTGTTCCACCTCAACCACAACATCGTCCCAGCTGGACACTAGTGTCCGGGGCCGGTGCCATCATGCCCTGTGCCCAACGACGAGCGGACCCTGGCGCAGTCCGCCTACACCGACATCCGCGCGCTGATCGTGGGCGGTGAGCTGCCGCCCGGCACGAAACTGATCGTGCGGTTGCTGTCCGAGCGGCTCGGTCTGTCGGCCACGCCG
This sequence comes from Jiangella alba, assembly GCF_900106035.1. Taxonomy (GTDB): domain Bacteria; phylum Actinomycetota; class Actinomycetes; order Jiangellales; family Jiangellaceae; genus Jiangella; species Jiangella alba. The sequence continues at coordinate 2,353,416 of NZ_FNUC01000004.1, forward strand.
ATCAAGTCCGCGCTGGCCGCCCTCGAGCGCGACGGCTTCCTCGTCGCCGTCCCGAACCGCGGCTTCTACGTGCCGCAGGTGGGGCTGCAGGACCTGCTGGAGATCTACGAACTGCGCGAGATGCTCGACGGCATCGCGGCGCGGCGGGCGGCCCGCGCGCCGTCCGCCGCCGAGTTCGTCCGCACCGTCCTCGGCCCGCTGCTGGCACGGCAGCGCGAGTGCGACGGCGACCTCGCCGGCCTGCGCGACCTCGATGTCGAGTTCCACCGGGCCATCTGGCGCAGGTCCGGCAACGCCCGGCTGGCCAGGGTCACGGAGAACCTGTCCGGGCAGCTGCGGCTCGCGTGGTCCGGCCGGACGTCCGGCGGCATCGTGCGCACGCTGCGCGAGCACGAGGCGATCATGGCCGCCATCGCCGCCGGCGACCCCGTTCGAGCCGAGCGGGTGTCGCGGGCACACGTCCGCCACTCCGTCGCGGCCTACGAGCGGGCGCTGGTCAGCCCGGACGGTGCCCGATGAGCAGGTCGCGCGGCGCGTCGTCCGGGCCGTCGCGGCGGGTCAGCACCATCGGCTCGAACCCGGCGGCGGCCAGCAGCCGGTGCCACACGTCGCGGCCGAACAGCCCGATCCGGTGCGTCTCGTGCACGGTCTCGGTGCTGCCGTCCTTCTCGCGCAGCAGCAGCACGTACTCCGTGCGCACCCAGGTGTCGTCCGGGTCCGGGTCCCACGTCCAGCCGAGGAACCGCGCGCCGCGCCCGTCGTCGCCGTCGCCGCCGCCGTGCTCGGTGCGCTCCGCGAACGTCTCCGTCGTGTGGTCCGGCACGAACACCGCGGCGCCGCCCGGCCGGCAGTGCGCGAACGCCGTCGCGATCGTGGCGGCGAGGTCGCGCTCGGTGAGCAGGTAGCCGACGGCGTCGTGCACGAACACCGCGTCGAACGCTCGGCCCAGGCGCAGGTCGCGCATGTCGCCCTCGACGTGCTCGCACTCGGGGTTCAGCGCGCGCGACACCGCCAGCATGCGCGGCGACAGGTCGGCCAGCGTCAGCGTGAACCGGCGCTTCAGGTGGACGGCGTTGTGCCCGCCGCCGCTGCCCAGCTCGAGCACCTCGCGCACCGGGAGGTCGGCGGAGTCGAGCGCGGACGCGACGACGGCGGCCTCGTCGGCGTAGTCGTCCGGCGGTGAGATCAGCGGCCACCACTCGGCGAGATCACCGTAGAACCGGTAGTCCTCGGTCATGGCCGAATGATCGCATCAGACCGTGTCACCCGTCGTCGGCGGGCGTTCCCGTCGTGGCGCCGGTGGCGGTTCCGGCGGCTCCTGCTCGGGGTGCTGCGTCGCCAGGAACGCCTCGATCTCGGCGATTCCCTCGGCGGCCTCGCGGGCGATCTCGTCGTTGCGCCGTCGTGCGGGTGGTCCCGACTTCTGCCAGACGGCGGCCACACCGGCCCCGCCGTAGAACGCGGCGCCCACCACGGCGAACCCGCTGACGACGACCCACAGGACGTAGCGCAACCCGTCGAGCATCGCATGCACGAGGTGTGCCGACCCGTAGCTCACGTTACTCACCTCCGCGTCATTGCGGCTGCGGTACTCACCGATCGACGTACCCAGTGCGATCGGCTCGTCACCTCCAGGTTACGCCGATTTATATAGCAGGAACAGTCAGAAGGCCAGTCCCCGGCGTGGCGTGCGCGACAATCGTCGGGTGAGCCGCGACCGCTTCATGCCGATCCACGATCCAGAGCTCCTGGCCACCGGCGAGCGGGTGCTGGGCCCCGAGTTCCGGGCCATGAGCGAGCGGGTGCTGCGGGCCACCGAGCTGACCTCGCGGCTCAACGTCCTCCCGTTCGACGACGACGCGGGCAAGGCGGCGCTGTTCGAGCAGATCCTGGGCCGCCCGCTGCCGGAGCGGGTCACCATCTACCCGCCGTTCTACACCGATCACGGCCTGCGCCTGGACCTCGCCGAGCGGGTCTTCGTCAACCAGGGCTGCACGTTCCTCGACTTCGCCGGCATCCGGCTGGGCGAGGGCGTCATGGTCGGCCCCAAGGCCACCTTCATCACGATGGGCCACCCGGTCGATCCCGGCGAGCGGCGCCAGTACCTCACCGGCGCGCCGATCGACGTGGCGGCGAACGTGTGGATCGGCGCCGGCGCCACGATCCTGCCCGGCGTCAGCATCGGCCGCGACGCCGTGGTGGCGGCCGGGGCGATCGTGGCCGACGACGTGCCGGCGGCCAGCCTGGTCGCCGGTCCGAAGGGCACGGTGCGTCGCCGCTGGTGACGCCGCGGTCAGAACAGCTTGTCGACCAGGTCGGTGAGGTGCAGCAGCAGCGGCACCACCAGCGCCTGCTCGGCGGGGGAGAGGTTGTCCCACGCGCCGGCCAGGTGGCCGGCGACGACGCCGCGCTTGGCGGTGAGCAGGGCGCTGCCCCGCTCGGTCAGCTCCAGCACGCGCCGCCGGCCGTCGCCGTCGACCCTGTTGTACTGCACCAGGCCGTCGCGGACGAGCGCGCCGGCGCTGCGGGTGACGGTCGGCTGGCTGAGGCCGGTCAGCTCCGCGACCGCGCCGACGCCGTCGCGGCCGCACTCCTCGATGGCGTCGAGCAGCACCAGTTGCGGGACGGTGATGTCGTCGAACAGCGGTTGCAGCCGGCCGCGCGTGCGCCGCGACGCCGACAGGAACGCCATGAGCGCGTCGGCGAACTCGCGGGCCGGCTCGATGGCGCCGACGCTGCGGCCCAGGGCTCCGCTGGTGTGAACATGACCGTCCACCGCACCTCCCCCGTGTCGTCGGGAACGAACCTACTCCTCGGCTCCGGCACCCGGCATCGGCCCGGGCCGGAACTGCTCTAGGCTGGCGGACCACACCCTGCGGCGCGACGGGAGGACGGGTGGACCGCCAGTACGCCTCGCCCGGTCCCGCCTTCGTCGGCCGCGAACGCGAGCTGGCCGCGCTCACCACCGCCCTGTCCGCCCCGTCCGAGCCGGTGTTCGCGCTGGTCGAGGGCGAGGCCGGCATCGGCAAGACCCGCCTCGTGCAGGAGGCACTGGCCCCGCTCGATCCGGCGACGACGCTGGTGGCGGCCTGCCCGCCGCTGGCCGAGCCGTTCCCGCTGGGCCCGCTGGTCGACGCGCTGCACCGGCTGCCGGTCGACGGTGTGCGGCTCAGCCCGCTGGCGGGGGCGCTGCGCCCGCTGTTCCCGGAGTGGGCCGAGCACCTGCCACCCGCGCTGGAGCCGCTGGAGGATCCCAGTTCCACCCGGCACCGGCTGTTCCGCGCGCTGGCCGAGCTGGTCGAGCGGTCCGGCGTCGAGGTGCTGGTGCTGGAGGACGCGCACTGGGCCGACGCCGCGACGCTGGAGTTCCTGCCGCTGCTGGTCGCGGCGACGGCGCACGACCTCAGCCTGGTCGTGACGTACCGCGGCACCGACGTCCCGGCCGCGTCGCCGCTGCTGCGTCTGACGGCGCGCCCGCCGGCCGGGCTGCGCCGCCTGGAACTGGCGCTGGAGCCGCTGACGGTCGGCGAGACGACCGCGCTGGTCGCGTCGATGTTCGCCACCGACGACGTCTCGGCCGAGTTCGTCTCGTTCCTGCACCGCCGTACCGCGGGCGTGCCGCTGGCGCTGGAGGAGAGCCTGTCGTTGCTGCGCGAGCGCGGCGACATCGTCCGCCGCGGCGGCGAGTGGTCCCGGCGCGCCGTCGACGACCTGCAGGTGCCGCCGACGGTGCGTGACTCCGTGCTGGAACGGGTCGACCGGCTGCCGCCGCCGGCCCGCCGCGTCCTCGAGGCCGCCGCCGTCCTCGCCGAACCGGCCGACGGCGTCCTGCTGGCGCGGGTCGCCGGGCTGGACGAGGACGACGCGCGGCCGGGGCTGGCCGCGGCGCTGACGTCGGGGCTGCTGCGCGAGGCGTCGCCGGGCCGGTTCGTCGGCCGGCACGTGCTGGCGTCGCGGGCCATGGAGGAGGCGCTGCCGGTGTCCGAGCGGCGGCTGCTGCACGGCCAGGCCGCCGCCGCGCTGCAGGAGCTGCCGACGCCGCCGGTGCTGCGGCTCAGCCGGCACTTCCGCGAGGCCGGCGACGTCGCCGCGTGGAGCCGGCACGCCGAGGCCGCCGCCGACCTCGCGCTGGAGTCCGGCGAGGACCGCGCCGCCGTCGTCCTGCTGAACGACCTGCTCACCGCGGCCGCGCACCCGCCGGACCGGGAGGCCCGGCTGGCGCACAAGCTGGGCCAGGCCGCCACCTGGGGCGTCGCGGCGCTCGGTGAGCTGGCCGTGGTGGTCGCCGCGACGCTGGCCGCCGCGCTGGACCGCCCGGAGCTGCCGTCCGACCGCCGCGGCGAGATCCGGCTGCTGCTCGGGCGGCTGTGGCTGCAGCTGGGCGACTTCGACACCGGCATCGAGCAGGTCGAGACCGCCGCCGGCGAGCTGGCCGGCCGCCCGGAGCTGGCGGTGCGGGCGATGATCTCGCTGTCGCATCCGCGCGGGCAGGTCTGGCCGGTCACCCGGCACCGCGACTGGCTCGACCGCGCGACGGCGCTGTTCCCGCAGGTCCCGGCGGACGAGCAGACGTGGCTCGCGGTCGACCGCGCCAGTGCGCTGCTGATGATGGGCGACGCCGCCGGCTGGGCCGCCGCCGAGGAGGTCGACGCCGCCGCGGCGGACAGCCTGTTCGAGCGCCGCCAGCTGGGCCGCTGCCGGATGAACGTCGGGCACACCGCCATCGGCTGGGGCCGCGACGCCGTCGCCGGGCGGCAGCTGGACGGCGCCGTCGACCTGCTCGCCGCGACCGGGTACCAGCGGCTGGTCAACTCGGCGCTGATCACGCGGGCCAACCTGGACTGGCACGGTGGCGCCTGGGACGGGCTGTCGGCGCGGGTGACCGAGCTGGCCGGGTCCGCCGACACGCTGCCGGAGGCGCTGCTCGAGGCGCGGATGATCCTCGGCCTGCTCGACCTCGCCGGTGGCCGCCGCGACGACGCCGCCGATCAGTTCCGGGTGGTCGTCGCCGAGGCGGTGCGGCGCGGGCTGGTCGACGTGCAGACGGGGCCGGCCGGCGCGCTGGGCCGGCTGTTCCTCGCCGACGACGCCGTCGCCGACGCGCTGCGGGTCACCGAGCCGGCCATGGCGATGGTCGTGCGCAAGGGCATCTGGCTGTGGGCCACCGAGCTGGCGCCTGCGCACGTCGACGCGCTGGTGCGGGCCGGGCGGGCGGACGACGCGCGCCAGCTGACCGACCTGTTCGCGGCCGGGCTGGGCGACCGCGCGGCGCCGGCGCCGCAGGCGGCGCTGCTGGTGTGCCGGGGCATCGTGGCGGGTTCCGGCGCCGCCGCCGCGGAGCTGTTCGGCGCGGCCGCCGCCGCGTGGGCCGCGCTGCCCCGTCCGTATCAGGAACTGCTCGCGCTGGAGCGGCAGGCGCTGGTGCTGCTGCCCGACGCCGCCGCGCTGGACCTGCTGGCGACGGTGCAGCAGCGGCTCAGCGACCTCGGCGCCCGCTGGGACGCCGACCGCGTCGCCCAGGTGCTGCGCGGACACGGCGTCGACGTCGCCCGGGCCTGGCGCGGCGGCCGGCGCGGCTACGGCGACCAGCTGTCGCCGCGCGAGGCGGAGGTCGCCGGGCTGGTCGCGCAGGGCCTCACCAACCGGCAGGTGGCCGAGGCGCTGTTCCTCTCGCCGCGCACCGTCGACCGCCACCTGAGCGCGGCCATGCGCAAGCTCGGCGTCGCGTCGCGGACGGCGCTCGCGGTCGCCGTCGCCGAGAAGAATGGGTGATCTCCCCACTCGCGAACGGCGGCGGCGTGTCCGACGGTGACCTCATGCAGGTGAGCGACCCGCCCGACCCCGATGACACCGACGACGACGTGCCCGCCCACGAGCCCGAGGCCGCGGACGGCGAGCGCTGGGAGCCGCTCTGACGGTCCCGCTCCGGACATAAATGGGTGATTCGCCCAATCGCAACGGACGGCGCGGTACGGGACGGTGGGCACACGGTGATCCCCCGCCGCGGACACCTCGCCGCCCGCCAACCCCCGTCGGGCGGCGGGGCCGCGGCCCGAGGAGACGAGGTCCCATGCCCCGCACCATCCTGTCCTGGCATCGCATCCGCGCCCGGCTGGTCGTCCCGGCCGTGGCCGCCGCCCTGCTGCTCGGCTCCGGTGCGACGGCGCCCGCCGCCGGCCCCGTGGGCGGCCCGGCACCGGCGACCCAGGCCACCGGCTCGGCCGCGACCGGGCACACGTACCAGCTGACGCTGCTCACCGGCGACGTCGTGACGCTGCACGTCGCGCCGGACGGCCGGCAGGCGGCGTGGGCGCAGCCGTCCGACGACACGCCGCCGGCGTTCGCGGAGCGCGACGGCCACGTGCTGGCGCTGCCGGACGAGGCCGTCCCGTACGTGCAGTCCGGCGTCCTGGACGAGCGGCTGTTCGACCTCACCTACCTCGCCGAGGCCGGCTACCACGACGCCGCCCGCACCGACCTCCCATTGCTGGTGTCGGCACCCGACGGCCCCGGGATCCGCAGCGTGCCCGAGGCTCCCTCGGGCACCCGGGCCGAGCGGGAACTGCCCAGCATCGGCGCGCTGTCGGTGTCGGCGGCGAAGGACGACGTGGGCTCGGTCTGGGACGACGTCGTGTCCGGCGCGGTCGGCCGGGTCTGGCTGAACGGCCGGGTCGAGGCGACGCTGGCCGAGTCGGTGCCGCAGATCGGCGCGCCGGAGGCGTGGGACCAGGGGCTGGACGGCACCGGCAGCACCGTCGCCGTCCTCGACACCGGGTGGGACCCCACCCACCCGGACCTCGCCGGCCAGGTCGTCGGCGCCGGCAACTTCACCGAGGACACCGACCCCGAGGGTCAGGTCGCGGTCGACGGACAGGGCCACGGCACGCACGTCGCGGCGACGGTGGCCGGCACCGGCGCCGCGTCCGGCGGCACCCACGTCGGCGTCGCACCCGGCGCGGACCTGCTGATCGGCAAGGTGCTGGACAACACCGGGTCCGGCTACGAGGACTGGATCATCGCCGGCATGGAGTGGGCGGTCGCTCAGGGCGCCGACGTCGTCAGCATGAGCCTGGGCACCGACGGGGCCAGCGACGGCACCGACCCGATGAGCCAGGCCGTCGACCGCCTCAGCGCCGAGTCCGACACCCTGTTCGTCATCGCGGCCGGCAACGCGGGCCCGGGCGAGAGCACCGTCGGCTCGCCCGGCGCCGCGACGTCCGCGCTCACCGTCGGCGCCGTCGACAAGCAGGACCAGGCCGCGTCGTTCTCGTCGCGCGGCCCGCGGCTCGGCGACGGCGCGGTGAAGCCCGAGGTGGTCGCGCCGGGTGTCGGCATCGTCGCCGCCCGGGCGGCCGGCACGGCGCTGGGCAACCTGCTGGACGAGCACTACACGTCGCTGAACGGCACCTCGATGGCGACGCCGCACGTCGCCGGGGCGGCCGCGATCCTGGCCCAGCAGCACCCGGACTGGACCGACGAGCAGCTCAAGCAGCGGCTGGTCACGTCGAGCACGCCGCTGGACGAGGACCTGACGTTCCAGGGCGCCGGACGGGTCGACGTCGCCACCGCCGTGAGCGAGTCGGTCACCGTCGACCAGGGCGTCGTCGACTTCGGGCAGCTGGCGAAGGATGCGCCGGTCGTCAGCCGCACGCTGACCTACCACAACCCGACCGACCGCCGCGTCACGCTGCGCGTCAGCGCCGACGTCACCCGGCCGGACGGGTCGGACCGCGGCCGGCCGGCGATGCGGGTGCGCAACCCCGTCCTCTCCATCCCGCCGGGCGGCAGCGCCAGCACCCGGGTCGAGGTGTCCGCCGAGGCCAGCACCGGCGGCACCTACAGCGGCCGCATCGTCGCGCAGGACCCGCGCGACCGCGACACGTCCATCCAGAGCGTCACGACGTTCACCGTCGAGCGGCCGGTCCACACCGTCACCGTCGACGTCGTCGGCCGCGACGGGCAACCCGCCACCGGAGCCGTCGACCTCTGGAACACCGAGACCGGCGAGTGGACCCGCGCGTTCGCCTCCGGCGGCGTCGCGACGGCCGAGGTCCCCGAGGGCACCTACACCGTCGTCAGCAGGATCGAGACGCGGGGCCGCGACGGCGCCAGCAGCTACACCCTGGCCGCCGAGCCGGACCTGCGGGTCCGGGCCGACGTCGCGCTCGCCTACGACGCCCGCGACGCCGAGCGGGTCGAGGTGAGCACCCCGCTCGACATGGAGGAACCCGGTTTCGACGCCGTCTGGGAGCGCACGGTCGGCGAGCGATCGATGCGGATGATCATGGCGCAGGGCTTCAACGGGGCCGACCTCTACACGCTGCCCAGCCGCCGGGCGAAGACCGGCACCTTCGAGTTCTCCACCGCGTGGCAGGGCGCGCAGCCGCTGCTCGAGGTGCGCGCCGGCGGCGAGCGGCTGCTGCCGTCACCGCGCCTGATGACCTCGCCGACGGTGTACGTGGGCGACGAGGCGCTGCCGCTGGCCGACGCCGGCTCCGGCACCGCCGCCGAGCTCGCTGCGGCCGACGTCGCCGGCAAGGCCGTGCTGGTCACCCGGGTCGAGGGCAACGAGGGCGAGCAGCTGCGACTGGCGGCCGAGGCCGGCGCCGCGCTGCTGGTCCTGGCCAACGACGCCGACGAGGAGTGGGGCGTCTACCTCGGGCGAGGGACGCTGCCGGCGTACACCGTCGACCGCGCGTTCGGTGAGCGGCTGCGGACCGCGCTGGCCGCCGACCCCGGCCTCGAGCTGGACCTCACCGGCCGGCGCGACGCCACGTACAGCTACTACCTCACGTACACCGAGGACCGGCTGCCCGGCGGCGTCACCTACGCCCCCGACCCGGACGAGCTCGCCGTCGTCGAGGCCGACTACCGGCAGGCGTCGGAGCGGATGGGCCGCAACGAGGCGTGGATCCCGTACGCCGGGAGCTCCGCGCTGGGGACGTCGATGTCGATCTCGCGCAACGGGCCGGTGCACCGCACCGAGTACCTCACCGCCGACGGCGTTGAATGGCAGCGCTTCGCCCAGCCGCACTGGGAGTTCGCCAACATGTACTGGACGTGGGCGGCGATCCAGCCGTTCGCGGCGGGCAGCAGCACCGAGCAGGTGTGGTGGGGCCCGCTGGTCGCGCCGGGCATGCCGGCGGTGAGCGGGTCGGAGGAGTACGGCCTGCCGGCCGCGCGGTTCCGCGACGCGATCCGGGTGTCGATGCCGCAGTACAGCTACGACCCGATGACGTACGGCTTCAACCAGCAGCAGCTGGGCGACGCGACGGAGCTGGTGCTGCGCCGCGACGGCGTCGAGGTGGGCCGGGTTCCGTGGTCCGAGGCGCAGTTCACCGTGCCGGGCGCCGCGGCCGACTTCGAGCTGTCGCTGGAGACGACCGCCGGTCGGGGCAACTTCTCCGACCTGTGGACGCACACGCTGACGACGTGGGGCTTCCGGTCCGAGCGGCCGTCGGAGCCGCGCGAGGTGCTGCCGCTGATCCAGCTGGACTACGGGCTGGACACGGGCCTGTACAACGAGGTCCCGGCCGGCGCGTCCTACCCGCTGGAGCTGCGGCCGTCCTACCCGGCGGGCGCCGAGGGCCCGGGCGAGTTCACCGCGACCGCCGAGGTCTCCTTCGACGACGGCGCCAGCTGGCAGCCCGCCCCCGTGACGCCGTCGGCCGACGGCACGCTGGTGGCGACCGTCCCGGCCGCGGCCGACGGGTTCGCGTCGCTGCGGGTCACGGTCGCCGACGCCGCCGGCACCACCGTCAGCCAGCAGATCGACCGCGGCTGGCGGGTCGGCGGCTGACCCACTGAACGTGCCCGGCGATGGGGTGTCGAGTTGTCCCTCCCAAGGCCCCCATCGCCGGGCACAGCAACACTCAGCCGGTGGTGACGCGCAGGCTCAGCTCCAGGTGGCCGTCCTCCAGGTGCAGGGCGATGCCGAGCGCCTGGAGCGCCTCGATCGACTGCCGCTCGGCGTCGCCGAGGTCGTCGCCGGCGGCGGAGAGGAGCTGCTCGGTGACGGTGTCGGCGTTGAGGTAGAGGACGGAGTCGGCGTTGTCGGCGTCGGCGACCGCGGTGCGGTAGGCGTCGGAGTCGCCGAGGCCGCCGCCGTCGAGCAGGACGCCGGCGTACGCGTCGGAGGTGGCCAGCACGTAGCCGTCGTCGGTGGTCTGCAGCGGCAGCCCGTCCAGCGGCGCGCCGGCGTCGGAGGCCAGGCCCTGGACGCGGTCCCAGAGGTCGGCGAACGCGTCGGGGTCGGTGACGACGCGGGCGCCGATCTCGACGCCGAACAGGCCGTCCGGGTCGTCGAGGTCGAAGCCGCTCGCGTCGGCGGCCACGACGAGGTCGTCGCCGAGGACGGTGGCGAGGTCGTCGGGCAGGGTGAAGCCGGTCTGGGCCTCCAGCTCGGCCAGCATCTCCGCGCCGTCCGGGACCGACTCCAGCGAGGTGTCCCAGGTGTCGCGCAGGTACTGGCCGGCGTCGTGCTGCCCGATGAACAGGGCGGTGTCGTCGGGCACGGACGCGTCGACGCCGCCGCCGGAGAGGGCGCGGTACGCGCTGCCGGTGACGACGCCGGCCAGCTCGGCGTACCGGTCGTCGAAGCGGACGGACAGCGCGACGCTGCGGTAGGTCTGGTCGACGACGTCGCGCAGGTCGTCCACCGACGGCATGCCGTCGTCGGCGGAGGAGCCCGCGCCGATGCCGAACGAGCTCGCCGACCCGTCGAACAGGTCGAACATGGCGCCGCCGGACAACCACGCCGACGCGATGCCCTGCTCGCCGAGAAGGTCCATGGCCTCGGTGAACTCGGCGTTGTCGGCCAGCGACGAGTCGGCCGCGGCGCCCGCGTAGGCGTCGGCGTTCTCCTGCGTGTCGGTGACCAGCAGGTAGCCGTCGACGTAGGCGCGGCCGAGGCCCTCCGCCTCGCCGCCGTCGCTGCCGCAGCCGAGGATGCGGTCGATCGCCTCGGTGGCGGCGTCCTCGTCGCCGGCCTGCAGCGCGACGACGTAGCCGGGCTCGCCGCCGTCGCCCGAGGGCGGCGTCATGGCGGCGCCGATGCGCTCGCCGACCCACGGCTCGACGTCCCTGGCGAAGTCGATGTCGCAGCCGGTGGCCGCGGCCAGCTCGTCGACGAACCGCTCGCGCAGGTCGACGTCCTCGTCGGTGATGCCGGTGGCCTCGGTGAACAGCGGGAAGTTCTGCAGGAACCTGAACGCCTCGATCTTCTGCCCGGCGGACGGGTCGAGGTCGAGCCGGACGTAGCCGACGGCGTCGGACGGCAGCACGTCGTGCGGCTGCGTGCCGCCGCCGTCGAGCGCCTGCCAGGCGAACACCCCGCCGGATCCCGCGACCAGGACGGCCGCCGCGATGCCGCCGGCCAGCAGGCCGCGGCGCTTGCGCGGCACGATCGCCGGCTCGGCGTCGCCGGCGTCGGGGTAGGGGAGCGGCCGGGTGCCGGGGTCGGGCACGGACGCGACCGGCTCACCGGCCGGGACCTGGCCGGACGGCGGTGGGGGCGGCGGCACCGGCCCGGGACCCTGCTCGTCGGGACCCTGTCCGTCGGGACCCGTGGGCGACCCTGGATACACCATGCTGACCTCCGCTTTCCCCCGTGGATGCCCGACCCGGCCGGGCGCGCGGCCCAGGGTAGCGGAAAAGTCCGGATTCATGGGTTGTGGCAACGTGTACGCGAGATGTCGCGATCACGGCTCGCGGCGCCATGCCCGGGGGTGCCCGCACAGCGGTTGATCAGTAGACTTGTCAAACGCACCTGATTCGCCCCGCCGTGGGGCGTTGGAGGAGAACGATGCAGGGAAACAACCCGATCTTCGGCCGGGCTGAGGGCTTCAACGGACGGCACGCGACCTACGACGCCGCCGCGCCGAGTGCTGAAGAACTGCAGAACATGTACGCCGCGCCGTCGGCGACCCCGGTTCAGACCGGGCGGATGACGTACGACGACGTCATCATGAAGACCGGCATCACCTTCGCGGTGCTGCTCGCCGGCGCCGTCGTCGGCTGGATGAACCCGGGCCTGGCCATGATCGGCCTGATCGTCGGTCTGGTGCTCGGTCTGGTCAACGCGTTCAAGCGCAACCCGTCGCCGCCGCTGATCCTCGCCTACGCCGCGTTCGAGGGCGTGTTCGTCGGTGGCATCAGCCAGATCTTCGAGAACTACGCCATCTCCGGCCGCCCGCTCGACGGCATCGTCGCGCAGGCGGTGCTCGGCACGCTGGCCGTGTTCGGGGCCACGTTGCTGGTCTACCGCAGCGGCAAGGTCCGGGTGACGCCGAAGTTCCGCCGCGGCGTCATGATCGCGCTCATCGGCTACGGCATCTTCAGCCTGGTCAACCTGCTGTTCATGTGGTTCGGCTCGTCCGACAGCGCGTTCGGTTTCCGCGACGGCGCCTTCGGCATGCTGATCGGCGTGTTCGCGGTCGGCCTGGCGGCGTTCTGCCTGATCCTCGACTTCGACTTCATCGAGAACGGCGTCAAGCAGGGCCTGCCGGCCAAGTTCGCCTGGACGGCGGCGTTCGGCCTCACCGTCACGCTGGTCTGGCTGTACCTCGAGATCCTGCGGCTGCTGGCCATCCTCCGGGGTGAATGACCCCGGCGGCAGCACCGCCTGACGTACGAACGGCCCGTCCCGTGCACTTCACGGGGCGGGCCGTTCGTCGTCAGCGTCTCAGCCGAAGTTGCGGGCGGCGCGGCGCAGGTCGGCCTCGTGCACGATGGCCGTGGCGTGTCCGTGCGCGAGTCCGTGTTCGTCGCGGAGCCACCTCACGCGGTCGTCGAACCGCAGGAAGGACGGTCCGGCCTCCAAGGCCGCGAACCACTCCGGAAGTTCTCGCCCGGTGACGCCGGGAACGCGGGCGAGAAGATTGCGATGGGTCTCGTCGGAGTGATTCAGGCTCATGGCTGCCTCCGGGGTGTCGAGGTCTCCGTACATCGACTGTGCCGCAGGACTCCGAAGGGCACAACCCCTTCGTTCAAGACCATCGGCCCGCGGGGCGTCAGCCCATGCGCTCGAGGATGATCGCCATCCCCTGGCCGCCGCCGACGCACATCGTCTCGAGGCCGATCGACGCGTCGCGCGTGCGCAGGCCGTTCACCAGCGTGGTCATGATGCGCGCGCCGGTGGAGCCGAACGGGTGGCCGAGCGCGATGGCGCCGCCGTGCACGTTGAGCTTGTCGTGGTCGATGCCGAGCTGCCGCGCGCTCGGGACCACCTGGGCGGCGAACGCCTCGTTGATCTCGACGAGGTCGACGTCGCCGATGGTCATGCCGGCGCGGTCGAGCGCCCGGCGGGTCGACTCGACCGGGCCGAGGCCCATGATCTCCGGCGAGAGCGCCGACGTGGCCGTCGCGACGATGCGGGCGAGCGGTGTCAGGCCCAGCTCTCGGGCGCGGGTGTCGGACATGATGACGACGGCCGCGGCGCCGTCGTTGAGCGGCGTGCAGTTGCCCGCCGTCACCGTGCCGTCCGGCCGGAACACCGGCTGCAACGCGGCCAGCTTCTCCAGCGTGGTGCCCGGCCGCGGGCTGTCGTCGGTGTCGACGACCTGGCCGTCGGGCCGGGTGATGGGGACGATCTCGCGGGCGAAGAAGCCGTCCTTCACCGCCTGCTCGGCCCGCGACTGGGAGAGGACGGCGAACTCGTCCTGGTCGGCGCGGGTGACGCCGGCGTAGGTGGCGACGTTCTCGGCGGTCTGGCCCATCTGGATGTAGATGTCGGGCAGCCGGCCGTCGGTGCGGGGGTCGTGCCACGTCTCGTTGGTCTCGGCGTACCGGGCCGTGCGCGCCTGCGCCTCGGCGAACGCCGGGTTCTGCGTCTCGACCGGGTCGACGCCGGCGCCGCCGAAGCCGACGTAGCGCGACACGCACTCGACCCCGGCCGACACGAACACGTCGCCCTCGCCGGCCTTGATCGCGTGGAACGCCATGCGGGCCGTCTGCACCGACGACGCGCAGAACCGGTTGATCGTCGCCGCCGGCAGGTCGTCGAGGCCGAGCTGTACGGCGATGCGGCGGGCGACGTTGCCGCCCTGCTCGTCGCGCGGCTCGGCGCAGCCGACGTAGAGGTCGTCGATGGTGGTGGGGTCGAGCGCGGGGATCTGGTCGAGCGCCGCCCGGATGGTCGCCGTGGCAAGGTCGTCCGGCCGCACGTCGACCAGCGACCCCTTGTAGGCCCGCCCGATGGGCGACCGCGCGGTGGCGACGATGACTGCCTCGGGCATGGCGGGCTCCTTCGACCATGGGTTACTCGCTGGTAACCCCAGTCTAATGCCGCCGCCCGCGCCGGCCACCCACCCGGTCCCCGGAATACCCTCTGGCTGAGTTGATCAACAACGCCAAGCGAGCGAAGGCGACGACCCGGGCCGACCTCGATAGCCAGAACCACGCGAACAGGCCACCAACGGCACCCCAAACGCGACTCCCGCTATCGAAGACGGGCCAACCGCCGTCGGCACGAGCTCAGGCAACGGGCACCGGACGGCAGGCAGCCAACAGTGCACCGGCGAACCGCCCCACGACGGCGAGCGGCTGCCGGCGCTCGAGGCGGGCCGGGTCAGACTCGCTCGGGCGCCTCGGGGAGCGGGCGGCGCCGGCGGTTGCGTAGCTGGGCCCAGGGGCCGCGCGGCCCGCGGGCCCGGCCGCCGAGCGTCGCGGCGGCGACCTCGGTGCCGGCGTGGTCGGCGGCCGCGACCGCCGCGAGCGACACCGGCAGCACGCTGTCGCCGCGGCCGAGCTCGGGCGTCTCGTCGCCGGGCGCCCACAGGCCGAGCGCGCCGATCAGCGACGGCAGCACGGCGGCGGCCGCGTGCGCGTAGCCGGCCGACGACGGGTGGAACTGGTCCTCGCTGAACAGCTCGCCGGGTGCCGCCTCGAACTCGGGGCCGAGGATGGAGCCGAGCGAGACGGTACGGCCACCGGCCGCGACGACGGCCATGGTCTGGGCGGCGGCCAGCTGCCGGCTCGCGTGCCGGGCCAGCCAGCGCAGCGGCGGGCGGATGGGCCGGATGGTGCCGAGGTCGGGGCAGGTGCCGACGACCACCTGGCAGCCGGCGTCGCGCAGCCGCCGCACGGCGTCGTCGAGCAGCCGGACGGACTCGGCCAGTTGCACCTGGTGGGTGATGTCGTTGCCGCCGACGATGATCAGCGCGACGTCGGGGTCGGCGGCCTTCGCGCGGTCGAGCTGGTCGGCGAGGTCGGCCGTCTGGGCGCCCACCTGCGCGACCGTGGTGAGGGTGACCGGGCGGTGCGCGACCTCGGCCAGGCCGGCGGCGAGCAGCGCGCCGGGCGTCTCCTCGGCGGTCGCGACGCCGTACCCGGCCGCCGCGGAGTCGCCGGCCACGACGAACGAGAGCGGCGGGTCGTCGCCGTCGCCGTAGCGGCCGTCGGGGTCGGGCGGGCCGCCAAGCGGGCGGCCGGTGATGGTGCGCCGGGCCAGCTTCGCCTGCAACCGCAGGAGTCCGTAGCCGGCGGCGCCGAGCAGGCTGAGCCCTCCACCCCCGTACGCGGCGGCAGCGGCGAGACGACGTGCCGTCCGAGCGCTGACCATGCCGACCACCGTTCGACTGTAGCGAACCGGACGGCTCGGCCGAGGCGAGCCACGCCCTCGGCTAATCTCAGCAGCGTGGAGTACTACGAGAGCGTCCTCGACCTCATCGGCAACACCCCGCTGGTCCGGCTGAGCACCGTCGCCGACGGGCTGCCGGCCACCGTGCTGGCGAAGGTCGAGTACCTGAACCCGGGCGGCTCGGTGAAGGACCGCATCGCCACCCGCATGATCGAGGACGCCGAGAAGGCCGGCCTCATCGGGCCCGGCGGCACCATCGTCGAGCCGACCAGTGGCAACACCGGCGTCGGGCTGGCGCTGGCGGCGCAGCGCAAGGGCTACCGCTGCATCTTCGTCTGCCCCGACAAGGTGAGCGAGGACAAGCGGAACGTGCTCAAGGCGTACGGCGCCGAGGTCGTGGTCTGCCCCACGGCGGTCGCGCCGGAGGACCCCGACTCCTACTACTCGGTGTCCGACCGCCTGGTCCGCGAGACCCCTGGCGCCTGGAAGCCCGACCAGTACTCCAACCCGGCGAACCCGCGCTCGCACTACGAGACCACCGGCCCGGAGCTGTGGAAGCAGACCGACGGCCGCATCACCCACTTCGTCGCGGGCATCGGCACCGGCGGCACCATCACCGGCGTCGGGCGTTACCTCAAGGAGGTGTCCGGCGGCCGGGTGAAGGTCGTCGGCGCCGACCCCGAGGGCTCGGTCTACTCCGGAGGCACGGGCCGGCCGTACCTCGTCGAGGGCGTCGGCGAGGACTTCTGGCCCACCACCTACGACTCCGACGTCTGCGACGAGATCGTCGCGGTGTCCGACAAGGACTCCTTCGACATGACCCGCCGGCTGGCCCGCGAGGAGGGCCTGCTGGTCGGCGGCTCCTGCGGGCTGGCCGTCGTGGCCGCGCTGCGGGTGGCCGAGCGGGCCGGCCCCGACGACGTCGTGGTGGTGCTGCTGCCCGACGGCGGCCGCGGCTACCTGTCCAAGGTCTTCGACGACGCCTGGATGACGTCGTACGGCTTCCTGCCGCCGGTCGAGGGCGCCACCGTCGGCGACGTCCTGCGCGGCAAGTCCGGCGAGATGCCGGCGCTGGTGCACACCCACCCGGGCGAGACCGTCGCCGACGCCGTCCACATCCTGCGCGAGTACAACGTGTCGCAGATGCCGGTCGTGCGGGCCGAACCGCCGGTCATGGCCGCCGAGGTGGCCGGCGCCGTCGTCGAGCGCGACCTCCTCGACGCGCTGTTCACTGGCGCCGCGCACCTCACCGACCGCGTCGAGCAGCACCTGTCGAAGCCGCTGCCCATGGTCGGCGCCGGCGAGGCCGTCACCGCGGCCGTCGACGCCCTGCGCACGGCCGACGCGCTGCTCGTCGTCGACGACGGCAAGCCGGTGGGCGTGCTGACCCGCATCGACCTCCTCGGCTACGCCGCCACGATCTGACTCAGATCAGGTAGCCGCCGGTTACCCGCAGGTTCTGCCCGGTGATGAAGCGCGAGTCGGGCCCGGCCAGGAACGCCACGACGTCGGCGATGTCGGCCGGCTGCCCGAGCCGGCCGAGCGCGCTGTACGTCTCGGCGAGGGCCAGCGCCTCCGGCGGGTTGGTCGAGCGCAAGAGGTCGGTGTCGATGGCGCCTGGCGAGATGGCGTTGACGGTGATGCGCCGCGGGCCGAGCTCGCGCGCCGCGATGGCCGTGAACCGCTCCAGCGCGGCCTTGCTGGCGGTGTAGAGCGCGCCGCCGGGGCCCGGGATCACCGTGTTCAGCGTCGAGATGCTGACGATGCGGCCGTCGTCGCGCATGGTGCGACCGGCGTGCTGGATGGCGAAGAACGGCGCCTTCGCGTTGATCGTCATGACGCGGTCGAAGTCGGCCTCGGTGACGTCGTCGATGGGCGCCGGCTCGCTGGCGGCGGCGTTGTTGACCAGGATGTCCAGGCCGCCGAGACGGTCGGTCGCGGTGTCGAGCAGGGCGCGGACGGCGTCGAGGTCACCCTGGTCGGCCCGGACGGCGTGCGCGGCGCCGCCACCGGCCCGCACCGCCTCGACGACGGAGTCAGCCGCGTCGTCGTTGCTCTGATAGCTGAACACGACCTGCGCGCCGTCGCGGGCCAGCCGCTGCACGATGGCCCGTCCGATGCCGCGGGACCCGCCGGTGACCAGCGCGGCCTTGCCGCTCAGCGGCATCAGGACTCGTCCAGCACGAGTGCGGTGGCGCCGCGGATCTCGACGACGCCGACGGTGGCGCCCGCCTCGAACGCGGACCGGCCGTCGTAGCTGCGCGCCGACCACACCTCGCCGGCCAGCTTGATCAGCCCGTTGTGGGCGTCGACCCGTTCGATGACGACGCCGCTCTGGCCGACCAGCGCGGCCACGCCGAACGACGACGGGGTCGGCTTGAGCAGCCGTTTCTTCGCGATCGGCCGGACCACGCCGAGCAGGGCCACGGCGACCGCGACCGCGACCAGCACCTGGACGAGGAACTCCGCGCCCAGGCCCGCCGCGACGGCGCCGCTGGCCGCGCCGATGGCCAGCATGAGGAAGAAGAAGTCGAGCGTCGTGAGTTCGATCGTCCCGAGGACGAGCGCGGTGCCGACCCATGCCAGCACCCAGGCGTGTTCGCCGAACCAGTCCCACATCGACTGCATGGCCGAAGTTTATTGACCATCGCCGCATTTGTGTCCATTGGCGCGATGCCAGGGTGTCGCGCGACCAGTCGCGGACGAATCGGGGCAATGCCCCGCGAGCCGGTCCGGCGCGGTGAAATTCCTGGTCGGAACGGGTGTTGCCGGGTCCGCACGGGGGCGGCTTCCGGTACCGTTCCCCGCGTTCCGGGACCGGCGAATTTCCCTGCCGTCCCGAGTGAACAGTGATCATCGAATGCGAATCCACGTGCCGAATCGGAGTGAATCCTTGCGTTACCACTTGCGTCATCGCGCCCGCGTCGCGGGCGCCCTGCTGGCCACCGTCCTGGCCGGCGCCGGCCTGCTCGGAACGGCCGGGGTCGCGTCGTCCGAGGAGACGCCGGAGCCCGCGGTCACCCTGCTCGACCAGGCCTTCGAGACGCTCGACGTCCTGCCGCGCATCGTCGGCGGCGACCCGGCCGCCGAGGGCGACTACCCGTGGATGGTCCGCCTCGACATCGGCGGCGGCCTCTGCGGCGGCGCCCTGTACGCGCCGGACCTGGTGCTGACGGCGGCGCACTGCGTCGCGCCCGGCACCGGTCCGAACACCGACATCACCGCGCTGATCGGCTCGGTCGACCTCGCCAGCGAGGACATCGTCGAGGTCGGCGGCGAGTACGTGTGGTCGGCCAACGCCGAGGGCATCGGCGGCGGGTCGCCCGACTGGGCGCTGATCCAGCTGGAGGAGCCGGTCGAGGACGTCCCGACGCTCGGCCTCGCCACCACCGACGAGTACGACGAGGGCATGTTCACGGTGGCCGGCTGGGGCGCCGACGCCGAGGGCGGCGAGCAGCAGCAGTTCCTGCTCGAGGCCGAGGTGCCGTTCGTCTCCGACGACGAGTGCCTGGCCTCCTACCCCGACGACGAGGGCTGGGGCTTCGCCCCCGGCGTCGAGCTGTGCGCCGGGTTCGCCGAGGGCGGCATCGACAGCTGCCAGGGCGACTCCGGCGGCCCGCTGTTCCGTGAGGACGAGAACGGCGAGGACGTCCAGGTCGGCATCGTCAGCTGGGGCAACGGCTGCGCCCGGCCGAACTACCCGGGCGTCTACACGCAGGTGAGCGCCGTCGCGGCGGCCATCGCCGACACCGCCGAGACCCGCACCGAGCCGGTCGTCGAGACCACCGCGGCCGAGACGACCATCGACACGCCGGTGACGATCGAGCTGGCCGGCAGCGACCCCGAGGGCGACGAGCTGGAGTACAAGGTCTACGCGCCGGAGTTCGGCGAGCTGAGCTACGAGGACGACCCGAGCACGCTCACCTACACCCCGGCGCCGGGCTTCGAGGGCGAGGACACGTTCTACGTCGTCGTCAACGACGGCAAGATCGACTCCGCGCCGGCGGTCGTGACGGTGACGGTGGAGGGCGCGGCGCCGACGCCGACCCCGACGCCCACCGAGGAGCCGACGTCGCAGCCGACCGAGGAGCCCACGCAGGAGCCGACGGCCACCCCGACCGACGACCCGGGTGACGGCGAGGAGCTGCCGGACACCGGCTCCGGCTCCGGCGCCGGCCTCGCGCTGGCGCTGCTGCTGGCCGGCGGCGCGGCTGCGGCCTTCACCGCCCGGCGGCGGCTGGCGACGCACAGCTGAGTCGCAGCACCGATCGACGGCGGCGCCGCCCCACTCACGGGCGGCGCCGCCGTCGTCGTCTGCCGGCATGCATAGTGAACCGGTGGCCACGTCGTCATAGCGGGTGAGGGCGACGGCGAGGAGTGGTTGTGGACGCAGCGGCGGAACGCGAGTTCACCGAGTTCGTGGCGGCGCGGTCGATGGCGCTGCTGCGGACCGCCGTGGTGCTGACCGGTGACCGGCACCGGGCCGAGGATCTCGTCCAGGGCGCACTGGCGAAGCTGGCGGCGCACTGGCGGAAGGTGGACCAGCCGGAGGCGTACGTCCGGCGCATCATCTACCACGACCACGCCCGCTGGTGGCGTCGTCGCTCCGCCCGGTCCGAGGTGCTCGGGCCGGACGTGCCCGAGCGGCCGGCCGCCGACCGCTCCGCCGACGCCGTCCGGCGCCTGGACCTCCGCTCCGCGCTGCGGCTGCTCGGGCCGCGGCAGCGGGCGGTCCTCGTGTTGCGCTACTTCGAGGACCTGCCCGAGGCCGAGATCGCGCAGATCCTGGGGTGCTCGGTCGGGACGGTGCGCAGCCAGGCGCACCGGGCGCTGGCCCGGTTGCGGGTCCTCGTGCCTGAGCTCGACGAACGCGCCGACGACGTGGAGGAGCTGCACCGATGAGCATCGAGACGACCCTGCGATCGGCCCTCGAGGACGTCGCTGCCGACGCCCTGCCGGTGCCCGCGCTGGCCGCCACCGCGCTGCGCCGGGCCCGCCGTCGCCGTACCGCCGTTCGGAGCGCGGTGGCCGCGGGCGCGGTCGCCGCCGTCGCCGTGCCGGCCGGCGTTCTCGGCCGCGGCGACGACGACGCGACCGGCCTCGCCGTCGCCCAGGCGGGCGTCGTGCCGGCGCCCGGGTGGCGCGAGCTGACCGCGGACGAGGTGGCGGCCGCCGTCGACGCCTGCTATCCCGGCCCGGGGGATCCCGCCCCGGCCGACGAGTGGGACGCGGTACACGGGATCCGGCTCACCGAGCCGGCGTCGCCCACGTGGGTGATCTCCGAGTCCGGCGGTGAGCGCCGGGTCGAGTGCACTCTCCCGGCCGGCGCGGACGGCGCCCCGCTGCTGCGGACCGCCGGGCCGGACCGCGACGGCGGGACGCTGATGACCGACGACGGCCTGGGCGCCGGCAGCTATGCCGATCCGGTGACGCGGGTGACCGTCCAGTACGGCGACCGGCCGGAGCAGGAGGCCGTGCTGTGGGACGGGCTCTGGTTCGACCCGCTGGACCACGCCCGGCTGCGCGGCTCGTGCGAGGGGCCGTTGCCGTACGTCGTGCGCGGCTACGACGAGGGCGGCCGGGCCGTGACCGGGGCGTCGTTCGACGTCGAGGAGGCGGCCGGGCCGGCGCTCCCCGCCGTCGCGTGCCCGCCGTGATCCGGACGGGGCCGCACGGCGGCTCTGAGATCGGTCCGAGATCCGTGTGAGAACATGATCCGCATGGCCTCCCGAGTGCGTCGCGCCGGTCATCGCGGCCGGGGGCGTCGCCGGGCACCCGACTCACCGCCGCCGCGTCGTCGCGGCCGCCGGGGTCGCCGCGTCGCCGGGTTCGCGCTCGGGCTGGTGGCGCTGGGCTTCGCCGGCTGGATGCTGATGCCCGACGGCGAGCCGATGGCGGGCAACGCGGCCACGCCGCCACCCGAGCGGCATGCGCCCAAGATGGTCGTCGTCATGGCGGCCGAACGGCCGCCGCCACCGCCCACCGCGACGCCGACGCCGTCCACCCCGGAGGTCCCCGCCACCGGTCCCGGCACCTTCGTCGTCACGCCGGGCGAGAGCGGCCGGGCCGGCGAGGGCAGCACGCTGCTGACGTACACCGTCGAGATCGAGACCGGGCTGCCGTTCGACCCGATCGAGGTGGCCGCCGTCGTCGACGCCACCCTGGCTGACCCGCGCAGCTGGATCGCCGACGGCCACCACTCCTTCCAGCGCGTGCCCGCCGGCGGCGATCTGCGCATCCTGGTCGCCAGCCCGGGCACCACCGACCAGCTGTGCGCGCCGCTGCGCACCCGCGGCGAGGTGTCGTGCCGCAACGGCGACAACGTCGTGCTGAACGGCCTGCGCTGGGCCGTCGCCGTCCCGCACTACAACGGCGACCTCGCCGGTTACCGCCAGTACGTCGTCAACCACGAGGTCGGCCACGCCCTCGGCCAAGGCCACGTCGACTGCCCGGGGCCGGGTGAGGTCGCGCCGGTCATGCTGCAGCAGACCTACGGCCTGGACGGCTGCCTGGCCAACAGCTGGCCATTCCCCTGAGCTCGGCTGGCCACCCTGGCGCCGGCCCCGGCCGGCAACGGTGCCGCCGTCAAGGACTTCCTGGCTCGCACCGGTCCGGACGACGATTTCGCGGCAGACGTCGCGGCGACCCGGGAGCTCCTCACGGCGGAGGAGAGCTCGGCGTGGCCCGACGCCGGATCCTCGACACCGGCGTCCTCTCAACGCAGAGCGCGACGGCGGCGGCAGGAGTTCGTCGACGGCGTGCGCACTGATCCCCGTCGAGGACGACACGACCGATGTCGCTCTGGTCCACGCCCGGTTCCTCGCGGACGTCAGGCGCTCAGGCAAGCCCCGGGGCGCCCACGACCTGATCATCGCCGCCACCGCGGCCGCCACTGCTCGCGCGCTGGTGACGAGCGACGATCAGGCGAGGTTCGACGATCTGCCCGGAGTGCACACACTCCGGGCGTGACCGTCGCCGGGCCTCAGAGCGACGTGCCGGTGCCGATGGGGCAGGAGACGCCGGTGCCGGAGAGGCCGCAGTAGCCGTTCGGGTTCTTCGCGTCGCTCAGGTACTGCTGGTGGTAGTCCTCGGCGTAGTAGAACGCGCCGAGCGGCTCGACCTCGGTGGTGATGTCGCCGTGGCCGGCGGCGCGCAGCTTGGCCGCGTACGCGTCGCGCGAGGCGAGGGCGGTCTCGAGCTGCGACGGCGACGTGGTGTAGACGGCCGAGCGGTACTGCGACCCGATGTCGTTGCCCTGCCGCATGCCCTGGGTGGGGTCGTGCTCCTCCCAGAACGCCTTGAGCAGCGCGGCGAAGCTGATGACGGCGGGGTCGAAGACGACGCGGACGACCTCGGCGTGGCCGGTGCGGCCGGTGCACGTCTCTTCGTAGGTGGGGTTCGTGGTGTACCCGCCGGCGTAGCCGACGGCGGTGGTCCACACGCCGGGCAGGCGCCAGAAGATGCGCTCTGCGCCCCAGAAACAGCCCATGCCGAAGACGGTCTCCTGGAAGCCGGCCGGGGGCTCGGCCTCGATCGGGGTGCCGAGGACGGTGTGCGTGCCGGCCAGCCCGAACGGACGGGCGTCGCGGCCGGGCAGGGCCTCCTCGGGGCCGACCTTCCTCGTCTTCACCAAGCGATCGAACAGCGACATTCGCAGACACCTCCGTTCACTGGAACAACGGCGACGGCCGCGGCGTTCCCGGCGCGGTTCAGGCGACGGCGTCGACGGGGTCCGCGGTGGCTCCGCCGTCCGCCGTCACCGCCCGGAACGCCTGCTCCAGCGCCTCGACGGCGGGCTCGATGACGTCCGCGGGATGGGTGTACGGCAGCCGCAGCCACCGCTCGAACGCGCCGTCGACGCCGAAGCGGGGGCCGGCCGCGAGCCTGATGCCGTGCCGTTCCGCCGCGCCGACGAGCCGGGTGGACACCGGCGCGCCGAGGTCGCACCACAGCACCAGCCCACCCGCCGGTACCCGCGTCCGCCACGTCGGCAGCCGCCGCGCCAGGGCGTCCAGCAGCGCGTCGCGGCGGGTGCGCAGCTCCGCCCGGCGGGCCGGCAGGGCCGCGTCGAGGCCGCCGAGCAGCTCCGTGACGGCCAGCTGCTCGACCACCGCGGAGCCCATGTCGACGCTCGCGCGGACGGCGGCCAGCCGGCGGATCAGCGCGGTGCTCGCGCGCGCCCACCCGACCCGCAGCCCGCCCCACAGCGTCTTGCTCGCGCTGCCGACGGTGACGGTGAGGTCGTCGGGCAGGTGCGTGGCCAGCGGAGGCGGCACCGGCCCGTCCAGCGCCAGCTCGACCAGCGTCTCGTCGACGACGGTGAGCGTGCGGCTGCGGGTGAGGACGGCGCCCAGCTCGCGCCGCTCGGCGTCGGTGGCCAGCAGCCCGGTCGGGTTGTGGAAGTCGGGCATGAGGTAGGCCAGTCGCGGCGCGGTCTGCCGGACGGCGGCCGCGACGGCGCCGAGGTCCCAGCCGTCGGCAGCCAGCGGGACGGGCACCGCGGTGGCGCCGTGCCGCCCGATCGCGTCCAGCGCGTTCGGATACGTCGGCTGCTCCACCAGCACG
This sequence comes from Jiangella alba, assembly GCF_900106035.1. Taxonomy (GTDB): domain Bacteria; phylum Actinomycetota; class Actinomycetes; order Jiangellales; family Jiangellaceae; genus Jiangella; species Jiangella alba. The sequence goes on from NZ_FNUC01000004.1 coordinate 2,377,558, forward strand.
CGGTCGCCGACGCCGGTGGCCAGCTGCAGGACCAGCGTGAACGCGTGCTGGGCCCCGGCCGTCACGAGCACCTGGGCGGGCAGCGTGGGCAGGCCGCGGGCCGTCAGGCGGTCGGCGACGGCGGCACGCAGCTCCGGCAGCCCGAACAGGTGGTACCCGGAGCCGGGCAGGTGCCGCGGCAGCTGCTCCAGCGCGGCGTCGTAGGCGCGGCGCACCTCGGCCGGGGCCTCGGGCGCGGCGTGCGCGAGGTCGAGCAGGTCCGAGCCGTCGGCGGCCCACGGCGTCCACGCGGGGCCGCCGCGGGCGTCCCCACGCGTCCCGCCCCGCGACGGCGGCAACGCGCTCCGCGTGCCCGAGCCCTGCCGGCTGACGGCGTACCCGCCGTCGCGCAGCTCGTCGTAGGCGGCGGTGACCGTCGTCCGGCTGACGCCCAGCGCCGCGGCCAGCTCGCGCTCACCCGGCAGCCGAGTGTCCAGCGGCAGCCGGCCGTCGAGCACCAGCCGCCGGATCGCCGCCGCGACGCGGGCGTAGGCCGGACCCCCGGCCTCGGGCCGGTCACCGATCATCGTCGCCAGTTGCGGTCCTGTGACAGTGCGCACCAGTCCACTCTGGCACGATTGGCTATGGAAGAACAGGCCACTTGTCGGTGAGTATGGGGTCCGTGATGACCCGCCGCCTGATCCAGCTCTTCGCCGGCCTGCTGCTCTACGGCTTCAGCATGGCCCTGCTCGTCGAGGCCGGCCTCGGCCTGGACCCGTGGGACGTACTGCACCAGGGCATCGCCGAGCGCGCCGGCCTCAGCATCGGCACCATCGTCATCCTGGTCGGCGTCGTGGTGCTGCTGCTGTGGATCCCGCTGCGGCAGCGGCCCGGCGTCGGCACCATCGCCAACGCACTGCTGGTCGGGCTGGCCGCCGACGCGTCCATCTGGCTGCTGCCGTCGCCCGATCCGCTGGCCGTGCAGATCGTGTTCCTGGTCTCGGGCGTGGTGCTGAACGCCGTCGCCACCGCGGCCTACATCGGCGCCCGGCTCGGGCCCGGCCCGCGCGACGGCCTGATGACCGGGCTGGTCCAGCGGACCGGCCGATCGGTGCGAGTGGTCCGGACCTCGATCGAGGTGACGGTGCTCGCCACCGGCTGGCTGCTCGGCGGCACCGTCGGGGCCGGGACCGTGGTCTATGCGCTCGCGATCGGCCCGCTGGTGCACCTGCTGCTGCCGAGGTTGCAGGTCCGTGAGCCGGTTCGCGTCGCCGCCGCCACCGCGGCGACGTAGAGTCGCATGTCGTGCACGGATTCGAGACGCGAGCCATCCACGCGGGGCAGGACCCCGACCCCCGCACCGGTGCGGTCATCACCCCCATCTACGCCACCAGCACCTACGCCCAGGACGGCGTCGGCGGGCTGCGCGAGGGGTACGAGTACAGCCGCACCGCCAACCCCACGCGCACCGCGCTCGAAGAGTGCATCGCCGCGCTCGAGGGCGGCGTCCGTGGTCTCGCGTTCGCCAGCGGCATGGCCGCCGAGGACACCCTGCTGCGCACCGTCCTGAAGCCAGGCGACCACGTCGTCATCCCCGACGACGCCTACGGCGGCACGTTCCGGCTGGTCAGCAAGGTCGCCGAGCGGTGGGGCGTCAGCTGGACGGCGGCGCCGGTCACCGACGTCGCGGCGGTCCGGGCGGCGGTCCGTCCCGAGACGAAGCTGATCTGGGTCGAGACGCCGACCAACCCGCTGCTCAGCGTCGCCGACATCACCGCTCTCGCCGCCGTCGCCCGCGACGCCGGCGTGCTGCTGGTCGTCGACAACACCTTCGCGACGCCGTACCTGCAGCAGCCGCTGGCGCTCGGCGCCGACATCGTCGTGCACTCGACCACCAAGTACTGCGGCGGCCACTCCGACGTCGTCGGCGGCGTGCTGGTGGTCTCCGACACCGCGCTCGGCGACGAGCTGGCCTATCACCAGAACGCCATGGGCGCCGTCGCCGGCCCGTTCGACGCGTGGCTGGTGCTGCGCGGGCTGAAGACGCTCGCCGTCCGCATGGACCGCCACTGCGACAACGCCGAGCGCGTCGTCCAGCTGCTCGAACGGCACCCGCGGGTCTCACAGGTGCTGTACCCGGGGCTGCCCGGGCACCCCGGCCACGACGTCGCCGTCAAGCAGATGAGCCGGTTCGGCGGCATGGTGTCGTTCCGCATGGCCGACGGCGAGCAGGCCGCCGTCGACGTCTGCAACAGCACCCGGCTGTTCACCCTGGGCGAGTCGCTGGGCGGCATCGAGTCGCTGGTCGAGCACCCCGGCCGCATGACGCACGCCAGCGCCGCCGGCAGCGCGCTCGAGGTGCCCGGCGACCTCGTCCGGCTCTCCGTCGGCATCGAGACCGTCGAGGACCTCCTCGCCGACCTCGGCCAGGCGCTGGGCTGACACTTCCCCCTCCGATGCGGCGACCGCTAGGGTGTGCCGACGCCGCGCGAAACCGAGGGGATTCATGAGCTTTCAAGACGACCCGGGCCAGCGCTGGGGCAACCCCCAATGGGCGCCCCAGCCGGCGGCCGGCGAGCCGTCCCGGCTGGGTGGCCAGCGCACCGCGCTGACCGTGCTGCTGGCGATCATCGCGGTGGTCAGCGTGCTGTCCATCGCCGCGTACGCCGGCCGCATCGGTTACGTCGACGAGGTCCTCGAGTCCGGCAGCATCGACCGTGCCGCGGCCGAGGACGCCGACGGCTTCGTGGCCGTCGGCGAGATCCTGTGGGTGCTGCTGATGCTCGCCATCGCCCCGGTGTTCATCGTGTGGCAGTACCGGCACGCGAAGAACGCTCGCCTCCTCGGCTCCCAGGACGGCGGCGTCGCCAGCCCCGGCTGGGCCATCGGCGGCTGGTTCATCCCGCTGGCGAACTTCGTCATCCCGGCGATCAACCTGTTCGGCAACGCCCGCCACAGCACGACCTCCGCCGAGCGGCGCGGGCCGGCGATCGTCCCCGTGTGGGCGGTGTGCTGGGGTCTGGCGGCCGCGCTGGACCGCGGCGCCCAGGCCAGCATCCCCGACGAGCTGTCCTCCGACTACCTCGACCGGCTGCGCACCGCCGACACCCTCTCGCTGGCGGCGAACGTCGGCTACATCGCGGCGGCCGTGCTGGCCGTCGTCATGGTGCGGACGCTGACGACGCGGCAGGAGGCGGCGCTCGCGACCCGCATGACGTCGATCGGCCACCAGCAGCCGTACGCCTCGTGGCCGGCCGCCCCGCCCGGGGCGCAGTACGGCCAGCAGCCCTACGGCCAGCCCGGCTACGGTCAGCAGCCGTACGGCCAGCCCGCCTACGGCCCGCCGCCGGCCGGGCCGCCGTACGGTCAGCCGGCGCCGCCGTACGGCCAGCCGCAGCCCGGCCCGAACCCGCCGCCGTCGCCGTTCGCGCCCAGCGACCCGCCGCCGAACGCGGACGGCCCGGCCGCACCGCCCGCCCCGCCGCCCCCGGTGCCGCCGCCCGCCCCCTGACCCGCACGCACGCGAACGGCCGGCGACCCCGCAGGGTCACCGGCCGTCGGCTGGACGCGGATCAGGACGCGGCGGCCTCGCGCAGCGCCGGCAGCACCTCGGCGCCGATGCGCCGGATGGTGTCGGCCGGGTCGGCGCTGGCCACCTGGATGGCCACGTAGTCGGCGCCGACGTCGTGGACGAGCGGCCGGTACGCCTCGGTGAGCTGCTCGAGGTCGCGGACGATGGTGTACTTGCTGAGGATCTCCTGACGGTCCATGGCGTCGGCGCGCTCGCGCAGCACCATGGGATCGGCCACCTCGAGCCGGCCGGGCGCCCGCAGGCCACGCATCGAGACCAGCGCCTCCCACGCCTCGTCGTCGCTGCCGGCGAGGACGACCCAGCGGGTGGCCATCACGGTGGTGTCGGCCCCACGGGCGGCAGCGGCCTCGCGGTACGGCGTGATGATGTTGGCGACGGTCTCGGCGGGGTCCTTGACGCTGGTGATGAGGCCCTCGCAGGTCTCGCCGGCGAACGTCGCGGACTTCGGGCCGCCGGCCGCCATCCAGACCGGCGCGCGCCCGACGGGCGGGCTGTACAGCTTCGCCGTCCGGGCCTGGTAGAACTCGCCGTCGATGTCGAGCTTCTCGCCGGCCAGCAGGCCGTGCATGATGGTCAGCGCCTCGCGCATGCGGGCGATGCGCTCCTTGTAGCCGGGGAAGGCGTACCCCAGCGGCGCCTCGTTGATGGCCTCGCCGGTGCCGACGCCCAGGATGAACCGGCCGTTGGAGAGCCGGTCGACGGTGGCGGCGGCCTGCGCGATCAGCGCCGGGTGGTAGCGGAACAGCGGGGCGGTGACGCTGGTGGCCAGCTCGACCCTGGACGTGGCCTGCGCGACGGCGCCGAACCAGGACCAGACGTAGCTCGCGGCCGAGACGTCGTCGACCCAGGGGTGGAAGTGGTCGGCCCCGGTGACGACGTCGAATCCCACCTGTTCGGCGAGGACGGCGTGCTCCAGCAGGACCTCGGGCTGGTAGGACTCATGACTGCACAACCAGGCTAGTTTCACGGTCTCACTCTATATCTTGTATCCGAGCACGGCTAGAGGCGCGTGCAGGTCGAGAAGCGATCATAGGCAGCCGGGTGACAGGATCGTCGTCATGAGTACTGTCTCCATGGCGGACGTCGAAGCCGCGCGCGAGCTCCTGCGCGACGTCGTGCGGCCCACTCCGCTCGAGGACTCCCGCTGGCTGGCCGGACGGGTCGGCGGCCGGGTCCATCTGAAGTGCGAGAACCTGCAGCGCGCCGGATCGTTCAAGATCCGCGGCGCTTACGTGCGCATCGCCCGGCTGTCCGAGCAGGAGCGCGCCCGCGGCGTGGTGGCGGCCAGCGCCGGCAACCACGCCCAGGGTGTCGCGCTCGCGGCCAGCATGCTGCACACGAAGGCGACGGTGTTCATGCCCGAGGGCGCCGCCATCGTCAAGGAGAAGGCCACCCGGGCCTACGGCGCCGACGTCCGCTTCGCCGGCGCCAGCATCGACGACGCCCTGCTCGCGGCGCGCGCGTTCGCCGCCGAGACCGGTGCCGTGCTCATCCACCCGTTCGACCACGCCGACATCGTCGCCGGTCAGGCCACCGTCGGCATGGAGATCCTGGAGCAGTGCCCGGACGTCCGCACCATCGTCGTCGGCACCGGCGGCGGCGGCCTGACGGCGGGCATCTCGCTGGCCGTGCACCACCTCAAGCCCGGCGTGCGGGTGGTCGGCGTGCAGGCCGAAGGCGCCGCGGCGTACCCGACGTCGCTGGCCGAGGGGAAGCCGGTCGCGCTGGAGCGCATGACGACGATGGCCGACGGCATCGCCGTCGGCTGTCCCGGCGACGTCCCGTTCGCGATGATCCAGGAGTACGTCGACTCCGTCGTCACCGTCTCCGAGGAGTCGCTGTCGCGGGCGCTGGTGCTGCTGCTGGAGCGGGCCAAGCTGGTGGTCGAGCCGGCCGGTGCGGCCGCCGTCGCCGCGCTGCTCGACGACCCCGGCGCCTACGAGCCGCCGGTGGTCGCCGTCCTGTCCGGCGGCAACATCGATCCGCTGCTGCTGCTGCGGGTCATCAGGCACGGCATGGCCGCCGCCGGGCGGTACCTCGCGCTGCGGGTCCGGGTGCCCGACGCTCCCGGCGGGCTGGCGCGGCTGCTGGCCGACCTCGCGGCCGTCGACGCCAACGTGCTCGACGTCGTGCACGAGCGCACCGCGTCGACGCTGTCCATCGACGAGGTCGAGATCGCGCTGCAGCTGGAGACCCGTGGCCCGGAGCACTGCGAGCGGGTGCTGGGCAAACTACGCGAGTCGGGCTACCAGATTGCCATTTCGAGCGACTGACTTACCAATCTGGAAGGCGCACTTGACGTTTTGATAGTCCAGGTCCCACCATGGTGGCATGAACACCCTCAGCGTGCGTGAAATCCTCGAGCAGGTGGCCGACGGGCGGCTCGACCCCACCCGGGCGGCCGTCCTGCTCGACCAGATCGAGGACGAGAAGGCGGCCGCGCCCACCGGCGCCGAGGCCGCCGAGCCCGCCGGCGCGGCGACGGCCGACCCCGTCGACACGACCACCGGGACCGCTGGGACGCCCGCCGGAACGGCCGCGGGGGCCGCGTCCGGCACCGGAACCGCTGGGCGGTCCGGACCCTCGGGCGGCTCGGTCACCGCGCAGAGCATCACCCGGGTGCAGGTGCGGGCCACCTCGCGGCGGGTGGTCATCGTCGGCGACCCCAGCGTCGCCACGGTGGCCGTCAACGGCCAGCACACGGTGCGGCGCGACGGCGCCACACTGCACGTCACCGGCGAGTCCGACCTCATGCCCGGCGACGGCGCGTTCGTGCTGCTGGCCGGCGGCCGGTGGCGCGACATCGCCAGCCGCTTCCAGAACCCCGGCCAGCTGCTCGACCTCCACGTCCGCGTCAACCCCGAACTGTCGGTGGGCGCCGAGGTCATCGCCGGGTCGCTCCAGGTCGACCACGTGCCGGCGCTCGACCACGTCCGCGTCACGGCCGGCTCGCTGCGCGTGCGCGGCCTGGCGGCGCCGGTCGACCTCCTGGTCCAGGCCGGGTCGGCGCAGGTCGAGACGCAGCAGGTGGCGGGCCACTCGCGCATGCGCTGCGAGTCCGGCTCGCTGCAGCTGACGCTGCTCGACGGCTCCGACGTCCGCATCCGTTCCGACGTCCAGCTCGGCCGGTTCCGCACGGTGCCCGAGCGCACCGGGCGCGACCGCGACCGCGACATCGTGCTCGGCACCGGTGCCGCGCAGATCCAGGCCGAGGTGGTCATGGGCGACATCACCGTCCGCCTGCCCGAGGGGTCCTTCCGATGATCGGCGGCTTCCCGCAGCACCTGCACCAGCCGCCGTCCGACTGCCCGGTCTGTGGCGTGAAGCTGCACGTCACCCGGCTCGGCTGCGAGTCCTGTGGCACCGAGCTGTCCGGCCGGTTCGCCTCCTGCCCCTACTGCTCGCTCACCGCACAGGACCAGAAAATCCTTGGCACCTTCCTGGTGTCCCGGGGCAACATGAGGGAGCTCGCGCGCGAGCTGGGGGTGAGCTACCCGACCGCCCGGCAGCGTTTCGCCGAGTTGCTCGAGCGGCTCGGCCTCGAGGCGCCGGCCGAGACCGCCCCTGCCGCGGCCAGCGCCGTCGACCGCGAGGAGATCCTGCGCCGGCTGGCCGCCGGTGAGCTGGACCTCGACGAGGCGACCACGCTGCTCGGCTGAGGTTGATAGTAGAAGACTTCGCTTATATAAGTAATCACTGGCACTGGTAGCCGGCGGGGACGGGCGCATCGACGCGCGCCGACCTTGTCGGGGGCACCTGCCACGATGCCTCCACCTACCACGAGAGGACACCACCGTGAACGCCATCACCGCCGAGGGTCTGGTCAAGACCTTCGGCTCCGGGGAGAAGGCCGTGAAGGCCGTCGGGGGCGTCGACCTCGTCGTGCCCGAGGGCACCGTGGTCGGTCTGCTCGGGCCGAACGGCGCCGGCAAGACCACCACGGTTCGCATGCTCACCACCCTGCTCGCGCCCGACGCCGGGCGGGCCGTCGTCGCCGGTCACGACGTCGTCCAGGAACCACAGGCGGTGCGCTCGAAGATCGGCCTCTCCGGCCAGAACGCCGCGGTCGACGAGAACCTCACCGGCCGCGAGAACCTCTGGCTGTTCGGCCGCCTCTACCAGCTGTCCAGCAAAGAGGCGTCCAAGCGCGCGGCCGAGCTGCTCGAGCAGTTCAACCTCGCCGACGCCGCCGACCGCACGCTGAAGACCTACTCCGGCGGCATGCGGCGCCGGCTCGACCTCGCCGGCAGCCTCATCGTCCACCCGCAGGTGCTGTTCCTCGACGAGCCCACCACCGGACTCGACCCCAGCAGCCGGCTCGACCTCTGGGACGTCATCCGCGAGCGGGTGGCCGAGGGCGCCACCATCCTGCTGACCACCCAGTACCTCGAAGAGGCCGACGCGCTCGCCGACGACATCGTGGTCATCGACCACGGCGTCATCATCGCCCAGGGCACCGCCGACCAGCTCAAGGCGCAGATCGGCGGCGAGCGCATCGAGGTCATCGTGCACGAGCCCGACGCGCTGGGGAAGGCCGAGCAGGTGCTCAACGTCGGCAGCGGCGGCCAGTGCGTCCGCGACGACCACACCCGCAAGCTGACCGTGCCCACGCACACCGGCTCGAAGGGCCTGATCCAGGTCATCCGCGACCTCGACGAGGCCGGGGTGGCCATCGACGACATCGCGCTGCGCCGGCCCACGCTCGACGACGTGTTCGTCAAGCTCACCGGCCGGCACGCCGAAGAAGAGACGCAGGCCGAGACAGCCCAGGGGAGGGCATCGTGACCACCGAGGTCGCACCGACCACCATCGCGCCCAACCGCGTCGGCTTCAACCAGGCGTTCGCCGACGCCATGACCATCACGTGGCGCAACATCCGGGCCGGCTGGCGGGTCCCGGACAACCAGATCTACATGTTCATCCAGCCGATCATGTTCGTGCTGCTGTTCGCGTACGTGTTCGGCGGCGCCATCAACGTGCCCGGCGTCGACTACGTCGACTTCCTCATGGCCGGCATCTTCGTGCAGACCATGGCGTTCGCCTGTGCGCCGGCCAGCGTCGGCCTCGCCGACGACATGCAGAAGGGCCTGATCGACCGGTTCCGGTCGTTGCCGATGGCGCGGTCCGCGGTCATCGCGGGACGGGTGATCGCCGACCTGGTCAACCAGTTCATCGTGCTGGTCATCATGATCGTCTGCGGCTTCATCGTGGGCTGGACGTTCCACAACGGATTCGGCCAGTTCCTGGCGGCCGTTGGGCTGCTCATGCTGTTCGCGTTCGCCATGCTGTGGGTCGGCGCGTACATCGGCCTGTCGGTCGGCAGCCCCCAGGTCGCGGCGTCCGCCGGGCTGATCTGGCTGTTCCCGGTCGTCTTCATGTCCAACGTCTTCGTCGACCCGTCGACCATGCCGGCCGTTGTCCAGGCGATCGCCGAGTGGAACCCGGTCAGTGCCATCGCGTCCGGCGCGCGCGAGCTGTTCGGCAATCAGAGCCTGGTCCAGTCAGATGCCTGGCCCATGCAGCACTCGGTGGCCGCCGCGCTGCTGTGGTGCCTCTTGATCGTCGCGGTGTTCGCGCCGCTGGCGGTGCGCAAGTACAAGAAGACGGCCAGCAAGTAACGGCCGCCGAACGCGACGCCGCCCGCCCGGTCGCGATGACCGGGCGGGCGGCGTCGGTGCGTGCGCTCAGGCGCCGTACGGCTTGGCGCTGACCACCTCGACGGTGATGGTGGCGCCGTTGGGCGCCTGGTAGGAGGCCTGCTCGCCGACCTTCTTGCCGCTGATGGCGGCGCCGAGCGGCGACTTCAGCGAGTAGACGTCGATGTCGACGGAGTCGTCGAGCGAGGCCAGCTCGCGCGAGCCGAGCAGGAAGCGCTCGACGTCGTCGTCGCCGTCGAACTTGATCTCGATGATCATGCCGGGCTCGACGACGCCGTCGTCGGGCGGGTCGCCGACCTGGGCGCGCTGGAGCAGCTGCTGCAGCTGGTGGATGCGGGCCTCCTGCTTGCCCTGCTCGTCCTTGGCCGCGTGGTACCCGCCGTTCTCGGACAGGTCACCCTCGGCGCGGGCCTCTTCGATCTGCCGCGCGATCTCGAGCCGGGCCGGGCCCATCAGGTGCTCGAGCTCCTGCTTGAGGCGGTCGTAGGCATCCTGGGTGAGCCAAGCAACGTTGTCGCTGGTAGCGGTCACGGCAACTGCTCCTCGGGTGTCTATCGGTCGCGTCGCACGCCGTGTGGGTGTGCTTCGCCGCCGGGCGGTTCGCCCGGTCGAAGTGCTGACGGGGAAAGAACAAGAATACAAGCAATGTGGCAAGCAGACGATTGTCGCAGGTCAGCGCTATCGGTCGCCGCCGTTATTCCGACGCGGGCTCGCAGCCGCGCAGTTCGGGGACGATGCCGTCGCCTTCGAGCGGGATGTCGGCGGACACCACCAGGTGCTCGTCGGGTCCGGCCGGAACCGCGAGGTCCAGCTGCCCGACGATGATGCGCCGCAGGTCGACGGCGATCAGCTCGCAGTTCAGTGCGAGATCGGCGTCGCGGCGGATCTCGACCCGGGCGGTCAGCACGCCGTCGCGCGGCTCGTCCCAGGACAGCAGTTCGGCGTCGACGTCGGGACCGCTGGCCGAACGGACGATCATCCAGCCGACGACGGCCGTGACCAGGAGTACGCCGGTGATGACCCCGGCGAGGACGCCGCGGCCGTTGCGGGCCCCGGGGGCGCCGGCCGGCACTCGTCCGTACCGCTGCGCCAGGAGGTCGCGGTCGGCGGTGTCGTGGTCGCTCATCGGGATGTCCCCAGGGGCTGCGGGCGTTGTTGTCAGTGGCGTGCGGCACCATTATCCCGGAGGCGGCGGTCGAGGGCACGCCCGCCCCACCTATGGACGGCGCCGCTCCGGGCGGCGGGAGCGAACCCGCCGGTGGGCGCCGTCACGCATACAGGTTTCCGTTTCGACCGATGGGGTTTCCGGTGTCCGAGCAGCTGCGGCTGATGCACGTCCACGCACATCCCGACGACGAGTCCAGCAAGGGCGCGGCCTCGACGGCCCGCTACGTCGCCGAGGGCGTCGACGTCCTCGTCGTCACGTGCACCGGCGGCGAGCGCGGTTCCATCCTCAACCCGAAGATGGACCGGCCCGAGGTGCTGGCCAACATCTCCGAGATCCGCCGGCGCGAGATGGACGCCGCCCGCGAGATCCTCGGCATCCGGCAGGAGTGGCTCGGCTTCGTCGACTCCGGGCTGCCCGAGGGCGACCCGCTGCCGCCGCTGCCCGAGGGCTGCTTCGGCCTCATGCCGGTCGAGAAGGCGGCCGAGCCGCTGGTCGAGGCCATCCGCCGGTTCCGTCCGCACGTCATCACCACCTACGACGAGAACGGCGGCTACCCGCACCCCGACCACATCATGTGTCACAAGATCACCGTGGCGGCGTTCGAGGCGGCCGCCGATCCCACCCGCTACGTGGGCAGCGGCGAGCCGTGGCAGCCGCTGAAGCTGTACTACCACCACTCCTTCAGCCGCATGCGCATGCAGGAGCTGCACGACGCCATGCTGCAGCGCGGCTTCGAGTCGCCGTACGCCGAGTGGCTGGAGAAGTGGGACGGCGAGGAGAACTGGGACGACCGCGTCACCACCCGGGTCGAGTGCGCCGAGTACTTCCCCGTGCGCGACCGCGCGCTGCTGGCGCACGCCACCCAGATCGACCCCGACGGCCACTGGTTCGCCATCCCGCTCGAGCTGTCCCAGGAGATCTGGCCGACCGAGGACTACGAGCTGGTCAGGTCGCACGTGCCCACGTCGGCGCCCGAGGACGACCTCTTCGCGGGGCTGCGGTGAGCACGACGCCGGCCAGCGGTGACACAATGGACCGGCGGGGGATGACACGAGGAGAAGCTGGGTTCTGATGGGCATCCTGCAGGCGGTGGCGTTCACCGCGGCGGAGTCGGAGGCGGAAGACTCCGGGATCGGCCCAGGCCTGTACGGCCTCCTGGTCCTGATCTTCCTGATCGTCGCGCTGTTCCTGCTGTACCGGAGCCTGCGCAGGCAGATCCGCAAGGTCGACTTCGACCCCGAGGGCGTCGACGACGCCGAGCGCATGCGCGGTCACCGCGAGCCGCCGGAGCGATGACCGGTCCGGACCGGCCGCGCGCCACGCGGCGGCCGTCGGTGCAGCCCGGGTCGGCCGCCGTCGAGACGCTGGTCGCGGTGCGCCGCGCCCGCGACTTCGTCGACCGGCACTACGCCGAGCCGCTCGACCTCGCCGGCATCGCGGCGGCCGCGGGCTACTCGCGCTACCACCTGGTCCGCGCGTTCAAGGCGGCCTACGGCGAGACGCCGGGACGGTACCTGCAGCGCCGCCGGGTCGAGCGGGCGCAGGAGCTGCTGCGCGTCGCCGACCTCAACGTCACCGAGGTCTGCCACCTGGTCGGCTTCACCAGCCTCGGCTCGTTCAGCCGGCTGTTCTCCGAGCTGGTCGGCGTGTCGCCGTCGCAGTTCCAGCGCGACGCGCTCGCGTCCGGGCCGCGGCTCATCCCCGGCTGCTACGTGCTCATGTGGGGCCGGCCGCTGCCGAAGAAGGCACTGAACACAGCAATGGCGGAGAAGCCAGAGACCGCCCCCGCCTTCTAACGTCGAAGCATCGACGAAAGGAAGGAACCGACCATGATCACCAAGCTGGGCGTCGCGACCGCATACGTGAGCGACTACGACCAGGCGCTCGACTTCTTCGTCGGCAAGCTCGGCTTCGAGCTGCGCACCGACGTCATGATGGAGAACGGCTTTCGCTGGCTGACGGTGGGCCCGCCGGCCAGCCCGGAGTTCCAGCTGAACCTCACCGTCCCGGGGCCGCCGATGCACGACGAGCAGACCGCGGCGGCGCTGCGCGAGCTGATGGCGAAGGGTGCGCTCAGCTCCGGCGCCTGGAACACCGACGACTGCCGCGCCACGTACGAGCAGTACAAGGCCCGCGGCGTCGAGTTCATCCAGGAACCGGCCGACCGCCCGTACGGCGTCGAGGCGGTGTTCCGCGACGACTTCGGCAACTGGTACAGCCTCAACGAGCTCAACGACAAGGCGCTGGACCAGCAGGCGATGGCGGAGGCGTTCGAGCCCGGCCGCTGATTCCACCTGCCAGCACCCCTTGACCGTCCCGCGGCCGCACGGTTTATTGCCTGAGTGGGCCCGCGTCAGAGGCCTTGGCCTCACAGGGGGACGCGGGCGACGGGGGAACTGGGGGGTTCTCATGGTGCGTTCGCCGCGTGCACGTGCAGCAGCAGCAGTCCTGGCCACGGGGGTGATGGCCGTCTCGGCGGTCGCGGTCGCTCCGTCCGCCGCCGCGAAGGGGTCGTCGACGCCGACGCCGATCGCGAGCTTCGACGGCCCGCGGGGCGTGGACGTCGACCGGGCCGGCCGCATCGTCGTCGGCGCGTCCGACGGGACGGTCAGCCTCGTCACCGATCGGGGCCGGCACCCGAAGGTGCGGGTCATCGGCTCGGTGCCGGGCGGGTTCGCCCCGGCGGTGGCGGCCGGCCGGCCCGGCACGGTGTACGCCCTGACCGGCGGTGGCGACCCGGGCACCGGCGCGGCGACGCTGTACGTGCTGCGTCACGGCAAGCCCGCGAAGCCGATCGCCGACATCGCCGCCTACCAGCAGGGCGACCCCGACCCGTACAACCAGGAGGGCGAGCCCACCGAGTCGAACCCGTTCGGCGTGGCCGCGTTGAAGGACGGCAGCGTGCTGGTCGCCGACGCCGCCGGCAACGACCTGCTCCGGGTGTACCCGGACGGGCGCATCGTCACGGTCGCACGGCTGAAGCCGCGCACCGTCGAGGTGCCCGAGGGCCTGCCGCCGGAGATCGACGACGAGCCGACGCCGCCGGCCGGCACGCCGATCACGGCGGAGGCCGTGGCGACGTCGGTGACGGTCGGCTCGGACGGCTACTGGTACGTCGGTGAGCTGCGCGGCTTCCCGGCGACGCCGGGCACGTCGCAGATCTGGCGGATCAAGCCGGGCAGCCGCAACGCCGTCTGCGACCCGGAGCGGCCGAACAAGGGCGACTGCCGGCGCTTCGCCGACGGCCTGACCTCGATCGTCGACCTCGGAGCCGGCCGCCACGGCAGCGTGTACGCCGTGGAGCTGGTCAAGGAGAGCTGGCTGCGCTTCGAGCTGGGCCTGGCCGACCCGCCGGTCGGCGGGCTGTTCCGGGTGCGGCCTGGCGGTGAGCGCACCGAGCTGGCGGCCGATCAGCTGATCCTGCCCGGTGGCGTCGCGGCCGGATCGCATGGCCGGCTCTATGTCACGGGCCCGGTATTCGGTCCGGGAACGCTCTCGCGCATCGGCTGAATGCCATTCGGTCCGCGCCCGCTTCGCGTGGCGGCGGCGTGAATTCCCGTCACGTCCGCCGTCACGCCAGCGTGCTGCATGGCAATCTGCGTGTTTGCGTTGACAGCCATCCGGTAGCGGGTGCATGCTCTGCTGCGTTAGCCGAGTCCACGAGCGGTCTCGGCGGGTCGACTTCCATAGCGCGGAGAAATCTCTCCAAGGCCGGGGGGCACTCGCCCTTCGGTGCCGGAGTCACGAATTCTCGTGGCTCGGCCGGCGCCGAAGGGCGTTTGACCTTTCTACGTTGTCCCCGGCCATTCGGCGCCGGGCATTCTTTTCACATGGGGGCGGACAAATGATGTCCGGTATGCGACGCCCGTTCTTCCGGGTTGTGGTGGGGGTCCTTCTGGTCGCCGGTTCGGTGACGGTCACCGGCGGCGGCGCGGCCGCGAACCAGAACGGCAACGAGCTGGTCGGCGGCTTCGAGATCGACGGCAACTTCTACGAGGGCTTCGACAACACGACGACGGCCACCGGCCCTGACGGCGACCCGATCGACTGGGGCAGCGCGGAGATCTTCCCCGCCCAGGTCGACGTCGTCCCCGACCCCTTGGGCGGCACCGACGAGACCGTCTTCGACCAGGGCAGCGCGGAGAACGACCCCGCCTCCTGGAACGACGACGGGTCCGCGGCCGCGCCCGGCAAGGGCGACATCGGCGACGCCTACCTCTTCGACCGCGTCGTGAACGGCGACCAGTTCCTGTACGTGGGGTGGGAGCGCGGCACCGACAACGGCACCGTTCGCTGGTACGTCGAGCTGAACCAGCTGCCCAACACCGTCAACGGCAACGACACCCCGGTGCCCGACCGCAGCGTCGACGACCTGCGGCTGCGGCTGTTCAACCAGGGCAGCCAGCCGCTGGCGCTGGAGGCGATCGACCGCTGGGACGGCACCGCGTGGGTGTCCGCCGGCGACGTCGACGACATCTCGCTGGCCGTCAACGACTCCACCATCACCACGCCGAGTGCCGTGTCGCCGCTGGGTGCGGAGCAGTTCGTCGAGCTCGCGTTCGACCTCACCGCCCTGCTCGGCCCGTCCGACGACTGCGACTTCGCCGGCTTCTCCTCGCTGTGGATCCGCAGCTCGCCCGGCGCCAGCATGAACTCGGAGCTGAAGGACTACCTCACCGGCACCGTCGACACGGCGGCCCCGTGCGGCCCGCTGACCATCCTCAAGCACGACCCGGACGGCCAGCCTCTCGGCGGCGCGACGTTCACCGTCGAGCCGAACCCGATCCCCGGGGCGGACGACCCGGACAGCCTGACCATCACCGACAACGACGCGAACGACGCCGACCCGGCCGACGGCGTCATCGTCATCGACCCGGCATTGCCCGGCGACTACACGATCACCGAGGCCACGCCGCCGCCCGGCTACCTCCAGGACGGCGAGCCCCAGGACGTCACGCTGGAGGAGTTCGGCGCCGCCACGGTCACGTTCGTCAACGGCCTCGGCTCGCTCGCGTGGAGCAAGCTCGACGCCGAGTCCGGCGACCCGGTCTGCTGCGCGACGTTCACCGTCGAGGGCACCGGCGGCGCCGCCGAGGGCGTGTCGATCACCGTCGTCGACAACGGCGAGAACGACGCCGACCCCGCCGACGGCGCGATTCTGGTCGAGGGCCTGCTGACCGGCACGTACACCGTCACCGAGACGGCGCCGCCGACCGGCTACGACCTGCCCGCCGACCCCGTCCGCGACGGCCTCGTCATCGACTCCGAGAACCCCGACCTCGTCATCGAGGCCGCGTTCGAGGACCCGCGGCTGCCGTCCGAGCTGACCGTCCTGAAGCTCGACGCCGACACCCAGGAGCCGCTGGCCGGCGCCACCTTCGAGCTGTACCTCGACGACGGCGACGGCGTCATGGAGGCGCCCGACGGCGACACCCTGATCGGCGACTGCACCACCGGCGACGACGGCACCTGCACCATCGGCGACCTCGCCTGGGGCAGCTACTACTGGTACGAGACCGCCGCGCCGCCCGGGTACGAGCTGCCCGCCGACCGGCTCAGCGGCATGACCACGATCGACCGCGACAACGCGGGCGGCGAGCTGCCCGTGTCGACGCTGACCGACCGGCAGATCCGCTCGTCCATCGAGATCGTCAAGACCGACGCGAGCACCGGCGACGAGTTGGCCGGCGCCACGTTCGTGGTGCGCCGCGACGACGGCGACGGCGTCTTCGAGCCCGGCGACGACGCGGTCGTCGACCCGCCCGGCGAGGTCGTCACCGACGCGACTGGCACGGTCACCGTCGACGGCCTGCTGTTCGGCGACTACTGGGTCGAGGAGACCGCCGCGCCGACCGGCTACGAGCTGCCCGACCCGGCGTACCAGGGCCCGTTCGGCATCGGCCCGGACAACGCCGGCGAGACCGTCACGGTGACGTTCGCGGACCCGCAGGTGCTCACCGACCTGTCCGTGCTCAAGCTGGACGGCGGGTCCGACAGCGCCGAGCCGCTGGCCGGCGCCACCTTCGAGCTGTACGTGGACGATCCTGCCGACGGCGTCATGGACGCGCCCGGGGGCGACACCCTCGTCGGCGAGTGCACCACCGGCGACGACGGCCTGTGCACCGTCACCGGCCTCGGCTTCGGGGCGTACTACTGGCTCGAGACCGTCGCGCCGCCCGGCTTCGACCTGCCCGACGACCCGTACAGCGCGTTCGTCAACGTCACCGCCGAGAACGCCGGCACCGAGATCGCCCCGCTGGCGTTCTACGACCCGCGCAAGCCGGGTGAGCTCGCGGTGCTCAAGCTCGACGACACCGACGGCGCGCCGCTGGCGGGTGCGGAGTTCGAGCTGCGCGCCGACGACGCCGACGGCGAGGTCGTCGGCACCTGCACCACCGGCGACGACGGCACCTGCACCGTCGGCGACCTCGACTTCGGCACCTACGTCTGGGTCGAGGTGGCGGCGCCGCAGGGCTACGACCTGCCCGCCGACACCGTCAGCGACCCGATCGTGGTCGACGAGTCCACCGTCGGCGAGGAGCCGACGCCGTTCGAGTACCGCGACCCGCGCCTGCTGTCGGAGCTGTCGGTGCTGAAGGTCGACGCGTTCGACGGGACGGCGCTGGCGGGTGCGGAGTTCGAGCTGCGCGCCGACGACGCCGACGGCGAGGTCGTCGGCACCTGCACCACCGGCGACGACGGCACCTGCACCGTCGGCGACCTCGACTTCGGCAGCTACGTCTGGGTCGAGACCGCGGTCCCGCAGGGCTACGAGCTGCCCGCCGACCCGGTCAGCGGCCCGGTCGTCATCGACGCGTCGAACGCCGGCGGCGACATCACCCGGGTCGTCGTGCACGACCCGCGGCTGCTGTCCGAGCTGGCCGTGCACAAGGTGGCCGAGGACACCGGCGAGTCGCTGCCCGGCGCGGTCTTCGACCTCGTGCTCGCCGACGGCGACATCGTCATCGGCACCTGCACCACCGGCGACGACGGCCTGTGCACCGTCGGGAACCTCGACTTCGGCGACTACTACTGGGTCGAGATCACCGCGCCCGAGGGGTACCTGCTGCCCGACGACGTCACCAGCGACGTCGTGTCGATCACGGCCGAGAACGCCGGCACCCAGATCGCCGCCGTGACGTTCGTCGACCCGCCGGCCGAGGAGCCGCCGACACCCACCCCGACACCGACGCCGACCCCCACGCCGACGCCCAGCCCGTCGCCGTCACCGTCGCCGAGCCCGGAGCACCCGCTGCCCGACACCGGCGCCGGTGGCCCGCTGGGCCTGGTGGCGCTGGTCGCCGCGGCCGGGCTCGCGGTGGGCGCCGCGCTGCGGTGGAGGTCGCGCCGCACCGTCTGAGCCGCCACCGGTGGCTCGTGCTCGGGAGCCTCGACGCGTTGATGCGTACGTGTCGAGGCTCCTGACACGTCCCGAGAATGTGTTAAGTTTTTCCAGAATTCTTAACACGTGGCGCGGATGTGTCGAAGGAGTTGACACGTGTCCTGGAGCCCCGACGTCCCCTTCAACGATCTGCCGCCGCTGCCGCCTGCCGGCCTGGACCTCGAGCCCAAGCCAGTGCTCAAGGCGACTGTCGAAGCCCGAACGGCGCTGGCGACACTCGCCCAGGCCGGCCGGTTGCTGCCGAACCCCAACATCCTCATCCACGCCGTCCCGCTGCTCGAGGCGCAAGCCAGCTCCGAGATCGAGAACATCGTGACCACGGCCGATGAGCTGTTCAAGCACGCCGACTCGGGTGGTGGAAACCACGCCACCAAGGAGGCACTGCGCTACCGGACCGCGCTGTTCGCAGGGGTCGAATCGATCAGGAGCCGGCCGCTCACGTCGGTGACGGCTGCTCGAATCTGTTCTGAGTTGCAGGGTCGGGAGATGGCCATTCGTGCGGTGCCTGGCACGCGCGTCGCGAACCCGACCACACGGCAAGTCGTGTACGCCCCGCCCGAGGGTGCCGACCTCATTCGCGAGAAGCTTTCGGCCTGGGAGCGCTTCGTCCATGCTGAGGACGATCTCGATCCGCTGGTGCGCATGGCAGTGGCCCATTACCAGTTCGAGGCGATTCACCCGTTCCACGATGGCAACGGGCGCACCGGCCGTGTCATCAACATCCTGATGCTGATCGAGGCCGGTCTGCTGCACGACCCGATCCTCTATCTCTCGCGTGCCATCATCGCCCGCAAGAACGACTACTACCGACTCCTGCGAGCCGTGACCGCGGATCGCGCCTGGAGCGAATGGGTCCTCTACATGCTCGACGTCGTCCGCGACTCCGCGGAGTCGACGACGCGAAAGATCGGCGCCATCCGCACGTCTCAGGACGACATCGCGGAGCGAGCTCGTGCCGCCACTCCGGGTGGACGCGACGCGCAGTTCCTGGCCGTCCTGTTCGAGCAGCCCTACTGCCGCATCAACACCGTTGCCGACCGATGTGACGTCTCGCGGCAGACCGCGTCGTCCTGGTTGCACGCCCTGGTTGAGGCGGGGCTCCTCCGCGACATCAAGGCCGGTCGAGAGCTCCTCTTCGTGAACCACGAGTTCCTGGACGTGTTGACGCGCCCCGAGTGAGCCGGCCCGAGCGACGAGGCGATCACCGTAGCGCCACCGGCCCGGGACCCGGGCGCTTAGGCTGGCCGGCATGGCCAACCGCTTGCGCGACGCCCGCAGCCCGTACCTGCTGCAGCATGCGGACAACCCGGTCGACTGGCAGGAATGGGGCGACGACGCGTTCGCGGAGGCGCGCCGCCGGGACGTCCCGGTGCTGCTGAGCGTCGGGTACGCCGCCTGCCACTGGTGTCACGTCATGGCGCACGAGTCGTTCGAGGACGAGCGGGTCGCCGCGTACCTCAACGCGCACTTCGTCGCGATCAAGGTCGACCGCGAGGAGCGGCCCGACGTCGACGCCGTGTACATGGAGTCGGTGCAGGCGCTGACGGGGCAGGGCGGCTGGCCGATGACCGCGTTCCTCACGCCCGACGGCAAGCCGTTCTACGCGGGCACGTACTTCCCGCCGCAGCCGCGGCACGGGCTGCCGTCGTTCAGCCAGCTGCTGCAGGCCGTCGACGAGGCGTGGACGCAGCGGCGCGGCGACGTCACGGAGTCGGCGGACCGCATCGGCGCGGCGCTCGGCGGGGGAGCGCGGGTCGGGTCCGGCGACGGCCCGCCCGGCGCCGACCGGCTCGACGCCGCCGTCGCCCGGCTGGCCGGCGAGTTCGACCCGTCCGCCGGCGGCTTCGGCGGGGCGCCCAAGTTCCCGCCGTCGATGGTGCTGGAGTTCCTGCTGCGCCACCACGCCCGCACCGGCGACGCCGAAGCGCTGTCGATGGTGGAGCAGACCTGCGCGTCGATGGCCGGCGGCGGCCTGTACGACCAGCTCGGCGGCGGGTTCGCCCGCTACAGCGTCGACGCCGGGTGGGTCGTGCCGCACTTCGAGAAGATGCTGTACGACAACGCGCTGCTGCTGCGCGTGTACGCGCACCTGTGGCGCGTGACGGGGTCCGCCGAGGCGGCGCGGGTGGTGCGCGAGACCGCGGAGTTCCTGCTGCGCGAGCTGCGCACGGCCGAGGGCGGCTTCGCCAGCTCGCTGGACGCCGACTCGCCGCCGGTCGAGGGGGCGGCGCCGGTCGAGGGCGCGTTCTACGTGTGGACCCCGGCTCAGCTGCGCGAGGTCCTGGGCGACGACGACGGCGCGTGGGCCGGCGAGCTGTTCGGCGTCACCGAGGCCGGGACGTTCGAGCACGGCGCGTCGACGCTGCGGCTGCTGCGCACTCCGTCGGCCGACGACGCCGGCCGGTGGGCGCGGGTGCGCCGCCAGCTGTTCGACGCGCGGCTGCCGCGGCCCGCGCCGGGCCGCGACGACAAGGTCGTGGCCGCCTGGAACGGGCTGGCCATCGCGGCGCTGGCCGAGGCCGGTGCGCTGTTCGACCAGCCGGCCTGGGTGTCCGCCGCCGTCGACTGCGCCGACCTGCTGGTCCGGCTGCACCTGGACGACCACGGCCGGCTGCTGCGCGTCTCCCGCGACGGCGTCGCCGGAACGCCCGCCGGGGTGCTGGAGGACTATGCCGACGTCGCTGAGGGGTTCCTCGTGCTGGTCGCGGTCACCGGCGACCCAGTCTGGCTGTCGTTCGCCGAGCAGCTCCTCGACGTCGTCCTGACGCAGTTCGCCGACCCCGAGGGCGGCTTCTTCGACACCGGCGCCGAGACGACCGACGTCCGGCTGGCCGGGCTGCGCCGTCCGCAGGACCCCACCGACAACGCGACGCCGTCCGGCTGGTCGGCGGCGGCCGGCGCGCTGCTTGCGTTCGCCGCGTACACCGGCTCCGACCGGCACCGCTCCGCCGCCGGCGACGCGCTGCGGCTGTACGACGCGCTGGCGGCGCGGGCGCCCCGGTTCGCCGGCTGGGGACTGGCGGTCGCGGAGGCGTGGCTGGCCGGCCCGGCGGAGGTCGCGGTCGTCGGCCCGGCGCACGATCCGCGCACGGCGGCGCTGTACGAGGTGGCGCTGCGGTCCGCGTCGCCCGGCGCCGTGGTGGTCGCGGGCGACCCCGCCGACCCCGCGACGTCTGCCGTGCCGCTGCTGCGCGACCGCACGGTGGTCGGCGGCGCCCCGGCCGCGTACGTCTGCCGCGGCTTCGTGTGCGACCTCCCGGCCACCGACCCCGAGCGGCTCGCCGCCCAGCTCGCCGGCTGAGTCCGGGCCGCCCGGCCGCCGGGCGGATGAGAGCACGCTCATCGCCGGTTCATCCGCACGCCACGTGCGGGCTGAACTGTGGTCACCGAGCAGTCATCTCGACGCCTCGGTGAAAGGGTGCCCCCTCCATGACGGTGCAATCGCTGTCCGGCCTCGGACGGGCGCGCGTGGCCCTGTACTCCCACGACGCCCAGGGCCTCGGCCATGTCCGGCGCAACCTCGCCATCGCCGGGGCACTCGCCCGCATCCGGCCGGCGCCCGACGTGCTCGTGCTCACCGGCGCCCCGGAGGCGTCCGCCCTGACCCGTCCGCCCGGCTGCGACATCGTGGGCCTGCCGGGGATGGCCAAGGACGAGGGCGGCCGATACCGCTCGCGGCATCTGTCGGTGCCGGTGGGCGAGCTGGTCCGGCTCCGGTCCGCGACCATCGACGCGGCGCTGCGTGCGTTCGACCCGGACCTGCTGATCGTCGACCGCCACCCGTGGGGCTTCGGCCGCGAGCTGGTGCCGATCCTCGAGACGCTGGCCGAGCGCAGCCGGGTGGTGCTCGGCCTGCGCGACGTCCTCGACGAGCCGGGCCGGGCGCGGCGCGAGTGGGCGCGCGACCACGCGTCCGAGGCGATCGAGCGCTGGTACGACCAGATCTGGTACTACGGCGACCCGCGGGTGCACGATGCGACGGCCGACCTCGGGCTGCCGGAGCGGCTGGCCGGCATGGTGGTCCCGACGGGGTACCTGGCGCGCGGGCGGCACCGGCGCCCGCACGACGTGCCGCCCCGTCCGGTCAGCGGCCCGTTCGTGCTCGGCCTGGTCGGCGGCGGCGCCGACGGCTGGGCGCTGGCCCGGGCGTTCGCGACGGCGCCGATGCCGGTCGGGCACGTCGGCGTGCTGGTGACCGGCCCGCGGATGCCGCACCACCGGCAGGCCGAGCTGCGGGCGATCGCGCGGACCCGGCCGGAGCTGCGGGTGTTCGAGTTCGTCGACGAGGTCGAGTCGTGGCTGGAGGGCGCCGACGCCGTCGTCTCGATGGGCGGCTACAACACGGTCTGCGAGGTGATCGCGGCCGGGCCACCGCTGCTGGTGGTGCCACGCGTGCGGCCACGGGCCGAGCAGCTGGTCCGGGCCGAGCGGCTGGCCGCCGCCGGACTGCTGGACGTGCTGCACCCGGACCGCCTCGACCCCGCCGCGCTGGGCGGGTGGCTGGCCGACGCGGCCGGCTCGCGGTCCGCCGTCCGGCGCCCGGCCTCCACCGTCGACCTGGACGGGCTCGAGCGCATCCCGGCGCTCGCGCTGCCGCTGATCGAGTCCGCGCCCGCCCGTCGGGAGGAGCCCGGCCATGTCGCCT